>CBDBCL010000017.1:0-132783 GCA_965202755.1 Rhodospirillales bacterium | reverse complement strand
GTCGGCTCTTTGGGCGCGCTCGACATGGTGAATTTCGGCGCCCGCGACAGCGTGCCGGCCAAGGACCAGGGACGTCTCTTTCACATCCATAATCCGCAGGTGACCCTGATGCGGACCACGGCGGAGGAGAATGCCGTCATGGGCCAATGGATTGCCGAGCGACTCAATCGCTGCGAGGGCCCTGTGCGGGTGCTGATCCCCGAGGGCGGATTGTCGGGACTGGATGCGCCCGGCCAGGCCTTCTGGGACCCTGATGCGGACCACGCGCTCTTCGAGGCCCTGGAGGCACATCTCCAGAAGACACCCGAACGTCAGGTCATCCGCCTGCCGCATCACATCAACGACCCGGCTTTCGCTGCCGCCCTGGTGGCCGCGTTCCGCGGGTTGATGCAAGAGCGACCCTAGGAGAGGCTCATGCCGAAGATCGATCGCCAAACTCTGCTCACGCGCTTCCAGGAGATGGCCAAGCGCGGCGAGCCCATCGTCGGCGGCGGCGCCGGCACCGGCCTCTCGGCCAGGTGCGAGGAGGCCGGCGGTATCGACCTCATCGTGATCTACAACTCCGGCCGCTATCGCATGGCCGGCCGCGGCTCGCTGGCCGGGCTTTTGGCCTACGGCAATGCCAACGAGATCGTCTGCGAGATGGCCGCGGAGGTGCTGCCGGTGACCAAGCACACCCCGGTCTTGGCGGGGGTGAACGGTACTGACCCCTTCCTGATCCTGGATCACTTTCTGGACCGCTTGGTGCGGCTGGGATTCTCCGGCGTGCAGAATTTCCCGACCGTGGGCCTGATCGACGGCACTTTTCGCGCCAACCTGGAAGAGACCGGCATGGGATACGGCCTGGAGGTCGAGATGATCGCGGCTGCGCATCGCGCAGATCTCCTGACCACTCCCTACGTCTTCAGCGAGGCTGACGCTCAGACCATGACCCGGGCCGGCGCCGATATCGTGGTCTGCCACATGGGGCTTACCACCGGCGGCGCCATCGGCGCCGAGACCGCGCTCACCCTGGATGACTGTGTGGAGCCCGTCGGGGCCTGGGCGCAGGCGGCCAAGCGCGTACGAGACGAGGTTCTGGTGTTGGTGCACGGCGGTCCCATCGCCATGCCGGAGGACGTCGAATTCATGCTGAAGCATTGCCCGGAAATCCACGGCTTCTACGGCGCCTCCTCGATGGAGCGTCTGCCGACCGAGCAGGCACTGATGGCGCAGACGAAGCGTTTCAAGGAAATCGGTCGCGGCTAGGGCAAATCCCGAGCAGGCGGGAACGCCTGCGACGACTATTTGCCTGTTAAACAAAAGGCTAGACCGGAGAACAAGAGCGGGAGAGACGACATGTCGGGAGCAACCGTCGCGTGGATCGTACTGGCGATTATCCTCATCGCCCTGGCCGTGGCCTTGGTCATCTGGGCCATGAACCGCCTCTATCGCCGCTCCTCCAAGGAGACCTCCTTCGTGCGCACCGGGCTGGGCGGGCAGAAGGTGGTGATGAACGGCGGCGCCTTCGTGCTGCCGATCGTGCACGAGATCACGCCGGTCAACATGAACACCCTGCGCCTGGAAGTGCGGCGTGGTCGCGAGTCGGCCCTGATCACCAAGAACCGTATGCGGGTCGACGTGGTGGCCGAGTTCTACGTGCGGGTGAAGGCCGAGCCCGAGGCCGTGGCGACGGCCGCCGGTACCCTGGGCCGGCGCACCCTGCAGCCCGACGGCCTGAAGGAACTGGTCGAAGGCAAATTCATCGATGCTTTGAGATCGGTCGCGGCCGAAAGCACCATGGAGGAGATGCACGAGCAGCGCGGCGACTATGTGAAACGGGTGCGCCAGGCCCTTGCCGCCGATCTGCTGCAGAACGGCTTGGAGTTGGAGAGCGTCTCGCTGACCGGTATGGACCAGACCAACATGGAGTTCTTCAATCCCTCCAATGCCTTCGACGCCGAGGGCCTGACCCGCCTGACGGATGAGATCGAGCGACGCAAGAAGATCCGCAACGATATCGAACAGGACACTCTGATCCAGATCCGCAACAAAAACCTGGAGGCCGAAAAGGTCTCCCTGGAGATCGACCGCGACAGTGAGTATGCCCGCCTGGAACAGCAGCGTGAGGTCGAGGCACGTCGGGCTGCCCAGCAGGCCGACGTCGCCCGCGAGCAGGCGGCCAGCGCGCGTCAGACCGAAGAAGCCCGGATCGCCTCGCAGTTGGCGATCGAGAAGGCGCGAATCGCCCAGGAACGCACCCTCGACGAAGAGCGTATCTCGCGGGAGCGCGACACCCAGCGGCTCGAAGTGGAGCGGCGCAAGGCACTCGAACTGGCGGAGCAGGAACGCGCAATCGCCATTGCCGAGCAGTCGAAGGCTCAGTCCGAGGCGCAGGCCAACGCCGAGCGTGCCCGCGCGGACGCGGTGGCCGCCGAAGAGCAGGTCTTCTCCGCGCGCGACAGAGAAGTTGCCGAGCGGCGCAAGGCCATCGAGCTCATTCAGGCGCGCCAGGAAGCCGAGCGCGCCGCCATCGCCATCCAGGTCGCCGCCGAGGCCGAGAAGGCGGCCGCTGCCGATCGCAGTGAAGCCAGCCGGATGGCCGCCGAAGCCGATGCCGAAGCCGAGAAGATCCGCGCCTTGGCGGCCAAGCTGCGCTACGAGATCGAAGCCGAGGGCAAGCGTTTGGCCAACGAGGCGGCGAACGTGCTGACGCCGGAAAGTCGCGGCAGCGAGATGCGTTTGCGTTTGATCGAGAAGCTGGACGCCATCATCCGCGAGAGCGTGAAGCCGATGGAGCGCATCGAGGGAATCAAGATCCTGCACGTGGATGGATTGGGCGGCCAGAGCGGCGGCGGCGCATCAAGCGGCGGGGCCGGGCAGTCGCTGGCCGACGATGTGGTGAACTCGGCGCTGCGCTATCGCGCCCAGGCGCCGCTGGTGGACGAGCTCTTGCGTGAAATCGGCATCGAAGGGGGCGATGTCGGCAAGCTGACCAAGGCCCTCTCTTCTGCCGGGGCCGACGAGGGAGAGGAGCGCTAGGTCTATGCCCAAGGTCTATGTTTCCTCGGTCATTCCGGCTTCGGCGGAGCGGGTCTGGTCGGTGATCCGTGATTTCAACGGTCTGCCGAACTGGCACCCGGCCATCGCCAACAGCCGCATCGAGGATCGCAAGCCGGCTGACAAGGTGGGCGCGGTACGAAACTTCAACACCCAAGACGGCGGCAACATCCGCGAACGGCTGCTGACGCTCTCGGACTATGACTACACCTGCAGCTACGCGATCCTCTCCTCGCCGATGGGGGTGGAGAACTACCTGGCCACGCTCAAGGTGACACCGATCACCGACGGCGCGCGCGCCTTCGTCGAATGGTCCGCCGAGTTCGACTGCGATCCGGCCCGCGAACGGGAGTTGGTCGAGTTCATCGGCGGTGCCGTGTTTCAAGGTGGTTTCGATGCCCTGAAGGAGCGTTTCGCGTCTTAAGATTGAATTTGAGACCTTCGGCACAGAAACCGATCGCATGACCGGTTTCGAACAGTGTCTTAGAGAGGGGGATTCTTCGTGGTTTCGGTGTGTCGCTCCACCGTCGTTGCTGCACCCTTGGCCGAAGTCTGGCGTTTGTTGCGTGACTTCAATGGGCATGAGGACTGGCATCCGGCCATTGCTGAAAGCCGGATCGAAGGCGGTCGGGCGGGTGACGAGGTCGGCGCGGTGCGCCGCTTCGCCCTGCAGGACGGCGCGCTCCTGCGCGAACAGTTGCTGGCGCTCTCCGACAGCGAGCCGGGTTACAGCTACTGCATCCTCGATGCGCCCCTACCCTTGATCGACTACGTTGCGCATCTGCGCCTGAAGACGGTGACGGACGGTGAGAGCACCTTCTGGGAGTGGTGCAGATCTTTCCGCACGCCGCCGGGCCTGGAGGAAGAACTGGCCCAGCTTGTCGGACGAGATATCTACGAGGCCGGATTTCGTGCCGTCAGGCGCCACTTCGCCGGCAACGGCGCTGTGGCCGAGCGGGCGCGTATTCTGGGCCCGGGCGAGATGCCGGCAGCGCCGGCCGTCGTCGGCCGCGCGGCCTTGCCGGGAGAGGGCATCGTCGTCTCCAGACTGGGCGGTCCCGAAGTCCTGACCAGGCAGAAACTAGAGGCGCCGCCGCCTGGTCCTGGCGAAATCCGTCTGCGGCAGGAGGCCATAGGGGTCAACTTCATCGATGTCTATTGCCGAACAGGTTGTTTCCCGCTGATCGAAGCCGGAGCCATTCCCGGTGTCGAGGCCGCCGGTCATGTCGTCGACGTGGGGCCGGGCGTTCGGGGTTTCGCAGCTGGAGACCGGGTTGCCTATGGGTGTATGCCGCCTGGTGCCTATGCCACGGTGCGCACGCTCTCGGCCGAACTGCTGGTGCCTCTGCCCGACGGAATCGATGCACGCATCGCTGCGGCAGGGCTGCTGAAGGGCATGACGGCGGAGTTCCTCTTGCATCGCGTACACCCTCTGCAGGTCGGCGAGACAGTCCTGGTCCATGCTGCTGCCGGTGGCGCCGGGCACCTGCTTTGCCAATGGGCGAGAAACATGGGCGCCAGGGTGATCGCCGCCGTCGGCAATCCCGCAAAGGCCGGTCTGGCCCGCCGCTCCGGGGCTGCCGAAGTGGTGACCGGCGGCGAGGACCTGGTGGAACGGGTGATGCAGATCACTGAAGGACGCGGCGTCGAGGTGGTGTTCGACGGCATCGGCCGCGAGAACTTGAAGCGTTCCTTCGCTGTCTTGGCGTTAAAGGGGCACATCGTCTCCTTCGGCCAGGCGGCCGGCGCTATCGAGCCCTTCGACGTGGCTTCTCTGGCGGCCAAGTCGGCCAAGCTGTCGTGTCCCAACTATGCCCACTACGCCGGCAGTACCGCCGAAATCGCGCAAATGAGCGGAAACTTGTTTTCGGCCTTGGAAAGCGGCCGCCTGCGGGTCCACATCGGGCTTGAGTTGCCGCTAGGCGAGGCAGCGCGCGTGCATCGGCAATTGGAGGCGCGCGAAACTCAGAGCTGTCTGCTGCTTCTGCCGGAGACGCAATCTGAGCAGTGACGTCTATCGGATGCTCGCGTCTGGCCGTCAAATCGGCTAGTAACGGCAAGTCTGGGGTAGGGCAGATCGCTCGGGTGACGCTCGAGGGGTCGGAATGGTTGGGCGGTATCTCCTCTTAGTCGCCTAACGTTTGGGGCAGGGACCGAGAACCGGATCGCAGGCCAAACACTGGGTTGATCTTGGTTCCGGGAAGGAAAGCGCATGTCGAAACGCATCGTGATTACCGGTATGGGTATGGTTTCGCCGCTGGGCTGCGGGGTGAGCCAGGTCTGGGAGCGGCTGACCGACGGCCAATCCGGCATCGGCCCCAACACGCGAATCGAGGTTGAGGATCTGCCGTCCCAGATCGCCGGCCTGGTCCCGGACCGTGCCGAGGATCCGATCGGTTTGGATGTCGGTTCCGTGGTCTCGCCGAAGGAGCGGCGAAAGGTCGATCTCTTTACCGTCTATGCCCTGGCAGCCGCCGAAGAAGCCTTGCAACAGTCCGGCTGGAAGGCGGAGAGCGACGAGCAGAAGGCGCGCTCGGCCACCGTTATCGCCACCGGTATCGGCGGCTTTCCGACCATCACCGAGAGCAAGGTGGTGCTGGACGAGCGCGGCTATCGGCGCCTTTCGCCCTTCGTCGTGCCAGTCTTTCTGGCCAATCTTGCGGCCGGAAACGTCTCCATCCGCTACGGCTTTCGCGGGCCTATCGGAACACCGGTCACTGCCTGTGCGGCAGGCCTTCAGGCCATCGGCGACGGCATGCGCATGTTGATTTCGGGCGAGACCGACGTGGTCCTGGCCGGCGGAGCCGAAGCCTGCATCGACCGCCTGGCGATCGGCGGCTTTGCCGCGGCGCGGGCGCTTTCGACCAGAAACGATTCACCCCAGGAGGCCTCGCGCCCCTTTGACCGCGATCGCGACGGCTTCGTCATGGGCGAGGGCGCCGGTCTGGTGGTCCTGGAAACCCTGAATCATGCCCTGGCGCGTGGCGCGACCCCCTTGGTTGAAGTCGCCGGCTACGGCACCTCGGCCGATGCCTATCACCTGACCGCCGGGCCGGAAGACGGCTCGGGTGCGGCGCGTGCCATGCGCAGCTGTCTTGGCATGGCCGGCAGCGACGGCAGCGAGATCGGCTATGTCAATGCGCATGCGACCTCGACTCCGGTCGGCGACAAGGGCGAAATCGCAGCCTTGCGTGCGCTCTTCGGTGTGCGCTTGAAGGATGTGGCCATTTCCTCGACCAAGTCGGCGATCGGCCACCTCCTGGGCGCGGCCGGCGGTGTCGAGGCGGTTTTCACCGCCATGGCCTTGCGTAGCGGAATCATGCCGCCGACCCTGAATCTGCATAATCCCGACGAGGGGGCCGAGGATCTGGATTTCGTGCCCTTGAAGGCGCGCGCCCGTCAGCTCAGTGCAGCCCTCTGCAACGGCTTCGGTTTTGGCGGCGTCAACGCGGCGTTGATGTTCCGAACGATTTAGCTTCGATCGCTCTCTTCGTTGGGAGCGTCTTGAGTGGGCTCCGAGAGTGCGGTGCCGTCTTCGCTCGGCGCTTCGGTCTTGTCGCGGTCTTTCTGCTTGCGTGCCTTCTCCCTGGAGACGGCCATATGTAGCGGCGGCGCCTTGCCTTCTTTGTCTTCGCCGAAATAGAGCGTCTGGTGAGGGAAGGGGATCTCGATGCTGCGGGCATCGAAGACGCGCTTCATGATCTCGTTGTAGGCGCGGCCGACGGCCCACTGGTTGCCGGGCTTGCATTTGATTCTGGCGCGGACCACCACGGCGCTGTCGTCGAAGGAGGTCAGCCCGAACCACTCCAGATCGCCCATGATCTGGCCGCGCCAAGTCGGATCGGAGACCAACTCGGCGAAGGCCTCGTGCATGGCTTCTTTGGTCTCGTCGACGCTCTCGCGGTAGGCGATCCCCATGTTGGCGACGTGGTAGGCGAAACCGCGCATGTAGTTGGACACCATGTCGATCGAAGAGAAGGGCACGATGTGGAAGACGCCGTCCAGATCGCGCAGGCTGACCGATCGGATCGTCAGCCGCTCGATCGTACCCGTCGTGCCGCCGACGGTAACCACGTCGCCCACGTTCATGGCGTTCTCGAACTGGATGAAGACGCCGGTGATGACATCCTGCACCAGCTTCTGCGCGCCGAAGCCGATGGCCAAACCCAAGACTCCGGCCGAGGCCAGCAGAGGCGCGATGTCGATGCCGATTTCCGAGAGGCTGAACATCACGGCCAAGACGATCAGTACCGCGGTGAAGGCGTTGCGCGCCAGGGTGAGAAGCGTGATCTCGCGCGCCGTCGGCGGACGACCCAGGAAGGGGTTCAAGCGGTAGTCGACCCAGGAGGAGGCGCCCAGCCAGACCGCAAAGCAGCCCAGCACGATGAAGCCGGCGCCGATCAGTTTCGAGGTGAGCGAGGCCCCGATGTTGCTGCTGAGCCAGGCCCGAACGTCCATCAATTCGATCGTGTGTACGGCAAAGGCAAAGACCGCGATCAAGATCAGGTAGCGAACGATGAACAGGATCTTGGGTATGAAGGTGTTGAGCCGGCTCTCGAGCATCGGCAGGCGATGGGTGACGGTTTCGGGCAGGTGGACGCCCTTCGCGGTAGAGCGCTTCAGGGCAGTCGCCACCATGGCGCCGACGATGACGGCCACCAGGATCTTGCCCGATGCGATGATGACGGGAAGGAAGGAGCCGCCGGGGTTGGTGATCACCATGGCACACAGCACGGCCATGTAGATCAGGAAAGGCACGGCCCAGGTTCGCGCCAGCAGGCGCAAGAGGCGATGTTTATCTTGCAGATTCAAGGCTTGATGCAACCAATCAGAGACACGCCGCCGATTGGCGATCACCAGAGTGGAGAGAATGGCGAGCGCGATCAGCGCGATGAGCGCCGATACACTGCGACCGGCAAAATAGGAGACGTTTGACTTGATGATGGGGACCGCCAGCAGGTTGCCGTAGCCGACGATGGCGATCACCACGCTGAGCCAGGTCGAGAGTATTTTCGCCCCGTGGTCTGGAATGGGAACCAGGCGTAGCTGGCCGGTGGCGGGCGATAGCAGGGCACGGAGGGCGACGCGGATCAATTCCATGATCAAAAAAGCGTTGAGATAGAGGGTCTGGCGGACCTCGATCGAACCATAGGTACCAAACGCCATGAGGATCAGGAGATAGCCCGAGGCCCAGGCCAACGCGACCACCAGGGCGTCGACAGCGATGCTGGCGACGATCAGGAATCCGGTTTTCAGGAAACCGGTCTCGCTGGCCAGCTGACCTAATGTCCGGTCCAGCCCGCGGGCCAGGATTCGCAAGCCCAAGAACACGACCAGAGTGACGGCGATGACCAAGGCCAGGTCCCAGAAGGCGTTCGTCAAGACTTCAGCGTCGAGACTGCCGAGCGCAGAGAACCTGGCCGGTGCCTTCAGGAGGCCTTGCCAGAAGGCGGCCGCTTCCTCGGCGATGATTTCGGCCGCCTCTTGCGTGAATTTGGCGATCTTCAAGACGATGGAGGTCGGCTCGATCGGTGCTGTACTTTCCGGCTTCGCCGAGCTTTCGCTTGTCTCCGAAGGCGTGCTCTCTGCCGAAGACTCGCTTTCCGCAGTGGTCTCGCTTTGAGGTGTCTCTGCCTGCTTGGCGATCTTTTCCAATTGCGCGATCAAGGCAGCTCGGGTCGCCTGATCGCGCAGCATATCCGCAAGGAGCTGCGCTTCGGCGGCTGGCATTGGAGCCCCGCTCTCTTGAGCCAGACTGGCGCCTCCGCCGATCAAACCAAGGAAAACGGCCAAGATGGCCCAACGAAGCCAAGCTGTGGCCTGTCTCATCTGCACGTGGTGCTCTCCCGCTGCATCTAACGAGGATTCCTGTTCACTGTCCCCGAAACGCGGCGTCCCTCATGGCATGTGACAGGGCCGGGTGCGATGACCTTGGCCGATCAGCACTCCGGCAAATTGACGGCGAGACCGCCCAGGCTGGTCTCCTTGTACTTCTCGCTCATCTCCAGGCCGGTCTGGCGCATGGTCTCGACACAGTTGTCGAGTGGCATGAAGTGGGTGCCGTCGCCGCGCAGCGCCAAGGAGGCCGCCGCCACAGCCTTGATCGCACCCATCCCGTTGCGTTCGATGCAGGGCACCTGCACCAGGCCGCCGGCCGGATCGCAGGTCATGCCGAGGTGGTGCTCCAGAGCGATTTCGGCTGCGTTCTCCACCTGCTCGGGCGTGCCGCCAAGGACCGAGCAGAGCCCGGCGGCGGCCATTGCCGATGCCGAGCCGACTTCGCCCTGACAACCAACCTCGGCTCCGGAAATCGAGGCATTGTGCTTGATGAGCCCGCCGATCGCCGCGGCAGTCAGGAGGAAACGATCGATCCGGTCTTTGCGCTCGGCAACGCAGTGATCCAGATAATAGCGCAGAACGGCGGGGACCACCCCAGCTGCACCATTGGTCGGTGAGGTCACCACGCGGCCGCCGGCGGCGTTCTCCTCATTCACCGCCATGGCATAGACCGAGATCCAGTCGTTCACGACGTGCGGCTGGCTGTCGTTGCGGCCGCTCTCCTCCCGTAGCGCCTTGTAGATGGCGCCCGCACGACGGCGCACTTTGAGGCCGCCGGGCAGGATTCCGCTGCCTCCCAGACCGCGCTTCATACAGGAATCCATGGCGCGCCAGATCGCCTTCAGCCCCTGATCCAGATCTTCCTCGCTGCGCACCGCCAGCTCGTTCTCACGCTTGATCTCGGCAATGGATTTTCCGTTCTGGCGGCAGAATTGCAGCATCTGTGCCGCCGTGGAGAAGGGGTAGGGACAGTCGACCGCCGCTTCCTTGCCAAAGTTTCGCTTGCTCGCCTCCAGCTCTTCTTCAGTGACGATGAAGCCACCGCCGATGGAGTAGAAGACCTCGCGCAGGACCAGGCCACCCTTGGCGTCAAGTGCCTCCAGGATCATGCCGTTGGCATGGCCGGGCAAGGGGCCGTCGTAGTTGAAGACGATATCGCTCTCGGGATCGAAGGCCAGCTCCGGCAATCCGGCATGCTGCAGGCGTTTCTCGTCGGCCAAGCGCGCCAGACCCGCTTCGGCGCGATCGGGGTCCAGTTCGGCTGGGGCGATGCCGAGCAGGCCCAGGATGACGGCACGGTCGGATGCGTGCCCTTTGCCGGTAAAGGCAAGCGACCCGTAAAGCGTTGCCCGCAGATGTGCCGGTTCACCCGAGCCTTCGATCCGCGCTTCGCCCGAGCGCAGCATTTCGATGAAGCGCTTGCCGGCACTCATCGGGCCCATGGTGTGCGAGGAGGAGGGGCCCACACCGATCTTGAAGACGTCGAACACACTTAAGAACACGTGACCGCTCCTTCTTCGACCGCCGGTCCCGGCCGGCGTTGGTTGGCCTCCCCAAATCTACTCCGCTGCCTCAGCGTAGTCCTTCAAGGGGGGGGGCAGGAACAAACCAAATGCCGATCTCCGTAGGCATTGTCCACCCGATTCACCGGTGGCCAGTACTTATCGACGCGAAAGGCACCGGGCGGGAAGCAGGCCTGCTCGCGGCTGTGGGGACGATCCCACTCGCCGACCAGATCCTCGACCGTGTGGGGCGCATTCTTCAGGGGGTTGTTGTCAGGGTCGATCCGCCCCTCTTCGATGTCGCTAGCCTCTCTTCGGATCGCCAGCATGGCCTCGCAGAAGCGGTCCAGTTCGGCCTTGGGTTCCGATTCCGTAGGCTCGACCATCAGGGTTCCGGCCACCGGCCAACTCATGGTCGGTGCATGGAAGCCGCTGTCGACCAGGCGTTTGGCGACGTCGTCGACGGTCACGCCCACGGTCTCGGCGAGCGGGCGGGTGTCGATGATGCACTCATGCGCGACCCGACCGCTGGCCGCTTTGTAGAGCACCGGATAGGCACCCTCGAGGCGCTTGGCTATGTAGTTGGCGTTGAGGATGGCGATCCTGGTCGCTTGTGTGAGGCCGCTGCCGCCCATCAAGAGGCAATAGGCCCAGGAGATCGGCAAGATCGAGGGCGAGCCATAGGGTGCGGCCGAGACGGCGCCGGAACGGCCGTCGGTCTCCGGATGACCGGGAAGATAGGGTGCCAGGTGCGCGCGAACGCCGATCGGACCCATCCCTGGCCCACCGCCGCCGTGCGGAATGCAGAAGGTCTTGTGCAGGTTCAGATGGCTGACATCGGCACCGATCTTACCGGGCTCTACCAGGCCGACCATGGCGCTCATGTTGGCGCCGTCCAGATAGACTTGACCGCCGCGCTCGTGGGTTACGGCGCAGACCTCGCGCACCGTGTCCTCGAAGACCCCGTGCGTCGAGGGGTAGGTGATCATGCAGGCAGCCAGGCGGTCGCCGTTTGCCTCTGCCTTGGCGCGGAAGTCGGCGACGTCGATGTCGCCGTTGGCGGCCGACTTCACCACCACGACCTTCATGCCTGCCATCTGGGCCGAGGCCGGGTTGGTGCCGTGCGCCGAGGTGGGAATGAGGCAGACGTCGCGATGGTGATCGCCGCGTGCGCGGTGATAGGCCCGGATCGTCATCAAGCCCGCATATTCCCCCTGCGCGCCCGAATTGGGCTGCATGGAGATCGCGTCCTAGCCGGTGATCTGGCAAAGCTTGTCCGAGAGGGTCGGAATCAGCTCGCTGTAGCCGCGGACCTGATCGGCCGGCGCGAAGGGATGGATGTGGGCGAACTCCCGCCAGGAGACCGGCAGCATCTCGGCCGTGGCATTCAGCTTCATGGTGCAGGAGTCGAGCGGGATCATCGCCCGATCCAAGGCCAAATCGCGGTCGGCCAAGCGGCGCATGTAGCGGGTCATCTCCGCTTCCGCCCGGTTCATGTGAAAGATCGGGTGGGTGAGGTAGGGGCTGTCGCGCAAGACCTCGTTCGGCAGCCGGTAGTCCTGGGAAATCTCGTCCTCGATCTCACCGCCGAAGGCAGCCCAGACTGCTTCCAAGGTGGCCGGGCGGGTCTTTTCGTCGAGGCTGATGCCGACACGGTTTGCCCCGATTCTGCGAAGGTTGACGCCGTTCTCGACCGCGCCCTGCAGGATCACGCCCTGCAGGGCGCCGACCTCGATCGTAACGGTGTCGAAGAAGGCCTTGGGCTCGACGGTGAAGCCCAGATCTTCCAAGCCCTTGGCCAGGCGGACGGTCTTGCGGTGGATGCGCTGCGCGATCGCCTTGATGCCGGCTGGGCCGTGGAAGACGGCATACATGGAGGTCATGACTGCCAGCAGGGCCTGCGCGGTGCAGACATTGGAGGTGGCCTTCTCGCGGCGAATATGCTGCTCGCGGGTCTGCAGGGCCAGGCGATAGGCCTTGTTGCCACGTGCATCGATGGAGACACCGACGATACGGCCGGGCATGGAACGCTTATGCGCATCTTTGGTCGCCATGTAAGCGGCATGCGGTCCGCCGTAGCCGACCGGTACGCCGAATCGCTGGGTCGAACCGACGGCGATATCGGCACCCATTTCGCCGGGCGGCTTCAGCAGCGCCAAAGCCAGAGGGTCGGCGATCATCACGGCGATGGCTTTGTTGGCGTGCAGTTCGGCGATGAGCGCGCTGCGGTCCACAACATGACCGTAGGTGCCGGGATACTGGAAGATGGCGCCAAAGACCTCGTCCGCTTTGAGATCGCTGTCGGGATCGCCGATCAGGGTCTCGATTCCAAGCGGCTCGGCCCTGGTCTGCATCACCGCGATGTTCTGCGGGTGGCAATTGTCGTCGATGAAGAAGCATTGTCGTTTCGACTTGGACACCCGATGCGCCATGGCCATCGCTTCGGCCGCCGCCGTCGCCTCGTCCAACAAGGAGGCATTGGCGATTTCCAGGCCGGTCAGGTCGCCGACCATGGTCTGGAAGTTCAAAAGTGCCTCGAGGCGGCCCTGGCTGATTTCCGGCTGATAGGGCGTGTAGGCCGTGTACCAGGCCGGATTCTCGAAGATGTTCCGCTGAATCACCGGCGGCGTCATGGTCGCGTAGTAGCCCTGACCGATCAGCGAGGTCAGGACCCGATTTTTCTGCGCCACCTTGCGGATGCGATAGAGCATTTCGCGCTCGGACAGCGGTCGACCCTAGTCCAGCCGTTCGCCGCGGCGGATGTCCTCGGGTAGGGTCTCCTCGATCAAGTGATCCAGGCTGGAGACGCCAAGTAACCGGAGCATCTCGTCCATTTCCTCTGGCGAGGGGCCGACGTGGCGGCGGTTGGCGAAGTCATAGGGAAGATAGTCGGTCAGCGAGAATGTCATGGCGCTTACTCCCGATAGCGGAGACGACGCGCACACGCAGAAACTGCGCTCGGCGTTGCACGATCAGGCACCGCGACTCTGCCCGCCGCGGCATCCGTCGAAAGGGTCTCAGGCGATGGAAGTCCGGTAGGCTTCGGCATCCATCAACGCGCCCAGCTCGCTGCTGTCGGCGATGGAAATCCTGTAGAGCCAGGCCGAGGTCTCCGGTCCCTCGTTCAGCATGTTGGGGGCATCGACGACGGCGGTGTTGGCCTCGACAATGGCGCCGGTGACCGGTGCATAGAGTTCACTGGCGGCCTTTACGCTTTCGATCACGCCGATGTCGTCACCCTTCTCGAAGTCGTCACCCGCATCTTTCAGCTCGACGAAGACCACCTCGCCCAACAGTTCCGCTGCGTGAGCGGTGATGCCGATGGTGATCCACTCGTGATCCTCAGTGTAATAGGTCGTCATCGGATTCTCATTTCCTCCCTTGGAGCAAGTCGTGATCGGGTGGACTCACCTGACCGGTTAAACCTGCTCTCCTTCTCAATGTCATAGACTGCGTTCAGACGTCGGATCGATTCAATCCGACGTCATCGTGCCCCAGCCCCCTCGCTGTCGAGGGCGATCCTTCCCGCTCAGTATTCGTTCCGGTGGCCCAAGCGGTCAATGCGCAAGCGAGTGAGGTCGAACCGCTTTCCTGTCGGCTCGCTTGCGGACCGGCGTGGCCTGGGTCACCTTGAGCGGTGGAGGAGGGCACTCCTTCGCTGGGTCAAGAGCAGGAGTGAGGGCATGGACTCGAAACTCTCCTCATCGGCGGCAGTACGAAACACGCAGCCTTTGATCGAGGCCTTGGCGCCTCGATTGCCGGCGCAGGGTTTGGTGTTGGAGCTGGCCAGCGGCCCCGGTCAGCATGCCGCCGCCTTTGCCGAGCGCTTCCCGCATCTCGACTGGCAGCCGAGCGATGCCGATCCTCTGGCTCTGGCTTCGATTACGGCATGGCGCGCGGATGCGGCCTTGGCCAACCTGCGTGAGCCCCTCGCTTTAGACTTGGCGGTGGAGCGTTGGTGGCAGGCGGTCACGGTTCGGCCAGATGCGGCCGTTGCCGTCAATGTCACGCATATTGCGCCCTGGAGGGTTACCGAAGGGCTCTTCGCCGGGGTGGCGGCTCTGCTTCCCAAATCTGCGCGTTTCCATCTCTACGGCCCCTTTTTCGAAGAGGGGGTCCAGCCGGCGCCTTCGAACCTCTCCTTCGATCGCAGCCTCGGAGCACAGGATCCGGCTTGGGGCCTGCGGCGGGTCGAAGATTTGGAGGGCTTGGCGGCAAGGCTCGGCTTGGCCGCCGAAGAGCGCCTGCGGATGCCGGCCAACAATCTCTTTTTGAGTTTCCGCGCGGCTTAGTGCCTAATTCAAAAAGAATCACATTTTTTCAGTGATTTACTCGTCATTCCCGCGAAAGCGTCACACGACACGACAGTAAGGCGGGGGCGGATGCGGTGTGCTGAGAGGGAAGAGTCTCTTCTCGCAAGAAGGGACCTTCCGATGCAGCCGACCGTCATCCGCACACCCACACTATCGTCGCACCTGGCGTCGTGCAAGAGCCGGATCGAAAAACCCTGGCCTTCTTGTCGATCGGCAGGGTGAACGCCCGGACCGTCGATTCGCGCCAGTTTCCGGGACCCGTTCAGGTGTCGCCGGGCGACCGGCGCCTGCAGCGCTTCTTTCAATATATCCCCTTGCGCTCCGACCGGTCGGCGCCTCTGGCGGTGCAGCTTCTCGGCCTGCGGGGCCCCGGGTTGCTGTGCCTCGACCGCACCAACCGGAAGATCGGGCGCAAGGATGTAAACATCCTCATGCTGGCCGTGGTCGCCAAGCGCCTGCGTATCCCCCTGCTGTGGACGGTTCTGGACAAGGCCGGGACAAGCAATGGCGCAGAGCGCATCGCCTCGATGCAGCGCTACCTTGCCCTGTTTGGCGCTTCCCCGGTCAAAACACCGCTCGGCGACCGTGATTTCATCGGCGCAGACCGGATCGAATGTCTCCTGAAGAACGACATCCCTTTCGCGCTGCGCGTGAAGGAAACCATGACCGTCGAACGCGACAACGGCCAGAAGTTCTCCTTGAAGGCCTCGCTCTGCAAACGCCGCATCGGCCCCACCCTGAAAACCGTCATGGCCGCCCGACCACGCTCGATGAGGCGCTCGGACTGCCCCTGCGCTTCGCCGCAAAACGAAATCTCACGGCTATCTCGCCACATCCTGGTTCCGCATCGGCTTCGACCGACCCCGAAATCGGATACGCCATCGACCGAGATCTGCCGCCGCTCTCTGGAAACCTCAGCAATCGTGATCCAGGAGAGGTGCAGTGTGGATCCCGTGGGGCACCTGAACCGCTCTAGAGGCTGCGGGCCCGCTCCAGGAAGGCCTGGATCAGAGCCGGGTCCTTCTCACCGGGGCTGCGTTCGACGCCAGAGGAGACGTCGACCGCACGGGCGCCCGATGTTTCCACTGCCGCGGCCAGGTTCGCGGGCTTGAGCGCACCGGCCAGCATCCAGGGGCGCGACCAGCGCCGGCGGGCCAGGATCCGCCAGTCGAAGGCGAGCGCATTGCCGCCCGGCAGCACGTTTTTCATCGACCTGGGCGGCTTGGCGTCGAACAGCAGGCGCTCGGCGACCGGCTCGTAACCGCGAGCCGCCTCCAGGTCTTCGCGGGTGGCGATCCCAACGGCCTTCATCACCGGCTTGCCGAAGCGCGCGCGGATCTCGGCCACGCGCTTGGGCGTCTCGCAGCCGTGCAACTGGATCATGTCGAGCGGCACCTGTCGCAGCAGCTCTGCCAGCCGATCGTCGCTCGGGTCGACGATCACGGCCACCCGTCCGACACCGTCTGGAACCTGCCGGGCCAGGCTCGCTGCTTCGGCCGGCGAGAGCGCGCGCGGGCTCCGCGGGTAGAAATTGAAGCCGACGAAGGCCGCACCGCCGGCCACCGCAGCCGCAAGTGTCGTCGGGTCCTTCAATCCGCAGATCTTGGTCTCAAGCGCCATGGCCAGCCCCTTGATGCCCAGCCCCTTGACGCCCAGCGCCGTGAACCGGCCCGTTGAGCTGCAGGTAGGCCAAAGACACGATGCCCACCACGACACCCCAGGACAGGTAGCTCAGGATCGCATTCACGCCGAGATAGAGCCAGCCGCCCAGCGCCGCACCCTGGAATATGGCGGAGATGACGATCCCGGCCAGGGAGAGTACGATCAGCGAAATCAGGATCATCGGAATGGTGCCGAGGACGACGGCCCAGAACAGCGTCAGGGCCGAGCCCTTCGTCATGGCCCAGGAGGCGGCCATGCTGCTCGGCGCATCGATGGCGGCGGCGGGAAACATCATGGAGAGCCGCAGGTAGACCACGACCACGGCGATGACGGCCAGCAAGGCGGCAATTCCCACCGCGCCGCTGGCGGCGATACCGACACCCGACAGCGTGATGAGGGTGGTAACGAATATCAAGACCAGCGACAGCGTGGCGAAACGCATATGCTCCGAACCGACCCGCGGCAGGATGCGCGGCTTCTCGCCCAGAAGTGTCAGGCGGTGCCAGGAGACGGCGAAGAGGGTCAGGGCGATGACGTTGACCAGGAGCATGGCCAAAAGGCGCAGGAGGTTCTCCTCGCCGCTGAGGCTCTCCAAGACAGTGTCGGTATCTGCCGATCGCTGTTTCAGGGTCTCGACCTTCTGCACGAAGGCAGCCTGCACCAGCACATCGATGATACTGGGAATGGCGAGCGCGACGAGCCAGGCACGCCAGTTCACCCGCAATATACGAAACGACTGCGTGACCAGTTCGACTGCGCGCAAGGGGGCGCCGGGGTTGGACATCCTTCTCCTCCGAATTGCGTCCGTCCGTTGGACGCTAGAGATAGGGCGGCGTGCAGGCCGAGACGAGCTCGGCCGGCCGGTCGCTGCGATTGCGGAAGCGGTGCGGCCGGCGACTGTCGAAGAGGTAGGCACCGCCGCTGCGTAGCAAACGGACCTGGCTGCCCACCGTCAACTCGATTTCCCCGGCGATCACGATGCTGCCCTCATGGCTGGCATGTTCCAGCATTGAGGGGCCGGTGTCGGCGCCGGGCTCGTAGCGTTCCTGACAGGCTTTGCAGATCGTGCATTCGGGCATCGCCGACTTGGCGCATGATGACCCTGCCGTCGTCCCCGGCGAGAGCCGGGAGGTCAGGTCCAACAGCTTCTCCGGGGAAAAGAAGATGCGCGCGCCAAGACCCCGATCGGGTTCGAAGAATGCCGCCATGGTCATGGGCACGCCGCCCAGGATTTTGCACAGGGAGGCGACCGAGGGGCTGCTGTGATTCTGCTTCACCATGGAGATCTGGCTATGCGGAACGCCGGCGCGCTCGGCCAGTTGGCGCTGTGTGAGACCGGCGATCTGCCTTGCTTCGCGCAGACGCGCGCCGACATCGAATTCTCCCGGCAAGGGGCCTTCTCCTCCAGGTTTCCAGTTCGCAGCCCCCATATTCCCGTTGCTCAGGATCTTGTCCAGGCGTATGTGAGTCGCCGTGCATCTTCTATAGCAGGAAAGGGCGTGCCATGAGCGCGAGCGAGGATCTGATTGCGCGGCACCGAGCCGCCGTCGCCAAGGGCGTTGCGACCCGCAAGATCTATGCGGAAAAGGCCGAGAACTCCGAGATCTGGGATGTGGACGGCAAGCGCTACATCGATCTGGCGGCCGGCATCGCGGTGGTGAACACCGGCCATCGCCATCCCAAGGTGATGCAGGCCGTGGCCCAGCAGAGCCAGCAGTTCACCCACACCTGCTTTCACGTCGCCCCCTACGAGGGCTATATTCGCCTGGCCGAGCGTCTGAACGAGATCGCGCCGGGCGATTTCCCGAAGAAGTCGATGATGGCGACCACCGGCGTCGAGGCGGTGGAGAACGCGATCAAGCTGGCGCGTGCCTACACCGGCCGCTCCGGCATCATCTCCTTCTACGGCGCCTTTCACGGCCGCACCCT
Organism: Rhodospirillales bacterium; assembly: GCA_965202755.1. Lineage (GTDB taxonomy): Bacteria > Pseudomonadota > Alphaproteobacteria > Kiloniellales > JACOMY01 > JACOMY01. The sequence continues at coordinate 114,500 of CBDBCL010000017.1, read as the reverse complement.
GATGGGCATGGCGCTGACCGGCAAGCTGGTGCCCTACAAGAAGGGCTTCGGCGCGATGCCGGCCGAGGTGATCCATGCCCCCTTCCCGCATGCGTTCCACGGCATCTCCGTCGAGTACGCGCTGGACGAGCTGAAGCGCATCCTGACCTCCACCGTCGATCCCGAGCGCATCGCCGCCTTCATCGTCGAGCCGGTGCAGGGCGAGGGTGGCTTCAATGTAGCACCGGTGGCGTTCCTGCAGGGTCTGCGCGAGATCGCCGACCAGCATGGGATTTTGCTGATCGCCGACGAGATCCAGGCCGGCATTGCCCGCACCGGCAAGATGTTCGCCTTCGAGCATTCCGGGGTGGTGCCCGACTTGGTGACCATGGCCAAGGGTCTGGGCGGCGGTTTCCCGCTGTCGGCCGTGACCGGTCGTGCCGAGGTGATCGATGCGGCCAATCCCGGCGGCCTGGGCGGCACCTATGCAGGCCCGCCGCTCTCGGTCGCGGCCGCCAATGCCGTGCTCGACGTGATCGAGGAGGAGGATCTCTGCGCGCGCGCCGTCGCAATCGGCCAAAGGATGACCGATCGCCTGGAGAGCATCGCCCAGCGCCAGGGCATGGAGTGCCTCGGCGACGTCCGCGGTTTGGGCGCGATGGTGGGGTTCGAGCTGGTGAGCGATCGCGGCTCGAAGAACCCCGATGCGGCCTTGACGGCGGAGCTTCTGGCCGAGGCCGAAGCGCGCGGTGTCCTGCTGCTCTCCTGCGGCACCGGGGGCAACGTGGTGCGCCTGCTCTCGCCGCTGACCATCCCGATGGAGCAGCTGGACGAAGCTCTGGACGTGATCGAGGCCTCCCTGGAGGCCGTGGTCGGCGCCCGCGGGCATCGGGCTGCCTGACGTGACCTGGACCGGGGGCGGGCGGTCTCCGGGTCGCTTCCCACGATGAAGAGAGATCCCCCCGTCGACCGAGTTCGACGGGGGGATCTCCTCAGAAGGAAAATCTTCTTATCTTGGTTTCCCTGCCGATTTCCCTAATGCGGGCGGTCCTGCCTCCAGCTCGTAAACGCGTCAATCTGAAAAAGTTGAATTGTGAGCAATGAAGGGTTGCAGGCATGGCAGAGCGTGTGGCGAACCGCCTTTGTCGGATGGCTCAGCGCTATCCGATCGACGAAACATTGGTGTTGGGCATCGATGTCGGGATTGCATCGACCGGGTCGGCGGTGGTTCGCCATGAGGACCCGCCTTCGATCGCCTTCCTCGGTAGCCGCTGTTTTGAGGCCTCGGAAGTCACGGCGCGCAGCGGCAGGGAACTCAAGAACAAGACGCGACGCGATAAGCGGCTGGGACGGCGTACGACCCGGCGCCGTGCGAAGCGCATGGAAGATGTGCGCCGCCTCTTGGCCGATGCCGGCTTTCCACCACCTGCGGGCGATCCCTGGCAAGCGCGAATAGCCGGGCTGGATCGGCGCCTCGAAGACGCGGCCCTTGCTGCAGCACTCGTTCATCTCGCCAAGCATCGTGGCTTCAAGTCGACGAGAAAGTCGGCCGAAAGCCCCGAGGAGGGTGGCGAGGAAGGGCGTTTGCTGAGTGCAATTACCGCCAACCGTGAACTGATGGCAGCAGATCGCGCGCTTTACCGCAGCATAGGCGAACTGCTGGTAAAGTCGGAGCGGTTCCGCGACGGCAAGCGCAATCGGGACGGCGCCTACAAGGCCAGTGTGGCGCGAGACGGTATCTTGCAGGAGGCGCGCCTCATCCTTGGGGTTCAGCGCACGCTTGGATGCGCGAAGCTTACTGCAGACTTCGAAGCCGCCTATCTGCACCTTCTTTCCTTTCAAGAGCTACTGCCGGACAGTGAAGACTCGGTCGGCTTCTGTCCTTTCGAGCCGACGGAACGTCGTGCACCCCGGCACGCACGTCCTTCGAGCGCTTTCGCTTTCTCACCCGGCTGAACACGGTCAAGCTGAAGGAGCCGAACAGGCCGCCGCGCCCCTTGCAGCCAGCCGAACTGCAAAAACTGGATGCTGTGTTCGGGCTCGCCAGCAAGACGATTACCTGGAAAGCGCTGCTTGAGCAGCTCGATCTTCCGAAAGGCACGGTCGTTGTCGGAATTTTCAAACCCGGGGAAGACCTGTCCGGCCCCGGCCGGAAGGAGGGGGCGGCTGCCGGTACCCATTGCCTCTATCGCGCTCTCGGCGAGCCTCGCTGGAACGCAATTCGGGATCAACTCCTCGATCGGATCGCTGCGGTGATTGCCTTTCGTGACGACAAGGATCGGATTCGGCAGGGGATCGAGACGCTCGGCGAGCTGCCCGAGGGGGTCGAAAAATCGCTCGGTGAAGCACTCGATCGCGGTGACTTCGCAAGGTTCAAAGGTGCGGGACATCTATCCGGCAAGGCAGTGCGTGCGATGATACCCAGCCTTCTCGAGGGTGCTACCTACGCAGCCGCGGCAAAGGCTGCAGGCTACGTTCACAGTGAAACGCCAGACCTCGACATCGAAGAGATCGAAAACCCGGTCGTGCAGCGCAGCCTGCGCGAGGCGATCAAGCAGGTCGAGACCCTGATCCATCATTTCGTGGCCCGACCCGGGCGAATCGTCGTCGAAATGGCACGCAATGTAGGGAAGTCGGCGCAGGAACGACAAGAGATCGCCAAAGGGCTCGAGCGACGGCAGCTGGCGAAGAACAGGGCGCGTCAAGATATGAAGGATCGCTTGGACCTGTCGGAAGATCCGAGCGACGAAGATCTCCGCCGCTATGAGCTGCTGCGCGAGCAGCAGGGCCGCTGCATCTACACCGACCGGCCGATCCCGGGGCAGCGGCTTCTTGCGAAGTACAACGAGGTGCAGATCGATCATGTGCTGCCGCGCAGTCGCAGTCAGGACAATTCTTTCCACAATCAGGTGCTCTGCTACGTCGAGGCGAACCAAGAGAAGGGCCAGAGAACGCCTTGGGAATGGAAGGGCGAAAGCGACCCACAGTGGTGGGAGACCTTCGAGGCCCGGGTCCGGGGCCTTCGCATCAAGGGGTTCAAAAAGCGGAACCTGTTGATGCAGACTTTCGCCGAACGGCAAGAGAAGTTCGTGGAGCGGAATCTGAACGACACCCGCTACATCGCCAAGGCGCTGCTGTCTCAGCTCGCCGATCTCTACGATCGCGATGCGGCGCGTGCCCCGGACCGGAGCGGGAAACGGCGCGTCTTCGCTCGTCCCGGGGCGATCACTGCCATTCTGCGTCGCTCCTGGGGTTTAGAGGACAGAGGACCTGAAGGATCGGGCAGACGACCGAAGCCACGGGCTCGATGCGCTGATCCTGGCGGCATCGCCGAACGAGTGGCTGCTGAACCGGCTGACCCGGGAATACCAGACGTTGGAGCGGGAGAACCGGGCGCGCTGGGTTCCGGCTCTCGATCCCCCCTGGCTGGACTTCGCCAGCCAGGCACGAGCGGCCTTCTCGGAGATCTTCGTGTCTCGCGCTCCGAACAGCGTCGCGGACGTGGGAAAGGACACGGCGAGACGATTTATGCGCTGGGTCTGGAAGAGGGTCGAAAGGTCTCGTTCGAGCGCAAGCGCGTGGACGACCTGACGCCCGCAGATCTTGACCGCGTGAAGGATGCCGAGGGCGGCAACAAGCCGATCGTGGCGGCACTCGGCGAGTGGATCGGGCGCAAGAAGCCGGCGGACGATCCGCCCAGATCGCCGAAGGGCGATCCGATCCGGCGCGTGGTCCTGAAGCGCGAGCGCGGACATAAGGCGCCATCCGGCCTGGAGATCCGTGGCGGCCTTGCCAACAACGGGGAGCTGGCTCGAGTCGATGTGTTCGGCAAGGAGAGCAACGATGGCCGATCGAAGTTCTATCTGGTTCCGATCTACCGATACCAGGTGATGTCCCCCTCGCACTGGCCTGCGCCGCCGATCCTGGCGTCGGTCGCCGGCAAACCGGCATCTGAATGGCTGACCCTCGATTTTCCACCTTTTCGTTTCGCTTCAGCCTCTACAAGGACAGCTACCTCGTTGCAATCAAGCGTTCCGGGGAAGCGGTCGAAGGCTACTATCGTGGCTTCGACATCGACGCGGCAGGTGTCGTCATTCGTTCGCATCACGACAGATCGCAGGGCACCCAAAAGTTTGGATCTCGAACGCTGCTTTCTTTCAGGAAGTTTGAGATCGATCGCCTTGGCAGGAGACATGAGGTGCCACGGGAGACGCGGACATGGCACGGCGCGGTTTGCACATGAGCCGGGCGGCGCGGCTCACCCTCGAGAACCGTCATTCGGCCGTGCAGCAGGGCAGCGGCGAGGCCATGATTTCCTTTGGAGGATTGGGCCCGGATCGTCTTGGACACGCCGCAGGTGACGGAGCGGCAGTACGCCCGCATGACGCTTTTGGTCGAAAACGGCGACACGGCAGGAACGAAAGGGGATCGAACAGCTTGTTTTGCTTGAGTCGATTCCCTCATTCTCCTTTGCCGTCAAAGACTTGTCCGGCTTCTAGTCTACCTTAGGGAAATCGGCAGGGAAACCACGGCCATCGCACATCTGCCGGATGCTTCTTTCGGCAGGGAAACCACGGCGTCCGAGGAAGTGGAGTCTACCTTAGGGAAATCGGCAGGGAAACCACGGCTGATCCTCCATGTCCCCCTTCTTCTCCCGCTGCACCGCTGTACCGAGCAGGGCCGGCAGGCCGGAGCCCGGGATCGAGAAGACGGGAGACCGCATTCGCCACCGGGGTCGAGCCCACCTTCACCATGCGATCGTACATGGCGATCGTCAGCGGCGCGTCCGATCCGACCGGCATCCGAGGCCGTGTCGAACTTCTCGAAGGAGACCGGAAAGGCGCCCTCTCTACCGTCCAGTCCCGCGCTTGGCCCGCTTCGGTCCGACACGCGCGCCGACGGCTTCGACGAGGCCCAGTACGCCCTGCGGCATGGCGACGACGAAGAAGGCCAGAATCAGGCCCAGTCCCAAGGTGCGGAACTCGCCGAACTCGCGCATCACCTCGTCGGCGGCGACCAGGAGAATGGCGCCGACCAGCGCCCCCCAGAAGCGGCCGACCCCGCCGACCACGATCATCGCCAGCACGAAGAGCATCAGCGAGAGGTTCAGGAGGTTCGGGCCGATGGCGCGGAAGTGGCTGGCCCAAAGTCCGCCGGCGACCCCGGTGAAGAAGGCCGAGAGGCCGAAGACCAGCAGCTGGTACTTGAAGCGGCTGATCCCGCGTGAGATGGCATAGCCCGGATTGTCCCTGAGCGCCCGAAAGGCCAGGCCCATCGGGCTCCTGATGATCACATAGGTGAAAAGCAGCGAGACGATCAGCAGGGCCAGCACGATGAAGTAGTTCGCCTTCAGCCAATCGCCGCGGAAGGCCTTGCGGGTGCCGAGATCGCCGAACTGCGAGAAGCCGACTGCACCGCCGGTGAACTGCCGACAACGCACGCCCTCCATCGTATGGCATTCCGTGTCGGTGACGATCAGGAAGTACATGACCTGGGCGATCGCCAGGGTGAGCAGCGCGACATAGGCGCCGGTCAAGCGCAGGCAGGCGAGACCGACCAGGATGGAGGCGACGATGCAAGCGAGGCCGGCCACCGGCATCGCCGTCCAGACGCTCCAGTCCAGATAGAAGCCCAGCATCGCCGTGGTGTAGGCACCGAAGGCGAAGAGCGCCATCTGCGCCAGCGAGAAGACGCCGGCGATGCCGAAGACCAGGTTCCACTGCGAGGCGACGATGGCATAGAAGAAGACCAGGACGATTTGGCCCAGATAGTAGCGCCCGTCCAGCAGAAAGGGCAGGGCCAGGAAAAGGACCAGGAAGAGGAAGGCGACCAGCAGGTCGCGGCGCGTGTCGCCCTGCATGCCGCCGCTCCTAGAGCCGGGTGACCTGGGTGCGGCCGAAGACGCCGTAGGGGCGCCAGATCAAGGCCAGGATCACCAGGAAGAGCAGCACCGGGAAGCCCCAGCGGGCGCCGAGGAAGAACTGCGTGCAGGCCTCGACCAGGGCCAGGACGAAGGCCGCGAGCACGCTGCCCTGCACGTTGCCCAGGCCTGCCACCACACACATGATGAAGGCCTTCAGCATGGGGTCGTTGCCGAGCGGCGGCGAGAGCTGGGTGATGGAGGAGAGCAGCACGCCGGAGACTGCGGCCAGAGCGCCGGAGATGGCGAGCACCTGCAGGTAGATGGAGCGGGCCGGTACGCCCATCAGGCGCGCGGCCTCGCGGTTCTGGGCGGTCGCCCGGATCGCCCGTCCGATTTTGCTGGTGCGCAAGCTGTAGGCCACCGCAAGCATGATGACGAGGGACAGCACGACGATCAGGATGTTCTGACCGGCGACGGGAACCTGACCCAGCCGCATCGTGCCGGAGAGGCTGACCGGCTGGCCCAGGGGCTGGCCGCCGTAGATCAGCAGCATCAGGTTCTCCAGGGCGATGGCGATGCCGACGGTGGCAATGATGATGTTGGTCTCGAAGGCGGGGCTACCCAGCATGAAGCGCACCAGGCCGAAGTAGAGCAGGACGCCGACGAAGGCCCCCGCGACGATGGCGGCGGCAAAGCCGAAGGGCCAGGGCAGGCCGGCTGCGGTGACGGCGGAGTAGGCGGCATAGCCGCCCAAGGTCAGCATCGCGCCGTGCGCCATGTTCAGCATGCCCATGGCACCCCAGACCAGGGAGAGGCCCAGGGTCGCCAGAGAATACATGGCTCCCACGGTGACGGCGGTGACCAGAATATAGGGAAGAACCTCCATCTCGTGCCCGTCTTTCCTTCTAGCCGCCCAGATAGGTCTCCAGGAGTTCGGAGCGTTCGGTGAGTTCGCGCCCGCCGCCACTCCAGACGATGTGGCCGTTGTCCAGCAGGTGCGCCTCCTCGGCCAGATCGACGATGCGCATGGGGTTTTCCTCGACCAGCAGGATGGTGCGGCCGGAGGCCTTGAGGTCGGAGATCGCCCGGTAGATCTGATCGATGACGATCGGCGCCAGCCCGAGCGAGGGCTCGTCCAGCATCAAAAGGCGCCCGCCGGCCATCAGGCCGCGGCCGATCCCGACCATGCGCCGCTCGCCGCCGGACAGCGTGTTTGCCATCTGCTTGCTGCGCTCTTCGAGGGTCGGCAGGATGGCATGCACCTCGTCCAGGCGCCGTTCGACCCGTTTGCGGTCGCGCTCCAGATAGGCGCCCATCAGCAGGTTCTCGCGCACCGTCATCTCGGGAAACAGCATGTCGCCCTGCGGCACCTGGATGACGCCCAGCGCGGTGATCGCCTCGGCCGGCAGACCGGCGATCGAGGTCTCTGCGATCCTGATGTCGCCGCCGCGCGGTCTCAGCAGGCCGGAGATCGTGCGCAGCAGGGTGGACTTGCCATGCCCGTTGGGTCCGATCAGGGTGATCAGGCTGCCTTCGGGTACCTCGAAGGAGAGCCCATGCAGGACGTCGCGCCCCTTGTAGCCCGAGGCCAGATCCTGGACCGAGAGCAGGGTGGCGCTCACGCTCTCGCCTCCTCGGCGCTCTTGTCCTTGAACCAGGACGTGCCGCGGGTCTTGGCGCCCTTGCCGAGGTAGACCTCGATCACCTCTTCGTTCTCCGAGACCTCTGCCGGCAATCCTTCGAAGAGCTTGGACCCGTGATGCATGATCAGGACACGCTCGGAGAGGCGCATCAGAAAGCGCATCACATGCTCGATCAGCACGATGGTGGTCTTCTTCTCCTGAACCACCCGCTCGACCACGGCCTCGACCTCGTCGATCTCGTGCGGGGTCAGGCCGCCGACCGGCTCGTCCATCAGCAGCAGTTTCGGCTCGGTGACCAGCGCGCCGGCGATCATCAGGAGCTTACGGTCCAGCACCGGCGCGCTCTCGACCGGCGCATCGGCGCGTTCTCGCATGCCGACGAGGTCCAAGGCCTCATCGGTCCGTCGCTGCGTCTCCTTGCCCAGCCGGAGCCCCGGAAACAGCCGGTTGCGGCGCCCGAAGTAGGCGGCGACTTGCACGTTCTCGCGTCCGGTCATGGAATCGAAGCCGGCGTTCAGCTGAAAGGTTCGCGCCAGGCCCAGATGGCAAATCCGATCGGCCGAGGTCCTGGAGATATCGACACCGTCCAGTCGTACCCGGCCGGAGGTCGGCGGCTGCAGACCCGAGATCACGTCGAAGAGGGTGGTCTTGCCGGCGCCGTTCGGGCCGCCGATGCCCAACACCGAGCCCGGCTCGACCTCGAAGCTCAAGTCCTCCACTGCGGCAAGCGCGCCGAAGCGCTTGGTGACCGACTGACAGACCAGCATGCTCACAGTGTCGAGGCGCTCCTCTGACGGGCAAGGCAAGGGTTGGGGGAACCGCAGGGCGGTTCCCCCAAATCGTACCGCAGAATCTGCGTCTCGCCTACTCGATCCAGGGCGGCGTCTTGAAGGGTGCCACCGCGTAAAGCGGCGGCGCGATCAAGAGCGGCTGTTCGCGGTAGTCCTGATGCTGCAGGAACTGATGCGGCATGCCCAGGGAGGGATCCTTGATCTGTGTCGGATAGCAATAGGCATATTGACCGTCGGTGTCGAAGCGGCAGGTGCCGTTCATGCCGCGATAGATCAGGCGGCGCATGGCGCCGGCCACCTTCTCGTTCTGCTCCCTGTTGAAAGGCTCGCCGGTGCCGCCGGCGATGGCCGAACCCAAGGCATAGTGCCAGAGCCCGTCATAGGTCTGCGAGCCGATATTGAAGGCGGCTTCCCTGCCGTAGAGTTCGGCGTATTTCTGCCGGTAAGGCAGGCCGAACTCGTCGGGGATGGCACCGATCACGGTCGAGTAGATGACGCCGTTGACCGATTCGCCGCCGATCTCGCGGAAGGCCGGAAGCGAGGGGCCGTATTGCATATAGACCAAACTGGGCGTCGGGTTCGGCACGAACTGCTGCATGAACTGCGCCAGATCCTGCGGCAGGAAGTGGGTGATCGCGATGGCCGCCGGCGGATCCTGCTGCAGGCTGGCGATGATCGGGCCCCATTGATTGTTCGGATAGGGCACGGTCTCGTAGAGCGACACCTCGAAGCCATAGTCCGGGGCCTGATCGCGGATCGCGTTGGCGATGATGATCGAGTACTCGTTGGCCGAGGGAATGAGAGCCAGCTTGCGGTTCGGCGGGCTCCAGAGGCCCTGCCGCTCCAGGCTCTGCAGGAACAGCAAAAAGCCGGGACCGTAGTAGTACTCCGGCGGATCGCCCATGAAGGAGCCGTAGTAGAACGCCGGGTCCGACTGAAACTTCTGCACCGCGGTGATGGCGGTGTTGTAGTGCACCAGGATGATATCGTTTTCGGCCACCACATCCATCTCGATCGAGGTGGTGCCGACGTTGTAGCCATTGATGACCGCATGCACCTCGTTCAGGTCGATGAGGCGTTGGATGGCCTGGCTGGTCAGCTCGACGCCCATCTCCTTGGTGTCTTCGATGTGCAGCTCGACCGGCCGGCCCAGGATACCGCCCATGGCATTGATCTCGGCCGCGGCCATCTCCACTCCACGCCTGAACTCGATGCCGTCGGCGGCGGCGAAGCCGCTCATCGGAAGTGCGCTGCCGATCGGAATGGGATCGCCGCTTTGCGCTTTGGCGTCGCGATTGAGGCTGGCGAGCATGGCCGCCGCGCCGACGCCCGCGGCACTTGCGGCCAGGAAGGTGCGGCGACTGGCCCGCGGGGCTGGAGATTTCTTATCGTGACTGGACATGCTTCGACTGCTCCCTCTTCAACGTTGGCCTCATGCGGATGACATCGTCCGGCTGCTCGGCCCCAACCTGCGCGTCGCCCGCTCCACCCTGCGGACCGCGGCTCGGCGGCGCCGTCTTCCTGTCGGCTCGACTACCATGCGGCGGTCGCCTGTCGCTGCTCTCCGCAGTCGTGCGTCTTGCGTTCGCAACCCTTCCACGGTCGGCGACATCATGTGATCGCAGAGCCTATCGAATCCTAGGCGCCGCTGCCAGTGCGGTCAAGTCATCGCGGCCTTGCCTGACGCCCTCTGCCTCGGTCCTTCGCTGCTCCCCGTCTTCTTGCACTGTTCCTGGCTGTCGCCTCGAGGTCTCACCCTAAAAGGGTGTCGGATCCATGAAGCGCCGCAGCACGTTCTCTGTCATGCGCGAGACGTTGTTGTCGTAGTTGTTGTGCGAGAGGCTGCCGCCCCAGGCGATCGAGCTGGTCGAAAAGACGGCACCGCCCGAGGCCAGCTCGTAGAAGACGATGTCGGCGCGCACCAAGGGGCTCTCCTGCCCGCCCTGACCCGGGTAGTTGATCAGGATCTCTTCGCAGACCAACAGGTAGATGTCGGTGTGATCCTCCGAAGAGGCCAAGACCAGGCAGTTCGGCGGCGTGCCCAGCAGGCGGTCGGCACGGTCCAGTTCCAGACCGGCGGCGCCGTCGCCGATCAGACCGAAGTCGCCGATGATCTCGTCCTCGATCCCCGCCATGATGAAGGCGGCGCGGGGATTGTCGGCATCGGGCTGGCGACGATAGTAGGAAGAGACGTCGAAGCCCTGGGCGGAGAAGCCGGTGCCCGCCATCGTCTGCGGCGGCCGGCCGTTGCGCCGCCAGAGGCCGCCATACTCGCCGGTGAAGGCGTGATAGTATTCGCCAGGTTCCGCCGCCCAGGCACGGATCCCATCTTCGCCGCGGCGCACCTCCATGATGCCGGGGCGGGTCCGGTGATAGGCGATCCGCCAGTACCAACCGTTGGCGCCCAGATACATGAGCCGCCCGCCGCCCTCCTTGAAGGCCTCCATCGCATCCCACATTTCGAGCGAATGGTATTCCGGATGCGAGCCGGTGAGCACGACGGCGTAGTCCTCGATGGCCGAAAGCCCTTCGAAGTGCAGATCCTCGTCGGAGACGAAGTCGCAGTCGACGCCCATCGCGTCCAGCCAATCGATGATGTGGGTATCGGCGTTGAACTGCCAGAGCGAGGCGCCGGCGCCGCCCAGCCAGGATTGATAGTTGGGCCGCATGTTGAGGATCGGTCGCAGGCGCGAGGAATAGCAGACGCCGCTGCCGTCGGAGTGGGTGTCGTAGCAGGAGCCACCGTAGTTGCGGTTCTCCAGCAGGAAGACGTCTTGCGGATAGAGGACGGAAACCTGTCCGGTCAGCAGCTGGGCCAGGGGTGCGTCGGTCGGCATGTGTTCGTTGGCATAGGCCATGTAGCTGCCGGTCGGCACCAGGAAGACGGCCTTGCCCTTGCCTCTGCCCTTCTTGGCCTTGACCACGAAGGGCATGTAGTCCTCGTGCTCGCCATAGCCGACACGGACGGCGTAGAGGCCGCTCTTCAGATCGTCGGGGACCGTCAGGGTAAAATCCACATCCCAGCCGGCGTCGTAGACGTCGTCGTCGTGGAAGTGGATGGCGCCGTACTCGTCTTTGGCGTGGCGCCAGCACATCTCGCGGCCGCTCCAGTTGTAGCCCTTCATGGCACGGGCCGGCATGTTGACGCTCACCCCATGCACGCGGTTGGCGCTGCTGTCGCGGATCTCGTCGGTGGCGATGCCGTCGGAGAAGTCCCAGCGCGCGATGATGTTCGGCCGCTCGACGGCCGGTGTGGTGCCGGCCAGCAACTGCTGCATCTGGGCGCGATCCAGCACGCCCGAAGCCAGGGCCGGGCTGTCGATCTTGCCGTTGTAGTGCGCCGCCGTGCGAATCCGCCGGCCCAGCATCTCGGCGAAGCGGGCGGCCATCAGCAAGGGGCGGCCGGGATCGCCGGGCTTGCAGGAGACGGCCTGCGTGACATCGCTGTCGTCGTCGGTCTGTCCGTGATCCTGGATCGGGTCCTGGACGAGGCAGACCTGGCCCGTCTCGGCATCGTAGCTGGCGGCTGCCAAATACCACTCGCGGGCCACCAAGGCCTTGCCCGAACTCACGCTTTCGATCTTGCCGTCGCCGTCGCCCAGGGTGAGCGCCAGGTGGCCTGCTTCGTCGATGCCCAATTGGAAGCCGCAGCCGCTGGCCTCGTCCCAGCGCGAGATCAAGGCCTGCGCACCGCGCTCCGGTGTCGTCGGCCAGATCATCGCCTGGACGGTGAAGGAGCCGAGCCCGGCGAAGCGGCGATTGTCGGCAACGACGACATAGGAGCCGGCCAGCAGCTCCTGGCGCCGCCCCTTGTAGCTGCCGTCGATGGGACTGGCGACCTCTACCAGCTTCAGGCCGGGCCCTTCCGGCGAGGTGTCGCCATGGACGATGCGGACCAGCGAAGCCCGATAGTCGGCGCCCTCCTCGCTGGACACCATGAAGGCAACCGCCTCGTTCGGGTAGACGCTGATCTCGTCGCTATAGCCAAGAATCTTTTTCACGACCCGGTCTCCGCGTCTTCAAGCGTTTCGCCGGTGTGGTGCTTCCAGCGAATCTTGAAGATTTCCCATTCCGCCTCCGCGATCGAGGTGAAGACGCGATTGCGGTGCACATGCAGCTTGCCGCCGCGCTGGCCGGGCAGCTGCGCCAGGATCCACTCCTCGTGCGGTTTGGTGCAGAGCAGCACGAACTTGTCCTCCATGGCCGCGCCGCGAAAGACGTTCAGCAGCTTCTGCAGATCGGCGCTGTGAAGGCCGATCGGATTGGCTCGAAACTCCTCGACCGGGCGCTTGTCTTCTGGGTCGATCCGATACATGGCGGGGAATGTTCCAGGTTCTGTTGAAACTTCGATGTCGTGTGGCGTTGCTTCCCCTGGGCTCTGGGCTCGGGGCGTTCGAACCGAAGCGGGAAGCAACGCCACGAAGACGCCTACCACATCCCCCTGGCCTTGGCTAGCGCTCTGTACGTGCCTTCGCTTGTGGATGAGGCGTATGACGCGCTGGCGGAGAGCTTCGCGCAATTCTGTCCGATGGCAGGCATCGAAGGCCTGACCCGGTCGATGAACGAAGCCCATCGCGCCCTCGAGAACGCCCTGCGCCTTGGGCGACGGGGCGACATCCGCTATCGTATCGCCGAGGGGCGGCACGACCCTATGGCCGGCCTCGGCTTGCGCGCGGCCATCGTCGTCTGCTGGAACGCAAGGCATCGTGGGAGGGCAGCCGCCGCCCGAAACCGCGCCGGATCGGACTGTCCTCGGGAGCTTCCGGCGCAGATCCCGCCGCCCGGATGGGCCCACATCACTCCGCACGGGCGGGTCCAGGCGGCACAACTAAGGCCTTGGGGCGTTATTCCGTCCCCTGGCGGACTCTACCCCGAAGTCCCCTTGCCAGGACACCCTTGGGCGGCTGGCTTCAGTCCCACCGGGCATCGCTCAGGCGCCAGTAGGCGGATGTTCCGACGAGCGGAGAGTTGCCTGGGATCAGGTCGAAGGGGATCTGGCGAGCCCTGTCTTTTGCCCCCGCATCGGCCCCGCCGTCGAGCAGCGCCTCAATCGCGGCGGCTTGGCCCATAAGTGCACCCCAGTGCAGCGGGGTGTTGCCATCCACGTCCCGCGCACCGGGATCGGCGCCGCCTTCGAGCAGTGCCTCAATTGCGGCAGCATTGTCCGCCACTGCAGCCCAGTGCAGCGGGGTCCAGCCATCCCTGCCTCGTGCGTCCGGATCGGCGCCGGCCCGCAGACAGGCGCGCACATCCGCAGCGCTGGCTATCGCGAGGAAGCTATGCTCTTCCAGTTTGCGCAGTCGGCCTGCGCCCGCGCGCCCGGCACGGTCAGACCTACCGCCAGCGCCGTCAAGATCGCAACGAGTCCAACCCTCACACCGGCATCCTCCCACTTCCAACTCCGATTGCGGACAGGTGATCCTGCCGGGATCACTCCACGACCCGCGTTTGGCGCGACGCGAGATCCTGATCTGCCGCAACGCGAGCGATCCCTTTCGGACCCCTGTCTGGCACCGCGCCGTTCTGCTGTCAAGACGGTTTTGCCCGCGCCCAGGAATGCCGCGAACGGCATCGGCCGATCCCATCGGGCCGCAAACCCCGGCGCAAACGGCATCGCCGTTGCCCTGAAGGCCGGTGCCGCCTCGACTGTCTCCCGCACGATAGACCGCGCGATGGACCCTGCGCGGTCGCCATGGAAGAGACGCCTGAGCGTCCCGAAGCCCCGGCCTCCTCAGGGATCGCTTCGTGCAACGGGCACGACCGGGGAATATCCGGCTGCTTTCGCAACAGTCTAACACCGTCTTCGTTGCCGCCGGATATGAAATCGAGGGTCTTGCCGGGCAGAGGGGGGAGAGGTCCCTTGGCAGGAGTGCGCGCCTGCCCTTGCCAGAAATCGGTCGTATCGAGCGGACGCTCTTCATCGTCGACCGGTCGCTCGATGCCGGCATGCAGTGCGCCGCCCGGATCGGCCCTGGCTTGTGCGCGGCCATCGTCGTCTGCTGGAACGCAAGGCCTCCCGGGAGGGCAGCCGCCGCCCGAAACCGCGCCGGATCGGATTGCCCTCGGCAACTTCCGGCGCAGATCCCGCCGCCCGGATGGGCCCATATCCTTTTCACGGGCGGGTCCAGGCGGCACAATAAGGCCTTGGGGCGTCATCCTCTCCCCTGGCGGACTCCACCCCGAAGACCCCTTGCCAGGACACCCTTGGGCGGCTGGCTTCAGTCTCACCGGGCAGCCTTCAGGCGCCGGTAGGCGGCCGTTCCGACGAGCGGAGAGTCGCCTGGGATCCGGTCTAGGGGGGTGTTGCCACCCTTGTCTTTTGCCCCCGCATCGGCGCCGCCTTCGAGCAGCGCCGCAATTGCGGCGGCCTGGCCCTCGCAGACTACGCCGCTCAAGCCTTCGGTGTCTGGCAAGACCCGGCGCAATTCGGCGAAGCGATCTGGCGCTTCACGCCCGACGCCGCCGATCGCGCCGCTGGCGTCCAGTTTCACCCAAGACAGTCTCTGGAACATCAGGACGATGGAAGCCTCGTTGTACGCTTCCACGTTGCAGGCTGGCTGGAGATGGTCTGGCGCCTGTATCGTTGGGCGACAAAGTCGAGGCGATCGCCCCAGAGGCATTACGGGCCATGGTCGAAAGACATCGCCGATCCGATTTCGTCGCGATGCCATGAACCGATGTCTCAAGGAGAATTTGGATGCCCGACAGCCTGACGTTCGATGCCCTGAAGAAAAAACAACGCACCATCCGCGCGGGGTTCCCCGAAACGATGGGCCTTCGCGTCCATCGTGCCATCAGTTGGATCGGTCGAGCCGAGGCTTGCGGGGAAGATGACGACGCGCGTTTTATCTTTTTGTGGATCGCATTCAACGCCGCCTATGCCGATAATCGTGAGTTCCAATCCATTCCACAGGGCGAGCGTGCGGCTTTCCTCGAATTCTTCGGGCGGCTAACGCAGTTGGATGCCGAACGACGCGTCTACAAGGCCGTTTGGCAGCGCTTTTCAGGTCCGGTCCGGCTGCTTTTGAAAAACCACTACGTCTTCGGCCCGTTCTGGCAGCACCACAATGGGATCGAAGGATTCGAGAATTGGGAGGAGCGTTTCAATGCCTCGGCCCGCTCTTTCGCGCGAGCGTTTCAGGCTGGTGACACAGCGCGTGTTCTCAGCTGTGTCTTCGATCGCCTCTATGTTCTCCGCAACCAGTTGGTGCACGGCGGCTCGACCTGGAACAGCGGCGTCAACCGTGCCCAGGTCCGCGATGGCGCGGCGATCCTTGCGTTCCTGATGCCGGTCTTTGTGGACCTGATGATGGACAACCCGAGCGGGGATTGGGGGCGACCATTCTATCCGGTGGTCTCGTAGGTCGATGACGCCAGAAACTTCGACAGTGAGCCGCGGAACGGATAGGTGAGGCGCTGTGGGTCTATGCCGGATCTGCCATGACGCCTTTCATGCCGGGCGTCAATCGAATCGCCTTGCTGTCGTCAATGTCGTTTCGTATCGCTGTGCCATTATGGATGGAAACGGCGTCGTGAAGCACATGGTCCAAAGCGCGGCAACCGCCGCAGCTGTTGCAACAGGGTAGACATGTCGCTGTCCGGGCAAAGCAGACAGGCCGCGCCGGCGCTCAAGGGAGCCCGGCCTGACAGGGCGGGCGGGCCGCTTGCGTTGTTTTCGGCCGATCGCCCGATAGCCCATCTTCTCGCTGTCGGTCCGCAGCTTCGGCCTTGCCGGCAGGCTCTCCTGGCCGTTCGCGGACAGGAACCGGCGCGGGGGGGCTCGTTCCCGACGATCGGGGGGTGGCTGACGCGCCGATCCTTTGCCTCCCGCCGATGCGGTCGATCTTGCCCCCTCAAGTCACACACAACCCAAGTCGCACACAAAGCGTGACGGAGTGCAGGCCATCGTCGTCGGGGTATGGACTGCCGACCGGAAAATCAGGCTCAATGCCGGTAGGCGACTGTCTTGAAACACGCCCACCGGCGCCGCGAGTTTCGAGACGGTCGCCAAGCCGTTGCAGCAGGTTACCTGGAGGGGGCGATGACGAAGACATTGGGTGCGGTGCCGATCGGAATGCTGGTCTTGGCGGCCGTCATCTATGCTTTGGTGATTCCATTCAATCGACTGGCATCGGAGGCCGGCGCGCCGCATTTCGGTAACGCCTTCTGGCAAACCGGGCTGGGCGGCCTGTCGCTTCTCGCGATCTCCACGCTGCGTGGCGAAGGCGTGAGCTTTCGTTGGCCCTATCTGCGGGCCTATCTCGTGGTCGGCGCCTTCGGCTTCGGCCTTGTCATGGCGCTGGTCACCCTGGTCAGCGGATACCTGCCGACCAGCCTCGTGCCTCTGGCTTACGCCTTGTCGCCGAGCTGTACCTATGTGCTATCCGCGATCCTGCGTTTGGACCGCTTCTCGGTCTTCGGCACGGTCGGCATCGCCCTGGGCTTCGCCGGGGTTGCGCTGGTCTTGGCTCCGGAGGATGCGGGCATCACCGCGGCACGGCTCCCCTGGTTCCTGATCACCTTGGCAATTCCGGTGCTGCTGGCCATCGCCAACGTCTCCGCCGCGGTGTTGCGCCCGCCGGCAACGACCTCCAGCGTCATGGGGGCGGGATTCCTTCTGGGCGCCGCCGTCTCGATTCTGCCGCTGATGCTGTTCATGGGCCCGATCTATGCGCCGACCACCCTGGAGACCCTCCTGCCGACCCTGGGTGCGGCCGCCGTCAATGCCGTCTTCATCGTCCTCTTCGCCGAGATCGTCAGCCGCTACGGACCGACCTTCTTCGCCCAGTTCAACTATTTGATGGTGGTGGCGGCGATCGGCTGGGCGGCACTCCTCTTCGGCGAGGCTGCCGGCCTCTACACCTGGCTGGCCCTGGCCCTGATGGCGGCCGGTGTCCTGATATCGGAGCTGCGCAACCGCGGCAGCGACGCTGCGGAATGAGCCTGTCGCTGCCGAGTTCACCGCAGCGCTCGCTGGATGAGGTGGTGGCGACCCTGAAGCGGGCCCAGGGTCTCGAGGGCAGCTTGACGCCGCTGTCCGGGGAGCGGGCCGGGGAGCGGGATTGCAGGCTTTTGGCGGAGCCGGCCGACGGCAGTCGATGGGTGCTGAAAATTGCAGCCTCCGAGGAAGATAGCGGACACCTCGATCTTCAGGTCCGCGCGCTGCGCCACTTGCAGGTGACGGCGGCAGACCTCTTATAAGGTTGCATTGCCTTGCCCGGCTCGGCCAGCTATTCTTACCGCGGAACTGAGGGAGGAGAGCATGTTGGAAATTCGCACTGACGAGAGCCTGCTTCAGGCCTTGAAGGCGGCTGCCGAGACGCCTCTTTCGCCTGAGGAGGCGAAAGAGCAAGAACTGTCATTCATCGTTGGCTGTGTGGGCAAGGGCGGCAATGTGAACAAGGCTGACGTGCGGCAAGTGCTGGAGCGTTCGGGGCGGGCCAGCAACACCAAGTGATTCTTCACCAGATAACAAACGATGAGAATCATCCAGTCTACAAAGAGCTGGAGTATGAGAACTCACGGCGACTGAATAGCTTTCTGCTCTCCGTAATATCGGCGACGTTGGGTGTAAAACGGCCCTTCATATCTCAGAGCATCATAAAGGCAATTAACTATCATGCTATAGCGTGCTTGCGCACTAATCGTAGTCGTGGCCGGGTAGTCGTGGAAGGTCGGCAGCGCGTCCGGATCCTTGACCGGCTTGGCGACCGTCTTGTCACCTTTCACGCCGTAGGTCTCGACGAAGAACTTGAAGGCGACTTCGGCTTCGGCGCGGGTCTCGGCCTGCCAGATGTCGTGCAGATGGCCTTTGGCCTTAGTCTGCATGGTTTTGTGAACCCAGCACCTTTGTTCCCCGGTCGTGGCGAACACCTCCCGCAGGGCCGTCCAAAACCCGAGCGCGCCATCGCCAATGGCCAGTTTGGGACCCTGTTTCAGGCCGCACGGGCGGGTTCAGGCGGCAAAACAAGGCCTCAGGGCGTCATTCCGTCCCCTCTGGCGGACTCCACCCCCAAGACCCCTTGCCAGGACACCCTTGGGCGGCTGGCTTCAGTCTCACCGGGCATCCTTCAGGCGCCGATAGGCGCCTGTGTCCGACGAGCGGAGCGTCGCCTGGGATCAGGTCGAAGGGGACCCGGCTACGCCTGTCTTTTGCCCCCGCATCGGCGCCGGCGTCGAGCAGCGCCGCAAGCGCGGCGGCCAAGGCGGCCCCTCGGCCCGAAGTGCGTCTTGCCTGTCCGTCGGTCGTCTAGCATCCCTTTCCCAAGGTTTCGGTATCGGAATCGCCGGCGCGGGCACCGAACATGCCCTTGGCGCGCAGTCCCAGCCAATGGCCATACTGGATCGGCCAGTCGGCGAAGGCATCGGGCTCGCCCAGAGCGATGGCGGCATGATGCGGCCAGTAGGGGTCGAAGAGCAGTTCGCGGGCCAGTGCCACCATGTCCGCCTGGCCGGTCCGCACGACGGTCTCGGCCTGCGCCGGCTGGGTGATGAGGCCCACGGCCAGGGTGGGAATATCGGCCCGCCTGCGGATCCTGGCGGCGTGATCGACCTGATAGCCGGGCGTCGAGGGCGGCAGGACGTTCTCGCCATAGCCGGCGATCCCACCGGACGAACAGTCGATGGCATCCACGCCCAGGCCCTTCAGTTCCACGGCCAGCGCCACGGCGTCCTCGATGGCCCAGCCGTCCTTCTTGCCGTCGATGCAGGACTGTCGCAGGAACAAGGGTTTCTCCGCCGGCCAGACAGCGCGCACGGCCTCGGCCAGTTCGAGGGTAAAGCGCATGCGGTTCCGCCTGCTGCCGCCATAGCGGTCGCCGCGCTCGTTGGAGAGCGGCGAGAGGAAGGAGTGGCTGAGGTAGCCGTGCGCGCTGTGGATCTCGACCATGTCGAAGCCCAGGGCTTCGGCGCGCCCGGTGGCGTCGCACCAGGCCTGAATCACATCGGCGATGCCCTGGGGCGTCAGCTCCTGCGGCACGATCCAACCCTCGTCGAAGGGGATCGGGCTGGGCCCGACCGTTTCCCAAGGCACCTCGCCTTTCTCGATCTCGCGCGGGCTTAGCGGACAGTCGCCCTCCCAGGGCCTGGAGATGCTGGCCTTGCGGCCGGCATGCGCCAGTTGGATGCCGATCGCCGCACCGCGCGCCTTCACCTGCTCGACGATGGGCCGCATGGGTTCCATGTGCGCATCCGACCAGAGACCGCTGCAGCCGTAGGTGATCCGCCCCTTCCGGGCGATTCCCGTGGCCTCGACGATCACCAGACCGGAACCGCCCATCGCAAACTGGTTCAAGTGGGTCAGGTGCCAATCGTTCAAGATCCCATCGACGGCGCTGTACTGGCACATCGGCGAGACGACGATGCGGTTCTTGAGGGTCAGGCCGCGCAGGCTGAGCGGTGAAAAGAGAAAGTTACGCGCCATGACGGTCGCCTCGCACCGCTTCCTTGCCGGCCCAGCTTTCCAGCGAGGGCACGTTGAAGTTCACCAGGAAATCGATCTTGCGAAAGCGCCAGACGCCGTCGCGGCGAACATAGCGTTCATCGTAGTCGCCCAGGATCCAGCGGCTGACTTTCTGGCCGTCCTCCATCGTCGTGCAGGGCATGAGCATGCGCCACTGGCCGCTGGCCCGGTCGCCCTCGACCTCGATGACGCAGTTCATCGCCAGGTGGGCGGCAAAGACGATCTGCGCGGAGATGCCGCCAAAGAAGTCCTCGATCGCCTTGCGTCCGGCGTGATGGCCGAAAGCGGCACTGGTCCAGACCGCCTCCTCGACGAAGAGCGGACCCAGGTCGGCCGGCTCGTAGCCCAGGTCGCAATGCTTCATGTAGACATGCTTCAGCTTCTCGATCGCCTCGATCGATTCCAGGCGGTCGATGCGGGCTTCCAGGCTTTCGGACATGGCCTTCCCTCCTTAGTCTGACGATCTAGGGTCTGACGATCTTAGTTGCGGGTGATGACGAGGCTGCCGCTCGCGGTACGGCGCACGCTGGAGCCGGGGTCGACCACGACGGTGGTGAAGGAGTTTTCGACGATCGCCGGGCCGGCCAGCGCCCAGTCGATCGCCAGGTCCTCGAAGGGGTGAACCCGGGTGGCAAGCCAGCCGGCGCCGTCGAAATAGGCTTGGCGTTCGCCGGTCGCGGCGGTGGCGGCACCGGCCTGGGTGAGGCCGGGCAGGGCGCCCTCGCGCAGGCGGCAGCCGACCCGTGCCGACCAGCCGACGACCTCGATCTCAGACTTCGGGTCGGCGATGGCGAAGACCTCTTCGTGGGTGCGGTGGAAGGCCTCGACGAGGTCGCGAACCTCCGCTTCGCCGGTAAAGCGCGCGACGCCCAGGGGCACCTCTATTTCCCAGACCTGGTGGGGATAACGGGCCTCGGCGACGAACTCGACACTCTGGGCGATGGAGCCGGCGCCGGGACCGGTCACGAAGGCCTCGGCCCGCGCGGCGAGGCCGGCCAGCACCGCGTTCACGCCGCTACGGTCGAAGGCATCGCTTACGGTGAAGTGGGTGGCGCGAAACTGTTGGGTCAACTCGGACATGAGGGCGCCGGCGGCACTCAAGGCAGCGCCCACCTCCGGGATCACCACCTCGGCGCAGTTCAGGCGCTGGGCGATCATCGTCGCGTTCAGGCCGGCAGCACCGCCGCCGCCGATCAACACCGCCTCCTGCGGGTCGATGCCCTGGTTTACGGTGATGTCCACGATCGCCTGCACCATGTTCTCGGTCGCGATCTTGACGATGGCGAGTGCCGCCTCCTCCGGACTGAGGCCCAACGGCCCGGCGACCTGGCCGGCCATGGCTGCGCGCGCGGCTTCGCCGTCCAGCCGCATGCTGCCACCCAGGAAGAAGGCGGGGTCGATGTAGCCGAGGATCAGGCAGGCATCGGTCAGGGTCGCCACCCTGCCGCCGCGTCCATAGGCGACCGGTCCCGGCACGGCGCCGGCCGACTGCGGGCCGACATGCAGCAGGCCGCCGTCGTCGATCCAGGCCATCGAGCCGCCGCCGGCGCCGATCGAGCGCACCCCGACCGAGGGGAAGCCGGTCATATGTCCGCGATACTCCTCGCCGATCCAGGTCTCGCGGGTCCAGGGGATGCGGCCGCGACGCACCAGGCTTAGATCGTATGTGGTGCCGCCAGTGTCGGCGACGATCGAGGTCTGTGCGGCGGCATCGACCGCGGCGAAGTAGCGACCGGCGACCGGTGCCATGGAGGGGCCGGAGTTGATCAGGTGGATCGGCTGGGCCGCCGCGTCGGCCGCATCGATCACCCCGGCCGCGGAGGTTACGATCAGCACGCGTCCGGCAAATCCGGCCGCCTCCAGCCGCGAGGCCAGGGTGCGCATGTAGTGCCCCATCAAGGGCTTCAGGGAGGCATCGATCGCGGTCGAGGAGGCGCGGCGATACTCCCGGAGCGAGGGGTTCAGGCGGTGCGAGAGCGAGTAGGGCACTCCGGGCAGATGGCTCTCCAGGAGTTCGCCGATACGCACCTCGTGGGCCGGATTGACGATCGACCAGAGCAGGCAGACCGCCACCGCCTCGACGGCCTTCCGCTCGAGGTTCGCTAGGGTCTGCAGCAGCGCTGCTTCGTCCAGTTCGGTGAGGACAGTGCCGTCCGGACCGATGCGTTCGGTCACCTCGAAGGTGAGAGATCGCGGCACGTAGGGTTCCGGGAAGGGAACGGTGAAGTTGAAAACCTCCTTGCGACCGCCCTCGCGCAGGACCAGCACGTCCGGATGGCCGGCAGTGGTCAGGAAGGCCGTCTTGGCGGTATCCCCGGTGACGATGGCATTGATCGCCCGCGTGGTGCCGTGGATGAAGGTGCTGCCTGCCTGGAGCAGCTGGCTGCGTGCCATGCCGAAGGCCTCGGCGGCGAGCTCCAGGCTGTCGAGCACGCCGGCGATCGGATCGTTGGGCGTGGTCGCGGCCTTGAACATGGCAAGGGTGGCGTCGTCGCGCTCGACCACCAGGTCGGTGAAGGTGCCGCCGGTATCGACTGCAAAACGCATGCTTTTCGTCCCCCCTCTGGCCCGTTCATCTAAACTAGGCGCCTGAACCCGGCGTCTAAACCCGGGCGCGCAGGCGCTGTGTTGCCTCCCGATCGACGCTGCCGTCCTCTGCAAGGGCAACGCCATAGACCTCCCGCGCGCGCCCGGCCGTCACCCAGCCCTCGGTGACGTCCCGGCACACCCGCTCGGGATCGCGCTCCCTGGGGTCGCCGTAACCACCGCCACCGCAACAGTGCGAGACGATGGTCTGGCCGACCTCCAAGGGGACCACGGCGCAGTTGGCGGTCGGGGTGACCTGGCCGTCGCGGTCCCGGATTCCCTGGAAGGCGGGTCCGCCTGTGCCGCCGCCGCGCACGCCTCGCGCCGGGTTGCTGGTGCCGTCGCTGACGAAGGCGACCTCCATGGTGCCGCGGGTCGGGCCGAACTCGACCAGCATGCCGCAGCCACCCTTGTGCCGGCCGGCGCCCTCGGAATCGGCGAGGAAGCGGCGCTGATGGACATGCAGGGGATGGCGCATCTCGTCCAGCTCGACGCTGTCCTGATAGCAAAGCCCGGCATTGCCGACATGGCCCAGGGTCAGCCAGGCATCGGCGGCCGGCGCCCCGGCACCGCCGGTCATGGCCAGGAAGAGCTGGTTGACGTAGGGCGCGTCGTGCAGTGGATCGAAGCCCGAGACCACGCCGATCGAGGCCGGCAGGATGGCGCCCGACTCGGCCATGCCAATGCCGCCGTGCAGTTCCGCCATGGCGGCTTGCACGCCGTTGGCGACGCGGTCGGCAATGTTGGTGGTGGCGACCGAGCAGCTGGTCGGATGCTTCGGTAGACCGCAGACCGAATTCTCGCGCAAGTGCAGATCAAGGCGCCGGAAGGCCCCGGCATTCTTCGGCACGGTCGGATCGATCGAGTTGAAGATGCCGATCATTGCCGCGGTGCGGGCGCAGGCTTCGGAAAGGTTCAGGCCGCAGGGCAGCGCATCCATATTGTCGGTGAGGTCGACCGAGACTCGCGCCGCTTCGCTGTCGATCGTGACCTTGACGGTGATGGGCACGCCGTCTTCCGGCGTACCGGGGACGGGATCGTGGCGGCTGGTCCATTGGGTCTGGCCGCTGGGAATCCTGGAGAGCGCATTGACCATGCGGCTTTCCGAGTAGTCGAACCACTGTTCGGTGAAGCCATCCAGGCCCTCCCAGCCGATCTCATCGGCGAGCGCCAGCAGTTCGCGCTCGCCGATGCGCGCCGCGCCGACCATGGCCAGATAGTCGCCCCACCACTGCTGCGGCACGCGAATGCGCAGCATGCACATGCGGATGATATCGCCGATGTTCTCGTAATTCTCCTGCACCTTCACCGCCGGGAAGATCAGCGCGCCCTCTTCATAGACGTCGCGCGCATTGCCCATGTAGGTCGTGGGCTGGGAGTTGCCGCAGTCGGCCTGGTGCGCCTTGGCCAGAACCGTAAAGCGATGCCGGCCCTCTGCATCGACGACCGGCACCAGGAGGGTGTGGTCGGCCGGATGCGAGCAGCCGTGATAGGGCGAGTTGTGCAGGAAGGCGTCGCCGCGCTTCACCTCGGGATGGAATTCCTGCATCGAGCGGGCCATCAGGTCCGGGCCGCTCAGGACGTGGATCGGCAGGCTCTCGGCGGTTGCCAGCAGACGATTGTCGGCGGTGATGATGCAGCAGGAAAAGTCCCGTGCGATGTTCAGGACGCCGGAGCGGCCGCTGCGCAGCAAGGTGTTGGCCATCTTGCGGGCGATGCCTTCCAGGCGATTGTTCAGGATTGCCAGCTGGACGCCGTCGATGCCGCCGGTTTCGCTTGCCGCCAGGTTCATGGTTTCAGCCTCCTTCTTCCAGACTGCCTACCAGGCGCGCCAGCCGGCATCGACCGGAAGGATCGCCCCATGCACCGAGCGGGCCGCGTCGGAAGCCAGGAAGACCACGGCGCCGGCCATGTCCTGCGGCGGCAGGAAGTCCTGGCCGCTGGGTGTGCGTTCGCGCATCCTTGCCGCCCAGTCCGGCTGCGCCCGGAGGTCGGCGTTCATCGGCGTTTCGATGTTGCCGGGGGCAATGGCGTTCACGTTGATGCCGCTGGACGCCAGCTCCAGGCAGAGTGCCTTGGTGAGCGTGTTGAGCCCGCCTTTCGAGGCGCAGTAGGCGGCGGAATTGGGAAAGCCGCCGAGGCCTGCGATCGAGCTCACGTTGACGATCCTGCCGCTGCCCTTGGCCTTCATGCCGCCGACCACGGCGCGGACCAGAAAGAAGCAGGCTTTCAGATTGAGATCGATCTGCCGATCCCAGTCGGTCTCGTCGGTCTCTTCGATCGCGCGCGGCTCGAAGATGCCGGCGTTGTTCACCAGGATGTCGACGGGGCCGAGCGAGGTGACGATCGCAGCGACCACGCGGTCGATCTCGGAAACCCGGGCGAGATCGGCCTGAAAGGCACGCGCCTTGCCACCGGCCGCTTCGACCTCGGCAACCAGGCCGGCCGCGGTTTTCCTGTTGCTGCGATTGACGATGGCAACGGCGGCGCCAGCGGCGGCGAGGGCCTTCGTCACTTCGGCGCCTATCCCCTGAGACCCCCCGGTCACCAGCGCCACCTTGTCTGCCAGCTGCATGGCATCGCCTCCGCCCTGTCGGCCTTGGCCCCGCTTCGGGCAGGGGTGGGCCTGCCGATCCTTACGCTATCGGGTCGCCTGGGCGACCGCCTGAACGGCGGAGCGGGTCTGCCGGAGTGCCAACCGCAGACCCGCTCGCCTGGCCGTAGCGATCCCGAGATGAACCTCTCAGCGAGCGATGTAGTCGTAGCGCTTGCCGAAGAGAACATCCATCGGAACCGGCTCGGAGATGGTGTGCTCGGCGGCAACGGCCGGCTTCCCATCGGTGGTCTCGACGATCAGATAGGGTGCATAGTTCTGATGGTGCAACTGCGGAGTGAAGGTTCGCGAGCCGACCAGGAAGGGCTCGTCCTTGAAGGTCTCCATCGCCTCGATTACCGCATCGGTATCGAAGGTGCCGGCCTTCTCGACGGCCCGGGCCCACATCTCGACCACCAGATAGCCCGGATAGGTGTACTGGCTGTTCGGACGCTCGCCGAAGCGGGCCTCGTACTTGTCGTTGAAGGCTTCGACTTCGGGGCGGGGATCGTCGCCGTAGATCGACGCCTGCTCAGGCACATAGTGGCCGGTCAGCCCCGGCACGGAATCGAGCCAGTAGGTGCCGCTCATCGAGCTGCCGCCAGCCAGCGCGCTCTCGATACCGGCAGCCCGGATCTGGCGCAGCGCAGAGGCGCCACCGGGAACGTAGGAGCAGCTGACGATCAGATCCGGCTGTTCCGGCAGGTTCTTGATGCGGGTGATCTGGGCTGCGATCGAGGCGTCGGCGTTCTGGTAGACGTCATGCCCCAGGATCGCCAGGTCCAGCTTCTCCTTCCACATCCAGTCGAAGCCGTAGCAGATGCCCTTGTTGTACTCGATCGAGGTGTCGAGCAGGATATAGGCTGTCTTCCAGCCTTTCTCCCTTGCCCCCCACTCGGCGATGGTGGCACCCTGCACGGCGGCCAGCACCGAGGAGGAGAAGGCATTCCTGCCGACGCCTTGAATGCCCGCCAGCACACTCTCCGCACAGAGGAAGATGGCGATCTTGTTGGCATTCTTGGCGGCCAAGGCAGCCGGCGCACCAAAGTCGTAGTCGCAGTCGACCGCGACCATCTGGGCGCCATCGTTCAGGACCTGCTGACCGGCCTTGGCGCCCTCGGCGCGGTCGGTCTTGGCATCGGCCTTCACTGCCACCAGCTTCCTGCCCAGCAGGCCGCCATCGGCGTTGATGTCGTCGATTGCGATCAGCGCGGCATTGGTCGAGGGCTCGCTGTAGGCCTGCATCCAACCGGAGTAGGAGGCAGCAAAGCCGACCACCACCTCGTCGTCGTCCGCCGTTGCGGCGTGATAGGGAAGCGATGCCATGCCGATGGCTCCGGCAATGGCCGCCAGTACTGAAATACGCATGTGAGTGCCCGTCCTCCTGTTCGTCGATTGGCGCCCTGTCCGTTTTCCGGACTCGCCTCCTAGGATTGCGGTATTCCCTGTTTCCTTCGATCCGGGATTTTTCCTCCGTGCAACCCGATCGGGCGATCCGGCGCGCATGGTAACGAGAACGGATTTTCGTGCAAGCGGTCCACAGCGAGTCTCTCGGAAAATCATTCAAAAAACCATCCAAGGGTCGATGTTTCCCGGTTTGAAACATCATTTTGGGCGATACGACACCGTGATCTGTGATCACAGTGTCTGCCCATCGGGCTCGACCGCATCGGGAATTCGATTCGGCGCCCGCTTCGAAACGGTCTCGTCGCGGTGAATTTCTTGAAAATCAGGCCTTTGGCCAGGGCGCGCCGATCCAGTC
This sequence comes from Rhodospirillales bacterium, assembly GCA_965202755.1. Classification (GTDB taxonomy): domain Bacteria; phylum Pseudomonadota; class Alphaproteobacteria; order Kiloniellales; family JACOMY01; genus JACOMY01. Next base: position 87,822 of record CBDBCL010000017.1, on the reverse strand, counting down.
TCGCGATCATGCCGCTTGATTTCTGGTTGCCTTGACCGATTATGGGGCCCAGCAACGAGGGACCGGGAGGAATCCGCAACAGGATCGACCGGACCAAGCGGATGTCGGTGCCGTCCGGGCCGACGGCTGCAAGACCGAGAGAGTGCGGATGCAGCCCGATGAGAGGGGAGGCTTGGGTGGCGAGTGCGACGCTTGAGGCGCGTGGCGTAACGGTTCGCTTCGAAGGCCTGACCGCGATCGATAAGGTCGACGAGAGCGTGGAACCCGGCGAGATCGTCGGTCTGATCGGCCCCAATGGTGCCGGCAAGACCACCCTGGTCAACGTCATGACCGGATTTCAGGCGCCGAGTGAGGGCGATGTTCGCCTCGACGGTCGTTCCGTTGCCGGCATGAAACCGCATCGCCTGCGCCGGCACGGCGTCGCCCGAACCTTTCAGGCCGGGCGTCTTTTCCGCGACATGTCGGTGGTCGAGAACATCGAGGTCACCGGGGTCGGCCTGGGCCTGGCGCGCGGGCGGGCGCATCGCGAAGCCATGCAGCTCCTGGACTGGATCGGCCTGGCCGAGCGTGCCGACATGGTGGCCGGTGCCTTGCCCTACACCGACGAGCGCCGCGTCGGCATAGCCAGAGCCCTGATGCTGAAGCCGAAGTTCATGCTGCTCGACGAGCCGGCGGCTGGCATGTCGGACCTGGAGTGCGACGACCTCATGTCCATCGTCCGGGATCTGCCCGGGCGCTACGGCTGCGGGGTTATCCTGATCGAACACAACATGCGCGTCGTCATGGGGGTCTGCGCCCGCATCCACGTGCTGGACAGCGGGCGCACCCTCGCCAACGGCACGCCGGACGAGGTGCAGAACGACCCCGCCGTGATCGAAGCCTACCTGGGTCGGGGCTGAGCCATGCTGCTGGACGTCAAGGATCTGCATGTACACTACGGCCGGCTTGCCGCTTTGCGCGGTGTTTCCATCGCCGTCGAGGAGGGGGAGATCGCCTGCATCGTCGGTCCGAACGGGGCCGGCAAGTCGACGACCCTGCTGGCCATCTCCGCGGTGCTGAAGACGACCCAGGGTTCGATCTCCTTCGACGGCCGGTCGCTGGCGGGCAAGCGGGCGGAGGAGGTGGCGGCGCTGGGAATTTCGCCGGTGCCGGAAGGACGGCACATCTTCACCGCGCTCTCGGTCGAGGAGAATCTCGGGGTCGGCGCCGCGGTGCGCAAGGACAAGGACAGGATTCGCAAGGATTTCGACCGCGTTCTCGAAACCTTTCCGATCCTGGCCGAGCGGCGCAAGCAATCGGCCGGCAAACTCTCCGGCGGCGAACAGCAGATGCTGGCCATCGGCCGCTCGCTGATGACCAATCCTCGCTTGATGACCATAGACGAGCCCTCGCTGGGTCTGGCGCCCAGGATCGTCGATCGCGTCTATGAGGTCCTGGTCGATCTGCAACGCACCCGCGGCCTCACCCTGCTGATCGTCGAGCAGAGTGCGGAGCGGGCGCTGAAGGCGGCCGATACGATCTACGTCCTGCGCAGCGGCCTGATCCAGCTGCGCGGCAAGGCGGCCGGGCTGCAGGACGGCGAGGCCGTACATCAGGCCTACTTCGGCTTCACCCAGCCCGGGAAGGTGGATTTCTAGATGGCCCATGCGCTCCAAGTCATCATCGACGCCCTTAGCCTAGGCAGCTTCTACGCCTTGGCGGCGCTGGGCATCGGGCTTCTCTTCGGCGTCCTGAAGCTGATCAACTTTGCCCACGGCGACTTCATCACCATCGGCGCCTATGCCCTGATCGTTCCCTCGGCAGCAACCGAGGCAACGCTCTTCATCGGCGACTTTCCCCCGATCGTGCTGATCCCCTGTGTCATCGCCATCGTGGTCGTGGTCGCCTCGATCTCCGAGTTCGCCGTCTTCCGGCCTCTGCGCAGCGCCTCGCCGGCGACCTTGATGATCGGCTCCTTCGCCCTGGGCTTCATCCTGCAGAACCTGATCATCATGATCTACAGCGGTCGGCCGAAGGCGGTCGGCATCTGGTCGGACCTCTCGGCCGGGGTGCAACTGGCCGAGGGCGTGGAGGTGCCACGGCTGCAGCTCATCATCATCGCCGCCACCTCGATCATGCTGGCCGCCCTGGTGTTCTTCCTGAAGCGCACCAGGTACGGCATCCACATGCGCGCCGCGGCCGAGGATTTCCGCATGGCCCGCATGCTAGGCGTCAAGGCCAATCGGGTGATCATGCTGGCCGTCGCCATCAGCGGCATGCTGGCAGCCGCGGTCTCCCTGCTCTTCGTCGTGCAGACCGGCATCCTCGACTTCCGCATGGGCCTGCCGCTCATGCTGTTCGCCTTCATCGCGACCGTGATCGGCGGCATGGGCAGCCTGGTCGGCGCCGTGGTCGGCGGCTTCACCGTGGGGGCGGTCAGCATCCTGCTGCAGACCTTCCTGCCGTCCGAGTACCGCGTCTTTCGCGACGTCTTCGTCTTCGCCTTCGTGATCGTCATCCTGCTCTTGCGACCGCAAGGCCTGCTGGTGTCGCGCTCTGCAAGGGAGCGTGTCTGAGATGCAGCCGCAATCTGCCGGCGGCGAACTGCTTCGCGAGTTCTGGCCGCTGATCGTGCTCTGCATCGGGCTGACCCTGGTGGTGGTGGCAATCCAGGCGGTCGGCGATACCATCGTCAGTCGAACCTTGACCGAAGCCCTGATCCGCATGGTGGTGGTGGTCTCGCTTTACATCTTCATCGGCAATTCCGGCATCATCTCCTTCGGTCACATCGGCTTCATGATGATCGGCGCCTATGCCACGGCCTGGCAGACCATGGATCCCATGACCAAGGACATCTTCGTCCCCGGTCTGCCGGGCTATCTGCTGGCCAACGTCCATCATTGGATCGTCGCCACCGTTCTGGGCGGCCTTCTGGCGGCCTCGATTGCCCTGATCAGCGGCTTTGCCCTGATGCGCCTCTCCGGCATCGTCGCCTCGATCGGCACCTTCGCGCTCTTCATGAGCTTCTACTCCTTCTATCTCCAGTGGAGCAGCTGGACGGCCGGACAGTCCTCCCTGGTCGGCATACCGGTGACCACCACGCCCTGGGTCGGCCTGGCTTTCTCTCTCGTCACCATGGTGGCGGCCTTCCTCCATGCTCGCTCGCGATTCGGGCTGGCGCTCAGAGCCTCGCGCGAGGACGAGGTCGCGGCCAGGGCTGCCGGTGTCGACGTCACCCTGCAGCGCCTCATCGCCTTTACCCTCTCGGCATTCTTCTGCGGCATGGCGGGCGGGCTCTACGGCCATTTCCTGGGCCTCTTGACGGTCGACAGCTTCTATCTGCCCTTCACCTTCATCACCCTCTCGATGCTGGTCGTCGGCGGCATGCAGTCGCTTTCGGGCGCAGTGGTCGGCACCCTGGTCATCTCCTTCCTGATCGAGTTTCTGCGCAAGCTGGAGGCCGGTTTCGACGTCGGCGGCATCCCGCTCGGTCTGCCGTCCGGTTCCGCCGAGGTCGGCCTGGGCCTGGTGTTGCTGTCGATCCTGATCTTCAGGCCCGCCGGGATCACCCGGAATGCAGAGCTCTACTGGCCCTGGAAGCCCAAGGTGGCGCTCGCGATTTTCTCCAAGCGGCAATCCTAGCGGTCCGATGGTAACGCCTGAGTCCCGCGCGGTTCGTGAATCGACCCACCAGCGCCCTTATCCCTTCTCACCGGATCGGTTAGGCTGTGCCATCGACGACGAGAGGAGGCTGGCCATGTCCGAGGCGATCGAGCGGGACAGCAAGGCGGCAAGCGACCCCTATGCCGCAGGCTGCGGATTCAGCGAGGGCAACTATTGCCCGATCGGAGATCTGTCGGTCTCGGTGCTGGATTGGGGCTTCAACAAGTCCGACGCGACCTATGACGTGGTGCATGTCCGGGACGGCGGCTTTTTTCGCCTGCAGGATCACCTGGACCGCTTCTGGCGTTCCATGCAGGGCCTGCGCATGTCGATCCCCTACAGCAAGACGGAGGTCGCCGCAATCCTGAGCGAATGCGTGCGCCGTGCCGGGCTGCGTCAGGCCTATGTCGCCATGGTGACGACGCGCGGCGTGCCACAGCCGGGACAGCCGCGCAAACCCAGCCTCCTGACCAACCGCTTCCTCGCCTATGCCATCGCCTGGGTCGATGTTCTCTCGCCCGAGATCCAGGCGCGCGGCGCGCATCTGATCGTCGCCAGGATACCGCGCATTCCCAGCGCCTCGATCGATCCGACGATCAAGAACCACCATTGGGGCGATCTGATCCGCGGCCAGTTCGAGGCGGAAGATGCCGGGGCCGATGCTTGCGTGCTTCTGGACCTGGAGGGCCATGTGACCGAGGGGCCCGGCTTCAATGTCTTTGCCGTGATCGACGGCCGGGTGGTCAGTCCCGACCGCGGCGCGCTCGAAGGGATCACGCGGCAAAGCGTCTTCGATCTCTGCGATTGGCTCGGCATTGCCAGGGAGGTACGGCCGCTCAAGGCAGAGGAGCTCCGCGCGGCCGACGAGATCTTTGCTTCGACCACGGCCGGCGGGGTCATGCCGGCTTCACGCATCGATGGTCGCATCCTGGGCAACGATCGGCCCGGTCCGATCTCCTCAAGACTGCGCGATGCCTATTGGACGGCCCACGCCGAGGGCTGGCACAAGACCCCCATCGATTACGACAAGGCTTGAGCCCGCGAGGAAACGCGGCTGAGGCCTCCGACTTCGGTTCGCTCCTCAGTCATATGGAACAGCAGGATGCGCCTCTCGGCCTGCGTCTTGGCGGCCTCGAAGCGGAGCCCTTGTCGGACCGCGCTCGGCAGCTACCATGTCGCATTTCCGCAGGACTATGCAGAGGGGCAGGGGGGGGCAGCGCCCGGTCCTCCTGCACTTTCATGGCGCCGGCGGCAGCGGTGCCGCCTCTGCCGGCAATCGCGACATCTTCGGCCCCTTCCTGGATGCCGGATGGGCGGCCATCGCACCCGATCGGCGGCCGCGCGCGGGATCGGATTGGCTCGGTTGGAACCTCTACATCCCGAATGGCGGTCGTGACCGCGACGAAGTCGCCTTCGTTCGCGAGATCGGGGATGACGCCGCCGGAGGCTTCGGAATCGATCCCGGCTTTGCGGTTGCGTCGGGATTTTCACTGGGCGGATCGGCCGTTTGGAATCTGGCCTGCCACGGGCCGGATCTCTTCTACGCTCATGCACCGGTTGCCGGCGGCTTCTGGCGCCCGCACCTCGAGACCTGCGAGGGGCCGGTCCGAACTCTTGCACACGCATGGCTGGGGCGATGGGACCATCCCGCTCGAGGGCCGCCAGGTCCGTAGTGGAAGGCTGCAAGGCGATTTGGATCGTTTCAAGGTGTTTGACGCGATCGCCTGTAAAATCTCGCTCGGTTTCGACTTCCATTGCTCGTCGGGTTCCCAAGTCGCGTGCCGTGATCAGGCCCTAGTCCATCAAGGCCTTGAACACGCCATCGGGGCCATCCCTGTAGAATTCGATGTTGATCTTGGTCCAAAGCTCGTCGGGCAGATCATTCAACTGCCGTCGCGCCGAGACGGGCATCAGCAGCGTCTGTGCCTGCTTGTCGATCGCAAGTTCGGCAATGCGAACGGCGTTGGTGATCGTCTCGATCGATCCGCCAAGGTTCAATGCGCCGGCGACAATCGTTCCGCCGCGCGTGTTTCGCTCAAGCAGCGATCCGCATAGCGCGACGATGACTGGCACACCCAGTCCTTCACCGGTCTTGTCGGTGTCCATCGGGCGCATTTGGAGGGTGAATTCATTTTCGCGCGGGTTGCGATCGCCGACCAGCTCCTTGACACGGGTGTAGAGATTCTGCTCTCCGACCCAAACGCTTTCCCGGAAGGGCGGCGGTGTCGGCTGGTTCAGAATCCTCACCCCGCTACCGGGCCCGCAGGTGACCTCGATCCGGTAGAGGCCGGGCCCGGTTTCCGCAGTGCCGAGGCTTATTCCCCAGACCTGGCCCGGGGGCAAGGGGTCGCTGCCGATCGCCTCGTCGCTGTGCAGCTCGGGTGTCGAGACAAACTGCTCGACACCATCCGGAACGAGGGCGTAGCTGAAGTTCGTATTCCTGAATTCGCTCTTGAAGACGCGCCGTTGCTGCTCCTTGACGCGCCGGCGAGCCTCCAGCGCCAGCCTGATGATCGATTCGAGGTCTTCGTCCGAGACCGGCATCTCAGGATCGGGGAACAGCAGTTTGATCATGCCGCTGACGGTCTTGTTCACTGCTTCGATGTCTCGACCACTGAGCGCGCCGCCAAGGTGAACCCGGTTCTGCAGCACGGCGACCCGGTTTCCATTGCGTAGCCGGCTCCAGCACTCGCTGAGGAAATCGCTCACCAACCCGAAGTGATCGGTCAGATGTTCTTCGGGGTTGAGTTTGGGGTAATCCCATCCCGGAACATAGGCATGCAGCCGATCCATGAAGGCGGTGTCATCACGCATCTCCGGCGGAAGTGGGCTCAGGAGATGACCGATGCGCTGCTGCTGTTCAACGTCCACATCCAGGTTGCCAACCATCACGAGGCTACCCTCGGCACGGATGTTTTCCTTGCCGCGGCTGAATTGCCCGGAGGCCATGTAGCCTTTCATGATGTTCACGCCGTCCTTCTGATCGAAGGAAATCCCGGAAACCTCGTCGAAGCAGACGATGTCGTATTGGCACACCAGGCCCCGTTGCCCATTTGCGTTATTCACGAACATCTTGGCGACTGTTGCCTTGCCGCCGGATATCAGATGGGCGTAGGGTGAAATCTGCTGGAAGAGGTGGCTCTTGCCGGTGCCGCGCGGTCCGAGCTCAACCATATTGTAGTTCCGCTCCACGAACGGGATCATGCGGAGCAGGACGACCCGCTTGGCGCGTTCGTCAAAGGCCTCTGGCTCCAGTCCGATGGAGCGCAGCAGGAAATCGATCCATTCTTGTGTGGTGAAGGCGCTGCGTGCCTTGGCATAGATGTCGAGGATATCGGACTTCGACATCTGGATTGGCCGGAGAGCATCGGCCTTGAAGGGTCGACCAGCCTTTTCCTGCGCGATGATGCCGTCGTAGCTCAGCGTCACCGCGGCATAGAATCCGTCGGTGAGCATGCGGTCGTTCTCGCGAACCAGGTTGTCGTCGATCCGGACGTCACGAAGGTTCACGCTCGGCAGTTCGGCAAGGTAGCAGTCGTTCTTTGCATCGAGCCGAACCTTCACGATGTCGATGATGCGGACCGACCCGATCTCCCTTGCCCGCGCCTTGAACAGCTCTTCTTCTCCAGTTCGGACCGTCCGATCCTTCAGCTGTTGTTCGACGATCTTGAGGCCTTCGGCGATCTCCTCTTCGTCAACGCTCGCGCAGTAGCGCCCAAGCAGGAATTCGACCACGTAGGTTGGAACCGGGTATTGGCGCGCGTATCGCCTGACCAGGTCCTTTCTTACCAGGTACCCGTCGAATACGGACGCTGCGAGCCTGTCCAGGTGATCGAATTCGATTGTCATGTTTCTTCTCCGACTGTCGTCGGCCTGTAGTCGAGCAGCCTTCCCGATTGGTCGGTGAGGACGACCGCTGCCGCAGCCCCTTCATGGCTGTCATCGGACACGGCAAGGCTCGCTTCGCCGGTTTCGGCAAGTTGCTTGGACGCTGCCGCGATGCTGGATCCGGCCTGCTTCCAGTTGCGCCTCAGGTCCGCGAAGATGCCCGAGGCATTGGTGTCGACGCTCACCCGGCAGCGCATACCGCGCCAGGTAATCGCAGCAATTGTCGCAGAGACTGCTGCCTCGCCGCGCTCCACGATCAAATCGGGAACGACACATTCCTGCAGGCTGACGCCACCATGGGTGTATTCCTTCTTGACCCGGAATGCCCCGATGCCAGGTGGCGATGCAATGCGGAGCACGGGGTTCCAGTACCAGGGATAGGTCGGCACGGATGGCGTCGACTCACCCTTGACCGCTGCACACCGCGCCCATTTGGTTTCGACAAGATGGGGCAGGAGTTCGATTTTCGGCAGCCCACCGGGAAGCAGCAACCAACCGTGATCCGTAACGACCCTCACCTTGCTCCATCCCGCACTCAGAAGGGCATCGATGCGCTCGACGATGGATTCGATCTCGGGTTCGATTTGGCGGACCAGAGCGGCACCGAGATCGTGGCCTCGCGAGTCGATCTTCCCCGTCTCGGTCCAGGCCCCCGCTTCGGAGCCGACTGCCATCCGGGTTTCGCCGTCCTCTAGAACCTCGACGCCCTGACGAGCCATGGCGTCGCGAAGGCGGGCTGCATCGGCCGGCCTGCCGCTGTCGCAGACAAGCGGATAGAAATCCTCGGCATCCGAGCCGCCAGTACAGGAAGAATGGGCCGGCGAGGCAAGCGGCTTCGCTGAGGCCGTAACAGTGGGTATTGGTGCTACGCGGTGGGATAGCCTTGTCTTGATACCGCGTGCTTCGAGCCTCTCCCGCAGCATCATCCCGAGATCGAAGCGCAGACCGTCCGTGAAAAGCACGCAGGTGTCTGCTTCGGCTTCGATGCCGGTTGCCAGTTTCCCAGGATCGGCGGCATCGCCTGACAGCAGCTCCTGAAAACGCCGCGCCGAACGGTCAAGCCAGGGCTCGTAGAGCGCCCGCACCACCTTGGTGACGAGGTTGTGTTCGGCCCCGGGTTTCAGGGTCGATAGCGCTTCAAGTGCTGCGCGGTCGCAGCGCCAACCCTCAGCAACGTAGTCTGAGATCAACGCTTCCACATGCGCCCCACCCGGCGTGTGTCTGGCTGCGCGGGCAAGCCGACCGAGAGGCTCGAGGGCCAGGGCGAATGGGCTCTCGCCAAGCTTGGCCCATACCCACCCGCGCCGCTCTTCGTGTTCTTCGTCGAGTGCCGCGACCTTGTCGCACGCGTCACCATGAGCGAGCTCTGCGGTCGCCTCGAGTTCCCTCCGAAGTCTGTCTTCCCGATCTTCGTTGAACCCGGGTCGGCGGGATCGGTCGATCAATTCCAGCAGGTCCCTGGGCCACGCCGCCCGCAACGCAGTGGAAACGCCGGGATAAAGTCTCGGCGCACCGCAAAACCGCTGCCAAACCTCATCCCATTTGCCGCCACCCTCGATGAGTGTGTCGGCGGCTGCGCGGATGCCATCGGCATCGGGATCAAAGCCGAACTCACGAGCGCAGACGTCTCGGAACGTGGCCCGGCGGCCCGCATCGGAACGTTCCTCGAAAGCTTCCGTATCGCTCATCCAGGTCAGCAGGTCGCGGATCGGATCGCCAATGGCCAGTCGGTCGAAATCGTCGGCCTCGAGGCGTCGGCCGCGGAGGCCGGCGATCGGCTCATGCGCCAGCAGGGGTAGCGCGCGCAGCATTGCGTCACGGGTGCGGCTGTCACGCGCAATATCGAGGGCAAGCGCATCGTCCGAGGTCAGAAAGGCTTCGACCGTCCAATCGCGGCCGTTGCGCTGGTGCCAGACTGCGCCACGGTATTGCAGCTCTATCAGCGGCTGGAGCATTGGGTCGCAGTCGCCGGCCGCGCGCAAATCCTGGCGACCCACATTCGGGAGGTAGACTATCGGGACGACGCCCTCTTCAGGCGCGACATCGGTGAGAGTGCGGTCAACGATGCATTTCAACCAGATGACCGGACCCTGACGCGCATCCGGCGCGTAGGCGCCGAGTGAAAAGAGCCGGGGCAGTGCCTTCCGAAGTGCGGAAAGCAGAGGCCTCCATTGTCCGTCAGCATCGGTCCAGAGCAGTACGACAGGCGCGCCAACGCCATCTGGCGTTCGCAGCAGGGCCGCAGTGAAAGATTCCTGCAGGGCGTCGATGAGGGTTTCGGCGTGAGCGGCGTTCACCTGTCGCCCCCCTTGGTCGATTGACGCGCTCGCGCAGCCTGCTTGGTGGAGTTTGAATAGTGCAGGTCGTTCCAACGATTGCCATCAAACCTGTCGCCACCTTCGAAGTCCTGCTCTGTCTCGTCCCATCCCCAGAACCAGGGGTAGTCTTCCTTTTCCCGCATTGGCTCTTTGCCGCGATCCTTTTTCCACTTGATTTTCGGTGCAGAGCGGAGGATGCAGGCGTTTTTCGCACGAGCGCCAAGGGGGCGGGCGGTCATGAACGGGCGAATGTTCATCCGGACGCCGTCGTTGATGTCCGGATCCCAGCCGATCTGTTGCTGATGCAATGGCTTCCAGCGCACGAAGATGTCGTAGGGGGGCTCGCCTTCTCGAATCTTGATCAACTCTGTGCGCAGGTGTTCGGCATGCGCTAGACGAGCATCGGCTCCTTCTACACCGGCACTTTGGTCTATGCGTTGGCGATCGATCCAATCGCCGAGATAGGAGTAGATGAGCTTTTCGAGCGTCCGGCGGCCTGCATCGTTCGATGCTGCAAGCCGGTGATAGTTTATGAGCGCATGGAATCCGTCCCGCCGGCCGTCCCAGATGTGCCAGATGAAGGGGCGTTGTTCGAACCGTGCGCAGTGCTGTTCGAAGAACCCGTCACGGAGCCAGTCGTCGAGCGATTTGCCTGCGAAGCCTACCTCGGATAGCAGGCTGGCCAGCTTGGCCGCTGACCACTTGGCGCCGAAGGCAGCAGCGAGTAGGCTATTGAGGCGTTGTTCAGCGGGAGCTTCACCCTTTAGGGCAGCTAGGCAGACAATGCCCTCATCATCAGCGTGTGTCTCCAGACTGTCCGACTGAATTGAAGGGCAATCCATGAAGCTGGCGCCTGTTTGGCGCGGCCATTGATAACCAAGCAACCGCGCACAACCAACGAGGAGGGCGGCAGCTTTTTGATCCGGGTGTCCGGTGAAGAGCCATTGGGTCGGATCGCTTGAACTTGGCGTCGGTAGGCCTCTTGCAAAGCGTTCTTTTGCCTCTTGTTCCCACCGAGCCAAGTCAAACGGCACCTTCACGAAAGTTGCGTTTGTAACCGCTGCTGACGGGTCAACTTTTCGAACGGCTGCGTAAAAGTTCTCCGACATGACGAAGGCCACAATTGCAGGTAAGTGCTGCGGATTCTTGGGGACAATTACAGAATTCGACTGGTCATACATGTCTCCAAGATACAAGCCCGCAGGCAAGGGGCGCATCTGCCTAACGATTACGCCTCGGCGCCCCCAAGCACCGCGTCCTTTGACAAGGGCTTGTGCGCCATCAGCGAGGGGGCCTTTGCCAGCATCCCACCTTATTATTGATGTCCGCCCACCAAAAAACTGTGTCTTATCGGACGTTAGTTGAAATGGCGCCCAGCCTTGATCGATCTGCGGACGCTCCCAGAATTGGCGAATCCATCTGTGAGTATCGCCATTCTGAAAGCCAACGTAGACGTCGGCAAACTTGGAAAGCAGCGGTTGTTCTTCAAGTATTTCTAGAACTACACGAGAATCCGGATTCCCTAGTTGATTGGATTGTCCAAGAGACAAAGTAGAACCGGCTCGTATATGAAATGCCTTCTGATCGGGTGCTTTAGCGTCAGTTGCATCTATCGCAACAAATTCATTTGATTCATCTGGCTTTTGGTTTGTTGATGACACAAGGCTTACGTTTACAATTGCACCTTGAATAGTATCAAATGCACCCGAGCCAAGTCTGATTACACTTTTCCAAGTATAATTTACCAATAAATTTTGGCGAAACGTCTTATATCCTTTCAGTGACAGTAATTCATTGATAATTACTAAAGAATTATTTCCCGATTTTTGGCAAAAAGACATGCATCTCTCAAACATAGAGCAAGCAAGATTTCCCTTAGACTTAGAGTAGTGGGATGAGCAATACTCCTGGAGGACATTGTCCTGATTGCCCCGCTTCAGGTATGGCACATTCGTTGCGACTAGCCAGAACTGCGAACTAAGGAGTTCGGCTGCCTTCGTCATCCCCTGCGCTGCGACGGCCATCTCCCGCGCTTCATGGGTATCGGTAGTGGATAGGATCGAAGCCAGTAATGGCTCCAACTTATCGAATCCTTCTCGAAAAATGTCGGCGCCAGCGCCGCGTGGGTCGATCAGGCTACCGAGCCAAGGTGCCTTCGCAAAGAGGTCATAGAGCGTCTCGAGCCCATTCTTGACTCGTTCTTCCAGCCCGTGCGTGAGGAGGTTGTCTTCCACGCCCAAAAGATCGCGCTCTGCTAATGGATCAGCGGCAACTGCCGCTTTTTCGGCGAGCTTCAGCCATTCTCCCTTGGTCACGCCTATGGCGAGCCCTGAACAGGCGAGATTTAGCTGTGGCAGTTGGTGAAATCCCGTCTGGCGCCAGACAGCGAAGGCCAGGTTGAAGGCTGCGATCTGGGTGCAGCGCGGATCGATCTCCAGTCCGAAGAGGTTGTCCCGCAGAACAGCATCGGTGGTATCCGATTCGCTTAGGCCCTCTTCCTCCCTGCGGAACGCAGCAAGGATCGGCAGCGCGAAGACTAGGAAATGCCCCGAGCCCATGCAGGGATCGAATACGGAGAGGTCTTTCGCCGCCTCTGGCCAGCCGTCGAACGTGCCGGCCGCCGGGCGCCAGAGACCTTCGTCACCGTCCTCGGAAATGTCGCGCACGAATCGCAGGTAACTCCAGTCGACATCGCCGATCTTGCAGGCTGTCCGGAGTTCGTCCTCGTTCCGGGCGGACGTCGCGAGTTCCGGATTTTCGGCAAGCACCTTGCCGGCCCACCAGGCGCCAAGCGTGTTGTGCAGAAGGAAGAGGACCATATAGTCCTCGGTGAACAGCTGCGTCACCGCCGGCAGCTCGTCCGCGCCGATCTTTACCTCAGACCGGTTGACCTCTTCTTTCCTTTCCGTCTGCCAGAATTGATAGACCCAACCGAGACTGTCGTCCGCGGCGAAGACATCCCTGGGCAGCGACTTCAACAGGTCTTCGAGGTCGGATCGCGTTTCCGGCGGCAGCGTGATGGCCAAGACGGGGTCATCCGAACGGAAGATTTGCGGCAACATGCGCTCCGCGTAATCGCTGGCGAGTTCCAACCAGTCAGCGCCTTGCTCACGTGCAAGTTCCTGGCATTCCGCCAAGGTGATGGCGACACCCGATTGCGGCTCGATCAACAGGTCCGTCTCGGCAAGGAAGCGGGCGAACAGCATGCGATGCCAATGCTCGTAGGCACATTCCTGGATCAGGCGATCGATTGTCTGCGTCCCTTTTTGGCGATCGCGTCGGTCGCCCAACTGCCTGCCGTGCGCGCGCAGCCGATTTCGCAGCGCTCGCCGCTCAGGAGACATCGAGCCATATGGCTCGTGGTGACGAACGCCAAGCTCTTCGAGGACCTTTCGCGCGCCGGTTTCGGCGATGCGACGCGCCTGTTTGACCGTCCTTTCGAGAGCCTTTCGGAGGTCTCGAGCCAGAGTTGCCATCAGCCGTTGTCCCTAGTTCACCAGCACGGGGCCGCTGGCGACGGCGTCCAACAGGATCTTCTTCTGACGCTCGGCCCACGCTTCGACCTCCGCCGCATCCCGAAGGGTGCTGCGCTCCAGCGCGATGGTCTGGACTTTCGGTTCGAGCAACTTTGCGGCTCGCTCCCTCGCTTGCGCGATCCTGCCCGATATGGCATCGATCTCGGCTTGGGCGCTGGACAAGGGCGTCCGAGCGAGACGACCGGCCAGCGCTTCATCATTCGAGACTTCCGGCTTGATCGGCGCCTTGAGCCCCACCGCTTCCTTGATGGCAGTCTGATCGGCGGCGGGCAGCTTCTTCCAGCCCTCGTTCCTATCGAGGGTCTTTATGGCGTCATTGAAGCTTGACGCATGGTCAGCGAAGCTCTCCTGGACCGTTTTGTGAAGAATATCGGCAAGGCCTTTGCGGATGCCGCTGGCCGGATCCGAGCTTTCCAGCAGCAGCCTCTGGGCCATGACCGCTTCCTTTTCGTCGAGGTGTGGCTTTGCGTCCTCGATCAGGCTGGCATGCCGGGCCAGGCGCTCGACCAAGTCCCATTTCGGCAGCCGCTCGTCAACCAGGTCTTTCGCGGCCTGCCAGTCCTCGATTGTCGTTTCCCACTCACCGGCCTTGTTCTTGATTGCGACCAGCTGCTCGTTGCCAACGAGCCTCTGGATGTCTTCGATTTCCGTTACGGAAGGCGGAACGGGGAGTGGCGCGTCGCCGCCGGCCGAATTGGCAAGTTCGATCAACTTGGCAAGGAAATCGCTGGCGCGGATTCCCTCTTCTCCGCTCTTGCAGGAAAGGCTGAGGCCTTGGAACAGCTTTCGGAGCAGCAGTCGATCCTGAACCGACAGGATTGCCTGCTCGATCCGGAAATCCGATCTCGGGATCCTGTTCTGGCCCAACTGGCCAAGGGTAACCGCTGCGCCATTCAGCGTTGCAGTGATGTGCTGCGAGCGGTGGAGCGCGATCAGGGCGGCATCGACGGCATCGCGCGGCCAGCCGAAGGGTGATCCGCTCAGCGTCTTCCGGATATCCGCTCCCGACTTGCCGGCGCCGATGGTCGAGAGCACCTGCCGGCAAACGGCATGCTTCTCAGTCGCGTCGGAGTGTCCGGTCGGTTGCAAAGGATGATCGGCGCCGTCACGCGCGCGTTTGATGACGGCCGGCCAGGCGGCGCTGTCGGCTTCCTTGAAACGGGGGAACATGCGAACGAGGGCATCGTCGCTGGACGTCTTGATGCGATCCTCCAGCGTGGACAAGAGCACCTCGTTGCCGCCGCCCTGAAAGACCTTGGCATTGGCAACGATTTCGCGGATCAGGCGATCGCGGGCGCCAACGGCGCGAGCCCGGCGGCTGTCCATGCCTTGCCGCGCCTCCTGGCCCTCAGCGCCCGTCGGGTTGCCTTTCGTATCGAGAGTTTGTCGTGCGGCATCCGCCTCGACAATCAGGCGCCGCAGGTCGCCTGCCGACTGGCGAGGGATGAAGAGATGTATGGTCGGACTGTCGGATCCAGCCGATCGCGCAGCCTCGATCACATCCTTTTCCGATGCGCTCCAGCCGTCACGGATCCATACCGGAACTCCAGATCCGTCGACGCTAGGCGCTGTCGCCTCTCGATGGATGACGAATTGCCGGGGTACCCTTGCCGCCCCGTGAACCACGCGCAAGCCGCGGATGATCTTGTCCATCTCGCTGTACAGGAACTGATCGCGTTTGAACTGGATGGCAGCGTCGTCATTGTTGAGTCTGGTCTGTCGGTTCCGGAACTCCCGATCCCATTCGCTGCCTTCGCTGGTCTGCAGCCGGTACTCATCACCGACAGGCATCAGCACACCGTCATCGGCCAGCTTCTTGAGCATCGCCTCGATGTCGTGCCGCAGCCTGCCATTGTCTTTCGTAAGATCGTCGATGATCAGGTCGGCGATATGATCTTTGGTAGCCCGGACGCCGGTGTCTGCACCGGATTCTCGTGTCAGTTTGCCGATCAGGAATACAAGACCACAGATTCGCGGGGCGAGCGGTCCGTCGGTGTTGCCCACCTGAATGATCCGTTCGTTGATTTCCCGCAGCAAGACACCGGTATTGACCATCTCCGGCGCAAGAGCATCGAAGAGCTCGTCTGCCGGCACGACCGCTCCGATGGGACGATCCGACAGCTTCGCGACTGCGTCATGAACGATGCGAAGTTGGGAACGAAGCTGGCTGCTTGTGCCCGCAGCGTCGATTTGACGGAAGCACTCCTCCCAGAAGCGCCGGCGAACGGGAAGCAGGGGGTAATCGTCGACGATGATTGCTCGATCTTCGATGATTTCACCGATCCGTGTTCCCTGCAGCTGGCGCGAGATCTCGCCGCTGTGCCTGTCGAGCAGGCTGCGTACGTCACCGATCACGCTGGATTTCTTCTGGAGCAGCACCTTGCGGGTGACTGTTTCCACCTCCGCATCGGAGAGGGGGATGCGGATCGTGAAGCGATCCATCAGTTTCTGCAAAAGCGGAACGTCGGTCAGTGCGCTCTGGCCGGCTCCGACGATCATGACATGACTGTCAAGCTGTTTTTCAACAGCCTCGGCGACCTCGGTGACCAGAACCGAGCGGTCGTTTGACTCGCCGATATATTGCTGGACTTCGTCAAGCACGATCAGGGTGCAGGGCATCCTATCGTTCTTAGAGACGAGCCCAAGTGCGTCCTTGGCGGCGCGCAGAAAGTCCTGCGTTGTGATATCCGAGGTCTGTGGCGGGAACTGGGCCTTGATCAGCTGCTTCGCTTCGGCTTCACCACGAGCGAAGGCCGGGTCGCGCGCGATGACCGCGCGCGCGATCGGGCCGCTGACATACAGATTGTTGAGCTCGCGATCGAATGATCTGCCGTCGGACTCGATTGCCGACTTCACCGCGTCGAAATGGCCTTCTGAGTGGAGCCACAGGCAAAAGCGCGCCTGCGTATACTGCTCGGGCAAACCAGTAGCGCGGAGCAGGATGCCCAGGATGGTGGTCCGAACATTATCCGTCGTGCCGCTCGGCAAGGACCCGGCAGCGGCCAGGAGACCGCCGGCGCGCCTGCCGGCGACATCCAATTCGCGGAAGAGGGCGTTGAGTTCCCCCGGAATTGACGGAACCAGGCTGCGGGCAGTCGCGCCATCGGGAAATTCGGTATTTTGCCAAAGGTGGCACAGCATCTTCAGAAGGTGCGACTTGCCGCTTCCGAAAAATCCGCTGACCCAGGCGCCTCTCTGGTTCGTCCTGTCGAGATCGTCGATGAACGAGCGGATAATCTTCTGGATCCCATCCGCGTACTGGCCCGCGCAAACGAATGTCGACAGTTCGCCATGAAGCTCCTTCATGGCGCGTTCGTTCCGGCGATCGGTGATACGCGCCTGACCCTGGTTGATGAGCGGGTGCGCGGCAGGGTCTCGCTGCAGTACGTCCTTGATTTTCATGCGTATCCTCCTTCGCCATGCAGCGTGATAGGCACGGCCAGATAGTTCCAGCCATCGCGCGCGTCGAGCAGGCGGTAATTGTTTCTCTCGTGGTGGCCCGGAAAGAAGACCACGAGGCGACCGCGAATGTCGCTCTCCACCATTTTCAGGATCTGGGAAATTCGGGCGAACCCGAAGATGGCCCCAACGCCAAAGACGGCGACAACCGATGTCTCGGTCACATCTGGTTGGTTCAGCCGCTCACTCAGGCGGTCCGCCACATAGCCAGCGAATTCGGCATCGAGCTTTAGCTGGAGGTCCTCTGGCGAGGCGAAGTACTCATCCCGGTAATCGTCCTGCGCCATCCATTCAGCAAAGACCGAAGCGAGATCGATTTCGTGCCATGCGTGGCCGGCCTGCTTCGTAGCGGTCTCGAAGGCCAGCTTGCGAGCCTGCAAGGTTCTCTCAAGTTCCTTGTCGTAAACGACCATCACGACACGTTGCGCGCCGGCAACGGTTCGTTGCCAAGGGGTCTCAATGTGACGACCGTACTTCTCCGCGAGATCTTCGATACGAGTCATGGTCAAATCCTCCTGCTCGCAGGATCGAGAAGCGAGACATCCAAATCGACCACATCCCCAGCCATACGAAGATTGATCAATCCGAGCCGCTTGGCTTCAAGGGCATAGTGGCGCGCTTGCGATGGATCGCAGTCGAGGACCCGGAACCATGCGGACAAGAAAATCTCTGCGCCTCGATACCCAGCCGTGTTCGCCAGATAGAGCGCAAAGGCTGCTGTCGCAGGGGAGGCCTGGACGGGCCGCCGCTTCTTGAAAGTGCGGCCCTCCAGGTGTCCCGACTGGGTCCAGCTGCTCGCCGCGTTCCGGCATGCCTTCTCAAGGGTGCCGTCGTTCAGCCGGCCGCCGACTGCAGAACGCAGAGCCATCTTCATGAGCTCGCGCTGAAATTCCGCACCGGGAGCAAGCGGGATGATGGAGGCGGCGCTAGCCGCGAGAAGGGGATCTCTGGCGATTGCCGCCAGCAAGGCCAGTCTTGGATGGTGCTCGCGGTCGATATTCCAAAGGCGTCGGAGGACCCGAAACAGCGGGAGCTTTGGATCCAGTCCGTACAGTTCTCTTAGCCTTTGACTCGAAAGCCGCCTGGTCGCGGCAGTTGCCTTCGAAAGGCAGTTTCCGTCAATGATCGCCAACGTATAGTCGTCCCGCTGCGCTGTTCCTCCGGTCACATCGAGGATCGCTTCCAGTTCAGCCAACATCATGGTGCGGCTGGTATGCGTTCCCTTATCCCCGAACCGAAAGCCGACTTCCTCGGCTTTCATGCGCGGTTCGTTGGCTGGGTAGAAGCGAAACTCTGCGTGTTGTGATCCCATGATGACTCCGCCGGCAAACTGGCCGGCATAATCTCTCACACCGGAATGGCGGCGTCAATCAACATGTTCTGTATTGCCGGCAAGTTTGCCGGCAATATTTTAAAGCATTGATTTTACTATATTCATGGCGATGCAATTCACCGCATCCCTTACTGGGTCGTTCGCGAGCCGGGCATAGCGTGCCCTTGTCTGGACCTGCGTGTGACCGAACAGCCTTCCGATCATCGGGAGGCCCTGACCCGAAGCGATAGCGATTGACGCGAATTCGGCCTGGCGCAAGGGGGTGTCTGCGGAATGGCCCGGCGTACGGACCAGAGCAGGCATTATGCGGCGGTATGCAGGATCAGCCTGACCTGATTGGCCAGTGCCGAATGACAGGACGCCGAATGACAGGACGTGCGGCCGCTTTTGAGAAGGACGAGTGTATCGGTGAGCCCTATCCAGCCTGGACGGCGATCGGGGTCGGCGCGTCGCTCGAACCGCGCGCCATCGTCGAAATCCGCGTCATTGCCCGGCGGCCTTCGGATTCCTGGACAGTGTTTGCCCTGGACCTGCGACCCCTAGGCAGTCTCGTTCCGGACCGAAGCCGACCTCTCCGCCTGTCGCTACTCCATCTCGAAGGGCACCGCCTTGCGGCTGCGGGGATCGACGTGGAGCTTGCGGTCGATGGGCGGGACGGATCGCTGTGGGCAATCCTTGCGCCCGCAGATGCGGCAGGAGAGGCCGATCCTGTCGAAGGCCTCGGACCGATCGATGACCCGATCGTCGGCATGGACCGGATCGCGGGCAAAGCCGACAGGACAGCCGAGCCCGATGGCGTAGCGCCGCATCGGCGCGCGAAAGCCCGGTCCGCGCGCGATGATGGTGCGGGCCAGGCAGACCTAGCGCTCGCCGTCCGGCGTCTCCGCCAATTGCCGCACGCTCTCCTCCGGGCGTTCGAAGGCCTGGTGCACCACCCGGAGCGGGCAGGCGCCACCGAAGCGGGCTAATTGCAAGCGCGTCGCACTATACCGCCTGGCGATGGTGCCGGCCCGGTCCACCCGGACGAAGAAGAAAGGGACACCGCGGGCGCCGGGACGCTGCAGGGTGCCGAGGCGGTGCGCCAGCTGTTCCAGGCTGGCGCCGAAGCTCTCCGCCAGCAAGGCGATGTCATGGCGCAGGTCCCGGGCGGCGGCCAGGAAGGAGCCATGGGGCAGGATCACTGCGCCGGCAAAGAAGTGCGCCAGACCGATCCTGGCAATGGCGCGGGCTTCCGCCGTGCGGAAACTGGCATCGTTCGGAATCGACTGGAGGATCTCTTCCTCCTCCAGCAAGGCGGATGACGTAGAGAAAGTTTCGTACATTTGTGTGGGGTTGGTGGCCCTGAATTCCTCAGGCTTTCAGTCGCCAGACGGAGAAGCCAATAGAGGAGGCCAGAGCCACCCATGGACGAGGATAACAGGAAGGGCCTGTCGAAGGTGGTCCGTATCGACGCCGGTCGGATAGAAGATCATCTGAGGCAGATCGTGCGAGGCAGCGTCGAGGAGACACTGAACAGCCTGCTGGAGGCAGAGGCGGATCGGCTTTGCAATGCAGGGCGCCATGAGCGCAGTGAGGCGCGCCGCGACACACGAGCTGGCCGCTCCGCGCGCAAGCTGCACACGCGCGCCGGAGAGGTGCAGGTGCAAGGTGCCGAAGCTTCGCAGGCAGACGCATCGACGACGGCAATCATCGAGCGCTATCGCCGGCGCGCGCGCTCGCTCGAAGAGGCTTTGATGGAGATGTATCTGGCAGGTGTGTCGCTACGCCGGGTGAGCCCCAGCACGGTCTCCAATCTCAACAAGAAGCTCTACTCCCAGATCGAGACCCGGCGGAACCGGTCGATCGAGGGCGAACACCCCTACCTCTATCTGGACGGCCCTATCTCTACCTGGACGGCCCTATCTCTATCTGGACGGCATTGTCCTGAAGCGCAGTCGGGCAGGTGAAGTGCGCAACGTCTCGCTGCCGGTTGAGGTCGCTGTCAAGGCCGACGGCTACCGCGAGACCCTCGGCAGCCTCTCGAGGGAGCCAAGGAAGACGAGAAGGGCTGGAGCACCTTCCTCAAGCACCTCAAGGAGCGCGGCCTGACGGGTGTCGCGTTGATCGTCTCGGATGCCTGCATGGGGCTCGTCGAGAGCGCGACCGCGTTCTATCCGGACGCCCAGTGGCAGCGCTGCGTCGTGCATTGGATGCCTTCGTGCCCGGTGCCGGCCGGCAAGATGCGTGACGTCGCTCTCATGCTGAAGGCTATCCATGCCCAGGAGAGCCGCGAGGCGGCCCGCGCCAAGGCCACGCGGCCAAACTCGGAGCCATGCGCCTGCCCAAGGGCGCCGACTGGCTGGAGGAGACGGTCGAGGAGACCTGGGTCTGCCATGCCTTCCCCAATGAGCATTGGCGCCGGATCAGGACCGACAATCCTCTGGAGAGGATCATGCGGGAGATCCGGCGGCGAACCCGCGTCGTCGGAGCCTTCCCCGACGGCCAAGCGGCCCTCAACCCGGCCGCGGCCAGGTTGAGACACATCGCTGGCACCAAATGGTCCAGCAAGCGCTACATGAACAGGGACCTGCTCAAGCAGCGGGACAGGGGTGCCTGATGGAACAGCCCGCCAAACCCAATGTGCGAAAGATCCTGAACACTACCCGATCGGCCGATCTATGCGGCGGTCACGGCCGCCAAGATCAACGACATCACCCAAGCCAAGGCCATGCCCATCGAGCCGGGCGCCACCCCGGGCGCCACCTAGGTCTTCGACCTCGGCGACTACGACTATGCCTGGTGGGCTCAGTCGGACCGGGCCGGTTGCCAGATCGTCACCCGCTTCAGGTCCAATACCCCACTTGAGGTCACCGCCGAGTTGGAGATGCCTGAGGGGGCTGGCAACATCCTCTCCGACCGCATCGGCCTCCTGCCTGCAGGCCAAGCGGCCAGCCGCAAGAACACCTTCTCAGAGCCCGTGCGTGAGGTCCGGGTCAAGACTGAGATCGGCAAGGTGTTGCGCATCCTCTGCAACGATCTCGACACACCGGCTCAGGACATCGCCGATCTCTACAAGCGCCGATGGGCCACCGAACGCTTCTTCCGATGGGTCAAGCAGACCCTCGAAATTAGACACTTCCTCGCCAACAGCGAGAAGGCCGTACGCATCCAGATCGCCCTCGCTCCGATTGCCTTCCTGCTCTTGCGACTGGCTCAGAACGACCAAAAGGCGCTCAAAAGCCCGCGCGCCTTCACCAGATCAGGCCGCACCAACCTCATCCATCGAAAGCGCATCGACCAGCTACGCGACCATGATACACCAACCAACTATCACACACCCCAAATGAACCTACAATAGAACTAAATCTTAACCCGACAGCAGTGGAGGATTGGCCATGACGTTTATGGCGGAAAGAGATATCTCATTCCATTCTTGACGAGGCTAAAACCCTTGCTCGGACAGCAGTGATCTCACAGCGGCTTCTTTGCATAGAGGTGGTGCGGACAGTGCTCGTCACTCTGCAAGACCGGAACCATCAACTCCCAGGTCCGAATCTGTTTGGCAATAGGGTCCGAACCCAGCCTGGTCTCGAAGGTCTCACGCTTGGGGCCAGTAAGGAGCGCGAGTTCGGCGATGGCTTCCTCGCGATACCAGGCGTTTCGGTTGGTCAGCACCACCGCGACGAAGCCCGCATCCTCGAGCGCGCGCCGATAACGGTCCGGCGACGCCATCCCGAAACCCAAGTCCTCGGTTTCAATACAGGCCGCCATCTCGCTCGAGGGTTCGTCGTCGTGCGAGATAAACCAGTCCGAGGCCACGAAGAACCCGCCCGGCTTGAGAACATGAAAGACCTCCTTGGCGAGCGCCTCCTTGTCGGCAATATGAATGATCGCATCCTTGCTGAAGACAAAATCCAGGGACTGCGCCTCGATTGGAAAGGGACCGGGCTCCACCTGGCGGATTTCGATCCGGTCCGAGAGTCCTGAGCGCTCCACCTGCCTGCGCGCCGTGCTGCAGACCGGCGCCTCGACATCGATTCCGATCACCGAACCCGCAGCGTGGTCGCGAACGAGCGCGACCGTGACACCACCCGCGCCGCAGCCTATGTCGAGCCCAGACTTGCCGACAGGTCGGCCCTCTCTAGCAGGCGCGCGACCTCGGCAGGACCGCCAAGCGACAGATAGCCCTCACCTCATGGAGTCTCGAGGAAGGCGATGCTGTCTTCGTCGTAGTGAATCTCTTCTGACATTCCCTCTTCCTTCGGCGTTTGCTTCAACAGTCCGAAGCCGCTTGCCCCTTTCAGGGTCTTCGTCAAGGCAAGAGGCCAATGACCCGTGCCTGCGCCTGGCTACCCCCGACGACCGGCAAGACACCCACGACCAGGGTTGCGCCGGTGGCGGGCAAGGCATCCAAGTTGGCCAGGTTCTCGATCTGATCCCGCATTGCCCAGGTGGGATTGAGGTTGCGCCACCCACGGTGCTGATTCATGGTTACATATCATGGTGTTGTGTCGATTGAAGCGAGGTTTTCATGGTGCATCCGATGGGTGAATCCAAGAACGGGCTGCTTCGCGTGGATTTCGACCGCCGCGTGAAGCTGGAGTTCCCTGGATCGAAGGTAACGTCGGACGGCGGCTTGCTCGCGTATCGGGAACTGGACGACGCGCTTGGCCTGACAGAGATGGCGGCCGGGGCGCTGCGAGACGGTCGTCGCGGCAAGAACGGCTGGCACGCTGTCGTCGGGATGCTTCGGCAAGCGGTGTTCGGGCGTTTGGCCGGGTACGAGGATGTCAACGACGCCGAACGGCTTTCTCGCGATCCAGCGATGCGTTGGATTGTCGGCGGCAAGGCGACGGATCGGGGTGCGGCCTCATCGAGCCAGATGGGCCGTTTCGAGACGCAATGGCTGACGGGTGACGTCAATCTCACCGCACTCAGCGCTCTGTCCGGGCTGTGGATCGACCGCGTTCATCGTCGCAAACCGCCGAAGCTGATCATCCTGGACATGGACAGTTCGGTCAGCCCCACCCACGGCGAACAGGAAGGCACGGCCTACAACGGCCACTTCGGCTGCACCTGCTATCACCCGCTTTTTGTCTTCAACCAGCTCGGCGATCTGGAGCGCTGCGCCTTGCGACCCGGCAACGTGCACAGCGCCGATGGCTGGCGCGCGGTGCTGGACCCGGTCGTGGCGCGTTATCGCGAGCGCAAGCTGCGGCGATACTTTCGGGGCGATGCCGCCTTCGCCTCACCGGACATCTACGAGTATCTGGAGGCCGAGGGCTTCGGCTACGCCATCCGGCTTCCCGCCAACAGCGTGCTCCAGGGATACGTCGCCCACCTGCTACGGCGCCCGAGGGGACGGCCCCCGATGGAAGTCCGTCGCTACTTCGCCAGCTTCAGCTATCGGGCTGGAAGCTGGACCCAGGCGCGGCGCGTGGTGGCGAAAGTGGAATGGCATCCGGGCGAGTTGTATCCCCGCGTCGGGTTCGTCGTCACCAATCTGTCCCGGCCCGCCGAGCGGATCGTCGCCTTCTACAACCAGCGTGGCACGGCGGAACAACACATCAGGGAGGGCAAGAACGCGATCCGTTGGACGCGACTATCCTGCCGACGCTTCAAGGCCAACGCGGCTCGGCTTCAGCTTCATGCACTGGCCTACAACCTGGGCAACTTCATGCGCACGCTCGCTTTGCCAGACCCAGTGAGCAATTGGTCGCTGACGACGCTGCGCGAGAAGCTGGTGAAAATTGGGGCAAAAGTCGCGCGTCACGGACGCTACGTCACCTTCCAATTGGCCGAGGTCGCGCTCCCGCGCGACCTGTTCGCCGATATCCTGGATCGGATCGACCGCTTGCGACCACGGCCGACACCAGCGTGAGCCAACGCTATGCCAATCAAAACGACTTCACGACGGGAGACCTGTGCCCGGAACGCTACGAAATTGGCACTGGCCCGTGGGTTTCCGATCAGCGGCCCGTTGTCCTGGCCGTTCTGGGCCGTTTCCCAATCCCCGACGCCTCTCAGATTGCATCCCAGCAGCGACCAAGGCAATATGAACGTCGTGATCGGGCGCTACGTGGGCGATCCCGGCTGAGATAGGCTGGAGAGCGTATCTCTCTTGAGGGTGCATGGGTGGTGAAAGCAGGGCCCTTCTTTATCTTCGGCGCATGCCTGTTCGTGCTTGCCGCCTGCAGCAGCAAAGCGCCGCCGCCCAAGGGCGACCTGCCTTTGAGTCAACGCAAGATCATCGAGATTCAAAGTGTCTTGCTGGCGCGCGGATTCCCGCCCGGGCCGGTCGATGGCGTGGTCGGCCCGCGCACCCGCGACGCGCTCGCCGCCTACCAGCGCACCTACGACCTGCCGGTCAGTGGTTACATCGACGGGCCGACCAAGGCGGCCTTGCAGAAGGGTGGCGGTGTGTTGAGCGCGGTCAACGCCAGCGGCGTCTCCTCGGTCAGACCGCTGGATCCGCCCTATCAGGGAGATCTGGGCGCCTTCCTGGAGCGCCACTATGGGGCGGCGGCGCGCAAACTGCCCTATCAGGCACCGGCCTGGCTGGATGTAAGCCAGGTCTCGCTCGGGCGTCAGTCCGGTACGGGTGAGGCGGTGATCGTCGCCGCCTGGACGGCCGACAGCAAGCAGACCAGCGAGCTCAGCATCTTTCGGCGTGCGGCCGGCGGCTACAGCGTGATCCTCGGCCCGCTACCCAATCAGGGCTTTGAATTCCCGGGCAGTTACTCGAACGAGATGAGCGATGTGGCGGTGACGCAGGGATCCGGCCACCGCCTCTGGCGCTTCGACGGCAAAGGCTATCGCTAAACCGGCTCGCTTAGGGACTGTTTCCAAACCTTCAGGCCGGTGCCGTTGCAGAAACCGGTCATTCGATCGGTGCCACACGGCTCGCTCAAGCTTGCGGCGGGGGGCCGCCGTTGGGCGGATTGCCATAGCGCCAGCGGCGCATCTGGGCTGATACTTGTTCGCGTTCAGCATGGCGACGTGAAACGCAAAAGTCTTGGAACCACCGAAGTCCAGGCTCAGCGTGTCGATGCCGACGCCGACGACATCACGTTCGATAAGCAGTTTCGCACTGTCCGGGTGGTAACCGGGAAAGTGCATCACCTTGGCATCGTCCATGTTGATGTAGTCGCTGGGTGTCTCGAACTTCTTGTTCCAGCCGGTGTTGAGGATCACCAGTGAATTAGCCGGGATTTTTCCGTGCTCGGCTTCCCAAGCAAGTATGTCGTCTGCGGTCAGTTCGTAGTCGGCGTTTGCGGCCGCCTTGTCCTTGATGTCAATCACTACGGCTGGAGCGATCAGATTTGCTAACGCTATCTCGGCTATCGATAGATTGCCTTTGATGAAATGGGCCGGCGCATCGACGTGCGTACCGGTGTTCTCACCCACATCGAACTTGTGCAGCAGGTAGCCCTGCTCACCTGCTCATAGGTCACCAAACGTTCCATCGTGAAGGGTACGCCGCCTGGCCAAAAGGCCATGCCTTCGTGCATCTTCTGGGTCAGATCGACGGCCTTGCTGGCCGCGAGCGGCTGATGCAGTTCTTCCGCTCCCAGCGGCGCAGCGGCTAAGAGCAAGGACGACACGACAGCGGCAAGTGGCAGACTCTTGATCATGGTGGGGCTTCCCTGGGTTTGCGGGAGTGAAGCCGAGCCATTGAGTTCGGGCCGGAATTTAGCCCGATTGGACTAGGCCTCCCTCCTCGTTTCATTCGAGAAAAGGAGTGTGCCATAAGTGGAAGCGACCAGCAACCAATTAGACCATCTTGGTGCCTAGAGCGGGGAACCGAGCAGAGCGGACATTGATAACGCCCTATCGATGCCATGATCCAATCAGTGTTTCTTATCAACGCTCAATCTGCTACAATTCACAAAATACAAAAGATGTAAAAATGTAATCCTTCAATCTTAGGCCGTAGCTGTTTGCAGGAAGAGGGCCTCAGACATGGCAAGTCTCTACGGAACGACCGGCGGAAATGATGTCCTGAGCGGGTCCAATATTGCCGACACGATCTTTGGCCTGAGCGGAAGTGACCGTCTCTATGGTCTCTCCGGGTCCGATACGCTCTACGGCGGATCGGGGGCGGACCTGTCTCTTGTCGGAGGGCCAAACAGGGACAGCATATTCGGTGGTCCCCGCGCCGACACCTTCCTATTCGGCGGGAGCTTCAGCGATTTTCTCTATGGCGATAGTGCGAACGACCGCTTCCTCTATGGTGGACCAAGCTATGATCGCCTCTATGGCGGACAAGGAAGCGACACAGCGCTTTTCGGCGACAGCGGCGACGACAGCAATTTGCTGGCTCAGGTTTCGATCGATCCCTTTATGGTGGCGACAACAATGACCGGATCTATGGCGGCAACGGCCAGGATTCTTACCTCGGCGGCGGCTTTGGCGACGACTACCTCTTTGGCGGCCGTGGCCCGGACGGAGCCCTGCGAGGGGGTCCGGGCGTTGATAGGGTCTATGGTGATAGCGGTGACGACGTCATCTACTCGGCCAGCCAAGGCGATCAGGCCGCGGGCGACCTCTATGACGGTGGATCTGGTACGGACACCCTAATCTTGGCGGATGGCGCCAGTCTTGCCGCCGGAGTCAGCCTCTCCAACATCGCTGTCCTCAATATCTATGGCCGCGCGACCGACGACCTGCTGACCGGCGACCGCCGAATCAATGTCCTGCGCGGCTTGAGCGGCAGTGACCGGATTTATGGCTTGACCGGCTCGGACAGCCTCTATGGCGGAGACGGAGACGACCTTTCGATCTTCGGTGGAGGTAACGCCGACAACCTCTTCGGTGGCACCGGAGACGATAGCCTGATCTATGGCGCGGGTGGCACAGACAGCATCAGCGGTGGCCTTGGCAACGACGTCGGCTTGTTCGGCGCCAATCTGGAGGACGTAATCGACGGTGGCAGCAGCAATGACAGCTTTCTGGACGGCGGTGGCGGTCAGGACACCGTCTGGGGTAGATCGGGTGACGATCTTGAGCTGATTGGTAGCTCCGGCGCAGATAGCGTCTACGGTGGAGCCGGTGACGACCTCATCCTCGTGCGCAGCCAGGGCGAGTTGGTTCCGACCAACCTCACCCTGTTCAGCGACAAATTCCTTGGCGGCGGGGATCAGGATACTCTGCTGCTGAAAGACACCGCCTACCTGATGACCGGGATCGACATCGGCGGATTTGTGGCCGGACATAAGTTTTTAGAGATTTCGGACATAAGTCTTTTGAAATCCGGGCGATTCTGGCGGGAAAATTCCCGGCCCGAAGCGCCGGATTTCGGGTCGGCTGGCCGGCGCTAAGGCGTCGGTAAGGGGGATGACGTAGAGAAAGTTTCGCCCATTTGTGTGGGGTTGGTGGCCCCGCATCTCTCAGGCTTTCAGTCGCCAGACGGAGAAGCCAATAGAGGAGGCCAGAGCCACCCTGGACGAGGATAACACGAAGGGCCTGTCGAACGTGGTCCGTATCGACGCCGGTCGGATAGAAGATCATCTGAGGCAGATCGTGCGAAGCAGCGTCGAGGAGACACTGAACAGCCTGCTGGAGGCAGAGGCGGATCGGCTTTGCAATGCAGGGCGCCATGAGCGCAGTGAGGCGCGCCGCGACACAGGAGCTGGCCGCTCCGAGCGCAAGCTGCACACGCGCGCCGGAGAGGTGCAGGTGCAAGGTGCCGAAGCTTCGCAAGCAGACGCATCGACGACGGCAATCATCGAGCGCTATCGCCGGCGCGCGCGCTCGGTCGAAGAGGCTTCGATGGAGATGTATCTGGCTGGTGTGTCGCTACGCCGGGTGGAGGACATCACCGAGGCCCTGTGGGGCACGCGGGTGAGCCCCAGCAGGGTCTCCACTCTCAACAAGAAGCTCTACTCCCAGATCGAGACCTGGCGGAACCGGCCGATCGAGGGCGAACACCCCTGCCTCTATCTGGACGGCATTGTCCTGAAGCGCAGTTGGGCAGGTGAAGTGCGCAACGTCTCGCTGCTGGTTGCGGTCGCTGTCAAGGCCGACGGCTACCGCGAGACCCTCGGCAGCCTCGAGGGAGCCAAGGAAGACAAGAAGGGCTGGAGCGCCTTCCTGAAGCACCTCAAGGAGCGCGGCCTGACGGGTGTCGCGTTGATCGTCTCGGATGCCTGCAGGGGGCGCGTCGAGAGCGCGACCGAGTTCTATCCGGACGCCCAGTGGCAGCGCTGCGTCGTGCATTGGATGCCTTCGTGCCCGGTGCCGACCGGCAAGATGCGTGACGTCGCTCTCATGCTGAAGGCTATCCATGCCCAGGAGAGCCGCGAGGCGGCCCGCGCCAAGGCCACGCGGCCAAACTCAGAGCCATGCGCCTGACCAGGGTCGCCGACTGGCTAGAGGAGACGGTCGAGGAGACCTGGGTCTACCATGCCTTCCCCCATGAGCATTGGCGACGGATCAGGACCGACAATCCTCTGGAGAGGATCATGCGGGAGATCCGGCGGCGAACCCGCGTCGTCGGAGCCTTCCCCGACGGCCAATCGGCCCTCAACCTGGCCGCGGCCAGGGTGAGACACATCGCTGGCACCAAAGGGTCCAGCAAGCGCTACATGAACAGGGACCTGCTCAAGCAGCGAGACAGGGGTGCCTGATGGAACAGCCAGCCAAACCCAATGTGCCAAAGATCCTGGACACTACCATGTCATGGCGCAGGTCCCGGGCGGCGGCCAGGAAGGAGCCATGGGGCAGGATCACTGCGCTGGCAAAGAAGCGCGCCAGACCGATCCTGGCAATGGCGCGGGCTTCGGCCGTGCGGAACCTGGCATCGTTCGGAATCGACTGGAGGATCTCTTCCTCCTCCAGCAAGGCGATCTGCTGCCAGATCCGAAAGCCCTGGCTGGCGAGCGGCGTGTCGGCATCGATTCCGAGGCGGCGCGCCTTGGGTCAGCGGTTGGCGGGAGGTGTTCTCGGGGACGGGCGCATCTGGACCGAAGCACCGCGCTGGCGAGCAGTTTGTCATTCGTCTCGATATGGGCATTCACAACAAGCCTGCGCTGACTGCCAGCAGCATCGGTGAGATCGTGACGGCCGGAGGCTTCCACGCATCGGACGTTCGCAAGATTCGCCGGCGGGCATCTGCGCTTCGCCTCGACCCATCCAGGCCAACCCAGACACCGAAGCAATCCGAGATCGGCCTGTTGCTCGATGTGGGTCCTCGCCAAGTCCGCAAGCTCAAGACCAAGGGGCTGGAGGAACTGCGCCAAGCCTGAACAGATTGGGTTCGGCGATCCCATGCAGCCACTCCTCCCACTTGACATTCAGTGCAAGATTGAACTAAATTTTAAGTGGGAGGAGGCCCAAGATGCTGGATCTGAATGTAACTGGCCTGAGTAGCGAGAAGCAGACGCGCACTACGCAGGTGCGGCATGGCGATAGCCTGGCTGCGCTGATTGAGCGCGCCACAACCGTACTGGGCGTAGAAAAGTCCGTGTTCCTTCGCAATGCGATTGCCAAAGAAGCGCAGCGGGTCATCGAAGACAGTTCGCGCCATGTGCTTACAGAAGATGACGCCAGACTGTTCTCAGCCGCTCTCGATAGGCCGACAGCACCGACGCCGCGCGCCCTCAAGGCGGCTGCTTCTTACCGGCGTCGCGTGGTAAATGCCGACTAGGGATGCTCCCCTCGACATCGAAAGCTGGGACCCGGAGCGACATGATCGCTCCGGGTTTGACTGTGGTGTCGAGCGGCTGAACAATTTTCTGAACCTGTCTGCGAAGAAGCAGCAGAAGGACGATATGACCAGGGTCTATGTCGCCGTCGAGCCCGGAGACGCAAAGGTCCTAGGCTATCATGCGATCAATGTCGGCACCATGAATGCGGCCAAGCTGGCCAAGAAACCAAGAGGCACCCCAAGCCACGGTGAAATCCCGGTCATGTTCCTCGGACAGGTTGCTGTCGATCGAAAGACCCAGGGTCTCGGGGTTGGCAGCCTTCTTATGCACCATGTCTTCGAGAAAGCCCGTGTCATCGCCGATGAAGCCGGTTGCCATGCCGTCTTGCTGGACGTGATGTCAGATGGCGATGCGGATGTCTTTTTCCCGTCGCAAGGGTTGGTATGAAGCATTTGGGTTTCAGGGCTTTGCCAGCAATGAAGCCCGGATGTTCATGACCATGAAGCAAGTCCGGAAGAATTGCGTGCGCGGCCACCTGTCTGGACAAGGCTGCCTTTAGCGACCTTCTGTGAACCCTCATGGGCGCGCCATCTCCAAACCAACAAGCGCCCTGACAAACCATCGCCATTGGCCCAGTCACCCAGAACCGAAATCCGACACACTCCGACGCCCGCGCTCGCAGGACCGCACTACCATCAACCTTGTCCGATCACCCAATCAGATGCGACTTCAACGGAGACGGCAGCGCGTGATGCATAATCAGGGCTAGAGTTTTTTGAGACACTGATTAAGACCTGAGACGAGGGGATTATTGAGCCCGCATTGCCCAGGTGGGATTGAGTTTGCGCCATCCACGGTGCTGATTCATGGTTACATATCATGGTGTTGTGTCGATTGAAGCGAGGTTTTCATGGTGCATCCGATGGGTGAATCCAAGAACGGGCTGCTTCGCGTGGATTTCGACCGCCGCGTGAAGCTGGAGTTCCATGGATCGAAGGTAACGTCGGACGGCGGCTTGCTCGCGTATCGGGAACTGGACGACGCGCTTGGCCTGACAGAGATGGCGGCCGGGGCGCTGCGAGACGGTCGTCGCGGCAAGAACGGCTGGCACGCTGTCGTCGGGATGCTTCGGCAAGCGGTGTTCGGGCGTTTGGCCGGGTAGGAGGATGTCAACGACGCCGAGCGGCTTTCTCGCGATCCAGCGATGCGTTGGATTGTCGGCGGCAAGGCGACGGATCGGGGTGCGGCCTCATCGAGCCAGATGGGCCGTTTCGAGACGCAATGGCTGACGGGTGACGTCAATCTCACCGCACTCAGCGCTCTGTCCGGGCTGTGGATCGACCGCGTTCATCGTCGCAAACCGCCGAAGCTGATCATCCTGGACATGGACAGTTCGGTCAGCCCCACCCACGGCGAACAGGAAGGCACGGCCTACAACGGCCACTTCGGCTGCACCTGCTATCACCCGCTTTTTGTCTTCAACCAGCTCGGCGATCTGGAGCGCTGCGCCTTGCGACCCGGCAACGTGCACAGCGCCGATGGCTGGCGCGCGGTGCTGGACCCGGTCGTGGCGCGTTATCGCGAGCGCAAGCTGCGGCGATACTTTCGGGGCGATGCCGCCTTCGCCTCACCGGACATCTACGAGTATCTGGAGGCCGAGGGCTTCGGCTACGCCATCCGGCTTCCCGCCAACAGCGTGCTCCAGGGATACGTCGCCCACCTGCTACGGCGCCCAAAGGGACGGCCCCCGATGGAAGTCCGTCGCTACTTCGCCAGCTTCAGCTATCGGGCTGGAAGCTGGACCCAGGCGCGGCGCGTGGTGGCGAAAGTGGAATGGCATCCGGGCGAGTTGTATCCCCGCGTCGGGTTCGTCGTCACCAATCTGTCCCGGCCCGCCGAGCGGATCGTCGCCTTCTACAACCAGCGTGGCACGGCGGAACAACACATCAGGGAGGGCAAGAACGCGATCCGTTGGACGCGACTATCCTGCCGACGCTTCAAGGCCAACGCGGCTCGGCTTCAGCTTCATGCACTGGCCTACAACCTGGGCAACTTCATGCGCACGCTCGCTTTGCCAGACCCAGTGAGCAATTGGTCGCTGACGACGCTGCGCGAGAAGCTGGTGAAAATTGGGGCAAAAGTCGCGCGTCACGGACGCTACGTCACCTTCCAATTGGCCGAGGTCGCGCTCCCGCGCGACCTGTTCGCCGATATCCTGGATCGGATCGACCGCTTGCGACCACGGCCGACACCAGCGTGAGCCAACGCTATGCCAATCAAAACGACTTCACGACGGGAGACCTGTGTCCGGAACGCTACGAAATTGGCACTGGCCCGTGGGTTTCCGATCAGCGGCCCGTTGTCCTGGCCGTTCTGGGCCGTTTCCCAATCCCCGACGCCTCTCAGATTGCATCCCAGCAGCGACCAAGGCAATATGAACGTCGTGATCGGGCGCTACGTGGGCGATCCCGGCTGAATTGGCTGCAAACCTCATCGCCGATCCACACACCGGGAACAAGGGTCGTCACCGTCTCGCAGCACTGCGGCGCCAGTCGATCTTCTCTCGCCTTGCTGGATACGAGCTTTGACGAAGACGATCGGGATAGCGACGTCGTGCGCGACATCGATCAGTTCCCGCGTTCTGGAAACACGTTCGAGGTAGCCTGGCATCGCGGGAATCGTACTTGCCTCGGCGGCTTCTACAAAGTCGTTTTCTTGGATATCGATGACGAGCAACACGGGATTGCCTTCGATGATTTCGCGCTTGGGCATGCTCCGTCCCCGTTGGCTTGCTGGCGATCTGGGCGCCAAGCTAACGCGATCTCTCGCTTGAACGTCAAGCTGGGTGATTGCCGCTTGACCCGGCCCCT
Source organism: Rhodospirillales bacterium (assembly GCA_965202755.1). Lineage (GTDB taxonomy): Bacteria > Pseudomonadota > Alphaproteobacteria > Kiloniellales > JACOMY01 > JACOMY01. Next base: position 55,149 of record CBDBCL010000017.1, on the reverse strand, counting down.
GGGGATGCCCCGATAGAGTAGGAGATCGGCAAACCAAAGGAGGTTGTTCGTGCACAGCTCCAAGCAGGTCCTGAGCCCCTCGGAGGTTGCTCGCCGTCTCGGCGTTTCGACCAGGGCTCTTCGCCTCTATGAGCAGCGAGGCTTGATCGCGCCGCTCAGGACGGCCGCCGGTTGGCGGACCTATGGGCCGAAGGAGAGGGCACGCGCCGCCGAGATCATGGCGCTCCGATCCCTTGGTCTCGGTCTCGCCGAGGTCTCGCGCGTGCTCGGCGGCAATCTGGACTGCCTCGAGCCGGCGCTGGCCGGCCATCAGGCGCGTCTTGAAGGCGGAACAGCATCGGTTTGCCGATCTGTTGGAGCGACTGCGCGCGATCCGATCCGATCTCGCCTGCGGGCGCGTGCCCTCGCTTTCAGATTCGGCCCGACTGGCGCGCCCGGAGAGCGATGTCAGCGTCGCCTTCGATCTGCCTTGACCCTGGGGCGGCGAGCGCTTCGAACTCTCCACCCTAAAGCCGATCACCTTCCTCGTCGGCCCGCTGGGCAGCGGCAAGACCCGGCTGGCGCGGAAGATTGCCGACAGCCTGCCTGATGCCGGCTTTCTGGGTCTCGATCGACTGGACGACGAAGGCATAACCAGGGCGGAAGCCGGTTTGGAGAGAGATGCAGCGCTGAAAACGCGCGTTACGGAGAGCATTGTTTGGCTGCTTCGGGAGGGTGCCGTCGCCTCGCCCGCCCTGACGATCCTGCTCGCCGCTCTGGAGGCCGAAGTACCTGCCACCCTTGTCATCGACCTGGTCGAACAGGGCTTGGACCGGTCCACGCAGGTCGCCTTGATAGAGCATCTGCGCTCCTGCTGGTCAGCCTCGAGCCAGATCTTCCTGATGACCCGCTCCAGCGCATTTCCGGATCTCGCGGAAATGGCCGGCGACGAAGCCCTCATCTTCTGCCCGGCCAACCATGGCCCGCCCCTCAGTGTCCTTCCCTATCCGGCCATATCCGGGCAGCCCGGGTTGAGGTGCTTCATGACGGAACAGAAGAAGGTCGATCGGGAAGGCGCCGGCGCTGCGGAGACTTCACATATCGCAGCAGATCAGCTTCACTTCCGCCAAGGTTCCTGACGGGGATGGCAAGGCACCCAGACCGACAGGACGGCGCTTCGACCCCTCTGGGGTGTAAGACGAATACGGGGAACCAACTGAAAAACGGAGAGCTCTACACACATTACTTCTGAGCTCCAAAAAATTTCTGCGGAGCTCTTGACATCATTATAAAGAGCTCGCATATGGAGAACGTGAGCTGTCCCTCACGCCATGGGCTGAGCTGAACCAGCATCTACCCCATGGTTTCCTGTGAGCTCTAACAAAGGAATTGAGCCATGAAAGTCACTTTTCCCGCAATGAAGGGCACCATCGGTGGCCGCACCTACTACTCATGCATGATGCCATTGCGCGTTGTGCCCAAGATGTTCACGTTCAGGGACTGGGCCGAATTTACGCCCGAAGAACGTGAGCAAAGGGTCCTAAACCAAAAACGGATCCCGCACATCTCGAAGTACATCACTGAAAATGAAGACGGATACCTCTTCGCATCCATAACGGCGTCCTATAAGTGCACTGTCGAGTTCTCGCCGGTTCCGGGCGAAGAGAGCCTCGGCACTGTTGCGATGAACTTCGACGAGGCTGAGTTTGTTATCAATGACGGCCAACACCGCTGCGCCGCTATCGCCCATGCGCTGAAGGAGAACCCTGCTCTGGGTGACGAGACGATCTCAGTTCTACTCTTTGAGTACGAGAACCGAGACCGAATGCAGCAGATGTTCTCCGACCTCAACAGGTTCGTGAAGAAGACGTCGAAATCACTTGATATACTTTTTGACAAGCGAGACCCGTTCTCTCGCCTGACTTTGGCGGTGATCAAGCAGGTCGATGTCTTCGACGGCATGGTCGACCGTGATGCGATCTCTATCGGAATTAGGTCGCCAAAGCTGTTTACCCTCTCGACAATGTACGATGCAAACAAGGAGCTCCTGAAGTTTCACGATGTGGCCGGTGAGAGTGAGGACGATGAAGAGAGTCATCACGAGATTACCGCTGTTGCGGTGAAATTTTGGAAGGCGGTATCCGAGAATATGCCTCAGTGGGACGCGGTAAAGACGCGGCATATGCGGGCGATGGAACTCCGCCAGGAAAGCCTGGCATCAAATGCAACGATAATGCGCGCCATCGGAGGTGCTGGAGCAGAGCTGATGCGCCAGCACCCCGATGACTGGGAGGATCGCCTCAAGGCGCTGACCGAGATCGATTGGAAGAAATCAAACCCAGAGTGGAACGGCATCTGCATTGTCGCGGGTTCTGTCGCGTCAAACCGGCAATCCAGGCAGGCTACGAAGGCATTCGCGAAGCGTGCGCTCGACCTGCCCCTGACCGACGCGGAAGTTCGGTCTCTAACGCCGCCAGAGGAGCAGGTCTCGGAGGCAACAGAGTAATGGGCAGCAGAGCAAAAACGAGTGGAGTCCGCCTTACAGTGCACGACGCTGCGCTCGTTAAAGGGATGCTCGCGAGAGGTGATCGCCAACATGACATCGCCGCGTGGTTCGGAGTAAACGGCGGCCGGATCGCTGAGGTTGCCACCGGTGCCACATTTGGCTGGGTTTACCAGGTGACGGAAGACTTGCCGCCCCCAGGACCTTATCCGACTGGCAAGCAGGCTGCGGAGGTTCAGGCTGCGCTTGATCGAGCGCTGAACGCTCTGGCCCTGGCGAAAATCAAGATCGGGGCAATCACTCGCGCCACGACCTAGGCGCGCCTGACCGTCCGTTCACTAACCTTGAAGAGCCGCGCGATCTCACCGATTGCGCGGCTCTCATCATCGCGCATGCGGCGCACCTCGGCCTTCTGTGCCCCCGTAAGAGCGGGAGGACGGCCACCGACACGCCTACGCGCCTTGGCCGTTTGCAGGCCCTCCTTGGTACGTTCGGCTATGCGTTCGCGCTCGAATTGGGCGATGGAGGCGAAGACGTGGAAGACGAGCCGGCCGGCGCCGGCCTTGCCGATGCGGTCGAGATGACGAGCCATCACGTCGGACTGCAAGCCCAGGCGAGACTCTTCACGCAGGGGAAGGGCGAGTGTATCGGCGAGCCCTATCCAGCCTGAACGGCGATCGAGGTCAGCGCGTCGCTCGAACCGCGCGCCATCGTCGAAATCCGCGTCATCGCCCGGCGGCCTTCGGATTCCTGGACAGTGTTTGCCTTGGACCTGCGACCCCTAGGCAGTCTCGTTCCGGACCGAAGCCGACCTCTCCGCCTGTCGCTACTCCATCTCGAAGGGCACCGCCTTGCGGCTGCGGGGATCGACGTGGAGCTTGCGGTCGATGGGCGGGACGGAGCGCTGTGGGCAATCCTTGCGCCCGCAGATGCGGCAGGAGAGGCCGATCCTGTCGAAGGCCTCGGACCGATCGATGACCCGATCGTCGGCATGGACCGGATCGCGGGCAAAGTCGACGGGACAGCCGAGCCCGATGGCGTAGCGCCGCATCGGCGTGCGAAAGCCCGCTCCGCGCGCGATGACGGTGCGGGCCAGGCAGACCTGGCGCTCGCCGTCCGGCGTCTCCGCCAATTGTCGCACGATCTCCTCGGGGCGTTCGAAGGCCCGGTGCACCGCCCGGAGCGGACAGGCGCCGCCGAAGCGGGCGAACTGCAAGCGCGTCGCACTATACCGCCTGGTGCCGGCCCGGTCCACCCGGACGAAGAAGAAAGGGACACCGCGGGCGCCGGGACGCTGCAGGGTGCCGAGGCGGTGCGCCAGCTGTTCCAGGCTGGCGCCGAAGCTCTCCGCCAGCAAGGCGATGTCATGTTGCAGGTCCCGGGCGGCGGCCAGGCAAGGAGCCCATGGGGCAGGATCACTGCGCCGGCAAAGAAGCGCGCCAGAACGATCCTGGCAATGGCGCGGGCTTCCGCCGTGCGGAACCTGGCATCGTTCGGAATCGACTGGAGGATCTCTTCCTCCTCCAGCAAGGCGATCTGCTGCCAGATCCGAAAGCCCTGGCTGGCGAGCGGCGTGTCGGCATCGATTCCGAGGCGGCGCGCCTTGGGATCGCAATCGCGGAAGAGGTCGTTCTGCATCTTTCCCTGTTCGAGCGTGACCGCACTGTCGTGTCTGCGGCGCAAGCGCTCGATCTCCAGGGCGCGGTGAGTGCCGCCCTCGATGCCGATGTCCCCGGTCAGAACCTCGGCGTCGCGATCCAGCCATGCGACCTGGTCGTCGGCGTAGTGAAAGAAATCCCGCACCTCCTCATGGGGTGGCGGCGCGGCCTCCAAGGCCTCGTGCTGCAGCACGTCGTTCAGCGAGGCCAGACGCTCTTTGGCATTCCGATAGCGCGGTGGAGCAGCAAAAAGGCCTGGGCGAAGTCCGGCGTGTCGGAGATCGTCATGTTCAGCGCCTGCCGCGAGGGCCGCTGCGCGCCGAAGAGGGGATCGAGCAGGACCTCATGCAGAGCGGCCGCCACGCGATCGCCCTCGTCGGCGGCGAAGCGGGCCAGGTCGATGTCGAAGGCATCGACCGGTGCCAGGATCACGGCGGCCGAAACCGGGCGCCGATCGTTCTCGATCCGATCGAGATGGCCGGGCGAGATGGCCGGGCGAGATGGCCGGGCGAGAGTCCCAGCCGTTCGGCGAAGGCGCGCTGTGTCAATCCCTCGGCCTGGCGGAGGTTGCGGAGCCTGGCACCGGCGAAGAGTCTGCGTCCCCGAATCGATCTGCGTCGAATCGATCTGCGTCCCTCGATCGATCCGTTCGCTTTTTCGCAGTTTGCAAATCGCATTTCGGTAAAGATGGCCGTGTTGCCTGTCCGGTCCTTCTTTTCCGAGCCTTTCAATGGCAAAAGGAGGCGCATGGACATTGAGCCACGGCGCGTCGCGATCGGAGCGGCGCAAGCGCCACAAGGGAGGATACGAAGTGTTCGCAAAATCGTACACCACGACGCAGAAGGGACAGCCTGGCCTGCTGCGCAAGACCTGGCCGATCGCCCTCGGAGTGGCCGCCCTGGTCGCGGCATCGCAGATCGAGCTGCCTTTCTACCCGGTTCCGATGACCCTGCAGACTTTGGCGGTGATCGGCGTCGGCTTGACCCTGGGACTTCGCGGTGCGCTCGCGGCCGTGTCGGCTTTCCTGGTCGCCGGCTTCTGCGGCCTGCCGCTTTTTGCCGGCGGTGCCGGTGGCCCGGCGGTACTGATCGGCCCGACCGGTGGCTATCTGATCGGTTTCCTCCTCTCCGCAGGCTTTTGTGGCTGGGCCAGGGATCGTGGCTGGACGCGGCAGCTCCGGGGCAGCCTGGGCGTGGCCCTGCTCGGCGCGGTGCTGGTCTATCCGACGGACCTGCTGCAGCTGGGTCTGCTGCTGGGCTTCGATAAGCCGATCCTCGCCTGGGGGCTTTACCCCTTCATTGTCGGCGACCTCGTGAAGGCGGCGCTTGCCGGCCTGGTGCTGGCCGCACTTCCCCCGCGTCGCCAGCAGTGAGGCCATCCATGCAGGACATCTTGGACAAGCTGCAGCAGCGGCGCGACGAGGCCTATCTGGGCGGCGGACAGCGCCGCATCGATGCGCAGCACGCCAAGGGCAAGCTGACCGCGCGTGAGCGCCTGGAACTGCTGCTCGACGAGGCCTCCTTCGAGGAATACGACACCTACGTCACCCACCGCTGCCACGAGTTCGGCATGGACGCCGAGACCGTCTCGGGCGATGGGGTGGTCACCGGTTGGGGTACGATCAACGGCCGTCCGGTCTATGTCTTCAGCCAGGACTTCACCGTCTTCGGCGGCTCGCTCTCCGAAGCGCACGCGCAGAAAATCTGCAAGATCATGGACAAGGCCGTGCAGAACGGCGCGCCGATCATCGGCCTGAACGATTCCGGCGGAGCGCGCATTCAAGAGGGCGTGGCCTCGCTCGCCGGCTACGCCGAGGTCTTCAAGCGCAACGTTCGCGCCTCGGGCGTGGTGCCGCAGATATCCGTCATCATGGGACCTTGTGCCGGCGGTGCGGTCTATTCGCCGGCCATGACCGACTTCATCGTCATGGTCGAGGATAGCTCCTACATGTTCGTGACCGGCCCCGACGTGGTGAAGACGGTCACCAACGAGATCGTCACCGCCGAGGAACTGGGCGGTGCCAGGACCCACACGTCCAGGTCCTCGGTCGCCGACCTGGCCTTCGAGAACGACGTCGAGGCTCTGGTGCAGGTGCGCCGCCTGGTCGACTTCCTGCCGCTCTCGGCCCGCCAGGATCCGCCGGAACTGCCGCTGCTCGACGACCCCGATCGCAGCGAGCCCAGCCTCGACAGCCTGGTCCCGGCCAATGCCACCCAGCCCTACGACATGCATGAGCTGATCGCCAAGGTGGCCGACGACGGTGATTTTTTCGAGATCCAGCCCAGCTTCGCGCGCAACATCCTGACCGGTTTCATCCGCCTGGAAGGCTCGAGCGTCGGGGTGGTCGCCAATCAGCCGATGGTGCTGGCCGGCTGCCTGGACATCGATTCCAGCCGCAAGGCCGCACGCTTCGTGCGCTTTTGCGATGCCTTCAACATTCCGATCCTGACCTTCGTCGACGTGCCGGGCTTCCTGCCGGGTACGGCGCAGGAGTACGGCGGCGTCATCAAGCATGGGGCCAAGCTGCTCTTCGCCTATGCGCAAGCCAGCGTAGCGATGGTGACCGTGATCACCCGCAAGGCCTACGGCGGGGCCTATGACGTCATGGCCTCGCAGCACATCGGAGCCGATGTGAACTACGCCTGGCCTTCGGCCGAGATCGCGGTGATGGGCGCCAAGGGTGCGGTCGAGATCCTCTATCGCTCGGAGCTGGGCGATGCCGCGAAGATCGCGGCCCGCACCAGGGACTACGAAGATCGCTTCGCCAACCCCTTCGTCGCCGCCGAACGCGGCTTCGTCGACGAGGTGATCATGCCGCGCAACACCAGGCGCCGGGTGGCACGCGCCTTCGCGGCCTTGAAGGACAAGAAGGTCGAGCAACCCTTTCGCAAACACGACAACATCCCGCTGTGAGACAGGTGGCAGACATGTTCGAGAAGATCCTGATCGCCAATCGTGGCGAAATCGCCTGCCGGGTGATGAAGACGGCCAAACGGATGGGCATCGCCACGGTGGCGGTCCATTCGGAAGCCGACAGCGACGCCCTCCATGTCGCCATGGCGGACGAAGCCATCTCGATCGGCCCGGCCGCCTCGGCCGAAAGCTATCTGGTCATCGACAGGATCCTGGCGGCGGTGCGGGAGAGTGGCGCCGACGCCGTGCATCCGGGCTATGGCTTTCTCTCCGAGCGTGCCGCCTTCGCGGAGGCTCTGGAGGCGGCCGGAGTCGCCTTCATCGGCCCGCCGGTCGGTGCCATCGAGGCGATGGGCGACAAGATAATCTCGAAGAGGCTGGCGGCCGAAGCCGGCGTCTCGACGGTGCCGGGCAGCATGGGCTCGATCGCAGACCCCGAAGAGGCCGTGCGGATCGCCGGGGAGATCGGCTTTCCGGTGATGATCAAGGCCTCGGCCGGCGGTGGCGGCAAGGGCATGCGCGTCGCCTGGACGGCCGAGGAGGCCCGTGAAGGCTTCCTCTCCTCCAAGTCGGAGGCCGCCTCCAGCTTCGGCGACGATCGCATCTTCATCGAGAAATTCGTCGAGCAGCCTCGGCACATCGAGATCCAGGTACTGGGCGACAGGCACGGCAACATCATCCATCTGGGCGAGCGCGAATGCTCGATCCAGCGCCGCAATCAGAAGGTCGTCGAGGAGGCGCCCTCGCCCTTCCTCGACGCGCAAACACGCCGGGCCATGGGCGAGCAGGCCCTGGCCCTGGCCCGGGCCGTCGACTACTGCTCGGCCGGGACGGTCGAGTTCATCGTCGATCGCAATCGCCAATTCTACTTCCTGGAGATGAACACCCGCCTGCAGGTCGAGCACCCGGTCACCGAACTGATCACCGGGATCGATCTGGTCGAGCAGATGATCCGCGTGGCTGCCGGCGAGCGCCTCGCCCTGGCGCAAGACCAGGTCGAGCTGACGGGGTGGGCGATCGAGAACCGGCTCTATGCCGAAGATCCCTATCGCGGCTTCCTGCCCTCGATCGGTCGCCTCACGCGCTATCGGCCGCCGCAAGAGGGCGCCGGGCCGGACGGATGCCGAGTGCGCAACGACACCGGCGTCGCCGAGGGCGGCGAGATTTCCATGTTCTACGATCCGATGATCGCCAAGCTCTGCACCTGGGGGCCCGATCGCGGCACCGCCATCGAGGCCATGCGCCAGGCCCTGGATCGTTTCGAGCTGGAGGGCATTGGCCACAACCTGCCTTTCCTCTCGGCGGTGATGGACCATCCGCGCTTCGTCGAGGGCGCGCTTTCGACGGCCTTCATCGCCGAGGAGTTCCCGGATGGCTTCAAGGGTGCTGCCCTGCCTCGGGTCGCGCACGAGCGCCTGGGCTCGATTGCCGTCGGGCTCACGCAGATCGCAGCGGCCCATCGCCAGGCCATCAGCGGGCAGATGCGCCGCTACCGCCCGAGCCTCGCCAAGGACTGGGAGGCGGTCGTCGGGGCCGAATCCCTTGCCGTGCGGCTCGAGCGGGTCGAGCAGGGACGCTTCTGTTTCGCCGAGACCGGCAATCCTGAAATGCTGCTGGACTGGCAACCCGGTCGAAGCCTGGCCGAGGCGCAATTCGGCGAGAAGCGCATGACGGTGAAGGTCGCGCCTGCCCTGCAGGGCTATCGTCTGCGCTGGCGCGGTGCCGATATGACGGTGATCGCACGCTCTGCCCGCGCTGCCGCGCTGGCCCGCCTGATGCCGGAGAAGGCGCCGCCGGACACCGCCAATCTGCTGCTCTGCCCGATGCCGGGTGCGCTGCTGCGCATCGCCGTGGAGCCTGGAGAGAAGATCGAACGGGGCCAGGCGCTCGCCGTGGTCGAAGCGATGAAGATGGAAAACACCCTGCGCGCCGAGAAGCCGGGGATCGTCAAGGCCTTGAAGGCCAAGGTCGGTAGCAGCCTGGCCGTGGACGAGGTCATCATGGAGTTCGAGTAATGAGCATCGATAAAGAGAATGGAGAGGCCTGGGAGATCCAGGTGGCAAAGGAATTGAAGGGGGCTTCGGCCGACTCGCTCACCTGGCAGACGCCGGAGGGCATCGCCGTCAAGCCACTCTACACCGCTTCCGATCTGGAGGGCCTGGCGCATCTGGACCAGCTTCCGGGTGAGGCGCCCTTCACCCGCGGTGTGCGGGCTTCGATGTATGCCGGCCGGCCCTGGACCATCCGTCAGTACGCCGGCTTTTCCACCGCGGAAGAAAGCAACGCCTTCTATCGCAAGGCTCTGGCGGCTGGCCAGCAGGGCGCCTCCGTGGCCTTCGATCTGGCGACCCACCGCGGCTACGACAGCGATCACCCGCGCGTCGTCGGCGATGTCGGCAAGGCCGGCGTCGCCATCGATTCGGTCGAGGACATGAAGATCCTGTTCGACCGCATTCCCCTGGATCGGGTCTCGGTCTCGATGACCATGAACGGCGCGGTGATCCCGGTGCTGGCCAGCTTCATCGTCGCCGGCGAGGAGCAGGGCGTTGCGCGCGCCGCGCTATCCGGGACCATTCAGAACGACATTCTAAAGGAGTTCATGGTCCGCAACACCTACATCTATCCGCCCGAGCCCTCGATGCGCATCGTCGCCGACATCATCGCCTACACGGCCAAGGAGATGCCGCGTTTCAACTCGATCTCGATCAGCGGCTACCACATGCAGGAGGCCGGCGCCAATCTGGTGCAGGAACTGGCCTTCACTCTGGCCGACGGCAAGGAGTATGTGCGGTCTGCGGTCGCGCGCGGCATGGACGTCGACCGCTTTGCCGGGCGGCTTTCCTTCTTCTTTGCCATCGGCATGAACTTCTTCATGGAGGTGGCCAAACTGCGGGCCGCGCGGACTCTCTGGGCCGAGATCATGGAGTCCTTCGGTGCCAAGGATCCGCGCTCGAAGATGCTGCGCACCCACTGCCAGACCAGCGGCTGGTCGCTGACCGGGCAGGATCCCTACAACAACGTCGTGCGTACTGCCTACGAGGCGCTCTCGGCGGTGCTGGGCGGCACGCAGTCCCTGCACACCAACTCTTTCGACGAGGCCATCGGCCTGCCGACCGAGTTCTCGTCCCAGATCGCCCGCAACACGCAGTTGGTGCTGCAGAACGAGACCGGGGTCACCAGGGTCGTCGATCCTCTGGCCGGTTCCTACTATCTGGAAGCCCTCACCGACGCGCTCTGCCGCGAGGCCCGCAAGCTGATGGCCGAGGTGGAGGAGCTGGGCGGCATGACCAAGGCGGTGGCGTCGGGCATGCCCAAGCTTCGCATTGAGCAGGCGGCGGCCGAACGGCAGGCGGGGATCGATCGGGGTGAGGAGGTGATCGTGGGCGTGAACAGGTACCGTTCCGACAAGGACACTGCCGTCGAAGTGCTGCAGGTCGACAATGCCAGGGTTCGGTCCGCACAGGTCGCGCGTCTGAACGAGGTTCGTCGCAGCCGCGATCGGTCTGCCTGCGACGCCGCCCTGGCGGCCCTGGAAGCTGGCTCCCGCGGCAAGGAGAATCTGCTTGCCTTGGCAGTGGAGGCGGCCCGCGCCAGGGCGACCGTCGGAGAGATCTCCGACGCCATGGAGCGAGCCTTCGGGCGCCATCGGGCCGAGGTCAGGACGCTTTCGGGTGTCTATGGTGCGGCCTATGCCGGCGACCCCGGCTTCGAGAAGATCCAGCGCGCCATTGCCGCCTTCTCCGAGATCGAAGGCCGGCGGCCCCGGATCCTGGTGGTGAAGATGGGCCAGGACGGTCACGACCGCGGCGCCAAGGTGATCGCCACGGCCTTTGCCGACATCGGTTTCGACGTCGACCTCGGCCCGCTGTTCCAGACGCCCGAGGAGGCGGCCAGAGACGCCATCGACAACGACGTTCATGTCGTCGGCATCTCCAGCCAGGCGGCCGGTCACAAGACCCTGGCGCCAGCCCTGATCGAGGCGCTGAAAGCCGAGGGCGCGGAGGAAATCCTGGTGATCTGCGGCGGCGTCATCCCGCAGCCCGATCATGCCTTTCTGCGCCAGGCCGGGGTCCAGGCGATCTTCGGTCCCGGCACCAGTATTCCCGAAGCGGCCGCGGAAATTCTGGACCTGATTCTGGCCAGCCGAAAGCGGGTCGGAAGCGCGGCCTAGGCAAAAGCGAGAGAGGAGACGCCGATGACTGGATATCGAGAGGTTTATGCCGCCTGGCAGCAGGACCCCGAAGCCTTCTGGATGCAGGCGGCCGAGGCCGTCGACTGGATCCGGCCGCCGAGCAAGGCCCTGGAGGCCTCCGATGCGCCCTTCTATCGCTGGTTTGCCGATGGGGTGTGCAACACCTGCTGGAATGCGGTCGACCGCCACGTCGCCGCCGGGCATGGCGAGCGCAGCGCTATCGTCTACGACAGCCCGATCACCGGGCAGAAGGCGAGCCGCAGCTATGCCGACGTGAAGGAGGAGGTGAGCCGCCTGGCCGGTGCGCTCGCCGTCCGCGGAGTCGAGAAGGGCGACCGCGTGGTGATCTATATGCCGATGGTGCCCGAGGCCCTGGTGGCGATGCTGGCCTGTGCGCGCATCGGCGCCGTGCACTCCGTGGTCTTCGGCGGCTTTGCCGCGCACGAGCTCTCGGTCAGGATCGAGGATGCCAAGCCCAAGGCCATCCTGGCCGCCTCCTGCGGGATCGAGCCGGGTCGGGTGGTGGCCTACAAGCCGCTGCTGGACCAAGCGATCGAAGCGGCGAGCCACAAGCCGGACTTCACCATCATATTGCAGCGCCCGCAGCAGCCGGCGAGCTTGCTGGAAGGACGTGACCTCGATTGGGCCGAGGCGCTGCGTTCGGCCGAGCCGGTCGACTGCGTGCCGCTAGGCGGGGCCGATCCGCTCTATATTCTCTATACCTCCGGCACCACCGGGCAGCCGAAAGGTGTGGTGCGCCATCACGGCGGGCACATGGTGGCGCTGCTTTGGACCATGAAGAACATCTACGACGTGGCTCCGGGCGAGGTCTATTGGGCGGCCTCCGACGTCGGCTGGGTCGTGGGACACAGCTACATCTGCTATGCGCCGCTGCTGCAGGGCTGCACCACGGTGATCTTCGAGGGCAAGCCGGTGGGCACGCCCGACGCCGGCACCTTCTGGCGGGTGGTCGAGGAGCATGCGGTCAAGGTGCTCTTCACCGCGCCGACGGCGCTTCGGGCGATCAAGCGCGAAGACCACGAGGCCAAGGAGGTCGGCAAGTACGATCTCTCTGGCCTGAAGGCGCTCTTCCTGGCCGGCGAGCGGGCCGATCCCGATACCGTGACCTGGGCGCAGCGAAGCTTGGGCAAGCCGGTGATCGATCACTGGTGGCAGACCGAGACCGGCTTCGCCATTGCCGCCAATCCGCTGGGCATCGAGCAGCTGCCGGTCAAGCTGGGCTCGCCGGCCGTACCGATGCCGGGCTATGCCATCGAGATCCTCGACGAGGGTGGTCACCCGATGCCGCCGGGCAGTCTGGGTGCCATCGCTATCAAGCTGCCTTTGCCACCCGGCACCCTGCCCAGCCTGTGGAACGCCGATGCACGCTTCAAGTCCTCCTATCTGGAGCATTTTCCCGGCTATTACGAGACCGGCGATGCCGGGATGATCGACGAAGACGGCTATGTCTCGATCATGGCGCGCACCGACGATGTGATTAACGTGGCCGGGCATCGCCTCTCGACCGGGGCCATGGAGGAGGTCCTGGCCGGGCACCCGGATGTCGCCGAATGCGCCGTCATCGGCATCTCCGATCGCCTGAAGGGGCAGGCACCCCTGGGGCTCGTCTGCCTCAATGCCGGCTGTTCCAGAAGCGACGAGGAGATCGCCAAGGAGTGCGTGCAACGGGTGCGCCAAGAGATCGGCCCGGTCGCCGCCTTCAAGCTCTGCCATGTGGTGGAGCGCTTGCCGAAGACGCGTTCGGGCAAGATCCTGCGCGCTACCATGGTGGCGATCGCAGACGGCACCAGCTGGAAAACGCCGGCGACGATCGACGATCCGGCAATCCTCGACGAGATCGCCGGGAGCATCGCCGGTCTGGGCCAGCCGTCTGCTTGACGGTCGGATCTTGCCTGCGGTTCGGCTGGATTGCCGATGCAATGGGGGGATGGTTCCGCCGGAAAGAAGCGAATTGGATAGGGCGGATGGTCGCTGGGCTGCCCCTGCTCGCGGGCGGAGCGGCCGATAGCCTGGCGGAGCCCCTTGGCCACCCGGTCGATGGGCGTCGGCAATGTCGGCTGGGCCGCGTTCGATCGAGACCAGCTGGCCACCCCCCCTCCTGGCCGAAGCCATGTATCTCAGCTGGGCACAGGGCTATTCGAGTGGTTCGGGAAGCGTGGGGCCATCGATCGAGGAGCAGGGCTACGATGCCAATCGGATCTTCGACAGCCTGCGCCCCTTCTGCGAGGCCCAACCCCATGCCAGCTTCGGCGCGGCGGTCGAGGCGATCGAGAGCGAGCACGGCCTGCCGGCCAAGGCGGGCCAGCCTTAGGCGGCGGTAGAACGCCTCGATCCCCATCTTCCGAGCGAGTCCAGCCGATCGCGATCCGGTCCGGAAGGTCAAGGGTGATGGGCCTGCCTGCTCTGAGAACGACAGTCTTCAAGAAATCAAACACTCGCCGTCGACGCCGACGGGCAGGCGCTCGCTGTTGCCCAGGCTGTCGCGCACCGTGGTGGCGGTGGGTTCGGTCGCCAGGGGGTTGCCGCTCCACCAGAACTCCAGACCCTCCTCGCCCTTCTCGATGAAGAAGCAATACGGGCCCTGCAGGTCGTTGTCCGGGTAGAAGAAGCAGATCTCCTCCGGCGTCGCCCACCACTCGCCGCGGATGACGCAGCCCTCCCAGACATAGGCGCTGATGCCCTGCTCGCTGTGATACTCGATCTCGAAGGAGCCGTCGGAGCGGCTGCGGTAATGGGTGCGGCCCTTGACCAGGACCTCCAAGGCCTCGATGCCGTTCACCCGCTTGGGATCGTCCTCGTCGAGTGGCGGCTTCTCGGGCGGCGGCTTCTCGGGCAGCGGCTCCTCTTGCGGCGCTTCGATCTCCGGCAGCGCCGGCGTGTCCGAAGCCTCCGGGCGCGTCTCCTGTGCGGCCAGGGGCGCTGCGAAGAGCAGCAAGGGGAGGAAAATCGCTGGTGCACGCATCGTACCAGCCCTAGGTATCCTGGCAGTGGCCGCCGGAATTCATCGCCAGACCCTGCGCGTTGCCGGCCAGCCTGCTCTCGACCCAGGCCAGCGGCTGTACCGCGTTCTCGTCCTCGGCCGACCAGTACTCCAAGCCAGCCGGGCCTTCGCGCAGATAGAAGCAGTGAGAGGCATCGCCGGAGAAGCTGGGATAGGCATAGCAAAGCGCCTCTTCCTCGACCCACCAGGTGCCCGACCAGAGGCAGCCGTCCCAGAGATAGGCGACCTTGCCGTCGGCGCTGTGGTACTCGACTTCGTCGCTGCCGTCGACGCGGCTGCGCAGATGGGTTGCGTCGCTCACGGCTTGCTCGATCTCGCTCTGGCTGGAAAGCCAGCCTTCGCCGCGGCCGGGGCCGGCCAGGGCGACGCCGGCGGCAATGACCAGCGCCGCGGCCAGCGACGCTGCAGTGGTGACGGACAAGGTCATGGTTCTCATGGCTCCAGTTTCTCCGATCCATTTAGTGAGACTCGCCAGCCGACGCTAGCGCGTTGTCGGGCCGGTACCGATTCGTGTTGAACGAACCACGTGCTAGCCAAGGCGCATCCAATTCCCTATCTGTAGCGAGAATGTAGTCTCTGAGGTTGCCCGCTTCGAGGGGAAAAGAGACCGACAGGCCAATCGACAGCATTGAAAAGGAGGGACCGCCATGTCCGCACAGCTGCAGGGTAGAGCCGTAAGCACGCCAGAACTCAAGGATATGAGCCTGTTCCGCCAGCAGTGCTACATCGACGGCCAGTGGCAGGACGCCGACAGCGGCGAGACCATCGAGGTCGCCAACCCGGCCGACGGCTCCGTTCTGGGCACCGTGCCGAAGATGGGCGCGGCCGAGACCCGGCGTGCCATCGAGGCGGCCGAGAAGGCTTGGTCGGCCTGGCGCACCAAGACCTCCAAGGAGCGCGCTGCGATCTTGCGTCGCTGGTTCGCGCTGCTGCTGGAGAACCAGGAGGATCTCGGCAAGCTGATGACCCTGGAGCAGGGCAAGCCGCTGGCCGAAGCCAAGGGCGAGATCGGCTACGGCGCCTCTTTCATCGAGTGGTTTGCCGAAGAGGGCAAGCGAATCTACGGTGACGTGATTCCGCAGCACCAGGCCGACAAACGCATCGTGGTGATCAAGCAGCCGATCGGCGTCACCGCGGCGATCACGCCCTGGAACTTCCCTAATGCCATGATCACCCGCAAGGCGGCGCCGGCCTTGGCTGCGGGCTGCCCGATGGTGGTGAAGCCGGCGACGGCCACGCCCTATTCGGCTCTGGCGCTCTGCGAGCTGGCCGAGCGGGCCGGTATCCCGGCCGGCATTCTCTCGATCCTGACCGGCTCTTCCGGTGCCATCGGCGGCGAGATGACCTCCAGCCCGATCGTGCGCAAGCTCACCTTCACCGGTTCCACCGAGGTCGGCAAGATCCTGATGGAGCAGTGCGCCGGCACGGTGAAGAAGACCTCGATGGAGCTGGGCGGCAACGCGCCCTTCCTGGTGTTCGACGACGCCGATCTCGACGCTGCGGTCGAGGGCGCGATGATGTCGAAGTTCCGCAACACCGGACAGACCTGCGTCTGCGCCAACCGCATTCTCGTGCAAGAGGGCATCCATGATGCCTTCTCCGAGAAGCTGGCGGCCAAGGTGAAGGCGATGAAGGTCGGCAATGGCATGGAGGAGGGGGTCGGCGTCGGCCCGCTGATCGATGCTCAGGCCCTGGAGAAGGTCGAAGAGCATGTCGCCGATGCGGTTTCCAAGGGGGCTGCCGTCGTGGCCGGCGGCGCGCCCAGCGACTTGGGCGGAACCTTCTATCAGCCGACCGTCCTGACCGGGGTCACCACCGATATGAAGGTGACCTACGAGGAGACCTTCGGCCCGGTGGCACCGCTCTTTAAATTCTCCAGCGAGGAAGAGGGCATCGCCATGGCCAACGACACGGTCTTCGGCCTGGCCGCTTATTTCTACGCCCGCGATCTGGGCCGCGTCTGGCGTGTGTCCGAGGGTTTGGAGACCGGCATCGTCGGCATCAACACCGGCATCATCTCCACCGAGGTCGCCCCCTTCGGCGGCGTCAAGGAGAGCGGCATCGGCCGCGAAGGCTCCAGGTACGGCATCGACGACTACCTGGAGGTCAAGTACCTCTGCATGGGTGGTGTTTAGTCGCAAGGAGAGGTAGCGGCACTTGGGGGGCGAGGCGAAGGCGGGCTCTGTCCTCGAAGTGCTGTCTGTATTCTTCAAGCTCGGGCTCACCTCGTTCGGTGGGCCGGTTGCGCATCTGGGCTATTTCCGCCAGGCCATCGTCGACAAGCAGCGCTGGATGGACGAGCGCGCCTTCGCCGAACTGGTGGCGCTCAGTCAGTTCCTGCCGGGGCCGGCGTCGAGCCAGGTCGGCATCGGCATCGGCCTGACCCGCGCCGGACCGCTGGGGGCGCTTGCGGCCTGGACCGGCTTCACCTTGCCCTCGGCCGTCTTTCTGGTGCTCTTTGCCTTCAGCCTCTCGACCTTGGAGAGCGCGTTCGGCACCGGCTGGATGCATGGCCTGAAGCTGGCCGCAGTCGCCGTCGTGGCGCAGGCGGTCTGGTCCATGGCCAAGAGCCTGACGCCCGACCGCAAGCGGCTTGGCCTGGCCCTGGCAGTGACCGCCTTCCTGCTGTTCTGGGACAGTCCCTGGGAGCAGATCGCCGCCATGGCGATTGGCGCCGGGGCCGGGCTATTGCTCTATCGCAAGCAGGAGATCGCGACCGACGGCGGTGCCTTGCCGGTACCGGTCGGGCGACGCTTTGCGCTGGTCTGTCTGCTCCTGTTCCTGGGACTGCTAGGTCTGCTGCCGCTGCTCGCTTGGATCTTTCCCGATCAGGCTCTGGCCTTGGTCGCGGCCTTCTATAGGTCGGGCTCTTTGATCTTCGGCGGCGGGCACGTCGTGCTGCCGCTCCTGGAGAGCTCGGTGGTGGGGCCCGGCTGGATCAGTCAGGCCGATTTCCTGGCGGGCTATGGCGCGGTGCAGGCTGTGCCGGGGCCGCTGCTCACCTTCTCCGCCTACCTGGGCGCCATGATGGGGCCGGCGCCGAATGGCGTTCTGGGCGCGATCCTGGCCCTGCTCGCGATCTTTCTGCCCTCCTTCCTGCTGATCTTCGCAGCCCTCCCCTTCTGGCAGCTTTTGCGCGGTCGCCAAGCGGTGCAGGCGGCGATGATGGGGGTGAATGCCGCGGTCGTGGGCCTGCTGCTGGCCGCACTCTACGACCCGGTCTTCACCGCCGGTGTCCGCGGTCCCAAGGACTTTGCCATTGCTGCGGTCGCGATGCTGCTGTTGGAGGGCTGGCGGGTACCGCCTTGGTTGGTGGTCCTGTTATCTGCCGTCGCAGGCGCTGTTCTCACGGGGACCTAGTCGCGCCGGCTCGGCTTGACCATCTGACTGGACAGACCGATCTAGACGCGAAGCGGCCAGACCTTCGTTAGGGAGTTTGCGACGATGAGCGCCTATGATTACGACCTCTATGTGATCGGCGCCGGCTCGGCCGGCGTGCGCATGGCCCGCATGTCGGCCAGCTACGGCGCCAAGGTCGCGATCGCCGAGGAGCGCTGGCTGGGCGGCACCTGCGTCAACATCGGCTGCGTGCCGAAGAAGCTGATGGTCTTCGCTTCGCACTTCCGCGAGGATTTTCACGATGCCGCCGGCTATGGCTGGACTCTGGGCGAAAACAGCTTCGACTGGTCGCGCCTGATCGCGAACAAGGACAGAGAGATCGCCCGCCTGAACGGCATCTACAGCAAGCTGCTCGCCAATGCCGGGGTCACCCTGCACCGGGGCCGCGCCCTCCTGCTGGACCCGCACACGGTCTCGGTCGACGGCAAGCGCTTTACCGCCCAGCGCATCGTGATCGCCACCGGCGGCAGACCCACGCGGCCCGAGGGGCGCGGCAGCGAACACGGCTATATCTCCGACGATCTCTTCTTTCTGCCGGAGATGCCGCAAAAGATCCTGATGGTCGGCGGCGGCTACATCTCGGTCGAGTTCGCCGGCATCTTCAAGGGTCTCGGCGCCGACACCACCCTGGTTTATCGCGGTCCCAAGCTGCTGCGCGGTTTCGACGAGGACCTGCGCGATTTCCTGGGCGAGGAACTGGCCAAGAAGGGCATGCGCCTGATCTTCAACCAGACCATCGCGAACACGGTGAAGAGCGATGATGGCCTTGAGGTGACCTTCAGTGACGGCAGCCGAGAGCGCTTCGACGCCGTGGTCTATGCCACCGGCCGCAGTCCCAACACCGCCGGACTGGGTTTGCAGGAGGCCGGCGTGGCGCTGGCCGAGAACGGCGCGATCAAGGTCGATGCTTTCGCGCGGACCAATCTACCCTCGATCTATGCGCTCGGCGATTTGACCGACCGGGTGCAGCTGACCCCGGTGGCGATCGCCGAGGCCATGGCGCTCAGCCGTACCCTCTTCCTGGGCGAGCCCACACCGATGGATCACACGAACATCCCTTCCGCCGTCTTCAGCCAGCCGCCGGTCGCCTCGGTCGGCCTGACCGAGGCCGAGGCCCGGGCCCGGCTGGGCGCACTGGACATCTATCGCTCCAGTTTCCGCCCGATGCGGCACACGCTCACCGACAATCAGGAAAAGACCATGATGAAGCTGGTCGTCGAGCGCGCCAGCCAAAAGGTGGTCGGCGTGCACATGGTGGGGGTCGATACGCCGGAGATGCTGCAGGGCATCGCCGTTGCCATCAAGGCCGGCGCCACCAAGCGCCATTTCGACTCCACGGTCGGCATCCATCCGACCTCGGCCGAGGAGTTCGTCACCATGCGCGAAGCCTTGCCCGATCCGCAGCGCCAAGCCGCAGAGTAGGCGTGGCGACCGCCGGTAAGCATCGCTAGAGGAGCAGGCTGGCCTCGATCGTACCCCAGATCGTGGCAACCGAAACTGCGAGGGATACCAAGGTCAAAAAGAGGGCGACGACCAGGCAGACCCCATCCTCTTCGAGAAAGGCGAAAGCCAGGAGCATGACCGCAAGCAAAGGCAGGACGTGGCTGAAGGGGATGGGTGCCAGCAGGGTCACGCAGAGCAGCAGAATGACGCCGCCGACCAGCCGCTTGGTCGATTCGAAAGGCGTGCTCCAGCGCGGCCGTACAAAACGTTCCATCCACTGCAGCACCGGAATCAGCCGCAGAACCAGGCGTTCGAAGCCTTCTCTCGAGACTTCGCGTCTGGCGATGACCCGCGGCAGCACCGGGCCGCGGTGTGCCAGGATCATCTGTATGGCAGGGGCTGCCAGCAAGAGACCGGCCACGGTGGCTATGCCGGGGACCAGACCGACCAGCGCGATGATCAGCATGACGATCCCGAAGGAGCGATCGCGCAAATGCGCGACGATCCACTCCAGGGTGATGGTCTCTCCCTCGGCCTCGGCCAAGAGATCTTGCAGGATCGCCGATGTCGGCAGCCTGGCTGCGGGCGCCTCTCGATTCTCCGCATCCGTCATGCAGTGGCCCCTTGCTGTGTCTTTGGAGATTAATGTCGTTTTGGGAACACGGCCAGAGCAGGGGCGCAGGGCCGAAGAAGGAGTGCGTGCAGATGGAGCGCGAGTCTGAGGGGGCAGCCTGCCCTGTCGCTGCGGGTCGATATCGTGTCCGATGTCGTCTGCCCTTGGTGCATCATCGGCTTTCGCCAGCTTGAGCGCGCCCTGGAGGCGCAGGGTCTGGACGCCGAGATCCATTGGCACCCCTTCGAGTCGAACCCCGACATGGGCATCCAGGGGCAGGAGCTGCGCGAGCATGTCGCCGAGAAGTATGGTTCCACGCCGGAGCAGAGTACGGCAACACGGCCCCGTCTGAGCGCGCTGGGCACCAGCCTCGACTTTCCCATGGATTACTTCGAGGGCATGCGGATCTGGAACACTTTCAAGGCCCATCGGCTGTTGCATTGGGCCGGGGAAGCGGGCAAGGGAACCGCTCTGAAAAGGGTACTCTTCGAGAGTTACTTTCAGCGTCGCGAGAGAGTCGCCGACCCGGAGATCCTGATTGCGGCAGCCGGCCGTGCCGGGCTCGAGGAAAGCGAAGCCAGGGCCGTTCTGGAGGAGGGACGCCTTGCCGACGCGGTCCGCCAACTGGAGGCCTTTTGGGCCGAGCGCGGCATCCAGGGGGTGCCGGCGATGATTTTCCAGGGTCGCTACCTCTTGAGCGCCGCCCAAGGCGAAGATCGCTATGCGGCCTTTCTGGCACAGCTGCAGGAGGGCGTGCCGGCTTAGCGAATAACTGCCGCCAAGGTGCAAGGCAGCTGTGGATTTTTGCCGAACGGAGTTCTATGGTGCGCGGCCTTCGGCAAGCTGCGGAGCTTGCGAAGCCTTTAGCTGACAGCGAAGAGATCGAGAGATGGCGGAGAGTTGGACCCCCCAGTCTTGGCGGGGCAAGGACATCAAGCAGGTCCCGACCTATCGGGATCAAGCGGCCCTCGAGGCCGTCGAGCGCGACCTGGCGGGGCAGCCGCCCTTGGTATTTGCAGGCGAGGCACGCCGGCTGAAGGCCGATCTCGCCCGCGTGGCGGAAGGCCAGGGATTTCTGCTGCAGGGTGGCGATTGTGCGGAGTCCTTTGCCGAGTTCCATGCCAACACCATCCGCGACACCTTCCGCGTGCTGCTGCAGATGGCCGTCGCGCTGACCTTCGGCGCATCTTGCCCGGTGGTGAAGGTGGGCCGAATGGCCGGTCAGTTCGCCAAGCCGCGCTCGTCCGATACCGAGACCATCAGCGGCGTGGAGCTGCCGAGCTATCGCGGCGACATCGTCAACGACATCTCCTTCGATGCCGCGGCGCGCGAGCCCGATCCGAGCCGCATGCTGCGCGCCTATCACCAGGCGGCCTCCAGCCTGAACCTGTTGCGTGCCTTTGCCGGCGGCGGTTTCGCCGACCTGCACAAGGTGCATCAGTGGAACATGAGCTTCGTCGCCGACTCGCCGCAGGGCGCGCGCTATGAGGACATGGCCGGTCGCATCGACGAGGCCTTGGCCTTCATGTCGGCCTGCGGGCTGACGGCCGAATCCGTGCCGCAGCTGCGCGAGACCAGCTTCTACACCAGCCACGAGGCTCTGCTGCTCTCCTACGAAGAGGCCTTGACCCGCACCGACAGCCTGACCGGCCAGTGGTACGACTGCTCGGCGCATCTGATCTGGATCGGCGAGCGGACCCGCGATCTGGATGGCGCCCACGTCGAGTTCATGCGCGGCATCAAGAACCCGATCGGCATGAAGTGCGGCCCGACATTGCAGCCCGACGACCTGCTGCGCCTGATCGATCGCTTGGACCCGGAGAACGAGCCCGGTCGTCTGACCCTGATCAGCCGCATGGGCTCGTACAAGGTCGAGGCCAATCTGCCGGCTCTGGTGCGGGCGGTGAAGCAGGCCGGCCGCAAGGTGATCTGGTCGTGCGATCCCATGCATGGCAACACCATCAAGGCGAACAGCGGCTTCAAGACCCGTCCTTTCGAGCGGATCCTGGCCGAGGTCGAGGGCTTCTTCAACGTGATGCGGGCCGAGGGTGCGCATCCCGGTGGCGTGCATGTCGAGATGACCGGCAAGGACGTGACCGAGTGCACCGGCGGCGCCCAGGAGATCAGCGACGAGACCCTGGCCGACCGCTACCACACGCACTGCGATCCGCGTCTCAACGCCAGCCAGGCTCTGGAACTGGCCTTTCTGATCGCGGAGAACCTGAACGCCGCGCGCAAGGCCGAAAACGGTGTCAACGCAGCCGTCGCTTAGCGCGACGGGCAAGAGCGGCTCAGCCTAGGAGGGGGAGAGGCCCGGCAAGGGCCCTCTTGCCCGCGGCCTGCGTAAGGGCAGGGTTCACCTCCCGACAGCGCGAGGTCTCCGTGGATAACCGGGTCAAATCCGGTCATGACGGTGAGAGGCGGGGGAGAGAGGAGGCGGAACGTGTGGAGGTGCATTGCGGTGCTGCAACGATGTGGGTCCGCTGATCAAGACGATGCCCGGAAGCGTGCCTCTCCCGCGGTTCGGGCCATCCTGTCGGCGTCTGAACCGCGCTCTAGGAGCCGTCGGACGGTTGCAAGGCGAGCGGGTCTTCGATGGTGAAGACCCGTTGTCTTTGCACGAAGCCCTTGAGGCGATGCGGGCCCAGATCGCGGACCGGCAGGTTCATGCCCTTGGCAAAACGCTCCGACAGCAGGATCGGCTGCTCCAACTCGCTGCAGAGGCTGGTCAGGCGCGCCACCAGGTTGACGTCAGGCCCGATGGCGGTGAAATCCAGGCGCTCGACCGAGCCGATATTGCCATAGGCGACGCGACCCAGATGCAAGGCGATGCCGGCCTCCAGGATGGCCGGCTCTTCGGTCAGAGTCTCGTTCAGAGCCGCCAGATTCCGCAGGCCGTGGCGGGCGGCATTGAGGGCGCGCTCGCGCGGGCTGGAGACCGCCATCATGCCGTCCGGCTGTGGGAAGATCGCCAGCACAGCATCGCCGATGAACTTCAGCACCTCGCCGCCCTGCTCGACGATCGGCGGCACCAGGCAATCGAAGAAGGCATTCAGCACCTTCACCAGCTTTCGCTCGGGTAGACGGTTCGAGAGCTCGGTGAAATGCCTGAGGTCGCCCAGCAGCATGGCTGCCGAGACTCGCGAGACCTGACCGCGCTTGGTGTTGCCGCTCAAGATCTGTGCGCCCGGCTCCCGGCCGACGTAAATTTTGAGGATCTCGTCGATGGTGCGCCTGAGGTTCTTGATCTCCACCACACGGGTGTAGAGCGGCAAAAGCGCCTCGAGCAGCCCCCTGTCGCGCGGATCGAAGCCCGCGTCCGTCTTGGTCGCAAAGCTGGCACCGTTGACGCTGCCGTCGGAGAGGAAAATCGGATAGGCTATGTAGGTGGTGATCTTCTCCTGGCGCAATTCGGTGAGAATGTCGAAGTCCGGTTGACCCTCGCGCTGCGGCCAGAGTTCGACCGGCAACTCGCTCTCCTCGGCCCGATGAATGGGAGAGTTCAGGAAGATCGGATCGCTGCGGGTGCCGAAACCGTAGTGCGACTCGCTCACACCCTGCTGCGGTCTCCAGACTCGGCCGGTGCCGATCCGCTCCGAATGCAGGGTCGAGAGGTGCAGGGTGGCGCGGTCGAGCGGCAGGCCGAGCGACACCAGCTTGTCGTTGTAGCCCTCGACCAAAGCCGACACGTCGGCCGCGCTCCGACCCAGATCGGTCAGCTCGGAGACGAGCGGCAGAAAGCGGGGATCGCTGTTGGTGAGGGCGTAATTCATCGGCTCTGGATCGTTACCTGGGGCCGGCCTCTGGAGACCGGAATCGCTCGCAGTCTCTTGGCCTGCGAGAGACTTACGCTGGTTTATGCGCCGCTTGCAAGGTGGCGAATGTGCATCCGTCTCTTGCCGCCTGTTGCGCTGCAGCGTACATAGGGAAGCATGCAGCAGCGTGATCGTCTGACCATCGCCTTGGCGCAACTGAACCCCACCGTGGGCGAGGTTGCCGGAAACCTAAAGCTGATCCGCCGGGCCCGTGCCGAGGCGGCGGCCGGCGGGGCCGATGTGCTGCTGACCAGCGAGCTGGCGCTTTCCGGCTATCCGCCGGAGGATCTGGTGCTGAAGCCCGACCTCTTGGCGAGCCTGCGCAAGGCGGCGGAGGACTTGGCTGCGGATACGGCCGACAGCGGCCCGGCGGTGCTCTTGGGCACGCCCTGGTACGATGGGCCGGAGAGCTGGAGCGATACCGCACCGCAGAGTCTGCGTGGCGCGGTGACCAATTCCGTTCTCTATCTGGACGAAGGCCGCATCGTCACCCGCCGCGACAAGGTCGAGCTGCCGAACTACGGCGTCTTCGACGAGGTCCGGGTGTTTCGGGCCGGTGAGATGCCGGGGCCGATCATGGTGCGCGGCCTGCGACTGGGCGTGCCGATTTGCGAAGATGTCTGGTTCCCCGATGTCGCCGAGACTCTGGTGGAGACCGGCGCCGAGGCCTTGCTGGTCCCCAACGGCAGCCCCTTCGAGCATGCCAAGATCGACGAGCGTCTGCAGATCGCCTCTGCCCGCATTGCCGAAACCGGCCTGCCGATCCTTTACCTCAATCAGATCGGCGGCCAGGACGAGCTGATGTTCGACGGCGCGTCCTTTGCGCTCAATGCCGACTACGGTCTGGCCCTGCAGATGCCGGCCTTCCAGTCGAAGGTGGATTTCGTTGCCTTGGTGCGTCACGCCGAGGGCTGGCGCTTCGAGGGCGCCGCCGAGGCTGTTTTGCCGGGCGAGAGTGAGGCGCTCTACAGCGCCTTGACGCTCGGCCTTCGCGACTATGTGAACAAGAACGGCTTCCCGGGCGTGGTGCTGGGCCTCTCCGGCGGCATCGATTCGGCGATCTCGGCGGCGATCGCGGTCGACGCCTTGGGCGCGGAGCGGGTTTGGGCGGTGATGATGCCTTCGCCTTACACCAGCGGCGATAGCCTGGAGGACGCGGCCGAATGCGCGCGGCTCTTGGGCATCCGGCTGGACGACGTGCGCATCGAGGCGGCCATGGAGGCCTTTCAGGGCATGCTGGCACCGTTCTTCAACGGCTTGCCGGCCGGCATTGCGGAAGAAAACCTGCAGTCGCGTGCGCGCGGCCTCACCTTGATGGCGATCTCCAACAAGTTGGGGCCGATGGTGCTGTCGACCGGCAACAAGTCGGAGATGAGCGTCGGCTATGCCACGCTCTACGGCGACATGTGCGGCGGCTTCAATGCGCTGAAGGACGTCTACAAGACCGAGGTCTATCAAATCTCGCGTTGGCGCAATCAGGCCAAGCCGACCTTGGCACTGGGACCCGAAGGACGCGTCATTCCCGAACGCATCCTGATCAAGGCGCCGAGCGCGGAGCTGCGGCCGGACCAGACCGATCAGGACAGCCTGCCCGATTACGATACCCTGGACGCCATCCTAGCCGGCCTGATCGAGCGCGAAGCCTCTCTCGACAGCCTGATCAAGGAGGGCCACGCGCGCGCGACCGTCCTTCGCATCTGGGGTTTGCTGGATCGGGCAGAATACAAGCGCCGACAATCCTGTCCAGGCACCAAGATTACCAGACGGTCCTTGTCTCGGGACCGCCGCTACCCCATTACCAACGGGTTCCGCGCGCCGACGGCTTGACGGAGCCCGCCGCTCCGTTCCTCCAGCCTATCGAGAATAATCACCATGACTTTGGTTCGTTTTGCCCCCAGCCCGACGGGTCGCCTGCATGTCGGCAATGCCCGTGTCGCGCTGATCAACTGGCTCTTCGCCAAGCAGTCTGGCGGCCGTTTCCTGCTGCGCCTGGACGACACCGACCGGGAGCGCTCGGAAGAGGCGCATGTCGCCGCCATCGAGGCCGACCTGACCTGGCTCGGCCTCACCTGGGACCTGCGGGCCCGGCAGAGCGAGCGCCAGGAGCGCTATGAAACCGCCGTTCGGCATCTGAAGGAGGAAGGCTTCCTCTATCCCTGCTACGAGACCGGAGCCGATCTGGCCGCCAAGCGCGCCGCCAAGCGGGCCGCCGGCAGGCCGCCGCGCTACGACCGCGCTGCCCTCTACCTGGGCGCCGACGATCGCCGGGCCTTGGAGGCCGAAGGCCGGTGCCCGCATTGGCGCTTGAAGCTGCCGGACCGGGTGATTGCCTGGAGCGACCTGGTGCGCGGCGAGCAGCGCTTTCCCTCGGACTCGCTGTCGGACCCGGTCTTGCTGCGCGAGGACGGCCGCATTCTCTACACCCTGGCCTCGGTGGTCGACGATGTGGAGATGGCGGTCAGCCATGTGCTGCGCGGCGAGGATCATGTCGCCAACACGGCGGCCCAGATCGCACTGATCGAGGTGCTAGGTGGCCGGGTTCCGTCCTTTGGGCACTTCCCGCTGCTGGTCGATGCGGCGGGAAAGGGGCTCTCGAAGCGACTCGGCAGCCTGAGCCTGGGCGGGCTGCGCGAAGGCGGCATCGAGGCCATGACCTTGAATGCCTTCCTGGCCAGGCTGGGCACCGGACAGCCGATGGAGCCGGCCCTGGACATGGCGGCCTTGGGTGCCGACTTCGAGATCGGAGCCTATGGCCGGGCGCCCGCCCGCTTCGAGGAGGGCGAGCTGCAGTGCCTGAATGCCAAGCTGCTGCACCGCTTGCCCTTTGCAGCGGTGCAGGATCGTTGTCCTGGACTCGATGCGGCGCTTTGGGCGGTCGTTCAGGGTAACCTGGAAAGCCTGGACGATCTCTCGCATTGGCTTGCGGTGCGCGACGGCGACATCGAGCAGGAGCGCGAGGATGCGACCTTCCTGACCGAGGCCGCCCGGCTTCTGCCGGAGGAGCCTTGGAACGAGACCACCTGGAAGACCTGGACCAAGGCCGTCACGGCGGCCAGCGGGCGCAAGGGCAAGGCGCTGTTTCTGCCCTTGCGCCTGGCCCTAACGGGGCGGCGCTCTGGACCGGAGATGGCGGCCTTGCTACCTCTCCTGCCCCGCGCGCGGGTCCTGGCTCGCCTGATCGGAGACGAGACATGAGCATGCGGCTGTACAACACCCTGACGCGGACCACCGAAGACTTCCAACCACTCGATCCGAACCATGTCCGCCTCTATGTCTGTGGACCCACGGTCTACGACTTCGCCCACATCGGCAATGCCCGCCCGGTCGTGGTCTTCGACGTTCTCTATCGCCTGCTGTGCCATCGCTTCGGCGCCGAGCAGGTGACCTATGCCCGCAACATCACCGATGTGGACGACAAGATCATCGCCGCGGCCGATGCCGGCGGTGAGACCATCACTCAGGTGACCGAGCGCACGACCAAGGCCTTTCACGACGACATGGCGGCCCTGGGTGCTCTGCCGCCGAGCGTGGAGCCGCGGGCGACCGGCACGATTCCGGAGATGATCCTGCTGATCGAAGGGCTGATCGAGAAGGGGCACGCCTATGCCGCCGAGGGGCATGTGCTCTTCGCGGTGGCCAGCTACGACGACTATGGCGCCCTCTCGCGCCGCAATGCCGAGGAACTGTTGGCCGGGGCCCGGGTCGACGTTGCGCCCTATAAGCGCGACCCCATGGACTTCGTGCTCTGGAAGCCCTCCAGCGACGCACAGCCGGGCTGGGACAGCCCCTGGGGGCGCCGCGGGCGACCGGGCTGGCACATCGAGTGCTCGGCCATGTCCTGGAAGCACCTGGGCCAGGTCTTCGACATTCACGGCGGCGGGCTGGACCTGATCTTTCCGCACCACGAGAATGAGATCGCGCAGAGCCGCTGCGTGCACGGGACGGAGGCCATGGCCAAAGTCTGGATGCACAACGGCTATGTCGTCGTCTATGGCGAAAAGATGTCCAAGTCTCTGGGCAACTGCCTGACCGTGCGCCAGCTGCTGGAGGAGGGGCAGGCCGGTGAGGCCATACGCCTGGCCTTGTTGTCCGGGCACTACCGCCAGCCACTGGATGTGACGCGCGGAAAGCTCGGCGAGGCCAAGGCGCAGCTGCAGCGCTTCTACGGCGCGCTCCGCGACCGCGAGTTGCCCGCAGTGGCGCCACCGGCGGCAGTGCTCGACGCGCTCGACGACGACCTGAACACGCCGAAAGCCTTGGCGGCGCTGCATGCCCTGGCCAATCGCGTCTATCACGGCGAGGACGCGGCTGCGGCCGAACTCAAGGCCGGTGCGGCGCTGCTCGGGCTTTTGGAGGCCAATCCCAAGGCCTGGTTCCAGGGTGGCAACTCGGACGAGGGGGCCGAGATCGAAGCCTTGATTGCCGAGCGGCAGGCCGCGCGAAAGGCCAAGGATTTCGCACGGGCAGATCGGATCCGCGACGACTTGAAGGCGCGCGGCATCGAACTGGAGGATGGGCCGCAAGGCACCAGTTGGCGGCGGGCATGAGCATGCAGAACGACAAGCGGATCTATCTTTTCGATTCCACCCTGCGGGATGGAGCGCAGACCCAGGGTGTCGACTTCTCGGCCGCCGACAAGCGGGCGATCGCGGTGGCTCTTGACGAGCTGGGGGTCGACTACATCGAATGCGGCTGGCCGGGCGCCAATCCCACCGACGACGCCTTCTTCGAGGCCCTGCCCGAGACCAAGCGTGGCCGCATCGTCGCCTTCGGCATGACCCGGCGTCCGGGTCGCAGTCCGGAGAACGACCCGGGACTGAGCTCGGTCCTGCGCGCGCCCACGCCGGTCGCCTGTCTGGTTGGCAAGACCTGGGACTTCCACGTCGATCTGGCCCTGCAGACGAGCCTGGAAGAGAACCTCGCGATGATCGGCGACTCGCTGGCCCTGGCTGTCCGCCGCAAGGAGGAAGTGCAATTCGATGCCGAGCACTTCTTCGACGGCTTCAAGGCCAATCGGGACTATGCGCTGGCCTGCCTGCGCAGTGCCGCCGAGGGCGGCGCAACCTGGCTCACCCTCTGCGACACCAACGGCGGAACCTTGCCCGCAGAGGTCGCGGAGATCGTCGGGATCGTCCGCGCCGCCTTGCCTGACGCGCGGCTGGGCATCCATTGTCATAACGACACGGAGAACGCGGTCGCCAACTCCTTGGCGGCGATCAATGTGGGTGCGCGCATGATTCAGGGGACGATCAACGGTCTGGGCGAGCGTTGCGGCAATGCCAATCTGATGTCTCTCATCCCCTCGCTGGCACTGAAGACGGGCTACAGCATCGCGGTCGATGCCCAGGGTCTGCGTCACCTGACCTCGGTCTCGCATCTGCTGGACGAGCGCTTGAACCGCAATCCCAGCGCCAATCAGGCCTATGTCGGCGCCAATGCCTTTGCCCACAAGGGTGGTCTGCACGTCTCGGCGGTGGCCAAGGATCCGAAAAGCTACGAGCATATCGAACCCGACCTGGTCGGGAATCTGCGGCACATCGTGGTCTCCGATCAGGCCGGACGCTCCAACATCATTGCGCGGCTGGAGGAGCTGGGCATCGACCCGCATGCCTTGGGCCAGGCCGAACTGGCCGGACGCCTGGTCGAAGAGGTCAAAGCCAAGGAGTACCAGGGCTATGCCTACGACGGGGCCCCTGCCTCGTTCGAACTCTTGGCCCGTCGTCTCTTGGGTGAGGTGCCGAGCTACTTCGCTCTGGAACGCTTCCGCGTCATGGATGACCGGCGCCTGAACGCCAAGGGCGTGCTGGTCACGGAATCCGAGGCAACGGTCACCCTGGATGTCGAGGGTGCGGCCTTGATGACCGTGGCCACTGGCAACGGCCCGGTGAACGCCTTGGATCTGGCTTTGCGCAAGGCCCTGCTGCCGCGCTACGGGCAGCTGGGGGACATGCGGCTGACCGACTACAAGGTCCGCATCCTGACGCCGGAGGCCGGAACCGAGGCGGTGACCCGGGTGATGATCGAAAGCGCCGACGACAAGAGCCGGCGCTGGGTCACCGTCGGGGTTTCGCCGAACATCATCGATGCCTCCTTCATTGCGCTGTCTGACGCTATCGCCTGGAAGCTCTTCCACGATGCCGACTGAGGCGGCAAAGGCTCCCGTCGTCATCCTGATCCGCCCGCAGTTGGGCGAGAACATCGGTGCCGTTGCCCGGGCCATGATGAACTGCGGGCTGGCGGAACTGCGTCTGGTAGCGCCGCGCGACGGTTGGCCGAACTCGGCCGCCAAGCGCATGGCGTCAGGCGCTGAGGAGATCCTGGAGCAGGCCCGCTTCTTTGCGACCTTGAACGATGCCGTCAGCGATCTACGGCGGCTCTACGCCACCACCGCCCGCAACCGTGAGATGGCGAAGTGGGTGGCGACACCCAGGCAAGCGGCCAAGGAACTGCGCGGGCTTTCCGAAAAAGGCGAAGCGACGGGTCTGCTGTTCGGGCCGGAGCGAACCGGGATCACCAGCGACGAACTGGCGAATGCCGACGTCCTGGTGTCGGTGCCGCTCAACCCTGATCACGCCTCGCTCAATCTGGCTCAGGCGGTGCTGATCCTGGGCTATGAGTGGTGGCAGGCGGGTGACGATTCGGAGCCCTTGCGCCTGCATCGGGGTGGCTCGACGCCGGCGACCCGCGAGGAACTGCTCGGTTTTCTGGATCGCTTGGAGGGAGCCTTGGATCAGGACGGCTTCTTTCGCACGCCGGAGCAGAAGCCGCACATGCTGCGCAATCTAAAAACCCTATTCACCCGGGCCGAACCCAGCGAGCAGGAGGTTCGCACTCTGCATGGCTTGCTGGCCGCCCTGCGGGGGGAACGAACCAAAGGGACATCCTAACCCTCCCTTCCTCCTTGCGACTCACGCCATCGCTTGCCAAATCTTACGGCACCTCAATGGATAGCTGCGCTCCGGTTTTGCCGCCACCTCGAAAGGCGGTTCGAGAGCGCCAGAGGTGACCCGCATGGTGCAAACGTCTTCCGAGACGCTCTTTCCGGACTACAGCCTGGGTGAGCGACGAATGGATCAAGCGGTCCATCTCGTCGGGGTGTCCTGGGCCTTGGTGGCGGTGCCTCTACTGCTGATCGCAGTCGACCCCTGGGGCGATGCGGCGATGCTGATCGGCTGGATGCTCTACAGTCTCGGGCTGCTTTGGATGTGGTGCATGTCGGCGGCCTACAACAGCGCTCAGGCGCCGGGTCTTAAGCGCGTTCTGCGCCGCCTGGATCACTCTGGCATCTTCGTCATGATCGCCGGAAGCTACTCTCCCTTCGCATTGGTCAAGATCGGTGGCGCGCTGGGGATCGGCGTCTTTGCTTTCGTCTGGAGCTTGGCCTTGATCGGCGTTTTCCTGTCGCTGCGCTTTCCGCACAGGGCCGACCGAGCCTCCTTGCTGCTCTCTTTGGCGATGGGATGGAGTGTTCTTCTGATCCTGCAGCCGCTGATCGAGGCGGTCAGCACCAGTGTTCTGGTCTTGCTGGTCGTCGGCGGCATCCTCTTTACCGGCGGGATTGCCTTCCATCTCGCCCGAAACCTGCGGTTTCACAATGCCATTTGGCATCTCTTCGTGCTGGCGGCTGCCGTCAATCACTATATTGCGATCTTTCTGGCACTCCGGTCAGCGTAACGATCGGCCCGGCAGAGGGAAGAAAGACTGGCGAGGGGAATGCGCCGACCTTTCGCACCTGGGGATGCCTGATCGCTCCAGCCCGTAACCGAGCCGGGTGATCGCGCCTGCTTCGGCATCACCGCACGCAGGACGGGATAGAACTGGGTGAACACGAAATCCTTGTCGGCATTCACCTCGTGGCAGGCGTTGCAGGTCTCTGTCGGGAAGGTCTTTGCCGTCTTGGCATAGTGCTACGGCTGATGGCCGAAGCTGAAGTAGGCTCAGTTCCCGGGCTTGTCGGGAAAGCGCTTGGAATCCTTGATCGTCAGCTCCAGGTCGGCGAATTCGCTCATGAAGTAGCCGACGCCGGAGACCTCCCGACAGGCGCCGCTCGCCGTATCGCAGTTATCGCCGGTCTTGACCCGGACCGGTTCCTTGACGATCTGGGTGCCCTCGGGCCATTCGCGGGTCGCTTGAAAGTGCGCGAAGGCCGAGGGCTCGACATAGACGTTGTGGAACTCCGGAATCACGCTGACGCCGGCCATGCTCTGGATCCAGTCTTCTCGCTGCGAGGAGAAGACGATATTGAGCGAAACACCGCTCCCGTCGACCAAGCCCATGAAGCGGTTTCGGAATTCGCAATGCAACCGATCAAAATAGCGTTCGTCTGGGATTCTCCGCAGGGGGACGACATCCAGTTTCTGGTAGGAATGGTCGTCGGGGAAGGCCACCGCCATGGTCTCGGAAAACGGCAGGTAATCCAGCTTTTCGTGCGCCTTTTCCATATCCGTGCAGAAGGCGCCATCGAGCGTACCCGAGAGCAGGAGATCAGGGATCGCCTCGGGCGTCACGTCGTGCAGGATCAGCGAGGCCTTCGGATGCACCTCCTGAAAGTCTTCGACGAAGTGGGTAGTGTCCAGGATCTTTCGCACATTGGGGTTGGCGGGCTGTTCCATCAGGCAACCCTGTCCCGCTTCTTGAGCAGGTCTATGTTCATGTAGCGCTTGCTGGACCATTTGGTGCCAGCGATGTGTCTCAACCTGGCCGCGGCCGGGTTGAGGGCCGCTTGGCCGTCGGGGAAGGCTCCGACGACGCGGGTTCGCCGCCGGATCTCCCGCATGATCCTCTCCAGAGGATTGTCGGTCCTGATCCGGCGCCAATGCTCATTGGGGAAGGCATGGTAGACCCAGGTCTCCTCGACCGTCTCCTCTAGCCAGTCGGCGCCCCTGGTCAGGCGCATGGCTCCGAGTTTGGCCGCGTGGCCTTGGCGCGGGCCGCCTCGCAGCTCTCCTGGGCATGGATAGCCTTCAGCACGAGAGCGACTTCACGCATCTTGCCGGCCGGCACCGGGCACGAAGGCATCCAATGCACGACGCAGCGCTGCCACTGGGCATCCGGATAGAACTCGGTCGCGCTCTCGACGAGCCCCATGCAGGCATCCGAGACGATCGACTCGACACCCGTCAGGCCGCGCTCCTTGAGGGGCTTGAGGAAGGTGCTCCAGCCCTTCTTGTCTTCCTTGACTCCCTCGAGGCTGCCGAGGATCTCGCGGTAGCCGTCGGCCTTGACAGCGACCGCAACCAGCAGCGAGACGTTGCGCACTTCACCTGCCCAACTGCGCTTCAGGACAATGCCGTCCAGATAGAGGGCCGTCCAGATAGAGGTAGAGGTGTTCGCCCTCGATCGGCCGGTTCCGCCAGGTCTCGATCTGGGAGTAGAGCTTCTTGTTGAGATTGGAGACCCTGCTGGGGCTCACCCGCGTGCCCCACAGGGCCTCGGTGATGTCCTCCACCCGGCGTAGCGACACACCTGCCAGATACATCTCCATCAAAGCCTCTTCGACCGAGCTCTTGCGCCGGCGATAGCGCTCGATGATTGCCGTCGTCGATGCGTCTGCTTGCGAAGCTTTGGCACCTTGCACCTGCACTTCTCCGGCGCGCGTATGCAGCTTGCGCTCGGAGCGGCCAGCTCGTGTGTCGCGGCGCGCCTCACTGCGCTCATAGCGCCCTGCATTGCAAAGCCGATCCGCCTCTGCCTCCGGCAGGCTGTTCAGTGTCTCCTCGACGCTGCCTCGCACGATCTGCCTCAGATGATCTTCTATCCGACCGTCGTCGATACGGACCACGTTCGACAGGCCCTTCGTGTCATCCTCGTCCATGGTGGCTCTGGCCTCCTCTATTGGCTTCTCCGTCTGGCGACTGAAAGCCTGAGGGATTCGGGGCCACCAACCCCACACAAATGTGCGAAACTTTCTCTACGTCATCACGAAGTGCGAAAGGACGCGCGGCCCAATCGTGCACATCAGACCGATGTTCAGCGCCACGATCTCGCCCTGGTTGATCGCTTGGGCGGTGTCCTTGAGCAGGCGCTTGGTGTCGTCGATCTTTTCGAACTGGCTGCGCAAGGTGCGGCCCAGTTGGCTGAGGTGCGTGTTCTTGCCGTCGCGGAGCACCAGCTGGCCGCCCAACTCCTCCTCCAGACACCGGATGGCTTGCGTCAAGGGCGGCTGGGTAACGTTGCTGAGCTCGGCCGCGCGGGTGAAGCTGAGCGTGTCCGTCAGCGCCAGGAAGTAGCGAATTTGGTTAAAGTCCATTGCTTATCCGGTTGGCCGCGATCAGGGCCGCTGTCTTCGGCCCACCGCGCTACGCGGTTATCCAAACGGCAGAGACAAAGGGCGAAGGATGGTCGTCACCGCGCTGTCGCAATGACCTCACTCAGAATTGTCCTGAAGGCAAAGGGTTGCTCGAGCGGTACGTAGTGACCGCAGGAAGGAATGACCCGAAGACTGCCGCATCTGTCCGACGCTGCAAGATCGCTGCTTGCCTTGAGGCCTAGTGCGACGTCGTCCTGGCCGGTGACGACGACGATCGGGACCTGGCATCGCGAAGCGAAGCGATCACGACTTGCTCGGCTGTGAAAGGCCGCTAAACCGCGCGCGACATCCTCCCCGGAAGCAGATCCATATGACCGGCCCAACATGGACCCGTCTAGCGGCAGGGCATGCAAGAGGGCCAATCCGGCATTTGCGCGTAGAGACACAAACGCAGTGTGAATGATCCGGCGACGGCCTGCTAGCGGATATCTCTTGTCACCGACGCCCGCTGAACGGCCATGCGCCCTTCGCCGCGTCGTTCCAACGATCGCCGCCGTGCCCTCTAGTCCGCAGAACGGCTGACGACCAGACCGAAGGTGACCAAGCCGGCCGAATAGAACCGCCAAACGCCAAATTCTTTCAACAGGAATGTAGAAATCAGTGCCGCAAAGAGGACGCTGGTTTCTCTGAGGCCGGACACCAGTCCCATCGGGGCAAGCGCCAGTGCATAGACGATGCTCCAATAGGCGCCGACCTGCATGGCACCACCGGTCAAGCCTGTCACCATGTTGCTGCTTAGAACGCGATACACCTCTCGCTTCTTCCAAGCCAGCGCGATCAGGAAGGTCAGGAGTCCATCGCCGATGGTCAGCCAGACGGCGAAGCCCAGGATCGAACCGGCTTGGCGAACGCCGAGCCTCGCGCAATCGGGTAGACTTGATCGAGATCTCCATGGTCGTAGGCGATCGGCAGGAAAAAGTGATAACCGGTATGGAGCGCGATGGTGAGAGCCAGAAGCCTCCAACTGTTTGGGTCCGGGCTCTCGATGAAGGGTAGGGCCAGCAGCGACAGAAAGCTTCCGGTCAAGGTCGTGACGGCCATCACCGCGAGGTGATCGCCGTTCATCTTGATCAGTGCGTTCCAGCCCGCGTGCAGGGCTGCGGCCAGCAAGATCGGCAGTGCAATCTCAAGGCTCATCGCCGTTCAGGCTAGCCGCTTGCTTGCCTAATTGCGATCTTTCCGATGACGCAATGGCGATCCGGACACAAATGGCATCTACCCTCTCTTGTCTCTTGCGCCGGCCTGAGAAAGCTGGACAGACTATCTGGTCGGCTGGCTGATCGAAGGATAGGGCCTCATGGATGCAGCGGACCTCAAAGTCTTCGAAGCGGTGGCGCGGCTCGGCGGCATGAGCCGGGCGGCCAGCGAACTGGGAACCGTGCAGTCGAACGTGACCGCCAGGGTCCGCCAGCTCGAATTCGATCTCGGCACCAGCCTCTTCAGCCGCCACGCCCGTGGCGTCACCTTGCCCCCGGCCGGACAACGCCTGCTACCCTATGCGGTTCGCGTGCGCCAGCTTCTGATCGAGGCCCGCCAGGCGGCCCTGGACAATGGCACGCCCAAGGGGCCCTTGAGCCTTGGAAGCTTGGAGAGTACGGCGGCGATCCAAATGGCCCCCTTGCTGGTCGAGTTTGCGGCCGCCTGTCCGCTGGTCGACCTGACCCTGGTCACCGGGACCTCGCAGGAACTGGTGGCTGTCGTATTGGCACGTGAAGTGGAGATAGCCCTGGTCTGCGGTCCGGTCAGCGAACCCAGCCTTCTGCAAGAGACTGCCTATCGCGAGGAACTGGTGCTGCTCTCGGCACCCGGCCGCCAGCTGTCGCTTCAGCGTGCCCTATCCCGCGCCCCCAAGATTGCAGTCCTGCGTCGCGGCTGCTCATACCGGCAGCGGCTGGAGGACATCCTGGCACGTCAAGGCCGTACGCAAGTGCCTTGTCTGGAGTTCGGCAGCCTGGAGGCGATCTATGCCGCGGTCGCAGCCGGTCTGGCCGTATCGCTGCTGCCCAGGGCCTTGGTCGAGCCCTTGGCCGAGAGTGGCCGCCTAGCCTTGCATGCCTTGCCGGCGGGCGAAGGCTGGGTCGAGACCGTCATCCTCAGCTACTGCGAACAGGAAATCTCCAGCGCCCATCGTGCCTTTCTCTCCCTGCTGCGTGCCCAGGAAGAGGCCAATCAGGCCGCTTGATTGCGGCGGCTATTGATCCCGATCCCCATCTTGGCCAAACATCATGCGCCACTCTTACCAGATCGCCGGACCAAGGCAGGCCATGACGTCTGTGGTGCGGGGCACCATCGGTGACCGTTCGTCCAAAGCGTCGCTGTTCACCTGGCACCGCCGACAATCTTGCTTCGCGTCTCCATCAGGATCCGCCCCGCCCAGTTGCAGCCCTCTCCGTCGGGACCGACACCCCAGAAGGGATCATGCGCTGCATCCTCGACGATCTCGGCGTCTCCGGTGGCAATGAGCTTTGCCGCGAGATCGGGGTTCTGGCTGAACTTGGCGAGGTCCGCGCGCCGCATGATGTCCGCTATCACCTCGAGCCAGTCCTGCAGCGCCAGCGCGGCGTTCTTCCTGAACCATGATCCCTTCGAGTAGCGCTTCGAGCGGTCCGGCGAGGTTGCAAGGCGCTTCGCTGCGCCGGGCGTGGGCGCCTAGCGAATGGCGTCACGATAGACCGGGTCGAACGATTTTTGGAACTGGTAGTAGTGCTCCACCGTCGGCCAGGATTCGCCGTCAAATAGGAACGCGGCCGGCCAAAAATGCGAATGAAACCCGAAGACTGCGCGGTCTCGCCGGAAAAACAAGATGCGCCCATCGTCCGGTATGATGAACAAAGGCGGTTCGCTGTCTCTGTAGTCTTCCATGGTGTGGCTCCATCGCTCGGCGCCGACTACAGGAAGACTGCAAGGCGGCCGCAGCGCGGTCTTTTCTAGCGCTCGATCAAAGCCAGGCGCTCTTCAGCCTCGCTTTCCGTTGTCCGCTGTCGGGTCGGTTTACGGAGAACCTGGAACGCCAATATGGCGAACCGCCGGCAGGGGTTGCGGTTTGGTCGCGCCATTTTGAACGAATTGGTGGGACCTGCGCCTCGGATCTCGTCCAAGTGGAGAAATCATGCCGCAGTCAACTCAAGCCGTCTGCTTCTCGTAGGGGTCCAGCAGGTAGGGGGCGAGAAACTGTCCGGTGTGGCTTGCCGCCACCGCGGCCACATCCTCGGGCGGACCGGCGACGACGATCTCACCCCCGCCATCGCCGCCTTCGGGGCCCAGATCGATCACCCAGTCGGCGGTCTTGATGACCTCCAGGTTGTGCTCGATCACCAGCACGCTGTTGCCCTGCTCGACCAAGGTGTGCAGCACCTCCAGCAGCTTGCGCACGTCCTCGAAGTGCAGACCGGTCGTCGGCTCGTCCAGGATGTAGATGGTGCGGCCGGTGGCGCGCTTGGAGAGTTCCTTGGCCAACTTCACGCGCTGTGCCTCGCCGCCCGAGAGCGTCGTCGCCGGCTGCCCCACCTTGATGTAGCCGAGCCCGACCCGCTCCAGCGTTTCCAGCTTGGCCCGGATCGAGGGCACCGCGTGGAACAGCTTCACGCCCTCTTCCACCGTCATGTTCAAGACCTCGGCGATGGAGTGGCTGCGGAAGGTCACCTCCAGGGTCTCGCGGTTGTAGCGTTGGCCCTTGCAGACGTCGCACTCGACATAGACGTCGGGCAGGAAATGCATCTCGATCTTAATGACGCCGTCACCCTGGCAGGCCTCGCAGCGCCCACCCTTCACGTTGAAGGAGAAGCGGCCGGGCTTGTAACCTCGCTCCTTGGCCTCGGGCAGACCGGCGAACCAGTCGCGGATCGGGGTGAAGGCACCGGTGTAGGTCGCCGGGTTGGAGCGCGGCGTGCGGCCGATCGGCGATTGATCGATGTCGATCACCTTGTCGAGGAAGGCGACGCCTTCAAGCCCTTTGTGCGCGGCGGCCTGTGCGCGCGCCCCGTTCAACTGCTTGGCCAGCGCGCGGTAGAGCGTCTCCACGATCAGGGTGGACTTGCCGGAGCCGGAGACGCCGGTGACGCAGGTGAAGGTTCCGAGCGGTATGCGCGCCGTCACCTGCTTCAGGTTGTGGGCGCTGGCGCCGCTGATAACCAGTTCCTGCTTGGGATGGCCTTCGCGGCGCAGGCTGGGGACCGGAATCTGCTTCATGCCGGTCAGGTACTGACCGGTCAGGCTGGCGGGATTGGCCATCACCGCTTCCGGCTTGCCGATGGCCACCACCTCGCCGCCGTGCACCCCGGCACCCGGCCCCATGTCGACCAGGAAGTCGGCGGCGCGGATCGCATCCTCATCATGTTCGACCACGATCACCGTGTTGTCAAGGTCGCGCAGGCGCTTCAGGGTCTCCAGCAGGCGGGCGTTGTCGCGCTGATGCAGGCCGATGGAGGGCTCGTCCAGAACATAGAGCACCCCGGTCAGGCCGGAGCCGATCTGCGAAGCCAGGCGGATGCGCTGGCTTTCGCCGCCCGACAGTGTGGCCGAGGCGCGCGACAGGGTCAGATAGTCTAGTCCCACATCGTCGAGGAAGCGCAGGCGGTCGTTGATCTCCTTCAGGATGCGATGGGCGATCTCGCGCTGCTTCTCGGTGAGCTTCTTCTCCAAGCCCCCGAACCAGTCGAGCGCGGCACCGACCGACAGACGGCTGGCCTGGCTGACCGAGCGCCCGGCGATCTTCACGGCCAGGGATTCCGGGCGCAGGCGATCGCCGGAGCAGGCTTCGCAGGCGCGCTCGGCCTGATATTTTCCGAGCTCCTCGCGCACCCAGTCGCTGTCGGTTTCGCGATTGCGCCGCTGCATGTTGGGGATCACGCCCTCGAAGGTCTTGCGGGTCTCGTAGGTCCTGAGCCCGTCCTCGTAGCGCATCGGGATCACCTTGCCGCGCGATCCGTAGAGCACCAGGTCGCGGGCGGCCTCGGGCAGGCGATGCCAGGGCGCCGTCAGGGAGAACTTCAGATGCTTGGCCAGGTTCTCCAGGGTCTGCTGATAGAAGGGCGAGGAGGACTTGGACCAGGGCGCGATCGCCCCGGCTTTCAGCGTCAAGTCCCGATCCGGCACCACCAGATTCTCGTCGAAGTAGCTGGTGAGGCCCAGGCCGTCGCAGATCGGGCAGGCGCCGTGCGGCGAGTTGAAGGAGAAGAGGCGGGGTTCGATCTCCTCGATGGTGAAGCCGGAGACCGGGCAGGCGAACTTGGCCGAGAAGGTCAGCCGCTCGCCGCTGTCGGCGTCCTCGGTGAAGGCTAGGCCGTCGGCCAGTTCTAGCGCCGTCTCGAAGGAATCGGCCAGGCGTTGCTCCAGGCCGGGGCGCAGGACCAGGCGGTCGACCACCACCTCGATGTCGTGCTTGCGCTTCTTATCCAGGGCCGGGGCCTCGGCGATCTCGTGGATCTCGCCGTCGATCTTCACTCGCTGGAAGCCGCGCTTCATCAGCTCGGCCAGTTCCTTGCGGTACTCGCCCTTGCGGCCGCGCACGATGGGTGCCAGCAGATAGAGGCGCGTGCTCTCCGGCAGGGCAGCGATCCGGTCCACCATCTGGCTCACCGTCTGGCTCTCGATCGGCAGGCCGCTGGCCGGCGAGTAGGGCACCCCGACACGGGCCCAGAGCAGGCGCATATAGTCGTAGATCTCGGTCACCGTGGCGACCGTCGAGCGCGGGTTCTTGGAGGTCGTCTTCTGCTCGATGGAGATCGCCGGCGAGAGGCCCTCGATCGAATCGACATCGGGTTTCTGCATCAGCTCCAGGAACTGCCGGGCATAGGCCGAGAGGCTCTCGACATAGCGGCGCTGGCCCTCGGCATAGACCGTATCGAAGGCGAGAGAGGACTTGCCGGAGCCCGACATACCGGTGATCACCGCCAACTGGTGGCGCGGCAGCTCCAGAGAGACGTTCTTCAGGTTATGTTCGCGGGCGCCGCGAATGGTGATGCTGCCGCTCATGGCGCAGGCTGCTCCCGGGGATGGCTGAGAAGAGGGACGTCGATTCGTGCATGATATCGTCTCATCCAGAGGGCCGACAAACCAGTGCGATCTTCGCAGACCTGACCTCTCGGTTGGAGCGCGCGCCGACCGAACGCGCTTGCTGGTCTTGGCCTGCCGAGGTCAGGATAAATGTCTGGTCTGGCGCCTCGGGCTTGGGGCAGACTGTGAGCCGTGAACTGGGGCCAAGGCTGGCCTGAAACCTCGGTCTGCGGGTCCTTTGCGGGCCGCGCCGGCCGGGATACGGCGGTCAGGACCGGCGCCGGTGTCGGTGCGGCGACCGGAGCCGTCATCGGCACCTTTGTCGGCAGCCCGGGCGCGGGTGCCAGAATCGGTGCGGCGGTCGGCGGTGCCGGCGGCTTCCTCTCCGATCAAGTGAAGAAAGACAATCGATAAAGACCATAATGCGAGAGTGAGGGGTCTTAGCGACCTCTCGCCTTGGTCCCCTTGGTTCAATGCCCGTCCCCATCGGAACGCCGAGGATGGCCTTGCGGGGCCAAGCGCTTGCCCGCTGCTTGATTGCCGGAAAGCAACTCGTACTTGATTCTTCGTGCGAGTGATTGCCTGGAAATTGGATCTTCCGATCTCGCTCGCCGAGCATTTAGGGGATGGTGATCGCGAGAAGGTAATGGCGCACCAGCGATAAACCCTGATCGAAGGCCTCATCTCCTGATTGAAGGGGCGTTCCGTTTCGGACTCGGTTATGTCAGACATGTCGCATGTAAGTCGCTCAGTGTGGGACAAGGCAAAGCGAAGACGCGAACCATGGCTGCGATCGCCGGAACCAATGGAAACGATACCCTGACCGGTGCCAATGGCGTAGACACGATTTTCGGCTTGGGCGGTTCGAATACGCTTGTCCAATAATCCTGTCGGTTCATCGGTTAGGATGAACTGCCACCGGTGGCGGCGGGTGTCGGATCGTTCGTCTGTCAGGCCGCGTAGCGGGCCGTTTCAGAGTCAGATCGCTCCTGTCTTTTCCTCGTGGCCTGAACGGATACCTAGTCATTAACGGCCCGGATGACAAGCATAGGACAGGAAAAGGACCAAAGCTATCATCGGCATCGACATCTCGAAAGAGTGTTTCGACACCCATCGCCTTCCCGACGGTGCGACTCGCCGCTTTGCCAATGGTGCGAAAGGCTATCGCAGCTTTCAGTCCTGGCTAAAGCACTGGCAGCTGGACCGCATCGTCTTCGAAGCAACCGGCCCCTATACACGCGCCTTCGAAAACGTCTCGGCGCAGGCCGAGACGCCCTTCGTCAAGGTGAACGCACGGCGAGCTCGGCGCTTCGCCGAGGCCTCCGGAACGCTTGACCAAGACCGACAGGCTCGATGCCGCCATGTTGGCCCGCATGGGCCAACAGATACCCATACCGCTAACCACGCCTCCCGACAAGGCCCTGCAAGGCCTGCGCGAACTGCACCTCCTGCGCCAGGCCTCGATCGAACAGCGCACCGCGGCCAGCAACAGAAAGGCCAGCCTCTCCCTCGGCCTGACAAAAAAGCTGCTCAACCGGCAGCTGGCGCCGATCGAGCGCCAGCTCGCGGCCATCGATCAAGCCATTGAGGCGCTTTGCGACCAAGACCATGGCCTCAAGCGTCGTCGACAGCTCCTAACCTCTTTTCCCAGGCATCGCCGAGACCACTGCCGACGCGCTCATCGCCCCGATGCCGGAACTCAGGCAGCTCATGGCCAAACCCCTGGCCTGCCTCGCACCCATCGCCAGACAGTCCGGCGCTTGGCACGACAAGGCCTCGATCAGGGGTGGGCGCGCCAACCTCAGACAGGCACTCTACCTGCCGGCTGTCGTCGCCTGCCGATACAACCCCGACCTCAAGGCCCTCTACCGACGCCTCGTGAAAGCAGGCAAACCCAAAAACTTGCCATCACTGCCGTCATGAGAAAACTCTTCATTCTCGCCAACACCCTCATTCGTGAAGAGCGAACTTGGGAGTGATAGACCCGCTTGACCTAATACGGGTACTGTAAAACGGCCAGTCGATGGTCGGGCCCCTAAGTGGGGCCCGGCCGTCTGTTAGGGCCGATCAGCCTAGCCTATGACGCGTCCGTTCAGCGTGCAGTCGAGGTTGCGCAGCAAGCCGTCCTCGAGGCCGTAGATCAGGCCATGCACGGCAAGCTCGGGGTTGCGCTTCCAGGTGTTGCGGATGATCGGCGTCTCCGAGATCCGGCGAACACCCTCCAGGACGTTCGATTCAGCCAGCCGATCGAGCCTTGCGCTCGGCGTCTCATCTGCCGTGGGTGCCCTGTCCTTGGTCTTGGCCAGGCGCCGGATCGGCTCCAGCCAGTGGTCGGCCAGGCCGTGGGGCATGTCCTCGCAGGCGGCCCTAACGCCGCCGCATCCATAGTGACCGCAGACGATGATCTTGCGGGTCTTCAGAGCCTCGACGGCGAACTCCAGGGCGCTCAAGAGGTTCATGTCGGAGGAGTGGATCACATTGGCGACGTTGCGATGCACGAAGATCTCGCCCGGGTCCAAGCCGGCGACCAGGTTTGCCGGAACCCGGCTGTCCGAGCAGCCGATCCAGAAGAAATCCGGCGACTGCCGGGTAGCCAGGCGCTTGAAGTAGCCCGGCTCGTGCGCGCGAATCTTCGCGGACCGGGCGGCGTTGCGATCCAGGAGGCTATCGAGCGTGGGTCGTCAGCCTGCCTTCAGTGCGATACCCTCGATGTCTGCAGCGGCCACCAGACCGGCCACCAGACCCTTGGCCGAGCGCGCCCATGCCACCTTTTCCATCGCTTCGGCGATTTCGGATCGAACCCGATCGAAAGGCAGCACCGCCCCTTCGGCACGGGCATCTAGCCGGATTATGTGGAGGCCATAGGGCGTTTCCACCGGCTCGGCTGCGATCTCGCCGGGCGAGAGCCTGGCAAGGGCCGCCTCGAAGGCCGGCTGTGTGTCGCCCTCGACCAGCTGTCCGAGTCGACCGCCCGCCTTGGCCGAGGGGCAGGCACTCTCGGTCTGCGCGATCTCATCGAAGGCGGCAGGCCGTAGCCGAATCCGTGCCAGTGCCGCCTCGGCATTCTCCCGGGCTTCGACCCTTGCGCGGCGATCCTCGGGCGGGGCG
The DNA here is from genome assembly GCA_965202755.1 of Rhodospirillales bacterium. Classification (GTDB taxonomy): domain Bacteria; phylum Pseudomonadota; class Alphaproteobacteria; order Kiloniellales; family JACOMY01; genus JACOMY01. Next base: position 12,201 of record CBDBCL010000017.1, on the reverse strand, counting down.
GGATAGAGGATATGCGCGGACTCGAAGAGAGCGGGAGCACGATAGCGCTCGGGCGCACGCTCGTAGTGCGCTCGGATCTCGGCTTCCGTCGGTGGCGTGACCTCGATGATACGATCCAGGAGAGAGCGGATTCCCGCTTCCTCCTCGGTCTCGACACGCCCCTTACCCAGATCCTCCGGGGTGCCGACGATGCCCTGGCGTTCGATCTCCTGGCGTAGCAGCTCGCGGATGGCCAGAGCGCGCGCCGCCGCCTGCCAAGCCTGACCCAGTTGGGAGGCTGGCGCCTGATGGTTCTGTGCTTCTGCCGCTATCGCGTCGGAAGACAAGGTGACGCCATTGACCGTGACCTCGGGAAAGAAGGAGCTAGCCATGCCACTCACTCCGCGCGTCGTGGCAGTGCGGTGGTGCGGCGCGAGCGCACCACCTGATAGCCGGGACGCCAGAGATAACGAACCGGCGCCGAGAGCATGTGCACCAGCCGGGTGAAGGGGAAGAGAATGAAGATCGCCAGCCCCAGGAAGATATGCAGCTTGTAGATCCAGCTCACGTTCTCGACATGCTGCCAGGCGTCGAGCTGGAAGGTGAAGATGCCGCGCGCCCAGGCCATGAACTGCACCATGACGCTGCCGTCGAGATGGCCGAGCGAGGCGATAATTGTGCCCAGGCCGATCACCAACTGCAGCCCCAACAGCGCCAGAATGCCGTTGTCCGCAAAGCTCGAGTTGGCGCGAATTCGAGGATCGAAGAGGCGTCGATGCAGCAGCATTGCGGCCCCGACCACGGCCATGACGCCGGCGATCCCGCCGACGATGATGGCCAGCACCTGCTTCAGCCCATAGCCGATACCCAGGACGTGGAAGATCTCCAAGGGTGTGAGCATGCCGATCAGATGCCCGAAGAAGACGATCAGGATGCCGACATGAAACAGCACCGAGCCCCAGACCAGTTGCTTGCGTCGCAGCAGCTGGCTGGAACTGGACTTCCAGGTGAAGGGGTCGCGCTCGTAGCGGGCAATCGAGCCAACGATCAGAACGCTGAGTGCGATGTAGGGCAGAATGCCGAAAAGAAAGTAGGTCATAGCGCATCTCCTCGGGCTGCTGTCGTCCCCGGTTCCGCCATGCGATTGAGGACTTCGCGGCTGGCCGGGCAACCGGCACTGGGGTCTGGGCCGAACAGGACCTCGCTTTCCTCCCAGACGCTGTCGAGCGCCTCCAGGTCGTCCGGATCGTCGTCGGCTTGATCGGTGAGTGCGCTGACGGCCTGGGCCTCGGGCCGTCGCTTGGCGATCTCGACCAAGGCGGCGAAGACCGCGGCATAGGCCGACTGGCGACGTTGCAGGCGAACCTTGAGGGCCTCAAGAATATGCGCGGCATTGGCCAGGATCTCGCGCGCTTCGGCGAGCGGCCGCGTGCTCAGGAACTCCAGAAGCACCGGCAGATGATCCGGCAGTTCGCGGCCGGAGGGTTCATAGCCTCCGGCACGATAGGTCTCCAGCAGGTCGACCATGGCACCGCCACGGTCGCGGCTCTCGCCGTGGACATGCTCGAATAGATTGAGCGAGAGGCTGCGCGAGCGATCGAAGAGGGCGACGAAGCGCTCTTCCAGGTCGTAGATGTCGGCGGCGGCGATCTCCTCCAGCAGCGGTGCCAGGGCACGTCTCTGCCGTGCGCTCAGCAAGGCCTCGCGATCCAGGGCCTGCCGAATAGCCTCGACGGCCGACTGCAGCTCCTCGGTCGGATAGCTGAGCAGCGCGGATAGGGATTTCAGAGTCTTTTGCATCAGCCGACCTCCTCCGGCTTGAGGCTGCGCTTTCGATTGCCGAAGAGCGAGCCCTTGGAGATGCCTCCCGAACAGCTGTTGCCATCGGTGAAGCCGCAGCCGCCACGCAGCTGATAGGCATCCTCGACCGTCTCACGGTGCGTCGTGGGGATGACGAAGCGATCCTCGAAGGCGGCGAGCGCCATGATCTTGTACATGTCCTCTATGATCTCCGGTGTCAGTCCGGCGCGCTCGGCGATGCCGCTGTCGATGATACCCTCCACGGTCTTGGAGCGCATGTAGCTGCGCATGGCCAACATCCGCTCCAGTGCGGTGGCGACCGGGGCCTCCTTGCCGGCGGTCAGCAGGTTCGCCAGATAACGCAGCGGGATGCGGAGGTTGCGCACGTCGGGCATCTCGCTGTCGGCGCCGATCAGGCCGGCTTCGGCGGCATTCTTGATCGGGCTCAGGGGCGGGATGTACCAGACCATCGGTAGGGTCCGGTATTCCGGGTGCAGCGGGAAAGCCACCTTCCAGTCCATCACCATCTTCCAGACCGGCGAGCGCTTGGCTGCCTCGATCCAGTCTTCCGGCACGCCCTCGGCCCGGGCGGCGGCCTGCACCTTGGGGTCGTTGGGATCGAGGAAGATGTCGAGCTGTGCCTGATAGAGGTCCTGCTCGTCGGCGGCCGAGGCGGCCTCCTCGATGCGATCGGCGTCATAGAGCATGACACCCAGATAGCGGATGCGGCCGACGCAGGTCTCGGAACAGACGGTGGGATTGCCGCTCTCGATGCGCGGATAGCAGAAGGTGCACTTCTCCGATTTTCCGCTCTCCCAGTTGTAGTAGATCTTCTTGTAGGGGCAGCCGGAGATGCACATGCGCCAGCCGCGGCACTTCTCCTGGTCGATCAGGACGATGCCGTCCTCCTCGCGCTTGTAGATCGCACCCGACGGGCAGGAGGCGACGCAAGAGGGATTGAGGCAGTGTTCGCAGAGCCTGGGCAGGTACAGCATGAAGGTGTTTTCGTACTGCCCGTAGATCTCCTTCTGCACACCCTCGAAGTTGTAGTCCTTCGAGCGCTTCTCGAACTCACCGCCCAGGATCTCCTCCCAGTTCGGGCCATGCTCGATCTTCTCCATGCGCTCGCCGCTGATGCGCGAGCGCGGCCGGGCGGTCGGGAAGGCCTTGGTCTCCGGCGCCGACTTCAGATGATCGTAGTCGAAGTCGAAGGGCTCGTAGTAGTCGTCGATCTCCGGTAGGTCGGGATTGGCAAAGATGTTGGCCAGAATCCGCCACTTGGCGCCCTGCTTGGGCTGAATCTTTCCCGTTCGACGCCGCTCCCAGCCGCCGTTCCAGCGCTTCTGGTTCTCCCAGTCCTTCGGGTAACCGACGCCGGGCTTGGTTTCGACGTTGTTGAACCAAGCGTATTCGACCCCGTCGCGGCTGGTCCAGACGTTCTTGCAGGTGACCGAACAGGTGTGACAGCCGATGCACTTGTCGAGGTTCAGCACCTTGCCGATTTGCGCGCGTACTCTCATGACGCTGCCTCCTTCGAATTGGCTGTTTGGTCGAGCCAGTCGACCTTCTTCATCTTGCGGACGATGACGAACTCGTCGCGGTTGGAGCCCACCGTGCCGTAGTAGTTGAAGCCGTAGCTCAGTTGGGCGTAGCCGCCGATCATGTGCGTCGGCTTCAAGGTCGTGCGAGTGACCGAGTTGTGGATGCCGCCGCGCAGGCCGGTCTTCTCCGACCCCGGTGTGTTCACGATCTTCTCTTGCGCGTGATACATGTAGAGCGTGCCCGGCTTAATCCGCTGCGAGACCACCGCGCGAGCGGTCAGCGCACCATTGGTATTGTAGGCCTCGACCCAGTCGTTGTCGGCGATGCTGGCGAGCTTCGCGTCGTCCTCCGACAGCCAGACCACCGGTCCGCCGCGGTTCAAGGTCAGCATCAGGAGATTGTCGGAATAGGTGGAGTGGATGCCCCACTTCTGATGCGGCGTGATGAAGTTAAGGACCACGTGCGGCCGGCCCTCGCGCGCATCGCTGTCCACCGCCCCTCCGACGGTCTTGAGATCGACCGGCGGCCGCCAGGTGCAGAAGCCTTCGCCGAAAGCCCGCATCCAGAGATGGTCCTGATAGAGTTGCTGGCGCCCGGTCAGGGTCCGCCAGGGGATCAACTCATGCACGTTGGTGTAGCCGGCGTTGTAGCAGACCTTCTCGCTCTCGATTCCCGACCAGGTCGGCGAAGAGATGATTTTGCGCGGCTGGGCAGCGATGTCGCGGAAGCGGATCTTCTCGTCTTCCTTGGGTGCCGCCAGATGGCTGTGCTCGCGTCCGGTGGCGCTGCCCAAGGCCTCCCAGGCCTTGACGGCCACCGCGCCGTTGGTCTCCGGCGCCAGCATCAAGATCACCTCGGTCGCATCGACATCGGTCAGGATCTTCGCACAGCCCTTGGCCTCGCCCTCGCTCCAGACACCGTTGAGGTCGCGCAGATGCTGCACCTCGTGCTGGGTGTTCCAGGAGATACCCTTGCCGCCGTTGCCGATCTTGTCCATCAAGGGACCGAGCGCGACGAAGCGGTCGTAGAGGGCCGCATAGTCGCGTTCGACGGCGACGAAGTTGGGCGCGGTCTTGCCGGGGATCAGATCGCAGTCGCCGCGCTTCCAATCCTTCACCTCCGACTGCGCGATCTCGGCCGGGGTATCGTGCAGGATCGGCACGGCGACGATGTCGGTCTCCTTGCCGAGGATCTCCGGCGCGATCTCCTGGAACTTCTTGGCGATGGCCTTGAAGATCTCCCAGTCCGACTTGCTTTCGTAGGCCGGGTCCACCGCTGCCTGCAACGGATGGATGAAGGGATGCATGTCCGAGGTATTGAGGTCGTTCTTCTCGTACCAGCTTGCCGTCGGCAGCACGATGTCGGAGTTGACCGCCGTGGTGCTCATCCGGAAGTCGATGGTAACCAGCAGGTCCAGCTTGCCGCGCGGCGCCTCCTCGTGCCAGGTCGCCTCGAGCGGTTTGCTGCGCCCCTCTTCGCCCAGGTCCTTGCCCAGGACGCCGTGATCGGTGCCCAGCAGGTGCTTCAGGAAGTACTCATGCCCCTTGCCAGAGGAGCCCAGCAGGTTGGAGCGCCAGACGAAGAGGTTCCTGGGCCAGTTCTCCGGCGCATCGGGGTCCTGGCAGGCCATCTCCAGCCGGCCGGCCTTGAGCTCTTCGGTGACATGGGCTGCGACCTCCTTGTCGGCGGCCTTGGCCGCCTTGCCGACCTCCAGCGGGTTGGTCTTGAGCTGCGGGGCCGAGGGCAGCCAACCCATCCGCTCGGCGCGGATGTTGTAGTCGATCAGATTGCCGTTCCAATCGCCCGACGGCGCGGTCGGGCTCAGGATCTCGCCGATGCTGAGAGTCTCGTAGCGCCATTGATCGGTATGGGCATACCAGGCCGAGGTGGAGTTCATGTGCCGCGGCGGGCGGCTCCAGTCGAGTGCGAAGGCCAGCGGCTGCCAGCCGGTCTGCGGCCTGAGCTTCTCCTGGCCTACATAGTGGCTCCAGCCGCCACCGGACTGGCCGATACAGCCGCACAGCACCAGCATGTTGATGATGCCGCGGTAGTTCATGTCCATGTGGTACCAGTGGTTCAGACCGGCACCCAGGATCACCATCGACTTGCCGCCGGTCTTCTCGGCGTTGGCGGCAAACGCGCGGGCCACCGACACGATGGTGTCGCGCTTGACGCCGGTGATCTTCTCCGCCCAGGCCGGGCTGCAGGGGACGTCCTCGTCATAGGAGGTCGCGGTCCAATCGCCGCCCAGGCCGCGGTCCAGTCCGTAGTTGGCGGCGAAGAGGTCGAAGACCGTAGCCACCAGGGCATCGCCGTCGGCGAGCTTCAGTCGCTTCGCCGGGATCAAGCGGGTCAGCACCTCGGGGTGTTCACACTTCACGAAGTTCTCGGTCGCCTGACCGCCGAAGTAGGGGAAGTCGACGGCAGCGACCTCGTCATGGTGCTCGTCCACAATGAGGGAGAGCCTGAGGCGCGTGTCAGCCTCGCCGGCACGCTCCTCCAGGTTCCAGGTGCCCTTCTCGCCCCAGCGGAAGCCGACCGAACCGTTCGGCACCGCCACCCGGTTGCTGGTCTCGTCGAAGGCGACGCTCTTCCAGTCCGGGTTGTTCTTCTGCTTGAGATTGTCTTTGAAATCCGCTGCCCGCAGGAACCTTCCGGGGACCAAACGGCCGTCCTTTTCCTCCAAACGGACCAACATCGGCATGTCGCTGTACTGCCTGAGATAGTCCTCGAAGTACTCTGCCTGGCGGTCGATGTGGAATTCGCGCAGGATCACATGCCCCATGGCCAAGGCCAGAGCCGCATCGGTGCCCTGCTTGGGGTTGAGCCAAAGGTCGCTGAACTTGGCGGCCTCGGAGTAGTCGGGGCTGACCACCACGGACTTGGCGCCGCGGTAGCGCGCCTCGGTATAGAAATGCGCGTCCGGCGTGCGCGTTTGCGGCACGTTCGAGCCCCAGAGGATCAGGAATCCGGAATTGTACCAATCGGCACTCTCCGGCACGTCGGTCTGCTCGCCCCAGGTCATCGGCGAGGCCGGCGGCAGGTCGCAGTACCAGTCGTAGAAGGACATACAGACCCCGCCTAGGAGGCTGAGATAGCGCGAGCCGGCGGCGTAGCTTACCATCGACATGGCCGGAATCGGTGAGAAGCCGAAGACCCGGTCGGGCCCGTAGGTCTTGGCCGTGTAGGCATTGGCCGCGGCCACGATTTCGGTGGCCTCGTCCCAGGAGGCGCGAACCAGCCCGCCCTTGCCGCGCCGAGTCACATACTCGGCGCGCAAGATCGGGTCGCCCTGCAGTTTGGCCCAGGCCTGGGTCGGGCTGAGGCTCCGGCGCAGCTCGCGCCAGACCTTCATCAGCCGGCCGCGCACCAGCGGTGTCTTCACCCGGTTGGCGCTATAGAGATACCAGCTGTAGGAGGCACCGCGGGCACAACCCCTGGGCTCGTGGTTCGGCAGGTCGGGTCGGGTCTGGGGATAGTCGGTCTGCTGGGTTTCCCAGGTGACGATCCCCGACTTCACATAGATCTTCCAGGAACAGGACCCGGTGCAGTTCACGCCATGGGTGGAGCGCACGATCTTGTCGTGGCGCCAGCGGTTGCGATAGACCTCTTCCCAGTCGCGGCTCTCGCGGGTGACCTCGCCGTGGCCGTCGGAGAAGGTCTCCAAGGTTTTCGGGCTGAGAAAGTTCAGTCTGTCCAAGAGATGGCTCATCTCGTGTCTCCTCTGTTGGCCTGCCGGTTTGGCCGGCGGGTGTGCGCCAGGCTCCTCAGCAGGGAACGGGCGCGCCTTTGCGGCTGTAGAAAGCCCAGGTGATCGCGACGCAGATCAGATAGAAGGAACCGAATGCCCAGAGCGCGGCATCGGGAAATCCCGTCATCGCAATCGAGGTGCCGTAGGCCTTGGGGATGAAGAAGGCGCCGTAGGCGGCAATGGCCGAGGTAAAGGCGATGATCGCCGCACTCTCACGCTCCGCCGTCTTCAGGCGGGCGGCTTCGTCCTGGTCCGCCATCAGCCTCCCGACCTCCTGGCGCATGATCGTCGGGATCATCTGGAAGGTGGAGGCATTGCCGATGCCGGTCAGGAAGAAGAGCGCCATGAAGCAGGCGAAGAAACCCCAGAAGGCACCGCCGTCCTCCTTGATGCTGAGGAAGAAGAGCACGCCGCCCACCGCGACGATCATGCCGAGGAAGGTCCAGAAGGTGACGCGACCGCCACCGAACTTGTCGGAGATCCAGCCGGTCGCAGCCCGGCTGAGGGCGCCGACCAAGGGGCCTAAGAAGGCGTAGGACAGGACGTCGACTTCCGGAAACTGCGTCTTCATCAATAGCGGGAAGCCGGCGGCATAGCCGATGAAGCTGCCGAAGGTGCCGGTGTAGAGAATGCACATGATCCAGTTATGCTTGCGCTTCAGGATCTGTAGCTGGTCGGCCAGCGAGGCCTTGGCATCGGCGATGTCGTTCATGCCGAACCAGGCCGCCAGTGCCGCCAGGATCAAGAAGGGTACCCAGACGAAGCCGGCATTCTGCAGCCAGAGGCTGCTGCCGTCGCTCAGGCTCTGCGGCTCGCCGCCGATTGCTCCGAAGATGCCGAAGGTGATGACCAGCGGCACGACGAACTGCATGACCGAGACGCCGGCATTGCCGAGGCCGGCATTCAAGGCCAAGGCATTGCCCTTAACCCGCTTGGGATAGAAGTAGGCGATGTTGGCCATGGAGGAGGCGAAGTTGCCGCCGCCGAATCCGCATAGCAGGGCCAGTATGAGGAAGATGCTGTAGGGCGTTTCCGGATTCTGTACGGCAAAGCCGATGCCGAGCGCCGGCAGCAGCAGGGAAGCCGTCGACAAGGTGGTCCAAAGCCGCCCGCCGAAGATCGGGATCATGAAGCTGTAGAAGATCCGCAAGGTGGCGCCGGAGAGGCCCGGTAGGGCGGCCAGCCAGAAGAGCTGTCCGGTCGAATAGGCGAAACCGATCGTCGGCAGCTTGGCCACCACCACCGACCAGACCAGCCAGACCGAGAAGGCCAGCAGCAGGCAGGGAATGGAGATCCAAAGGTTGCGGCTGGCGATCGTCTTGCCCTGCTGTTGCCAGAAGCCCTGGTCCTCCGGGCGCCAGTCGATCAGGGTGTGTCCCTTGACCGGTGACTCTGTCGTGTTACTGGACATTGTCTGTCTCCTAAAGAAGGCTTATGCAGGCCGGTGTCATCTGTTCGATCAAGGCGCTAGCGTGCTGGGTTCGGCCGGCCGCCGGCGGGCGAGAACCCATTCTACTCCGGCTTCGCCAAGGGGGTTTCGGGGATGTCGGAGAGGTAGGTCTCCTGCGCCAGCCCGGGATGGCGACTGAGCTCCATCCGGCGGATGGCGACATGCATCCAGATCGTCGAGACCGCGACCAGCAGGAACATCAGCATGAAGGGCGCGGTCCAAACGCCGGTGTAGTCCAGCAGGATGCCGAAGGAGATCGGCAGGAAGAATCCGCCCAAACCGCCGATCATGCCGACCAGTCCACCGACCGCACCGACGTGGTGGGGATAATAGACCGGGATGTGCTTGTAGACCGCGGCCTTGCCCAGGCTCATGACGAAGCCCAGCACGACGGTCAGCACCACGAAGGTCTCGACGGAGAGGCCGAAGTTGAACGTGACCGGAGCGTCTATGCCTTGCACGGTGTAGCTCGTCTCGGGGTAGCTCATGATGAAGAGCACCACCAGCGACACCAGGAAGGTGAGGTACATGACGAAGCGTGCGCCCCACTTGTCGGACATCCAGCCGCCCAGCGCACGAAACACCGAGCCGGGCAGGGAATAGAGTCCGGCGAAGACACCAGCGGTGGTCAGCTCCAGCCCATAGGCGCCGACGTAGTAGCGCGGCAGGAAGCTGGCGAGTGCGACGAAGGCGCCGAACACGAAGAAATAGTAGGTGGCAAAGCGCCAGACCTGAATGTTCTTGAGCGGCTTCAACTGCGCACCGGCCGATACCGGCCGTGCACCCGTGCGCCGCTGTTCCTCGCGGACAGGATCGGTCTTGGCGAAGAGGTAGAAGACCACCGCTGCGATCGCCAGTACGATGGCATAGACCCGCGCAGTGCCCTCCCAACCCAGTGCCACCACCAGGAAGGGGGCGGCAAAGTTGGTGACCGCGGCGCCGACGTTGCCGGCACCGAAAATGCCCAGTGCGGTCCCCTGCCGCTCTTTCTCGAACCAGCGCGAAGTGTAGGCGACGCCGACGATGAAGGAGCCACCGGCCAGGCCGAGGCCGAGGGCTGCCAGCAGGAAGACCTCATAGGTTTGCACCGAGGTCAGCAGCCAGACCGCGACCGCGGTCACCATCATCTGCAGCGGAAACATGATTCGCCCGCCGAACTGCTCGGTCCAGACACCGAGGAAAATCCTGCTGATCGAGCCGGTGAGAACCGGCGTGGCGACCAGGAGGCCGAACTGCGTATCGCTCAGCCCCAGCTCCTGCTTCACCTTGACCCCGATGATCGAGAAGATCGTCCAGACGGCGAAGCAGATTGTGAAGGCGAAGGTGCTGAGCCCCAGTGCCCGATACTGGTCGCCGCGTGATACGCCTGCCAGGCTGTCCATGTCCTCTCCTCCTTTGCCGATCGCGGGTGTGTACCAGGAGAAGAAGCGCTGAATTTACTCTCCGACCATTGATCTCGATCAACTGTGTGCACTGCACAATAAAAAAATATGCATGTGAGAATTATATCATTTATGAGTTTGATCAATCTGTTGAGCAGTTTTCTATTTGCGCGGCGGACATCTTGACATCAGAGGGGGCGGGAGTTGATATTTATCAAGCGAGAGGCTGGGAAAGGGCAGAGACGAGGGAATGCGTCAAGCAGACCATAGCGACATCAGGGACCTGCGGCTTTTCCGCGACATCGAGCCAAATTCATTCGAGCAGTTGATGCGCGGCGCCTATGTCCAGACCTTCCCGCCGATGATCCAACTGATCGCTGAAGGCGATGCGCCGGATTTTCTGCATGTCGTCTTGGACGGTTCGGTGGAACTCTTTGCCCGTTGGAACGATCGGGAGACCACCCTGGCGGCGATACGGCCGGTCGCGACCTTCATTCTGGCGGCCACGATCAAGGGTGCGCCCTATCTGATGTCGGCGCGCACCCTGGAGAAAAGCCGTATCGTCTTGCTGCCATCTGTCGATGTGCGGACGGTCTTCGAGGCCGATTCGGCCTTCGCCAAGGTGATCGTGACCGAGCTGGCCGCCTGCTACCGCGTGATAGTGAAGAGTTCCAAGAACTTGAAGCTGCGTACCTCGATCGAGCGTCTGGCGAACTACATCCTGCGCCACGCGGCCAGGAGCGGGAGCGCCAGCTTCGATCTGGCATTGGAGAAGCGGCGCCTGGCGTCCTATTTGGGCATGACGCCGGAGAATCTCTCGCGGGCGATCAAGGCGCTTCGGCCCTATGGCGTGATCATCGAAGGCGCGCATGTCGTCGTCGAGGATTTCGAAGCCTTACGCCGCTTGGCCAAGCCTTCGCCGCTGATCGACGATCCCACGGTGTGAGTGGTAGACGCAGAAGTAGTCGATTTCCGCCGTCCCTTCGACCTGGATCGATCCGATCTTGTCGGCGGTGAGTTCGCCTGTGTCCCAGGCGCCGTCGCTCGCGGTCGCGGTGTGCGGGGCGATGTCCTTGTTGATCCACTCGACCCGGTCACCAGGGTGCAGGGTGACGACCGCAGGCACGAAGGCGAAGTCTTCGATAACCACCCGGTAGGTGCGCACCTCGTCGGCTGCTTGGCTCGCTTGCGGCCATAACTCAAGGGTGAGGGCGGCACCCAGGAGGGTGCCGCCGAATGTGCGTCTGCTGACAGCGGTCACGAGCTGCAGCCGAGGCCCGCAACCGTATGCTGGGCGTAGTTTTCATGCGCTTGGAAAGTGACCAGAGCGTCAGCCAGGAGTTCGCGCAAGGGCTCGACAGTGACGGCCGGGATAAAGCCGTCCTCCACGGTCTTGTTGACCGCTGGTGATAGCTCAGTTCGTTCTGAGCGTAGGCGCGTCGAAGGCCTGGCCGTCCAGGGTGCGGAAGCGCTCGGCAAAGCGGCTGTGCGACATGCCGACCTGCTGCGCCAGGCGATCAACCGTCCAGGCGCCGGAGGGATCGGCGTGAATGAGCCGCAAGGCGCGGTCGATCTGGTGATCGGTGAAGGTCTGCAGCAAGGGTTGCAGCTGTCGGTCCTGGCCAAAGCCCAGACGCAGCAATTCGATGAAGACGATCTCCGAGAGCCGGGTGACCGAGGCTTCGGAGCCGCGTTGGCCCGAGAGCATGCGTTGCGCCACCAGCCGCAGGAGCTCGTCCAGCCAGGGTTGGCGGGCCCGCATCGCCGCGGTGGTGGTGAAGTGGTCCGGCATGGCCGACAGCAGAGGATGCTCGGCGCCCCAGCGAAAGCTGAAGTGGCCTCTTCGTCGCCTTCGCCGATGACGAAGACACCCTGACCGTCGTAGCCGACACGTTCGAGAATCTCTTCCAGGGGCGCTGCGTCGCGGTCGGTTTCATCGGCGAGGATATGACTGCGACCACGCGGAATGAGGATCAAATCGCCTGGATTGAGCGCGACGGCCGATCCGGACTCGAAGACGACCCGACAGCGACCTTGCACCACCAGATGGAAGCGGGCCGCCTGCTCGTGCTCCGGCACTTGCACGGCAAAGGGCGGCGAGAAGTCCGTTCGTAAGTAGACCACACCGCGCAGGTCGAGAGTGTTCAGAATGTCATTCAGGATGTCCATGGCATCAGAACTTTGCGGAGCGGCTGTCTCGGTCGGACATTAGGGCAACTCTGCACGCAGAGGAAGCGGCATTCGTATTTGGGCGATGGGCCTGCATCCGGGCCCGAACCACTTCGGCGGTGCCACGC
>CBDBCL010000016.1:0-92811 GCA_965202755.1 Rhodospirillales bacterium | reverse complement strand
AACAGCCGTCTTGGAGCTTCGTCGATTCTGCCTGCTTGAACTTCGAGTGTTTCCGATCAGGCTCAAGCAGTCGAACTTGGCATTAACAGTTACGCGGTCGGGGAAGCGCAAACCGCTTATCGGCCTCCACCGCGGCCGCGATACGCAGCACTTGAGCTTCTTCGAAGTAGCGGCCGACGATCTGGACCCCCATAGGCAGGCCACTGCTGTGCAAGCCGCTGGGCAGGGTGAGCGCCGGGTGTCCGGTCATGTTGAAGAAGCTGGTGTAACGGGTGATCGCGTTGCCGAATCGGCTCGCTAATGCCGTCGACTTCGACCGACGCGGTGCCGACCTTGGGCGCGATCAGCGGCGTGGCCGGAGTCAGGAGTGCATCGACGCGGTCAAGCACAGCCTCTGTCTCTTGGCGATAGAGGGTCATCATCCGCTTGGCGCGGAGATAGTGCTCGGCGAGGATGAACTGGGCTAGGCTGAGGCCGGCGCGAAAGTCCTCGCTGTAGCACTCAGGCAGACGCTTCAAGGTAGAGGCGTGGAGGCTCAAGGCTTCCGGCATTTGCACAGTCAGTGCGATGTCGCGCGTAGGGGCCATGTCCGGCAAGGTGACATCGATCAGCTTTGCGCCTGCTCGCTCCAGCGTCCCGAGGACGGCCCCCGCCGACACCAGGCTCTCACGATCCACGCGCTCGAAGAAGAAGGCGCGAGAGACGCCGATGGTCAGCCCGGTCAGGTCGGCAGGGGAGTCGAGCGGGGTCAGATAGTCGCCGACCGGGGTTTGCGCGCTGGCTGGGTCGCCCGGATCGTAACCGGCAGGATTTGCAGCAGCAGGGCCGTATCTCGCAGGCTGCGCAGATCCAGCCGACATGGTCCAAGGACCAGCTAAAGGGGAGGATCCCGCGACAGGAGACCCGGCCATAGGTCGGTTTCAATCCGACCAAGCCCGAGAGCGCGGCTGGTGCGCGCACCGAGCCGCCAGTGTCGGTGCCCAAGGCAAAGGCTGCCAGGCCGAAAGCGACGGCAGCTGCCGATCCGCTGCTCGATCCGCCGGCCAGGCAGCGCGCGTCATAGGCATTGACCGCCGTGCCGTAGTCTGCGTTTTCGCCGGTTGCGCCATAGGCGAAGGCGTGCAGATTGGCCTTGCCCAGGCTGATGGCCCCGGCGGTCTGCAGGCTCCTCACGATCAGCGCGTCGGCGCTGGCCGGGCCTTGGCTGTAGCCATTGGCGCCGACGGACGTCGGCAGGCCGGCAATGTCGATCAGATCCTTGGAAACGAAGGGCGCGGCGGCCAAGGGGCCTGGGTCCTGCCCGCGGGCCAGCGCTTGGTCCAAGGCCTTGGCGTCGGCCCGCGCGCGCTCGGGCGTCGGTAGTATGAGGGCTTTCGCACGATCGTTGAGGGCTTCGGCCCGCGCGATGTGGGTCTCAAACAGACTTTCGGCGCTAACCCGGCCCGCACGGAAGGCCGCGGTCACTGCGCTCGCCGAGGCGAAAGGGTCGTCTCGATCAGTCATCGGGTCTGCAGGACGGGCGGATGCCCGCGGCCGGGGGCAAGAGGCCGAGATCGACCTCTTTCAGCCGATCCAGACTATCCAGCAGATCCTGGAAACCGGAAATGATGCCGAAGCGTGGTGCGACCAGCTCTGCCAGTTCTTCCTGGCTCCAGGCATGGCAGGCCATTTGCCGACTGACGGCCCGCAAGGTCTCTTCCTTTAGGCGTTCCATGGTCCTCTGATCCTTAGAGCACGATGATCTCTCTGGGGTAATTGGTAAGGTACTCGAAACCGCTTTGGCTGACGGCGATGGAATCCCCGATGCGCGCGCCAAAACGGCCGGGGACGCCCAGACCGCCGTCGACTGCGAAGGTCATGCCGGCCTTCAATCTGGTCTCGTCGCCAAGCTTCAACTCGGGCGTCTCCAGGAAGGAATAGCCGATGGAACGGCCGGTTCGATAGGCCGGCCCGTATCCAGCGGAGCGATAGACCTCTTCGGCGGCGGCATGTACCTCCTTGGCGACTGCGCCCGGTCGGATCTCGGCCAAGGCTGCCTGCTGCGCCTGCATCACCGTTTCCTGCGCTCTTGCTTCCTCGTCCGTAATTGATCCCATCCAGAACTCGCGGTCGAAGCCCAGCTTGAAGTGGCGGAAGTTGGCGATACCGCAGAAGCAGAGATAGATCGGGTCGCCCCGCTCGATCCGCCTGGTCGAGGAGCGGCGGTGTACCATGCAGGTATGATGACCGGACTGCAGAACCTGTAGATTGTAGATGGTCGGCGAGCAGAAGACGTCTGGGCCCTCGTCTTTGAGAAATTCGGCCGCCTTGCGGGTTCCCCCGGCGATCACGGCAAGCGCTACCTCGTACTCCGGCACCCCCTCGCCGATCGCCGCGCGGGCAGCCTTGACCATGGCGACGGCCACCTCGCCGGCCTGGCGCATCGTTGCCAGTTCCTCGCCGGTCTTGACCATGCGCATCGCGGCGATGCCGTCGGAGAGGTCGCGTAGCGTGGCACCCTTTGTTTTTGCCGCCTCGGCCAGTCCTAGTGCGATGGTCGGATGGGTCTTATGGCGCTCGTATCCGAGGGTCTTAGCGTTGAAGCGATCGATGAGCATGCGCAAGGGGCGCTGCCACTCGCCCTCCAGACCATCGGACCATTCCACGATCTCTTGCAGAGCGCTCATCGCCGCTGCCATTTCAGCCTCGGCCGCCGGCGTGATCAGGACCGGCTCCCCGCTCGTCGCGATCAGCAAGATCGTCGGACGTCCGAAATCCATCGCCAGATAGTTCGCATAGCCGCTGAAGTAGACGACGCTGTCGGCGTCGCTGAGCACCGCCAGATCAATGCCTTCTGTACCCAAACGGTCCTGCAGATCTTTTACGCGCCGCGCGCATCGTTCATCCATGAGAGCCTCCCTAGATTGATTAGTAATATATTTCTTATCGAACTTCATCGTATCTGAGGTCAATCCGATTTTTCATTCAGCAAGAGTCATTGTAACAGTAATTTTTAAATTATTGCGTTCATAAATAAAAATTGGAAGCGATCTGATATGGGTGATTCCGCCGAGCATCGCCACACTGAAATCTCTTGAATAGAGATACATCTTATGGCAAGATTGGGTTTCGATGGTTGCCCCAAGACCGAACGGGTTGATTGGCTGCAGCGACATAGGCTTCGGGAGAGCAAAAATGAACAGGGATCAGGTTTTGACGTCTTTCCTTCAGGGTACGCGCACCTAGTGCCGGGACTTCATGCTGCGCAGCACGGCACCTGGAGTCTCCGCGACTGTGGCCACATCGTTCTGGCACAGCGCGCTTGCGGCCACTCCTAGAAAGGGGGGCCATTTTAAGATCGGGATCGGTGGCGGCGCGACCTCCGACCGCCTGGATTCCGCAACCTGGACCTTTTTACGCTGCGCAAAGGTACGGAGTGGCATGACGGCAAGCCCTTGTCGCCCGAGGACATAATCGTATCACTCAATCTGCATCGCGGTGACGATTCCCGCTCCAGTACCAAGAGCGTGGTCTCCGAGATCAAAGACATCAGGGCGGAGGGCAAGAACCGGGTCGTCTTCGATCTCGAGGGTCCCAACGCCGATTTCCCTATATTCTGTGTTGCAACAGGGTAGAAATGTCACTGTCTGGGCAAAGCAGAAAAGTCGCACTGGCGCTTAAGGGAGCCCGGCCTGACAGGGCTGCGACCCTCAACAGATCGCAGCCCTGTCAGGCCGGGCGGGCCGGTTGCGATGTTTTCGGCCAATCGCCCGATAGCCCATCTTCTCGCTATCGGTCCGCACCTTCGGCTTTGCCAGCAGGCTCTCGGCTGTTCGCGAACCTGGGACAGAACGGCGCTCAGGTGCTCGTTCTCGACGACCGCGGAGTGACTGACGCACCGATCCTTATCGAACCCAGAGGTGGCTCGGTAAAACTGGACAGGTGAGTTAAGTGGCGTTTTCGCGTGAGATCGGCCTGATAGCCGAGAGCAAAGAGAGATCATGGCAAGACGCCCGCGCTGGAACCGCAGTCCAGCATTCAAGTCGAAAGTGGCCTTGGCAGCCATCCAAGGCGAGAGGATGCTGGCCGAGTTAGCCCAGCAGTTTGACGTACACCCCAACCAGATCACCCAGCGGCGCCGGCAGTTGTTGGATGGTGCCGCCGGTGTGTTCGGCGACACCGCCAAGGCCGAGACGGTGCCAGCGGTGTATGTGCAGACCCTTCATGCGAAGATTGGCGAGCTGACGTTAGAGACGGACTTTTTGTCCGCAGCGCTCGGCAAGGCCGGTCTGTTCGCGCGCGCAAAGCGATGATCGAGCGCGACGACAGACTGAGCATCAGCCGTCAGGCGCAGCTTCTCGGTCTCAGCCGAGGCAGCGTCTCCTATCTGCTGCGCCTGGCCTCGCAGACCGATCTCACGCTCATGCGCCGGATCGACGCGTTGCATCTGGATTATCCCTTTGCCGGCAGCCGGATGTTGCAAGGCCTGCTGAAGGCAGAAGGCTATGCGGTGGGGCGGCTGCGTGTTTTCGACGCTGATGCAGAAGATGGGGATCGAGGCGTTCTACCGCCGCCCGAAGACCTCGACGCCGGCGCCGGGACACAAGATCTATCCCTACCTACTGCGCGGTCTCGCGGTCAGGCGCCCTGACTAGAGCACATCTATTTTATGAAGTGTCATAGCCTGCTGGTGCGAAATAGTTTGCGCACTCTTGCGGCTCGAACAGACCGATGATGTCGCCCACGGTATTCCAGAGGGTGCTGACGCTTCTTTCGGCCTTTGCGCGGATCAGTGATTTGAGCTTGGCGAATGCCATCTCGATTGGGTTGAAGTCGGGACTGTAGGGCGGCAGATATGTGAGGGTGGCGCCTGTGGCCTCGATGGCTTGTCGGACGCCGGCGGCCTTGTGCGCCGGCAAGTCATCCATGATCACGACATCTCCGGGATTGAGGGTCGGCGCCAGCGCCTGCTCGATATAGTCAAGAAAAGCGACGCCATTCATGGCGCCGTCGAGCACCGTCGGCGCGGTCATTCCGGTCAGCCGAAGCACACCGGTCAAGGTGGTTGTCTTCCAATGCCCGTGGGGGATGCCCGCGCGACAGCGCTCGCCCCGTTTGGAACGCCCACGCAGCCGCGCCATCTTCGTCGACAGGCCCGTCTCGTCGATGAAGACCCGCCTGGCCGGATCGAAGTCGAGTTGGCTGTCAAACCAGGCTTGGCGCTTTCTCAAGACCTCCGAACGCTTCTGCTCCAATGCGTGCGCGGTTTTTTTGTACGTGAAGCCACACCTGCGCAGCCAGTTGTTCAGTGCGCTCCGGCCAATCCGGACGTCGCGCTCGTCCGCGAGGCGCACCACCATCTCATTGAGCGTGATGTCCTTGTCAGTCTCAATCAGGGTCAGTCTCAATCAGGCCCACGATGAAGCCTTCATGCCCATCAAGGCTCGACCCGCGTCGACGACCGGTCGGTCGCGGCTCCACCTCACCGGCTTTGGCCCGCTTTTATCCAGCGGATCGCGGTCGATGGCGCCACACCGAACCGCGCCGCAACACCACGCGCCGACAGGCCCGCCTGCGATGCCTTCAAAACACGAACCCGCAGATCGCCACTCGATGCAAGTCTGATTCAAGATCTCCTTGTCTGGAGACCTTCAATCAGACTTGCATCATCCCGTCACATCACAATCGATTCAGTGATTGGTGCATCTGCTCTAGGTCTGGGCGATGGACATCGCCTATGTGCCCATGGCACGGGGCTTCGTCTATCTTGCTGCTGTCCTGGACTGGTTCAGCCGCAAGGTTCTGGCTTGGCAGTTGTCGATCATGCTTGAGGCAGAGTTCCGTATCAAGGCCCTGGAGAAGGCGCTGGCACGCCATGGCACGCCAGAGATCCTCAATACCGACCAAGGCAGTCAATTCACGTCGCTGGACTGCGTTCAAGTCCCAAAGGACGCGGAGATCGCGATCTCCATGGACGGCAAAGGAGCCTGGAGGGACAAGGTTTTTTTGGAGCGCCTCTGGCGCAGGTTCAAGTATGAGGAGATCGACCTGCACGCCAACGCCAAGGTGCCGGAGGCGCGCGCCTCGATTGGGCACTACCTGGCCTTCTACAACAGCACGAGGCCACATGCGTCGCTTGGCGGGCAGACGCCCGATCAGGCGTACATCAGCGCGCTGCAGCCAATCCCGGCAGCGGCTTAACCCAGACGAAAATCCACTTGGCGATGGCTCGAAACCTGTTCAAACAATCCGAGCCACCTCTCTCACGCGAAAACGCCTC
Source organism: Rhodospirillales bacterium (assembly GCA_965202755.1). Classification (GTDB taxonomy): domain Bacteria; phylum Pseudomonadota; class Alphaproteobacteria; order Kiloniellales; family JACOMY01; genus JACOMY01. Next base: position 86,552 of record CBDBCL010000016.1, on the reverse strand, counting down.
TTAACTCACCTGTCCAGTTTTCCCGAGCCACCTCTGGGCAAGCCCTTGAACTTTGCCAGCCGAACCTTGGACATGCCCCAAGATCCCTCGATAGCGTTGATGTGAATGCGGCCACGCGCGAATTCGTCTTTCGAACGGTCGACGCGGAAGTGGCCATAGCCGAGGTCGACGAGCCCGTTGTAGCCGCGCCAGCCATCCGAGTCGATCACACTCTCTGGGTCCACCCGGCCCCGAACGATCCCTTGTCATGTGGCCTTTGAGCAGTCCGGCACGATCTCGGTATAAACCTGGCCATCGCGTTCGAAGATGCCAAAGACGCCGGTCTTGCCATAGGCTCCACGCCCACGCTTGCCTTTGACGCGGCGCGGACCGAAGAGGCTTTCATCAAGCTCGACGACACCGAACAGGGGTCGCAGTTCTTCGCAGGCGGCGAAGATACCTTCGCACAGGCCGCGATAAATGCGGTTGATCGTGTTGCGATTCACACCCGTCACTTCTGCGGTCTGTAGCGCCGCAAGATCGGCTGCCAAACAGCGAACAATCTCACGACTTCTGGCTGCCGAAATACGTGAACGGATTGAGTATCTATTCTTCATCCCTTTTCATAGCCTTGTGACAAAAAAAGTCACTCAGCTCGGCATGACCCAAAAATTGTATGGTGAAATCGACGCTCTTAGTGATTTCAATTTGAACAATTTTTCTTTGAGATCCGCATATACGCGCGACTCTCGGCACTGCATAGGGAGAGACCGGGCCCTGTTCCTCCTTAGATATGTCGGGCGCCGACAGCCGCTGCACCTGGTCCAATCGAACTAGAAACAGGATGACCAGCCGCTGGTTGCCGTGGCACTACTTGCACTATTCTTCAATATCGAAAAGCGGGCTTGGGCAAGTCTTTCAGCAGTAACACCATAATGCGATTATCCCACAAAGGGAAAGGGCGGCACGCTCGATCGCTCGTGCCGCCCTCACAACTGGATTGAAACCGAGATCCCTACTCGGCCGCCGTGCTCTCCGGTGCGTCGTCGGGCTCCTCGCCTTCCAGTCGCTCGGCCCGCTGTTCGGCCAGCAGCGCCTGATCGCGATCAGCCGCCACGCGCTTCACGCGGTTCATGACCGACCCGGTACCGGCCGGGATCAAACGACCGACGATCACGTTCTCCTTCAGGCCGACCAGGAAGTCGACCTTGCCCTGGACCGAGGCCTCGGTCAGGACTCGCGTCGTCTCTTGGAAGGAGGCGGCGGAGATGAAGGAGCGCGTCTGCAGCGAGGCCTTGGTGATGCCCTGCAGCACCGGCTTGGCCGAAGCCGCCTCGCCGCCCTCCTCCTCGGTACGCTCGTTGACCGCGTCGTACTCGTCGCGATCGACCTGCTCGCCGATCAGGAAGGTGGTGTCGCCGGTGCCGGTGATCTCGACCTTCTGCAGCATCTGCCGGCAGATGACCTCGATGTGCTTGTCGTTGATCTTCACGCCCTGCAGTCGATAGACGCTCTGGATCTCGTTCACCAGGTACTCGGCCAGGGCCTCAATGCCCATCACCTCCAGGATGTCGTGCGGCACCGGGCTGCCGTCCATCAGGAGGTCGCCGCGCTCGACGAAGTCGCCTTCCTGCACGGAGATATGCTTGCCCTTGGGCATCATGTACTCCTTGGCAGCGGCATCCTCCTCGGGCGGGCGGACGACGATGCGGCGCTTGGTCTTGTAGTCCTTGCCGAACTCGACCCGGCCGGCGATTTCGCTGATGACCGCGAAGTCCTTCGGCTTGCGAGCCTCGAAGAGCTCCGCCACACGCGGCAGACCGCCGGTGATGTCGCGGGTCTTGGAGGTCTCGCGCGGGATACGCGCCAGCACGTCACCGGCCTTCACCTCGGCCCCGTTCTCGACCGAAAGGATGGCGTCCACCGACATGAGGTAGCGGGCCTCCAGACCATTGGAGAGCTTCATCATGTTGCCGTCGGCGTCGGAGAGCTGGATGCGCGGGCGCAGGTCGTTGCCCTGCGGCTGCTGCTTCCAGTCGACCACGACGCAGCTGGCGATGCCGGTCTGCTCGTCGGTCACCTCGCGCATGGAGATGCCGTCGATCAGGTCGGCATAGACTGCCACACCGTCCTTCTCGGTGATGATCGGCATGGTGTAGGGATCCCACTCGGCTAGGCGCTGATCCTTCTCGACCGTGGTCCCATCGTCGACCAGCAGACGCGCGCCGTAGGGGACGCGATGGTTGGCACGGTCGCGCCCCATCTCGTCCTTCAGCACCACCTCCAGATTGCGGGTCATGACGATCAGCACGCCATCGGAATTGGCCACCACATTGCGGTTGCAGATGGCAATGGTGCCGTCGACCGTGGCCTCCACCGAGCTCTGCTCCGCACCGCGCTGGGCGGCGCCGCCGATGTGGAAGGTCCGCATCGTCAGCTGAGTGCCCGGCTCGCCGATCGACTGGGCGGCGATGACGCCCACCGCCTCGCCCTGGTTCACTTTGGTGCCGCGCGCCAGATCGCGCCCGTAGCAGGTGGCGCAAATGCCGCTGGTCGACTCGCAGACCAAGGGCGAGCGCAGCTCGACCGTATCGACGCCGGCCTGGTCGATCTTGGTGACCAGTTCTTCGTCGATGATGGCCTTGGCCGGAACCACGACCTCGCCGGTGGCCTCGTCGACTATGTCGACGGCCACCGTGCGCCCCAGAATGCGATCGGTCAAGCGCGCCAGCACCTCGCCCCCCTCGACCACCGCGGAGATGGTGAGCGCGCGCTGGGTGCCGCAGTCGTCCTCGGTGATGATGGCGTCCTGCGCCACATCGACCAGACGGCGGGTGAGATAGCCCGAGTTCGCCGTCTTCAAGGCGGTATCGGCAAGACCCTTACGGGCGCCGTGGGTGGAGTTGAAGTACTCCAGCACGGTCAGGCCTTCCTTGAAGTTGGAGATGATCGGCGTCTCAATGATCTCGCCCGAGGGCTTGGCCATCAGGCCGCGCATGCCGGCCAGCTGCTTGATCTGCGCCGGCGACCCACGCGCCCCGGAGTGCGCCATCATGTAGACGGAGTTGATGTCGCGTCCCTTCATGACGCTCATCCCCTTCATCATCTCCTCGGCGACGCGGTCGGTGGTCGTCGACCAGACGTCGACCACTTTGTTGTATTTCTCGCCGCGGGTGATGAGACCGTCCTGATACTGCTGTTCGAACTCCTTCACCTGGGTCTGAGCGTCGTCGACCAAATTGTGCTTGGCATCGGGGATGATCAGATCGTCCTTGCCGAAGGAGATGCCGGCCTTGTTGGCGTAGTTGAAGCCCAGCGCCATGATGCGGTCGGCGAAGATCACCGTCTCCTTCTGACCGCAATGGCGATAGACCAGGCCCAGCACCTCCGAGATCTCGCGCTTGGTCAAGACCCGATTGATGATCGAGAAGGGCACCCGCGGATCCTTGGGCAGGACCTCGGAGAGGATCATGCGGCCGGCCGTGGTGTCGACTCGCTGCACCACCTGATTGCCGTCCTCGTCCTGGGTACGGTAGCGCGTGGTGATCTTGGAGTGGAGGGTGATGGCACCGGCATCCAAGGCCGCCTGCAGCTCGCCCATGTTGGCGATTGGGGTGGAGGTCTCCTCCTCGCTGCCTTCCATCGAGAGGTAGTAGATACCCAGCACGATGTCCTGGCTGGGCACGATGATCGGCTTGCCGTTGGCGGGCGAGAGAATGTTGTTGGTCGACATCATCAGCACGCGCGCTTCCAACTGCGCTTCCAGGGAGAGCGGCACGTGGACCGCCATCTGGTCACCGTCGAAGTCGGCGTTGAAGGCGGTGCAGACCAGCGGATGCAGCTGGATTGCCTTACCCTCGATCAGCACCGGCTCGAAGGCCTGAATGCCCAGGCGGTGCAGGGTCGGCGCGCGGTTCAGCAACACCGGATGCTCGCGGATCACCTCTTCCAAGATGTCCCAGACCTCGGGGCGCTCCTTCTCTACCATGCGCTTGGCCGCCTTGATGGTGGACGCTAGGCCGTAGAGCTCCAGCTTGGAGTAGATGAAGGGCTTGAAGAGCTCCAGGGCCATCTTCTTCGGCAGGCCGCACTGATGCAGCTTCAGCTCCGGACCGACCACGATGACCGAACGGCCGGAGTAGTCGACGCGCTTGCCCAGCAGGTTCTGGCGGAAGCGACCCTGCTTGCCCTTCAACATGTCCGACAGCGACTTCAGCGGGCGCTTGTTGGCGCCGGTGATGACGCGGCCGCGGCGGCCGTTGTCGAAGAGGGCGTCGACAGCCTCCTGCAACATGCGCTTCTCGTTGCGCACGATGATGTCGGGCGCGCGCAGTTCCATCAGCCGCTTCAAACGATTGTTGCGGTTGATCACGCGGCGATAGAGGTCGTTCAGGTCGGAGGTGGCGAAGCGGCCGCCGTCGAGCGGCACCAGCGGGCGCAGCTCCGGCGGAATGACCGGCACCACGTCCAGAATCATCCACTCCGGATGCGAGCCGGAACCCATGAAGGACTCGACCAGCTTCAGGCGCTTCACCAGCTTCTTGCGCTTGGCCTCGGAGTTGGTCTCTTTCAGCTCGGCGCGCATGTTGACCCGCTCGGAATCGAGGTCGATCTGGCTCAGCATGTCCTTGATCGCCTCGGCGCCGATCTTGGCGATGAAGTTCTCTTCGCCGTACTTCTCCTGGGCGTCGAGGAAGTCGTCCTCACTCAGGAGCTGGCGCGGCTTCAGTTCGGTCATGCCCGGCTCGATGATCACATAGGCCTCGAAGTAGAGGATCCGCTCCAGATCCTTCAGGGTCATGTCCATCAGCAGGCCGATGCGGCTGGGCAGCGACTTCATGAACCAGATGTGGGCGACCGGGCTGGCCAGCTCGATATGGCCCATCCGCTCACGCCGCACCTTGGAAAGCGTGACCTCAACGCCGCACTTCTCGCAGATGATGCCGCGATACTTCATGCGCTTGTACTTGCCGCAGAGGCACTCGTAGTCCTTGATCGGACCGAAGATGCGCGCACAGAAGAGGCCGTCGCGCTCCGGCTTGAAGGTCCGGTAGTTGATGGTTTCCGGCTTTTTGATCTCGCCGAAGGACCAAGAGCGAATGCGATCCGGGCTGGCGATGGAAATACGAATCTGATCGAAACTCTGCGGGCCCTGCGGCTGGCCGAAGAAATTTACTAGCTCGTTCATCTGCACTCTCCTGCGGGGCGGAGGTTGGCCCGGACCGACTTGGTCCGGGCCGTAACGAAAGTCATGGGTCGGCTGCCTAGTAGCTGCTCTGCTTCAACTCGACGTTGAGGCAGAGCGAGCGCAGCTCTTTAACCAAAACGTTGAAGGATTCCGGAATGCCGGCCTCGAAGTTGTCGTCGCCCTTGACGATGGCTTCATAGACCTTGGTACGGCCGGAGACGTCGTCCGACTTCATCGTCAACATCTCCTGCAAGGTGTAGGAGGAACCGTAGGCCTCGAGCGCCCAGACCTCCATCTCGCCGAAGCGCTGACCGCCGAACTGCGCCTTGCCGCCCAGCGGCTGCTGGGTGACCAAGGAATAGGGGCCGATCGAGCGGGCGTGGATCTTGTCGTCGACCAAGTGATGCAGCTTCAGCATGTAGATGTAGCCGACCGTCACCGGACGATGGAAGGCCTCGCCGCTGCGCCCGTCGACCAGGGTCACCTGGCCAGAGGACTCGAGCCCGACTGCCGTCAGAGCGTCGACGATGTCGGCCTCGTGTGCGCCGTCGAAGACCGGCGAAGCGATGGGCACACCATTGGTGATGTTGCGCGCCATCTCCACGACCTGGTCGTTGCTCAGCGGATCGACCTCTTCGGCGACGATCTCCTCGCCGTAGATCGCCTTGAACTTGGCGCGCAGGCCGTCGGTGTCGGCCTCCACCTTGTCCAGCAGCTCGGCCACTTGGCGGCCAAGACCGCGGCAGGCCCAACCCAGATGGATTTCCAGGATCTGGCCGACGTTCATGCGGCTGGGCACACCCAGCGGGTTCAGCACGATGTCGACCGGGGTACCGTCTTCCAGATAGGGCATGTCCTCGACCGGCACGATGCGTGAGACCACGCCCTTGTTGCCGTGCCGTCCGGCCATCTTGTCGCCTGGCTGGATCTTGCGCTTCACCGCGATGAAGACCTTGACCATCTTCATCACACCCGGCGGCAGTTCGTCGCCGGCTTGCAGCTTGGCGACCTTGTTGTCGAAACGCTTGGTCAGCCCGCCGACGGCCTGATCGAAGGCCTTGCCCAGCTCCTCGATCTCTGCCTGGCACTTGTCGTCAGCCACGGTGATGTGGCGCCACTGGCCGGGCGTGTAGTCCGACAGCACCAGCCCGGTCACCTCGGTGCCGGCAAGGAAGCCCTTGGGCCCGCTCTGGCCCTGCTGATTGACCAGCAGATCCTTCAAGCGGTTGTAGTAGCTGCGCTCCAGGATAGCCTTTTCGTCGTCGCGATCCTTGGCCAGACGCTCGATCTCCTGGCGCTCGATCTGCAGGGCACGCTCGTCCTTATCGACGCCCCGGCGCGAGAAGACCCGTACCTCGACGATCGTGCCGCTGACGCCCGGCGGCACCCGAAGCGAGGTGTCGCGCACGTCCGAGGCCTTCTCGCCGAAGATCGCACGCAGCAATTTTTCTTCCGGGGTCATGGGGCTCTCGCCCTTCGGCGTCACCTTGCCGACCAGGATGTCGCCGGGCTGGATCTCCGCACCGATGTAGACGATGCCGGCCTCGTCGAGGTTGCGCAGCGCGTCTTCACCGACGTTGGGAATATCGCGGGTGATCTCCTCCTGTCCCAGCTTGGTGTCACGGGCCATGACCTCGAACTCCTCGATGTGGATCGAGGTGAAGACGTCATCGCGCACGATGCGCTCGGACAGCAGGATTGAGTCTTCGAAGTTGTAACCCTGCCAGGGCATGAAGGCGACCAGCACGTTGCGGCCCAAAGCCAACTCGCCGAGGTCGGTGGAGGGGCCGTCGGCGACGATGTCGCCTTTTTCCACGATCTCACCGACCTTCACCAAGGGGCGCTGGGTGATGCAGGTGTTCTGGTTGGAGCGCTGGAACTTCAGTAGGTTGTAGATGTCCACACCGGTCTCGCCGGCGTGGCTCTCCTTCTCGTTCACCCGCACCACGATGCGCGTCGCATCGACCTGATCGACCACGCCGCCGCGACGCGCCGAGATGGCGACGCCGGAATCGCGGGCAACGATGCCCTCCATGCCGGTGCCGACTAGCGGCGCCTCGGCCTTGATCAAGGGCACCGCCTGGCGCTGCATGTTGGAGCCCATCAGCGCGCGGTTGGCGTCGTCGTTCTCCAGGAAGGGAATCAGTGCCGCCGCGACCGAAACCAGCTGCTTGGGCGAGACGTCCATCAGCTGGATGTCCTCACCGCGCGCCAGCATGTAGTCGCCACCGCGCCGGGAGGAAATCAGATCCTCGGCGAAGCGCTGCTCGCTATCGAGTGGCGCGTTGGCCTGGGCCACGGTGTACTTCCCCTCCTCCATGGCGGAGAGGTAGACCACATCCTCGGTCACCCGGCCCTCGTCGACCCGCCGATAGGGGGTCTCGATGAAGCCGTACTGATTGACCCGCGCATAGGTCGCCAGCGAGTTGATCAGACCGATGTTCGGGCCTTCCGGGGTTTCGATCGGGCAGATGCGGCCATAGTGGGTCGGGTGCACGTCGCGCACCTCGAAGCCGGCGCGCTCGCGGGTCAGACCGCCTGGGCCCAAGGCCGAGAGGCGCCGCTTGTGGGTGATCTCCGACAGCGGGTTGGTCTGATCCATGAACTGCGAGAGCTGCGAGGAGCCGAAGAACTCGCGCACCGAGGCCGCAGCCGGCTTGGCGTTGATCAGATCGTGCGGCATGACGCTGTCGATCTCGACCGAGCTCATACGCTCGCGGATCGCACGCTCCATGCGCAGCAGGCCGACGCGATACTGATTCTCCATCAACTCGCCGACCGAGCGCACCCGGCGATTGCCGAGATGATCGATGTCGTCGATCTCGCCGACTCCGTCCTTCAGATCGCAGAGGATCCTTAGGATGCGCAACATGTCCTCCTTGCGCAGGACACGGAGCTGATCGTCGGTGGCGTTCTCGCGACCGTAGAGACGCGCGTTCATCTTCACCCGGCCGACGGCCGAAAGGTCGTAGCGCTCGGAATCGAAGAACAGCCCCTTGAAGAGGGCTTCCGCACTCTCCAGGGTCGGCGGCTCGCCCGGACGCATCACCCGATAGATGTCGACCAGAGCCTCCTCGCGGGTCCGGTTCTTGTCGACCGCAAGCGTGTTGCGGATGTAGGCGCCGACGTTGATGTGGTCGATCTCCAGAATGTCCAGGCTGTTCAGGCCGATTGCCTCGATCCGGATCAGCAAGGTCTCGGTGATCTCGTCGCCGGCTTCGCCGAAGACTTCGCCGCTGTCGGTGTCGATCAGATCGCTGGCCAAGTAGCGGCCCAGCAGCTCCTCGTTGGAGACCAAGACGTGCTCCAAGCCGGCCTCAACCAGTTGGCGCGCCTTGCGCAGGGTGATCTTGGTGCCGGCTTCCGCCACTACCTTGTTGGTCTTGGCGTCGATCAGGTTGCGAGCGATCTTGGCGCCGCGCCGGGCATCGCCGTCGAACTTGGTGCGCCACTGATCCTTCGAGCGGGTGTAGGAGACCTCGCCATAGAAGGTCTTCAGGATCTCCTCCAAGGACATCCCCTGGACCTCGACCGGCTCCAGCTCGCAACCCTCGGCGGCCACGGCCTCGCGAGCCTCGGCCGTGCGCAGCGAATCGAGAGCCAACAAGAGGGTGGTGGCCGGCAGCTTACGACGGCGATCGATACGCACATAGACCAGATCTTTGGCGTCGAACTCGAAGTCGAGCCAAGAGCCGCGGTAGGGGATCACGCGGGCGGCGAAGAGGTATTTGCCCGAGGCGTGCGTCTTGCCCTTGTCGTGATCGAAGAAGACACCGGGGGAGCGATGCATCTGGCTGACGACCACGCGCTCGGTACCGTTGATCACGAAGGTGCCGTTGCCGGTCATGAGCGGCATATCGCCCATGTAGACATCCTGCTCCTTGATGTCGCGGATGGAGCGCGCACCGGTGTCCTCGTCGACGTCCCAGACGACCAGACGCAGGGTCACCTTCAGCGGTGCTGCAAAGGTGATGTCGCGCTGCTGGCACTCCTCGACGTCGTACTTCGGCTCTTCCAGATCGTAGTGGACGAACTGCAGTTCGGCCCGCTCGGAGAAGTCCTTGATGGGGAAGACCGACTTGAAGACTTCCTGCAGGCCCAGAGTGGAGCGAGTCGCCGCATCGCCGCCCATCTGCAGAAACTGATCGTAGGAGCTTTTCTGCACCTCGATCAGGTTCGGCATGGTTGCGACCTCGGAGATCCGTCCGTAGCTCTTGCGCAAGCGCTTGCGACCGGTAAACGACCTCTTCATGGCTCGCCCTTCTTCCCTTCCTGCCTGGATCCAAAGCCCTCCAGGCGAACGCGGCGTCGCAGCACCGCCAGCGATTCGCCCCCGGCCCCAGAGCCGCGACGATTTTCCCAGTGTGGCCAAAAATTGACCGCAGCGGCGCTAGGCAACGGATCGCCCGCTACCGCCTGAACCACTTCCCGCGCGCCCGCTCGAGGGCACCACCGGAAGGGTTCGAACAAATGCACAAACGCCCATGGGCAGCTAGCTTTGCCGGTGTGCCGTGCACACCGGCGAAAGACTAGTTGACCTCGATGGTCGCACCAACGTCCTCAAGCTGCGCCTTGAGCTTCTCGGCCTCGTCCTTCTGCACGGCCTCCTTGATCGCCTTGGGCGCGCTCTCGACCAGCTCCTTGGCCTCCTTGAGGCCGAGGCCGGTGATCGCACGGACCTCCTTAATCACGTTGATCTTCTTGTCGCCGATGACCTTCAAGATCACATCGAACTCGGTCTTCTCCTCGGCGGCCGGGGCGGCATCGTCGCCACCGCCAGCAGCCATGACCGGCATCGCCATCGGTGCCGCAGCAGCCGACACGCCCCAGGTCTCTTCCAGCTTCTTGGCGAGATCAGCCGCCTCGAGCACAGTCAGGTTCGAAAGCTCTTCAACGAGCCTGTCCAAATCAGCCATTTTTAAACTCCTCAGGGTCTGGATCCGGCCCCGGCGCTTCGCCGTACAAGAGTCCGGCATCCCTCTGGTTCACAAACACTTGTTCGCGGGCTAAGCCGCGGCACCTCGTCCAGGCCTATGCCGCATCCTTCTGGGCATAGGCATTGAGAACACGTGGCAACTTCGAAGCACCGGCCTGCATGGCGCCGGCGACCTTGGTCGCAGGAGCCGGCAGCACACCGACGATCTTGGCAGCCGGGGCCTGCATGAGGCCGACCAGCGTGCCGCGCAGCTCGTCCAGCGACGGCATCTTCGAGACCCGCTCGACGCCCTTGGCGTCCAACCGCTGCGCACCAAAGCCGGCAGCCACGATGGTCAGCTTCTTGCTGTCCTTCGTATACTTGACGATGGCCTTTGCAGCCGCGACGGGGTCCTCCGACCAGATCAGACCGGTCGGTCCCGTAAGCTCATCACGCAACCCCTCGAAAGGAGTGTTCTCCAGGGCGAGACGCGCCAAACGGTTCTTAGCCATTTTGAATCTGGCACCGGACTCACGCATACGCCGACGCAGATCCTGACTTTCGAACACCGTCAATCCGGTCTGATGGGTGACGATGACCAAAGCGGACTGCGAGAAGGCGCCGTGCAGTTCCGAGACCAGAACTTCCTTAGCAGCACGATCCACGAATGTGTCTCCACCTTGCTCAAGCAACCGCTTCCCTGACAAACGAAACCCAAGAGGATCGACTGCACGGGCCACCGGCCACTCTCCTAAAGGCATCGGACCACCCAATGCCCCACCATCTGCCCAGGAGAGCACTCGCCAAGATCCCTTTCGCTTGATGTGGGCGCTTTGCGCCCTGCTTCAAGCAGCTGACTAGACCCTGTGCACCCCGTCTTTGCAGGCACCGCAATACGCGCGGAGCTTAAATGGCCCGAGGGCCACACCTGCAGTCTTGGACAGTCGTTCCGGAAGATCTCTCCTCCGCATCCAGCCGCCGTCGGCGCCTCCTCGGAGAGGCCTCGAACGACGGAGAATTCTCGGGAGCGGTTCAGGCAATCACCTGCACCGCTCAATCACACTGTTTTAAGAGCAAATCGTCGTCACAGACCTTTCCGTCCGCTCGGGATTTGCTCTCGTCGTCGAACCGTCAGCCGCTGAGGCCGGCGGTATCCACGGAAATGCCCGGACCCATAGTCGAGCTCAAGGAGACCTTCTTGACGTAGGTTCCCTTGGCGCCCAAGGGCTTGGCACGCATGATCGCATCGACGAAAGCGCGCACATTAGCCAAAAGTGCGGCCTCGTCAAAGCTTACTTTGCCAACCCCGGCATGCACGATTCCGGCACGTTCGGCGCGGAACTCCACCTGACCGCCTTTGGCGGCCTGCACGGCAGCTGCGACATCGTTGGTCACAGTGCCCAATTTGGGGTTCGGCATCAGGCCGCGCGGGCCCAGAACCTTACCCAAACGGCCGACCAGGGCCATCATGTCCGGTGTCGCGATGGTGCGGTCGAAATTGATCTGACCGCCCTGAATCTGCTCGACTAGGTCTTCGGCACCGACCACGTCAGCCCCGGCTTCCTCGGCCGCTATGGCTTTATCGCCACGCGCGAAGACCGCGACTCGGACCGTCTTGCCGTTGCCATTGGGCAGGTTCACGACGCCGCGCAGCGCCTGATCGGCGTAGCGTGGATCGATGCCGAGGTTCATCGAGATCTCGACCGACTCGTCGAACTTCGCCGTGGCTTTCTCGCGGATCAGCCGAACGGCATTCTCCAAAGCGTAGACCTTCTCCCGGTCCAGCCCCTGGTAGGCCTGCTTCTCGCGTTTAGTTTGCTTGGCCATGACCTAACTCCACCACCTCGAGGCCCATCGACCGAGCCGAACCCAAGATGATCTTGGTGGCGGCATCCAGATCGTAGGCGTTCAGATCCTTCATCTTCATTTCGGCAATCTCGCGGCACTGGGCCACGCTGACCGTGCCGTTGATGCCCTTACCCGGCGTCGGATGCCCCTTCGGGATCCCGGCGGCCTTCTTCAGGAAGTAAGCGGCCGGCGGCGTCTTCATCTCGAAGGCGAAGCTGCGGTCGGAATAGGCGGTGATCACCACCGGGACTGGCATGCCGGTCTCCATATCCTGCGAGGCAGCATTGAAGGCCTTGCAGAACTCCATGATGTTCAGACCGCGCTGACCCAGCGCCGGTCCGATCGGCGGCGAAGGATTGGCCTTGCCGGCCGGAATCTCGAGCTTGATGTAGCCCGCGACTTTCTTTGCCATGTAACAGTCCCTCTTCAAACGACAAGACCGCAGCGGACCCTTTCCGCTGCGGGTGAGATCTCCGCGGTTATTCGAAGCAAGGCCCCACTCGGGGCTTATTCGGCCGCCACGGGTCTTCATGGCCCAGCCTCCCGCGTTTTCCTCTACCTAGGCAGGCGGCTAGAGCTTTGCCACCTGCCCATACTCCAACTCCACCGGCGTCGAGCGACCGAAGATAGAGACGGAAACCTTGAGGCGCGAGCGCTCGGGATCGACTTCCTCGACCATACCGACGAAGCTCTCGAAGGGTCCGTCGGTCACCCGCACCTGCTCGCCCACCTCGAAGATGATCGAGGACTTGGGGCGCTCAACGCCTTCCTTCACCTGATCCAGAATCCGCTGCGCCTCGGCCTCCGAGATCGGCGAGGGCTTCATCTGCCCGCCCAGGAAGCCCGTCACCTTCGGCGTATTCTTGATCATGTGCCAGGTCATATCGGTCAGATCCATCTTGACTAGCACATAGCCCGGGAAAAACTTACGCTCCGCGTTCACCTTCTGGCCGCGGCGCATCTCGATCACCTCTTCGGTCGGCACCAGGACCTGATCGATCAGATCGGTCATGCCAAGCTGATCCGCCTGTTCGCGCACCGCTTCGGCGACCTTCTTCTCGAAGCCCGAATAGACGTGAATCACATACCAACGCTTGGCCATCTGACCGTGCCCTAACGTTGCTAGCGGCCGAAGCCCAGGATCGCCGAGATCCCGAGGCTCAGCACTTGGTCGACCAAGAAAAAGAACAGCGCCACCAAGGCCACCATCACGAAGACCATGCCGGTGGTGACCAAGGTCTCCTTGCGGGTCGGCCAGGTAACCTTGGAGACCTCTTGGCGCACCTCGCTTATGAAGTTGGGCAGGGCTTGAACGCCATCAACGAACCTTCCTCTATAGCAGGCCGTGATCAGGTCACATCACCTGATCACGTGAAACCGCTCTTCTTTTCAACGTTTTAGAATGCAATCCAGACGCTGGACTGTTCCGATCTGACGTCATCGCACTCTCGTGGACTTCATGCCGAACGGCGGCCGCAAGCCTCTCGGCTGCCCGCCCGCCGCCCGTTATCCTATTGCCCCGCGCCTGGCAGGAGTGGAGGGACTCGAACCCACAGCCCCCGGTTTTGGAGACCGGTGCTCTACCAATTGAGCTACACTCCTATCGGCTGCCTGGGTGGCGGCAAACCTCTTTCCTCCTTCACCGCCTCCTTGCCTTAAGCGGAAAATCTTCGAAACGATGCCGGCGCCGACGGTGCGACCGCCCTCGCGGATGGCGAAGCGCAGGCCCTCGTCCATGGCAATCGGCGCGATCAGCTCCACCTCGATCGTGGTGTTGTCGCCCGGCATCACCATCTCGGTGCCCTTGGGAAGCTGCACCACACCGGTCACGTCCGTCGTGCGGAAGTAGAACTGCGGACGATAGTTGGTGAAGAACGGCGTGTGACGCCCGCCCTCCTCCTTCGTCAGGATGTAGCACTCAGCCGAGAACTTGGTGTGCGGCGTGATCGACTTGGGACGCGCCAGAACCTGGCCGCGCTCCACGTCGTCGCGACCGATGCCGCGCAGCAGCGCGCCGATGTTGTCGCCAGCCTCGCCGGTATCCAGCAGCTTGCGGAACATCTCCACACCCGTCACCGTCGTCTTGCGCGTGTCCTTCAGGCCGACGATCTCGATCTCCTCGCCGGACCTTCACCACACCACGCTCCACACGACCGGTCACTACCGTGCCACGACCCGAAATCGAAAACACGTCCTCGATCGGCATCAGGAAGGGCTTGTCCTTCGGACGCTCCGGCTGGGGAATGTAGCTGTCCACCTCTTCCATCAAGGCCAGGATCGACTCCTTGCCCAGCTTGTCGTCGCTGTCCTCCAGCGCCACCAAGGCCGAACCCTTCACGATCGGAATGTCGTCGCCAGGGAAGTCGTAGCTCGACAAGAGCTCGCGAACCTCCAGCTCCACCAGCTCCAACAGCTCCTCGTCGTCCACCTGATCGCACTTGTTCAAGTACACCACGATCGCAGGAACGCCGACCTGACGGGCCAGCAGAATGTGCTCGCGGGTCTGCGGCATCGGACCGTCGGCCGCAGACACCACCAGGATCGCCCCATCCATCTGCGCGGCACCGGTGATCATGTTCTTCACATAGTCCGCGTGACCCGGGCAATCCACGTGCGCGTAGTGACGATTGGCCGTCTCATACTCCACGTGCGCCGTCGAAATCGTGATCCCGCGCGCCTTCTCTTCAGGCGCCTTGTCGATCTGATCGTAGGTCGTGAACTGCGCGCCACCCGCCTCCGCCAGTACCTTCGTGATCGCTGCCGTCAAGGACGTCTTGCCATGATCCACATGACCAATCGTCCCGATGTTGCAGTGTGGCTTCGTCCGCTCGAACTTTGACTTGGACATCGCTTCTCTCGTCCCGTCCTCGGCCTCAACAATTCCGATTATAGTAGAGGACTTCCCGCACCGCACTCCCAGAAGCGCGCCCGGTCGTCCCATTTGACAACCGGCGGCCGTTGGAGCGGGTGAGGGGAATCGAACCCCCGTCGTAAGCTTGGAAGGCTTTTGCTCTACCATTGAGCTACACCCGCCTCCAGCGTACCAGAGACAGATAGCGACTCCATGCCCTCGGTACAATGACCAAGGAGGCAAAGCGGCGCCCTTTACCGTCTGCTACCGGATCCGGCCGGACCGAAAGCGCACCATGGTGGAGGGGGTTGGATTCGAACCAACGTAGGCATAGCCAACGGGTTTACAGCCCGTCCCCTTTAGCCACTCGGGCACCCCTCCAGGTGCGTGCACGGAACCGTTCGTCCCAGCAGCAGGCAGGCTACTATGGCCAAAAAAGTTCTGCTGTCAATGGCAAAGAAAATGCGGCAAAGCGTGATCGCCATTCGAAAAGATCAGACGGGCGCAATGATCAGGAAACGCAAAGTCGGCGGAAGCCGAAAAACCAGGGAGCGCGGACTGCCGGCGGAGCGCCCGCCGGTAGGCTCCGAACGTCCGAGAACCGGTCCGCCCTCGGCTCTTCCAGGCGGCAGCTATTGGCTTTTCGGTCGCCATGCGATTCAGGCCGCACTGGCCAATCCCAAACGCCGCATCTCCAGGCTCGTCGCCAGCACCGAGCCGGACGCAGACCTGAGCGCTGCCTTGCAAGCCAGAGGCCTGGGAGCGCCGGAGCGTCTCGAGCGCGAGGAGATCACCCGCCTGCTGCCGCCCGGTGCCGTGCATCAGAGCTTGGCACTAGCCTGCAGGCCGCTCTCGCAGCCGGACCTGGAAAGCTTCTTGCGCAATGCGACTCCGCCGGAAGCGATCTTTGTGGTCCTGGACCAGATGACCGACCCGCAGAACGTCGGCGCCATACTGCGCTCGGCCGCCGCCTTCGGCGCCGCCGCCATCTTGAACCACGATCGACCGGGCACCGGAGGAAAGCGGCGGCTTGGCCAAGGCCGCCTCGGGCGCCTTGGAGGTCATCCCCTACCTGCGCGAGACCAATCTGGCACGGGCTCTGGATCGTCTGAAGCAGGGCCGACTTCTGGTGTTTGGGCACTGGACGAGGCCGGGCGCCCACTCAATGAGGCACCGCGGAGCCAGCGCATCGCACTGGTCATGGGGGCCGAAGGCAACGGTCTGCGCCGCCTCACCAAAAAGCGCTGCGATGCTTTGCTGAAACTGCCGACGCGCCCACCGATTGGAACCTTGAACGTCTCCAACGCCGCGGCGATCGCACTCTATGAGCTCTGCAGTCGGGGAGCAGCGCGATGAGCCGGCCGCTGCGACGCCTGGCCTCCGGCCTCTCCACCCTTCTGGGCCTCGGCGAACGCGGCTACTTCATCCCCCATCGCTACGCCGGCCAGGGCGGCGGCGAGGACTATCCCGCACTGCTGCCGCTGTTCCAGGCGGCGCAGCCCGCCTTCGACCAGGTTCTGACCGACATAGAAAGCCATGCTCAGACCCTGGAGGCCTTAGGCGGCGCAGCGCCGGCAGCACGCTTCGAACAGGATTGGTTTCCGCGCCTCGATGCGGCGGCAGCCTATGCTCTGGTTCGACGCAGCAAGCCGGCGCGCATCCTGGAAATCGGTTCGGGCCACTCGACTCGCTTTCTGGCTCAGGCGGTCGGCGACTCCGGGCTCGGCACGCAGATCACCTGCATCGATCCGGCACCACGTGCAGCCATCACGGCCTTGCCGGTGGAACACCATAAGACGACACTGGCCCAAGCCGATCCCAATCTCCTGGAGGGTCTGAGGGGCGGCGACATCCTCTTCATCGACAGCAGCCACATCGCCATGCCGGGCAGCGATGTCGACCGCCTCCTGCTCGACCTGCTGCCGAAGCTGCCGGCGGGGATCCTGGTTCATATCCACGACATTCTGTTGCCGGACGCCTATCCGGAAAGCTGGCGCTGGCGTGCCTACAACGAGCAGCTCCTGGTCGGCTGCCTCTTGCAGGGAGGCGGTTTTCGCATCCGCTTCGCCAGCCACTACGTAAAGCGCTACAGGTCCGAGGCGCTCGAGCAGGGCGTTCTGAAGCACTTGCCGCTGGTGAAAGGCGCGCTGGAAACCAGCCTCTGGTTAGAGAAGCTAACGGATAGTCCGTGACCAGCCATGCAGAAAGCTTGGCTCGGATTGTCATAGGAACTATCCTAAGAACTCTATCACATTCGGTTGGGGACCCGCGGCTGGCGCAGGTCCCCCTTCTTGTTGCGCAATCGAGCGATCGTCTAGATGACCCAGAGCAGCCTGCCGGAGCGTCCGGCTATATCGCCGCTTCTGAAGCTGGTGCTTGAAGCGGGACCCCTGGTGGTCTTTTTCATCATGAATGCCCGGAGCGACATCTTCGTTGCCACGGGCGCCTTCATGGTGGCCGTCGTCGTTGCGCTCACGGTTGACTACATTCTGGAACGGCGCGTGCCGATCCTGCCGCTGGTCTCCGGTTTTTTCGTGCTGATCTTCGGCGCTCTGACCCTTGCCTTGAATGACGAGATCTTCATCAAACTGAAGCCGACAATCGTCAACACGCTATTCGGCGTCATCCTATTCAGCGGCCTGGCTTTCGACCGCCCGCTCCTGGCCCCTCTGCTTGGCACCATGATCAAGCTCAGCGATCGCGGCTGGCGTCGCCTCACCTTCCTCTGGGCCGGTTTTTTTCTCTTCCTAGCCGTGCTGAACGAAATCGTCTGGCGAAACACCTCCACCGATTTCTGGGCCGGCTTCAAGCTGTTCGGCATCATGCCGATCACCCTCATCTTCTCCGGACTGTCGATCTATCTGGTCCGCGGCGAGATGGTCCACGAACGAGGACGATGACAATCAGGCCTGACGCGCCTGCAACCCATGGAGGATTTTAACAAATGCGTGTCGGTGTACCTAAAGAAATTAAACTGCAAGAGCACCGTGTCGGCCTAACCCCGCCGTCCGTTCGCGAGCTTATCCATCACGGCCACGAAGTCGTGATCGAGACCACGGCTGGCAGCGGCATCGGCTTCTACGACGCCGACTATGAGCGCGCCGGCGCCCGCATCCTGCCGAACGCCGCCGCCGTCTTCGAGACCGCCGACATGATCGTCAAGGTGAAGGAGCCGCAGGCCGTCGGGTGTGGCATGCTGCGCGAGGATCAAATCCTCTTCACCTATCTACACCTGGCCCCGGATCTGGCCCAGACCGAA
Organism: Rhodospirillales bacterium; assembly: GCA_965202755.1. Taxonomy (GTDB): domain Bacteria; phylum Pseudomonadota; class Alphaproteobacteria; order Kiloniellales; family JACOMY01; genus JACOMY01. The sequence continues at coordinate 68,512 of CBDBCL010000016.1, read as the reverse complement.
GGCCTGGTCGCCTCCAAATGCATCGCGATTGCCTATGAGACGGTGACCGACCGCAATGGCCGCCTGCCGCTGCTGGCGCCGATGAGCGAGGTTGCCGGCCGCATGTCGATTCAGGTCGGCGCGCACTGTCTGGAGAAGTACCAGGGCGGCAGCGGCATCCTGCTGGGCGGCGTTCCCGGTGTCGCCGCAGCAAAGGTCGTGGTGATCGGCGGCGGTGTTTCCGGCATCAATGCAGCCCGCATGGCCATGGGCATGGAAGCCCACGTGACCGTCATGGACAAGTCGCTGACCCGCCTCGACGAGCTCGACATGCGCTTCGGCGGTCAGCTGAACACTATCTATTCGACCGTCGACGCCATCGAGACTCACGTCGCCACCGCCGATCTGGTGGTCGGTGCGGTTCTGGTTCCCGGCGCCGCGGCACCGAAGCTGGTCAGCCGCGAGATGATCAAGACCATGCGGCCGGGCTCGGCCGTGGTCGACATCGCCATCGATCAGGGCGGCTGCTTCGAGACCTCGCACGCCACCACGCATCAGGACCCGACCTACATCGTCGACGACGTGGTGCACTACTGCGTCGCCAACATGCCGGGCGCCGTCGCCCGCACCTCGACCATGGCCCTGAACAACGCCACCCTGCCCTTCGTGGTCGCACTGGCCGACAAGGGCCACCGTCAGGCCCTGATCGACGATGCGCACCTGATGAACGGCCTGAACGTGGCCGGCGGTGCCATCACCTACGAGGCCGTCGCCAAGGCCCACGGCATGGCCTTCGTCAGACCGCAGGACGCCCTCGGCCTCTAGTCATTCTGGACTGGGAACGCCTATCGGCCATTCGCGATAGCGAGGCGGATCGCTTCGCTAACCGCCTGCCGCGCAGCCAAGCGCTGTAGGAGCGGGCACAAAGCAGCCAGCCGAACGGCGTTCCCATGGACTGGATGGCGGGGCTCTACCGCCATCCGCCGTTTTCGTTACCGGCGGCCAGGGCGCCTGGTTCGAGGATGTCGACGGTCACCGCTTCCTCGACAGGGATCAGTCCGACCTGGCGGCCGCTTTGGACTTCGCTCCGCTGCCCGCAGTCGAGGCGGTGCAGGAGCGTGTCGCCCAAGGCAGTGCCTTCCTGCTGCCTACCGACGACGGCATTGAGACCTGCGAGGAGCTGGCCCGCCGGTTCGGTCTCCCCTTCTGGCAGTTCGCCGGCCCTGCCTCCGCGGCCAATGCCGAGGCCTTGCGTCTTGCCCGCTTGGCAAGCGGCCGCGAGACGGTGCTGCTGTTCGAGGGCAAGTACCACGGCCATATCGACGAAAACCTTGGCAGCGATGGCGGCTTCTTGGGCCCGCTGCGCGACGCCGGTCGACAGATCGCATTGAACGATCTGGAGGCACTTAAGGCTTGTCACATCCCGTATGATTGTACGGTATCTTTTTGAAGATCTCCGGCTTTTGGCGGTACCAGTCGATGGGCGTGCGCCCCTTGAGCACGGATTGCGGGAGCTGGCCGTTGTAAAGACGGACGTAGCGCAGGCGCGTCTGCTCAAGATCCTCGCCGGAGCGGAAGCGGTGGCTCTGCAGGACGTCCTCGATCCGGCCGTTGAACCGCTCCACCCTGCCGTTCATTTCGGGCCGCATCGGCGAAGCGAGGCGGAGCTCGATGCCAAGCTCCGCGCAGAGGCGGTCGAGCCTCGAGCGCGCGACATCCGGATTCAGGAACTCGCGGACCACGGCCAGCAGGTCGTCGAGGGGCAACAGCAGGGTCCTGCGCAGAGACGGCGACAGCCTCCTGGGCTGGTGTCAGCGTCGTCTGCGGCGTGTGGCTCCGGTCGTGAACGCTGTCCCGCTTCCGCCACTTCCACACGGTCTGCTCGGAGATCCCGTACCGCTCGGCCAGGACCCAAGCCGGCTCGGTGCTCGCCTGGATCGCCGCCCGCACCTTCGGCGTCGGCGTCGCCTGCTTGTGAAGAGAGATCGGCATGCTCGTCCTCCGTCCCGAACCTCGCCCAGGATGGAGCGTGCCACGAACAGCGCCCGCCGGCGAAGGTCTATGTGATCATCAGGGACGGAACAGGAGAGAATGCCGCCGGCGAGTAGCCCGGTGCCACCGCTCTGCTCCAAGGCCGCGCCGATCGGGATCATCGAGCCCAGCAGAACGATTACCGACCACTCGACCGAATGATAGAGCTCGCGCAGCGGTACGATGTTCAGCAGCAAGAAGAGCACCGCCGCAGCAGCTAGGGCGACCGGCAGGTAGAGGAACCCGAAGCTCGCCAGGAGAATGGCGACACCGAAGACAAGCACCGCCAGCTTCGTCTTGTCGCGCTGGATCACCTGCGGGCCGCGCTCGGCCAGCGGCAGGGTGCCCATGTGCTGGCTGGCCTCCGCCAGGCTGTTGGCGGGACCCAGCAACAGCAGGATGTCACCGCAGCGAATGCGCTAGCGCCGTATGCGCTGGCGAAAACGCTTGCCCTGCCGCGAAAGGCCCAGCAGGCGGACACCGAGGTTCTGCGGGCTGGGCATAAAGATGGCGCTGCGCCCGTCGATCACCGCACCCTCTGGCACCACGACTTCCATCAGCTCGAGGTCTTGCCCTTTCAGCACTTCGGCACCATACCGGTCTTCGCTGAGGGTGAGGCCCAGTGCTCCGACGTTCTCGATGGCCTCGGGACCCGCCTGTACGACCAAGATGTCGCCGGCCAAAATCGGATGGCGATGGGCGCCGGCGGGCAGGCGCTGGCCGGCACGGATGAGGCCCAAATACTGAACGCTCTCGTCCCCCTCCTCGGCTTCTAGGTCGGCCAGGCTCTTGCCGACCGCGGCCGCCTTCTCAGGCACCGACAACTCGGCGATATAGTCCTGCAAGGCGAAGATCTCACCTGTGCCGCCGTCTTGCCGCGGCCGCTCGGCAGCAGACGCCAGCCGATGAGCGCGACGAAGAGCACGCCGACTACGGCACAGACCAGACCGACCGGTGCGAAATCGAACATGGTGAAGGGCGCGCCCAGGGTCTCCTCGCGAAAGGCCGCGATGACGATGTTCGGCGGGGTGCTGATCAGGGTGATGAGGCCGCCCAGGACCGAGGCGAAGGAGAGCGGCATCAGGCTGAGCGCGGCACTGCGCTTGGCTGCCTTTGCCGCCTGCAGGTCGACCGGCATCAGCAAGGCCAGGGCGGCGACATTGTTCATCACCGCCGAGAAGGCCGCAGCCAAGGTCGCCATGATGGTGATGTGGCGAAAGAGGCTGCGCTTGGCATCGACCACAGAGCCGGCCATCAGTTCAACCATGCCGGAGTTGGAGAGACCGCGGCCGGATCACCAGCACCAGGGCGATCACCACGGTCGCCGGGTGCCCGAAGCCACTAAAGGCGCTCTCCACCGGCACAACGCCCAGGATCAAGGCAAGACCAAGCCGGCGAAGGCGACTAGGTCATAGCGCCAGCGGCCCCAGATCAACAACACGAAGAGCAGGCCCAAGATGGCAAAGAGCAGCGCCTGATCCTGGGTCATGTCCCCTCCCGACAAGTGTGCGGCCTAAGCCAGTCGTTCCGCGTGCCAGGCGATGTGCTCGCCGATGAAGCTGGAGACGAAATAATAGGAGTGGTCGTAGCCGGGCTGCAGGCGCAGGGCCAGCGGCACAGCGCGCTCGGCACAGGCCGTCTCGAAGTGATCGGGCTGCAAGGCCTCGCCCAGGAACTGGTCCGAGGCACCCTGGTCGATCAAGATATCGCCCTTCCAGCCGCGCTCGCCCATCAGCATGCAGGCATCGTGCGCGCGCCACAGCTCCGGATACTCGCCCAGATAGCCGCCCAGGGCCTTCTGACCCCAGGGCACGGCGCTGGGATTGACGATCGGCGCGAAGGCCGAGAGCGAGTGATAACGATCGGGGTTGGCGAGCGCCAGGGTGAGTGCGCCGTGACCACCCATGGAATGCCCGGTGATGCCGCGTTTGCCCTCGCTGACCGGGAACTCGCCTTCGACCAGAGCCGGCAGCTCCTCAAGACAATAGCTCAGCATGTGATAGTGCTCGGACCAAGGCTTCTGCGTGGCATTGACGTAGAACCCGGCCCCCTTGCCGAAGTCGTAGCTATCGACGTCCGGCACCTCGTCGCCGCGCGGTGAGGTATCGGGGAAGACCAGCATCAGGCCGGCCTCGGCGGCATAGCGCTGGGCGCCGGCCTTGACTGTCGCGTTCTCCCATGAGCAGGTGAGGCCGGAGAGATAGTAGAGCAGCGGCACCACGCCCTCGCGCGCCTGCGGCGGCTGGAACACCGAAAAGACCATACGGGTCCCCGTCGCCTCGCTGTCGTGCGCATAGACGCCCTGCACGCCGCCGAAACAGGCATGCTCTGCCAAGGTCTCGAGACTCATCTCTTCTCCCTTCGCTTGCCGTCGAGTGAGATGGCCCCGACGCGACGCCAGGACCTTTGGTTGCTAATAGACCACCACGCTGCGGATCGATTCGCCCGCATGCATGAGGTCGAAGCCCTTGTTGATGTCGTCTAGGGCCAGGGTGTGGGTGATCATGGGATCGATCTCGATCTTACCTTGCATGTACCAATCGACGATCTTCGGCACGTCGGTCCGACCCCGCGCACCGCCGAAGGCCGTGCCACGCCAGGAGCGCCCGGTGACCAGCTGGAAGGGCCGCGTCGCGATCTCCTGCCCGGCCCCGGCGACACCGATGATGATGCTCTCGCCCCAGCCTTTGTGTGCGCACTCCAAAGCCTGGCGCATGACGTTCACGTTGCCGATGCACTCGAAGGAATAGTCGGCGCCGCCGCCGGTCAGCTCCACCAAGTGCGCGACCAGATCGCCCTCGACCTCCTTCGGGTTGACGAAGTGGGTCATGCCGAAGCGCTCGCCCCAGGACTTCTTGTCGTTGTTCATATCGACGCCGACGATCATCGAGGCCCCGGCCAGCCGCAGACCCTGCAGCACGTTGAGACCGATACCGCCCAAGCCGAAGACCACGCAGTTGCTGCCCGGCTCTACCTTGGCCGTGTTGATCACCGCACCGATGCCGGTGGTGACCCCGCAACCGATGTAGCAGACCTTGTCGAAGGGCGCGTCCGGATGGATCTTCGCCAGCGCGATCTCCGGCACCACCGTGTGGTTGGCGAAGGTCGAGGTGCCCATGTAGTGAAAGAGCTTCTCGCCCTTCAGCGAGAAACGCGAGGTGCCGTCCGGCATCAGCCCCTGCCCCTGTGTCGAGCGAATCGCCTGGCAGAGGTTGGTCTTTGGATTGAGGCAATAGTCGCACTCGCGGCATTCGGGCGTATAGAGCGGAATGACATGATCGTCGGGCTTCAGGCCGGTCACGCCCGGCCCCACTTCGCGCACGATGCCGGCGCCCTCGTGGCCCAGGATGGCTGGAAACAGGCCTTCCGGATCGGCCCCGGACAGTGTGAACTCGTCGGTATGGCAGATGCCGGTCGCCATGATCTCGACCAGAACCTCGCCCTCCTTCGGGCCTTCCAAATCGACTTCGGCGATCTCTAGAGGCTTTCCGGCCTCGAATGCCACGGCGGCGTGCGTCCTCATGATATTTTCACTCCGAGCATTGATTTGACTCTTTTCCTCGCGACGATGCTAGTCGAAGAGGTTCGGCCGCGAAAGCGTCGAACGACGCCTTGTTGACGGAGGGAGCGCAATGACGCAAGTCGACTTAAGGATAGCAAGGCCAGACTCATCAACGGCGGCGGTGGCCCCTCGCGGCTCGGCGGCGTCGCCGTCGGTGATCCGTCCCAGTATCACGACGGCCATGAGGTCGAGACCGCAGGGCTCGCCCTGGCGCCCGGCTTCATCGATGTGCACACCCACGACGATCGCGCCCTAATGGCCAATCCCACCATGGACTGCAAGGTGAGCCAGGGCATCACCAGCGGGTGACCGGCAACTGCGGCACCAGCCTGGCACCGCTTACCCTGTCGGCGCGACCACCCGGCCCGCTGGATCTGCTGAGCCCGAACCCGGACGACTTCTTCACCGACTTCGGTGCCTATCTGGATCGCCTCGACAGCGAGCCTGCCGCCACCAACGCCCTCTGCCAGGCCGGCCATGCCAGCCCCAGTGTGGAGGCCATGGCCGATCTGACGCGCCCGGCCGACGCCGGCGAGATATCCAGCATGCGCCGACGCCTGGAGCAGGCCTTGGATGCCGGTGCCATCGGCCTCGGCTATGCCCCGGCGGCCGCGTCACCCACAACCGAAATCGTCGCCCTGGCCGAGGTCATGGGCCAGGGCCGCGGTCTTCACACCACCTAAATGCGCGACGAGGGCGATCGGATCGAAGCCGTACTGTACGAGACTTTCCGGATCGGTCGCGACGCCGCGGTGCCGCTGATCATCTCGCACTTCAAGTGCAACGGCCGGAAGAACTTCGGCCGCGCGGCCGAGACCCTGGGGCTGGTGGAGACGGCCTGTCGGCATCAGCGTGTCGCTTTCGACGTCTATCCCTATCATGCCTCCTCGACCATTCTGGACCCCCACTACATTGAGGAGGCCGAGCGGATCCTGATCACCTGGTCCGACCCCCCATCCCGAGCAGCAGGGCCGCGACCTGGCGGAAATCGCTAACAACTGGGGCCTCAAGCTGATGAGTGCAGCCGAACGTCTACAACCGGCAGGCGCCGTCTACTTCGCCATTGGACGAAGCCGACGTGCAGCGCATCCTAGCCCATCCCGGAAGCATGATTGGCTCCGACGGTCTGCCGCACGACAGCCACCCTCACCCGCGCCTTTGGGGCACATACCCACGCGTTCTCGGCCATTATGCGAGAGACATGGGGGCTTTTCAGCCTGAAGGAGGCCGTACGCAAGATGACCGCCTTGCCGGCGGCGACCTTCGGCCTCACCGATCGCGGCAGGCTGGAAACAGGCATGGCGGCGGATCTCGTCCTGTTCGATCCGGCAGAGGTCATCGACAGGGCGAGCTTCGAAGATCCGACCCAAGCCGCCGCCGCCGGCGTGCGTGAAGTCTGGGTCAACGGCAGATGAAGACCGCGATCAATGTGAGCCCTGCTAAGGCCATCGGGACGAAGTGTTTGGTGCAATGGCGCCCCGACCGGCGCCCGCTCAGGCCGTGCAATTCGCCGCGATTCTCTGACCTTTTGACCCAGTTTCCGCTCAGGCTTGACCGGTGCCGATCAGTCGGGCCGATCAGCGCCGACGGGGAGCACCACCCTGCAGAAATGGCCTTTGGACTGCAAGGTCTTGCAGGCGCGCTGGACCTGGCTGCGCTTCAGATTGGCGAAACGGGCCTGGGAGCGGGCCGCACCGACATCCTTGGCCCGGGTGATGCGCTGCTGCGAGAAGCCCAGCGATGAGGTCAGGCGGCGCAGGCTACGCATCTTGCGATTGGCCTGGCTGTAGGTCCGAAAGTTGCCGACATGGATGGCCCAGGGACCACGGGCGGCGCTGCCCCGTAGATGCAATCGGCCGGAGTCAAGACCACCGGCGCCTTTGCGCCGTTCAGGTCCGGCAGACGCTCGGCCGGTATCAGCAGCGGGGCGCCGCTCTGTGCCTTGCGTCTGGGCGCCAGATCCTAGTCCAGCCCCTCCAGGCTCTGGAAGACGCGTTCCATAAGGCCGTGCGCCTTCTGCCGGCGGTCCTCCGGCGAACGCGCCCCCAGAATCACGCCGATGACGCGCTGACCGGCGCTCGGCAGAGACCACTAGGTTGTAGCCGGACTTGCAGGTGAAGCCGGTCTTCATGCCGTCGGCGCAGGCCAGGCTGCTGAGGATGCCGTTGATGTTGCCCAACCAAGATGAACCATAGGTGAAGCCGCCCTTGCCAAACAGCGGCTAGCGTCGCGGCAGGTCCACCAGGAGCGCCCGCGCCAGGATCGCCATATCGCGCGCCGTGGTCGCCTGGGCATCGTCCGGCAGACCATTGGCATTGACGAAATGACTGCGGGTCATGCCCAGGCGCCGAGCCGTCTCGGTCATGCGATCGGCAAAGCACTCCTCGCTGCCGGCGACGGCCTCGGCCAGCACCACCGCGGCATCGTTGGCCGAGCGCAGCAGCATGGCCCAGATTGCGGTGCCGACGGTGATCTTGTCGCCTTAGCTGAGGCCCAGCGCGACTTCGGGCTGCCGGCCGGCCGACTTCGAGACGGTCAGTTCCTGATCCCAGGCGAGATAGCCCAAGGCCAAGGCCTCGAAAGCCAGGTAGGCGGTCATCAGCTTGGTCAGCGAGGCCGGATGCCAGAGCCGGTCCGGCTCCTCCGCCTCCAGCACGCGCCGGTCTTCGAAGGAGAAGCTGAGCATTGCCGGGCAGCAAGCGGAGCAGCATCATCGAGACCAAAAACGACCGCAAGACCGCCCGGCAGACCTGCATCACTGCTTTCCTTTAGCCCTCGGCACCGCGCGCCGGCGCGGCGTTCGGTCCACTCGCTGCCGGGCGGACACCCATGCGCGTGCGCTGCGGAGTCTGCTTGAAGCGCCCCCGATAGCGCTTGGCGAAATGCGAGGCGGAGACGAAACCGCAAGCCAGACCGACCTCCGTCACCGAGAGGCTGGAGTGGGTCAAAAGCCAGTGCGCGCGCTGCAGACGCAACTCCACATAGTGGGCACGCGGCGTGCAGCCCAGATAGCGCTGACACAGCCGTTCCAGCTGCCGCACCGAGATTTCGGACAACTCGGCCAGTTCGGCCGGCGACAGCGGCTCCTCCAGGTTGGACTCCATGAAGCGCACGGCTTCCAGCAGCTTGGGATGGCCGATCCCGACCCTTTGCCGCAAGGCCATGCGCTGCTCGACCTCGAGGCCGCGAATGCGTTCGTGCAGAAATTGATCGGCCACATGCAGGGCCAGATCGTGGCCATGATCGCGCTCGATCAAATGCAGCATCATGTCCAGCGAGGCGGTGCCGCCGGCGCAGGTGAAGCGCGAGCGATCCAGACAATAGAGACCGCTGCGGACATCCAGTTCGGGATACATCTCCATCAGGCTGGGTTGGCAACGCCAGTGGATAGTGCAGCTATAGCCCTCCAGCAAACCGGCGGCCGCCAAGACATGCGTGCCGTCCGAGAGGGCTCCGACCCCGGCGCCGGTGCGGGCAAGACGGTGCAACCAGGCAACGGCCGACTTGTCTTGGAAGAGATGCGCGTCCAGTCCGCCGCAAACCACCACGCTGTCAAAGGCCGTCTCGTCACTGGGATCACTCTGCGCATTGACTTCTATGCCGTTCGAAGAGGCCATGGGAGCGCCGTCGGCAGTCACAACACGCCAATCGTAGAGCTTCCGGCCGGAGAGGCCGTTGGCGACCCGAAGCGGTTCCACGGCGGCGGTGAAGGCCAGCATGGCAAAGCGCGGCAACAGCAGGAATCCGAAGCGATTGACGCTTGCTCCCTCTCCCCTATCGCCTTGCCGATCGGTCATGTCGCTCCCTGCTTCACACTGTGGCGGCATCGCCTGCCAATAGCCTTCTAGCCTGCGCGCCATCTGTCTGCATCTGCACCATCAGTGCCGGCAAGCCCTCGAAGGCCATTTCGCCGCGCAGGCGCTCGACCAGGGCTACCCGCAGATGCCGACCATAGAGGTCGCCGGCGAAATCGAAGAGGTGCGCCTCGAGCAAAGGACGATCGTAGGCGAACATGGGCGAAATGCCCAGGTTGGCGACCCCCGGACGCCAAACCAGGCCATCGACCCCCTCGATCGCCACGCGCACGGCATAGACGCCATAGGCCGGACGCAGGGTAACGCCCAAATCGATGTTGGCCGTGGGCATGCCGAGATCGCGACCGCGTTTGGCTCCGTGCAGCACGCGCCCGGCGATCTCCCAAGGACGACCGAGAATGCGCGCTGCCTCCATCATGTCACTGGCGCGCAAGCGCTCGCGCAAGCGTGTGGACGATAGGGCCTCATCCCCATCGGCGACGCGTCGCATCACGCTAACGCCGAAGCCATGTCGAGCACCGAGATCGCTGAGCAGCGCCGGATCGCCGCCGCGCTTGGCGCCGAAGAAGAAATTGTCACCGACGACGACGTGTGAGACACGCAAGCCCCGTACGAGAATGGCCTCCACGAAGACCTCGGCCGGCAGATTGTAGAGCGACGACTGGAAGCGCAGGACATAGAGCAGATCAAGACCGAGATCGGTCAGGCAGCTGAGCTTGGTGCGGAAGGGCGTCAGGCGAAAGGCCTCTCCCTCCGGCTTAAAGACCTGCCTGGGGTGCGGTTCGAAGGTCATTACACCGCTGGGGCGACGCAGCGCCGAAGCCTCGGCCTGGGCCGTCGCGATCACCGCCTGGTGCCCACGATGAACGCCGTCGAAGTTGCCGATCGCAATCGCCGCACCGCGTGCGTCATCGGGCAGATCTGTGTAATGGCGATAGAGCCGCATAGCCGGCAAGATGGCCAAAGCCGCGCGCGCCGTCCAGCCTTCTGGTAGCTTTCGGCCATTGCGAAGAAGCGCTACAAGCCTTCGACCAATTCCATACCAAAATCGAACCAAAAATGGCTAGATTTGTCAAATTGGCTGCATTAGGCTCTCCTTCACGGACGATGATGATTGATGTCGGAGAGGCAGAGTGCGGCAAGGGAATCAACCCTGGCCGGCCATCGGCTCCATCGACGGGATAGCTATTGATGATGCAGGGGCCGACATCGAGCAGGAGGTCCTGTCACCTTGTCGGCTGGAAACCAACCGACATCCACATGCGGGTCTGGGGACCCGATCAACGCTTCTAGAAATCGGCGGCCTATCGCATGACGACAGATACAGCACCGCGCGAGACCGGCTTTCATTCGCGCACTTCGGCCTTGGCCCGCGAGATGGGCGAATACCGCGGCTTCTGGCTGCCGAACGCCTTCCATGGAGGGGGCCCGGACGTCGAATATCGGGCCTGCCGCGAGGCGGTGACGGTCATGGATCTCTCGGCACTGCGCAAGTTCGAGATCGCCGGCCCGGACGCCGGTGTCCTAGTCCAAACGGCGCTCACACGCAACGTTCGAAAGCTGGCGGAGGGACGGGTGGTTTATTCGGCCATATGCAACGAAGCCGGCGGCATGATCGACGACGGCACCCTCTTCCGCATGGGTCCCGATAGTTATCGCTGGGTCTGCGGCGATGATATCTGTGGTGTCTGGCTCCACGAACTGGCGGAACAGCGCAAGCTGAAGGTCTGGATCAAGAACTCGACCGATCGACTGCACAATCTCACCGTCCAAGGCCCGAAGAGCCGCGAGCTCCTAGGTGACATCGTCTGGATCCCTGACGCCCGTCCTTCGGTCACCGAAATGGACTGGTTCCACTACACCGTCGGGCGGATTGGCGATCACAACGGCGCCCCCCTGGTGGTCAGCCGCACCGGCTACACCGGGGAGTTGGGTTACGAGATCTGGTGCCATCCGCGCAACGCTGTCGCTGTGTGGAATGCGGTTATTGAGGCCGGCGCCCCGCACGCTATCCAACCCTTGGGCTTGACCGCGCTGGACATCTTGCGGATCGAGGCCGGGTTGATTTTCTACGGCCACGAGTTCGACGATCAGACCGACCCCTATGAGGCCGGAATCGGCTTCACCGTGTCTCTGGACTCGAAAGAAGACGACTTCATCGGCCGCGCGGCCCTGATCGAACGCAAGCGGAACCCGCGGCGCAAGCTGGTCGGCTTGGCAATCGAGGGCCGGGATCCGGCGGCGCAAGGCGACGGCGTCCATCTCGGCGATCGGCGGGCCGGCGCAGTGACCAGCGGAACCTTTTCACCCATCCTTCAGCAATCTATAGCCATGGCGCAACTCGATGCGGCCGATGCCGAAATCGGCACGGAGGTGCGGGTCGGCAAAGGCGACGAGACTGAGACTCTACGAAAGGCCAAAATCGTGCCCCTGCCCTTCTACGACCCGAAGAAGGAGAAGCCGCAGTCCTAGCGCCTGGCCGGTGCCGGGGCAGATTCGGCGCTCCGGCACTGTTGATCCTAAGTCCCGGACGAGCCATGGTCGCAGCGTCACGGCTAGTGACGTTACGATGTTGCGCTTTTTTGCTTGGGCTTGCGGGCCCTAACTTTTGCCGACACTCTCATCGTTGCCAACAAGTACGAAGGCACGGTCAGTTTCATCGACCTGGACAGCGGCAAAGAGGTCGCCAGGCCCAAAACCGGCCTCTCGCCGCACGAGGTGGCCCTGTCGCCAGACGGCAAACGCGTGGTCGTGGTCTCATACCTGGAGGACGGCTACATCGGGCGGGGGCTCGATCGGATTGTCGAGCAGCGCTTGTACTGTGGCAGCGGTCTCTGTCGCTCCTTCGACGACGCCCAGTGGGTGCTTGTGACCGGAAACGTCAATGCCAACAGACCCGATCGTCAACAGAGGGTCGTCCAGATGCAGCCCGTCGATCCGGATCGCCACAAAATCCAGCTGCGAGAGATCGGATCCCATCCACGCATCGCATTTGGCCTGCGTCAGCGCCTTGAACCGCCGGGATAGCGCAGATTTGGACAAGCCGCTGCCCGCCGCGGCCGAAACGCCAGTCTCGGACAACCCAACGGCGCGATGAAACGTGCGTGTGGCCACATTCATCGCCATCGGGTTCATCGCCCACCGATCGAGACATTCACCCGCCGAAACCTCCTCCCAGCTCGGCAGGGGCATCTCCTTGCCTGTGGTCCTGCTGCGAACCCGAGGCCGATCGACGTCGATCTTGCCGCCGTGAAAGCCAACCTGCGCCGGCCAATGGCCCCAACGGTAGCCTAGCTTGTCCGGACAATGCTCATAGCGCCCCCGGCAAGCCGCGTCACGTCTTCGTTCATCGACTGGGTCAGGCTTTCAATGCCTGCCATCGGACAGAATGGCTCGAAGCTCTCCGTCAGCGCGTCATAGGCCTCATCCACAAGCGAAGGCACGTGCAGAGCGCTAGCCAAAGCCAGGGGGATATGGCGGTCGTCTTCATGGCGTTGCTTCCTTCTTCGGTTCAAACACCCCGAGCCTACGGCTCAGGGGAAACAACGCCACACTAAATCAAAGTTTCAACAGAACCTGGAACATTCCCGAAGATGCTCTAGCTTGCCGAGGGCTCTGCTTCGAGCCCGCCTTACGTTCGGCGCGTCCGGAGACGACGGCGTAGACGAAAAGACCGATCCAGATCAGCATCGCCCGATAGAAGACGAGGAAGAGAATACCGATCAGCAGCAGTTTCAGCGAACGGCGCAAGGAGGGCCATTCCAAGGCCCAAGTGCGCATGTCCGAGACCCGCTCGCCAATCCAGGCGGCTCTCTCTCCATAGGCCAGACTCTGCTCTCCCTCATCGACGGGATAGGTGTTCACGAATTCCGACGGCCCCTCGGAATCGTCCAGCTGTTCGATGACGTCCTGCTTGGCGCGATTGGCGACATCATGCAGGGCCAAGATCAGGAGAATGCTGAGGATGACGGTCACCAGCACGAAGATCACCACCGAGATGTAGGCCTAGGTATCGTTCAGACCGGGATCGAGAATACGCTCCAAGGTCTCCGGCGAACTGCTGATCTGTCCGGAGAGGGAGTCCAAACCACCGCCACCGATGAACTTGCCGACGACGAGGGTCACCTACCGCATCGACGACAGCAGGTCGCGCGCCATGAAGTCGAATATATCGCGGTATTCCTGCGCTCTCAGGAAGAGGTTCTGTATGCGCATCAAGTAGAGGATGACATAGCCGACGAAGGTCGTGATGATCACCGCCCGGATCGGCAGCCAGAGCAGTTCGAAGCCGCGGCGTGAGTCTTTCGAGCGCAGATTCGGCATGATCGCCAGTCCATGCTTCTTTCTCCAGTCCATGCTTCTTTCTACTGATCTCCTCGATGGTCCAGGCGAAGGAGAAGAAATAGCCGTAAAACATCAAAACGATGGCCGAGAGCAGCGCGGCAACGGCATAGACATAGCCGGAGAAGATCATGTTTCCCAAATAGCCGGCGCTGTTGTAGCGCTCGAGGTAGTCCTCCGGCGCGCAGGCCGCCTTGTCGTGTGGAAACTCGAAGATGCTCTTCAACTCGGAGCGCCGCTCCTCGGCGCAGCCGTAGTGGTAGAGGACCGCCATGACAGTGAGCGCCTCGTCGGGTCGCGAACTCCCATAGTGGCGCTCGTAGATGGATGGAAAGATCGCCGATACCGACCAGTCCAACTCGTTCTGGCGGCTGTCTTCGAAGGGCGCCAGATCGACAGCCTGACGCCCTTCTGGCGATCCAAGATTAAGACATTCTCGTAGTTGAAGCCGCTTGCCTCGGCTTTCGGGCGCGAATCCACCAGATAGACGCCAGTGCCCAAACGCACGACCGGCCCCTCGTCCAGGCGCCCGATCGTCTTCGCGTCGGTGCGATCCTTGAAGCGCTGGACCTCCGTGAACTTGATCTCGCTGGTATGGCGAACCAGCAGCGCGGAATCGAGAATGCCGTTGAAGCTGAAGCCCTCGAAGCGGACCACGAGGACGGCCAAGATGGGCAGAGCACCCAGCAGGAAGGCAAGCGAGGCCATCTTGTATGGGGATTGATGCCAGAAGACCCTATAGCGCTCTGCGAGACCTGCGAAGCGCTGGTTCGACGGCCTTTTCTGCATAATGCAGGCTCCCCATTTGCCCCGTTTCGCCTGTCCCTCGCGGCCTGCCGCCACCTATCGAGACCAAGTCTTTCTCAATGAATCCAAGCGATAGCACGGAATACCTCTCGATAGCGACCTGGAATGTCTTCAATCGCTCACGCGCACCGCAGAAGATCGCAAATTTGCACGCGGACATCCTTGCCTATCAGGCACTGACCCCGGAACATCTTGCCTTCGTCCGGCCGGATGTGGAAAGAGCACAAGGTTTCATTGAAAAAGATCAAGTAACGTTTCTTGGTATATATTCGGCATTACCGCAGCTTTCCTGTCAACGGATCGCGGTCAACGGCGGGCGAAGCGTCAGCGCCTCCGCCCTGGACCGAAAGATGAACTGGGTCGAGAATCTGAAAGCCCTGCACCTAGAGCACATTCATTTTATGAAGTGTCATAGCCTGCTGGTGCGCAATAGTTTGCGTACTCGTGTGGCTCGAACAGACCGATGATGTCGCCCACGGTATTCCAGAGGGTGCTGACGGTTCTTTCGGCCTTTGCGCGGATCAGTGATTTGAGCTCGGCGAATGCCATCTCGATTGGGTTGAAGTCGGGACTGTAGGGCGGCAGATATGTGAGGGTGGTGCCTGTGGCCTCGATGGCCTGTCGGACGCCGGCGGCCCTGTGCGCCGGCAAGTCATCCATGATCACGCCATCTCCGGGATTAAGGGTCGGCGCCAGCGCTTGCTCGATATAGGCAAGACAAGCGACGCCATTCATGGCGCCGTCGAGCACCGTCGGCGCGGTCATTCCGGTCAGCCGAAGCGCGCCGGTAAAGGGGGGTGTCTTCCAATGCCCGTGGGGGATGCCCGCGCGACAACGCTCGCCCCGCTTGGAACGCCCACGCAGCCGCGCCATCTTCGTCGACAGGCTCGCCTGTGATGCCTTCAAAACACGAACCCGCAGATCGCCACTCAATGCTCGTCCCATCCAGGACCTCCTTGTCTGGAGACCTTCAATCAGACTTGCATCATCCCGTCACATCATAATCGATTCAGTGATTGGTGCATCTGCTCTAGTCTACGAGTTGGCCGGCGAGCCGCTCAGCATCCTCAACCTGCATCTTTCCTGCGCCGTCTCGATGGAGCGGCGCCGCGCCGAGTTACGAGGCATTCTGGACGCGGTCGAGCTGGCCCCGCGGGCCGTGGTTCTGGGCGACTTCAACAGCTTCGAGCACTGGTGGAGCTTGCCCTTCTTGGCGCCCTTGACCGGCGCCAGGCCCAAGCCATTCGGCTTCAATGAGGTGGCCAATCTTGCCACCTGCTTTCGCGGCGCAGGCTTCGAGCGTATCGCAAACCGTCAAGCGACCTTGCCGAAGCTCCATCTAACTTTGGATCACATCTTCTACCGCAGCTTGGCAGCTCTCGGGCAGAGTGTCTCGTCCGACACCCAAGGCTCGGACCATCGCAGCCTCCTGCCTTTTTCGCCTCTCCCACACCCGCCGAGCGATAACGGTCCGGCTAGGTCGCAACCTGCGTCAAGAATCCGCGACGGTCGCCAAGGCCTGTTCCACCAAGGCGATGACGGTCTTCTTTTCGCCTGCAGGGCGGCCTTCGGCATCAGCTCTCCGCCCATGCCGACGCAGAGCGCACCGGCAGCCAGATAGGCGGCGGCTGTCTCGGGGTTCACCCCACCGGTCGGCATCAAGGGGATCTTCGGGAAAACCGACTTCAGAGCCTTCAGAAAGCTGGGGCCACCCAGCAGCTTGGCGGGAAAGACCTTCACCAACGCCGCTCCCTCCTGCCAGCGCGCCAAGACCTCGCCGGGGGTCGCAGCACCGGGCATAAAGGGAATGCCCTCGGCCTTGGCCAGGACCTGGACTTCGGGCACGGCCGAGGGCGCCACCAGGAAAGCGGCACCGGCATCGATACAGCGCCTGGCATCCTCGCCGCTCAGTACCGTGCCGGCGCCGATCAGGGCGTCGGGCTCACGCGTCGCCAGCTCGGCGATAAGGTGCTCAGCACCGGGGACCGTCAAGGTGACCTCCAGCACCCGCAGGCCGGCCTCCAGGAGCCAATCACAGGCTCGCGCGGCCTCCAGATCGCTGTCGCTGCGGATCACGGGAACGACCTTGAGGTCGCCTAGTCGGTCCAAGAGCATGTCAATTCCTTGTCAAAGTTGTCCGCTTGGCGTCGGCTTGCCACGGGTGAACCAACTTATGCCCGAACTGGGCCGCTGGAGTCCGCTAGAACAAGGCCCTGGCGGGCTCCTCCGAACAGCGAGGATACCCTACGGCATCGCCATTCGCGACGAGCGACGCCACGGACGAGGCAATCAATTCATCTCGTAACTCACTGCTTTGCCGATCGTACTAAGTTCCCAGATCTTCGTACTCCGCCGGCCTCGGTCCATGCGGGAGCGGATGGGCCGAGCGGCCGATGGCGTAACCGCTCTCGCCGACGATCAAGGGATCGGGGCCGCGAACCACGCGCTCATCCTTGTTCGGGTAGGTCAGCGACCACAGAAAATGGCGGATACAATTCAAGCGGAGAGGTGGCTCGGGAAAGCTGGACAGGTGAGTCAAGAGGCGTTTTCGCGTGAGATCGGCATGATAGCCGAGAGCGAGGAGAGATGATGGCAAGACGACCGCGCTGGAACCACAGTCCAGCATTCAAGGCGAAAGTGGCCTTGGCAGCCATCCAGGGCGAGAGGACGCTGGCCGAGTGAGCCCGGCAGTTTGACGTACCCCCCAACCAGACCACCCAGTGGCGCCGGCAGTTGTTGGATGGCGCAGCCGGTGTGTTCGGCGACACCGCCAAGGCCGAGCCAAGGCGGAGAGGTGCCGGCGGTGTATGTGGAGACCCTTCATGCGAAGCTTGGCGAGTTGACGTTAGAGAAGGATTTTTTGTCCGCAGTGCTCGGCAAGGCCGGTCTGTTGGCGCGCGCAAAGCGATGATCGGGCGCGACGACAGACTGAGCATCAGCCGTCAGGCGCAGCTGCCCGGCCTCAGCCGAGGGAGCGTCTCCTATCTGCTGCGCCCGACCTCGCAGACCGGCCTCGCAGACCGATCTCGCGCTCATGCGCCGAATCGACGCGTTGCATCTGGATGACCCCTTTGCCGGCAGCCGGATGTTGCAAGGCCTGCTGAAGACAGAAGGCTATGCGGTGGGGCGGCTGCGTGTTTCGACGCTGATGCAGAAGATGGGGATCGAGGCGCTCTACCGCCGCCCGAAGACCTCGACGCCGGCGCCGGGACACAAGATCTATCCCTCCCTACTGCGCGGCCTCGCGGTCAGGCGCCCTGACCGGGTCTGGGCGATGGACATCGCCTACCTGCCCATGGCACGGGGCTTGGTCTATCTTGCTGCTGTCCTGGACTGGTTCAGCCGCAAGCTTCTGGCCTGGCAGTTGTCGATCACGCTTGAAGCGGAGTTCTGTATCGAGGCCCTGGAGGAGGCACTGGCACGCCATGGCAGGCCAGAGATCCTCAATACCGACCAAGGCAGTCAATTCACGTCGCTGGACTTCGTTCAGGTCCCAAAGGACGCGGAGATCACGATCTCCATGGACGGCAAAGGAGCCTGGAGGGACAAGGTTTTTGTGGAGCGCCTCTGGCGCAGGGTCAAGTATGAGGAGATCGACCTGCACGCCAACGCCAAGGTGCCGGAGGCGCGCGCCTCGATTGGGCGCTACCTGGCCTTCTACAACAGCACGAGGCCACATGCGTCGCTTGGCTGGCAGACGCCCGATCAGGCGTACATCAGCGCGCTGCAGCCAATCCCGGCAGCGGCTTGACCCAGACGAAAATCCACTTGGCGATGTCTCGAAACCTGTTCAAACAATCCGAGCCACCTCTTACCCCGCATTGCCCAGGTGGGATTGAGGTTGCGCCATCCACGGTGCTGATTCATGGTTACATATCATGGTGTTGTGTCGATTGAAGCGAGGTTTTCATGGTGCATCCGATGGGTGAATCCAAGAACGGGCTGCTTCGCGTGGATTTCGACCGCCGCGTGAAGCTGGAGTTCCATGGATCGAAGGTAACGTCGGACGGCGGCTTGCTCGCGTATCGGGAACTGGACGACGCGCTTGGCCTGACAGAGATGGCGGCCGGGGCGCTGCGAGACGGTCGTCGCGGCAAGAACGGCTGGCACGCTGTCGTCGGGATGCTTCGGCAAGCGGTGTTCGGGCGTTTGGCCGGGTACGAGGATGTCAACGACGCCGAGCGGCTTTCTCGCGATCCAGCGATGCGTTGGATTGTCGGCGGCAAGGCGACGGATCGGGGTGCGGCCTCATCGAGCCAGATGGGCCGTTTCGAGACGCAATGGCTGACGGGTGACGTCAATCTCACCGCACTCAGCGCTCTGTCCGGGCTGTGGATCGACCGCGTTCATCGTCGCAAACCGCCGAAGCTGATCATCCTGGACATGGACAGTTCGGTCAGCCCCACCCACGGCGAACAGGAAGGCACGGCCTACAACGGCCACTTCGGCTGCACCTGCTATCACCCGCTTTTTGTCTTCAACCAGCTCGGCGATCTGGAGCGCTGCGCCTTGCGACCCGGCAACGTGCACAGCGCCGATGGCTGGCGCGCGGTGCTGGACCCGGTCGTGGCGCGTTATCGCGAGCGCAAGCTGCGGCGATACTTTCGGGGCGATGCCGCCTTCGCCTCACCGGACATCTACGAGTATCTGGAGGCCGAGGGCTTCGGCTACGCCATCCGGCTTCCCGCCAACAGCGTGCTCCAGGGATACGTCGCCCACCTGCTACGGCGCCCGAGGGGACGGCCCCCGATGGAAGTCCGTCGCTACTTCGCCAGCTTCAGCTATCGGGCTGGAAGCTGGACCCAGGCGCGGCGCGTGGTGGCGAAAGTGGAATGGCATCCGGGCGAGTTGTATCCCCGCGTCGGGTTCGTCGTCACCAATCTGTCCCGGCCCGCCGAGCGGATCGTCGCCTTCTACAACCAGCGTGGCACGGCGGAACAACACATCAGGGAGGGCAAGAACGCGATCCGTTGGACGCGACTATCCTGCCGACGCTTCAAGGCCAACGCGGCTCGGCTTCAGCTTCATGCACTGGCCTACAACCTGGGCAACTTCATGCGCACGCTCGCTTTGCCAGACCCAGTGAGCAATTGGTCGCTGACGACGCTGCGCGAGAAGCTGGTGAAAATTGGGGCAAAAGTCGCGCGTCACGGACGCTACGTCACCTTCCAATTGGCCGAGGTCGTGCTCCCGCGCGACCTGTTCGCCGATATCCTGGATCGGATCGACCGCTTGCGACCACGGCCGACACCAGCGTGAGCCAACGCTATGCCAATCAAAACGACTTCACGACGGGAGACCTGTGCCCGGAACGCTACGAAATTGGCACTGGCCCGTGGGTTTCCGATCAGCGGCCCGTTGTCCTGGCCGTTCTGGGCCGTTTCCCAATCCCCGACGCCTCTCAGATTGCATCCCAGCAGCGACCAAGGCAATATGAACGTCGTGATCGGGCGCTACGTGGGCGATCCCGGCTTACAGCATCTTTGGATCCAGCGGCGACGACACACTCTTCGGCGTTGAGGGCTTCGACAGTCCGAAGGGCGGCATCGGCAGCGATTATCTCTTCGGCGGCGATGGCAACGACCTCAATCTTCGTGGTCACGGCGCCAACGACAAGGTCTACGGGAGCAGCGGCAAGGATTCCTTTATCCAAGGCGGGGCTGGCGATGACTCCCTCTTCGGTGGCTCCGGGAACGATGTCGGCTTTACCGCCGGCGACAGCATCAACTGGGTCTATGGGGCGAGGGTAACGATCGTCTGTCTGGAGGCTTGGGCACGGATACCGCCTACGGCAACGCCAGCGACGACACCTTTCGTCGTCGACACTCGCTCCGACCGCTTGCGCGATGCCGAAGGCGAAGGTGACGGCCTAGAGCAGATGCACCAATCAATGAATCGATTGTGATGTGACGGGATGATGCAATTCTGATTGAAGGTCTCCAGACATGGGGGTCCTGGATGGGACGAGCATTGAGTGGCGATCTGCGGGTTCGTGTTTTGAGGGCATCACAGGCGAGCCTGTCGACGAAGATGGCGCGGCTGCGTGGGCGTTCCAAGCGGAGCGAGCGTTGTCGCGCGGGCATCCCCCACGGGCATTGGAAGACACCCCCCTTTACCGGCGCGCTTCGGCTGACCGGAATGACCGCGCCGATGGTGCTCGACGGCGCCATGAATGGCGTCGCTTTTCTTGCCTATATCGAGCAAGCGCTGGCGCCGACCCTTAACCCCGGAGATGTCGTGATCATGGATGACTTGCCGGCGCACAAGGTCGCCGGCGTCCGACAGGCCATCGAGGCCACAGGCGCCACCCTCACATATCTGCCGCTCTACAGTCCCGACTTCAACCCAATCGAGATGGCATTCGCCAAGCTCAAATCACTGATCCGCGCAAAGGCCGAAAGAACAGTCAGCACCCTCTGGAATACCGTGGGCGACATCATCGGTCTGTTCGAGCCGCACGAGTGCGCAAACGATTTCGCACCAGCAGGCTATGACACTTCATAAAATGAATGTGCTCTAGTGCGGGCCAGTGTGGACTACACCCTGCCCGGCGGCTCTGCGCTCGCCTTCATCGAGATCCTGCGCCTGGCCGAGGACTCCGGCGACCTCAACAGCGGCGACAACCGCTTGGCCGGCCATCAAGGCGAGGATACCCTGGTCGCGGGTGCCGGTGACAACACCCTCTTCGGCGGTGGCGGCAGGGATCGCTTCGAGGGCGAGAGCGGCGCCGATACCATCAACATGGGCAAGGACGATACGGCCTTTGGCGGCTCGGGCGACGACTCCTTCTTCTTCTCGGCCAACCTGCTCTCCGGCGACCCGCCCTCGGGCGAGCAGGCGGCCGAGGACTTCGAAGGCCTGGACTTCGCCGCCGGCGACGGTGGCGACAAGCTGGTCTTCGCCACTGGTCTCGAGGTCGGCGCCTTCAGCTACATCGACGGCGCCGCCGAACTGGCCTTCATCGTGACGGGCCTGACGCCGCCAATCAGCTCACCTCCGCCGACTTCGTCTGGTTGTAGCGCGGCCCCGCAACCAGCCACGCCGAGGCGGCCGATATCAAGCTGTCACCACCAGGTCCTAATGGCGGAAGTGGCGCAGGCCGGTGACGACCATGGCGATGCCGGCTTCGTCGGCGGCGGCGATCACCTCGGCGTCGCGCTGCGAGCCGCCCGGCTGAATGACCGCCGTCGCACCGGCGGCACTGGCCGCCAGCAGGCCGTCGGCAAAGGGGAAGAAGGCATCGGAGGCGACCACGGAGCCCTTGGCCGCCTCGGCGCCGAAGGCCTCCTCGGCCTTCCAGGCAGCGATCCTGGAGGAGTCGACGCGGCTCATCTGCCCGGCACCTATGCCCAGCGTCGCCCGATCGCGGGCATAGACGATGGCGTTGGAGCGCACATGCTTACAGACCCGGAAGGCAAAGAGCATGTCGCGAAGCTCGGTCTCGCTGGGGCGGCGTTGGGTGACCAGGGTCAAGCCCTCGGCGGTCACCGATCCGCCGTTGCGGTCCTGCACCAAGAAGCCGCCGGCCAGCGCCTTCACGACCAAGCCATCAGCCGCGTTGTCCGGCAGGCCGCCACTATCCAGCAGGCGAAGATTCTGCTTGGCCGAGAGGATTGCCAGCGCCGCTTCGTCGAAGCCCGGCGCGATCACCACCTCGGTGAAGAGCTTGGCGATGCGCTCGGCCGTCGAGCCTTCTAGCCGGCGATTGAGCGCCACGATACCGCCGAAAGCGCTAGCCGAATCCGTTGCCAAGGCCGCATCGTAGGCTGCCGCTTGGCTCTCGGCCTCGGCGACGCCGCAGGGATTGCCGTGCTTCACGATGACCACCGCCGGATCGCGAAACTCGCCGACGCATTCGAAGGCGGCATCAGCATCTGCCAGATTGTTGTAGGAAAGCGCCTTGCCCTGCAACTGCTTGGCCGAGACCGCACCTGGCTCAGCCGCGCCGCTGCGATAGACGGCAGCCTGCTGATGCGGGTTCTCGCCGTAGCGCAGGCTGGAGAGGCGCAGGCCCGGCAGCACGAAACGAGCCGGAAAGCGCTGCCCCTGCTGCTGCGCCATCCAGTTGGCGATCGCCGCATCGTAGGTCGCCGTCAGCGCGAAGACCTTGGAGGCTAGGCGCTGGCGGGTCTCCAGGCCGATGCCTCCATCGCGCGCGAGTTCTTCCAGCAGGCCGTCGTAGTCGCCCGGATCGGTCACCACGGCAACGAAGTCATGATTCTTGGCCGCCGCACGCAGCATCGCCGGCCCGCCGACATCGATCTTCTCGATCAGAGCATCGCCGCTACCGCCGGCGGCCAGGGTTTCCTCGAAGGGATAGAGGTTGACCACCAGCAGGTCGATCCCTTCGATCCCCTGCTCCTCCATCGCCGCCAGATGCTCGGCACTGTCGCGTCTGGCCAGCAGGCCACCATGCACCTTGGGATGCAGAGTCTTGACCCGACCCTCCATGATCTCCGGAAAGTCGGTGACGCTGCTCACCTCCTGCACCGGCAGGCCAAGGCCGGTGAGGCTAGCGGCGGTGCCGCCGGTCGAGATCAGCGAGACTCCGGCCTCCAGCAGCCCGCGGGCAAAGTCCTCGAGGCCGGTCTTGTCGGAAAGCGATAGCAGAGCGCAAGCAGGCCGAATGAGCCCGGTCATGGCAGGTCCAGAGCCTTGCTTGACCAGACGTCACCGACCCGCACCCCCGCCCGGCCACCCCGGAAGTATCCTCGTACGGGCGGCCGAGCGGGGGTGCGGGCCGGTGACGATTCAATTTGAGTGAACACTGCTCAAGATCCTAGTCAACTGTCTTGGATGGCGCCAAAGAACATAGCCGACAGCGCTCTGGCAAGCGGCGATCTCCGCACAGTCATGCCAGGGATAAGCAGCCTTAACATTTCGGCTGGCCCTCGCGCTGCAGCCACCAAAGCGCCGTCGTCTCCTGCCCGTCCAACTCGCCATGCAGCACGATCTGCAGGCTGCGGCGCGGATCGTCCAGGCGACCGAAGTAGATCGACTGTTCCAAGGCGATCTCCATGTCCTGGGTGCGAAAGCGCCAGCCCTCGCCGCGCGGCAAGCGCAACAGGCAGGCACTGCCGCCCTGGATCAAAGTGGCCTGCACGCTAGGATGCAGATGGAAACGCACGGCATAGGCAAGCCCGGCACGGCCGCCGGTCAGGCGATCCTCTCCGACCAAGGCTTCGCCGTCTTCGCTGAGCGCTAGGCGGCGATGATGCTCGACCCCGAACAGCGGCACATAGCCGTCGTGACTAGTCTCCAAGAGCTGGCTGCCGCTGCGATCGTCGCGCCGGCAGGACACCTGGCGCGGACGCCGGCCCAGTCCGCCGCCGGCCAAGACCTCCGAGGAGTTGCGCTCGGCCAGGGTGACCGTGGAATGTGCCGCCGTTCCCTTCAGCAAGGGATCCCACTCGGCGTCGTTGGCAAAGGCGCCACAGTTGACGATCAGCCGCTGCCGCCCTGCCGTCACCTCGATCGCCAGGGTTCCGGCCTGGGTCGTGCTGTCCAATCCTGGTCCCGGCGGACGGCCGGCATCGGCCAACACCGAAAGACGGCCGGCCTGCAGGCGTTGAAAGCCGCTCTGCGGCCCGGACAGCAGTTGCCGCGGCCGACCGCTGGCCCGTTGCAGCACCAGATCGACCATCAGTCCCTCTTCCTCGGCCGATCCGTTGAAGAGCGCCAAGCCGCCGTCGGGGTGCTGCAGCAGCTTCAACAGCGGCCCCGTCTGCTGTATGGCATCGACCAAGGCTGGCGGCGTTTCCACCTCGGCCAGATGCAGCCAGGCGCGGATGTCCAGCAAATCCCGCAATACGCGCAATTGACTGGAGGGCGAGCGCTCCAGATGGCCACCGTCGGGCAAGAACTGCTTCGGTAGGATCTTGGTCAGCAAGGCCGTGCCCTGCTCCAGGTAGGGACGCCCTTCGGCTAGACAGGCGCCGCTGACCACCTGGCCCTTGGCCGCCGCGATCAGCTCCGAGCCGGTGAGCCCGGCCGGCATGCAGCGCGCCAGGTGTTTCGACTGTCGGGCGATCGAGCGCAGCAGACTTTGCCGCAAGGCCACCTCTCCGGAGGCGGCAAAGAACTCATAGTGCCCCATCAGATTGGCGATGCGCTCGCCCAGCACGGCCGGCGCCCAGACCCGCCGCGACCAGCGCCGCTGCTGCCGAATCCAGGCGGTCACCAGCTCGCGGGCCCGGCGCCTGGCCGCATCGCCGCCATAGGCGCGCAGGTGGCGCAGCCAGGCAAAGCCGTGTAGTTCTGCCTGGGCCCCGATCGGCAGGCGGGGTTGGGCAAAGTCGGCCTTGAGCGCGACCTTGAGACCGCCGAACTGAAAACGACCCTGCACGATCTCTTGGCCCAGTTGGGCGTTGCCGGGCCAGGAATCCGGCACCGTCGGACAGCTGCCACGCGTCGCCGTCCCCCTGAGACTCAGCTCATAAAGCGGTAGCGCATAGACCAGACAGGCCAGACGATAGCAAGCCCATGGCACTACTAGGTGCGCCGGCAGGCGCGGTCTGGCGCCGCTCGCCTCCTTGCTTGCCCTGTCGCTCTCAACCATACCTCAGCCCTGGCGCAGGCGTTGGATGTTGTCGGTATAGTGCGCAGCACCGCCCTTGAAGCTGGCAGTACCGGCTACCAGCACATCGGCCCCGGCCGCAATCGCCAGCGGTGCCGTCTCCGGCGTGATGCCGCCGTCGATCTCCAGGTCGATGTCACGACCGCTCTCGTCGATGGCACGGCGAAGCGCTTCCACCTTGGGCAGCACTGAGGGCAGGAAGGCCTGTCCGCCGAACCCCGGATCGACGCTCATGACCAGAAGCAGGTCGACCAGATCCATGACCGGCATGACCGCCTCGATGGGCGTGGAAGGGTTCAGGACCAGACCTGCCTTCGCCCCCTGTTGCTGGATCCGCTGCAGAGTGCGGTGGACATGCGGCCCGGCTTCCGGATGGAAGGAGATGATGTCCGCACCGGCCTCGGCAAAGGCGACGACGAAGGGATCGACCGGCGCGATCATCAGGTGCACATCGAAGGTCTTGGCGCTGTGCGGGCGCAAGGCCTTCACCACCTGCGGACCGATGGTGATGTTGGGCACATAGTGCCCATCCATCACGTCGACATGGATGAAATCGGCGCCGGCGCGGTCGATGGCTCGGATCTCATCGCCCAGCTTGGCGAAATCGGAGGAGAGGATCGAGGGAGCGATTCGAATTGCTTTGGCCATGGCGGAGAGCATTAAGCGCCCCGGGGCCGATCAGGCAAGCCGTTCCAAGCGCGCCGCATAGAAGCCATCCATTCCACCCTCGTCGGACAGCTGCGAGGGCAGGCAACGCAGATCTCCGCGCGCATCGATCAGGGCCTCCTGCCCGGCCAACTCCTGGGCGACGATCGGCCACCGTCGCAAGCCGGACTCCGCGGCCAGCAGCGCCTGGATCTGTTGCGTGCCTTCCTCGGGCTGCAACGAGCAGACGGCATAGACCAGGGTGCCACCCCGCTTCAGCATGCGCCAAGCCGCCTGCAGCAGGCCCGCCTGTAGCGGCAGCAGCGCCTGAATATCGCTCGCTCGGCGATTGTGGGCGATATCGGGGTGGCGCCTGAGCGTACCGGTCGCACTGCAGGGAGCATCCAGCAGCACCGCATCGGCTGGCTCGCTCGGCTGCCAGGTGGTGACATCGGCCTCGACAAGCTGTGCGGAGAGGCCAGTGCGAGCCAGATTCTCCTCGACTCGCCGCAGGCGCTCGGCGCTCTGATCGACTGCGGTGACCGCGGCACCGGCGACTACCAGCTGCAGGGTCTTGCCGCCCGGTGCTGCACAGAGGTCGAGCGCTCTTAGCCCATCCAAAGCCCCGAACAGGCCGGCCGGAAGTGCGGCTGCTTGATCCTGCACCCACCAAGTGCCTTCGCCGTAGCCGGCAAGACCTGGAGGATCGCCGGCTCCGGGAGGAAGGCGTAAAGATCCCAAAGGCAGTTGGGTCGCTCCCAGACGCTCGGCCCAGAGTGCCGGATCCTTGGGCACCGTCAGATCGAGCGGCGGCTCCGTCAGATGGGCAGCAGCAATCGCCAGTGCGGCCTCCCGGCCATAGGCCTCTTCCCAGCTCTGCCAGAGCCAGGCCGGCGTATTGATTCGCGCCGCCTTTTCCTCACCCAAAGCCTGACTCTCACGAGACAGGCGCCTGAGCACGGCATTTGCTAGGCCTTTGAAACCGGCCGATCTGCCAGCCAGCAGCGAAACCGAGGTGCCGACCGCTGCATGCGGTGGAGTCTGTAGAAAGAGGAGCTGCGCAGCACCCAGCCTGAGAACCCAGCGGGCATCCGCAGCCTTGCGCGGCAGCGCTCGTGCCATCAGCCCGGAGAGGATATGGTCCACCTCTGGCAAGCGCCGTAGCAGGGTGGCAACGAGCAGCCGCACGAAGGCGCGATCGCGTCCGGGCAAGCTGGCGAGCCTGGACTCCTCGGCCAGAGCCTCATCCAAGGGACGCCGTCGCTCGACCACCTGCTGCAGGAGCTCGAGGGCAATGCGGCGCGCCTTCAGGCCCTCGCCATCGCTCCGCTCACCGGCGGCCATGATGCAGCTTCACTAGGTCCAGGGTCCGCGCTTGGCACCGCCGCTGCTGGGCACCGAGCCGCGGGCGCTGCGCCGGCTGCTCGAACCGGAACCCACCATAGTCGCCGTGCCTCCGCCGCGGGCCATTTCCTGCAGCTTGGCGATCCGATTGGCAGTGCTGGGATGGGTGGAAAAGAGGCTGTCGACGGCCTTGGCATGCAAGGGGTTGATGATGAACATATGCGCCGTCGCCGGATTGCGCTCGGCCTGATCGTTGTCGATCTTCTGCGCCGCGCCGGCGATCTTCTGCAAGGCCGAGGCCAGGGCCAAGGGCTTGCCGCAAATCTCGGCGCCCCTACGGTCGGCCTCGTACTCGCGGCTTCGGCTGATTGCCATCTGCACCAGCATCGCCGCCATCGGCGCCAGGATCATGATCAGCAGAGAACCGACGATGCCCAGGGGGTTGTTGCGATTGCCGCCGAAGAAGAGGGCGAAATTCGCCAGCATGGCGATCGCACCGGCCAGGGTCGCGGTGACCGTCATGGTCAGGGTGTCGCGATGCTTTACGTGCGCCAGTTCATGCGCCATCACGCCCTCGATCTCTTCGAAGGAGAGACGGTCGATCAGGCCGGTGGTGGCAGCGACGGCGGCATTCTCCGGGTTGCGTCCGGTGGCGAAGGCGTTGGGCTGGTCCGACTGGATCAAATAGACCTTGGGCATCGGCAGCTCGGCCCGCTCCGCCAAGCGGCGCACCATGCCGACGAACTCCGGCGCCTGGCGGTCGCCCACCTCTTTGGCGCCATACATGCGCAAGACCATCTTGTCGCTGTTCCAATAGGCGAAGACATTCATGCCGGCGGCCACGGCAAAGGCGATCAGCATGCCGCCCGGCCCGCCCAAGAGGTAGCCGATGCCGACGAAAATCGCCGTCATGAGCGCAAGCAGAAGGGTTGTACGGGCGTAGTTCATCGGCCATCCGGAATGAGTGTGAAGGTCAATCCAGAGGTAAGAAGCCCTATGCTTGCCCGCAAGGCTTGGCCCGGCGTACGAAGCAGACTAGATTAGAAACATGAAGCTCTTCGTCAGCCACAAACCCAAGCCCGGCAAAGCGCTGCCCGAGGCACCGCGCGCACAGGCCAAACCCGTCCCCCCGGAAAAGCTGAGACAGACTGCCGACGGCCTGAAAGCGGCGCAGGAAACCAAGGACGGCACGGTCAAGGAACTGGGCGGCCCGAGCAGCCCGGAGCCGACGCGCTATGGCGACTGGGAACGCAACGGCATCTGCAGCGATTTCTAGAATAGCTTCTTTGACCTTTCGGTGCCGGCCGGCACCGTCGCAGAAAATGGTCATTCGGCCGGATTCGAACGAGCCTCATAGGTCTTTGCGGCCCGCCCCTCGGCCTTGAGCTGGGCAAAGGCCGCATCGCTCGCGCTCCAGAGTTCCACCCCCGCTTCCGGGCAGCCGATCTTGCTGTAGAAGCGCTGGGCCACCTCGTTGCTGGCCAGCACCCCCCAGGATACCCACTCCCCACCTTGCGCTGCGGACTGCTCGGCCAGCGCCGCCATCAAGGCTCGCGCAAGACCGTTGCGGCGCGCCTCGGGCCTCACGTAGAGATCGCACATATAGGCGCCACGGGTTCCACTTTCCGTGTCGAAGCAGAGGCTGTAGAGAGCATAGCCGACCACCCTGCCGTCCTGGAGGGCCATGTGCCCCTGCAGCACGCAGTCCGGCCGGCCGAGTTCCCGGCTAACGTCTTCGGCGACCACCAGCGGCAAGGGCGAGCCTTCATGCTTGGAGAGTTCCGCGGCCATACGGGCGATCTCGTCGGCGTCGCCGGGCAGCACGGGGTGGATCGTGAAATAGCCCAAGTCTGTCGTCATCAGGTCATCTTTCGCATGCAGGAAAGTTTCGCAAGGTGGGGATGTCGAGGGGATCGGGAGCGGCGAGCGGCCTCTCTCGGAACGAAACGAAAACGAGGCTGGATAGCGCGATGGGGGCGAAGAAGGCAAGCGGGACATCGGGACGGCCGATCTTGGTGGCCAAGAAGCGGCCGCCGCGGTCGGGGAAGACCGCAACGACGCGGGCAAAACCTAAGGCAAAGAAACCTGCCGCCAAGGCCCACCGAGCCAAGAAGGCCGCGACCGAGCCGGTCAAGGCCGGCACCGCCAATCGGCGCACGCCCAGCGCACGCCAACGCCGGCCGCGCTGGCTGCGCCTGATGATCTGGGGCGGCGGCGCCTTCACCTGGCTGGCGGTCGCGTTGGTCGGCGTGGCGCTCTGGTACAGCCAGGACCTGCCGCAGATCGACCGTCTGGCCGACGACAATCGCCGCCCCGGCATAACCTTGGCCGCGGCCGACGGTTCGACGATCTCCAGCCACGGCGATCTCTACGGCGAACCGCTGCGGGTCGAAGAGATGTCGCCCTTCATCTCGCAGGCCGTCATCGCCATCGAAGATCGCCGCTACCACAGCCACTTCGGCCTGGACCCCATCGGCATCGCCAGGGCCATGCTGACCAACCTGCAGGCTGGCAAGCTGGTCGAGGGCGGCTCGACCATCACCCAGCAGCTGGCGAAGAACCTCTTCCTGACACCGGAACGCAGCCTGAAGCGCAAGATCCAGGAGGCCTTGCTGTCGCTGCAGCTGGAAGCGCGCTACAGCAAGGAACAGATCCTCACGCTCTATCTGAATCGGGTCTATCTGGGGGCCGGCACCTATGGCATGGATGCTGCTGCCAAACACTACTTCGGCAAGTCGGCGCGCGGGGTCACGCTCTATGAGGCAGCGGTGCTGGCCGGCCTCTTGAAGGCACCCTCCAAGCTCAACCCCACACGAGAGGGCGACCGCGCCGACAAGCGGGCCAAGCTGGTCTTGAACTCCATGGTCGAGACCGGCTTCGTGACGCCCCTGGAGGCCGAGGCGGCCTATGCCGAGAAGAGCCAATCCAGGCCGCGCGGTTATCAGCGCGGTCGCTACTTCGGCGACTGGGCCTTGACGCAAAGCCAGCAGACCCTGGGCAGCGTCAACCGCGATATCCTGGTGACCACCACGCTGGACCCCGAGATTCAAGCCATCGCCGAGCAGGTGGTCGAGCAGGTCTTGGAGGAGCAAGGTGCGGCCGTCGGTGCCGGCGAAGCTGCTGTCGTCGCCATGCGCCCCGACGGCGCCATCCTGGCCATGGTCGGCGGCAAGAGCTACCGCGACAGCCAGTTCAATCGCGCGACCCAAGCGCTCCGGCAACCGGGCTCCGCCTTCAAGCTCTTCGTCTACCTGGCCGGCCTGGAGAGCGGCATGCATTCCGACAGCCCCATGGTCGACAAGAAGATCAAGATCGGCGACTGGGAGCCCAGCAATTACAGCAATCGCTATCGCGGCGCGGTGACCCTGCGCGAGGCCTTCGCCCGCTCCTTGAACTCGGTCGCGGTGCAGGTGATTCAGAAGTCCGGCCTGGAACGCGTCCTGGGCGCCGCCCGTCGCTTGGGCATCACCACGCCTCTGCCGGAGAACCTCGCGATCTCGCTGGGGGCGGCGGAGGTGACGCTGCTGGAACTCACCGGCACCTTTGCCGTCTTCGCCAACGAGGGCCGCGGGGTCTGGCCCTATGGCATCCGCAGCATCAAGGGCACGGAAGGCACCACGCTCTATCGCCAGCCGGAGGAGGTCTATCACCGGGTGGTGTCGCCGGCCGATGTCGAGGCGATGAACAACCTCCTGCATTCGGTGATCTCTTGGGGCACCGGCAAGCGCGCCGATCCGGGCCGGCCGGCAGCCGGCAAGACCGGCACCAGTCAGGACTTCCGCGATGCCTGGTTCATCGGCTTCACCGCCGATCTGGTGGTCGGCGTCTGGGTCGGCAACGACGATGGCACGCCGATGCAGAAGGTGAGCGGCGGCCGGCTTCCGGCCGAGATCTGGCGCCGCATCGTGACCGCCGCCCTGGAAGGCCAGCCGGTGAAGCCCCTGCCCGGCGGCGGCCGTCCGGCGGCCAGCGACCCGACCCGCTAGGTCAAGCCGAAGCCGGCCGCAGTCGCCAAAGCAGAGAAAGCAGAAGAACCCACGGATCTGATCGGCAGCTTCGAAGCCGCCACGAAAACCAAGATGCCCCTACCACGCATGGCTGACCCCAACGCAGACGCCCGCTGAGCCCGGAAGCTGACACAATCGCCGACCACCTCGAATCTATCGGAGGTGAGAGCCATGAACATAGCCTTGGACGCAGACTAGGAAAACTACGTTAAGCAGCAGGTGGAGAGCGGCGCGTTCCGCGATTGCGACTCAGTGATCCGTGAAGCCCTCAGCCTGAAGATGCGGGTGGAATCGTGCCATCCTCAAGCGCAGGTGCAAAACGACCTCGCACAGCTCTGCTACCTGAAAGCCATGGCCGTTTGCGATGCAGCATGGACCCAATTCGCCAAGGAGTGTCGTCACGAAGTCGGCGGTTGGGGCAATTGACCTCTAGGCACCAACGAGGTCCTACTCGGACCCGCAATCTCTCCAAGCAGGCGGATGCCTCCCTTAGCCCGATCTCCCCGCGTCGGATGGCTGCCGACAGCCTTCAGGCGGGTAGCCCTACCCAAGCGTGAAGAAGTACCTCAAGCAAGCCATCGAATCTCGACCGGCAGTTCCCGATTCTGTGTCCGTGCCGTCCTCCTCGGGACTACAGGTAAGTTCCCCCTTCTCGGTGATCTGTGCGCGCACGATAATCCGCTTCACCGCATCCTCGCTCAACACCCATCCCAGTGGCGCTTCCTCAACCAAGAGGGGCAGTTCCACATAAGCCGTTTGCCCGACGAGGTCAGGATAGAGCTTCGGTAGATCCACCATGAAGTTATACAGAACACGCGACGCCTCGAGGCCGTGGATGACGTAGAGAAAGTTTCGCACATTTGTGTGGGGTTGGTGGCCCCGAATCCCTCAGGCTTTCAGTCGCCAGACGGAGAAGCCAATAGAGGAGGCCAGAGCCACCATGGACGAGATAACACGAAGGGCCTGTCGAACGTGTTCCGTATCGACGCCGGTCGGATAGAAGATCATCTGAGGCAGATCGTGCGAGGCAGCGTCGAGGAGACACTGAACAGCCTGCTGGAGGCAGAGGCGGATCGGCTTTGCAATGCAGGGCGCTATGAGCGCAGTGAGGCGCGCCGCGACACACGAGCTGGCCGCTCCGAGCGCAAGCTGCACACGCGCGCCGGAGAGGTGCAGGTGCAAGGTGCCAAAGCTTCGCACGCAGACGCATCGACGACGGCAATCATCGAGCGCTATCGCCGGCGCGCGCGCTCGCTCGAAGAGGCTTTGATGGAGATGTATCTGGCTGGTGTGTCGCTACGCCGGGTGGAGGACATCACCGAGGCCCTGTGGGGCACGCGGGTGAGCCCCAGCAGGGTCTCCAATCTCAACAAGAAGCTCTACTCCCAGATCGAAACCTGGCGGAACCGGCCGATCGAGGGCGAACACCCCTACCTCTATCTGGACGGCCCTACCTCTATCTGGACGGCATTGTCCTGAAGCGCAGTTGGGGTCCTGAAGCGCAGCTGGGCAGGTGAAGTGCGCAACGTCTCGCTGCTGGTTGCGGTCGCTGTCAAGACCGACGGCTACCGCGAGAGCCTCGGCATCGTCGAGGGAGCCAAGGAAGACAAGAAGGGCTGGAGCGCCTTCCTCAAGCACCTCAAGGAGCGCGGCCTGACGGGTGTCGAGTTGATCGTCTCGGATGCCTGCATGGGGCTCGTCGAGAGCGCGACCGAGTTCTATCCGGACGCCCAGTGGCAGCGCTGCGTCGTGCATTGGATGCCTTCGTGCCCGGTGCCGGCCGGCAAGATGCGTGAAGGCGCTCTCATGCTGAAGGCTATCCAGGCCCAGGAGAGCCGCGAGGCGGCCCGCGCCTCAGAGCCATGCGCCTGACCAAGGTCGCCGACTGGCTAGAGGAGACGGTCGAGGAGACCTGGGTCTACCATGCCTTCCCCAATGAGCATTGGCGCCGGATCAGGACCAACAATCCTCTGGAGAGGATCATGCGGGAGATCCGGCGGCGAACCCGCGTCGTCGGAGCCTTCCCCGACGGCCAAGCGGCCCTCACCCTGGCCGCGGCCAGGGTGAGACACATCGCTGGCACCAAATGGTCCAGCAAGCGCTACATGAACAGGGACCTGCTCAAGCAGCGGGACAGGGGTGCCTGATGGAACAGCCCGCCAAACCCAATGTGCGAAAGATCCTGGACACTACCAGGCCGTGTGCGGTACGCGCGGCGTAGACCCCATAGGCGGGCGCCAACAGATCACCCAGGACATTGGCCGGGTTATCTCGCTTCGCTTCCCCAGCCTTGGCCAAACTCGAGAGATCGGGGTCCGAGACGACCTGAAACACCAGGACCCGCCAGCGCTTTGTCTCCGGCAAAGCACCCGCCTCCTCGCCCAAGTTCTCCAAGAGGCAGAGAATCAGCTCTCGCGCGGTATCAGCGCCGAAATTCTCGAAATAGCCGCCATCGACGATGCGATCCGGGCGGAAACTCCAGAATTCCGGCCGGCTCTACGAAGGGAAAGCGAGCCGCATTGTTGGCCGCAGTGGAAAACCGAATTCTATGCGGCCACTCGGCCAGCAAGTCGATGCTGCAGTCCTGCCAGCGTCCATCGAGGCTCTCTGCTCTGGCCGGGCAGGCCGGGCTGACGAAATCGCTGTTATCCGCTTTCTCTCCGAGCGCCAGGGGCGTCGTGATGAGCCGTCTGCCGGTGGCGACCGAGGTACCGTTCATGAAGAAATGGGGATCGAGTCCTTGGAAACGGTCCGGTTTATTTCGTTCCATAGGGAGAGGAAATCACTCCCCATCAGGTCGGCCGCATCCAGGCAGCGCGGGTTGTCTTTGTCCTTCACGACCTTTGCAACGCTATCCGCGCCAGCCCTGTTCCCAAGCCGCTTCGAGTGCCGCGGCACGGTCGGGGAGAGACCGGAAGACTTGCATCAGGCTCCAGTCCGAGAACAGCAGGCGGTAGGTCGGTGCGGCCAGATAGTCTCTTGCCGAGATCTCTTTGAGAAACCCGGTAAAAACAGCTGCACGATCCTCGTCTTCAGGCTTCAGGCCAAGGCACTCGACGGTCGCCGAGCAGCCGCATAGTAGGCAGCGCTCAATACCCCACCCGAGACACTGCTGATGGCAAAGAGGTTCTCCTGCAAGTCCGGATATCGTCGGCCGAGAGACTCCAAGACCGCGAAGGTCCACACCGCGGCGCGAATGCCGCCCCCGGCGGTGGCAACAATCACCGAGGTCGGCGCATCCGCCTGGCTTCGTCCCTCCGCGGTTCGCCAGGTCTTGAAACTATCGTGCAGTCCCCTCCGGTCCAGATCGACCCTGGCCCTGCCCGCATCGTCCAAGGTTCTGACCGGATAGCTGTTAGTCCACTCCGGCAGTGATAGAAGCACGACCGCAATAAGACCGAATGCAATCAGGGGAGCCGGCTCCAAGCTTCCAGCAGGCGAGCGAAAAAGAGCACTCCAACCATCAAGGCCGAGCCGAAGAAGACTGCGACGGTGCCGAAAGTCTCTGCAATGCTGACGGCGGCCACGACGCTGAGAAGAATGCTGACGACAAAGACCGCCAGAGCCGCAAGGGTCAAGAATTGCCACATCCTGGCGTGGTTCGGCTGTGCATAGCCGACCTCGACGACATCCCAAGCGATCAGTTCCAGCAATGGCCGACGTGCCCAAGCAACAACTGCAACGACCAAACCGATACCGAGGCCCCCGACCGCCAAAATCCATGGTTTGCTTTCCAGGGTACCTATGTACTCGTCGATGGCCAGGAGGATCGAGGCAGCGACACAGAGAGCCGGCACGAGTCCTGCAAAGCGCAGCACCCAGGTCCTCACCCAGCGGTGCGGCATCCACGGCGGGCGCAGGTGGCGAACTTCGGTTTGGCCGCCGAGTAGGATCTTGTCGACCTGTGCCTGCGTCCAGCGTGCGAAAATAAAGCTGCAGACGCACCACAACAAAAGGGCGAGGCCGCCGAGGATCGGCTGGTGGCGTCCTGTTCGTGGACCACGATGGTCAGCGTCTCTTTGCCCTGCCCGGTCACGAAGGTGATCAGCAGATAGAGGGCCGAGGTGATCAAGGCCCCTTGCGCATAGCCTAAGGTGTGACAGAAGGGTGTCCAGAACCGATTGAGAGCATGCAGAAAAGTTCTCATTCTCTCGATGACCCAGTCATAGGACCAGCCCCCCTTCCGATCATCCGACACCGGCCCAGATCGAACTACCTGGACGCGGCGCCAAAGATTGCCAGGATATCACACAATAATTCCAAGAACCCATCAACCAAAAATGGCTCTTCACACTGGCTTGGTGCCGGCTCGGCCTCCCTATCCCCCGCGCATAAAGGGATCGAGCCATTCGAAGCCGGGCACCACTTGCGCATATTGTGCCGTCCCCTGCTCAGCCAGTTCCTTTCCAGCCGTCAAAAGCGCGCCATAGGCCGCGCGTGCCAAACCCGACCCCAGAGAGATACGCCTGACCCCCGCCTCCTCTGCCGCGGCAAGCGGGAAGTCCTGCCCCTTCAGGCCGTAGAGCAGATTGAAGGGACAGGAAAGCTCTCTGCAGAAGCGCTCAATGATCGATAGATCCTTGAGTCCCGGCGCATAGAGCACCTCGGCGCCGACCTCGGCAAAGGCAGCCAAGCGCGCGAATGTATCTTCCACGTCGGGACATCCCTGAATCAGGTTCTCGGCCCGCGCCGTCAGCACGAAGGGTTGGTCCAGGCTGCGGACCGCCTCGACCGCGGCGACGATGCGCTCGACGCCCAGGCTCTTCTCGAAAATCGGATCGTCGCGTCGGCCGGTCGCGTCCTCGATGGAGCAGCCGGCCAGACCCGCCGCGGCCGCCGCCCGGATGGTCTCGGCGACGGCTTCGGGTGCGTCGCCATAGCCCTTCTCCAAATCGCCGTTGACCGGCAGATCGCTCACCCCGACCAGTTCGCGCGCGTGCGCCATCGCCGCGTCCCGGCCGATGGCGCCTTCGTTGTCCCTGAGGCCCAGGCTGTAGGCATGCCCGGCCGAGGTGGTGGCCAAGGCCGGAAAGCCCAGCCCGGCCAAGATCCGGGCCGAGCCACAGTCCCAGGGATTGGGCATGACGAAGAGGCCCGGTCCTTGGTGCAAGGCACGGAAGCGCTCCGCCCGCTCAACGATATCCGCTCGATCCATCTAGGTCTCCTTTTGCCCGAGCATGACGCTATCCGGCCTCCGTCGCTAGGCGCAAGCGATCCTGGCGCAGCCCAGACGCACCAGGAGCAGCCAGGCCAGCGCGATACCCCCGGCCGCCACGGCTACGCCGGCGGCGATGGGAAAATGCGTCCCATCGTGCAGCTGTCCGACCGCGATCCCCAGACTAGCAGCAATCGACATCTGCACGAAACCCATCAGCGAGGAGGCGGCACCGGCTATCTGCGGATAGTTGCGTAGCGCCCCAGCCACGGCATTGGGCAGCATGAAGCTCGCGGCCACGAAGTAGAGTGTGGTCGCCAGCACCACACTCCAGACTGCCAGCAAGCCGGAGAGCGCCATGGTCAAGCCGACCAGTGCGGCCACGATGGCCAAGGCCACGCCCAGAGTTAGCATGCGGTCACGCCCCACACGCTGGCCGAAGCGCCCGGAGGAAAAGCTACCGGCGATGTAGCCGATGATCACCGCGGCAAAACTCAAGCCGTAGAGCTCAGGGCTGACCCCCAAATCGTCGATCAGGAGAAAAGAGGAGCCCGAGATGAACACGAAGAGGCCGGCATAATTCAAGGCCGCAATCAGCACATAGCCCAGATAGCTGCGGTGGCGCGCCAGCAGCAGGAAGTTGCCGGCGATGCGTAAGGGCCTGGGCGCATTGCGATCGGGCATCCGGTTGGTCTCCGGCAAGCGAAAGGAGACGAAGAGCATTAGCCCCAAGGCGAAGAGGCTCAAGGCATAGAAGCTGGAGCGCCAGCCGAACGCGGATTCCAGGATACCGCCGATGATCGGGCCGACCGCCGGAGCGATCGCCATGGCCGAACCGGTGTAGGAGAGGATGCGCGCCGAACGATCCGCACCCCAGGCATCGCGCACCACGGCGCGGCCCAGGACCGGCCCGGCGCAAATCCCGAGTGACTGCAGGAGCCGGCCAACAAGCAGAACCTCCAAGGACCAGGCGAAGGCGCAGAAAATCGAGGCAGCGAGAAAGACCAGCAATCCAAAGAGCATCACCGGACGGCGCCCGAATCGATCCGAAACCGGCCCATAGATCAGCTGACTAACGGCAAAGCCGACCAGAAAGATCGAAAGGGCAAGCTGCGTCTCGCCGACGCTAGCACCAAAGCTGCGTCCGATCGCCGGTAAAGAGGCAGGTAGAGGTCCGTCGCCAGAGGCCCCAAGGCCACGCAGAGCGTGACGATGATGGCAACTTCAAGAGTGTCGGCGCGGCCCCGACGGTCTGATGGCATCTGCTCTCGATTCTCTAATTTCAGGCCGTCTGGCGACCATTGATCTCATGACCGGCAGAGCTTAAGCGCGTTAGCATCACACCAGAGACGCAAAAAGGACGGAGCGGGGATGACGAAGACGGGAGAAGACGAACCCTTTATGTCGGCCGGTGACTACGGTCGCAGCCTTAGGGGCATGGGGGTCAATCTGCTGGTCGCCGAGATGGGCCGCGCGCTCCACTTCCAGACCGAGGTCTTGGGCCTGACGCCGGTCTACAGCGATCCGAACTTTGCGGTGCTGCGCCACGGCGGCAGCGAGTGGATGCTGCACGCCGACCACACCTAATTCCTCTCACCCCCTTCTGGGATTGGTCGGCGACGGCATCATCCGCGGTGCCGGCTTCGAGCTCAGGCTCTGCGATCTGGATCCCGACGCAGCAGAGGAACGCTGCCGGGCTGCCGGCTTCAGCGTGCTGGCCCTCGGCCGCCGACAAGCCGCACGGCCAGCGCGAGGCCTTTCTGGCCGATGCCGACGGCTAAATCTGGGTTCCCGGTGTCGCCACAGCCGATCCGTAGCGCCAGAGTCCGGCACCATTGCGCGCGAGCCAACGCTTGGGGCCGGCAACATCGGGCACCAGGGACGCGCAGAGCGACCAGAACTGCGGGCTGTGGTTCATATGGCGCAGGTGTGCCACCTCGTGGGCCGCGACGTAGTCTAGGACCTCCGTCGGCGCAAAGATCAGCCGCCAGCAAAAGGAGAGATCGCCCTTCGGCGAACAGCTGCCCCAGCGGCTGCGACTCTCGCGCAGGGTCACCCTTCCAGTGCTGAGTCCTACAGCCGCGCTCTTGGCCTTCACCGCTTCGCGAAACCGACTGCCGGCTTCGCTGCGGCAGTGCGTCTCGACGCGCCGGGGCAGATGCTCGAGGCTGCCGGAGACGCAGAGAAAACCCTCTTCCTGCCAGACACCGCGGCGCGCGTCCGGGCAGTGGAGGATTTCGCGTTCCCGGCCATCCAGCGGCAGGCTCTTGCCGGGGGCGAAGGGAATCACCTCCGGCAAGGCCGACCAACGTTCCAGGATCCAGGCTTGGTTGCGTTGACAGAAAGCCAGACCGGTCTCGAGCTTCACCCCGCGCGGCAGGACCAGGCGGAGGCAGCGCTGGGTGTGGTCGACAGTCATGGTCAGACGTCGTGCCCGCGCGTTCCAGCGGAATCGCAGGGGCACCCGCTCATCCCCAATCAAAACCTCGCTCGGCGTCTCACATCTGCCCATCGCGCTCCTATAGGCCAGAGGAGAGGGGTTCGCCAAGTGCCAACTGTACCGCTGCCTCGCGAGCGGCCGTCTCCTGGGCCAAGAGCCAGGCCTTGCGATCCTTGCCCCAGATCCAGGCGCCCATGTCGCCGTTGCCGCGGGTCACGCGATGGCAAGGGACCAGCAATGCCACCGGATTCCTAGCACAGGCGTTGCCGACAGCTCGGGCTGCACGCGGCGAACCTGCAGCCTCGGCGATCGCGCCGTAGCTGCGCGTCTCGCCCGGCGGAATGGCCAGCAACTGTTCCCAGACCTGGCGCTGAAAGGCGGTCGCGCGCACGTCCAGCGGCAGTTCCGCATGGGGAATGGTGCCGGCCAGGTAATCCACCACCTCGTCGATGGCCGGCTTCAGCCAGAGGTCGTCCCGCTCCAGGCTCTCGGCCTTGGGAAACTCGGCCTGCAGCAGGGATGTCACCTCGGCCTCGTTCTCGCCGATGACCAGATGGCAAATGCCCTTGGCGGTCGCGGCGACCAGGAGCAATCCCAGCAGCGTCTCGGCCAAGGAGTAGGCAATCGCTACTCCCTCGCCTCCCTTGGCGTAGGAGGCCGGCGTCATGCCGAAGCGTCGCGCCGCGCCCTCGTAAACCCGGCTGGAAGAGCCATAGCCGGCGCCATAGGTGGCTCCGGCCACACTCTCGCCCTGCTTCAGCTCCCGGCGGAAGCGATCGGCGCGACGCTGATGCAGGTAGGCCTTGGGGGTTATCCCCATGATCTTGCGAAAGCTGCGCGTCAGTTGCCAGGGACTCATGTCCAGGGAACGCGCCAGCTCGGCAAGATTCACGGGTTCGCCCTCGGCTACCTCCATGCGCCGGCAGGCCTCGGAAACCGCACTGACTGTCCGATCGCCATTCATCTGGTTCATTCCCTCTCCTCATGCCGGGCTTGCAGTCACGATCAATTTCATTGCGCAGCCGAACCAATTCGCTCAAGCTCTCCGTCATGGATGTAGGGGACCCCCTTTATGCTGCTATCCGTTCGTTGCAGTCACAGAAGATTCATGGGCCTGAAAGCCGGGAGTCTCGGAGACTACGCACGCTTGGCCGGCAAGCCGATGGAATGCCGCCTCGGGCGCGCTCTTCGGCCATTCATCGACCACACTCAGCTCGATCAACCTTAAAGCGAGGAACACTCCATGCTAAAGCGAATTCTGCTTGGGGCGGCTACCGCCCTGAGTTTTGGCTTGGCCGCAACGGCCGACGCGCAGACCGAGATCACTTGGTGGCACGCCATGGGTGGCGAGCTGGGCAAGCGCGTCGAGAAGATCGCCAACGACTTCAACGCGACGCAGAGCGATTTCAAGGTGGTGCCGGTTTACAAGGGTTCCTACTCCGAGACCTTGACCGCCGGCATTGCCGCCTTCCGCGCCGGTGAACAGCCGCACATCATGCAGGTCTTCGAGGTCGGCACGGCGACCATGATGGCCGCCAAGGGCGCCGTCTATCCGGTTTACAAGCTGATGGCCGACGCCAAGGAGCCCTTCGATCCGGCCGGCTATCTGCAGGCCGTCATCGGCTACTACACCGATTCCGACGGACACATGCTCTCCATGCCCTTCAACAGCTCGACCCCGGTCATCTTCCGCAACAAGAACGCCTTCAAGGAAGCCGGCCTGGAACCCGAGTCCTCACCCAAGACCTGGTCCGAGATGGCCGATATGGCGACCCAGATCAGCGAGTCCGGCGGCGGCGCCAGCTGCGGCTTCACCACCTCGTGGATCTCCTGGATCCAGCTCGAGAACTTCTCGGCCTGGCATGACATCTTCTTCGCCAGCGCCGACGACGGTTTCGGCGGTCTGGATGCCACGCTGCTGCTGACCCAGGAGCTGCCGCTGCGCCACATCTCCAACCTGAACAAGTGGCAGGAAGGCGACAAGTTCAAATTCGGCGGCCGCCGCAGCCAGTCCGCGCCGCTGTTCTATTCCGGCGAGTGCGCCATGTACTTCGGCTCCTCGGCCGGATATGCCGGCATCAAGGCCAACGCCAAGGACTTCGACTTCGGCGTCGGCATGCTGCCCTACTACGCCGACGTCGAGGGCGCGCCGCAGAACTCCATCATCGGTGGTGCCTCGCTCTGGGTCCTGCAGGGTCACCCGCAGCCGGAGTACGAGGGCGTGGCCAAGTTCTTCACCTACCTCTCCTCGCCTGAGGTGCAGGCCTGGTGGCATCAGCAGACCGGCTATCTGCCGATCACTACGGCCGCTTACGAGCTGACCAAGAAGCAGGGATTCTACGAGAAGAATCCCGGCACCGACACGGCCATCAACCAGATCAACTTCAAGCCGCCGACCGCAGCCTCCAAGGGCCTGCGTCTCGGCAACTTCGTGCAGATCCGCGATGTGATCAACGAAGAGCTGGAGGAGATCTTCAGCGGCAACAAGACCCCAGAAGAGGGTCTCTCCGATGCCGTCGAGCGCTCCGACGAGCTGCTGCGCCAGTTCCAAGAGGCCAACAGCTAAGACTCTTAGGCCCCACTCTCGGATGACCCGGGGGTGGGGCCTTCCCCGCTTCTGTCGAGATCATTTGGAAAGCGCGCCTAAAGAGCGATGGAAAAGCGTGTCTACTTTCGGCACCGCTGGCTGCCCTACCTTCTCGTGGCACCGCAGATTGCCATCACCCTGGTGTTCTTCATCTGGCCGGCGATCGAGGCGATCCACGAGGCTTTCCTGAGAACCTCGGCCTTCGGCACTTCGAGCACCTTCGTCGGCTTCGAGAATTTCGAGCGCCTCTTCACCGACCACCGCTACTATGCGACCGTCTGGCGAACCCTGATCTTCAGCTTCGCCGTCGCCTTTCTCTCGATGAGCCTTGCGCTCATCCTGGCCGGCATGGCCGACCGCGTGATCCGCGGCGCCACGGCCTACAAGACCTTTCTGATCTGGCCCTATGCGGTGGCTCCGGCGGTCGCCGGCGTGCTCTGGTGGTTCCTCTTCAATCCTACCGTCGGCATTCTCTCCTACATCCTGCAGTCGATGGGGATCGCCTGGAACCAGTTCCTGAACGGCACCGACGCCATGATCATGGTCATCATCGCCTCGGCCTGGAAGCAGATCTCATACAACTTCCTCTTCTTCCTGGCGGCGATGCAGGCCATCCCGCGTTCGCTGATCGAGGCTGCAGCGATCGACGGAGCCGGGCCGATTCGGCGCTTCTGGACCATAATCGTACCCCTGATCTCGCCCACCACCTTCTTCCTGCTGGTGGTGAACCTGGTGTTTGCCTTCTTCGAGACCTTCGGCACCATCGACGCGACCACCGGCGGCGGGCCCGGACAGGCGACCACGACCCTAGTCTACAAGGTCTATCAGGACGGCTTCCGCGGCCAGCAACTGGGCAGCTCGGCGGCGCAGTCTGTGGTGCTGATGCTGCTGGTGATCGGGCTCACCTTCATCCAGTTCCGCTACATCGAGCGCAAGGTGCACTACGAATGATCGAGCATCGTCCGATCAGCAGTGCGATCGCGCATGCGACCCTGATCGCCGGCGTGCTCTTCGTGGCCCTGCCGCTCTGGGTCGCCTTCGTCGCCTCGACGCACGATCCGGCAGCCCTCATCAGCGGCGTGACCCCCTTGTGGCCCGGCGACAAGCTCTTCGAGAACTACGGCGAGATCCTGGGTGAGGGCCTC
The DNA here is from genome assembly GCA_965202755.1 of Rhodospirillales bacterium. GTDB lineage: Bacteria > Pseudomonadota > Alphaproteobacteria > Kiloniellales > JACOMY01 > JACOMY01. The sequence goes on along the minus strand of CBDBCL010000016.1, from coordinate 26,078 downwards.
TCCAGCTCAGGCGCCATCCCGGTCTGGCGCATGCTGTTCAATTCACTGGTGATGGCGCTTCTGATCGCCATCGGCAAGATCGCGATTTCGCTGATCTCGGCCTATGCCGTGGTCTACTTCCGCTTTCCCGGCCGGCAGTTCTGCTTCTGGCTGATCTTCGTGACCTTGATGCTGCCGGTCGAGGTGCGCATCACGCCGACCTACGACGTGGTCGCCAGCCTGGGCCTCCTGAACTCCTTCGCCGGGCTTACGATCCCGATCATCGCCTCGGCGACCGCGACCTTCCTGCTGCGCCAGTTTTTCATGACCATCCCCGACGAGCTGGTCGAGGCAGCCCGCATCGACGGCGCCGGACCCTGGCGCTTCTTCGTCGACATCCTGCTGCCGCTGACCCGCACCACCTTGGCCGCACTCTTCGTCATTCTCTTCATCTTCGGCTGGAACCAGTACCTCTGGCCGCTGATCGTCACCACCGACCACAATCTCACCACCATTGTCATGGGCATTCAGCGCATGGTGAACGTCGCCGACCAGGAACCGCAGTGGCAGGCCGTCATGGCCACGGCCGTGCTGGCCTTGCTGCCGCCGGTCGTGGTGGTGCTGGGCATGCAGCGCCTCTTCGTGCGCGGCCTGGTCGAGACCGAAAAGTAGGAGGCTTAGACAAGCATGGCCGGCATCACCATACGCGGTCTCAAGAAGAGCTATGCCAAGACCCCGGTGATCCACGGCATCGACGTGGAGGTCGACGACGGCGCCTTCGTCGTGATCGTCGGGCCCTCGGGCTGCGGCAAGTCCACTCTGCTGCGCATGGTGGCCGGCCTGGAGGCCATCACCGAGGGCGACATCGCCATCGGCGAGCGCATCGTGAACGACCTGGAGCCCAAGGACCGCGACGTCGCCATGGTGTTCCAGAACTACGCGCTCTATCCGCACATGAGCGTGCGTCAGAACATGGGCTACGGCCTGAAGCTGGCCAAGGTCGCCAAGGAGGAGATCGATGAGAGGGTGCAGCAGGCGGCCGATCTCCTGCAGCTGCAGGGCCTGCTGGAGCGGCGCCCGCGGCAGATGTCGGGCGGGCAGCGCCAGCGGGTCGCCATGGGCCGCGCCATCGTGCGCGACCCTGCCGTCTTTCTCTTCGACGAACCGCTCTCCAACCTCGACGCCAAGTTGCGCGTGCAGATGCGCCTGGAGATCAAGCGCCTGCAGCGCCGGCTGGGCACAACTGCGCTCTACGTCACCCACGACCAGGTCGAGGCCATGACCCTGGGCGACCTCTTGATCGTCATGAACGCCGGCATCGCCGAGCAGATCGCCAGCCCACTGGAGGTCTACGAGCACCCCCAGACGACCTTCGTCGCCGGCTTCATCGGCTCGCCGGCGATGAATTTTCTGGAGGCCACGATCGAAGAGCAGGGTTTCTTGCTGGAGCACGGCGCGCATCTGACCAGCCAAGGCCTGGATCTAGCGGATCAGCTCGACCGCGGGGTGACCTTGGGTGTGCGGCCCGAGCATCTGCACCCAGCGCCCGAGGCACCCTCTCTCATCCTACAGGTCGAGATGGTGGAGACCCTGGGCGCAGACACCCTGGCTTACGGTCGCATTGAGGGCACAGGGCCCGGCCTAACCGTGCGTCTCCCCGGCAGCCTCCAGATCGCGGCGGGTGAAGAACTGCCCTTGGCGGCAAGCCCGGACCATCTGCACCTCTTCGATCGCGAGACGGGGCGGCGGATAGGTACCTAGGCCACGGACTCTTTCGCTTTGATCCCGAGTCCAATCGCTTATAGTTGGTTGTGTCGGAGCAGATCTAGGATGGAGAAGCAAATCAGTTCTTCACCAGTCAACCGAGCGCAACACTTGATTGACTGGTGCGTCCCTTCTTACGCACTAATAAGCAATCCTAATCTTGGCTACGCAGACACAGTGTCCTGCGCAGGCTGCTTTGACTGAATGAAGCGACGACGAACGCTTCCGTGGTCGAGAACCTGTTGGTGGGTGACCGAGAAACCAGTCCCGAGAGCAGTGCGAGCATGAGGACGCGCTACAGAAACTCTCGCGGGTTGCTTGCCCGCATTTTCAGAAGCGCGTAACTTATGGTCGTCATTGTAAACAGCATAGATTTAGATTGGACCACCTGATATGTATGAAAAAACTGAAAAAAGCGAATTTTGTCTGTATAAATTTCTCACTTTAGGCGGCACCTTGAAAAGGTAATATTATATTACTATATAATTTGCGACCACGATAATAAGTCAAATACAATATTCAAAAAAATTTGACTCGGAAACATTCGATGTGAATGTTGTGCCATTTTTCTTCGTTTTTGGATTGTTGACGCTATTTTTGATCTTAGATAGAGGTGTTGGCTACCTCTGTGGATCGGCGGGATCGACGACTGATACCAGCGGCCCAAATTATTGACCGATGAGTGCCCACTTTCTGGCGCCGATGGAGGTTATGGTTTGGGGTTGAGCCAAGAGCTTGTTGCAAGCTTCGCGTCCGGCGTCAACGATGTCCTCATAGGTATCGAAGACAGTGTTGGAGAGCCAGTTTTGTCGGAGGTCCTGCCAGATGTTCTCGACCGGGTTCAGCTCTGGCGATCGAGAGGGCAACAGAGAGGTGGCTTGGATTTTTTGAACAGGATTGGGCCATCGCCAAGTGGATTTCCGTGTGGGTCAAGCCGCTGCCGGGATTGGCTGCAGCGCGCTGATGCAGGCCTGATCCGGCGGCTGCCCGCCAAGCGGCGCATGTGGCCTCGTGCTGTTGTAGAAGGCCAGGTAGCACCCGATCGAGGCGCGCGGGGCGGGTTCCATGGAGCTGAATTCGACGCCGTCGAAGACGGGCGGCAGGGTGGAGCGCAGCGGCTCGTCGAGGATCGGCCAGAAGGCATTGACCGGCAGCCAGAGGCACGCGGCGGGATCGTGTCCGGGGTCTTCGAGGTGGATCGCGCGCCCTTCGGAGGAGAGGTCGAGCGGCTTGGGCCGCGCCAGGTTCCGCCGATGGCGGCAGCATCGATCGCACCGTTGCCAACGCGGGCGCCAACGCAGGCGATCGCGACGATCGCGCCCTAGCTCCCGCCAAGGGGTATACTGAGTTCAAACATCAGGCCCCAGGTTTCGGACTCCGACTGCCCGATCCCGTCATAGTTCGCCCCGAACGAGAACCTCACGCCACCCTCGGTCGTCATGCTGGCACCGGCTTTCAGACGCCCGCGCCACCCTTCGACTTCGGACCCGTTCGTATCGGTCAGCGTCACGCCCGTCGTATCGTCGACATTGTATATGGCGTCGACCGTCAGGTAGGGCGCATAGATCCATCCTTCCGAACCTTCGAAGCGTCCGGTGAATGTGGGGCCGATCTTGATCTGGCCGAGCCGCACGGTCTGGCTGGGGATGGTCGCCCCGACGCTGTCGACGTAACTCTGTTGTGTTTCCCTGAAATGAGACAGGCTCGCATGCGGCTGGATCGTCCAGTTGTCGTACTGGAAATCACCGGTCAGGCTGGCCATGGCAAGCCAGCGGCTGGTCGAAAAGCTGTCCGTATAGGTGTTGAACGGGCTGATCAGGTTATCCGATTTGCCAGCTGCGAAACGACCGTCGAAATACAGATTCGGGGTCAGTCGCGCCGTCATGTAGGGCCCGACCATGTAACCGGAGCCACTGACCGTGCTGGTAGCGGTCACTTCTTCCATCGTGTCGAAGGATACGAGCGCGCCGACCAGGACGTCGGGCGTCAGCAGGTAATCCACCCCGGCATGGGCGATGGCAAAATCGCCACGCTCATCCGCACCGTCTCCGAATCTCTTGTATTGCGCTTCGAACCAGGCATCGAAGCGGTGGTTTTCGACGTGAGCGACTTCCCCTGCCGATCCGAAGGAGATGTCGGCGGTCGCAGCCGCCTCGGGCATTGGCAGCAGGCTGGTTGAAAATCTGTAATTGTTGCCTTGCGCTGTGAACAGGTAATTGTCGCCTTGCGCTTTCAACGAGTAATTCCCGCCTTTGCCCTCGAGCGACAAGTCCGTCGGAAAATACCGGTTCGAGAAGCGCAGCGGGCTGACATGGCCCGAACCGCTTTTCAGGCGCTCGATCCTGCGGCCTGGATTGGGTTCGCTCGACAGGATCAGATCCGCCCGGCGGGTCAGGAAGCTGTTGATCGTCTCTACCGTCGGCTGAACCGAGGATTGCGCCGTGAGCGTGCAGGTGACGTTTTCCAAGGGATCGACTGTCACGGAGATCGTCGCCGGATATACGTTGGCGGTGCTATCCGTATCGTCGCAAGCGATTGCTGTCAGCGCGACTCCCGTGGGCGCCGCCACCGATACCGAATGGCTGCCCGTTGCAACCGAGAGTGCGCCTGTGGAAGCGGTACCGCCATTAACTTCAAGAGAGGTTGTCAAGACCGGTTCGGCAGATGAGAAGCCGAAGATGCCGTCGGTGTCCGATTCCACCTTGAAGGTGACTGTCCCCGTCTCCACCGCATCGACCGTCAGCCTGGCCGAGACTGCCGTGCTGGTGCCCAGCGACGAGGTCATGCTCTCCGTTTCGTTCCGGTAGCGTGCGGCGGTCGCGGAGGTCACGTCGACGGCGATCGTGCAGCTGGCGCCTGCGGCCAGCGCACCCTCCGAATAGGCGATCTCCCGGCTGCCCGCCACCGCCGTCAGCCTGCCGCCGCTGCAGGTCGTCTGCGCATCGGGTGGATCGGCCAGCGCGACAGCGGCGGGCAGCCTGTCGGACAGCGCAACCGACGTCGCCTCGATCGCCGCGCCGTTGTGCAGGGTATAGGTCAGGGTGGAGACCCCGCCTTGATCGATCGTCGCCGGTGTAAACGACATGGATGCGGTCAGCGGGTCCTCATCGACCGTCAGGGTCGCCGTGGCGCCCGACCTGGCGACCGGCAGATCGGAGGTCAGGGCGCCCGATCGGTTCTCCAGCGTCCCGGCCCGCCGCGCCTGTACGTCCAGGGCGATCGTGCAGGCCTCGCCGGCCGCAACGCTGCCGCCGGAGAAGGCAAGAGAGGCCTCCGACGCGGCGGGGGCGAAGATCCCGCCGCAGCTGGTCTCCGCATTGGGGGGATCGGCCACCGCGACCAGACCGTCCGGGAAGGCGTCGGTGAAGGCCAGCGACCCCACCTCGATCGGGTTCGCCGCATTGTCGATCGTGAAGGTCAGTCTGGAAATCCCGCCCGGATCGACCCTGGCCGGGGAGAAGGCCTTGGCAAAGCCCGGCGCCGCGGCCGTGAAGGCATCGGTGAAGGCCAGTTCGCCCAAATCGATGGCGTTGACGGTATTGTCGATCGCGAAGGTCGGGCTGGAAATCCCGCCCGGATCGACCCTGGCCGGGGAGAAGGCCTTGGCAAAGCCCGGCGCCGCGGCCTCATCGACCCTCAGGGTCGCCCTGGCGCCCGACGTGGTGACCGGCAGATCGGAGGTCAGGGCGCCCGATCGGTTCTCCAGCGTCCCGGCCCGCTGCGCCTGCACGTCCAGGGCGATCGTGCAGGCCTCGCCGGGCGCAACGCGGCCGCCGGTGAAGGCAAGCGAGGTCGCCGACGCGGCGGGGGCGAAGGTGCCGCCACAGGCGGTCGACCCGTTGGGGATGGCGGCCACGGTCATGCCATCCGGGAAATCGTCGGTAAAGGCCAGCGACCTCACGGCGATGGCGTTGGCCGCATTGTCGATCGTGAAGGTCAGCCTGGAAATCCCGCCCGGCGCGACCCTGGCCGGGGAGAAGGCCTTGGCAAAGCCCGGCGCCTCGACCGCCTCGACCCTCAGCCCGGCCGAGATTGCCGTGCTGGTGCCCAGCGACGAGGTCACGCTCTCCGCTATGTTCCGGTAGCGTGCGGCGGTCGCGGGGGTCACGTCGACGGCGATCGTGCAGCTGGCGCCTGCGGCCAGCGCACCCTCCGAATAGGCGATCGTCCGGGTACCCGCCGCCGCCGTCAGCCTGCCGCCGCTGCAGGTCGTCTGCGCATCGGGAGGGTCGGCCAGCGCGACACCGGGGGGCAGCCTGTCGGACAGCGCAACCGACGTCGCCCCGATCGCCGCGTCGTTGCGCAGGGTATGAGTCAGCCTTGAGACACCGCCCTGCGCAATCGCCCGCGGCGAGAACGCCATCGAGACCGACAGCGGGGCCTCATCGACCCTCAGGGTCGCCCTGGCGCCCGACGTGGTGACCGGCAGATCGGAGGTCAGGGCGCCCGATCGGTTCTCCAGCGTCCCGGCCCGCTGCGCCTGCACGTCCAGGGCGATCGTGCAGGCCTCGCCGGACGCAACGCGGCCGCCGGTGAAGGCAAGCGAGGTCGCCGACGCGGCGGGGGCGAAGGTGCCGCCACAGGCGGTCGACCCGTTGGGGATGGCGGCCACGGTCATGCCATCCGGGAAATCGTCGGTAAAGGCCAGCGACCTCACGGCGATGGCGTTGGCCGCATTGTCGATCGTGAAGGTCAGCCTGGAAATCCCGCCCGGCGCGACCCTGGCCGGGGAGAAGGCCTTGGCAAAGCCCGGCGCCTCGACCGCCTCGACCCTCAGCCCGGCCGAGATTGCCGTGCTGGTGCCCAACGACGAGGTCACGCTCTGCGCTATGTTCCGGTAGCGTGCGGCGGTCGCGGGGGTCACGTCGACGGCGATCGTGCAGCTGGCGCCTGCGGCCAGCGCACCCTCCGAATAGGCGATCGTCCGGGTACCCGCCGCCGCCGTCAGCCTGCCGCCGCTGCAGGTCGTCTGCGCATCGGGGGGGTCGGCCAGCGCGACACCGGGGGGCAGCCTGTCGGACAGCGCAACCGACGTCGCCCCGATCGCCGCGTCGTTGCGCAGGGTATGAGTCAGCCTTGAGACACCGCCCTGCGCAATCGCCCGCGGCGAGAACGCCATCGAGACCGACAGCGGGGCCTCATCGACCCTCAGGGTCGCCCTGGCGCCCGACGTGGTGACCGGCAGATCGGAGGTCAGGGCGCCCGATCGGTTCTCCAGCGTCCCGGCCCGCTGCGCCTGCACGTCCAGGGCGATCGTGCAGGCCTCGCCGGACGCAACGCGGCCGCCGGTGAAGGCAAGCGAGGTCGCCGACGCGGCGGGGGCGAAGGTGCCGCCACAGGCGGTCGACCCGTTGGGGATGGCGGCCACGGTCATGCCATCCGGGAAATCGTCGGTAAAGGCCAGCGACCTCACGGCGATGGCGTTGGCCGCATTGTCGATCGTGAAGGTCAGCCTGGAAATCCCGCCCGGCGCGACCCTGGCCGGGGAGAAGGCCTTGGCAAAGCCCGGCGCCTCGACCGCCTCGACCCTCAGCCCGGCCGAGATTGCCGTGCTGGTGCCCAGCGACGAGGTCACGCTCTCCGCTATGTTCCGGTAGCGTGCGGCGGTCGCGGGGGTCACGTCGACGGCGATCGTGCAGCTGGCGCCTGCGGCCAGCGCACCCTCCGAATAGGCGATCGTCCGGGTACCCGCCGCCGCCGTCAGCCTGCCGCCGCTGCAGGTCGTCTGCGCATCGGGGGGGTCGGCCAGCGCGACACCGGGGGGCAGCCTGTCGGACAGCGCAACCGACGTCGCCCCGATCGCCGCGTCGTTGCGCAGGGTATGGGTCAGCCTTGAGACACCGCCCTGCGCAATCGCCCGCGGCGAGAACGCCATCGAGACCGACAGCGGGGCCTCATCGACCCTCAGGGTCGCCCTGGCGCCCGACGTGGTGACCGGCAGATCGGAGGTCAGGGCGCCCGATCGGTTCTCCAGCGTCCCGGCCCGCTGCGCCTGCACGTCCAGGGCGATCGTGCAGGCCTCGCCGGACGCAACGCGGCCGCCGGTGAAGGCAAGCGAGGTCGCCGACGCGGCGGGGGCGAAGGTGCCGCCACAGGCGGTCGACCCGTTGGGGATGGCGGCCACGGTCATGCCATCCGGGAAATCGTCGGTAAAGGCCAGCGACCTCACGGCGATGGCGTTGGCCGCATTGTCGATCGTGAAGGTCAGCCTGGAAATCCCGCCCGGCGCGACCCTGGCCGGGGAGAAGGCCTTGGCAAAGCCCGGCGCCTCGACCGCCTCGACCCTCAGCCCGGCCGAGATTGCCGTGCTGGTGCCCAACGACGAGGTCACGCTCTCCGCTATGTTCCGGTAGCGTGCGGCGGTCGCGGGGGTCACGTCGACGGCGATCGTGCAGCTGGCGCCTGCGGCCAGCGCACCCTCCGAATAGGCGATCGTCCGGGTACCCGCCGCCGCCGTCAGCCTGCCGCCGCTGCAGGTCGTCTGCGCATCGGGGGGGTCGGCCAGCGCGACACCGGGGGGCAGCCTGTCGGACAGCGCAACCGACGTCGCCCCGATCGCCGCGTCGTTGCGCAGGGTATGAGTCAGCCTTGAGACACCGCCCTGCGCAATCGCCCGCGGCGAGAACGCCATCGAGACCGAAAGCGGGGCCTCATCGACCCTCAGCCCGGCCGAGACTGCCGTGCTGGTGCCCAGCGACGAGGTCACGCTCTCCGCTATGTTCCGGTAGCGTGCGGCGGTCGCGGAGGTCACGTCGACGGCGATCGTGCAGATGGCGCCTGCGGCCAGCGCACCGTCCGAATAGGCGATCGCCCGGGTACCCGCCGCCGCCGTCAGCGCCGCCGCTGCAGGTCGTCTGTGCATCGGGAGGGTCGGCCAGCGCGACACCGGGGGGCAGCCTGTCGGACAGCACAACCGACGTCGCCCCGATCGCCGCGCCGTTGCGCAGGGTATGGGTCAGCCTTGAGACACCGCCCTGCGCAATCGCCCGCGGCGAGAACGCCATCGAGACCGAAAGCGGGGCCTCATCGACCCTCAGGGTCGCCCTGGCGCCCGACGTGTCGAAGGGCAGATCGGAGGTCAGGGCGCTCGACAGGTTCTCCAGCGTCCCGGCCCGCTGCGCCTGCACGTCCAGGGCGATCGTGCAGGCCTCGCCGGACGCAACGCGGCCGCCGGTAAAGGCAAGCGAGGTCGCCGACGCGGCGGGGGCGAAGGTCCCGCCACAGGAGGTCGACCCGTTGGGGATGGCGGCCACGGTCATGCCATCCGGGAAATCGTCGGTAAAGGCCAGCGACCTCACGGCGATGGCGTTGGCCGCATTGTCGATCGTGAAGGTCAGCCTGGAAATCCCGCCCGGACCGACCCTGGCCGGGGAGAAGGCCTTGGCAAAGCCCGGCGCCTCAACCGCCTCGACCCTCAGTCCGGCCGAGATTGCCGTGCTGGTGCCCAGCGACGAGGTCACGCTCTGCGCTCTGTTCCGGTAGCGTGCGGCGGTCGCGGGGGTCACGTCGACGGCGATCGTGCAGCTGGCGCCTGCGGCCAGCGCACCCTCCGAATAGGCGATCGTCCGGGTACCCGCCGCCGCCGTCAGCCTGCCGCCGCTGCAGGTCGTCTGCGCATCGGGAGGGTCGGCCAGCGCGACACCGGGGGGCAGCCTGTCGGACAGCGACAACCGACGTCGCCCCGATCGCCGCGTCGTTGCGCAGGGTATGAGTCAGCCTTGAGACACCGCCCTGCGCAATCGCCCGCGGCGAGAACGCCATCGAGACCGAAAGCGGGGCCTCATCGACCCTCAGGATCGCCCTGGCGCCCGACGTGTCGAAGGGCAGATCGGAGGTCAGGGCGCCCGATCGGTTCTCCAGCGTCCCGGCCCGCTGCGCCTGCACGTCCAGGGCGATCGTGCAGGCCTCGCCGGACGCAACGCGGCCGCCGGTGAAGGCAAGCGAGGTCGCCGACGCGGCGGGGGCGAAGGTGCCGCCACAGGCGGTCGACCCGTTGGGGATGGCGGCCACGGTCATGCCATCCGGGAAATCGTCGGTAAAGGCCAGCGACCTCACGGCGATGGCGTTGGCCGCATTGTCGATCGTGAAGGTCAGCCTGGAAATCCCGCCCGGCGCGACCCTGGCCGGGGAGAAGGCCTTGGCAAAGCCCGGCGCCTCGACCGCCTCGACCCTCAGCCCGGCCGAGACTGCCGTGCTGGTGCCCAACGACGAGGTCACGCTCTCCGCTATGTTCCGGTAGCGTGCGGCGGTCGCGGGGGTCACGTCGACGGCGATCGTGCAGCTGGCGCCTGCGGCCAGCGCACCCTCCGAATAGGCGATCGTCCGGGTACCCGCCGCCGCCGTCAGCCTGCCGCCGCTGCAGGTCGTCTGCGCATCGGGGGGGTCGGCCAGCGCGACACCGGGGGGCAGCCTGTCGGACAGCGACACCGACGTCGCCCCGATCGCCGCGTCGTTGCGCAGGGTATGAGTCAGCCTTGAGACACCGCCCTGCGCAATCGCCCGCGGCGAGAACGCCATCGAGACCGACAGCGGGGCCTCATCGACCCTCAGCCCGGCCGAGACTGCCGTGCTGGTGCCCAGCGACGAGGTCACGCTCTCCGCTATGTTCCGGTAGCGTGCGGCGGTCGCGGAGGTCACGTCGACGGCGATCGTGCAGATGGCGCCTGCGGCCAGCGCACCGTCCGAATAGGCGATCGCCCGGGTACCCGCCGCCGCCATCAGCCTGCCGCCGCTGCAGGTCGTCTGTGCATCGGGAGGGTCGGCCAGCGCGACACCGGGGGGCAGCCTGTCGGACAGCACAACCGACGTCGCCCCGATCGCCGCGCCGTTGCGCAGGGTATGGGTCAGCCTTGAGACACCGCCCTGCGCAATCGCCCGCGGCGAGAACGCCATCGAGACCGACAGCGGGGCCTCATCGACCCTCAGGATCGCCCTGGCGCCCGACGTGTCGAAGGGCAGATCGGAGGTCAGGGCGCTCGACAGGTTCTCCAGCGTCCCGGCCCGCTGCGCCTGCACGTCCAGGGCGATCGTGCAGGCCTCGCCGGACGCAACGCGGCCGCCGGTAAAGGCAAGCGAGGTCGCCGACGCGGCGGGGGCGAAGGTGCCGCCGCAGCCGGTCTCCGCATTGGGGGGATCGGCCACCGCGACCAGGCCATCCGGGAAATCGTCGGTGAAGGCCAGCGACCTCACGGCGATGGCGTTGGCCGCATTGTCGATCGTGAAGGTCAGCCTGGAAATCCCGCCCGGCGCGACCCTGGCCGGGGAGAAGGCCTTGGCAAAGCCCGGCGCCTCGACCGCCTCGACCCTCAGCCCGGCCGAGACTGCCGTGCTGGCGCCCAGCGACGAGGTCACGCTCTCCGCTATGTTCCGGTAGCGTGCGGCGGTCGCGGGGGTCACGTCGACGGCGATCGTGCAGCTGGCGCCTGCGGCCAGCGCACCCTCCGAATAGGCGATCGTCCGGGTACCCGCCGCCGCCGTCAGCCTGCCGCCGCTGCAGGTCGTCTGCGCATCGGGAGGGTCGGCCAGCGCGACACCGGGGGGCAGCCTGTCGGACAGCGACACCGACGTCGCCCCGATCGCCGCGTCGTTGTGCAGGGTATGAGTCAGCCTTGAGACACCGCCCTGCGCAATCGCCCGCGGCGAGAACGCCATCGAGACCGACAGCGGGGCCTCATCGACCCTCAGCCCGGCCGAGACTGCCGTGCTGGTGCCCAGCGACGAGGTCACGCTCTCCGCTATGTTCCGGTAGCGTGCGGCGGTCGCGGAGGTCACGTCGACGGCGATCGTGCAGATGGCGCCTGCGGCCAGCGCACCGTCCGAATAGGCGATCGCCCGGGTACCCGCCGCCGCCGTCAGCCTGCCGCCGCTGCAGGTCGTCTGTGCATCGGGAGGGTCGGCCAGCGCGACACCGGGGGGCAGCCTGTCGGACAGCACAACCGACGTCGCCCCGATCGCCGCGCCGTTGCGCAGGGTATGGGTCAGCCTTGAGACACCGCCCTGCGCAATCGCCCGCGGCGAGAACGCCATCGAGACCGAAAGCGGGGCCTCATCGACCCTCAGGGTCGCCCTGGCGCCCGACGTGTCGAAGGGCAGATCGGAGGTCAGGGCGCTCGACAGGTTCTCCAGCGTCCCGGCCCGCTGCGCCTGCACGTCCAGGGCGATCGTGCAGGCCTCGCCGGACGCAACGCGGCCGCCGGTGAAGGCAAGCGAGGTCGCCGACGCGGCGGGGGCGAAGGTGCCGCCGCAGCCGGTCTCCGCATTGGGGGGATCGGCCACCGCGACCAGGCCATCCGGGAAATCGTCGGTGAAGGCCAGCGACCTCACGGCGATGGCGTTGGCCGCATTGTCGATCGTGAAGGTCAGCCTGGAAATCCCGCCCGGCGCGACCCTGGCCGGGGAGAAGGCCTTGGCAAAGCCCGGCGCCTCGACCGCCTCGACCCTCAGCCCGGCCGAGATTGCCGTGCTGGTGCCCAACGACGAGGTCACGCTCTCCGCTATGTTCCGGTAGCGTGCGGCGGTCGCGGGGGTCACGTCGACGGCGATCGTGCAGCTGGCGCCTGCGGCCAGCGCACCCTCCGAATAGGCGATCTCCCGGGTACCCGCCACCGCCGTCAGCCTGCCGCCGCTGCAGGTCGTCTGCGCATCGGGTGGATCGGCCAGCGCGACACCGGCGGGCAGCCTGTCAGACAGCGCAACCGACGTCGCCCCGATCGCCGCGCCGTTGCGCAGGGTATGGGTCAGCCTTGAGACACCGCCCTGCGCAATCGCCCGCGGCGAGAACGCCATCGAGACCGACAGCGGCGCCGCATCGACCGTCAGGGTCGCGCCGGCGCCCGGCGTGGTGACGGGCAGGTCCGAGGCGAGCACGCCCGACAGGTTCTCCAGCGCCCCGGGCCGCAGCGCCTGCACGTCCAGGGCGATCGTGCAGACCTCGCCGGACGCAACGCTGCCGCCAGTGAAGGCAAGCGAGGTCGCCGACGCGGCGGGGGCGAAGGTCCCGCCGCAGCCGGTCTCCGCATTGGGGGGATCGGCCACGACCAGGCCGTCCGGGAAGGCGTCGGTGAAGGACAGCGACCCCACCTCGATCAGATTGGCTGCATTGTCGATCGTGAAGGTCAGTCTGGAAATTCCGCCCTGATCGACCCTGGCCGGGGAGAAGGCCTTGGCAAAGCCCGGCGCCCCGGCCGCTTCGACCCTCAGCGTGGCTTCGACGGCGGTCGCTGTGGCGAGGCTCGACGTCAGGGCAGCATCCGGGCCGATCAGCGTGCCCGCCTCGATGGCGCGCAGCGTCACCCGGATCTCGCAGGTGGCGCCCGCGGTCAGCACGCCGCCCGTGAAGGTGAGCGTCGCGGCGCCCGCCGCCGGGCTGAACGTGCCGCCGCAACTGTTGCCGGCGCCGGGCGGGTCCGCAACCGAAACCCCCGAGGGCAGGGAAACGTCAAACGCCATCCCCGTCATGTCGATGGCGTTGGCGCCATTGTCGATCGTGAAGACGATCTGCGTTTCACCGCCCTGCCGGACGCTGTCCGGCACAAAGACCCCGGCAAAGCCCGGCGCCTCCGCCGGATCGACCGTCAGCCTGGCTTCGGCGGCGGTGCTGGTGCCCAGCGACGAGGTCACGCTCTCCGTTTCGTTCGGGTAGAGTCCGGCAAGCGCGGAGGTCACGTCGATGGCGATCGTGCAGCTGGCGCCCGCGCCAAGCGCGCCGCCCGTGAAGGCGATCGTGTCACCCCCCGCCGCCGCCGTCAGCCTGCCGCCAGTACAGGTCGTCTGCGCATCGGGGGGGGCGGCCAGCACCACATCGGCAGGCAGCCTGTCGGACAGCGACACCGACGTCGCCCCGATCGCCGCGCCGTTGTCCAGATCATAGGTCAGCCTTGAGACACCGCCCTGCGCAATGGCCGGCGGCTCGAACGCCATAGAGACCGACAGCGGGGCCTCATCGACCCTCAGGGTCGCCGTGGCGCCCGACGTAGCGACGGGCAGATCGGAGGTCAGGGCGCCCGATCGGTTCTCCAGCGTCCCGGCCCGCAGCGCCTGTACGTCCACGGAGAGCGTGCAGGTTTGCCCGGCCGCGACGCTGCCGCCGGTGAAGGCGAGCGAGGCCGCCGACGCGGCGGGGGCGAAGGTCCCGCCACAGGCGGTCGACCCGTTGGGGGTGGCGGCCACGGTCATGCCATCCGGGAAGTCATCGGTAAAGGCCAGCGACCCCACCTCGATCAGGTTCGCCGCATTGTCGATCGTGAAGGTCAGCCTGGAAATCCCGCCCGGACCGACCCTGGCCGGGGAGAAGGCCTTGGCAAAGCCCGGCGCCCCGGCCGCTTCGACCCTCAGCGTGGCTTCGGCGGCGGTGCTGGTGCCCAGCGACGAGGTCACGCTCTCCGTTTCGTTCGGGTAGAGTCCGGCAAGCGCGGAGGTCACGTCGACGGCGATCGTGCAGCTGGCGCCCGCGCCAAGCGCGCCGCCCGTGAAGGCGAGCGTGTCACCCCCCGCCGCCGCCAGCCTGCCGCCGCAGCTCGTTTGCGCATCGGGGGGGTCGGCCAGCACCACATCGGCGGGCAGACTGTCGGACAGCGACACCGACGTCGCCCCGATCGCCGCGCCGTTGTCCAGATCATAGGTCAGCCTTGAGACACCGCCCTGCGCAATTGCCGTCGGCTCGAACGCCATAGAGACCGACAGCGGGGCCTCATCGACCGTCAGGGTCGCGCCGGCGCCCGACGTGGTGACGGGCAGATCGGAGGCGAGCGCGCCTGATACGTTCTCCAGCGCGCCGGCCCGCAGTGCCTGCACGTCCACGGAGAGCGTGCAGGTTTGCCCGGCAGCGACGCTGCCGCCGGTGAAGGCCAACGAGGCCGCCGACGCGGCGGGGGCGAAGGTCCCGCCGCAGCTGGTCTCCGCATTGGGGGCGTCGGCCGCGACCAGGCCGTCCGGGAAGGCGTCGGTGAAGGCCAGCGACCCCACCTCGATCAGGTTGGCCGCATTGTCGATCGTGAAGGTCAGTCTGGACAAACCGCCCGGATCGACCCTGGCCGGGGAGAAGGCCTTGGCAAAGCCCGGCGCCGCGGCCGGAGTGACATCGAGCCTGGCTTCGGCGGCGGTCGCCGGGGCGAGGTTCGATCTCAGGGTGACGGCCGGACCGGTCAGCCTGCCCGCCGCGATGGCGCGCACCGTCACCCGGATCTCGCAGGTGGCGCCCGCGGCCAGCGCGCCGCCCGTGAAGGCGAGCGTCGTGGCGCCCGCAACCGGGTCGAACCTGCCCCCGCAGCTGTTCTCCGCACTGGGGGTGTCGGCCACGACCAGGCCGTCCGGGAAGGCGTCGGTGAAGGCCAGCGACCCCACCGCGATCAGGTTGGCGCCATTGTCGAGCGTGAAGACGATCTGCGTTTCCCCGCCCTGCCGGACGCTGTCCGGCGCAAAGACCCTGGCGAAACCCGGCGCCTCCGCCGCCTCGACCGTCAGCATGGCCGAGACTGCCGCGCTGGTGCCCAGCGACGAGGTCACGCTCTCCGCTTCGTTCCGGTAGCTTCCGGCGGTCGCGGAGGTCACGTCGACGGCGATCGTGCAGCTGGCGCCTGCGGCCAGCGCACCGTCCGAATAGGCGATCGCCTCGTCGCCCGCCGCCGCCGTCAGCCTGCCGCCAGTGCAGGTCGTCTGCGCAGCGGGGGGGTCGGCCACCGCAACACCGGCGGGCAGCCTGTCGGACAGCGCAACCGACGTCGCCCCGATCGCCGCGCCGTTGTCCAGGGTATAGGTCAGCCTTGAGACACCGCCCTGCGCAATTGCCGGCGGCTCGAACGCCATCGAGACCGACAGTGGGGCCTCATCAACCCTCAGGGTCGCGCCGGCGCCCGGCGTGGTGACCGGCAGGTCCGAAGCGAGCGCGCCCGACAGGTTCTCCAGCGTCCCGGCCCGCCGCGCCTGCACGTCGACGGCAAGCGTGCAGGTTTGCCCGGCCGCGACGCTGCCGCCGGTGAAGGCGAGCGAGGCCGCCGACGCGGCGGGGGCGAAGGTCCCGCCACAGGCGGTCGACCCGTTGGGGGTGGCGGCCACGGTCATGCCATCCGGGAAGTCATCGGTGAAGGCCAGCGACCCCACCGCGATCAGGTTGGCCGCATTGTCGATCGTGAAGGTCAGCCTGGAAATCCCGCCCGGCGCGACCCTGGCCGGGGAGAAAGCCTTGGCAAAGCCCGGCGCCGCGGGCGGAGTGACATCGAGTCTGGCTTCGGCGGCGGTCGCCGGGGCGAGGTTCGACCTCAGAGTGACGGCCGGAACGGTCAGCGTGCCCGCCCCGATGGCGCGCAGCGTCACCCGGATCTCGCAGGTGGCGCCCGCGGCCAGCGCGCCACCTGCGAAGGCAAGCGTCGTGGCGCCCGCAACCGGGTCGAACCTGCCGCCGCAGCTGTTCTCCGCACTGGGGGCGTCGGCCACGACCAAGCCGTCCGGGAAGGCGTCGGTGAAGGCCAGCGACCCCACCTCGATCAGGTTGGCGCCATTGTCGAGCGTGAAGACGATCTGCGTTTCACCGCCCTGCCGGACGCTGTCCGGCGCAAAGACCCTGGCGAAACCCGGCGCCTCCGCCGCCTCGACTGTCAGCGTGGCTTCGGCGGCGGTGCTGGCGCCCAGCGATGAGGTCACACTTTCCGTTTCGTTCGGGTAGAGTCCGGCAAGCGCGGAGGTCACGTCGACGGCGATCGTGCAGCTGGCGCCTGCGGCCAGCGCACCCTCCGAATAGGCGATCGCCTCGTCGCCCGCCGCCGCCGTCAGCCTGCCGCCAGTGCAGGTCGTCTGCGCAGCGGGGGGGTCGGCCACCGCGACACCGGCGGGCAGCCTGTCGGACAGCGACACCGACGTCGCCCCGATCGCCGCGCCGTTGCGCAGGGTATGGGTCAGCCTTGAGACACCGCCCTGCGCAATGGCCGTCGGCTCGAACGCCATCGAGACCGTCAGCGGGGCCTCATCGACCCTCAGGGTCGCGCCGGCGCCCGACGTGGAGACCGGCAGATCGGAGGCGAGCGCGCCCGACAGATTCTCCAGCGTCCCGGCCCGCCGCGCCTGTACGTCCACGGCGAGCGTACAGGTTTGCCCGGCCGCGACGCTGCCGCCGGTGAAGGCGAGCGAGGCCGCCGACGCGGCGGGGGCGAAGGTCCCGCCACAGGCGGTCGATCCGTTGGGGGTGGCGGCCACGACCAGGCCATCCGGGAAGTCATCGGTAAAGGCCAGCGACCCCACCTCGATCAGGTTCGCCGCATTGTCGATCGTGAAGGTCAGCCTGGAAATCCCGCCCTGATCGACCCTGGCCGGCGAGAAGGCCTTGGCAAAGCCCGGCGCCCCGGCCGCTTCGACCCTCAGCGTGGCTTCGGCGGCGGTGCTGGTGCCCAGCGACGAGGTCACGCTCTCCGTTTCGTTCGGGTAGAGTCCGGCAAGCGCGGAGGTCACGTCGACGGCGATCGTGCAGCTGGCGCCCGCGCCAAGCGCGCCGCCCGTGAAGGCGAGCGTGTCACCCCCCGCCGCCGCCAGCCTGCCGCCGCAGCTCGTTTGCGCATCGGGGGGGTCGGCCAGCACCACATCGGCGGGCAGACTGTCGGACAGCGACACCGACGTCGCCCCGATCGCCGCGCCGTTGTCCAGATCATAGGTCAGCCTTGAGACACCGCCCTGCGCAATTGCCGTCGGCTCGAACGCCATAGAGACCGACAGCGGGGCCTCATCGACCGTCAGGGTCGCGCCGGCGCCCGACGTGGTGACGGGCAGATCGGAGGCGAGCGCGCCTGATACGTTCTCCAGCGCGCCGGCCCGCAGTGCCTGCACGTCCACGGAGAGCGTGCAGGTTTGCCCGGCAGCGACGCTGCCGCCGGTGAAGGCCAACGAGGCCGCCGACGCGGCGGGGGCGAAGGTCCCGCCGCAGCTGGTCTCCGCATTGGGGGCGTCGGCCGCGACCAGGCCGTCCGGGAAGGCGTCGGTGAAGGCCAGCGACCCCACCTCGATCAGGTTGGCCGCATTGTCGATCGTGAAGGTCAGTCTGGACAAACCGCCCGGATCGACCCTGGCCGGGGAGAAGGCCTTGGCAAAGCCCGGCGCCGCGGCCGGAGTGACATCGAGCCTGGCTTCGGCGGCGGTCGCCGGGGCGAGGTTCGATCTCAGGGTGACGGCCGGACCGGTCAGCCTGCCCGCCGCGATGGCGCGCACCGTCACCCGGATCTCGCAGGTGGCGCCCGCGGCCAGCGCGCCGCCCGTGAAGGCGAGCGTCGTGGCGCCCGCAACCGGGTCGAACCTGCCCCCGCAGCTGTTCTCCGCACTGGGGGTGTCGGCCACGACCAGGCCGTCCGGGAAGGCGTCGGTGAAGGCCAGCGACCCCACCGCGATCAGGTTGGCGCCATTGTCGAGCGTGAAGACGATCTGCGTTTCCCCGCCCTGCCGGACGCTGTCCGGCGCAAAGACCCTGGCGAAACCCGGCGCCTCCGCCGCCTCGACCGTCAGCATGGCCGAGACTGCCGCGCTGGTGCCCAGCGACGAGGTCACGCTCTCCGCTTCGTTCCGGTAGCTTCCGGCGGTCGCGGAGGTCACGTCGACGGCGATCGTGCAGCTGGCGCCTGCGGCCAGCGCACCGTCCGAATAGGCGATCGCCTCGTCGCCCGCCGCCGCCGTCAGCCTGCCGCCAGTGCAGGTCGTCTGCGCAGCGGGGGGGTCGGCCACCGCAACACCGGCGGGCAGCCTGTCGGACAGCGCAACCGACGTCGCCCCGATCGCCGCGCCGTTGTCCAGGGTATAGGTCAGCCTTGAGACACCGCCCTGCGCAATTGCCGGCGGCTCGAACGCCATCGAGACCGACAGTGGGGCCTCATCAACCCTCAGGGTCGCGCCGGCGCCCGGCGTGGTGACCGGCAGGTCCGAAGCGAGCGCGCCCGACAGGTTCTCCAGCGTCCCGGCCCGCCGCGCCTGCACGTCGACGGCAAGCGTGCAGGTTTGCCCGGCCGCGACGCTGCCGCCGGTGAAGGCGAGCGAGGCCGCCGACGCGGCGGGGGCGAAGGTCCCGCCACAGGCGGTCGACCCGTTGGGGGTGGCGGCCACGGTCATGCCATCCGGGAAGTCATCGGTGAAGGCCAGCGACCCCACCGCGATCAGGTTGGCCGCATTGTCGATCGTGAAGGTCAGCCTGGAAATCCCGCCCGGCGCGACCCTGGCCGGGGAGAAAGCCTTGGCAAAGCCCGGCGCCGCGGGCGGAGTGACATCGAGTCTGGCTTCGGCGGCGGTCGCCGGGGCGAGGTTCGACCTCAGAGTGACGGCCGGAACGGTCAGCGTGCCCGCCCCGATGGCGCGCAGCGTCACCCGGATCTCGCAGGTGGCGCCCGCGGCCAGCGCGCCACCTGCGAAGGCAAGCGTCGTGGCGCCCGCAACCGGGTCGAACCTGCCGCCGCAGCTGTTCTCCGCACTGGGGGCGTCGGCCACGACCAAGCCGTCCGGGAAGGCGTCGGTGAAGGCCAGCGACCCCACCTCGATCAGGTTGGCGCCATTGTCGAGCGTGAAGACGATCTGCGTTTCACCGCCCTGCCGGACGCTGTCCGGCGCAAAGACCCTGGCGAAACCCGGCGCCTCCGCCGCCTCGACTGTCAGCGTGGCTTCGGCGGCGGTGCTGGCGCCCAGCGATGAGGTCACACTTTCCGTTTCGTTCGGGTAGAGTCCGGCAAGCGCGGAGGTCACGTCGACGGCGATCGTGCAGCTGGCGCCTGCGGCCAGCGCACCCTCCGAATAGGCGATCGCCTCGTCGCCCGCCGCCGCCGTCAGCCTGCCGCCAGTGCAGGTCGTCTGCGCAGCGGGGGGGTCGGCCACCGCGACACCGGCGGGCAGCCTGTCGGACAGCGACACCGACGTCGCCCCGATCGCCGCGCCGTTGCGCAGGGTATGGGTCAGCCTTGAGACACCGCCCTGCGCAATGGCCGTCGGCTCGAACGCCATCGAGACCGTCAGCGGGGCCTCATCGACCCTCAGGGTCGCGCCGGCGCCCGACGTGGAGACCGGCAGATCGGAGGCGAGCGCGCCCGACAGATTCTCCAGCGTCCCGGCCCGCCGCGCCTGTACGTCCACGGCGAGCGTACAGGTTTGCCCGGCCGCGACGCTGCCGCCGGTGAAGGCGAGCGAGGCCGCCGACGCGGCGGGGGCGAAGGTCCCGCCACAGGCGGTCGATCCGTTGGGGGTGGCGGCCACGACCAGGCCATCCGGGAAGTCATCGGTAAAGGCCAGCGACCCCACCTCGATCAAGTTCGCCGCATTGTCGATCGTGAAGGTCAGCCTGGAAATCCCGCCCTGATCGACCCTGGCCGGCGAGAAGGCCTTGGCAAAGCCCGGCGCCCCGGCCGGAGTGACATTGAGCCTGGCTTCGGCAGCGGTCGCCGGGGCGAGGTTCGACCTCAGGGTAACGGCCGGACCGGTCAGCGTGCCCGCCCCGATGGCGCGCAGCGTCACCCGGATCTCGCAGGTGGCGCCCGCGGCCAGCGCGCCACCTGCGAAGGCAAGCGTCGTGGCGCCCGCAACCGGGTCGAACCTGCCGCCGCAGCTGTTCTCCGCACTGGGGGCGTCGGCCACGACCAGGCCGTCCGGGAAGGCGTCGGTGAAGGCTAGCGACCCCACCTCGATCAGGTTGGCGGTATTGTCGACCGTGAAGACGATCTGCGTTTCATCGCCCTGCCGGACGCTGTCCGGCGCAAAGACCCTGGCGAAACCCGGCGCCTCCGCCGGATCGACTGTCAGCGTGGCTTCGGCGGCGGTGCTGGCGCCCAGCGACGAGGTCACGCTCTCCGTTTCGTTCGGGTAGCTTCCGGCGGTCGCGGAGGTCACGTCGACGGCGATCGTGCAGCTGGCGCCTGCGGCCAGCGCACCCTCCGAATAGGCGATCGTCCGGGTACCCGCCGCCGCCGTCAGCCTGCCGCCGCTGCAGGTCGTCTGCGCATCGGGGGGGTCGGCCAGCGCGACACCGGCGGGCAGCCTGTCGGACAGCGCAACCGACGTCGCCCCGATCGCCGCGTCGTTGCGCAGGGTATGAGTCAGCCTTGAGACACCGCCCTGCGCAATTGCCCGCGGCGAGAACGCCATCGAGACCGACAGCGGGATCTCGTTCACCGTCAGGGTCGCGCCGGCGCCCGGCGTGGTGACGGGCAGATCGGAGGCGAGCGCGCCCGACAGGTTCTCCAGCGTCCCGGCCCGCAGCGCCTGCACGTCGACGGCAAGCGTACAGGTTTGCCCGGCCGCGACGCTGCCGCCGGTGAAGGCCAACGAGGCCGCCGACGCGGCGGGGGCGAAGGTCCCGCCACAGGCGGTCGACCCGTTGGGCGTGGCGGCCACGACCAGGCCGTCCGGGAAGGCGTCGGTAAAGGCCAGCGACCCCACGGCGATGGCGTTGGCCGCATTGTCGATCGTGAAGGTCAACCTGGAAATCCCGCCCGGATCGACCCTGGCCGGGGAGAAGGCCTTGGCAAAGCCCGGCGCATCCGCCGCCTTGACATTGAGTGTCGCCTGCGCGGCGGTCGCCGTGGCGAGGCTCGACGTCAGGGCGATTTCCGGACCGGTCAGCGTGCCCGCCCCGATGGCGCGCAGCGTCACCCGGATCTCGCAGGTGGCGCCCGCGGCCAGCGTGCCATCGGCGAAGGCGAACGTCGTGGCGCCCGCAACCGGGTCGAACCTGCCCCCGCAGGCGGTCGTCGCATTGGGAGCGTCGGCCACGACCAGGCCGTCCGGGAAGGCGTCGGTGAAGGCCAGTTCGCGCAAATCGATCAGGTTGGCGGTATTGTCGACCGTGAAGACGATCTGCGTTTCACCGCCCTGCCGGACGATGTCCGGCGCAAAGACCCTGGCAAAGCCCGGCGCATCCGCCGCCTTGACATTGAGTGTCGCCTGCGCGGCGGTCGCCGTGGCGACGTTCGACGTCAGGGCGATTTCCGGAGCGGTCAGCGTGCCCGCCTCGATGGCGCGCAGCGTCACCCGGATCTCGCAGGTGGCGCCCGCGGCCAGCACGCCATCGGCGAAGGCGAGCGTCGTGGCGCCCGCAACCGGGTCGAACCTGCCGCCGCAGCCGTTCTCCGCACTGGGGGCGTCGGCCACGACCAGGCCGTCCGGGAAGGCGTCGGTGAAGGCCAGTTCGACCAAATCGATCAGGTTGGCGGTATTGTCGAGCGTGAAGACGATCTGCGTTTCACCGCCCTGCCGGACGCTGTTCGGCGCAAAGACCCTGGCAAAGCCCGGCGCCTCTGCCGGATCGATCGTCAGCGTGGCTTCGACGGCGGTGCTGGTACCCAGCTGCGAGGTCACGCTTTCCGTGCCGTTCGGATAGCTTCCGACAAGCGCGGAGGTCACATCAACGGCGATCGTGCAGGTGGCGCCCGCGCCAAGCGCGCCGCCCGTGAAGATGATCGTGTCACCCCCCGCCGCCGCCGTCAGCGTGCCGCCGCAGCTCGTGCGTGCATCGGGTACGCCCGCCAGCACCACATCGGCGGGCAGCCTGTCGGATAGCGACACCCCGGTCGCCTCGACCGCCGCGCCGTTGTCCAGATCATAGGTCAGCCTTGAGACCCCGCCCTGAGCAATTGCCGGCGGCTCGAACGCCATCGAGACCGACAGCGGGATCTCGTTCACCGTGAGGGTCGCCCTGGCGCCCGACGCGGCGACCGGCAGATCGGAGGCGAGCGCGCCCGACAGGTTCTCCAGCGTCCCGGCCCGCAGCGCCTGCACGTCCACGGCGATCGTGCAGCTGGCACCGGCCGCAACGCTGCCGCCGGAGAAGGCGAGCGAGGTCGCCGACGCGGCGGGGGCGAAGGTCCCGCCGCAGCTGGTCTCCGCATTGGGGGCGTCGGCCGCGACCAGGCCGTCCGGGAAGACGTCGGTGAAGGCCAGCGACCCCACCTCGATCAGATTCGCCGCATTGTCGATCGTGAAGGTCAACCTGGACATCCCGCCCGGATCGACCCTGGCCGGGGAGAAGGCCTTGGCGAAGCCCGGCGCCTCGGCCGGATCGACCGTCAGCATGGCTTCGACAGCGGTGCTGGCGCCCAGCGACGAGGTCACGCTCTGCGTTATGTTCCGGTAGGGTCCGGCAAGCGTGGAGGTCACGTCGACGGCGATCGTGCAGCTGGCGCCTGCGGCCAGCGCAGCGTCCGAATAGGCGATCGCCCGGCTGCCCGCCGCCGCCGTCAGCCTGCCGCCGCTGCAGGTCGTCTGCGCATCGGGGGGGTCGGCCACCACCACAGCGGCGGGCAGCCTGTCGGACAGCGCAATCGACGTCGCCCCGATCGCCGCGCCGTTGTCCAGGGTATAGGTCAGCCTCGACACGCCGCCGGCCCTGATTACCGGCGGCTCGAACGCCATCGAGACCGACAGCGGGGCCTCATCGACCGTCAGGGTCGCCCTGGCACCCGACGTGGCGACGGGCAGGTCCGAAGTGAGCGTATCCGACAGGTTCTCCAGCGCGCCGACCGGCAGCGCCTGCACGTCAACGGCGATCGTGCAGGTTTGCCCGGCCGCAACGCTGCCGCCGGAGAAGGCAAGCGAGGTCGCCGACGCGGCAGGGGCGAAGGTCCCGCCGCAGCCGGTCGACCCGTTGGGGGTGGCGGCCACGGTCATGCCATCCGGGAAGGCGTCGGTGAAGGCCAGCGACCCCACCGCGATCAGGTTCGCCGCATTGTCGATCGTGAAGGTCAACCTGGAAATCCCGCCCGGATCGACCCTGGCCGGGGAGAAGGCCTTGGCAAAACCCGGCGCCCCGGCCGGATCGACTGTCAGCGTGGCTTCGGCGGCGGTGCTAGTGCCCAGCGACGAGGTCACGCTCTGCGTGTCGTTCGGGTAGCTTCCGGCAAGCGCGGAGGTCACGTCGACGGCGATCGTGCAGCTGGCGCCTGCGGCCAGCGCACCGCCCGTGAAGGCGATCGTGTCACCCCCCGCCACAGCCGCCAGCCTGCCGCCTCTGCAGGTCGTCTGCGCATCGGGGGGAGTGGCCAGCACCACATCGGCGGGCAGTCTGTCGGACAGCGACACCGACGTCGCCCCGATCGCCGCGCCATTGCGCAGGGTATGGGTCAACCTTGAGACACCGCCCTGCGCAATTGCCGGCGGCGAGAACGCCATCGAGACCGCCAGCGGGGCCTCATCGACCGTCAGGGTCGCCGTGGCGCCCGGCGTGGCGCCCGGCAGATCGGAGGTCAGGGCGCCCGATCGGTTCTCCAGCGTCCCGGCCCGCTGCACCTGTACGTCCAGGGCGATCCTGCAGGTTTGCCCGGCCGCAACGCGGCCGTCGGAGAAGGCAAGCGAGGTCGCCCCCCCGGCGGGGGCGTAGTTCCCGCCACAGCTGGTCAACCCGGTGTGGGGGTTGACCACGGTCATGCCATCCGGGAAGTCATCGGTAAAGGCCAGCGACCCCACGGCGATGGCGTTGGCGGTATTGTCGATCGTGAAGGTCAACCTGGAAATCCCGCCCTGATCGACCCTGGCCGGGGAGAAGGCCTTGGCAAAGCCCAGCGCCTCGATCAGAGTGACATCGAGCCTGGCTTCGGCGGCGGTGCTGGTGCCCAGCGACGAGGTCACGCTCTCCGTTTCGTTCGGGTAGGGTCCGGCAAGCGCGGAGGTCACATCGACGGCGATCGTGCAGGCGGCGCCTGCGGCCAGCGCACCGTCCGAATAGGCGATCGCCTCGTCGCCCGCCGCCGCCGCCAGCCTGCCGCCGGTGCAGGTCGTCTGCGCATCGGGGGGGTCGGCCACCACCACACCGGCGGGCAGCCTGTCGGACAGCGACACCGACGTCGCCTCGACCGCCGCGTCGTTACGCAACCCATAGATCAGCCTCGACACGCGGCCGATCCTGACCGACGGCGGCTCGAACGCCATCGAGACCGACAGCGGGGCCTCATCGACCGTCAGGGTCGCGCCGGCGCCCGGCGCGGTGACGGGCAGATCGGAGGCGAGCGCCCCCGACAAGTTGGCCAGCGTCCCGGCCCGCAGCGCCTGTACGTCCACGGCGATCATGCAGGTTTGCCCGGCCGCGACGCTGCCGCCGATGAAGGCCAACGAGGCCGCCGACGCGACGGGAGCGAAGGTGCCGCCACAGGCGGTCGACCCGTTGGGGGTGGCGGCCACGATCATGCCATCCGGGAAATCGTCGGTAAAGGCCAGCGACCCCACGGCGATGGCGTTGGCCGCATTGTCGATCGTGAAGGTCAGCCTGGAAATCCCGCCCGGATCGACCCTGGCCGGGGAGAAGGCCTTGGCGAAGCCCGGCGCCCCGGCCGCATCGACCGTCAGCGTGGCTTCGGCGGCAGTGCTGGTGCCCAGCGACGAGGTCACGCTCTCCGTTTCGTTCGGGTAGGGTCCGGCAAGCGCGGAGGTCACATCGACGGCAATCGTGCAGCTGGCGCCTGCGGCCAGCGCACCCTCCGAATAGGCGATCTCCCGGGTGCCCGCCGCCGCCGCCAGCCTGCCGCCGCTGCAGGTCGTCTGCGCATCGGGGGGGTCGGCCAGCACCACATCGGCGGGCAGACTGTCGGACAGCGCAACCGACGTCGCCCCGATCGCCGCGCCGTTGCGCAGGGTATGAGTCAGCCTTGAGACCCCGCCCTGCGCAATGGCCGGCGGCTCGAACGCCATCGAGACCGACAGCGGCGCCGCATCGACCGTCAGGGTCGCGCCGGCGCCCGACGTGGCGACCGGCAGGTCCGAGGTGAGCACGCCCGACAGGTTCTCCAGCGCCCCTGGCCGCAGCGCCTGCACGTCCACGGCGATCGTGCAGGCCTCGCCGGACGCAACGCTGCCGCCGGTGAAGGCAAGCGAGGTTGCCGACGCGGCGGGGGCGAAGGTCCCGCCACAGGCGGTCGACCCGTTGGGGGTGGCGGCCACGGTCATGCCATCCGGGAAGGCGTCGGTGAAGGCCAGCGACCCCACCTCGATCGGGTTGGCCGCATTGTCGATCGTGAAGGTCAGCCTGGAAATCCCGCCCGGATCGACCCTGGACGGCAAAAACGCCTTGGCGAAGCCCGGAGCCTCCGCCGCCTCGACATTGAGTGTCGCCTGCGCGGCGGTCGCCGTGGCAAGACTCGACGTCAGGGCGATTTCCGGGCCGACCAGCGTGCCCGCCGTGATGGCACGCACCGTCACCCGGATCTCGCAGGTGGCGCCCGCGGCCAGCGCGCCGCCCGTGAAGGCGAGCGTCGCGGCGCCCGCCGCCGGGCTGAACGTGCCGCCGCAACTGTTGCCGGCGCCGGGCGGGTCCGCAACCGAAACCCCCGAGGGCAGGGAAACGTCGAACGCCATCCCCGTCATGTCGATGGCGTTGGCGCCATTGTCGATCGTGAAGACGATCT
>CBDBCL010000015.1:0-67175 GCA_965202755.1 Rhodospirillales bacterium | reverse complement strand
TTCCCGATACGCGAGCAAGCCGCCGTCCGACGTTACCTTCGATCCAGGGAACTCCAGCTTCACGCGGCGGTCGAAATCCACGCGAAGCAGCCCGTTCTTGGATTCACCCATCGGATGCACCATGAAAACCTCGCTTCAATCGACACAACACCATGATATGTAACCATGAATCAGCACCGTGGATGGCGCAACCTCAATCCCAACTGGGCAATGCGGGTTGATATCGTTCAGGATTTCCGACCGGGGACGATTGGGCCGCCTCAGGAAGATGCCGCCCATGCCGCAGAAGGGCTCTGCGTAGCAGGTGTGGGGCATGGCTTCGATGCGCTGCACGATCGCTTTCGCGAGGTTCCTCTTGCCGCCGATCCAGGGTGCGAGCGGCTCGGCCGGCTGGACGGGCGTCAGCGCGGGCGCGGCATCGGGCGCGCTTTCAGGAATGGACAAGCGGGCGATCTCCCACGATCATGGCCCCGCCTCGTGCGAGGTGGCGGGACGGCCGGCGCTGGGCCGGTTCCGGTCGTGGGAGCTCTGACTCCCGGCTCGGGGCGTTAGCCCGCCCCGGCCCCCGTCCGGCCTTTTCGGGCTCTCGAGGGATCGTTTTCGGGGGTAGCATGCTGCTCGGGGCCTTGTGCAGCGGACCATGGTCCGTCCGGCGGGGCGGAGGCGATGACACGATGGAGAGACCTAAGGATCGTAGGGGGGAGTCTCGGGATTGGCGGCGCCGATTGTGGGGGTGGCTCAAGCGGCTCTTTCCGGCACTGCTGGTGTTGCTGCTCATTGTAGGGGTGTTGTCGATCATTCCGGCGTCTGTGTACTGGGAGGAAATCTGGTCCTGGGCGCATGGGAACGGCGCATCCAAGGGCGAGACCCTGCGTAACCTGGCGCTAGCGTACGGGGCCTTCCTCGCGGCCTTCATCGGCCTGCCGCTAGCCATAGGGCCCAAGCGGTCCTTCGCGGCACTGTTGGTGTTGTTGCCCATTGTGGGGGTGTGGTCGGTTATTCCGGCGTCTGTGTACTGGGAGGAAATCTGGTCCTGGGCGCATGGGAACGGCGCATCCAAGGGCGAGACCCTGCGTAACCTGGCGCTAGCGTACGGGGCCTTCCTCGCAGCTTTCATCGGCCTGCCGCTGGCAATATGGCGGAGTTTCGTCGCTAACAGGCAGGCGAAAGCTGCTAAAGAGGGTGGAACGACCGGCACAGCGTCTGCAGGAGAGGGTAAAGCGACCGGCACAGCGTCCTCAGGACAGGCTGCTCACGCCGATCCTGCATCAATTACAGCGTCGTTGATCGAGAACGGGCAAGTCTTTGCGATGCTGCGGGACTCGGCGAGCCAGCAAGTGTATCAACGGCTCGAAGAAAAACTGGCGCGGAGCCGAATGCTGGTACTTGGTATGTCCGCGGTTGTGCTCACCGCCATCGTTGGGGTAGGCGGCTACGTCATCGACATCATTTTAGACAGTCGGGTCAATACCCAAGTGAGGGAGCAACTTGAGCGCGAGCGCGCCCAACTCGTACAAAATTTAGACTCCCAGGTCAATACCCGAGTGAGGGAGCAGGTCAATACCCAAGTGAGGGAGCAACTTGAGCGCGAGCGCGCCCAACTCGTACAAAATTTAGACTCCCAGGTCAATACCCGAGTGAGTGAGCAGGTCAATACCCAAGTGAGGGAGCAACTTGAGCGCGAGCGCGCCCAACTCGTACAAAATGCCGAGTTCCTACCGCGCGCTACGATTCTGGAAATTCAGTTGCAACAGATGGACAAACAGGATCGCGTTAATCCTGAAAAACTCGAGAGCGCGCTCGATGAATTCGAATCGCTCTATTCTGAATTCGTTGATCCGGGTGCAGCATCAGACGATGAAAGCGAAGACGGCACTACAAGGACCATTAACCTGAAGGCGGCGGAAAAACGCGAGCGACAGCTCGCCAATTCTTTCGACTTCCTCGTTCAGATCCTGTTCGGGCTCGGCAGGCTGCAAGAGCTTGAGAGTTTGGTTGCTCTCGCTCCGAACCTTACCCGCGACAGCACAACTGCTCTTCAGACGCTATTGCAATCCTATGGAAGGGATCTAATAGGCGCGCCAGGTGCCCCTGCATCCTGGTCCGAGGGCGAATCCTACCATCAGACCTATCTGAGCTACCAAGATCAGTCTAAGGCTGCTCGAGAAAAAGGCTACCCCGAGATTCATCTCCTCTTCGAAGCGATCATCTGGCAGATGGAAGGGAAAGACAAAAACGCCATCAAACAACTTCTTGGCGACATCGATTCCTTGAACGATGAAGCCGGAGATAATTATGAGGAGATACTTGAAGAACTGGCTTCGGAGTCCTTCGTGAGACAGTCAACGGCACAGTCGCAGCGTATCGCTGTTCGCGCAAATGCCTTTATTGCCAAGTACCAGAACGAATATACGCGGGTGGAACGCGTGGCAGAGGCGCTCAATAAAGACGCGAGCCGCGCCGGCGCGAACCTTGTCCGCGCGGACCTCGAAGGCGCGAACCTCGTCCGCGCGGACCTCGAAGGCGCGAACCTCGTCCGCGCGAACCTCGAAGGCGCGAACCTCGTCCGCGCGAACCTCGCCGGCGCGAACCTCTTCGACGCGAACCTCTTCGACGCGAAGCTCGCCGGCGCGAAGCTCGCCGGCGCGAACCTCGAAGGTGCGGACCTCATCGGTGCGAACCTCGCCGGCGCGAACCTTGTCCGCACGCACCTCGCCGGCGCGAACCTCGAAGGTGCGGACCTCATCGGTGCGAACCTCGCCGGCGCGAACCTCGTCCGCGCGAACCTCGCCGGCGCGCACCTCGAAGGCGCGAACCTCATCGGTGCGAACCTCATCGGTGCGAACCTCATCGGTGCGAACCTCATCGGTGCGAACCTCGAAGGCGCGTACCTCATCGACGCGAACCTGGAAGGCGCGTACCTCATCGACGCGAACCTCGAAGGCGCGACCCTCCGCGACGCGAACCTGGAAGGCGCGACCCTCTTACGCGTGCACCTCGAAGGCGCGACCCTCCGCGACGCGAACCTGGAAGGCGCGAAGCTCTTCGGCGCGAACCTCGAAGGCGCGACCCTCCGCGACGCGAACCTGGAAGGCGCGAAGCTCTTCGGCGCGAACCTCGAAGGCGCGACCCTCCGCGACGCGAACCTGGAAGGCGCGACCCTTGAAGGCGCGACCCTCCGCGACGCGAACCTGGAAGGCGCGAACCTCTTCGGCGCGACCCTCCGCGACGCGAACCTGGAAGGCGCGACCCTCCGCGACGCGAAGCTCGCCAACGCGATTGGCCTGACGCAGGAGATGCTGGACAGCGCCCGGCCATCATCCTGGCCGAGGAGTCTGCCGGAGGGCCTGTCGTGGCCGTTCGAGAGGGGCGAGAACAGTCAGTGGCGCCGGAGGCTGTAGCCGCCGCGTCTAGAGCGCTGCCGCGCGGGCGCCGCTATCGCGTGTTGCAGAGGGCTTCCCACACGTCGAGGATTTTCGCGCGGTGGATGGATGACCAGAAGCCTTCCGGCTGGCCCTTTCCGTCCGTGCGCCTGTCGGCGGCTCTAGGTAGTGTCCAGGATCTTTCGCCCATTGTGGTTGGCGGGCTGTTCCATCAGGCACCCCTGTCCCGCTGCTTGAGCAGGTCCCTGTTCATGTAGTGCTTGCTGGACCCTTTGGTGCCAGCGATGTGTCTCAACCTGGCCACGGCCGGGTTGAGGGCCGCTTGGCCGTCGGGGAAGGCTCCGACGACGCGGGTTCGCCGCCGATCTCCCGCATGATCCTCTCCAGAGGAGAGTTGGTCCTGATCCGGTGCCAATGCTCATTGGGGAAGGCATGGTAGACCCAGGTCTCCTCGACCGTCTCCTCCAGCCAGTCGGCGCCCTTGGTCAGGCGCATGGCTCCGAGTTTGGCCGCGTGGCCTTGGCGCGGGCCGCCTCGCGGCTCTCCTGGGCCTGGATAGCCTTCAGCATGAGAGCGACTTCACGCATCTTGCCGGTCGGCACCGGGCACGAAGGCATCCAATGCACGACGCAGCGCTGCCACTGGGCGTCCGGATAGAACTCGGTCGCGCTCTCGACGAGCCCCATGCAGGCATCCGAGACGATCAACGCGACACCCGTCAGGCCGCGCTCCTTGAGGGGCTTCAGGAAGGCGCTCCAGCCCTTCTTGTCTTCCTTGGCTCCCTCGAGGCTGCCGAGGATCTTGCGGTAGCCGTCGGCCTTGACAGCGACCGCAACCAGCAGCGAGACGCTGCGCACTTCACCTGCCCAACTGCGCTTCAGGACAATGCCGTCCAGATAGAGGACCGTCCAGATAGAGGTAGGGGTGTTCGCCCTCGATCGGCCGGTTCCGCCAGGTCTCGATCTGGGAGTAGAGCTTCTTGTTGAGATTGGAGACCCTGCTGGGGCTCACCCGCGTGCCCCACAGGGCCTCGGTGATGTCCTCCACCCGGCGTAGCGACACACCAGCCAGATACATCTCCATCAAAGCCTCTTCGACCGAGCGCGCGCGCCGGCGATAGCGCTCGATGATTGCCGTCGTCGATGCGTCTGCGTGCGAAGCTTCGGCACCTTGCACCTGCACCTCTCCGGCGCGCGTGTGCAGCTTGCGCTTGGAGCGGCCAGCTCGTGTCGCGGCGCGCTTCACTGCGCTCATAGCGCCCTGCATTGCAAAGCCGATCCGCCTCTGCCTCCAGCAGGCTGTTCAGTGTCTCCTCGACGCTGCCTCGCACGATCTGCCTCAGATGATCTTCTATCCGACCGGCGTCGATACGGAACACGTTCGACAGGCCCTTCGTGTCATCCTCGTCCAGGGTGGCTCTGGCCTCCTCTATTGGCTTCTCCGTCTGGTGACTGAAAGCCTGAGGGATTCGGGGCCACCAACCACACACAAATGTGCGAAACTTTCTCTACGTCATCTCTCGTTCTCGGGAATGTCCCGTTTGATGTTGAACCTTTGAATTAGTGTGGCGTTGCTTCCGCTGAGCCTTGGGCTCGGTGTGCTTGAACCACAGAAGGAAGCAACACCATGAAGACGACGACCACATCCCCCCTTGCTCTGGCCACAGCACCGATTGCGCCTTCGCTTGTCGATGAAGCGTTTGAAGCTGTGAGGGAGAGCTTCGAGCAATGCTGTCCGATGGCAGGCATGGAAAGCCTGACCCGACTGCTGAACGAGGACGTGACACGGCTTGCCGGTGAGCGCTACGAGCATTCACCTGAGAAGCCCGGCTAGCGTTGGGGCCATTCGGAAGCGCAGGTTGGCTTTCACGGCGGCAAGAGCGCCGTGGATCGCCCTCGGGTGCGCAGCCAGGGCACGGGCAAGGAAATGCCCTTGCCGAGTTGGGAAGAGATTTCGGCCACAGGGTTTCTCGACCGGTGGGCCATGAACCCGATGGCGATGAATGTGGCCACGCGCAAGTTTTGCCGCGCCGTTCGGCTGCCCGAGGCCGGCGTTCCGGCGGACGCGGGCAGCGGCCTGTCCAACTCTGCGGTCTCGCGACGGCTCAAAGCACTGACGCAGGCCACATTCGAAGAGTGGATGGGGTCCGATCCATCGGAACTGGACCTCGTTGCGATCCAGATCGACGGGCTACATCTGGACGACCGCCTGTTGATGATCGGGGCTGTCGGCATTGAGGTTTCTGGGCAACAACACCCCTTGGGCGTCATTGACGGGGCCACGGAGAACGCTGCAACCCTACAGGCCTTGCTCGACGATCCGATCGAGCGCGGGCTCGACCCCGCAGGCTGCTACCTCTTCATCGTGGATGGTGCCAAGGCTCTCAGTAAAGCTCTGCGGCGGACCTTCGGCGCGGATATCCCCATCCAGGGCTGCCAAATCCACAAGGCACGCAACATCACCGACCGGCTTGTGCCCAGGCACCATGCCTCCGTGCGACGCGCCTTGAAGCAGGCCTGGGAGCTGGACGATGCCGACAAGGCCGAACGCCCGATGCGTAATCTGGTGCGGCGCTTCGAGCAGGAAGCGCCGGATGTGTTCCAATCGCTCCTCGAAGGTCTCGACGAAATCCTGACAGTGGTCAGGCGCGGCTTGCCGCTTGAATTGCGCCGGTCGCTTGCCAGCACCAATATCATCGAGCCCATGAACAGCGTCATCCGGCAGGTCTGCCGAAACGTGAAGCCCCGGCGAGATGCCAAGATGGCCCTACGCTGGACCGCGGCGGGCATGTTCGAAGCCAAGAAGGGCTCCCGGCGCATCAAGGCTTACAAGCAACTGCCCATTCTCAAGCAGGCTCTCATCGGGCAACGCCAAAAGCACCTGCTTGACCAGATCAAGGACGCCGCATAACCTCACATCAAGCAGCGGCACTCAGACGAGTTTCAACATCAAACGGGACATTCCCCGCGTTCTCCCCTGGACAGGTTAAGCGCTTCGTGGCGAACGCCCAGGGTGGCAGCGCAGGGCAGATAGGCGCGGTGACCATCGCTCACCAGCACGATATGCTCATCCACGACCAGCTCAATGACCGTGCGCAGGGTATCGGCATTGACCGCCGGAAGCACTGCGCTGATGGTCATACCGCTGCGGTCAGCGGCAAGCAGCACCGGCACCTGCTCATCTGACAGGCCGCGCTTTCCGGCCTTGCCACCGCGGCGACGTGCCTTGCGTTTCAGGTGCCGCTCGCCTTTGCGGCTCTCCAGAACATAGGGTTCGTCGGCTTCGACAATGCCCGTGAGCTTGTGAGCGGCACCGGTTTCTGCGGCGAGAAATCGGTGCCGCCAGCGGAATGCGGTATTGACGGCAAACCTGCATCGCTCGGCTGACGCGCGAAGCGTCAACCCATCCGCAAGACAGGGTCCAAAGGCAAGCCACTTGTCTTTGCGATGAAGATCCGCCAAGGCTGTGCCCGTCGCAGCATTAACCCGCATTGCCCAGGTGGGATTGAGGTTGCGCCACCCACGGGGCTGCTTCATGGTTACATATCATGGTGTTGTGTCGATTGAAGCGAGGTTTTCATGGTGCATCCGATGGGTGAATCCAAGAACGGGCTGCTTCGCGTGGATTTCGACCGCCGCGTGAAGCTGGAGTTCCCTGGATCGAAGGTAACGTCGGACGGCGGCTTGCTCGCGTATCGGGAACTGGACGACGCGCTTGGCCTGACAGAGATGGCGGCCGGGGCGCTGCGAGACGGTCGTCGCGGCAAGAACGGCTGGCACGCTGTCGTCGGGATGCTTCGGCAAGCGGTGTTCGGGCGTTTGGCCGGGTACGAGGATGTCAACGACGCCGAGCGGCTTTCTCGCGATCCAGCGATGCGTTGGATTGTCGGCGGCAAGGCGACGGATCGGGGTGCGGCCTCATCGAGCCAGATGGGCCGTTTCGAGCCGCCAGTGAAGCTGACGCTTGCGGACCCCTGCGAACACAGCTACAACGGCCACTTCGGCTGCACCTGCTATCACCCGCTTTTTGTCTTCAACCAGCTCGTCGATCTGGAGCGCTGCGCCTTGCGACCCGGCAACGTGCACAGCGCCGATGGCTGGCGCGCGGTGCTGGACCCGGTCGTGGCGCGTTATCGCGAGCGCAAGCTGCGGCGATACTTTCGGGGCGATGCCGCCTTCGCCTCACCGGACATCTACGAGTATCTGGAGGCCGAGGGCTTCGGCTACGCCATCCGGCTTCCCGCCAACAGCGTGCTCCAGGGATACGTCGCCCATCTGCTACGGCGCCCAAAGGGACGGCCCCCGATGGAAGTCCGTCGCTACTTCGCCAGCTTCAGCTATCGGGCTGGAAGCTGGACCCAGGCACGGCGCGTGGTGGCGAAAGTGGAATGGCATCCGGGCGAGTTGTATCCCCGCGTCGGGTTCGTCGTCACCAATCTGTCCCGGCCCGCCGAGCGGATCGTCGCCTTCTACAACCAGCGTGGCACGGCGGAACAACACATCAGGGAGGGCAAGAACGCGATCCGTTGGACGCGACTATCCTGCCGACGCTTCAAGGCCAACGCGGCTCGGCTTCAGCTTCATGCACTGGCCTACAACCTGGGCAACTTCATGCGCACGCTAGCTTTGCCAGACCCAGTGAGCAATTGGTCGCTGACGACGCTGCGCGAGAAGCTGGTGAAAATTGGGGCAAAAGTCGCGCGTCACGGACGCTACGTCACCTTCCAATTGGCCGAGGTCGCGCTCCCGCGCGACCTGTTCGCCGATATCCTGGATCGGATCGACCGCTTGCGACCACGGCCGACACCAGCGTGAGCCAACGCTATGCCAATCAAAACGACTTCACGACGGGAGACCTGTGCCCGGAACGCTACGAAATTGGCACTGGCCCGTGGGTTTCCGATCAGCGGCCCGTTGTCCTGGCCGTTCTGGGCCGTTTCCCAATCCCCGACGCCTCACAGATTGCATCCCAGCAGCGACCAAGGCAATATGAACGTCGTGATCGGGCGCTACGTGGGCGATCCCGGATTAAATGTCTTCTTGCACCCCTTGCACCGATATCGCCGCAGGCCCCGCGCCTTGCCACGCGATATCGCTCCGGGTGTGCCGCAATGCGGGCACCAGCGATCTTCACCCACGCTCGCTTCAATAGCCGCCAGTGAAGCTGACGCTTGCGGACCCCTGCGAACACAGCTTCGGCTTCCTGCCGCCGCGCCGCGCTGAGTTGCTCTATCCCTGAGAGCCATTCCTGAAACTGCTCGTGGTCCACTACCCATTTATCCCTCTGATTTAGAAAGAAACATACCATGAACACATACGAATTGTAAACTGAGCCTATATTATCATGCCTCAGCATGTCGCGGAACTGCGGCTGATATGGGAAATGCGGGTTTATATTAGTCAGATTGCACCGGATTGCAAAAACAAAACGGCTTGGCACCGGTCCCCCGATGCCAAGCCGTCTGATAGCTGCTATGGATTGAAACTAGGCAGCGAGCACCCGGCCCAGTGCGCCGTCGATAGCCGCAACGGCCTCGTCCATGTCGGACTTGGTGGCGATGAAACCGGGGCTGAGACACAGCGTGTTGTTGAGGCCCACCAGGGAACGGCTGGTGGCGCCGATCAGCACCGCGGAGTTCTTCACGCAGTCGGCGACCACGGCCTGAACCACCGGCTCCGGCAGGGGCTCCTTGGTCTCGCGATCGGCGACCAGCTCGACGCCCTGGAACAGACCCTTACCGCGAACCTGGCCGACCACGGCATGCTTGGCGACCAGACCCTGCAGCTGCTCCTGCAGGTAGTCACCCATCTTGGTCACGTTCGCCAGCAGGCTCTCTTCCTCGATCACCTCCAGGTTCTTCAGGGCCGCGGCCGGACCGGCCGTGCAACCGCCGAAGGTGGAGATGTCGCGGAAATAGCTCATGTGATCATCGGCGTCGTTCTTGAACTCATTGAAGACCGCTTCCGTCGTCACCGTGCAGGAGATGGCGGCATAGCCCGAGGCAACACCCTTGGCCATGGTCACCATGTCCGGCTGGACGCCGAAGTGCTGGTAGCCGAACCAGGTGCCGGTCCGGCCGACACCACAAACCACCTCGTCGATGATCAGCAGAACCTCGTACTTCTTGCAGATCTCCTGCACCCGATCCCAATAGCCCTTGGGCGGCACGATCACGCCGCCGCCGGCGGTGATTGGCTCCAGGATCAGACCACCGACGGTGTCGGCGCCTTCGCGCAGGATGACCTCCTCGATGGCGTTGGCGGCGCGCACGCCATAGTCCTCGACGTCACCCCACTGGGAGCGATACTCCAGGCAGTGCGGGACCTCGACGAAGCCCGGCGTGTAGGGTCCGTACTGAGCCTTGCGCTCTTCCTGACCGCCGGAGCTGAGCGCGGTGATCGTGGTGCCGTGATAGTCGCGCTCGCGATATAGGATCTTGTGCTTCTTGCCGCCATACTTGTTGTGCGAGATCTGGCGGACGATCTTGTAGGCCTTCTCATTGGCCTCGGAGCCCGAGTTGGAGTAGTAGACTCGGCTCATGCCCGGCATCTTCTCGATCAGGCGCTCAGCAAACTGTGCGCCCGGCACAGTACCGGCAACGCCCGCGAAATAGGGTAGCTTGACTAGCTGATCGCGCACTGCATCGGCGATGTCGGCACGGCCGTAGCCGACGTTGACGGTCCAGACACCGCCGGAGGTGCAGTCCAGGTGCTCGCGCCCGGCAGCGTTCCAGATCCTAAGGGCTTTGCCTTCGATCATGATGAGGGGATCGACGGTCTCGTACTTCTTGTGCTGGCTCAAATGGTGCCAGACGCGGGCGCGGTCGGCCTCGGTAATCTCACGATAGTCGTTTTTCGGAGTCTGTAGGTTCATGGCATCTACTCCCTATGCGGTCAGCCCCTGACACGCAGGTTCAAACGATAGAATAGAGGGGCCATTCCGCCGGTTCCCTGGCCTTTGCGGAGCACAAGGACCGTCTCGGGGAGTCCCCAGCGGCCCCGGGGTCGAGGTCGCGTCGCATCGCTTGCGCGGTCCAAGTGTTTGCCCCTCCCAACGACCAGCCGCTAAAGACAGCACTCGCAGGCAAACCAAACTTGCGCAGGAACGGGGCCACTATCGCAGTCGCCAGAGCCGCTTCAAAGCGCATTCCTGTCCCCTCCGCTATGCACTGAACTCGGGGCAGAGGCCGGCTTTGGCTTGGCTTTCGCCGTCGGCGAATTGCGGACCTGATTGGGGATCGGCGCAGGCGGTCTTCGAGACCGGCCATGCGCACTGTGGCGGACAGCAACATGGATTTCCACGAAGCTCTCCTCGTACTGTCGCGGATAGAGAAATCTCCACCTTAGCGAGAGCTATGGCTGAAAGTTGTTGACGGCGTGATCAGGCGGCGTCTTGCGTGTGGCGGAGACCGTCGCGGAACTCAACCCCTTCGATGATTTCAGGCATTCGGTTTGAGCCGTGGAGTTTTCGCCATGTCTTCTGGTCTGTCATCATCGGCTTGAAGGCCATGGCCAGCCCGGTCATACGGCTGAGGCAGCCTTTTGTGCGCTTCGTGTGGTGCCGGACGGTGGCGAAGGTCCTTTCGATCGGGTTTGACGTATCGGGTTTGACGTTTGGATGTGCTTCCAGTGTTCGGCCGGGTCGTCGTGGAAGGTCAGCAGCGCGTCCCAGTTCTTGACCAGCTTGACGCCCGTCTTGTCCCATTTCACGCCGTAGGTCTCGACGAAGAACTTGAAGGCGACTTCGGCTTCGGCGCGGGTCTCGGCCTGCCAGCTGTCGTGCAGATGGCCCTTGGCCTTAGCCTGCATGACTTTGAGCAGCGCATTGAGCCCGTTCATGGTTTTGTGAATCCAGCACCTTTGTTCCCTGGTCGTGGCGAACACCTCCCGCAGGGCCGTCCAAGACCCGAGCGCGCCATCGCCAATGGCCAGTTTGGGATCCTGTTTCAGGCCGCGCCGCTTGAGATCAAGGAGGAGTTCGCGCCAGCTTTCGGTGCTTTCGCGGAAGCCGTCGGTCATCGCCAGAAGCTCTTTGCGGCCATACTCATCGGCGCCAACAATCACCAGAACGCATGGTTTTCCTCAGCCATCCGCGGTTTGAAATAAACCCCGTCAGCCCAGATACAGAGGAACCGACGCGCGCTGAGATCGCGTTCCTGCCACGCCTCGTCGTCTTCCCACCCCTCCGCTTTCAGCCGCGTGATCGTCTTGGCGGACAGGCCCTTGGCGTTCGGACCCAGAAGGGCCTCCAAGGAAGGGCCTCCAAGGAAGGGCCTCCAAGGCTTCCGTGAAATCGCCGGTCGACACACCTTTCAGGTAAAGCCATGGCAGCAGCGTCTCGACCGATTTCGCCTTGCGCAGGGAGCGCGGCAGGATGCTGGGCGTACAGGTGATCTTGTCTTCGCCCGCTTTGCGATCCCGCACGCGCGGCACCTTCACGGGCACCGGCCCAATCCCGGTCAACACCTCGCGTTCCGGCAAGTGACCATGACGCACCGGCCGTGACCGCCCGTCCTCGAGCTTTTCCCCGGAAAAGGCGGCCATGAGCGCGGCCAATTCCGCGTGGAGCGCCTGTTCGATCAGCTTGCGCGCTCCGTCGCGCAGGACATCGCTAAAGGGGTTGGACGTAAAACCCGATGGATCGGGCGGATGGGTAATGGTATTCTCTTGCAGGTGGCATATCCCTTGCTCGGCAGAAAATTGACGGCGTCTGAACACCGCCATGATATGATGCTCCTCAAGGGCCATCATCGACTTTTGCGCGTTTCTCCCGAAAAGGATGTCGGAACCGCTACCGCCGTAGAGCCGATCATCGTTCCCGGATTCACTTAAGAGTGTATCGGCGCCGAGGTCACCGCAAAACAAGCGATCAATGCCACCGCCACCGTAGAGACTATCGGCGCCGCTGCCGCCGTAGAAGAGGATGTCACCGGCGACATCTCCGAAGAGGCTGTCGTCGCCGCTCTCTCCGGCAAAGCCAGTATCCTTCCCAAAGCCGCCGTAGAGGCCGTCGGCGCCATCGTCGCCGAACAGACTGATGTTGTTCCACTGCCCCCGAAGAGGCGTTCATCGCCGCTGTAGGGATTGTCCCGTTTGATGTTGAAACTCGCCTGAGCGGCGCTGCTCGGTGGGAGATTATGCGGCGCCCTCGATCCGGTCAATCTGGCGCTTTTGGCGGTGCTCGATGAGGTCCTGCTTGAGAAGGGGTCGCTGCTTGTAGGCCTCAATGCGACGGAAGCCTTTCCTGGCTTCGAACAGTCCAGCTGCTGTCCAGCGCAGGGCCATTTTGGCGTCCCGCCAGCGTTTCACGTTGCCGCAGACCTGCCGGATAACGCTGTTCATGGATTCGACGATGTTTGTGCTGGCCGGGGAGCGGCGCAATTCGAGAGGCAAGCCCAGCCTGACCGCGGTCAGGATTTCGTCGCGACCTTCGAGGATCGATCTGGACACATCCGGTGCTTCCTGCTCGAAGCGCCACGCGAGGTTGCGCATCAGGCGTTCGGCCTTGTCGGCGTCGTCGAGTTCCCAGGCCTGTTTCAGGGCGCGGCGCACGGCGGCACGGTGCCTAGGCGCCAGCCGGTCGGCGATGTTGCGTGCCTTGTGTATCTGACAACGCTGGAGGGGAATGTCTGCTCCGAAGGTGCGCCGCAGCGCCTTGCCGAGTGCTCTGGCTTGCGTCCAGGATGAAGAGATGGCAGTCTTCGGGATCGAGCCCGCGCTTGATCGGAGTGTCGAGCAGCGCTTGTACTCTGGCAGCGGTCTCTGTCGCTCCTTCGACGACGCCCAGTGAGTGCTTGTGACCGGAAACGTCAATGCCGACAGCCCCGATCGTCAACAGAGGGTCGTCCGGATGCAGCCCGTCAATCCGGATCGCCACAAGATCCGGCTGCGAGAGATCGGATCCCATCCACTCAATCGAATGTGGCCTGCGTCAGCGCCTTGAACCGCCGAGATAGCGCAGATTTGGACAAGCCGCTGCCCGCCTCGGCCGAAACGCCGGTCGCGGACAACCCAACGGCGCGGTGAAACGTGCGTGTGGCCGCATTCATCGCCATCGGGTTCATCGCCCACCGATCGAGACATTCACCCGCCGAAACCTCCTCCCAGCTCAGCAGCGGCATCTCCTTGCCTGTGGTCCTGCTGCGAACCCGAGGGCGATCGACGTCGATCTTGCCGCCGTGAAAGCCAACCTGCGCCGGCGAGTGGCCCCAACGGTAGCCAGGCTTGTCCGGGCAATGCTCATAGCGCGCCCCGGCAAGCCGGTCACCTTTTCGTTCACCAACCGGTTCAGGTTTTCAATGCCTGCCATCGGACAGAATTGATCGAAGCTCTCCGTCAGCGTGTCATATGCCTCATCCACAAGCGAAGGCACGTGCAGAGAGCGGTAGCCAAAGCCAGGGGATGTGGCGGTCGTCTTCATGGCGTTGCTTCCTTCTTCGGTTCGAACACCCCGAGCCTACGGCTCAGGGGAAGCAACGCCACACTAAATCAAAGTTTCAACAGAACCTGGGACAGTCCCCATCACCACGAACCCGATCGTCTCCGGAGCCTCCAAACAGAACGGTGTCGTCGCCCTCGCCGCCCCAGAGCGTGTCTTTGCCATTGCCTCCGTAAATGGTATGATCGGCGCCTTCGCCGCCGAAATTGGTTTCGTCCGACCCGCTGCCGAGGAAGATCAGATCCGCTCCCTCGCCGCCTTCCACCAAATCATCAAGGCCGCTTCCACCGTTAATGGAGTCAGCGCCCGAGTTTCCGGAAAGCCGCGTATCGGACCCTGCGCCACCAAAATCCTGTCGTCCCCACTGCCGCCAAAGAGGCGATAGTCGTGATTGCCGGTACCAAACAGCAGATCGTCGCCATCAAGGCCATAGAGGCGATCCTGTTTGCCTCGGCCGTAGATCTTGTCATCCAAATTGGTGCCGGTGAGCGTGTTTAAAACACCCGTGAGACGGAAGATGTTGGCCATGTCCTTCACCCCTCGTGACAGCGCCGAGCCCCCTTAGGAGACTGTGGCTGGCTTCCGATCCATCCGAACAAGCTACGCCTTTGGCGACCTTCTGCAAGACAAATCGCAAAAATCCATAGCGGCCGCCTGAACCGCCGAAGAGACAACCTTCCGCGCCGGACGGGCCTTCGCGACAGTGACCGGCAAAACCGAAGGCGCCGCAACTCGTCGATGCGACGCCATCGTTTAGATCTCTATCACTGATTAGGTTAAACTAACCGACGCTATTCTGCTTAGGCGATCCGGTAATCCAACCCGATTGTTATTTGACCGAGGTGGTCTCCAGCATGAAGCGACCCATGGGGTTCTGGAAGAAGTCGTCGATGTTGGTCCTGGCCGCGTTGCGGAAGGGGCTGTAGTACATACCCAGCCAGTTCACGTCCTCCTGCGCCTGACGCTGAAGGTCATGGTACATCTGCTTGCGCTTATCCGGATCGGTCTCGATCCGCGCGGCAGCGACCAGAGCATTGACCTCGGGGTTGTTGTAGCGGGTGTAGTAGGACAGCACGTCGGGATCGTCGCCATAGAGTACGAAGCCGGTCTTCTGATCGGGATCGATCACGTCGTTGGTCCAGTAGTTGGTTGAGAGGTCATAGGCACCCTCGACGATGGTGGCCCAGGACTGCCCGGCCTCCTGCTTGACGATGTTGACGTCGATGCCGACCTTGGCCAGTTGGTCCTGCACCAGGACGGCGACCTGCTCGTAGTTCGCGTCGCCGGCCTGCACCACCATCTCCAGCTCCAGATCCTCGACGCCGGCCTCGGCCAACAGCGCCTTGGCCTCTTCCAGGTTCTTGGCATAGAGCGGGTTATCGGGATTGTAGTACATGCCGCCAGCCGGGATATAGGAATTGGCCGGCGTCCCATAGCCGAAGGTGACGGCCTTGATGATGGCGTCCAGATCGATCGCCTTGGCCAAGGCCTTGCGCACCCGCACATCGTCGAGCGGCGCATGCGAGTGGTTGATCAGGATGTGGTCCATCCGGCTGGAGGGATCAAGGTTGACGTTGATGTCGGCATCCTTGTCCAGCTCGGCGATGCGGTTGAAGGGGACGAAGATCATGGCGTCGATCTCGCCGGCTTGGAGCTGCAGGATGCGGGTGTTGTCGTTGGGGATGTAGATCCACTCGACACCGGCCAGCTTCGGCACGTCTTCCTCCCAGTAATGCTCGTTCGCTTCCAGGACGATGCGGTCGCCGCGGCGCCAATCGACCAGACGGAAGGCACCAGCCCCGATCGGCTTCTCGGAGAAGCCCTCGTAGTCGCCAGTGACGGCGGCTTCCGGCAAGATGGCGGCGGCGAAGAGCGCCAGCACGGAGAGGAAGGGAGTCGTGGGCTCCTTCAGGGTGAAGACCACGGTGCGGTCGTCGGGCACGGCGATGTCGGAGATGACACCAAACATGGAGCCGAAGACCGAGCCCTCGTCGTCGCGCAGACGTTCGATGGACAACTTGACGTCGCTCGCCTTCACCGGGGTGCCGTCGCTGAACTTGGCATCGCGCAGGG
Organism: Rhodospirillales bacterium; assembly: GCA_965202755.1. Taxonomy (GTDB): domain Bacteria; phylum Pseudomonadota; class Alphaproteobacteria; order Kiloniellales; family JACOMY01; genus JACOMY01. The sequence continues at coordinate 51,282 of CBDBCL010000015.1, read as the reverse complement.
TGAAGCTGTAGGTCTTGCCGTCTTCCGAAATGGTCCAGCTCTCGGCCAGGTCGGGCTCGATGCCGGTGGCCTCGCGGGTGTTGCGCACCAGCTGGGCATTGATGTTGTTCATAACCCAGACATCGGCGTTCTGGCTGACCAGAATTGGATCCATGAAGACGCTATCCTGGTCGCGGCCGATCTTCAGGACGCCGTCGGCGGCCACAGCCGACCCGATTCCGATCAGAACTGCGAGTAGTGCCCCGCAGAGCGTTCTAGCGAATGTCATTCTTCATCTCCCTCGTTGCAATCTCGGCAGGCCCCGCCGAAGCGGCGGCGGCTTCTCTAAAAACAAGAACTTTCTCTCGGCTGTTTCCTCCTTCTCCTATGGTCAAGATGCGGTGGCGACTGCCGGCACGGCCGACAGCAAACGGCGGGTGTAGTCGTGTCGCGGTCGCTCGAAGATCTCCTCGACCGAGCCCTTCTCCACCAGGCGCCCACGCTTCATCACCGCGATCCGCTGGCAGAGGTGACGTACCACCGCCAGGTCATGCGAGATGAACAGCATCGTCAGTCCGCGCGACTGGCGCAAGTGCAGCAGCAAATTCAGGATCTGCGCCTGTATGGTGACATCCAGGGCAGATGTCGGCTCGTCGGCCAGCAGCAGTTCGGGCTGCATCGCCAGGGCCCGGGCAATGCCGACGCGCTGGCACTGCCCGCCGGATAGCTGGTGCGGCTTGCGCCCGGCCAGGTCGGCATCCATGCCGACCTCGTGCAGCAGGCTCAGCACCCGCTCGGGGATCTCACCGGGCGGACAGAGGCCATGCACCCGCAAGGGCTCGGCCAGGGTCGCGGCCACGCTCATCTTGGGATTGAGCGAGGTCAGCGGGTCCTGAAAGATCATCTGCACCTTGCGGCGCCAATCCTGGCCTTGGCGTCCCTTGTCGCTATGCAGAAGGTGACCGTCCAGGCGGATGCTCCCGCCGCTGGGCATCACCAGGCCGACGACCGAGCGGGCAAGGGTACTCTTCCCTGACCCGCTTTCGCCGACCAGGCCCAAGGCCTCGCCGCGCCTCAAGGTCAGGCTCACCCCCTCAACGGCGGCGAAAGCCTCGACCGGCTTGCGCTGTAGCCAAGCCGCGAAGCTGCGCTTACCGGGAAACTGCACGCTGAGGTCTTCCACCTCCAGGCAGGCTGCGCCTGGTTCGCTTGGTGGAACCGCACCCTCGCGCCGTTCCCCTCCTTCAAGCGGGAAATAGTGCCCAGGCGGAATCAGGCCCGGCTGCGAGCCCAAAAGCTTGCGGGTGTAGGGGTGAGCGGGCCGCTTGACGATCGTCTCCACCTCGGCAGCCTCGACGATCCGGCCGCGCTCCATCACCACGACCCGGTCGCAGAAATCGGCGACTAGGCCCAGGTCGTGGCTGATGAACACGATCGAGAGGCCGCGCGAGCGTTGCAGTTCGCGCAGCAGTGCGATGATCTGCGCCTGCACGGTCACGTCGAGTGCCGTGGTCGGCTCGTCGGCGATCAGAATGGCCGGGTCGCAGGAGAGGGCGGCGGCGATCATCGCCCGCTGGCGCATGCCGCCGGAGAGCTCATGCGGAAAGGCATCGATCTGGCGCTTGGGATCCGAGAAGCCGACCTCGTCGAGCAGCTCGATCGCCCGCCGGCGCGCCGCCTGACGATCCATCCGGCGATGCAGCCTGAGGCCGATGGCGATCTGCTCGCCGATACGCATGACCGGATCGAGATAGGTCGTGGGGTTCTGGAACACCATGCCGATACGCCCGCCGCGGATCTCGACCAGATCCTCTGGCGGCAGGTGCAGCAGATCCTGCCCCTCCAGCAGGACCGCACCTTTGGCCACCCGCGATACGCCGACCGACAGCAGCGAGATGAGCGCGCGGCTGGTCACTGTCTTGCCCGATCCGCTCTCGCCAACGATGCCCAGGACCTCGCCGGCCAGAAGCTCGAAGCCGACATCGATGACGACCGGACGCCAAGTCTGCTCGACGGCGAACTCGACCGTGAGGTCACGGACCGAGAGCAGCGCCGTCATTCCTTGGTTCCCAGCAGCTGCGCCAAGCCGTCGGCCGAGAGCGAGAGGCCGAGTCCCAGAAGCACGATGGCAAAGCCCGGAAAGAGGCAGACCCACCAGGAGGTCGCCAGGAACTGCTGGCCCTCGGCGATCATCACCCCCCATTCGGCCGCCGGCGGCTGCGCACCCAGACCCAGGTAGCTGAGCGAGGCACCCAGCAGGATCACCAACACCATGTCGGTCATGGTGAAGACCACCGCGGGCGAGATTGCATTCGGCAGCAGGTGGCGCAGCATGATGCGCGCGTTGGAATAACCCAGAACCCGCGCCGCGCCAACGAAATCCACCTTCTTCAAGATCAGCACCTGCGCCCGGGTCAGGCGCGCATAGGAGACCCAGCCGACCAGCGTCAAGGCGATGTAGAGCGAGATCAAGCTTGGCCCCAGAATCGAGATGATGGCGATCACCAGCACGAAGAAGGGAAAGGCGATGGTGACCTCCAGGATGCGCATCAGGACCGTGTCCACGATACCGCCGAAATAGCCGGCGAGCAGGCCGATGGTGTTGCCGATCAGGAAGGGGAAGAGCACGCCGAACAGCCCGATCTGCAGATCGACGCGAGCACCGTAGAGTATCCGCGAGAGGATGTCGCGGCCGTAGTTGTCGGTGCCCAACCAATGCGCCCAGCTTGGCGGCTGCAGGGCCGAGGGCACGTCCTGAGCAATCGGCGAATAGGGTGCGACCAGATCCGCCGCTAGGGCGAGCAGGATCCAGGTTCCGGTCACCGCCATACCCAGCAACAGGGTGATCGGCAGGCTGCCGATGCGCAGGCTAGCAATTCCTTTCGTCGCCGCTAGACTCACAGCTCGATCCTCGGGTTGAGCGCGACATTGACGATGTCGACCAGGAAGTTCGTGCAGATGATGCCGATGGCGAAGAAGAGGGTGATGCCCTGCACCAGCAGGTAGTCGCGCGAGAAGATCGAGGCGACCATGAGCTGGCCCATGCCGGGAATCGAGAAGACCGTCTCCACCACCACCGTGCCGCCGATCAGCCAAGAGAAGGCGACGCCCAGCAGGTTCACCGTCGGCACCAGAGAGTTGGGCAGGACATGGCGGAAGAAAAGCGCACCCTCGCGCATCCCCTTGGCGCGAGCCGCCTGCACGTAGTCGGCCTGCATCTGCTCGATCAGGGTCGCGCGCAGATTGCGGGTCAGTACCGGTGCCAGGGCCACAGCGATGGTGAGCGCCGGCAGGAAGAGGTGATGGATATGCTCGAGGAAAGTCTCTCCGTAGCCGGACACTGGAAACCAGCCGAGCGCCACGGAGAAGAGCATGATCAGGATAATGCCGAGCCAGAAGGCCGGCAGGCCGAGGCCCGCGGTACAGAACATCCGTACCAGATGGTCCGGCCAGCGCCGCTGGTTGCGCGCCGCCACAATGGCCAGGGCCATGGCCAAGGCAATGCTGAGCAGCAACGCGAAGGCGAGCAGCGAGAGCGTCGGCGCCAGCCGCTCGGAGATCACCTCCATCACCGGCACCCGGTAGATGATCGAGCGTCCCATCTCGCCCTGAAGCAGATTGTAGAGGAAATAGATGTATTGCAGGAAGATCGGCTCATCCAGGCCGTACTGCTCGCGCACCGCGACGATGATGCTGGGCTTGGCACGCGGACCCAAGAGGACGCGAACCGGATCTCCGGGAATCGAGCGCACCAGGACGAAGGTGATGATGCTGACGCCGAAAAGGACCGGAAGGGTCTGCAGCGGCCGATAGAGGACGAACTTGAAACGCTGCATCGATCCCTAGCCGTGTTGCTGCTCGAGGAAGGTCAGGAGGGTCTTGAAGTAAGCCGCGGACTCTTCGTAGAAGGGCATGTGGGAGGAATTCTTGAAGACCTTGATTTGCGAGTCCAGCAGGGCTTGGTGCAGGCGCATCGAGCAGGCCGGTGTCAGCTCGTCGTGCAAGCCGCAAAGCACTAGGGCCGGGATCTCGATCCTGTGCAACTCGGCCAGACGCGACCAGTTCTTGTGGTTGCCGGTGAAGGTGAACTCTTTGGGGGCCTGCATGGTTCCGTAGACCGACATGTTCCAATCGTCGAGCGAGCGCATCAAGGGTGCCGGCCAGTCGTTCAATCGGCAGACATGGCGATGGTTCAGCAGGGTGACCGCCGCCTCGTAAGCCGGATGATCCAGGCTGCCCTCGGCCTCGTGGCGCTGCATAATCTCGACGGTCTCCGGCCCCAGCGTGGCACGTAGGTGATTGAGTTCGCTCACCAGATGCGGAATGTCGCCGGCCCCATCAGCCAGGATCAGAGACTTGGCACGACCCGGATAGGTCAAGAGGTAGTCGCTGGCCAGGAAGGTACCCCAGGAGTGGCCCAGGAGATACATCTTCGGAAGATCGAGGGCGCGGACGAGCTGTTCCAGTTCCTCGACATAGCGCGGAACCGTCCAGAGCGCGCGATCCTCCGGCTTGTCGGATGCACCGCAGCCGAGTTGGTCATAGGCGATGACGCAGTAGCCCCGATCGGCTAGCCAAGCGTGCGGTGCCGCAAGATAGTCGCAAGGCAGGCCGGGACCATCGTTCAGACAGAGCAGCACCTCCTCGCCGCTGCCGTAGCGATAGGCCACAATTCGGTAGCCGCCGTCGATCTCGACTTCGATGGTTTCGTCGGCTTTTCGATCATCCCACATCGCCACGCACCTTAAGCGTGGGCGGCAAGAAAGGCGGATAGCGCTTCGTCGTAGGCGTCGGGCTCTTCGTAGAAGGGCATGTGGGAGGAGTTCTTGAAGACCTTGAGCTCGGCATTGGGCAGGGCGTGCAGCATCCGCATGGCGCAGGCCGGGCCCAGTTCGTCATGCATGCCGACCGTGATCAGGCCGGGGCAGGTGATGGCGTGCATGCGATCCAGGCGCTGCCAGTCCTTCAAGTTGCCAATGTAGAGGAACTCGTTCGGGCCCTGCATGGTGCCGTAAACGTCCATGTTCCAGTCGTCCAGCGAGGCATTCACCGGCGCCGGCCAATCGTCCAAGCGGCAGACATGGCGATAGTTCAGCAGGGTAACGGCAGCTTGATACTCGGGGTGATCCAGACTGCCCTCGGCCTCGTGGCGCTGCATCATGGCGACGGTCTCGGCCCCCAAGGCCTCGCGCAAGCGATTGAGCTCGCCGATCAGATGCGGCATGTCTCCGCAGGTGTTCTCCAGGATCAGGGTCTGCAGGTTGTCGGGATAGGTGATGGCGTACTCGATCCCCAGCCAACCGCCCCAGGAGTGTCCGAGCAGGTTGATCTTGCCGAGGCTCAGGCTCGTGCGAATTCTCTCCAGTTCCTCGACATAGCGCTCGATGCGCCAGAGTGCCTTGTCCTTCGGCTTGTCGGCACGCCCGCAGCCCAGCTGGTCGAAGGCCAGAACCCGATAGCCCTGGTCGGCGAAGGGCGCGTGCGGCGCGCGAAGATAGTCGCAAGGCAGCCCCGGCCCGCCGTTGACGCAGAGCAGGACCTTGTCGCCGGAGCCGAAGTCGTCGACCACGACCTTGTAGCCGCCCTCGATCTCGATCTCGTGCGTGCGATCAGCCTGGCGTTCGTCCCACATGGCAAGCTCCCCTCATCAAGCGCTGTCGTGCCGAACGCAGCAGCCCCTCCCTGAAACCAGCCAAAGAGGGGGGCCGCGGGCGACACAAAGCTTAACAAGAGTTCCTTGTCAGGACAATACCTGAAACGACATGCGCGACCTGAAACGACATGCGCGCCATGCGGCAGATGGCGGTTCACTCCCAGATCCTTGGTCCTTGGGCGTCAGGCGCGTCCGGCACACCAAGGGTCGGGTTGCATGTCGAGCGGCTGGCCGCCTTCACCCGTTTTGGGGAAGCGCGCCTTGAAGGTGAAGGCCCGTTCGCTCGGCCCAAATCGCTCCAGATGCCACAGCTTGGCGAAGGCCTCCTCGATGCTGGGGCGATGACCTTCGGGCACCCACCAGAGTGCCTTGATAGGCCCCATCGATGCGCTGAAAGAAGTCCTTGCGCCGTGCCATGACCGGCGTGTGGCCGCTGCGATAGACGAAGTCGAAGAGGGCGTCGGCCATTGCATTGATCCGATCCAAGGCATCGAAGAAGTCCTTGCACCTGTGGATCGCCTTCTGGCGACACCAAGCGCGCGATATTCACCTGCGCCAACTCCCACTGAACCATGATCTACCTCCTTCGGTCCTAGGCCTCCGTGTCGTCCGACGGCTTGCCGCCCAGCTTGGCAGCCAGCGCGGCCTCCAGGAACTCGTCCAGATCGCCGTCCAGCACGCCTTGAGCGTTGCCCTTCTCCACCCCGGTCCTCAGGTCCTTCACCATCTGATAGGGCTGCAGGACGTAAGAGCGGATTTGGTGGCCCCAGCCGATATCGGTCTTGCCGGCGGTCTCCGCCTCGGCTTCGGCCTCGCGCTTTCTCAGCTCATGCTCGTAGAGCCTGGCGCGCAACATCTTCCAGGCGCTGGCGCGGTTCTTGTGCTGCGAACGCTCGGATTGGCATTGCACGACGATGTTGGTCGGCATGTGGGTCAAGCGCACAGCCGAATCGGTCTTGTTGATGTGCTGTCCGCCGGCTCCTGAGGCGCGATAGGTGTCGACTCGCACATCCTTGTCCAGGATCTCGATCTCGATCTCGTCCTCGACCTCGGGATAGACCCAGACGGAGGCGAAGGAGGTGTGGCGCCGGGCCTGAGAATCGAAGGGCGAGATGCGCACCAAGCGATGCACGCCGGCCTCTCCCTTAAGCCAGCCATAGGCATTGTGGCCCTTGATCAGGATGCTGGCTGACTTGAGGCCGGCCTCTTCGCCGGCGCTCTCCTCCATCATCTCGGTCTTGTACTCATGCGCATCGGACCAGCGGCTGTACATACGCAAGAGGATCTCAGCCCAGTCCTGCGCCTCGGTCCCGCCGGCGCCGGCATTGACCTCCAGATAGCAGTTGTTGGCGTCGGCCTCGCCGGAGAGCAGGCTTTCGAGCTGCGCCTTCTCCAAGCGCAGATGCAGGCGTGCAATGTCGCGCTCGGCCTCGACGATTGTCTCCTCGTCCTCCTCGCCCTCGCCCAGCTCCAGCAGGGTCAAGCTGTCGGCCAGTTGGCACTCCAATTCGCGCTGCCCGTCGATGCGGCGCGTCAGACCATTGCGCTTGCGCATCACCTCTTGGGCGCGTACCGGGTCGTTCCAGATGTCGGGATCGGCAGCCTGCTCCTCCAGCGCCGCTAGCTCCTTGAGGGCCGCATCCCAGTCAAAGATGCCTCCTTAGCAGATCCAGGGCCTGATTGATGGCCTCGACCTGCTGCAACACTTCCGCTTTCATCGCCGACTCGTTCTCTCTCGATCGCTATGCGCCGACACCCTCGCCGGCGACTTCCAAGCCAGGGGTATTGACGCTGGCGCCTTGCGTAAAGCCCCAAATGCGGTCGGCCACTCTAATAGAGGCCCGGCACACCAAGGGTCGTCACCGAATCCTGGGTCAGGGTGTAGTTGACCTCGCCGGTATAGTAGGTATCGGGTTCGGTCCCGGGCTTGAACGCCTCGTTGATCACCTGGCCGCCCTCGCCCGAGGCGCGCTGCCCGATGTTGAGGGAGATTTTTATGAAGACGGTGTCGCGCGGTGCCCGAAAATCCTTCTCCGGAAAACCCTTGGTCGCCGCCTTCATAAAATCGCCGAAGATCGGTGCTGCCACGGTCGAGCCGGTATCGGAGCGCCCCAAGGTGCGCGGCTGATCGAAACCGACGAAGACTCCAGCCACCAGATCCGGCGTGAAGCCGATAAACCAGACGTCGAAGTTGTCGTTGGTGGTGCCGGTCTTGCCGCCGGCCGGTCGGCCGATCGAGGCGCGTCCAGCGCCGGTGCCGCGCTGGATCACGCCCTGCAGGATCGAGGTCATCTGATAGGCGGTGATGGGGTCGGTCACCTGCTCGCGGTCGTCGGCCAGGACCGGCACGTCCTGCCCTTCCCAGCCGATCGGCCCGCAGGTCTCGCAGCTTCTGGGGTCGTGGCGATAGATCAGCTTGCCGTAGCGATCCTGCACCCGATCGATCAGGGTCGGCTCGACCTTCTTGCCGCCGTTCACGATCATCGAATAGCCGGTGACCATGCGCAACAGGGTGGTCTCGGCCGAGCCCAAGGCCGTCGAGAGCACTTGCTGCAGATTGTCGACCACGCCGAACTTGTTGGCGTACTCGGCTACCTTGGCCATGCCGACCGACTGCGCTAGGCGCACCGTCATCAGGTTCCGCGACTTCTCGACGCCTACGCGCAGCGGCGTCGGGCCGTAATAGCGCCCCGAGTAGTTCTTCGGCCGCCACTTCGGCAGACCCGGCCCCGGGCTGATCTCGATCGGCGCATCGTGGATGATCGAGGCCGGGGTATAGCCGTTGTCCAGGGCAGCCATGTAGACGAAGGGCTTGAAGGAGGAACCCGGTTGACGTTGTGCCTGGCTTGCGCGGTTGAACTCGCTCTCCTTGAAGGACCAGCCGCCGGTCATCGCCAGCACCCGACCGGTATGGGGATCCATCGCCACCAAGGCACCTTCGACGTTCGGTACCTGGCGCAGCGCATAATTGTTGGCGTCTTTGTAAGCCTTGCCGCTCGGCGTCTCCGTCGCGTGCTCGACATAGACCACGTCGCCGCGCTTCAGAACGTCCGACGGCCTCAAGGGCTTGCCACCGACCCGCTGGTTGGGTCGCCAGGCACGCGCCCACTCGATTTCGGGGCGCGGAATGACGCCGGTGCTGCTGTCGACCAAGCCGATCGAGGCCTCGCTCCTGTCGGCCGAGGGATCGAGGACCACAGCAAGCTGCCAGTTCTTGGTCAAGTCGATCTGTGGCAGCGGGTCGACCTCCAGGAGTGCCAGACCCTCTTGCCAGCCCGAGGCCTCGGCCAAAACCGGCTCCGGCGGTAGCGGGCGGTTCGCCTCAGGGCTGCCGCGGCGGCGAAAGTTGGTTCGCTTCTCGCGGGCCGCGGTACGCTTGTCGGACAGGGCGATAAACTCAGCCTCGGTCTCGACATAGCGGTAGAGCGGACCGCGCCAACCGTGCCGGCGGTCATAGCGGATGAGGCCGCGCCGCAGGGTCTCGTCGGCGATCGCCTGCAGGTGCGGATCCAGAGTGGTGTGCACCACCATTCCGCCTTCGTAGAGGCCCTTGTCGCCGAACTGCTTCTTGATCGCGCGGCGGACGTCTTCGGTGAAGTAGTCGGCATCGACGGTCTGCGCCGCCTCGCGCCGGGTGATCTCCAAATCTTCCTGCTTGGCAGATCGCACCTCGTCGTCGTCGGCCCAGCCGTTGGCCGCCATGCGCGACAACACCCAGTTGCGCCGGGCGATCGCCGCCGGCTTCTGCCGGATCGGATGATAGTTCTCAGGCGCCTTCGGCAGGGCCGCCAGATAGGCCACCTCGCTGAGGCTGAGTTCGTCCAGGGTCTTGTTGAAATAGTTCTGCGCAGCCGTCACCACGCCGTAGTTGCCCATGCCCAAATAGATCTGATTGAGATAGAGTTCGAGAATCTGATCCTTGGTCAGGGTCGATTCGATCCGGAAGGCTAGAATCGCTTCCTTGATCTTGCGGCCCACGGAAACCTTGTTGGTCAAAAAGAAGTTCTTGGCCACCTGCTGGGTGATGGTCGAGGCACCCTCGGGCCGCAACCCCTTCATGATCATCCGATCGAAGTTGGTGTAGGCGGCGCGCACGATGCCGAAGACATCGATGCCGGGGTGGCTATAGAAGCTCTTGTCCTCGGCCGCGAGGAAGGCATCGACCACGCGCTCGGGCACGGCTTCGATGGGCACGAAGACGCGGCGCTCCAGCGCAAACTCTTGCATCATGCGACCGTCGCCGGAATGCACCCGAGTCACCATCGGCGGCGCATAGTCCAGCAACTCGTCGGTCTCCGGCACGTTGCTACCGTAGACGTAGTATGCATACATTCCGCCGCCGGACACGAAGAGCACAGCCAACAGCGCCATGCCAAACAGCGAACGGAAGATGACCACCAATGCCTTCATCTGGTCCTCTCGACGACAGTCCCTCCTGGGCGAAAACCGCTACGGGCGACCGGCCGTCCTCCCCTGATCGAATTCGAGGACGACCCGAGGTCGCGCGCTCATCGCGCAAACAGCGGAAGGCTTTTGCGCAGACTCCGTCTTGGTAGCGATAGATACCCGGCGACTAATCTAGCTTCATGGCAAAGGTAAGGCCAGCGGCGGCAATGCAGAAGCCGCGGCTGTGGCCGGGTTGCAACGTTCACGCAGCCGTGATCGACGACGCTCGGCGCGAACGCTCGCCCCGCTACCGCCACTTGTCAGCTCCGGTTTACCGCCTCCTGCCATAGAAAGAAGCTGTCCAACGCCTTTACGATGGCCTTGGCGATCTTCTGGCGGTGCGATTTCTTGCGCAGCAGACGCTCTTCCTCGGAATTGGAAAGATAGCCGATTTCCAGAAGAATCGAGGGCACCACCGGCGACTTCAGAACCTTGAAGCCGGCGAAACGATGGGTGTTGCGCAACAAGGTGGTCTGCTGGCCCAATTCGCCCACTAGGCGATTGGCGTAGTTTTTCGAGAGGTTCATGGTCTCGCGACGCATGAGGTCACCCAGAATATGCGCCACCTGATCGACGCTGGCCGCACCGGCGACCGCATCGGCCCCGTTTTCCTTGGCCGCCAAGGCCGCCGCATCGGCATCGGAATCGGCGCCACTTTCAGAGAGGGTGAAGACGCTGGCGCCTTTGATCGAACTCTTCGCGTGAATGTTGGCATGCAGCGAGATGAAGAGATCGGCTTGGATGCGCTCGGCCTTGGCGAATCGTTCAGTCAGCGGCAGGAAAATATCGCGATCGCGCGTCAACATCACCCGATAGCGCTTGCTGCGCTTCAGGGCATCTGCCAGGGTTTTGGCGAAGGCCAAGGTGATGTCCTTTTCCTGCGCGCCCGAAACGCTGATGGCACCGGGGTCGACCCCGCCGTGGCCGGCATCGATGACGATCAAGGGGCGCGTATCGGTGATCGGCACAGCCGTGCCGGTGTTGGCGTAAACCGCCTTCGGCAGCGGCTCTTTGGAGGAGATTGCCTTGCGGCTGTCCTTGTGCACGAAGCTCGCCCGATCGGTCGTCGCTACATCGAAGTAGAGGCGATGCAGGCCCTTGTCGTTCGGTGGCAGGACGGCTGCCCGCAGCACCTTGACCGGCCCGGTCAGGTCGAACACCAGGCGCGAGAGGCCAGGCGCAAATAGGCCGGATCTGAGGGCCTTCACCAAGGGCGTCTTCATCGTCTTCGAGGTCGGCAGCTTAATCGTCGCTTCCGGCAGGTCGACCACCAGGCGCGGTGGATTGGGCAGGGTGAAGATGGCGTATGGCATCGGCTCGCTCAAATCGAGCACGAAGCGCGTGTAATCGGGGTGATTGCCGGTCCGCGGTGCCTCGACACTGGGTTTGGCATAGGCCACACCGCTCGCGAAGATCGCGATCAAAACGGTATGCAAGCAGAATCGTAGCATCGGGCGAGGGCAGCTCCCACGAAGTCGGCCGACCCCACGCCGTGCGATCAAGGGCAAGACGCACGACTCGAAGTCTGCTCTTTCAAACTAGATCTACGATTCAAGGCAAAAAAGCAAGTGGAAACCACTCAGATTGCCTGATTTCCAGCGCTTGTGTTTTTCGACACTAGGTTCTGGGTACCGGGCTTGGGCGGACAAGACAGCTGTGCGCCAACGACGCATGCCAGGCACGCGACCGGACCGACATCAAAGGCTTGATCCGGATCGCCCGGAAGGAATAGATTTCGCAATAGGTTACATACCGCTGTGCTGCGGAGAACCGGACTTGGCCACTGAGAGACAGTCGTGGCTGCCGCCGAGTCGCACGCGCGGACCAACCGCAGGAGACAGGCAAGCAGCCGCATAGGGGCGGGCGGGCCTGTCCAGGGCAAACGGCAAGGCCTAGCCCGTCCGGCGAAAGCGTTCTTTCGACAGCAATCCGTCGGAAAAACGCGCCGACGGGCCGGTTTCTGCCGATCCCATTCGAGGCGAGAGCAAAAGGCGATGGGGTGTTCATGCAGAGCTTAGAAAGACAGAAGGGCATGGCACCGAACTCCGCTCGCCAATCCGCAACAGGACTCGTCTCGCGCACGGCCCGCTTGCCGCTGCGCGACGGCGCACTGGAGTTCCCTTTGTATGAAAAAGTTGATGCTGATCGACGCGAGCGACCCGGCCGAGACCCGGGTCGTCGTCACCAGGGATGACCGTGTAGAGGAATTCGACCGAGAGATCGGGAGCCACGCCCAGATCAAGGGCAATATCTGTCTGGCAAAAGTGACGAGGGTCGAACCCTCTCTGCAGGCCGCATTCGTGGACTACGGCGGCAATCGCCACGGCTTTCTGCCGTTCAGCGAAATTCACCCCGACTATTACCGTATTCCCATTGCCGACCGCGAGGCACTGCTGGCCGAAGAAGCCGCGATCAAGGCGGCTGCAGAGGCTGAAGAAGAAGACGAGGAAGAGGAGCCGCCGCCGCCAAGCCGCAGAAGCCGCAGCTCGCGAAGCTCCCGCTCGTCTAGGAGTCGTAAGGCAGCGGCCAGCCAAGCCGCCTCCTCGGCAGATGCGGAATCCGCCGAAGCGACACCGGAGACTGAGGCGACAGCGAGCGCGGAGACGGCGGCTGAGACCTCCAACGAGGGAGCTGGAAACCTCGACCAGGCCGAGGTTGCTTCTGCAGAAAGCGATACAGCTGCCTCCGCTCCGGAGACACTGACAGACGAAGCGCAAGCCATCTCAGAGTCGGAGGCCACAGCTGACGCCGCCGAGCCGACGCAGGCCGCTGATGCAAGCGCTACCCAGTCCGAAGAACCCCACGCATCTGCCGAGAGTGAGACGCCTGAGGTAGCCCCTAAGGCCGATCCTGAGGAATCCAGCGAAGCAGATACGGAACCGACTACACAGCAAGCGGTCGAAGCCGAAAATGCACCCTTGGAGCGGGATACCGCCGTCGTAGAGAGCGAAGACGAAGATACGCTCCCGCCAAGCAGTGGCAGCGAGCGCAGCATGCCCATGCCAATGACGGCCAAGAGCGGCGATCAGCTGAGCGAAACTGCCGAAGAGGTCGCCGAGGAGACTGCGCGCACAAAGGAAAGTGCTCTCGAAGGCCAGCTGGAAGACACCGCAGAAAGCGAGACCTCTGCCACGAACTCGCACCGCGATGCGGCAAGGGACGAAAGCGAAGGCGAGGCGGCGAGCAGCGAAGAGCCGGCAAGCGCGACGGAAGAAGCGAGTGCCGAGAGCCACAAACCCGCCGAGGCAGCCAACGAGCTGAACGTTCCGAACCCGGCAGACTCGATCGAAGCTGAAGGCGAGGGCCCTGAGGCGGCAGAGTCGGAAGCAGCCGCAGCCGATCCTGCAGAGACCGCTGCGGACGCGGACGAAGCATCTCCCGCAGAAGAGGGGCCTCAAGGTGCAGCTTCGGCTGAGAAGAAAGCTGGCGATGTCGAGACTGGCGAGACCGAAGCCACCGAGACCGAAGCTGCTGAGGCCGAGGCCACCGAGGCCCAAAGCGGGAGCGCAGAAGAGGCCTCTGCAGAGGAGGCCACAGCCGAGGCGGGTCGCAGCAGATCCAGGCGCAGCCGCTCGCGTCGCGGCGGGCGCCGCTCCAGCCGCAGCCGACAGAGTCGATCCGACACGCCTGCCGAACCGGCGAAAGAAGAACCGGAGGCAAAGCCTGCAGAGGAGGAGAGCGGAACCGACGGCGAGGGTGAGACCAAGCTGCGCGACGCCATCGAAGAAGTAGAGCAGGAGACCCAGGTCGACACTCTGGACGGCGACGATGTCGAAGACGCCACGCGCCGGCGTGCGAAGCTGTTGCGTCGCTACAAAATCCAAGAGGTGATCAAGCGCGGCCAGATCATGCTGGTCCAGGTCTCCAAGGAGGAGCGCGGCAACAAGGGTGCTGCGCTGACCACCTACCTCTCCCTGCCCGGCCGCTACTGCGTGCTGATGCCCAACACCGCGCGTGGCGGCGGCATCAGCCGCAAGATCGGCTCCAGCGCCGACCGCAAGCGCTTGAAGCAGGTGCTGAGCGAGCTGGAGATCCCGGACGGCATGGCTGTGATCGTTCGCACTGCGGGCAGCGAGCGAAGCCGAACCGAGATCCGCCGCGACTACGACTATCTGATCCGGCTCTGGGGGCAGATCCGTGAAGGTACGCTGCAGGCCAAGGCGCCGGCCCTGATCTACGAAGAAGGCAACATCATCAAGCGGGCGATCCGCGATCTCTATACCAGCGACATGGCCGAGATCCAGGTCGAGGGTGAGCAGGGTTACAAGGCCGCCAAGGCCTTCATGAAGAACCTCATGCCCAGCCATGCGCGCAAGGTTCAGCTCTACAAGGAACGCAGCCTGCCGCTCCTGCAGCAGCACAAGATCGAAGCGCAGCTCGCCGGCATATTCCTGCCGGAGGTCCAGTTGCGCTCCGGCGGCTATCTGGTGATCAATGTGACCGAGGCGCTGGTCGCCATCGATGTGAACTCCGGACGGGCGACGCGCGAGCGCCATATCGAAGAGACGGCGCTGAAGACCAACCTGGAGGCCGCCGACGAGGTGGCCAAGCAGTTGCGGCTGCGCGACCTGGCTGGCCTCATCGTCATCGACTTCATCGATATGGAGGAGAACCTCCACAATCGCGATGTCGAGCGGCGCCTGAAGGAGGCGATGAAGGCCGATCGCGCGCGCATTCAGCTGGGTCGCATCAGCCCCTTCGGTCTGCTGGAGCTGTCCCGCCAAAGGCTGCGCCCCAGTCTGGTCGAGACGGCCATGATGATCTGTGCGCACTGCAGCGGGACCGGACGCATCTACTCCCCCGAAACGGCCGCGATGACACTTCTGCGTGCCATCGTCGAGGAGGGCGGCCGGCTCCATGGCGGCGAGATGGTGGTCACCGTACCGACCGCGGTTGCCCTCTATCTCCTAAATCATAAGCGCAAGCAGTTGGCCGCCGAGGAGGAGCGCTTCGGCCTGGTGTTGCGCATCGAAGTGGACGACAGCCTGAGTGGCCTACAGCACCGCATCGAATGCATCGGCGGCTCCCGGCGACCACCCCAACGTGCCGATCGCAGCGACAGTAAATCGGTTGCCAGCGACGAGCCTGCAGAGGAGGCAGTCGAGGATACCTCCGACGACGAGGACGAGACCGACGAGACCGAACAGGAGGAGCAGGCTGCCGGCGAAGAGCGCAGCGATGGTGATTCCAAACGTCGGCGCCGTCGTGGCAAGCGCGGCGGGCGTCGGCGCAACCGCCGATCCGGTGAGGAGGAGCAGCAGGAGGCCAACGATCAGGAGCCCGCGGCCACCGAGGCTGACGACCAGGGCGATGCTGGACAAGGCAGCGAGGCAAGTGACCCTGCCGACAGGAAGCTTGAAGCGGAAGAATCTCGCGACGAGGCCAAGGCGGAGTCCCTGGAAGCAAGCTCTCCCGAACCTGTCACCATCGAGATCACGACCGCAGAGGCGGATCCGCATGCCGCAGCCGAAGCGGCCGTGAGCGACGACAAGGCCCGAGGCGAAGAAAGCATTCCGGCTGCAGCGGAGGCCGAGGAAATCCAGGCGTCCGAAGCACCGGAAGACGAGGCCGAGGAAATCGCTGAGGAGGAGCCGCCTGCGACACCGAATTTTGCCGTTGTGACCTCTCCGGATCCGGAACGCCCCAAGCGGCAAGGCTGGTGGAACCGCTTGGTTCGCTAAAGCGGATATCTGAGAGCCCAATCTCGAGCAGATGGTCTCGCCTACACGGACAGCTTGCTTTTGAAGCACGGCTCTATCATTGCGAACCCTCCGGTTCCTCAATGTTTGAAGGTCTGCGGTCGCTGTCATCGCCGTCGGTGATCGCCTCCACCAGAGAGCGTAGAACCGGCGGCGTCAGGGCCGAGATGGGATTGATCGTGATGCGCGGTTCCTTCAGTGAACCCTCGACGTCGTAGCTGACGGCAAAGAGGCCCTGATCTTCACCACCGGTGATGACCCAGCCCAAGACCGGAATCTTGTCCAGGAAGCTGTTGATGGCATAGGCCGGAACCACCTTGCCCTCTATGTCGATACGATCCTCGCTGATATCGACCGTGCCACTGGCGAAGATACCCAGGGCCAATCCGATGGCGCGTAACTGCTTGCTGGAGAAGCGATCGCCCTTGATCGAGAGGTCGCCAGTCAGCTTGTCGAAGGAGACACCGGGACCGGAGAGAGCATCTTCGATACCGGTCAAGCCGGCGACCATGATGACCTTCAGGGCCGGGGGAACTTCCTTCACTTTAAAGGCGCCGACCGAGAGGGTCCCGGCGAGCAGCGCTTCCGGTTGCCCTGGCGGTGTCTGACCGCGCCAGCTAAGAGTACCGCCCTCGACGTAATCTCCGGCACCGAGGGCGCGAAGCATCGAGCCGGCATCGGCGATCGTAAGGCTGCCGCGCCGACCGCTCCCTTGTTTGGACTGAAACGCAATGGCCACCTGGCCTTCCACCCGGCCGCCTACGTAGAGCGTCCCGGTAAGATCGATGTAGAAGATCTTCTGGCTGTTATCGATCGTCGCCGTGACGTTGCGCAGATCCCCATCCGGCAGAATGACCCGCTGCAGGTTGGTCAAGGTGACCACGGTTTTCGGTGGCGCATCGGCCTTCCTCAGACTGGTGTTGGCCTTGTCGACCGGATTGTGGTCTTGGCTGATCCACGGCCGAACATCGATCGTGCCACCGCCGACGGAGACTTGCAGGCTCTCGGTCTGCTGGGTCATGCGCAGGTCGGTCAGATCGAACTCGCGATACTTGACATGCGAGAGGCGTGCGGTTTTCAGGCGGCTACCGTCCGTGAAGGTGATGTCACCGGCGGCATCCAGCCCCGGCGCGCTCAGCTTCAGATGATCGATGCTCTGGAGATCTCCTCCATTCAGCACGACTTCGCCGCTGGCGCGCCCAGGCGTGCCGACGCCCTTGGACCATTCGGCAAGCTGAGGCCGCAGGCTGGTCCGCGTGAGATCGACATCGGCATCGATGGTGAGGTTCCCATAAGGATTGCCCTTGATCGTAAAACTGCCCGCCAGATCGCCGCCCAGGATCTTGGCAAGGTCCGGCACTAAGGCGATCAGCGTCTGGGCCTTGATGGCGCCGCCATGGCCTTCCAGCTCGAGTCTTCCGTCGTAGTCCTGAACATAGCTCGTCTCAATTCGGCTGCCGGCAATCTCAGCGTCTCCCTTGATGGTGAGGCGTTGCAACGTGCTGGTCAGGGCCAAGGACGGCGAGGCAATGTCTTGGCCAAGCACCGCGCGGCGCATCAGGACGTTCTTGAAGCGTCCCTTGGCGGTCAGGCTCATGTCGCCGGCATCGAGATCGCTTAGCAAGGGAAAGCCCATGGTGACGTCGAGACGCCCCTGCCCCTTGGCGCCCTTGCGGTCGATTCCGGCCTTGGACATCAGGGCCAGCCGAGGCTGATCCAACACGGCCAACATATAGGCGAGGCTGCCGGCGACCGGTATCTCGATCAGGATCTTCGGCAAGTCTTGGGCCAAGTCATAGATCGTGACCGTGCCGGGACCTAGGGCCAAGCCCTCCGATTGCCCCTTCTCCACATCGAAAACCATGCGATCGCCGGTGACCTTGATGGTCCCGCTCAAGCCGGTCATCGGCGGCATCGGTCGCAGATAGTAGAGCGTGAGGTCCTGGAAATCGAAGCTGCCGGAGAGCGTTTCATACTCCGCGCCCTCGCCGCTCAAGCGCAGGTCCACCACCGCCGAGAGATTGCTGACCATACCGTTGGTGATGTTCTCGACCACCCATGCGTGGGCATTGGCACCATAGACCGCCGGCCAGAGCCAATCCAGCTGCGCCACCGATAAGCCACTGGCTTGGGCTGTCGCCTTAAGGTCCCAGACACCCTTCCCCTCGGCTCGCAGTTCCAAGGTCGAGGCAATCTCGGGACCGGGCGCCTCCTTGCTACCGGTCTGCAGGCGCGCGTCATAGATCGACAGGCTGCTGGCCGCCAGGTCGATCCGGCCGCTAATCGCGCCTCCCGATATTGTAACCGGCGGCAAGGCATCGAAGGCCGGACGCAGCTGACCCGGGCCGGCAGTGAGTTCGAAGTCGACGAAGAAGATCTTGCCGCCCTCGCCCAGGGTCGCCGAGACGTCACCGTTCAGCACGCTTTCCAGGACGGTCAGGCCGTGGACTTGCGGCAGAAATTTTGCGAGCGCGGCCAGATCCACGCCCTCGATCTGGCCGGCGATGTCCAGAACGCCACTCGCCTTGTCGAACTCGAAGGCCAAGTCGACCTCGGCCCGATCCGCTCCGAAGGGCAGGCCCACAGCGATCTTGCCGCTGAGCCCGGTCTGGCTGCGCTGCAGGATGATGTTGTTTGCCGGCAGCACCCAGTGAAAGCCCAGCACGCGATCGTCGACAATGATCTTGGAGTTCTTCAGCGACACGGTCCGAAGATCCTTGATCGGACCGAGCCCCTTGCCCGACAGCAAGGCATCGATCGCGGTCATCACCACCTCGCCTTCGGCCTGCTCGGCTTTGCCTGGCTCGGTCAGAATCGCTTCGCGCGAACCGGTTTCGGGAGTCCGCCGGGAAATCGATTGCGGCGGCGGACTGGAGCCGGACGGCTGAAACAACAGCACCTCGAAACCCTGATCGGCATTGCGTCGAACGGTTAGGCGCGCACCGATCATCTCGATGTCCGTCACCTCGACCTTGCCTTCCAGCAAGCGCCCGAAGGAGAAGTCAATGTTGGCCAGCGGCAGGGCGAAAGAGCGCGCGCCGGTCGCATCGTCTACGGTCAGGTCGGTGACCTGCAGCTCCAGGCTCTGGCGCTTGTCGTCCCAAAACAGCCATGTCCCGGTGATCTGCGCACTGGCACCGGCCTGGTCCTGTGCATCGAAGGCTTCAACCAGGACCGGCGTGAGGAAATCCAGCGACAACGGACCTTCGACCAGCCGCCAAAAGAGGAAGCCGCAGATCACCAGCAGCAGGGCGACCAGGCCGATCAGAACCTCGATCACCAGCGCAGAGATCCGAACCAAGCGGCTGCGCGGCCGATGCGCGCGAAAGCGCAAGCGCCGCTGCATGCGACCGGCTTGACCGGCCCCGTTCCCTGCTCCAGGCTGGCCCTCCACCTTCGAGGCAGCCGATGTCAATTTTTCCAGATCCACTACCGCACTCGCTACCACGGCCCTTTCGGGAACAAGAGGCCGCCCTGGGCTTCCAAAGATGGGAGGAACGCCTGGAAGGCCTTGGGGCCAACGCCCACCCCTTGCAAGAGATTACGGTAGGAGAGGGGCCGCGTCGTCTACTGGCTGCGATTTTTTCGCAATCTCCCTTCCTGACTGACTGTCTTTTGAAGGAAGCGGAGATCTTCGGGCACCTCCTTGAGGCAGGTCCGGACGCCGTCTTCGCCGACCTCAAAGCGGCGGCCAACGAACGACCGGAGGAGGAGGATCGGACCGCCGTCATGCGGCGGCTGCGCCGAATTCGCAGGCAGGCTGCCTTGACCATCGCCTTGGCCGACCTGACCGAGCGCTGGGATCTGGACCAGATCACCGACGCCCTCACCGACCTTGCCCGCATATTGCTGCGCGCAACCTTGGATTTTCTTTTCCTGGAGGCAGCGCAACGCAAACAGGTCGAACTGGCAGATCCCGAGGACCCGACGCGCAACTGCGGCTACGTCGCACTGGGCATGGGCAAGCTGGGCGCCAGTGAGCTTAACTTCTCGTCCGATATCGACCTGATCGTGATTTACGATCCCAAGCGCCTGCCGTCGATCTCGCGCCAGGGACCCGATGCCCTGGCGCAGCGCCTGACCCGCGATCTGGTGACCCTAATGAGCGAGCGCACTGCCGATGGCTACGGCTTTCGCGTCGACCTGAGGCTTCGGCCGGATCCCGGAGCGACACCACCTGCAGTCTCGGTGAATGCCGCCCTAGCCTATTACGAGAGCCTCGGCCAGAACTGGGAGCGCGCGGCGATGATCAAGGCCCGGCCGGTGGTCGGCGATCTGCCGCTGGGCGCTGCCTTCCTGAAGGAAATCCGCCCCTTCATCTGGCGCCGCAGCCTGGACTTCCTGGCGATCCAGGATATCCACGCCATCAAACGACAGATCTATGCCGCCAAGGGCGGCAGTGTGGTCGCGATCGAGGGCCACAATGTCAAGCTGGGCCGCGGCGGCATTCGCGAGATCGAATTCTACGCCCAGACCCAGCAGCTGATCTGGGGCGGTCGCGAGCCCAATCTGCGTTGCAATCGTACAGTCGAGGCGCTCCAGGCCCTGGCCAAAGAGGGCATCTTCAAACCGCACATCGCCGACGAACTGACGGAAAGCTACGCCTTTCTGCGCCGAATCGAACATCGCTTGCAGATGGTTGCCGACCAACAGACCCACAGCCTTCCCAAAGACGAGGAGGGAATCGGCCGGCTTGCCGCCTTTCTTGGGTACAAGGATGCCGCCGGCCTCCGCGGCGACCTCTTGCACCACCTGCACCGGGTCGAAGACTACTACGCCCGACTCTTCGAGGAGGAGGAACCGCAAGCGGCAGCCGAGCCAATCAACCTAGTCCTCACCGGCGATACCCCGGGTCCCGACACCGTCGCAACCTTGAGCGCCTTCGGCTTCGCCGATCCCGAGCGTGTGTTCAACATTGTCCGCTCCTGGCATCATGGGCGCTATCGCGCGACGCGCAGTACGGTCACGCGCGAACGCCTGACCCTGCTGATGCCGCAGCTCTTGCGATCGCTGGCCGCCAGCGCCGACCCGGATACCGCCCTGACGGGATTCGATAGCTTTCTGGCCGGGCTGCCGGCCGGCATGCACCTCTTCGCTTTGCTGAAGGCCAATCCACAGCTGATGAATCTGCTGGCCCATGTCATGGGCAGCGCGCCGGCGCTGGCCAAGCATCTGGCCCGGAAGCCAGCGCTCCTCGATTCGCTGTTATCGCCCGACTTCTTCGAACCCCTGCCCAAGCGCGACGCCTTGCAGGCCGAGTTCGACGAGCAGTTGGAGTCCGCACGCTCCTACGAGGAGGAACTGAATCTCCTGCGCCGCAGCGTTCACGACCGCCATTTCCAAGCCGGCGTGCAGATGCTCTTGGGGCTGGCCAGCGAGGAAACTCTGGCCCGGCGTCTCAGCGACATCGCCGATGCGGCCGTCGCCGTCGTTCTGGTGCGCGTCGAGATCGAATTCGCCAAGCGCCACGGCCGCATCCCGGACAGTGAGTTCGCCATCGTCGAACTGGGTAAGCTGGGCAGCCGCGAGATGACCTTCACCTCGGATCTGGACTTGGTCTTCCTCTACCAGGTGCCCGAGGGAAGCGTCGGATCGGACGGCGAGAAGGCGCTGGATCCAACTACTTACTTCACGCGCTTTTCACAGCGTCTGGTCAATGCGATCACGTCCCCGACGGCAGAGGGCATTCTCTACACCATCGATATGCGCCTGCGTCCGGCCGGCAATGCCGGTCCGATCGCCAGCACGCTCGCCGGATTCGATCGCTATCACCGCGATCAGGCCTGGATCTGGGAGCATATGGCGCTGACCCGTGCGCGGGTGCTTTCGGCCAGCCAGGGATTTCGCGAGGTAGTCGCCCGCTGCATTCTAGAGCATGTCTGCAGCGATCACGGCCATGACCGCCTGGTGAGCGACGTCGCCACCATGCGCGAACGCCTGAAGCGGGAAAAACCCTCGCAAGGCCCTTGGGACTTGAAGATGCGCCCCGGCGGACTGCTCGACTGCGAGTTTCTGGCACAGTTCTGGCAGCTCTCCTATGGCCGCGAACACCGCGAGATCCTGCAGGGCTCGACCGAAGAGGTATTCAAGGCGATCGATGCGGCAGGCTTTCTGGAGGAAGACGAAATCGAGGAATTGATCGGTGCCGTGCGCTTCCTGCGCCGCCTGCAGGGCTACATCCGTCTGACCCTCGGTGAAACCCGTGGCGACGCCGACCTCGCCGCTGCACCGCAGGCGATCCGGGACGGCATGGCCAAGGCCTCTGGTGCCCTTGACTTCGGCTGGCTGCAAGACACCTTGGAAGAGGTCGGAAGGTCAGTCTCGGAAACCATGGAACGGCACATCATGGGACCAGCCCGCGCACTCACCACAGATCAAGAAACACTCGAGGAGAAACAAGGATGACCACAGAGATCGGCAGGCCCGCACCCGACTTCACCATGCCCACCGACGGGGGCGGCCAGGTCAGCTTGGCAGCACTGAAAGGCAAGAAGGTCATCCTCTACTTCTACCCCAAGGACGATACCCCCGGCTGCACCAAGGAGGCCTGCGGCTTTCGCGACAATCTCGGCGCTTTCGCCGGTGACGAAGCCGTGGTGGTCGGCGTCTCCAAGGATTCGGTGGCCAAGCACGACAAGTTCAAGGCCAAGTACGAACTCCCCTTCACGCTCGCCAGCGATAGCGACGGTGCGGTCTGCGAGGCCTATGGCACCTGGGTACAGAAATCGATGTACGGCAGGACCTACATGGGCATCGATCGGGCGACCTTCCTGATCGACGGCGCGGGCGTGCTGCGTCAGGAGTGGCGCAAGGTGAAGGTACCCGGCCACGTCGAGGCCGTTCTGGAGGCCGTGAAGGGCCTCTAGTCACAAGACAGCTGGTGGGTGAGTAGGGGCACGCGCCTACTCGCAGCCCTCGGTGCCGGATGCGACCAGGCAAAGGCCGATTGCCGTGCCGGCCTGATCGAAGAAGGTGATGGGGTCACCCGGCTTGTCACGCTCGATCAGGCCGAAGCCGAAACCCTCGCAGCCGAAGATCTCGCCAGAAATGCCATGGCCGACCTCAAGGTCTCGATGCAGGCCCTCGGGTGTTGCATAGAGCGCCACGCCGCCATTGCCGAAGGTGATCTGCGGGGGATTGCCCTCGGTGCTGACGAGCTGTGCAAAGTGGATGTTCCCGGCGATCACCGCCGACACAATGCGTGGAATCATATCGCCGTATGCCTCGCGCTGTATGGTCTCGAGGGTTACCATGTCAGTCGGATCGTAGTGGACATTGCCAAAGCCCCAGAGCGGCGCATGGGTCAAGAGCCAAGTCTCGCGATCAAGCAATGGCAAGACATGCAGGAACTGCTCTCGCATCGCCCGAAGGTATAGTGGTATCGGTCTCGGATTGAGCTGTCGAGCACTGCCAACTGCAGGTCCTCGAAGCCGACCATGAACGCCGGATAGAAGTTGTCGCACAGCAGCGGTTCGCCCATCGGCTCGCTCGAGAGGTAGCGCAGGAAGCCGCTTCAGGCGCGGCTGCACTTCTCGTGATTACCGCGCATAAAAACGAAGGGGTGTCGACTCAACATCACCTGGCCGGGCCTGAAGAAGTCGGCCTCCCAACTCGTCCAGTTGTAGCCGTGGACCTCTCCGCAGAGCCCAGGATCCGGGCATCGCTCGCTGGCTGAGGGTCATGAGTGCGGTGGTGGAGGTGAGGTTTGTGGTTTAGGGCGGGCCGCTGAGGTCAGGCCTGCAGCTGGATGTGGATTCTGCAGTAAACACTGTAACTATCTAGGCGAGGCGCTGCATGTTGTAGACTAGAGCACATCCATTTTATGAAGTGTCATAGCCTGCTGGTGCGAAATCATTTGCGCACTCGTGCGGCTCGACCAGATCGATGATGTCGCCCACGGTATTCCAAAGGGTGCTGACGCTTCTTTCGGCCTTTGCGCGGATCAGTGATTTGAGCTTGGCGAATGCCATCTGGATTGGGTTGAAGTCGGGATTGTAGAGCGGCAGATATGTGAGGGTGGCGCCTGTGGCCTCGATAGCCTGGCGGACGCCGGCGGCCTTGTGCGCCGGCAAGTCATCCATGATCACGACATCTCCGGGATTAAGGGTCGGCGCCAGCGCTTGCTCGATATAGGCAAGAAAAGCGACACCATTCATGGCGCCGTCGAGCACCGTCGGCGCGGTCATTCCGGTCAGCCGAAGCGCACCGGTAAAGGTGGTTGTCTTCCAATGCCCGCGCGACAACGCTCGCCCCGCCCACGCAGCCGCGCCATCTTCGTCGACAGGCCCGTCTCGTCGATGCAGACCGGCCTGGCCGGATCGAAGTCGAGTTGGCTGTCAAACCAGGCCTGGCGCTTTCTCAAGACCTCCGAACACTCCTGCTCCAATGCGTGCGCGGTTTTTTTGTACGTGAAGCCGCACCTGCGCAGCCAGTTGTTCAGCGCGCGCCGGCCAATCCGGACGTCGCGCTCGTCCGCGAGGCGCGCCACCATCTCATTGAGCGTGATGTCCTTGTCAGTCTCAATCAGGCCCACGATGAAGCCTTCATGCCCATCAAGGCTCGACCCGCGTCGACGACCGGTCGGTCGCGGCTCCACCTCACCGGCTTTGGCCCGCGATATCCAGCGGATCGCGGTCGATGGCGCCACACCGAACCGCGCCGCCGCACCACGCGCCGACAGGCCCGCCTGCGATGCCTTCAAAACACGAACCCGCAGATCGCCACTCAATGCTCGTCCCATCCAGGACCTCCATGTCTGGAGACCTTCAATCAGACTTGCATCATCCCGTCACATCACAATCGATTCAGTGATTGGTGCATCTGCTCTAGATCAGTTCGTCGGTCCGGTCGTCGGTCTCACCGAAGCGCCTCAGGACGGCCGGTTTTGTTCCCTCATAAACCTTATGAAGATTGGCAGCAATCTTCCTGTTTTCCCGTACGAACAGGCTGTTGCCTTCGAGATCGCTCTCGACCAGGAAGGGGCCGAAGTTCTCCACTTCGATGACCCAGAGGGCTTGCGCCAACCCAAGCTCCTCACGCCAGTGCAACCCGCGCACGCGTTTCACGCCACGGCCGAGCAGCGCGCCGGTCCCGTATCCCACCGTCGTCAGGTAGATCGCGCCCTGGGGAACGAAGTGCTTGCGGTAGTCGGCCGGGTTCATGCCGCCCTTGCCGATGATGATCTTGGCGCCGGACATCTCAAGCCACGCGCCTATCCATTTAGAGAAGCGGAAGGAGGCGGTTGCGGTGACTGCGCCCACTGTGACGCTGCCATCGTCGAGCTGGTTGGCAGCCGGTGAGCAGTGGAAGTTGGCGGCGCTCTCGGCCGGAAGGTCAAGCGGCAAAGCCACTCCCTCTTCGATCGCGCGCATGTAGACACCTTCGCGGCCGGTGTAGACCACGCCGTCCAGATAGACGACATCGCCCAGCTGCAAGAGGGCCAGCGCCTCCGGCGTCGGGTTGGCGCTCAGGCGGACTTTGCGTGATCCTGCGGGACTGTCCATTCCACCGTCTCCCGACGCTGATAGTCTGTGAACCATGCGGGGTCCGTGCGATGCTCCACGCTGCCGTCTTCATAGACCCGCGCCACCGCGCGGCGCGAAGAAAGGCAGAAGGCGTGCACGCTCATCTGCATACCCCCGGTGTGGCAGTAGCCGACCTCGATGTTGCAGTCGATCACCATGGATTTGCCAACGAAGCCCATGGCGCCCATGCCGATGGAGTTGCCGAACTCCTTGAGCTCGCCTTCGAGTGCGGCGATCTCCGGGTCGGGGTTGCGGTCGCCAACGATGCGCAGACAGGCCGCCCGCTTACCCAGCACCATGCAGGCATCCTTCGAACCGCCGAGTCCGATGCCGATGATCGCCGGCTGACAGGCGAGCCCACGTTTGCCGAAGGCGACCAGGCTGTCGAGAAAGAAACGTTTGATTCCCTGGATCCCGTCGCTGGGGAACAGCATCCGATAGTCGGTGCCGAAGAGCCCGCCTTTGTGCACGGTGATCAGATCGATCCAGGCGCCACCGGGCTCGAAGCCATACTCGATCTCCGGTGCACCGATGCCAACGTTGTTGTCATGATCGGTGCGCCACAGAGGATGCACGCGGTTGGGGCGAAGCGGAACCGCCTTGGTCGCCTTGGCCGTGGCGCGTCGCAAGGCCGCCTCAAGCGCGATGGGACCGCCTTCGATCTGCGTCTCGTTGCCGATCTTCACGTACCAGCGCGGGCAGCCAGTGTCGCCGCACATGGCGCGGCGATCCTCCTTGGCCGCCTGGTAGTTCTCCAGCATCGCTTGCAGCACGAAGGAGGAAAGATCGCCGTCCTCGACCGCCGCCGTGGCCTTCAGCCCTTCGAGATAGTCGTCGGGGATCTCTATGGCGGCCTTGGCCATCAGCGCTTCGGCGGTGCTTTCTATGCTATCGATCGAGATCATTTTGCCACCTTCACTAGGCTTTCGGCTTCGTCATCGCGCAGCAGCGTCTCGCCTGGCCGCACGAGGGTGAACTGGACCTACTCACGCTCAACCGAGGCCGCACCCCCCACCTTGCGCGCCACTGTATAGTACGAGCTCTCCAGGTCGCCGGTCTCCGGAAAATCCTCCCGGAAGTGGGCACCGCGGGAGTTCTCGCGAGACCAAGCGGCCCGGGCGATGACCTCGGAGATCTCGACCAGGCTCTGCAGGTTCAGCCAATCGTGCCAAGCCAGGTTGAACGCCAGATCCTCGCCGGCCACGCCCAGCTCCATCAGGTCGGTGCCGATGGCGGCGACGCGCGCGATCCCGCGCTCGATGCGCTCGCCGCTGCGGATCACACCCACATCTTCCCACATCGCGTCCATCAATGCATTGCGCAAGGGGTGGATCTTCGCATGCGTCTTTGACAAGGGGTAGCGGGCTCGATCGATCTCCGCCGCCAACAGGGCTTGGTCCGGGTCCCGGTGCGCCCTCATGCCTTGCGCGTCGCGGCCCATCACCTCACCGGCGACACCGCCAAAGACCGTCGAGTTGGCGACTCCGTTGCCGCCTAGCCGGTTTGAGCCATGTGCACCGCCGGCATCCTCGCCGGCAACGTAGAGGCCGGGCAGTTCGGTGCGGGTCTCCAGGTCGACCACGACGCCGCCCATGAAATAGTGCGCGGTAGGCACCACCTCGACCTTGCCAGCGGCGAGGTCGAAGCCACAGTCGGCGCAGCGCTCGACCATGCCGGCGAACTTCCTGCGGACCTCGTCGGGGCCTAGGTGGCCCATGGAGATGTAGACGCCGCCTTTCGGCGAGGGGGAGCCGCCATTCATTTCGGCGAAGATGGCGCGGCTAACCACATCGCGGGTGGCCCGCTCGCCGAGCGGGTCGTAGCCGAAGAGGAAGCGCTCGCCCTTGCCATTCAGCAGATGACCGCCGGCACCGCGCAAGCCCTCTTCCAAGACCGTACCGGTCATCCTGGTGCCCTCGCCGGCCAAGAGGCCGGTCGGGTGAAACTGCACCATCTCCATGTCCCGCAGCGGCAGGCCAAGACGCAGCGCCATCGCCAGCCCGTCCATCGTCTTGTCGCCTGAAGGTGTGTGGTAGCGGTACATTGTGGGGCCGCCACCGGTGGCCATCAGCACGGCCTTGGCACGCACAAAACGAAATCCGCCGCGGCGCATGTCGATGAAAAGGACCCCTGCCAAGCCTTCCCCGCCCATAGCGGGAATGAGGCCAATGGCACGGTGCTCCTCCAGCCTCTCCACCGGCCGGGCCAGAACCTGCTCCATCAGGCGGCCGATGATCTCGATGCCGGTCAGATCGCCCTTGTGGACGGTGCGATCGGCGGTCTGGCCGGCAAAGGCCTTCTGGTGAAGTGTGCCGTCGGGATTGCGATCGAAGAAACAGCCAACTTCGTTCTCCAGCTCACGCACCCGTACCACGGCGGTCTCGCAGAGCTTCCAGGCCATCTCTTGATGCGGCAGCCACTTGCCGCCCGTGACGGTGTCCATGAAGTGACGCTCAACGGAATCCCCTCTGCCCAAGGCCACATTGTAACCGCCTTGAACCATGCGCGTGCAGCCGCACTTGCCGAGCAACCCCTTGACCGCGATGGTCACCCTCTGATCAGGCGCGGTTTGCAGCGCATGAAGGGCTGCGAAGAGCCCGGCGCCACCGCTGCCGAGAATCAAGATGTCGGTGTCATGGCGTTCCAGCACGGTCATACGGCATTCAACAGGAAGGTGCCGGACACGAAGAGTGCCAAAGCGGCAGCAGCGGCCGCATAGGCCTTCTGACGCGGCGACCAGGGCAAGAACTCCAGCGCCATCAAACGCAGACCGCCGAAGAGATGCACCGCCAAGAGGAAGATCAGCGCGAACTCCGCAGCCTTGACCAGTGGCTGCTCCGCCCAGCCGAGGACACCATCCAGCGCCTCGGGACCGGTGAGTGCGAGGCTCAGAACATAGAAGTGCACCGGCAGATAGAGGGCCAGCAGCAGTCCGGACAGCCGGTGCAAAAGGAAGGCATACCAAAGTGGATGGGAACGGTGCGGCCGGATCATGCGAGAATCACAGCGTAGAGTGCGCGGGCGCCCAGAACCAACAGCCCAAGAAAGACCAGCCAGGCGAAGACACCGAGCAGCGGCCCTCTGAGCTTCAGAGTCTCCGCCACGATTACACGCAGTCCGATAGCCGCGTGCACCGAGACGGCCAGTACGAACAGGCCGTAGAAGATAGTCCAGGCCAAACTTCCCTGCGTCCGACTCAAGATCTCGCCGGCGGACAGGCCGTCTTGCACGGCATAGATCATAACCGCGATGTGGCCAAGCGCCAGCGGCGCCAGAACCAAGGCCGAGAGGCGCTGCAGCATGTAGAGCCGAAGATCCAGCACGATCTAGCTCCTGCGCCGAAAGAGAGACTTCGCGGTCTCGCGCTTCAGGCCCGCAATCGATGCCGTTGGATTGAGGCTGTTTGGGCAGAACTCAACACAGCCCTGCTGCGAATGGCAGTTGTGACAGCCGCCCTTCCGTGACAGGGCCTTCAGGCGCGATCCTTGCCCGCCGTCGCGGAAATCGTTCATCAAGCTCCAAGCCCGGTTCAAGGCCGCTGGCCCCAAATAATCCGGATTGGCGGCAACGACATCACAGGCTGCATAACAGACCGCGCAATTGATGCATTCGATCGCAGCACTCGCCTCGATCCGCATGGCACCGGCAGGGTCAACCGGCTCGATTGGATCATGCCGGGTCTTGGTCGGACTGAAGACACCCTCGGCTCGGACCCACTTGTCGAAGAACTCAGACATGTCCGTTGCCAAGTCCTTGATCACCGGCAAATTCCGCAAGGGAGCAATCTGCAGACGGCCCTGATCCAAGGCCCGTTTCACATGAGTTCGGCAGGTCCAGCGTGGCTTGCCGTTGACCATCATCGCACAAGAGCCGCACATGCCAATCCGACAGGCGTAGCGATAAGACAGAGTGGGATCTTCGTTCTGCTGAATCCAGGTGACCACATCTAGGATCGTCTGGTTCTCCTGGCGCGGCACTTGAAAGCTCTGGAACGCACCCTGCTTGCCCCTCCCGCGCCAGACAGAGACCGCCATGCTCTCATCTTGAGTCAACACGTCATTAGCTTCCTATAGTAGATCATGTTCAAGTGTCATCACCCTATCCATGTTACTCTGCTCTCTCTTTCAAATCAGGAGAGTGCGAACCAGACGTCAGAGCCTTTCGATCTAACGTCATCGTGCTCTGGGTCAGCAGTCCTCGTTTACCTTGTCTCAGTTTACAAATCGTATGCATGACCTGTCAATGACAACGGCGAGGCATGTGCGTGGGGATGTGTTTTCGAGACAACCGCGTTGAAACCATCGCAGATAGTTGGCGAGATATTGTGTTGCGGTTCCCCGAAAGCGTCGCAGGAAGTCCTTCAAGTGGCTGTGTGGTTGTTCACCGTCTGAATATGAAAGGCAGCGCGCACGCGTTCTCCCCTGGACAAGTCAAGCGCTTCGTGGCGAACGCCCAGAGCGGCAGTGCAGGGCGGATAGGCGCGGTGATCATCGCTCGCCAGCACGATATGCTCATCCACGACCGGCTCAATGACCGTGCGCAGGGTATCGGCATTGACCGCCGGAAGCACTGCGCTGATGGTCATACCGCTGCGGTCAGCGGCAAGCAGCATCGGCCCCTGCTCATCTGACAGGCCGCGCTTTCCGGCCTTGCCACCGCGGCGACGCGCCTTGCGTTTCAGGTGCCGCTCGCCCCTTTGCGGCTCTCCAGAACATAGGGTTCGTCGGCCTCGACAATGCCCGTGAGCTTGTGAGCTTCCCCGGTTTCTGCGGCGAGAAACCGGTGCCGCCAGCGGAATGCGGTATTGACGGCAAACCTGCACCGCTCGGCCGACGCGCGAAGCGTCAACCCATCCGCAAGACAGGGTCCAAAGGCAAGCCACTTGTCTTTGCGATGAAGACCCGCCAAGGCTGTGCCCGTCGCAGCATCAAATGTCTTCTTGCACCCCTTGCACCGATATCGCCGCAGGCCCCGCGCCTTGCCACGCGATATCGCTCCCGGTGTGCCGCAATGCGGGCACCAGCGATCTTCACCCACGCTCGCTTCAATAGCCGCCAGTGAAGCTGACGCTTGCAGACCCCCTGCGAACACAGCTTCGGCTTCCTGTCGCTGCGCCGCGCTGAGTTGCTCTATCCCTGAGAGCCATTCCTGAAACTGCTTGTGATCCATCACCAATTTATCCTTCTGATCTAGAAAGAAACGTACCGTGAACACATACATCTTTAAGGTGTCGATGCAAACCGTGCGCTCGGCACAATAGGCAGCCGGGGCCAAGACCGGGCGGATCGGTGCAGGATGGGTCCGGCTCGCCGGGCGCAGGCACGGCGCAGGCGCAAAGCCTCCTCGCCCTCGCCGGCGTAGGCAAGCGCATCGAAGGCAAGCTGCTCGATCACCGCATCGGTCGGCCTGCCGTCCGCGGCCGCCAAGGGTACCGCCTCGCCCAGCAAGGGGGTCAAGGCGCGACGCGCCCCATCTGTCAGCGCAATCACCGCATTGCTGAGCGCCAGGGCCTGGACCGTTTGCACCAGAAGGCTGTCAGGATCGGGCCCCAGGCAGAGCACCAGGCCTCGCAGCGGCATGAAGATCTGGTTGGATTCACCGGTCCGCCGTCGATGCTGGCAGCCGCCGCTACCGCCTCGCCAGCGCGACCGCGCAGGGACGCCCGCAGCACGCCGATGCGATCATTGGCCTGCGCCCAAGCAGTGGCGTCCAGATCGGCGGCCAAGGCCTGCACCTCGGCAAGGCTCAATTCGGGCGCCGATGCAACAATCGAGGGAAGCCCCCAGGCGGCGCGTCTGAAGCGGCGCAGGTAAAGCAGTCCACCGGCCTTCGGTCCGGTTCCAGAGAGCCCTTCGCCACCAAAGGGCTGCGAGCCGACCACGGCGCCGATCTGGTCACGATTCACATAGAGATTACCGACATGCAGGCTGTCGACGATCTGTTGGACGCGGGAGTCGATGCGTGTATGCAGTCCGAAGGTCAAGCCATAGCCCTTCGCGTTGATCACCGCCACGACAGCTTTTAGGTGCTCGGCCGAGACGCTGGCGACATGCAGCACCGGCCCGAAGGTCTCGCGTTCCATCGCCTCCATACCGGCAACTTTGATAACCGTCGGCGGGACGAGAGACCCCGATCGGGCGTCGACACTTGCTTCAACACCGCCCCGGCTTTGCGCTTCTCTTCGATATAGGTCCGTATCGCGCCGTGGGCTTCGCGGTCGATCACCGGGCCCAGATCGCTCGAAAGCCGCCAGGGTTCCTCGACGCTGAGCGCATCGATGGCACCCGACAGCATCTCCATCAGGTGGCCTTCGACCTCCTTCTGCACGAAAAGCAGGCGCAGGGCCGAGCAGCGCTAACCGGCGGAGCGGAAGGCGCTGTTGACGATGTCGCGCACCGCCTGCTCCAACAGTGCCGTTGAATCGACGATCATGGCGTTCAGGCCGCCGGTCTCGGCGATCAGCATGGCGTCGGGCGCCGTCTCGGAGAGCTGCCGGTCGATCAGCTTGGCAACCTCGGTGGAGCCGGTGAAGGTAACCCCGGCGATGCGCGGACGGCGCTCAAGGCCGCACCCACCGTGGCGCCATCACCCGGCAGCAGGTGCAGGACGTCCGGTGGCACCCCGGCCTCCTGCATCAGACCGACGGCCATGGCGGCGATCAGCGGCGTTTGCTCAGCCGGCTTGGCAAGCACGGCATTGCCGGCCGCCAAAGCCGCTGCGATTTGCCCGCTGAAGATCGCCAAGGGGAAATTCCAGGGCGAGATACAGAGGGTGGCACCGCGCGCCTGGGTGTGCGCCGGCAGCCGCAAGGCCTCGTCGCCATAGTAGCGCAGGAAGTCCACGGCCTCGCGGCAGGCCAAGGCCAGGAACTCGGGGGTGTTCTCCTCATAAAGCTCGGCCGGCGACCCGATGCAGGATTGCACGGCGATCCTCTGCCGGACGGGCGGCCCAGGCAGGTGCGGCGTCGACGGCGATGCCGACGGTGGCTTCAGCCTGCTCGACGGAGGCCTCGGCGACCTCTCCGACAATCTCCTCGGGATTGGCGGGATTGGCGACGGGTGTTGCTTCCATCTGACCTGCAGCCGGGGTGATCGGGCCGCCAGACCAGCGATGCGGCACGGCAAAGGGCGTGCGTCCTCGCGCACGGCGTCGTGCA
Organism: Rhodospirillales bacterium; assembly: GCA_965202755.1. GTDB lineage: Bacteria > Pseudomonadota > Alphaproteobacteria > Kiloniellales > JACOMY01 > JACOMY01. The sequence continues at coordinate 18,825 of CBDBCL010000015.1, read as the reverse complement.
GTGCCTCGCCCATGCCGTGCAGGCGTTGGCATTCGAAGCGGTCGGTCTGGCTGCCCGCCATCTCCAAGACCGCAGCGACGGAATGGGCATTGTGGGTCGCGAACTGTGGCTAGATGCGTTGAGTCATACCCAGAAGCTTGGCCGCGCAGGCGATGTAGCTGACGTCACTGTTGCCTTGCGGGTGAAGACGGGATAGCCATCCAGGCCCATGACCTGGGCGCGCTTCACCTCGATATCCCAATAGGCGCCCTTCACCAAGCGCACCATGATTCGCCGGTCCAGGGACTGGGCCAAATCATGCAGCCAGTCGAGCACCCGCGGCGCCCGGCGACCATAGGCCTGCACGACCACGCCGAAGCCATCCCAGCCGGCCAAAGCCGGATCCTTGAGATCTGCCCCGATCACGTCCAAGGAGAGATCCAATCGGTCGGACTCCTCGGCATCGATGTTGAAGCCGATCCCCGCCGCCGCGGCGGCACGGGCCAGGTCCAATAGACGCTCGGTTAGCAGCGACAGCGCGGTCTCGCGCCGACCCCACTCATAGCACGGATGGAGGGCCGAGAGCTTCACCGAGATGCCAGGATTGTCGCGGATGTCACTGGCCTTGGCCACCTTGGCGATGGCCTTGGCGTAGGCACGATGATAGCACAGAGCGTCCGCGTCGGTGCGCGCGGCCTCGCCCAACATGTCGTAGGAGTAGCCATAGCCCTTGGCGACCGTGGGCTTGCCGCGTCGCATGGCCTCTTCCATGGTGCGGCCCAGAACGAATTGGGCCCCCATCTCCTTCATCGCCTGGCCGACCGCTTTACGCAGCACCGGCTCGCCCAAGCGGCGGGTGAGACTGTGCAGGGCGCCGACCACGGAATCGGATCTCTGATCCAGAACCTTGCCGGTCAGCAGCAGCGCCCAAGTCGAAGCATTGACCAGGATCGAGCCGGAATCGCCCAGATGCTTGCCCCAGTCGTGCGGTGTTATCTCGTCGCGAATGAGTGCCACGAAGGTCTCGCTGTCGGGCACGCGCAGCATGGCCTCGGCCAGGCACATCAGGGCCACGCCCTCCTTGGTCGAGAGGCCGTACTCGGCCAGGAAGGATTCCATGACACCGACCTGGCCGGTGCTGCGGACCTTGCGCACCAGATTCACTGCCCGCGCCGAGATTACACTCCGCCGCGCGCCATCCAAGCCGGCCAATTCTATCAGGCGAGCGACGCACTCCGCCTCGTCTGCCAGGACCTCGACAAGCATCTCTTTGCGGATTTCGTCAAGCATTGCCTCTCCTCGGCCGATTCTATGCGGCCGTTCTTCGGGGAAAAAGGAAGAGTGCGACAGGGCGGCTTGCTGCGCCAGGCCTCAGTGTGTCTGCAAAGCCCGCGCACGGCGTATGAGCTCAGCCGTCGAGGCATCGAGCCCCTCGGCCGTAGCCTCGCCCTTGACCACCGGGATCAGCGCCTTGGCCATGACCTTACCCAGATCTACCCCCCATTGGTCGAAGGAATTCACCTGCCAGACGACTCCTTGGCAGAAGACCTTGTGTTCGAAGAGGGCGATCAAGCGGCCCAGGCTATAGGGATCGAGCCGGCGCTGCAGGATCGTCGTCGAAGGGCGGTCTCCAGGGAAGCCTCGATGCGGCGCCAAACGATCGATCTCGGCGACACTGCGGCCTTCCTTGGCCATCTCCGTGCGCACTTCCGCTTCGGTCTTGCCGAAGGCCAGAGCCTCGGCCTGTGCGAAGCAGTTGGCCAGCAGCAGAGCATGGTGGTCACCCAAGCTTTCGCGCGGCTCAGCATTGGCGATGAAATCCACCGGGATGACGTCGCTGCCCTGATGCAGCAACTGCATGAAGGAATGCTGGGCATTGCTGCCGGGCTCGCCCCAGATGATCGGTCCGCTGGCCCAGTCGAGCGGTGTGCCATCGCGGGCGTTTTGCTTGCCGTTCGACTCCATGTCCAGCTGCTGCACGTAGGCAACAAAACGTTTCAGGCGCTGGTCATAGGGAATCAGTGCAATGCTGGGATAACCCAGTACGTTGCGACGCCAGACCCCGACCAGGGCCAGCAGGACCGGCAGGCTCTCCGCCAGGGGGGCCTCGCGAAAGTGCCGGTCCATGGCCGCAGCGCCGGCCAGCAAGGCCTCGAAACGCGCGGCACCGATGGCGATCGCGATCGGCAGACCAATTGCCGACCAAAGCGAATAGCGCCCGCCGACCCAATCCCAAAAGCCGAAAACCCGGGATTCCTCGATCCCGAAATCCGCCGTTGCCGCCAGATTGGTCGAGACGGCCGCCAGATGCTTCCCTGCGGCCTCGCCCAAGACGGCTTCCATCCAAGCGCGTGCCGAGTGGGCGTTGCGCATCGTCTCCAAGGTCGTGAAGGTCTTGGAGGCGACGACGATCAAGGTTCTTTCCGGATCCAGCCCGCGCAGGGTGTCGGTCAGATGGGCGCCGTCGACGTTGGAGACGAAGTGCAGGCGGGGGCCATCCGCATCGGGTGCCAGAGCCCGGACCGCCATCACCGGCCCCAGGTCAGACCCGCCGATACCGATGTTGACCACGTCGCTGAAGGGCTGACCAGACCGGCTCGCATAGGTGCCGGAGCGAAGCTCTTCGGCGAAGGCCAGAAAGCGCCGACGAGTCTCCTCGACGAGCGGCATGATCTGCAGGCCATCGAGCGTGAGCCCGAAATCGACGCCGCCGCGCAGTGCCATATGCAAGACCGCCCGGCCTTCCGTCAGATTGATCTTGTCGCCCTCGAAGAGTTGCTGGCGACGCTGCTTCAATCCGCTCGCCCGCGCAAGGCTCAGCAGTGCTTCCAGTGCCGCTCCGTCCAGCTTCTCCTTGGAGAAGTCGACGTAGAGATCCTCCATCGAAGCCGACAGTCGTTCGGTCCGGCTGGGATCCGCTGCGAAGAGCTGCCGCAAGTCGGTCGTCCGCAGACGCTCACCGGCCTCCTCGACGCGCACCCAGGCTAAGCGCAGAGCATCACCCATGGTTCTTCCTCTTCCTGATCTTAGACGCTTACCGCAGCCCCGCTTTCCGCGGTACCGACCGTGGCGCGAAAGGCTGCAAAGAGCTCGCGTCCCAGGCCGTATTGACTGGCCGAGAGATCGGCGGTCGCCAGCGGGCGTTTGGCCCACTCCTCGGCCTCGACCAAGGCCTCCAAGCTGCCGCTGACGGCATCGACACGCAGGCGACCCCCGTCGCGCAGGCGGGCGATGGCACCGCCGTCCAAGGCCTCGGGGCTCACATGAATTGCTGCCGGTACCTTGCCGGACGCCCCCGACATTCGCCCGTCGGTCACCAGGGCCACCTTGTGACCCTTGTCCTGCAGAACGCTCAACAGCGGGGTCAGGCTGTGCAGCTCCGGCATGCCATTGGCCTTGGGGCCTTGGAAGCGAACGACACAAACAAGATCGCAGTTCAATTCACCGGCCTTGAAGGCTGCCTTGACGGCCTCCAGGTCTTCGAAGATCCGGGCCGGAGCTTCGACCAACTGATGTTCGGGCTTCACCGCGGAGACCTTCATACAGGCCGCACCCAGGTTGCCACGCAGGAGTTTGAGACCGCCGCTGGCCTGGAAGGGTCGGCTTGCCGGCCGCACGACCTCTTCGTTCAGGCTCTCGCCGGCACCGGCTTGCCAGGTGACGCCGCCATCCGGTAAAATTTTCGGTTCCGCCGTGTAGTGCGCCAAGCCATCGCCGGCCACGGTGCGGGTATCCGGGTGCAGCAAACCCGAGTCCAGCAGCTCGCCGATGACGACCCCCAAGCCACCTGAGGCGTGGAAGTGGTTCACGTCGGCCAGACCGTTGGGATAGACGCGGGCCAGCAGCGGCGTCACCTCGGAGAGGGCAGCGAAGTCCTCCCATGAAAGCTGCACGCCGGCCGCACGCGCCATCGCGATCAGGTGGATCACTAGATTGGTCGAGCCGCCGGTCGCATGCAGACCGACGATGCCATTGACGAAGGCCTTCTCGTCCAGAACCGCGGACACCGGCGTGAAGGCATTGCCGCCGGCCGCGATCGCCAAGGCGCGCTGCGCGCCCACGCGGGTCAGCGCATCGCGCAGAGGCGTGTTGGGATTGACAAAGCTGGCGCCGGGCAAATGCAGGCCCATGAACTCCATCAACATCTGGTTGCTGTTGGCGGTGCCGTAGAAGGTGCAGGTGCCGGGTCCGTGGTAGGAGGCGAGTTCCGACTGCAGCAAGGTCGCACGATCAACCTCGCCGGCAGCGAAGCGCTGCCGCACCAGCGCCTTTTCCTTGTTCGGCAGTCCGGAAGTCATGGGCCCGGCCGGCAGAAACACCGCCGGCAGGTTGCCGAAAGTGGCCGCTGCCATGACCAGGCCGGGTACGATCTTGTCGCAGACGCCGAGAAAGACCACGGCATCGAAGCAGTTGTGGGTGAGAGCCACCCCGGCCGAGAGCGCGATCACGTCGCGCGAAAAGAGCGACAGCTCCATGCCGGGCTGGCCTTGGGTGACGCCGTCGCACATGGCTGGAACGCCGCCGGCCACCTGCGCCGTGCCTCCGACTGCTCGGGCAGCCTCACGGATCAGATCGGGAAAGCGCTCGAAGGGCTGGTGCGCCGAGAGCATGTCGTTGTAGGCCGTGACGATGCCCAGGTTGCCGCCGATTCCGGTCGCGACCGCCTGCTGGTCCGCTCCGGCCGCGGCTGCCGCATGGGCCAGGTTCCCGCAACTTAAATGCGCGCGCCCGGGTCCGACCTCGATGGCGCGCCGGCAGCGCTTCAGATAGGCGCTTCGGCTTTCCCGGCTGCGGGCGACAATGCTTTGGGTGACGGCCTCGAGGGTCGCATTGAGAGGCATCGCTTCGATCTCCCGTGACGTTCTACGCTCGGCTTCATGCTGCGTAGTAGATTGCGGTCGGCAAGCTCCGGCGCAAGACCACGCGTATCGGAGCCTCGGCGAGAGCGCCCTCGGTCAAGGCCCTTTCAAGAGCACCTAGCTTGGATCGGCCGGCAATCAAGACATAAGCCTTGCGAGCCTGCCGAATGACCTCCGCGCTGAGGCTGACCCGCGCTTCCGGCGCACCGGGCGCGGTTAGGCGCAGCAGCGGGGGCGCCTGCTCGGCAAGGGCCGCATCGAGGCGATCGGCGCCGGGGAAGAGAGAGGCTGTGTGCCCGTCCTCACCCATGCCGGCGACGCAGACGTCCAAGGGCAGGAGATTGCGCTCCAGTGCCTTTGCGCAGGCGGACTCGTCCGAGGCCTCCCCATAGAGTGGCAGGACACGCGCCTGGGCCGCGGCACCCTGCAGCAGTGTCTTGGCCAGCAGGGTCTGATTGGAACGCGGCGAGCCGGCCGGCACACAACGCTCATCCGTCAAGGTTACCCGCACGGTCGTCCAATCGAGCCGCTCTCGCGACAGCTCCGAAAGGAAGGAGGCCGGCGTCGTGCCACCCGGCACCGCCAGGCTGGCGCTTCCGCGCGCCGCAATGGCAGCGCGCAGATCAGCAGCCACCGCAGCAGCCAAGGCGGCAGCCTGTCTCTCCCGATCCGGAAAGTCGACACGCTCCGGCACTAGCTCTCGATCTCCCGCCAACGTCGGCCGTCGCGGTGCATCAGCATCAGTGCATCCTCAGGGCCCGAGCCGCCGCTGTCATAGAGGTCGGACGCACGATTGCTCGCAGCCCAGGCCTTAATGATCGGGTCGGCCCAAGCCCAAGATGCCTCGACCTCGTCACCGCGCATGAACAGCGTCTGGTCGCCGCGGATCACATCCATCAGCAAGCGCTCGTAGGCATCGGGCATGCGCACGCCGCTGGGCCCCAAGGCCTCGGCGAAGGTCATGTCCAAGGGGGTCTCGATCAAGCGCATACCGCCGGGCCCGGGCTCCTTCACCGTCATCCTCAATGTAATGCCCTCGTCGGGCTGCAAGCGGATAATGAGCGCATTGCCGCGCAGGTGACGGCCATTGCTTGGAAAGATCGAGTGCGGTGGGTCCTTGAAGACCACCACGATCTCCGAGAGCCGCGCCCTGAGGCGTTTGCCGGTCCGCAGATAGAAGGGGGTACCGGCCCAGCGCCAATTCGCGATCCGGGCTCGCAAGGCAACGAAACTCTCGGTTCGGCTGTTGGGATTACCGGCCTCCTCCCGGTAACTGGGGCCGGCCTGGCCGGCGCGGTACTGTCCGCGGACCGTGTCCAGATCGATCCGCTCTGGACCGATCGGCTCCAAAGCGCGGATCACTTTCAGCTTCTCGTCCCGCACGGCGTCTGGATCGAAACGGGCCGGCGGCTCCATGGCGGTCAAGCAGAGCAGTTGCATCAGGTGGTTCTGCATCATGTCGCGCATCGCGCCATTCTGATCGTAGTAGTCGCCACGGCCGCCGACGCCGATGGTCTCGGCCACGGTGATCTGCACGTGATCGACGTGACGCCCGTTCCACAAGGGCTCGAAGAGGGCATTGGCAAAGCGGATCGCCATGAGGTTCTGCACCGTCTCCTTGCCCAGGTAGTGATCGATCCGATAGAGCTGGCTCTCGTCGAAGTGCCGCGACAGCCGGGCGTTCAGAGCGCGGGCACTTGCCAGGTCTCGGCCGAGTGGCTTTTCGATCACGATGCGGCATTTCGGCGATGTCAGGCCGCTTTCCGCCATGCGCTGGCAGACCGGTGTGAAGAAGCGCGGTGCCACGGAGAGATAGAAGGCACGTATGCGCTCTCCCGGCGGTCCCAGCCGTTCGGCCAAAACCGACCAGCCCTCGGCGCTGGTAGCATCGACGCGGGCATAACTCATCATGGGTAAGAAGCGCTCCAGCATCTTCGGCTTCAGCAACGAAGATCCCAGGTGCTCCTCCAGCGCCGCCTTGGCCTGAGCGCGAAAGCTCTCGTCATCCAGTTCGCTGCGGGCAGCGCCGACAATGCGAGTCCCGTCGGGCACCTGACCAGCAGCCAGCCGCAGATAGAGACTGGGCAGCAGCTTGCGATGCGCCAGATCTCCGGTTGCGCCGAAGACGACCAGATTGAAAGGCTCAACCGGTATGGTTCGTCTAGCCACCTTGCATTCCCCTTACTCGTCAGGATCGCACAGACGCCCTGCCGCCGGCCCTGAGACAAGGCCGCATAGTGGCGCGGCCAGTGCAAACGACACCAGAAGAGATTGGTACTCAGGAAAAACTGCATGACAAAGGCGTTGATGATGTCGACGAAGAAGACACCGACCAAAGGCAGGTTGATGAAGGCCTGATGTTGCCGGACCACGCGTCTTGGTCACTGCCGTCATGTTGGCCATAGCCGTCGGGGTCGCGCCCAAGGCCAAGCCGGCACTCAAGACCGTCGCCATATAGTTACGGCCCATAAGCGGAAACACAACGAAGAGAACGAATACCACTACGGCCGCGACCTGCGCCAGCATGATGATCAAGAGCGGTCCGGCGAGATCCACCATTTCCCAAAGCTGCATCCCATCAAGGACATGGCGATGAAAAGGCCGAGCGAGAAGTCGGAGACCACCGCAAGGGCCCTGGTGCGGGCCGGCCAACGCAATCTTGGAAAGATGTTCGGCGGCGTGTTCGAAAGCAGGATCGCGACCAGCAGGCAGGAGACGAAGAGCGGTAGCTTCAACCCGATCACCGCGAAGCCCTGATCCAGGAAATAGCCGATGATGATGGCGATGTGGATGACCAGGATCACGCTCATGATGCTGACGTGATTGATTTGTTCAATCTGCTCGCAATCATGCAGGATGCCGACCATGAGCCGTTCGCCGTCGCTTTCCTTCGAGGGGAACCAGCGCAGCAGCAGTAGCATGGCGATCGGCCCGCCAAGCAGGCCGACGATCACCAGACCGAAGGTGGCGGCGGCAACACCCACTTCCAGGGCATTGGGCAAGCCATAGTCGGCGGCGATGTTGGGCGCCCAAGCGATGATCGTGCCGTGGCCGCCGATCAGCAAAGCCGAGCCGACCAGCAAGCCCATGGCGTTCGACTGGCCGATGAGGCCGGCAGTCAAAACGCCGATCAGATCCTGGAACAGGATGTAGCCCAGTGTCAGTCCTAGGAAGATCAGCAGTGGCTTACCGCCGGATATGAGGTCGCGGATGCTGGCGTTGATGCCGATCGAGGTGAAGAAGTACACTCGCAGCAGATCGCGCGTCGTCAGGTCGAACTCAAGCTGCAGGTCGAAGACCAAGTACAGCAGCAGGACTGCCACGGCGGCCAGAATACAGCCGGTCACCGATTCCGGGATGTTGAAGGTCCGCAGGAAGGCCACCCGCTGGTTCACGTGCATACCGACGAAGAAGACGACGATCCCGACGGTTTAGGCCAGGAAGGTATTTACCTCGGCCAGATTGCTGTCCATAGACGCTGGGTCCCCGCTCCTACGTCCTGCTTGGTAAAACGCTGGACGCTGTCCGGTGAGAAATCGTAGCGCCTGCTACAGAACTGACAAACGGCTAGAACATGATCGTCCGGCAAGGTCATCTCGGCAATGTCGTCTGCACCGAGAAAGGAAAGCACGCTGGCCAGACGCTCACACGAACAGCGGCAGCGGTCTTCCAAGGCACTCGGCTGGTGCAGAGTGACCTCCTCCTCGTGGAAGAGGCGGTGGATCAAGTCGGCCGGCGAGATATCGCGACTCGAAAGCTCGTCGTCGGTCAGGATCGCCATCAGGATCGTGGCGCGACGCCAACCCTCTTCGCGCGCCTCCAAGAGATCCGGATGTTCGCTGCCATAGTGGCTGGCCGGGAGGCGCTGCAGGATCATGCCGGCCGCCTGCCAGGGAACCTCGGTCCGGAGGGCCAGATGGATGACGCTGGGGAGTTTGCTCGCTCTGCTGGAAGTAATGCAGCACACAGTCGGCCAGGCTGGCCCCGGTCAACTCGACGATGCCCTGATAGCGCTGCCCCTCATCGTTTCGATCAACGGTAAAGGCCAAATAGCCGGCGCCGCAGAGACGCGGCAGCGAAGGCTTTTGCTCCTGCGCCAACAGGCGATCCAGCGCCGGCTCGTTGCAGTCCACGTAACCGCGCAAGGCTCCGTTCGAATCGACATCGGCCACCACGAAACGAAGCGGACCGTTGCCGCGGACCTGCAGGGTGAAGATCCCCTCATACTTCATCATCGACGAGAGCCCGCCGGCAAGCAGCAGAAACTCAGAGAGCAGACCGGCTACCGGCAGGGGATACTCGTGCCGGCCCAATATTTCGCGCAAGGCGGGCCCTAGGCGAATGACCCGGCCCCGAAGCACCTGCAGAATTGATGACGAAGGGGAGGACGGAATCCTCTCCGGCATCAGCGGCCATGCCCGTCCTCCCTCAAGACGTCGTTCGATCTGTCCGCTAGCTGCGCAGGCACCAAGTCAGGATACCCTTCTGGACATGCAGGCGGTTCTCGGCCTCGTCCCAAACCGCCGATTGCGGCCCATCCATAACTTCGGCCGTGACTTCCTTGCCGCGATAGGCCGGTAGGCAATGCAGGAAAATGGCATCGGGCGCCGCCTTGGCCATCACCTCTCCATTGACCTGATAGGGCGTGAGCAGACGTCGGCGACGTTCGCTGTCGCCGATGTCGTCACCCATCGAGACCCAGGTATCGGTCACCACGCAGTGCGCGCCCTCGACCGCCATCGAGACATCGGTGGTCACCTGCACCGAACCGCCCTCGGCCTTGGCCCAATCCAAGAGTTTCTGGCCAGGCTCCAAGCCATCCGGACAGGCCAGCCACAGCTCGAAACCGAAACGTACGGCGGCATGGACCCAAGTCGCCGCCATGTTGTTACCGTCGCCGACCCAGGTCACGCGCTTGCCGGCGATCGGGCCGCGGCGTTCCTCGAAGGTCAGGAGGTCGGCCATCAACTGGCAGGGATGGGTACGATCGGTCAGGCCGTTGATCACCGGCACGCCGGCATAATCGGCCAACTCCAACAACTTCTCTACCAGAGTGGTGCGGATCATGATTGCGTCGACATAACGCGACAGGACTCGCGCCGTGTCGGCAATGGTTTCGCCACGCCCCAGCTGGGTGCCCGAAGGCTCCAGCACGATGGCCTGGCCGCCAAGCTGATGGATGCCGGCCTCGAAGGATACGCGGGTGCGGGTAGAGGGCTTCTCGAAGACCAGCGCAATGGATTTGCCGGCCAGCGGCTTGGGATCGCCCCCAGGCGGTTCGCCGCGCTTATAGGCCATGCCGCGGTCCAGAATGTCCCGCAGATCCTCGGGGCTGAGCGAGTCGATATCGAGAAAGTGCTGCGGTGCGTTCATGGCCTCGCTCATGCCGCTGCCGTCCGCTCGGCCATCTCCGCGGCCACTCGGTCGAGAATGGAAACAGCCTCGTCGATCTCCACTTCGGAGACGATCAGCGGCGGGATGATGCGGAGCACGTTCTCCGCAGCCGGCACACTGAGCAACCCGGCCTCACGCAGCGCGCCCAGCATGTCGCCGGCCGGCAGATGGCACTTGAGCCCGCGCAGCAGACCGGCGCCGCGCGCCTCGGCAAAGACCGTAGGGTGCTTGGCCAGCAGCGCCTCCAGCTTCGCCCCCAGATAGCGGCCGCGGCTGTCCACCTGCTCCAGGAAGCCTTCGCCTAGCAGCACGTCAAGGACGGCATTGCCGATCGCCGTCGCCAGGGGATTGCCGCCGTAGGTCGAGCCGTGGGTGCCTGCCGTCATGCCTTGGGCGGCCTTGGCCGTCGTCAAGCAGGCCCCAAGCGGAAAGCCGCTGCCGATGCCCTTGGCCGTGGCCACGATATCGGGTTCGATCTCGGCCCATTGATGGGCGAAGAGCTTGCCGCTTCGACCCATGCCGCACTGCACCTCGTCGAGAAACAGCAGCAGTCCGAACTCGTCGCAGACCGCACGGATCTGCTCCAGAAAATCCAGATCTGCAGCGCGGATACCGCCCTCTCCTTGAATCGGTTCGAAGAGAATGGCCGCCGTCTCGTCGGTCACGACGGCGCGAATCTCGTTCATGTTGCCGAAAGCCGTGTGATCGAAACCCGGCACCTGCGGCTCGAAGCCGGCAAGATACTTCTCGTTTCCGGCCGCCGCCAGGGTCGTCAAGGTGCGCCCATGGAAGGCGCCCTGGCAAGTGATGATCCGCCAGCGCTGCGGCTGACCGGAATCGTCGTGATACTTTCGCACCACCTTGATGCCGCACTCGATCGCCTCGACGCCAGAGTTGGTGAAGAAGACCTGCTCGGCGAAGGAGCTGGCGCAAAGCCGCTCGGCCAGCCGCTCCGACTGCGGAATGCGGTAGAGGTTGGAGATGTGCCAGAGCTTGCGGCCCTGCTCTTCCAAGGCGGCGACGACCTTGGGATGGCAGTGGCCCAGCGAATTGACCGCGATGCCCGACGCAAAATCCAGGTATCGTCGCCCGTCCTCGGCGAAGAGCCAGCAGCCCTCTCCCCGCTCGAAGGCGATGTCGATCCTGTTGTACGTCGGCATAAGACCGCCGGTCATTTCTCTGTCCTCTCTCGATTGAAGGGTGGATCATAAAGGCCCCATCACCGGTCAGCAGCGGTCTGGGCCCCAGAACGACGACTAAAGCGACCGGAAAGCAGCCTGTCAACGCTGGGCTGCGGGCGAACACCGGCGAAAACCGCAGCCGGTCTATCTCCTAACCTCAGGCCTTGAGCCGCCAAGCCCGTGCAACCAAGCCGCCAGGCCAAGAGGACAAGCCCTAAACAAAGTAGCGAGAGGTAGCCAAATCCGACGACGGCGGCGCTGTCGGCATACCCCAAGAGGTCGGCACGAAAGCCGTCGAAGGCATAGAAGGCAGGATTGACATCCAGCAAGGCACGGCCCAAAGGCGGCAGGTCCTCCTGCAGATAGAAGGTGCCCGAGAGGAAGGCCAAGGGCAGGATCGGAAGGTCTTCTCGGCGAAGGCGGAATGCTCCCACTTCTCCGCCCACAAACCGACGAAAAGGCCGGCCAGGGCAAAGAGCAAGATGCCCAACAGATCGAAGAGCAGGGAATGCAGCGGCCAGACCGGCCGCCACTCGACGAAGGGCAGCATCGCCAGCGTGACCAGACTGCCGACGACCACCGCGTTGACGATGGCCGAGGCCAAAACCAAGCCAGCACGATCTCCAAGGGCGTCGGCGGAGCCGCAATCACGTCCTGCATCATACCTTCCATCTTGTCGTAAAGCAGATTGACGGCCAGGGTTTCGAAGGCGGCATGGCAGGCGGCGAACATGACGATTCCGGCGGCGACGAAGCTGGCGATATCCACGCCCACCCAGACATCGATGGCCGTCCCGCGCGCCAACACGAAGACCGCCAAGAATAGCAGCGAAGAGGCGATCGGACCGGCCAGGGATTTGACCCACTGGCTGAGGAAGCGCCCGACGCCGCGACGGAAGAGAACGGCAAGCCCGCGTCCGTTCAGCAATCCGAAGTCGCGGACGGCGAGATGACCGAGGCTAGGCCTTCAAATGCCAGCCGCGCTGCACCAGACGCTGTGCCAGGATCAGCAGGGCGGCATTGGCGCACAGCAGATAGACAGCACCCCACAAGAGCGGGGCCTCGGCCTGGCCGAGGAAGCCGTAACGCACCCCATCGATCATGTAGAAGAAAGGGTTTACCAGAGCGAAGGCCTGCCAGTCTTCGGGTAGTCGGCTCAGGGAATAGAAGGTTCCGGAAAGGAAGGAGAGTGGCATGATCACGAAATTGGTCACGGCCGCGATGTGATCGAACTTCTCCGACCAGACACCGCCCAGGAACCCCAGCAACGACAGCATCAGGCAGGCATTGACGGCGAAGAAGAGGATTGCGAGCGGATCGACAAAGGGAAGCGAGACGAAAAGGCTCATCGCCAGGGTAACGGCTGCGCCGACCAGGAGGCCGCGGGTCACCCCGGCTACGGCAAAGCCGACGACAAGCTCCCAGGAGGAAAGCGGCGGCATCAGCACGTCGACGATGTTGCCCTGGATCTTCGAAATCACCACCGAGGAGGAGGTGTTGGCGAAGGAATTCTGCAGCATCGCCATTACCACCAAACCCGGGGCCAGGAACTGGTCGTAGCCATAGACCGTGCTCATCCCTTGCCGCGAGAGAGCCAGGGTGAAAATGGCCAGGAACAGCAAAGTGGTGACGACCGGCGCCAAGACCGTTTGCGTAAAGACGTTCAGGAACCGCTGCACCTCCTTACAATAGAGGGTCCAGAGGCCACGCGCATTGACCAAACCGACAGACCGAACGCCCAGCGGCCTAGGCTCGGCCCCGCCGGCATCCTGTTCGGAAGCGGCCAAGCGGCGGCTACTGATTTCATCTAACGGCATGGCTGCATGAACTATTGCCATTGGCTCCCGGCTGCAAGACGCGGATTGGCAATGCTATCATGCGTTCCATGGAACAGATACCCGATCCTCGCCACCGGCAGAACCAGACCACCGCTAAGCTGGCCGGCCGGCCGATGAAGCGGCTGACACAGCGCTCTCTGCGCAATCAGGCTCTTCACTATCTTGCCCGCTACGCTGCCAGCCGTTACCGGGTGGAGCGCTTCCTGCAGCACCGTCTGGCCAAGGCCGAGGCTGACGAGCGGGCCGACATCGGTGCAGAGGTGATCGGCCCCCTGCTCGACGATCATGCCTGGGCCCTGACCAAGGCCCGTAGCCTGGCACGACGCGGCCTCTCCGAAGCGGCAATCAAATCCGGCCTTCTCAACCAGGGTCTGGAGGCATCCGCGATCGCGGCAGCCATGGACGCCCTGGAGGAGGACATGGGCGGCGACTTGGCGCGTGCCTGGCTTTACAACTGGAAGTCGCGCCTGGTGCCTTACCGCAATACGGAAGAGCGCGCCGAACGGCATCAGCGCGATCTAGCGGCACTCGCCAGACGCGGCTTCTCATTCGAGGTTGCCCGCAAGGTCGTCGACGCAGCGGCGGTCCCGCACCCGTGCCCTCACGACGACTCGCCGGAAGATGATCCCATCTACGACTAGACAAGCAGCAGGTGCTTGGCCAGGTTGCTTTCCATGATCTTGTTGTCTCGTCGACGCCTTGGAGAGGAGAGACTCATGCTCGCGCGCGCCTTTCGGCTAACCTTTGCCCTATCCTTGCTCTTGGCGCTCTGCCTGGCGACGCCGGCAGGAGCCGTTAGGATGATTACCAACGACGCCACGCCCAGCGAAGAGTTCGAGGAGGCCATCGAACTGATCGACGAGGACCGCTATGAAGAGGCCGTCGAACTGCTGGAAGACGTCGCCGAGGCCGAGCCAAACAGTGCCGATGTCTGGAGCTTGCTCGGATTTTCCTATCGCCAGATCGGCAACACCGAGCGCGCCTTTGCCGTCTACAACAAGGCGCTGCCGATCAATCCGGACCATGTCGGCGCCAACGAGTATCTGGGAGATCTCTATCTGCAGGTGGGCGATCTCGAGAAAGCGAAGGCACATCTGCGGATCGTCGACGACGCCTGCGTCGTGGAGTGCCCGGAGTTCGATCAGTTGAAGGCGGCGATCACAACTTTCGAGGCCAAGCAATAGCGAAGCCGACCAACCTCGGACAGGCCTAAATCGACGTTTTGTCGGTTCCGCCGCTTCGGCGAGCGATCCCAGGCCGGTAAGATCTTCGAAGATCAGAATGGTCAAAGGCTCTTTGCGCCCGCGGATCGGTGTCGTGGCGCGCTTGGCTTGATCCAGAGCCAATCCGGCATTCTGTGCTGTTTCTTCGGAGAGGACGAGAAGGGCGCGATGTTCCTTGGTCAGATATTCCAGCCTGCTGGCCGTGTTCACGGTATCGCCGATCGCCGTCAGCGCGCGCAGCACCAGAGCCCATCTCTCCGACAACGGCGGTGCCGACATGAATGCCGATACCGATCCGTAGCGGCGTTTCCAAATCCTTTGAAAGAGAACTGTTGATGTCTTCGATCGCCTTTCCCATCGCTGCCGCCGCGGCGAGGGCTTGGCGGCAGGCCCGGTCGGGCTCCGCGTTCAGGCCAAAGAGCACCATTACACCGTCGCCGATGAATTTGTCGACATGCCCGCCGGCCCCCTCCAAAGCCAAGGCGATTGCCCGGAAATAGCGGTTGAGCAGAAAGACGACATCATAGGGCAGCATGGCCTCGCTGATCGAGGTGAAGCCGCGGATGTCGGCGAAGAGCACGGCAATGACCCGCTCCTCGCCGGGTCTGGGTCCGGGTCTGCGGGTCACCTCGCTGGGACCAACACTCGGCGCCAGTAGGGGCTCGACCTGGACATCGGCCAGAGGCCGGGTCTGGCAGGCCAAGCGCACATCCGGCGGCGCTTTGACGCCACGTAGCACGCACTTTTCCTCGGGTTTGGCGAAGGGCAGATGGCGAATCC
The DNA here is from genome assembly GCA_965202755.1 of Rhodospirillales bacterium. GTDB lineage: Bacteria > Pseudomonadota > Alphaproteobacteria > Kiloniellales > JACOMY01 > JACOMY01. The sequence continues at coordinate 3,572 of CBDBCL010000015.1, read as the reverse complement.
CGGCGATCACTCTGACCCGGCAGGTCGAACAGCGCCCGCGCCCGCCGCAAACCGAGGCATGCGCAATGCCGTTCAGCTGGCTCGCCTCCAGAATCGAGGTTCCCAGCGGCACGGTCGCAACACGGCCGCCGGGGTAGGCGATCTTGACTTGACTGGTCCGTCCGCGAAGCAAAGTACGCAGCACGAGCGAGCCCAAAATTAGGCCCAAGACGGCAGCGTAGGCGATCAAGAGGTTTGCCTCCAGGCGATAGATGGCCTCGACGGCAGCCTCGTCGGGCAGGCTGGCCTCGCCGACCTGGGCGCGTAGCCAGGAGGAGCGACCAGCCAGGTACATGATCTCGCGCCCGGCCGCGACCAAGCCGGCCAGGGCCAGCAGCGGATAGACGACGAGTAGCGCCAGCGGCCGATCGCGCCAACGGGCAAAGCCGGACTTCAAGCGCAGCCATACCAGATGCCTAGCGCGTCGTGCGTCCAGGCAATCAAGAGAACCACCAGCTGCTGCAAACCAAGCCAGGGATCGAAGACGAAGTAGATCAGGAGCAGATTAGGTGTAGCTGACATTCAGGCCGTAGACCTCTTGCGCATAGGCCGTACCCAGCACGTGGATCACCAAGAGCGGTGGTATCAAGAGGCCAAGCAGCAATTGCAAAGCCTCCGGCAAGGGCAACTTGCGCAGCTTCTTGCGCGCAAAGAAGGCATAGAGTCCCAAAGCCATATGGACGAATGCGACCGTCATCAAGACGATCTGCATCGGCAGATTGTTCCAGACGGCAGTGAAGATCGTCAGCCCGCCGGCCAGAGCCTCCTGCCCGAAAAGCCCGGCGGTGTGATTGGCCAGATGACCGGTCACGAAGAACATGAGGAAGAGCCCGCTGTACAGGCGAATGCGGCACATCACAGCCCTTGAGCCCTCCTTCGTTTAGCTCGGAGCAATGGAAGGCAAACGCGCCTTCCACCAAAACTTTCTCTGGATTTCAACGTCCTAGAGCGTAACGACGATGGCGGATCTTGGTGATCTGCCGTGGCCTCGCCGAATCGACGATCAGCTGCGACAGCTGCGTCGCTGAAAAAGTCGTCTCGCACTATGGACGGCGAGCATGCGAAGAGCCAAGTAGAGTGCTGCTCTGGCCAATCACGTCGAAAGGAGAAAGATCCGCTGCACCATGGAAACCACGAGCCCCGATCCCTACGGAGTCGACCTGCATGCCAGCGACCAGCAAAGCCGGCGTGCGGAACGGCGGCGGCGCGTGCGCGAAGGCCTCTTCGACACCTCGATCCCCTCGCCCTGCATAGCAGTCTGCCAGATGGATGCCGGCAACCGCCATTGCATCGGCTGCAAGCGCAGCCTCGACGAGATCCGCGATTGGATGATCATGACGGCGGACGAAAAGCAAGCCGTCCTGGATCGCATTCACAGCAAGGCATAAACCCAGGCGAAAGGTGCTTGGCGAGGGCTAAAGACGGTCGGATTCGTCCGGCTCCTCACCGCGATCGCGTTCGATCGCTTCCAGGGCTGTGGCGTGTTGGGTCTGCCAGCTGCCGAAGGTATTGCGCGAGCGACCGCAGGCGACCGAGAGTTCGGACACCAATCGGAAGGCTTCGCCGCGCGAGAGGTGCTTTGCTTCATCCTTGATCTGAACAGCCAACTCGGCCAGTTCGCTGGCGCCGAACAGCCCGGCAGAGCCTTGGATCGAGTGGCACACCTTGACCAGGGTGGCACTACCCATCTCTTTGGCTGCCTGCTGCAGGACTTCCAATCGCGTATCGGGATCAGTCAGGAAGTCGCCGATCAACTCCGTGGCCAAGGCACCGCCGGCATTAGCCACCAGATCGTCCAGCGCGGTTGAGTCAAGCGGGTCATCGAAGGTCGGACCTGTGGTGCGCACAGAAGGAGCCTCTTCATCGCGTGCCACCCCAAGCCAGCGACTGAAGGCTTGCCCCAGTCGCGCCGGATCGACCGGTTTGGTGATGTGCCCATTCATGCCGGCGTTCAAACAATGCTCCACATCCTTCGGCTTGGCGTTGGCCGTCAGCGCCAGGATCGGGACGTCTCGGCATGGCCCCTGTTGGCACGAATGGCCTCCGTCGCGCCCAGCCCGTCCAAATGGGGTATGGAGATATCCATGAAAATCGTCGAAGTAAATCTGTTTGCTTCGCACCACCGCCGCGGCGCCGTCGCCTACGGCTTCGGCTCGCACGCCCATGCGTTCAAAGTAGGCAAGGATCAGGCGTCGATTGACCTTGGCGTCCTCGACCACCAGAATGGAGATTTTGCCATCGAATCGCAGCCAGGTTTGCGCCGGCCGGCGCGACTCCAGAGCCGAGGACGAGCTTACCAAGGGTCGCACCGCACGACCGATCGGGACTTCGAACAGGAAGCCTTCATCGAAGCTGATTTTGCCACCCATCGCCTCTGCCAAGCGATGCGCCATCATAAGCCCCAGGGCGTTTTCGCTCAGCGCCGGACCAAGCGGCCCGCGGGCGAAATGGTGACGGTTGGACCAGTCCTTCAGGACACATTGGCCCATTGGCCGCCATTGACCGCAAAGCGACAGCAAAGGCAGAGGCCGGCGGGCCGGCGTGCGAGCGGCACATCCAAAGGCAGAGCTAAAGAAACTTCATCACTCTCGACCTGCATGACGGCATAATCGAGGATCAAGAGGATAACTTGCAAATTGCGTGCCGCGTCGCCTCTCAGCCGCTCCGGGAAGTTCGGCTCGGCCTTGTGCACCAGGGCCACGCTACGTTCCTCAACACGCGTTTGCAGCAGATTCATCGGCACCAGCCAGAGCCCCTTGGTATCGCACTCCGCCATCTCTTGTTTCAGATGCTTCACGCTGGGATCGGACAACAGCAGCATGTCCCCGACAATGCCGGACAGCAGGTCGCAAGCCTGCGGAGCGGTTTGCAGACGAGACTCGGCCCGATCAGGACGATGTTCGTTATGCAGCAGTGCGATCACATCGGCCAAGGCAGATAGAGGGATGGCCGTCGCACTGCGGAAGGCGTCGAGATAAGAGGCCTGCAAGGCTTGATCTGGCTCCGCCTTCTCCAAGGCCAATTTGAGCGCAGTGATGTCGATCCGCAGTCCAGCGCGCCCTCCATCGCCCGTCCGCCGCTCGTCCACCAGGATCCAGCGCCCGTCGCCCAGTTTTAGTTCGAAGGGACCTTGAGGATTGCGATGGCGTTGCAGACGTTCGGCGACCCAAGCCTCGCTCTCGTCCAGCGTCTCCGCGTAGATGCCATCGCGCAGGCCGATGCGCACGGTCCCTTCAAAGGTCATGCCCTTGGTCGCAGGGAAACGCCCAAAGTGACGGTACCAATCGTTAAAGAGCACTAGGCGATCGCCCACGTCGAAGTAGGCAAAGCCATGTCCGACGGTATTGAGAGCGTTTTCGATCGTTGCCTGGGCCTCGGCAGCGCTGCTGGCCTTTTGCGCCACCCGCCGCAAGCTGACAAACAGCAGAGCGATCACTGAGAGGAGCACCAGAATCGCGAGCAAACCAGCTAGCATCAAGGTCTCCAGGCTGCCTTTAGACAACTCCGAAAGTCACTCGGTTTGGGCGCTGAAA
>CBDBCL010000014.1:0-60830 GCA_965202755.1 Rhodospirillales bacterium | reverse complement strand
GCCAGGCTTGGCCAAGGCGACGAACGCGGCGGTGAGGAGAAAGGAGCTTCCTTCAAGGCCGCCTTTCAGGGTTCGGTTCGCGACCTCTGGCCCGAGCGCGCTCCCGGCCCGGTCCGGGTTGCCGAATCCGGAATTTCCTTACAAGGAAGCCTGGGAACTGGAGCAGGACCGCCTGCATGTCGCCCCGCCCTTCCCCGGACATTGGCCGGAGGAACCTTGGACGGCAATGGAGGCAGCCGGCCTAGATACGGAGGAGGCCGCACCTTCCGACGGCGGTCAGGAGGCCTTCTCCGACTACTTCGAAGAGGCCGGAGAGGGACCGGGCCCAGATCTCGGGCGCAACCGCAGCCGCAAGGCGCGGCGCCACGAAGCGCTGGACCAGCACAACACTGCGACCATTCCCTTCATGCTGGCGGCGCTGGGCGGGTCGCATCGCTTGATCCTTGCCGGCGATCGCGACCTCAAGGTACCGATCGCGGCCGGGATCGAAGAGGGCACTGTGCTGCGTTTCGCCGGCTTGGGCTCGGTCAATCCCAGCGGCGGCGATGCCGGCGATGCGCTCCTGGAGATCCGTATTTCGCCACACGACCTCTTTTGCCGCAGGGGGCCAACATTCTGGTCGAGGCGCCCATCGACTTGCGAGAGGCGGTGCTGGGCGGGACCGTCCGGAGCCCGACCTTGAGCGGATCGGTAGGGGCCCAGCTGCCGCCCGGCCTTGGCGCCAGGGTGAAGCTTCGCCCCCAGCGGCCGCTGGTCTGCCGCTGGGGGCAGGAAAGACCCAGGGCCAGCGTGGCGATCAAATTCTGGAACTCGTTCTGGTGCTTCCCAAGGACGCCAAACCGGCCTTGCTGAGCTTCTTGGAACACTGGTCTCCGCAAAGCTCGCCGCGCGACGAAAGCGGCTTCAATCTCCATTTTGCGGGCAGGGATCGAGATCCGCCGCCCGATCCGGACGACGCCTTTCGAAGCGAGACGCACGGCGACGGCTTTTCTTGCAGGCCGGAGGCTTTGGTGTAGGATGCCGCGCCTAACGTTACCGTCCCGCCGACTGGCCGAATCCGAGCGAGGCGGCGGCGGCGCGCGTGAGAAGAGCAAGGGACAAAGAGAGCAAAATGACTCAGGCAGCAGCGGACCCCGCGGCAAAAGCACGAAACCTTCTGGCGGGCAAGCGTGGCCTCATCATGGGCGTTGCCAATGATCGCTCGATCGCCTGGGGCATCGCCTCGGCAGCGGCCGCCCAGGGGGCCGAGTTGGCCTTCACTTTTCTGGGTGAACCCTTGGAGCGCCGCGTTCGGCCGTTGGCATCCTTTCTGGGCTCGGATCAGGTGATTCCTTGCGATGTGCAGAAGGAAGACTCCATCGACCGGGCCTTCGCCGCCTTGTCCGAGCACTGGGACCGCCTGGACTTCATCGTCCACGCCATCGCCTTCGCCGACAAGGATGAGTTGAAGGGCAAGTACCTGGCGACCAGCCGGAAGAACTTTGCGCTCGCCCTGGACATATCCTGCTACTCCTTGACGGCCGTGGCGCAGCGCGCCGTGCCGATGATGACCGAAGGCGGAAGCCTCCTCACTCTGACTTACTATGGCGCCGAGCGGGTGATGCCGCACTACAACGTCATGGGCGTCGCCAAGGCCGCGCTCGAGGCCTCGGTGCGCTATCTCGCGGCTGACCTGGGTGACCAGAACATTCGCGTCAACGCACTCTCGGCCGGTCCGATCAAGACCCTGGCGGCCAGCGGCATCGGCGATTTCCGTCACATTCTAAAGTGGAACGAACTCAACGCACCGCTGCGCAAGAACGTCACTCTGCAGGACATCGGCGGCGCCGGCCTCTATCTGCTGTCGGATCTCTCCGGCGGCGTGACCGGAGAGGTGCACCATGTCGACGGCGGCTATCACGTCGTCGGCATGATGAACGTCGATCAGGCCAAGGAACTGGCTCGCATGCTGCACGACTTCAAACCACAAGGCAGCTAGCGTCCGACCAGACAGCCAGACAAAGCAGGACCAACATGGCCGGCAACAGTTTCGGCGAGGCCTTCCGCTTCACCACCTGGGGAGAGAGCCACGGGCCTGCGCTCGGCTGCGTGATCGACGGGGTTCCGCCGCTCATTCCCTTGAACGAGGCGGCGATTCAACCCTATCTCGATCGTCGCCGCCCGGGCCAGAGCCGCTACACCACCCAACGTCGCGAGGCCGACCAGGTCGAGATCCTGTCCGGAGTATTCGAAGGCAAGACAACAGGAACGCCGATCCAGCTCTTGATCCGAAATCAGGATCAGCGCAGCAAGGACTACAGCGAGATCGCCGGCAAGTTCCGGCCGGGGCATGCCGACTACACCTATTGGGCCAAGTACGGCATTCGCGACTACCGCGGCGGCGGCCGCTCCAGTGCACGCGAGACCGCCGCCAGGGTCGCCGCCGGCGCCGTGGCGCGGGCGACGATCGAGCATCTGCGCGGTCCCAAGGCCGTCACTATCCGCGGCGCGCTGGTGCAGATGGGCCCGCACAAGGTGGATCGCCGTCGCTGGGACTGGGAGGAAATAGGCCGCAATCCCTTCTTTGCGCCCGATGCTGAGATGGCGGCCAAGTGGGCGGATTATCTGGACGGACTGCGGAAAGCCGGAAGTTCGATCGGCGCCGTCATCGAGGTGGTGGCCGAGGGCTTGCCGGTCGGGCTGGGCGAGCCGATTTACGACAAGCTCGACGCCGATCTGGCCAAGGCGATGATGTCGATCAGTGCGGTCAAGGGCGTGGAAATCGGTGCCGGATTCGAGGCTGCGGCGCTGACCGGTGAAGAGAACGCCGACGAGATGCTGCCCGGTAACGAGGGTGAAGCGCTTTTCCTCTCGAACCATGCCGGCGGCGTGCTCGGCGGTCTTTCGACCGGCCAGGACCTGATCGTGCGCTTTGCGGTGAAGCCGACCTCTTCGATCCTGACGCCCCGGCGCACCGTGACAACCGACATGCGAGAAAGCGAGATCGTGACCAAAGGGCGCCACGATCCTTGCGTCGGCATCCGCGCCGTACCGGTCGGCGAGGCGATGATGGCGATCGTGGTCGCCGACCACCTGCTGCGCCACCGCGGCCAAATCGGGTAACTCCGGTGCTTATGGCGATCCTCCTGCGCAACGGCTGACTGGGGAAGGCAGTAATGTGGAGCCTGGACACGCTCGTCATGCTGGCCGCCATCTTCCTGGCTGCCGGCTGTGTGAAAGGGGTCGTCGGCTTGGGCCTGCCGACGGTGTCCCTGGCCTTGATGACCGTCAGCCTGGGTCTGCCGACGGCGATGGCCCTGCTGCTGTTTCCCTCTCTGGTGACCAATCTCTGGCAGGCCTTCGCCGGCGGGCGGGTGCGCATCGTCGTCCGGCAGACCTGGCCCCTGCTGCTGCCCGCGACCCTTTCTATCCCCCTGGGCGCCTTGGTGCTCGACGGCGGCAATCTGGCCCTGCTGACAGCTCTGCTGGGCGGACTGCTGATCCTCTACGGCGGCTTGGGTCTGGCCAAGGTCAAGCTGGACATTGCGCCCAGGCAACAGCCCTGGGCAGCGCCTCTGGCCGGCATGGTCAATGGCATTCTGACCGGGATGACCGGGTCGTTCGTGGTGCCGGGCGTGCTCTATCTGCAGTCGATCGGACTGCAGCGCGATACCTTGATCCAAGCGATGGGCTTGCTCTTCACCCTCTCCACCCTCGGGTTGGGATTGTCTTTGAGTGGGCTGGATCTGTTGTCGATGAATCTGGCGCTGATCTCCGTGCTTGCGGTCTTGCCGGCCCTGGCCGGTATGCGCCTAGGCCAAGCTTTGCGTCAGCGCATCTCGGAGCCGCTGTTTCGCAAACTGCTCCTTGTCGCACTGCTGGCCTTGGGGCTAGGCCTTCTCCTCCGACGCTGAGCGCTTGCGAGCAAGGAAAAGACCGTCGCCGATCGGAACCAAGGAGACGTCGACACGGCGGTCGTCGCGAACATGACGATTGAGCGCACGAATGCCCTCAGTGGCACTCGACTGATCCTTCGGATCGATGACCGAGCCTTCCCAGAGCACATTGTCCACTGCGATCAAGCCGCCCGGCCGTACGAGTTCCATCGCCGCCTCGTAATAGGCCACCATGTTTTCTTTATCGGCATCGATGAAGCAGAAGTCGAACCCACTGCCTTCGGCCTTCAGCTCGGCGAGGGTGTCCAACGCCGGTGCCAGACGCAGGTCGATCCGCCGGTCGACGCCGGCGGCCTGCCAATGACGCCGCGCGACCCCAGTCCATTCCTCGCTGACGTCGCAGCAGGTGAGCCGCAGTTCCGGCAGGGCCAAGGCCATCGCCAGGGCCGAGTAGCCGGTGTAGGTGCCGATCTCCAGATAGCGCGCCGTTCCGGTCAAACTGCCCAGCAGAGCCATGAACTGACCCTGATCGCGGGAGATCTGCATGCCTGACCCGGAGATCGTCGCGGTCTCCTCGCGCAAGGCGGTCAAGGCTGCCGCCTCACGCGCGCTCACCTCCAGGATGTAGTCATAGAGCGCAGCGCTCACGTCGACGATGCGTTTCATCAAGTGCGTTCCTTCAAGCCCACCGATCCCTTACCGAAGGGCGGGCCAAATGGAGAATGCTTGCCAAAGGACCGGGAAATCTGTTGCCGTGAGATGTCCGTTGCTGCTCAGGCTCTCGATGCGGAAGGCAATAGCGGCGTCGCCGTCGCTGTCGACCTGCATCTGCGTCGGGCCGGCGAAACGAGCCTGGCTGTTCCCGGCGCCGCCGTACTCGAAGCCGCTTTCCAGGACGCCGCCCTGGAAGACCAGCTTGTCGCCGCTGGCGGCAGCCAGAATGCCGTTTTCGAAGTCCATGACCACGGTACCGCCGCTGCCCTTGCCGTCGCCGGTCATTCCGAAGATCCGGTCGTCCGCGCTGGTGCCGGGTAGGCAGTCGTTGCCGCCGGTACCGCAGATGTCGGCCATCTTTGTCGCTCCCCACCTGCCCCCAAAAGCCTCGATCTTTCGCAAGCGACTGAGGGGGCATGTCTGCCTAGGCCAAGCGTCAGCTCGGCGATCTGTTTCTCCTGGTATTTTTCGCAGGTTCCGTGGTGATGGGCAACTGTCTTCGGGCGGAAAGGGCGTTCCGGCAGCGTATAGTCATAGACGATCGACTCGATGCCGGCGCCGGCCGGAATGGGGACACCCTGTCCCAAGAGCAGGGTACCGGTTCCCGCACCTCCATCGTAGATCTCTCCGGACTCGATTTCGGCCTGGTCGGCGACCTGGAAGATGTCGTCACCAGCGTCGCCCTAGAGCGTGTCGGAGGCCTTGATTCCAAAGATCTCGTCAGCCGTTTCAGTGCCCTAGAGGGAATCTCCTTCATTCGTTCGGATGATCTCGGCCACTGGCTTCTCCCCTCCTCACTCTCAGATGGTCACGACGATGGACTAACGGTTTGGAGGAGGAAGCATAAGCATTTCCGAGAGGAGCGCCGATGTTCGACATGGCCTGGGTGAAGCCGATCGCCAAGCCGGCATGCGCGCGCGTTGATCTACAGTAGGAGTACCAGGAAGGCCTCGCCGCCGATCGAGCCCAGGCTCTGCGCATCGACGCCAAGATCCTGGGTCAGGGCGTCGCTGGTCACACTGGGCGTGACCCTGAACTAGGCATCGAAGGCATCGAAGGAGATGGCAGCCAGACAAATCAGGAAGCCGTGGGACAGCAAGAGCCGATAGTCGAGACCCGTCTCTCCTCTTGTCGGACATAGATGGTGGGTCCCCTCCGCATCACTGCTGACGACAGAGAAGCAGAAGTCGGCCGGCCTGTCTCGCTATTTGGGTCCGGAGCCCGCTCGACCGAAGGAGCCGGACCTTCGCTCTGGCCATGCCGGTCGGTTGGGCGCATTCCCAGCTTGGGAGAACCGCCCAAGCATCCCGATTCGACAAGGGACCCAAGGCCAGACGAAGTCCGTAGTCGCCGGCCCTTAGAGTGCTTTTGGCTCGGCGAGCAAGGCGGCCGGTTCGGTTTGCATCGCTTCCGCCGGCTTGAAAGATGACGCTGAACTGCGATACTCGCCTATCGAGGCTCGGCGCAGTGCTCTAGACCACCAGGCCCCGCAAGCGGCACCCTGGTCGAGGAGGGCGGCACATTGAAGGTCCGGACGTCCAGCCCTGTAGCGCTGAGATGTCTGGAAGGGAGGATGTCGTGACGGAGAAGCTGAAGCGCTTTGGCGTAACTCGCGAAGAGATGATGAAACGCGTGGCCCGTTTTGACGAACTTGAGGGTTTCGACGGTGGCCTGGCCGACAGTAAGATGAAGGGTTGTGAGCGTACCCTCTTTAACGTCATCGGCTTTCAACCACCCTCGGGTGCGGATGGACAAATCACCTCGCCGGTTGGCGCCGATGCCTCGCGGCTTGCCGCCATCAAGATCTCCGAGGGCTTTAACCTCGGCTTCTGCAAGGCGCGGCCGGGCTGTGGACCCTTGATGCACAACCACGATACCAATGAGACCTTCATCCCCATGTCAGGCACCTGGCGCTGTAGCTGGGAGAATGAGGAGAGCGCTGTCGAGCATGTGGACCTCAAGCCATATGACGTGATCTCCTTCCCACCCGGAGTGGTCCGCCGATTTGAGAATGTGACCGAGGGCGACCCGGACAAAGAGGCCCTCTTGATGTTCGTGATCGGCGGCAACGCGCCTCAGGCCGAGTTCACCAACGAGGCCCTTGCAGATCTTGAGGACGCTGGACACTGGCCGGCCCAAACAGGCGCTGCGGGCCAGTGAGGCCGGCACCAAGGGAAGTGGGAATGTCTGGAGAGGTCCACTACGACGACGAAAGCATCGCCTTCCTCGAGGCTTTGTGGGGCGATGGCTATCTGTCGCCTGGCGGCCCTGCCGAGGTCGCGCGCCTACTGGAGACGGTCGAACTGTCTGGCAAGACCGGACTCGACATCGGCTGTGGCGCGGGTGGCGTCACAGTCGCGCTCGTTCGCGATCACGCCGCGGGCTCGGTCATCGGAATCGATGTCGAAGCGCCAGTCTGCAAGGCGGCGCAGAGCCGGGTCGAGCGCTCTGGACTCTCGGACCGGATCGAAATCCGTCAGGTCGAGCCCGGTCCGCTGCCGCTCGAGGACCAGTCCCTCGATTTCGTCTTCAGCAAGGACGCGATCATCCATATTGCCGACAAGGAGGAACTCGCAAGGGAGGTCTTTCGCGTACTCAAACCGGGCGGGCGCTTTATTGCCTCGGACTGGCTGATCTCGCATGACGGCGAGCCCTCGGTCCAGATGAAAGCCTATATTGCAGCCGAAGACCTGGACTTCGGGATGGCGTCGCCGGACCGCTATGGACGCGCGCTCGAGGATGCGGGCTTCGTCGAGGTGGTTCTGACCAACCGAAACGCCTGGTACAGCGAAGAGGCCACAGCCGAGCTCACTTTGCTTAAGGGGCCCAAGCGCGAGGCATTCGAAGCCAAGTTGGGCAGGGTCCTCATTGCCAAACAGATCCGGACCTGGGAGTTGATGGTTCCCGTGCTGCAGAGCGGTGAGCACTGTCCGCACCATCTCCACGCGCAAAAGCCGCTCTGAGCCCGGATAATCCGGATATGGTTTTCCGGGGGCTGCGCATGGTAAAGCCTCATCTGTCCAGGGACGACGGGCGTAAGGCCTGGGCCAGCGATCGACCCTGTCTCTCTGGCCCGCGCAGACTGCTGGCGATCATCGATCCGAGCGGTCCCGGAAGCATGATCCGAAGCGCTGCGCGCTGTCCGTCTGTGACGCTAGGATAGCTGAAGCGAGGCCTTGTGCAAAGCGTTTGGCAGATCCTGCTCTGTCCACTGGGTCGGGAGGGTTTGGTCAGCATCGGTGGCTGGTGAGGGCGCGGGCAGCCGCGTTTTATTCTGGACGTGCCGCGCCTCGGTAGGCTAGTGGACCCTTGCCGTAGCAAGGTTTTCACGGGGCGTAGCTCAGCCTGGTAGAGCGCATGCTTTGGGAGCATGAAGCCGGAGGTTCGAATCCTCTCGCCCCGACCATGAGGAGTCCGACCAAGCGGTCTTGGTCTCGGCCAGGCCCGCATGTTAGGGTCGCTGCGGTAAGATCGGCGAGGATGGAAGCGATGCAGGCACGGCTGTACCAACCGGCGAAGACCGTCATGCAGCAGGGACGCGGCAACAGCCAGCGCTGGCTGTTGGAGTTCGAGCAGGAGGAGCGGCGTCGCATCGAGCCCTTGATGGGCTGGACTTCCTCGGGAGACACGCAACAGCAACTCCGCCTCTGGTTCGATACCCTGGAAGAGGGCGAGGCCTATTGCCGTCGCCGCGGCATCATGTATTCCGTCGAGCAGCCCAAGCAGCGCAAGGTGCTTCCCAAGGCCTATGCCGACAACTTCGCCTATAAGCGCCCCTTTCCCTGGACCCACTAGAGCAAATCCCGAGCTGACGCGCTCATCAACGACGACGATTTGCGTGTTCAAACAAAGGCATAGAGCATTGCAGACGAGCGCATGCGAGGCGAAAATGCTCCAGGCTCCTCCGGCCCCTTAGCTCAACTGGATAGAGCGCGAGCCTTCTAAGCTTGAGGTTGCAGGTTCAAGTCCTGCAGGGGTCGCCATTTCTGCTTTTATAAACAGCAACATCTGGCACATTTTGCGCCCGACTGCTATCAATGCACTGAATATGGATTCAGTGCAGATAGAAGATGGGCATGGACTACCCGGCGGCCATCGCGGCCAGTGGCATTACGATCTACGATGAGATTGAAATTGGCGACCATGAGCTCTGGGTGCCGACGCCGGCGCTTGAGTCGATCCTTGGCGAGCGGTTGCCTTGCGCTGCGCACCCGTTCAAAGGTGGTGAAAGAGAGGTGGCTCGGGAAAGCTGGAACGGCCGCTCGCTTCGATCGTGTGGCCAAACTCGTTGAAGGGTTCGAGACGCCGTTCGGCCTGGAACGTCTCGCCACGGTACACTGGGTGACGACGCGAGAGGACGCCGTCGGCGCGGAGGACGCAGGGGCCAGGGTCCATGCCTGGAACGAGCGGAAGAAGCCTTCTCCGCGCCAGATCGGCATCGCCTTTCAGGGCTTGCAGAACAATGGTTGGCTAGCGAACACCTGAGAACCTTGTCTACGCTGCGCCTTGGCTGACAAAAAGGTTCACGCGGTGCCAGGCAAGTCGCTCTCGGTGTTCGTCCGTCAACGGAATCGGATTCTGCCAGCGCAGCGCGGCGCGGGCCGCCTCGCTCAGGGCCGGCGAGAAATGCGGGCGGCCTGCATCGTCAAGGGTCACGAGGCCCCGGTCGAAGGCCGCGTCCCATAGCGCCGAGAGCAGAAGACCGTTGTGAACGTCCAGACGCTCGGCGTCGCTCGCACAGTCCTTCCAGGGCATGATGTGCGAGGCACGGATCAGAGCGGTATCGGCGATGCCTGTGAGCGGGCATCGACCGTTCCAGTATTCCAGGAGGCCGGTGCGAAAAATGTCCTGCCCGATTCGCTGCACGACAAGACGCTCGGTCTCGGTCGTTCCGGGGAGCCCCCGTACCCTTGTCTGGAACGTGCGAAGGGGCGCATCGGGAAGGCTTGCGGCGAGCCGGTAAATCTGAGGCAGGATCGAATAGAGTTCCCGCAATGTTCCAAACCGGAAGCGTGACAAGCCGGGGCCTTGCAGCGGGTCGGCCGCCAGGCCCGCCTCCGCGATCACGCCTCCATGGTCGAGCGCGAGGAACCATGGGCCAGCCTGACCTTCGGCAGCCAGCCAGATCGTTCCCTGCGCCGTCGTCGACTCGAACGCCGCCCACCCATCGGTCTCGCCAAGCCGACGCCGAAAGCCATGCTGCTCGGCGGCCTTGCTGCATTCGGTTGAGACAATGAAGGATTGAGGGCTTTCGACCATGTCATATCGCTCCTCACAGGTCACACCCCAACAGCCGCTGACTGCCAGGCGCTCCGCGCAAAACCTCGCGACGCCAAGGCGCCTTATCGAGGTCCTGCGGTGGTCTGCTCATCGTCGTAATCACGTATTGAAAGGTTCCGCCCGCCAGCGCTTCCTCGAGTACCCGCAAAAGCCGGAAATGCTCGTCATGGATCGTTGGCCCCAAATCGGCCTCGCGCGGACCGTCATGGATCAGAAAAGCGGGATTCGCCGAGGCAATAGCGCAGCAAACGGCAGAACAGCGTCTTTCCGCTGCCATGGCCGATTGCGCGCCCGCCGCCTTCCGGATCGTCCCGCCCGTCCGGCGACCAGATAATGTCGAGCCCGGGCCGCAACTCGATGTCTCGAATGATCTGGCTGCCCGGTTCTTTCCATATCTTCAGCCGCCGCACCCAAAGCCTCGGCTCCGTGAGGTCTTTCGGAACCTCGACGCTCAGGCGCGGCACTGGAAAGAGATCATCCTGCTGCGGCATTCGCGATCCAGTCCCGAACCTCGTCGGGTGCAGCGTTGACGATCGTGCGGAGGTTCAGGTTTCGCAGTGCGTCGATGACGTACCCGGCGCGCCCGTCTGGCCAGCCCGCCGTCTCGAAGGCGTCCAGACCTCTGCCCGGCGCCCAGGTTTCGGCTGCAAGGTTCTCGATCAGTCGGCCATTGCCGCGATGGTTCGTGACCGCGGCGTTCCAACCCGGCATGGTCCGGGCGGCGAAGTCGACGACATTCCCGGAACGAAGCCCTGCCTCCTGGCCCACCAGCCGCCGCCATCGGGTTCGATCCTCAGGCGGAAGATGCGGTGTCAAAAGGTGGGGTTCAAGCATCATCGCCGCGGTCAGACGGACAGTGTCGATTGGCGTTGGGCCACTCAGCGATTTCAGAATTGCCGCGAGGGCCGCCGACGGATCGTGCTGCGCAGACGGCGCCGCGCGCGCCCATGCCGCGTCGGGAAGCTGCCCAAGTGGCGAAGCCGGGTGGGTTGCCAGACTGGCGCAGGCTTGGAATCGTCCGCGCCATGACAGAGGCCGATGTCAGCGGGCGGCGGCGACAGGGGCGTTCGATAGGCTGTACCCAGTGTTTTCGCTTCCGCCATGGCGTCGTAAGCGGTGAGAACGAGTCGCCTGGTTCGAAACTCGCCGTGGTCGCGCTCTTCGTACTTCCGGAGCACGGTGAAGGAGTCCAGAACCCAATCGGCTTGATTTCTATCCAGGCCATAGAGGTGCAGGACTGCCGCATCGATCTCTGCCTGCAGGATCTGGCGGCGCGATGGATCCCATTCAAAGGGAGGCATATCCATTCCAAGGCTATGCGCGAGACCCTGGAGCTCCCAATTTGTATAGAAGAGTTCGATTGCGCGCTCGTTTAGCCAAGCCTGGACCTGTTCCCCAAGCCATGCAGGTGCCTGCTCAAGCTCGGTCGTTGCGAGCATCGGTAATTGTTCAACTAAGAAAAAAGACATCCTGCTGGACTTCTGACGAACCGCATAGTCCATCAGCAGACTCGAGAGAAGGGTGGAAAGTGCCAGTGCATCTTCGGCAGGCGCGTCCGTCGTCAGATAAGGAGCCCGTGTTCCCCATGGCTGTCCGAGGCAGGATCGTCCCGATGAAGGTTCGCTCAGACGCGCCTACGTCTCTCCAGGAGAATAGCCAAGGCGCCCCGGCGTCCTCGGCCAGCTTTTCTTGGGTCAAGCATGCATCCACCCAATATCGCGGTCGGATTCGATAATCAGCCGAACCGTGCTGCTCGTCCGGGACTCTCGGGAGAACGCGCTCGTTGGCCTGCTGTTCCGTTTGATCCTCGTAAGTGCCGTAACGGTGGTCGAAGTGCCAGAACATCTTCCCTTCATAGAGCGGGTAGACGTGGCGACCGTCATCAAGCACGGCAAGGGCACCCCGGCGTTCGATTAGCTTTCCGACGTCCTTGTGATCGATGAAATGACCAGAGTCGTTGGTCATATGAAACATGGTCTTGAACGAAACCTGCCAGTCGTTGCGAACCACTCGGCGGCCTTCCTTCTCGACCAAGACGCGCGTCGCCCTGTGGATGGCGGTGGTGACCTTTGCGTCCCTTGACCGACGAAAGGCGGGAAGGGTCAGCGTGTTCGGGTTGATGGCCCCGATCTCGTCGACGGTCAGTGCGTACCGCTTTTCGGGATCGGCAATTTCCGCGGGTTGGCGGATATGCGCCGTGAACCGGGGTTGCTCAATGTCGACATCGGTGCCAGCGATGGTGAGAAGGCCGAACTTTATTCTGTGATCCACATCCTTGAAGATCCTGTCCCCGTTCTCGAACCCGAAGAACGAAACCAGGGACTTCTCGGACAGGAGCTGCCGCAGGAACTTCCTGTAGGTGAAACCGACAAGCAGACCGTTCGGAACGATCAGGCCAGCACGCCCCGATGGATGCAACGCCTGCCAGGCAAGATCGCTAAACACGGCATAGGTGTTCACATCTCCAACGCCTCCGCGCGGGAAACGCCCGGACTGCCGCATGAAATGGCTCCCGGTCGCAGCCATCCGCAAGGCGTCCTGCCATTCCTTCGCAAGACGCGGGTCGGTGTCATCCAGCCTTGCGATCAGCTTTTTGCGCGCAGCGGCGTTCCTGGCGGTCGCGATCTCTGCATCCTTGAGCGCGAAGAACTCCTGTTCCTGAAGCTTGACGCGTCCCCACGGTGGGTTGCCGAGGACGATGTCGAACCCGCCGCGCTGCATGATATCCGGGAACTCCAGCGGCCAATGGAAGGCGCGGGCGCTCAGCGCCCCATCGGTCGCGGCCGCGAACATCGGTCCAAACGGCGTGACGCCGCGCAGGTATCCCCACAGGGCGCCAGAAGTAGGGAGTGTTTCGGCCCCGCGGCGCGGCAGGCCGTCCGGCCCGGCATGGGGTCCGCCCTTGCGCTTGGGCAGCAGGAAGGCCGCCACATAAAGGTCACAGGCCCGGTGCAGCACCCAGCCGCCGCTCCCTTGCGTCGTCAAGGCTCTCAGCCGCGCAGCCTTGGCCTCAATCTGCTTGACCGTGTCCTCCGGCATGACGCGGAGCGCTTCGAAGTCGCGTATGAGATCGCGCGTGCGGTTGAAGCCGAAGCCCGACGCGATCCGATCTTTCTCCGCCTTCTCGCGCTTGTTCTTCTCGCGGTAGTACTTCGCCGTGTCCTTGTCGTCGCCGGTCAGCGGCTTGTAGGCGGGGTTGGGGATGCCATCCTCCAGCACCTTGAGGTCGAACACCCCCAGCAGCGCGTCGCCGCAGCGGATCTGCGCGTCGAAGAAGCCGAGAGGAAGGCCGGGGTCCAGAGTCTCGATCCAGAGCGCGACCCTGGTCAGTTCTACCGCCATGGGGTTGCGGTCCACCCCGTGCAGGCAGCAGCGCGCGACATCGCGCAGTGCATGGCGGAAATCGGCGAGCGCGGGCGTGCCCTCGGCACGGATGCGGGCGAGCCGCGTGGCGATGCGGCGGGCGGCGGCCAGCAGGAAGTGGCCCGAGCCGCAGGCGGGGTCGATGACCGAGAGTTTCAGCAGCGCCCTGGCGGGATCGTCGGCCTCTGCCTCGGTCTTGTCGAGCAGGGGGTCGAGCGCGGTATCGAGCAGCGCCTGAACGAGGCTGTCGGGTGTGTAGTAGGACCCGGTGGTCTTGCGCTGGTTGCCCTTCCGTTCGGCAGCCTCGGAGGCGAAGAGCAGCGTCCTGCCGTCGTCGCCGAGCTGCGGCTGGAGTTCGAGGAGGGATTCATAGACCGAGCCCAGTTCCTCGGTCTCCATCGCGCGCCAGTCGACGGGGAGCATGCCGGCTTTGTCGGAAAGCCAGGACAGGCGGTAGAGCGATTCCATGAACGCCTTGTTGCGCAGGCGAGCGACCTTCAGGTGGGGCAGCCGATCCTCGGCGAAGAGGCCGCCGAGGGCCGGCAGGGCCAGGCGCTCTTCGCCGTGCGCGAGAGCACGGAAGACGACCTTGATGCCCTCGAAGCGATCGAAGTGCCTGTCCCACGAGGCGGCGCGGTAGCATTGGGCGCGCAGGGCGGCGAGGCTGTAGCCTTCGGCATAGAGCCTGCGGGCGTCGGCCCTGGCCTTCTCGGGATGCAGGAGGTTTCGATCCTCCGCCACCATCAGGAAGATCAGGCGGTAGACGAGGCGGAGCAGTTCGTTGAACCATGCGGTGAGGTTGATCTCGCCGGACGTGAGCCTGGCGGCGTGTTCCGGGTTGGCTTCCAGAAAGCCGGAGCCGAGGAGCTTGAGCGCAAGCTGGACCTGATCGGCCAGCCGGTCTCGCGCCGCCTCGCCCTCGCGCGACCCGGCCTCACGCCAGCGTTCCAGTGCGCAGTCCGTTGCTGGCGCGCCCGCCGCGCCAAAGCGGCTGCGGTGGATCGTCAGCCACAGGATCGCGAAGGACGCGGCATCCTCGTTGGCAAAGATCTGGGCAAGATCGGCTTCGACATAGGTCGGGCGGGTCAGAGAGGCATTGTCCCGCATCAGGCGGATCAGGACACCGTTGGTGACAAGGCCCCACAGCGCTTCGTCGCGATCGTTCAGGTAGTCCTGGAGGGCGAAGGCCGGCGAGCGGAAGCGATCCGTCGAGAGCGTCGGGCTGCGGCGATCGAGCTTTTCGTCGGAGGGGGGAACGACAACGACAGGTACGCGCCCCCCGGCGGTGAACGACAGCACAGCATCGCCCGGCGCGAGATCGTCGAAGCCAAAGGTTTCCTTCAGAAAGTCACGGAGGAAACGCCGGGTCGCTTCGACGGATGGGTGCTCCATCCTGGCGAAGGTGTCGAAGTGAGACTGGCCGACGCGAAAGGCGGTCGAAATCTCTTCCCGGATCGTGAGACCCTTGCGGATGCCGTAGCTCTCCCGTGTGTCGGCATCGTCCTTCGGTGCCGAAATCTGCGCTACCATTGCCGGCGCGATGAGGTTGCCCTCCAGCGAGAGCGACGGCCATGCGGACATGTCGGCGATGGGTTTGCGCGCCATGGCTCAGACCTCGCTCGGCATCACGACGAAGAGACCGATCACGTCCGGCGGTGTGACGGCCTCGACGGTGACGCGCGAAGCAGAACCTGCGGCGGCGCGAAGGCGGGCATGGTCCTGGGCGAGTTCGTCGGCGCGCGATCGCACGAACCCGGTCAACGGCCCCTCCAGCAGGGACGGCAGCTCCTCCTTCGCTCTGGCCAGGAAGCGTTCGCGGGCCGAGGGAGCAAGGTCGGCGGCAGCCGGCGCATCGAGAAGTTTCCGCGCCGCTGCGCCCGTGGCCGTAATCGCGTCCCCCTCGATCGCGACGAGGGCGGCCTCTTCCGCCAGAAGGAGGCGTTCCTTTCGGGCGTGGATCGTCAGCTTGTAGCGGATGCGGAGCAGCACAAGCCGGGTCATCCGCTGCACGGCTGTCGTCGGCCATGCGCCGACCCGACCGATGCCCAGACCCGGCAGCGACTCGGGGTCGAGTGACGCTTCCACCAGCGCTTCGGCCAGCGTCGCCGTCAGGGGGTGCGTCCGGGACAGGAGCGCGGTTCCCGAGGGGGCGGGCTCCGCCATTGCAAGGCGGACGGAGCCCGTCATGTTTCTCTGCGACAGCCGCTCTTTCAGTGCGCTGTCGAGGGCGTGCACATGAGCCAGGAGCAGAGACTTCCGCGGTTCGAGCGGTACGCCGAATCGCGACATCGCCCGCGCGATGAAGAGCTTCACGTCGGCCGGGGAACCCAGCAGCGATTGCGCCTTCTTCCACTCGGGTGCAACTTCCTGCGGCTTCATCGCGTTTTGCGCAAAACGAGTCCGGGATTTCTTCTCGTTTTCGGAAGCATCCCGCCAGCGGACCTCCATGGCCCTGGTTCCATCGTCGAGCCGAAGATCGAGCGCCAGCTGCCCCTCGTCGCCACCCCGCCGCAACATCATCGAAGCCATCAGCGCATCGGTAACCGGTCCGCGCTCGTCCGGGAGCGGAACAGTGACACCCGTCGTCTTCCGAATTTCTTCGGCCTTGCGGAGGATGACATCCAGAACGGCGCCGTCGATGGCGCTGTCTGGCGAGTACATCATGATCGAACGCACCAACTCGGCTGGCTGGCCAAATCGATCCACCCGACCTTCTCGCTGCTGGTGGCGGGTCGGATTCCATGAAAGGTCGTAGTGGACGACGGCATCGAAAAGCTGCTGTAGATTGATGCCCTCCGAAAGGCAGTCCGTCGCGACCAGAATGCGTTGGACCTCCTTCCCGCCTTCGACTGGACCCATGTCGGCCACGCGATCGCGGCGCTCGTCCGGCGTCAGAACGCCGGTCACGGCCTCGACGATCAGCTTCGGAAAGGCCTTGCGCAGTCCATCGCGGACATGTTCCGCAGTGGCCAGATAACGGCAGAAGACAACCGGGTTGGTCCCCTTCTCGATCAGCGGCGTCAGTGCGTCGACCAAGGCCGACAGCTTCGGGTCATGCTTTCCGACGAGTTCCCCGGCGCGTCGGACCAGAGAGAGAAGCGCCGGGTCGGTCTCGAAGCTGGAACTCGGCTCAAGGTCCACCGCATCTTCATCGTCCCCATCTTCGTCATAGATCTGGGGTTCGAGCCGGTCACTTTCGTTGGAGGCCCGGTTCCGAAGGGCGCTCAGGGCGGCTGCCGGCGAGGAGCCGACGCATCGCATCAGTGCCAGGGTGCCCCAGAACGCAAGACGCCGCTCCCGCTGACCGACGCCTGCCCTGGAAACGACGCCGAAGCAGTAGTCGAGAACGGTTTCCTGAAAATCGAGATGATCCTGCGAGAGCCGATAGAGGCGCTCGGTCGTTTCGTGCTTCGCAAAGGCCCGGTCCTCTCCCCAGTCACTGGAGATGAGATCGATGCGACGGCGCTGAACGAGGTGACGGGCGAGACGCGCGCGATATCCGGCATCCTCGAACTTCATCGACCCGAAGGAGGGGTCGATGAGCGAAAGCAGCCGCGCAAAAGCCTGCCCGTCTCCCGAGTGGGGTGTGGCGGTCAGCATGACGATCCGCCGTTCCTGGTCCTGCGCCAGTTCCGAAAGGAGCGCGAACCGCTGCTGCCTGCCCTTGTGGGTGCCCACACAGGCATGGGCTTCGTCGACGATCACGAAGTCCGGGCAGGCGCGGGCAAATCCCTTCCGGCGCCTTTCGGCTTTGATGTAGTCGAGACTGACCACCGTGCAGGGGTATGCATCGAACAGCGCCTGGGCGAGAGGCAGCCCGCGCTCCAGCCGCGCGGCGGTTCCCGAAGTGACAGCGACCGCCTCAATACCAAACCGGTTCCTAAGTTCCAGAACCCACTGCTCGACGAGGTGCGGCGGGCATAGAACCGAGAAGGCGTCGACCTCACCCCGATCCATCATTTCGCGCAGGATGAGACCGGCCTCGATGGTCTTCCCGATGCCAACGTCGTCAGCAATCAGCAAACGGGGCACCTGCAACCGAAGGGCCATCAGCAGAGGGACGAGCTGGTAAACGCGCGGCTCGAACGCGAGTTGAGCCGCCGAGCGGAAGGGACCCGCTCCACGCCGTAGTGTCAGCCGCATGGCATCCGCCAGCAATGCTGCCTTTGCCTGGACGGTCATCGCGGCATCGGCGGGCAGGTCGAATCGGGCTGGCTCGACGGAATGCAATTCGAGGGAGGGATCGAGGATGACCGTGTCGTTCTCGCTGCCGGACAGCGGGCGAAGCGCCAGAATCCCCTCACGCGGAGACGGAAGCGCGACCCATTCCCGGCCTCGAGCACGGACCAGATCTCCGGGAGCGAAACTCACGCTCATCCGCTCAATCCTCGAACATGGCCTTGAACATGGAGCGCATCGCTTCCGGGATGCCTGTTGCGCCGCTCTCTGGCAGGACGCTCTCTGGCAATTCGAACAGCGTCCAGCCCCTGGCTTCGGCAAGTTCGCGAACCTCAGCGACCGAGGGAGGGGGGGATGCGGCGACGAAGTGACTGCGCCAGGCGAAAGGCACGTCCCGATCTCCGAATCTCACGCCGGTTCCGTCAGGCTCGGGGATGCCGGCGGCCTTGAACGCGCTCCCCCACTGGTTGGCATCGCCGGCACCGATCGGTGCCGCAGTCAGAACGGCCTCGCCCCTCGCGAGATCGACGAGAAGCTGCCTGGTCTCGTCGCGCGCACGATCGATCAGCTCATGGTCGGGCTGATTGAAATAGGACAACAGACAGCGGTAGCAGCCGCGGACGCAAGCCTCATCCTCACGGTCAAGGAGGATGGCCGCGTCTCCCGCGGCGATCGCCTCATCAACCTTGTCGAAATGCATCAGGGTCAGCGCCGCGCGCGCCACCTTGCCGAGCGCTTTCGGATCCTCGACCAGCCTGCCCAGGACGCCCGCCCCGCCCTCGGTTGCCTCATAGACCAGAATCGATCGCCGCTTGTCGCGCGCCGGCAAGGGCTCGCCGAGTATCTCGCCCTCTTCCAGTTGGAAGACGACTTCGATCCCGCGCATGACTGCGTGATGGACGGTTGCAACGCTTTCCGCAGCGAAAGCGCTTGGCTCGCAGAAGCGAAACAGGAGTGCGTTCTTCCTGTCCCGGACGATCGGAACGATCCGGACCGGCCTCACTACGTCCGGCGGCACATCGTCATCCGAGGCTTCATCTTCAGCCTTGGCCCAATAACCGCTGCGAGGGTCGATGTTGAAGCCGACCACGGATTGATTCTTGCGCCGCTTGAGCCCCTTGTTGATCCGACTGATCTCAGCGCTGTTCGCGTATTGGAGGGCGAAGATGGATGTCTCGCCACACCGGAATTCTGCCTCGGTGATCTGAACGCGACCATCCCGTCTGGGCCAGGAGAAGACGGTCTGAATGTCAAAACCCTGGCGAACCCGCTCCTCGTCGTTCGCTGTGATCCTATCCGCCGGTGCGGCCTCCACATTGTCGATCCGGAGCGTGCGCCGGATCGGAACTTCACCGGCCATGGGCGCGTTGCACGCGTGGCAGCGCTCCACTTCGTCCTCGTGGCATGCACCGCAATTCGGGCAAATGAAAATGTCTTTTGTTGCGAGCTCCGAACCGTCGCTTGCGCGAGCTTGCGGTGGAAGTTTCGCCTTCATGACCCGGTAGGCGCGCCCCTCGTGATAGATCAGGCTGCGCGGGCCAAACTCGGAGATGGCGAGAAACCGAGCCCGCTGCAGGAACGAACCGGCCTTCCCCTCGCCGGGAATGAATGCGTAGAGCGGCAATCGGGGAAAGTTGTAGCCGGGAAGGAAGCCTTCGGTCGCAAGATACCGGTAAGAGTAGAAATCGGAGCCGTTGGAGGCCCTGCCCTGTTCGAGAATGTCGATCTGGTCGCTCGCCTGCATTTGTGCAGCCTTGATCTTGCGGCGGTCGGCGCGGGAAAGACCCGTGATCTCGGACCGCGCATTTGCTTCCCGCAACTGCATCCGTGCCGAATTGTAGAGTTCACGCCAACGGTCGAAAGCGCGATCAAACGCGTCTGGCGCCCCCACGGCGACTTCCAACAGGAATGCGTCAGGCGATCCCATCCAGACCGGCCTGGCATCATCGACGGCAGCCAGTATCTGATCGAGAATGCGTTTCATCGGAGCCTGCGACTTCGTAACCAGAGTCGGCTGACGGATTCTTTCGATGATGTCCTGCCTGAGCGGGTAATTCTTCTGCTTGAGATCCGGGTTGAGATCCAGGATTTCCGGGATATCCGCAGAGAGTGCGAGGCCTGCCTGAGCCAGCCAAACTGCATGAAGGTGGGATCGAACCAGCTCTTCGTTGGTTATGTCGAGTGCGGGCGGTCGGACGACTCCAGCCACCATTTCATCGCGTCGTTCGAAGAAATACCGGTCATGCGGCGACTGGGCCGCACAGTAGGTGACGATGACGGCCGCTTGACCGGACCGCCCGGCTCGGCCTGCCCGCTGAGCGTAATTCGCCGGTGTCGGCGGCACGTTTCGTAGATAGACCGCATTCAGTTCGGAAATATCGACGCCCAACTCCATCGTCGGGGAGCAGAAAAGGGCTGGCAGCAATCGGTCGGACTCGCCTGTCGCCTTTATCTCATCGCTGTTCTTTGCAAGGGCCGCTCTGTCGTCGTCCTCGAAGCGGAACCGCCACTCCCGCCATTCCCGTTGTTTCGGCGCCACCTGGGCGGTGTGCTCGCGGCCCTCGAGGCCCCAATAGCTGCTTCGGCCGCGCTGCAGATCGGATGCGATGGCGTTGTAGAGATCGTGGAAGTAAGGGTTGCCTTGCGCCTGGCCACTGCGCATCGCCTTTCCGGGGATCAGCCGCACAGATGAAGGCGACAGTCGCCACCCACTGAGATCGGATTCGATCTCGACAGGCGACACCAGCCCTTCACGAGCCAGCAGATCCATGATGCCGGTCATGACGGTCAGGTAGTCGTTCTTGTCAAGCTTCGTTCCTATGACGCTTTTGCGATTGATGTGCCGGCCAATGCGGGAGTTGTGACCGGCACGGACGATTGTCTGTTCTTCGCGGAGCCTCACGCGAGGGGCTTGCAGGAACATCGTGGTGCGGCTTCCAGGCGTCTCCTTCCGATCGATTGCCCAGGGAGCGCGAAGCAGGCTTCGCGATTTTTGCGCAACACTATCGAGAACGGTCAGATCGAGCGCCTCGGTACCGACCGCAAGGCCCTCCAGCATTGCGCCGAGAACTTTCCTCAGGACGCAGCGCCGCTCGGCAGAATCGAGAGCTCCAAGCTCAGGCAGGATCGCCGCCAGGGTCTCTCTGTCCTCAGCGATCTCATCCAGGCCGCTGAATGCGACCTTGATGAGCTCGAGCGCAGCCAGGTTGGGGTTCGTATATCGCCAGCCGCGACGCATGTCTGTCCAGACGCGGTGGGCAAGAACCTTTGCTAGAGCGCGTTGCGCATCTTCCCGAACGACGGCTCTCGCCTCTGGATCAAACATCCAGTGGATCCGAGCGTCTTTGTTCGAGGCGGTGAACCCGAGCGCCTTGAGGACGCGAAGCCCGAACTCATCCTCCGTCATTCCATCGTCGCCGGCATCAAGAACAGCACGGAGGATTGCGCCACGAAGAAGGCCCACAAACAGGGAGTCATTGAAGTGACCAGCCTGCAAGGCTGCGTCCTGACGATTGTCAGTGAACCCCAGTAGCTTGCGCTTCTCGCGAGGAATCCCGCTCTCATCTCCGTTCATCCATTCGAGCGCCGTGGAGACCAAGAGTGTCGTAGCTGAACTTCGGCCCTCGCCTGACAGCCCTGCCAACTTGCTTCGTTCCCGCATGCTGGGATGAGGTTGATCGAGGCAGCGGGGGCAGAAGCCAAACCTGCCTGGAATGAACCAGAACCTGTTTCCGGATGGCGAGTATCGGCCGTCCGAGGACAGGGTCATCCTTTGGGGAATGCGGGGTTTCCGGTTCGAGCGGAGGCGTTCTACTCCATTGCGTTCCTCTCGCCAGTCTTCAGGACAGGTTTCAACGTCGCCGGTGAAGGCATGATCTGGGTCGCCATCCAAGATCGGCGTGAGGTAACCCGCGACATCGCCATTCTGGTCGTCGAGCGGGGTATCGTCGATACTGCGCGGCAGAAAGAGAATTCCACCTTTGTCATCGGTCCTGGTGACGACGTGGACCTCGTGACCGCATGCCCGGCAGAAACGCGTCGGGTAGAGACGCTTGCCGGGCGCTTCGGGGTCTTCAAGCTGCCCCTCAAACAGGACCCGGCGGGGCCGTTCGGTCAAAGTCGTGAAGATTTCGCCTGCGCCCGAAATAAATCTATGAAGCTTGAACGCGAGGAACGCCTTCGATCCCGCCTGTTCTCGATTTTTCCCAGGCACCCGTTCCTTTTCCGGCAGGCTGATGCGGGTGAGAAAGCGCTCGAGAGCGTCCTTGCAGATCTTCGGTGCGATGCCGCTATCCTTGGCAAGCAGGTCGACCGCAGCCTTGAAAGGGATGGGCATCTTGCGCTTCAGTTCCTGGCCATCTTCCAGACCGATCGCGAGTTCCACCCATACCGCGAGCGGATGATCGCGCAGCGATGCGTCTGAAAGGTCTTCGGGAAGATCGCCGGTAAGGGTTCTCGCCAGATTCGATCGGATATCGTCGAGCCTCAAGCGGTCATTCGTGGCACGCTGCAGCGATTCGTCGATGACGGCGTCCGGGCCGATCTCGGCCCCGAATAGTTTCGACGCGACATCGGCGACCGCCTCTGCCCTCCCGGCATCCGATCCTTCGCTTGCCATCGTCGCAGAGGTTCCGATGCAAATCGGAGTTCCATCCGGACTGCAACGGTTTCGAAGGCGACGGACAAGGATCGCTACGTCTGCACCCTGTCGGCCGCGGTAAGTGTGCAACTCGTCGAGGACGATGAACTCGAGCCCCCAGGCGTTGTCGATGACCTTTCTATCCAGGTCATCCTGGCGTGTCAGAAGGAGCTCGGCCATCATGAAGTTGGTCAGCAGGATGTCTGGTGGATCGTCGGCAATGCGCTGGCGCTCTTCCTGGCTTTCCTGCCCTGTGTAGCGTCGCACGACGGGCTTCATTCGTTCAGGAAGCCCCGATCGGGAGATGAACTTCTCGATCTCCTTGATCTGGCTGTTGGCGAGCGCATTCATCGGGTAAACGACGATCGCCTTCGTCGTTCGTGGCCGTCCGCTCTTTGGCCGTCCGCTCTTTCGGGCTCGCACGATTGCATCGACGATCGGGACGAAGAAACAAAGTGACTTCCCCGATCCGGTTCCGGTCGTCACCACATGGCTCTGGCCCGCGCGCGCCTTTGCTATCGACTGCGCCTGGTGCCTGTATAAAGGAAGCGGGAGTTTGAAAATCTTCCCAGTGGCCTCGTCGAGGTCTCCAGAAGCAACAAGCTCGTCAACAGTCGGCCCTGACAGGTATCGTGGGTTCAGCGACACGAGGGCGTCGGGCCAAAAGCGCCCGGCTTCATACTGCTTGTCGATCTCACCCTTCAGATCTGCTGCGCGAATGGTCGTGAACGATCGTGAAAATCGAGCGTAGGAATCGATCAGATGACTATCGAAATCAAAGGCTTTCATCGATGATCCTCAATTTCTCTGCCGCCCAGCGAACCGCCCGAGTAGGTTGCCTCGGTTCAATAGCACGATTTGCCGGTCGGCTGGGTGGCGAGCGCTCGGCTCGGTGCCGCGGGTCTCGACGATCCGCGAGAGCAGGAAGTCCTTGAAGCTTCGGTCGGCGAAGCAGAAGGCGCGCATGTGCCAGCGGAACCCCTCGAACCCAATGGCATGCGGGGCGACCCGGCGCCAGCGAGGCTCAGGCCGGGAGAGCGACTGGTGCTTGACCTCGATCGCCTCCGATCGCCGGATCGCAGCGATCACCGAACGCATCCATCGGATCGCCCCGATTTACATGCCCCTCCCAGAACAAGCAGAACTCGAGCCGTTGCCCGCCGCCCCACCGAAGAGCTGCCTTCAAGGTTCCCACCACGCATGCCCAATGACACGATCCGTCCCATGACCAGGCCGCCTATTTCTGGATTTTCGTCCAAGCTATCGGAGGAGCGGCGTGGGATCAATCGAATTGGCAGAGTCTGCTCGTTCGCCGCCGAGCGGTAGGCCGTGTCGGCCCAAACGTCCGCGGCTGTGGTCTTCGGGTCGATCAACCCCTTGCGAAGCTGCGCCCCGGCGTGAGCCGCGGCGTCCGTCACCCGCTGCCGGCGGATGATGCCGTGCCGGCGGTCGATCGAGATGTGCGATTTGTACCCGAACGCCGGCACGGCGATATCCCCCTGGGGCGAGCCATCCGCGGCGGGCCCGGCCTTGGAGAACTTCATCGTCCAGCGCGCGTCGTTGTCCTTCTGGCGCGCCTTGGCAGGCTTTTCGGGCCAGATCTCCTGCGCAGAACGGCCGCCCTCGACGGCCGCCCTCTCCATGCGTCGGCCGCTGGCGAGGGGCTGCCACCGGCGTGGCATCGACGATCTGTCCCGACATCGGCAAGTAACCCGCCTCGGCGACGGCTCGGCAAGGAGCAGGAGTAAGGAGGGGTATTCGATCCCGGCGCAGCTGAAGCTGCTGCAAGGAATAGGCCACCGGAGAAGGGTTTCACGGTGGCGCAGGAATACGTGGATGTCGCAACCGCTCAACGGACCGGCCGTGGCGTTTTCGGCGAAACGGTCGCCTGGCTGCGGGCACATCCGGATGTTCGGGCGATCCTCGTCGAGAAGACGGACCGGCTCTACCGCAACCTCAAGGACTGGGTGACGACCGACGAACCCGACGCCGGGATCCACTTGCCGAAGGAAGGGGCGGTGCTGTCGCGCGAGTCGCGGTCTTCGGAAAAGTTCATGCACGCTATCGAGGTGCCGATGGCGAAGAACTACATCGACAACCTGTCCGGGGAGGCCCGAAAGGGCCAGCAGGAGAAGGCCGGGCAGTCCTGTATGGACGAGGGCGTGCAGATTCTCGAACTCGCCCGCAATGCGCAGGCGCCGTTCGAACGCCAGCCCGCCCGCGAAAAACACCTCCTGCTCGAATTCGTACTTTCGAACCGCTCTCGGGAGGATGGCGAGGTGGTCGCCACCTTCCGCCAACCATTCGATCTCTTGGCAGAAACTACTGCAATTTCCGCCCGTTCGAGCGCGCACAGCGGCGGCAATGCCTCAAAAGACGAGATTTGGCTGGGGGACCTGGATTCGAACCAGGGCTGCTCGGGTCAGAGCCGAGAGTTCTACCGCTAAACTATCCCCCAAGGGCCAAGCTCTCTGCGCAGAAACGGAGAGCGCAGTGTAGCGGGCACGCGCCAGCTTTTCAACCTCGGACTTCGCAAAGAGCCACCGCAAGGTGACGATCGAAAGCAAGCGCGGCTGACTTGGCGGCGTCCCCTTGCCCTGTTAGGCTCTGCGATGCAGACGCAACGAAGCACGCAGGGGAGAGACGATGGAGGCGAGCGCAGGCAGGGTCGACAGAAGCGAGCGCAGACGGCACCGCCGTTCGCGACCCGCGCAGATCTGCGCTGCGCTGGACCTGGGCACCAACAACTGCCGCCTGCTGGTGGCCAGATCGACCCGCCAGGGCTTTCATGTCGTCGATGCCTTCTCGCGCATCATCCGGCTAGGCGAAGGGCTGAATGCAACCGGTGCCTTGAGCGAGGCGGCGATCGAGCGTGCGCTGGACGCGCTCTCCGTCTGCGCCGCCAAGCTGAGGCGGCGCGGGGTGTCTCGTCTGCGCGCGGTGGCGACCGAAGCCTGTCGACAGGCCAGCAACGGCACTGACTTCTTGCAACGCGTCTATCTGGAAACCGGCATCGTATTGGAGGTGATCTCGGCCCGGGAAGAGGCCGCCCTCACCCTCTCCGGCTGCGCGCCCCTGCTGGATCCGCAACGTCGCCATGCCCTGGTCTTCGACATCGGCGGCGGCTCGACGGAAGTCAGCCATCTGGCAGTCAGCCCGGCGCCCGGCGGCTGTCGCCTGGCGCCGCTGGCCTTCGCGTCGCTGCCCTACGGCGTGGTCACCCTGGTGGAGCGCTTCGGCGAGGCCGCCAACACGCGCGATGGCTATGACACCATCGTCGAGGAGGTGGCCCAGTCTCTGGGCCGGGTCTTCGACCGGGTGCATCTCAGGGACGAATTGGACGGCGGGCAGGTGCAGATGCTGGGTTCATCCGGCACGGTCACGACCTTGACCGGGATGCACCTGAGCCTGCCGCGCTACGACCGGCGCCGCGTCGACGGCGCCTATCTTGCGCGCGCCACGGTCGACAGCATCGTCGAGCGCATCCTGCAGATGACGCAGGAGGAGCGCGCCGGGCACCCCTGCATCGGTCCGCAACGAGCCGAGTTCATGGTCAGCGGCTGCGCCATTCTGGCCGCGCTGTGTGAGCGCTTTCCGGTGCCTCGGCTGCGTGTCGCCGACCGGGGAGTGCGCGAAGGCATCCTCTTGAGCCTCATGCGTCGGCCCGGTAGCTCTCTGCCGATCGAAGTGCAGGAGATGGCCTCCGCGTGACGGAGCTTGTAAAAAGGGCTGAGGTGCGGTGAGCGATCAGAGACGGCGACGTGGCAGCAGCAAGGAAGGTCGGGGCGGAGGCGGCCGCAGCCTGAGCCAGCGGGTGCGCTCGGCACGCGGCCGGCCGGTCGGCTCGACCCGTTGGCTGCAGCGGCAGCTGAACGATCCCTATGTCCTGGAAGCCAAGGCGCGGGGCTTTCGTTCCCGTGCCGCCTTCAAGCTCTTGCAGCTGCACGAGCGCTTCGGCCTGATCGCGCCCGGGCAGAAGGTCGTCGACCTGGGCTGCGCGCCCGGCGGCTGGCTGCAGATCGTGACCGAGATCGTGGGCAGCGACAAGAGCGGCGAGGGCCTGGCCGGAGGCGGCCACCTGGTCGGCATCGATCTATTGGCCGTGGAGCCGCTGGCCGGCGCCGAAATCCTCGAGGGCGACTTTCTGGACGATGCCATGCCTGGGCGTCTGCAGGCGGCCTTGGGCGGGCCGGCGGATCTGGTGCTTTCAGACCTGGCGACCAACACCATCGGCCACAAGAAAACCGATCACCTGCGCACCATGGCCCTGGCCGAGACCGCTGCCCACTTCGCGATCGAGGTCCTGGCGCCCGGCGGCGCCTTCGTCACCAAGGTGCTGCAAGGCGGCACCGAGGCCGAGCTTCTGACTCTGCTGAAACAGAGTTTCGCCAGCGTGCGCCATGCCAAACCGCCGGCCAGTCGCAAGGATTCCAGTGAGATGTATCTCGTCGCTCAGGGATTCCGAGGCAGCCCTGCCGAGAGCGCCGCCCCCCCCGAAAACTGAGGCCGCTCGCAGCAGCGAGAGCCCCTGAACGGAGATCGGGATCGCTATCCTGACCGGCCTGTCGGAACAGGGGTTGAACGGTCGATTTGGTCAATCGCCAGAGGACGCGGTGCGCCTTGCGCCGAGTTCGCGCTCTGCCCCCGACACGACAGTTCGAGCAGAGAGGCGACAACTCGCTGCAAAGCACAGTGCGGGCGCGAACCGAGCCTTGATCTGTTCGAAACCGCCAGCGCAGGATGATGGCGTCCAAGCCGAGGGCGGGGAGAGGGAGCGTGCGGCTAGCCAGCGACGAGGAGCCATCGGATCGACATGAGGGCTATCCGACCTCGGACCAGCCTGCCGAGCCGCTGCCTGTTCAGGAAAAACTGCGCCACCGCCTTTGGTCGAGCTGGCTCTTCTGGCGTTACGTCTGTCTGCGCTTCTGGCATGACGAGCTCTTTACCCGTGCGGCCGCGCTTTCCTTTCAAACGGCACTTGCCATCGTGCCGCTTCTGACCATCGGCATTACCTTACTGTCCGCCTTCCCGAGCTTTCGCGAAATGCAGGCCTCGGTGCAAGAGCAGATCCTGCACTATGTGGTGCCCACGGTCGAGCAGACCGTCGTCGACGCGGTCAACGACTTCATTGCCAAGGCGCGCCAACTGACCGGTGTGGGCGTGCTCTTTCTCGCCTGCATCGCGATGATGCTGTTGCACACCGTCAGCGACACCTTCGATTCCATCTGGCGGGTGCAGCGACCGCGCAGCCTGGCCGTGCGCTTCATGGCCTATTGGACGATCCTGACCTTAGGGCCCATGCTGTTTGCCTTCGGTATCTCGGCGTCCGCCCAAGTGATTGCCGAAACCCAGCGACAGTACGGTGAGGTCCTGGGCGAAGGCATCGGCCTGATTGAGACCTTCCTGCCGGTGACCGCCGAATGGCTTGGCTTCTGCGTGATCTATTGGCTGGCGCCCAGCCGCCGGGTTCCACTGGTGAGAGCCGCGGCAGCCGCCGTGGTGGCCGCCCTGCTGTTCCAGATCCTGAAGGCGGGCTTTGCCTTCTATGTCTCCTATATGTCCAGCTACCAGACCATCTATGGCGCGGTCGCCGCCCTGCCCTTCGCCCTGCTGTGGCTGGAGCTGGCCTGGGCCGTGGCCCTCTTCGGCGCCTGCCTCTCCGCCGCCATGGAGGAGTGGAGCAACGGCAGCGCCGATCCCCGCACCGGCCGCCTGCGCCCGGAGACGCAGGCTCCCTTCGCCGGATAGGAGAAGGAGGCCTGCTCGCCATCCGTTCTGTTTTCAACCTCGTGGAGCAGATCGAGAAAGGGCGATTCCACCCGATCGCGATCTGCTCCAGGTGCGGGATGGCTGCGTCCAAGGTTCCGTCCAGAAATTGGCGATCCTATCCGCCGATCGAATGGAGGGTATCGTTCGGATCATAGGTCGGCAGGAGCGGATCGGTCGGAGGCTGCCGGACGATGATGACCGGGGGATGACCGGGGGATGACCGGGGGATGACCGGGGGATGACCGGGGGATGACCGGGGGATGACCGGGGGATGACCGGGGGATGACCGGGGGATGACCGGGGGGATGACCGGGGGATGACGATAACGCCGCCTCCGCCCAGCGGGGGAAGCGGTGTAGCGCCCGAACCTGAGCCAGCGCTGCTTGCTATCCCCAGAAAGGCTTGATTGGCGGTGCTGTCTGTGCCGTCGGTGAGCAAGTGGTCGATTGTCAGCAATTCGCTTTCGCCCTCCGGCATCGCCGGCCAAAAACACCCGGCCCTGGCGAAGACACCGTCCCGGAAGAGCTGCATCCCGCGCAGATCCTGTCCCTTGGTGACGATATCTTCGACGACGCCCAGGGTCTCAAGAGAGCTCGGGCGAGCGGGAGTGCAGCAGGGTCGTCCGCGAAGGGGCATCGATCCCCGGCGAACGATCGACGAGACGAACCTTGAGACCTCGGCGGCGCAGGCGAATGGTCAGCATCGGTCCGCTGGTCCGCCCTCCGACCAACGGCGTGTCCAAACCTGCGGCCTCGCCGACAGGGTGTCCCGGCCCCCGACCCTGTTCGATGCCAGCTAGGCGGCGAGCCTGGCCATCGCGTCGCGGACCGCCTGGCCCATCTCCCCGGTCGAGATCGCCTTGTCATCCGGTCCGGCGATGTCGCCGGTGCGCAGGCCCTGCTCCAGGACCTGGGTCACGGCACGCTCGACCAGATCGGCGTCGCAGCCCAGGTCGAAGGAGTAGCGCAGGCACATGGCAAAGCTCATCAGCATGGCGACGGGATTGGCCTTGCCCTGACCGGCGATGTCCGGCGCCGAACCATGCACCGGCTCGTAAAGCGCCTTGCGGCGGCCGCTGGAATCGGGGGCACCCAGCGAGGCCGAGGGCAGCATGCCGAGCGAGCCGGTCAGCATCGCCGCCTCATCCGACAGAATATCGCCGAAGAGGTTGTCGGTGACGATCACGTCGAACTGCTTGGGATTGCGCACCAGCTGCATCGCCGTGTTGTCGGCATACATGTGGCTGAGTGCGATGTCCTCGTAGCCTTCGCCGTGCAGCCTGGTGACCTCCTGGCGCCAGAGAACGCCGGACTCCATCACGTTGGCCTTCTCGGCTGAGCAGACCCGGCTCTGCCGCTTGCGGGCCAGTTCGAAGGCGAGCGCGGCTATACGACGGATCTCGTTGGTGGTGTAGACTTGTGTGTTGATGCCGCGACGCTGCCCGTCGGGCAGATCCTCGATACCGCGCGGCTGACCGAAATAGACGCCGCCGGTCAGTTCCCGCACGATCAAGATGTCCAAACCGGCGACAACCTCGGGCTTCAGGGTCGAGGCCTCGACCAGGGCATCGAAGCAGATGGCCGGGCGCAGATTGGCGAAGAGCTCCATATCCTTGCGTAGGCGCAGCAGGCCGCGCTCGGGCTTCCGGTCGAATGGCAATTCGTCCCACTTCGGCCCGCCGACGGCACCCAGCAGGGTGGCGTCCGCGCCTTGGGCGCGTTCCATGGTGGCGTCCGACAGCGGCGCGCCTTCGGCATCGATGGCCGAACCGCCGACCAGGCCCTCGTCGACATCGAAGGTGACACGCCGCTGGCCGTCCAGCCAGTCGATCACGCGCTTCACCTCGTCCATCACCTCCGGACCGATGCCGTCTCCCGGCAACACCAAGAGCTTTTTGTTGGCGACCATACTGAAACTCTCCTTCGCGGGCCTATCGTCAGTCGGCGATCAAGAAAGCCCATCGCCGCCGCTCTGTCACGATTCCTGTTCGGGCAGGCAGGCAGGCAGGCAGCGGGCAGCGCGCCCATTCAGCTGCAGGCCCGGATGCCGGTCGCCCGACCGGTCGCAACCGAGATTCAAGCCGAGCGGCCTCTTCTACTGCAAGGCCTCCTTCCAGAACGCGATCGACTGCCGGTCGATCGGCTGCCCGGCCGCCACCACGCGCGCGAACACTTCGTTACGGAAGCCTTCGGCCTCCTCTTCGCCCATCGGCAGCCCAAGCGATCCGATGATCCTCGTGATCCGAAGGTGGTTGTGATCGAAGGCTCTCAGCCAGCGATCGTTGTCGCTGCAGAAGGCCCTCATTCCTGCTGCGGCACGCAGCAGGTTCGCCTTCGCAATCGGGTCGGCCTGTATCGAGCGACGCTCTTCCGAAGCGAGGACAGGCGATCCCGGCACAGCCCGGCTGGGCTCCGGCAGCGGGAAAAGCCACTGGATGTCGTCGCGATGCCGCTCCAGCCGTTCATCCCCAAGGGCCAACACGACCTCCAGAGTGCGTCCGGCGGCATCCGGACCCTGGCCGGATAGAAAGCGGGTCAGAGCGCTGCACATCCTGGTCTCCTCATTCTCCAGCCGGGAGCCGGACCAAGTCGGGGTCTCGAGCCTGTTCTCCTGAACCGATCCGCCGGCCGCGCTCCACCGCCCCATCGAGATCTCGGGTCAAGTCGGCAAGCGTGGCATCCTCTGGTCTCGGGTCCCTCGCATCGCGGGTCTGGGCGGGCAGAGATGCATCAAGAGGCTCGGCAAAAAGAAACTCCAGAAGACCACGCCAGTCAGGACTTCGGAAAGACCGGCGCCAGGCTGCAGTGCGATCGCGTTCCAGAAAGGGTCCCAGTCCAGCGGCGAGCGCAGCACCCATTGCTGCGGCAGACCCGGAATGACCGGGCGATAGAATTGGTAGTAGAGCTGCGGAAGCAGCGAGAGCAGGCTGGCGTAAATCGGAGGGATCAGTGCCAGGTTTGCCGCGCCGGCGAAAAGACGCCTCCAAAGCTTGCGTCCGGCCCAGCAGCGCAGCCTCAGCGCGAC
Source organism: Rhodospirillales bacterium (assembly GCA_965202755.1). Classification (GTDB taxonomy): domain Bacteria; phylum Pseudomonadota; class Alphaproteobacteria; order Kiloniellales; family JACOMY01; genus JACOMY01. The sequence continues at coordinate 29,987 of CBDBCL010000014.1, read as the reverse complement.
CGCGACGGCCAGTGCCCACGCCAGCACAGACAGGCAGATGGCGATCGCCACCAAAATCGCGATTGCCCAGGGCACCAGGGTAAAGAGCGAGTCTTGTGCGTGGCCGAGAAAGACCGCGCGAAAGCGGGCAAGGGCCGGGCCCAGCGCTGCCGCGAATCCCAAGGGAATCACCCAATAGAGACTCGCCGACAGACCGGGCTCGAGGCTCGGCCGGTAGCGCATCCAGACTGCAAGCACCGCGCCGTAAAGCAACAGCAGCGCGAGCCAGCCGACCATGCTGCGGACCCTGAATGGACAAGCAGAAGCGGGCAGATCCAAAGGGAGCCACCCTGCCTCCGCCAGGCTGTGTCAGTTGAGCTGAGCGACGCCCAGCGGCACGGAGTATTTCACGCACCAGATGTAGACCTGGTCATACCGGGAGGCGTCGATTCCGGCGGGCAGCTTGTAGCGGCCAGGGCCGGTCAGGTTCTCCAGGAGACCGGCCTCGGTGGCGGCATCGTAGGTGCCGTCTTTGCCGAGCGAGACGTGCGGATCGGGCGCGCCGTCCAGGCTGAAATCGTCGCCGAGTACGACGTAGGTGCCGTCATCGGCGGTCACGATCGACACGCCGCCGGTGGTGACATGGTCGCTGGCGCCGGTGAACTCGCCGGACGCGATTACCGTGTCGCCGGCCTGAGCCGACAGCGGCAACAAGCCGAGAAGCAAGAGCCCGACGGTCGCGACAAACGCACGATGGAACCGATTCATACTGCAAACTCCTCCTGGGATAGAAAATAGGCAGGCCGATCCGTATGACCGATCCGCTATATCGTCCGAAGCAACCATCACACCACGTGACAGGCCTGTGAGAAGGCCGCTATCAGACACACGTTCGCGTGAGCAGGGTTCGATCGAGCGGCCAGGAGCAACGAGGATCTCCTCACCCATGAGTCCGTAGCTTCCCAGCGCCTGCGCACGCGCCTTCGGTATCTCTAGCGCCCTATCGGCCAAAACGACGCCGATCAGGGTTCCCTGCCCCTGGGTCCAGTCACCGCCACGGAAAGCCGCATCGCTGTCACGATAGGCCAGCTACTTTGCGTCGGGCCGTCCGCAGCAGCTGCCGATCGGATTTATCGAGCCGCGCCCTGTCCGCCTTGTAGTTGCGGTTGAAGAGCCTATCCCAGGCTTTGCAGGCTGCGTCGATGCAGGCGTGCTGCGCCACCGTGGTCATGGCCTTGTCCATACTGCCGCCGCAGGCCTTGTCAATCCGTTCACCGCTGTCGGGCTTCGCCGCCACGCTGGAGCCGGCTGCCAGAAGAAAAGCGGTTGCCATCACCAAGATCATCCGCCGGTCGGACCTCTGCGCCTCCTCAAGCCGTTTCACCAATCGAGCCGCCATTCGCGGCGCACACAAGGCCAATACCCGATCGAGCCGTCCAGACGGGCTCATCGTGCTCGCTTGCCGTTGCAAGGAGCCGCGTGGCACCCTTGTACGATGGATGTGCACCCATGAGATCCAGGTGTTGGAAAGGGGTCCTTGCCGCCTGTCTGCTGCTGGCGCTCGGCGCCTGCGCCAAGCCGAAGCCGAACGGCGGGTCGCTCGCCAAGACCTCGGGCCAGGGTTGCATTGCGCGCAGCTTCGACTATCAGGACGCCTACAGTAACCAGGACATCCGCAGCGGGCGGGTCTATTACGCCGACTTCACTTCTTCCGACTGCTCGCGCGCCTATGGCCTGGGCTTCGAGGGTGAGATCTCGCAAGAGGCCATCGATCGGCTGATTCGCACCTATCGGCTCGACAGTCGCAGAAACGACATCCGCTTCCTGGTGTTGAACAGCCCGGGCGGGAACGTGCGTGCCGGCCTCTCGCTCGCCCGTTTCATCGTCGATCGGGAGCTGGCGGCCGTCGTCGGCGAGGACATAGTCTGTGTCTCGATCTGCTCTTTTGCCTTTATCACCGCCAACATCCGCATCATGGGTCGGGGCGCCAGGCTCGGCATCCACTCGGCCTCGGACCACAGCGGCCGCGCCAACTACACCCTGGCCAGCATCCTGAGCCTGGTGCCGGGCGCCGAGGCCAGGACCTACCTCTCTCTCGCCAACGGCACGCCGCCGAACGACGTCACCTGGCTGAACGCCGACCAGGCCCGCGCCTTGGGATTCTCCGACTGATCGGCAAGCATCGCCAGCGCCCGGCGAAGCCTGCTACAGGCCGCAATCGCAGCAACCCGTTTCCTAGAGTCCGGCTTGGCCGACCTTCGTCAGAAGATAGCTGGCGCTCTCGTGCAGCTGTGCCTGCCAACCCGGCTCGATCACCACCGTGGTGGTCTCCTCCTCAATGACGGCCGGACCGACCAGGCGGTCGCCGGCGCCAAGCCTGGCGCCGTCATGGACCGGCGCCTCGACGGCGGCACCGTCGGCCGAGAAGATCATATTGCGCGTTCCCTTCTGCGCCGCTGCGGGATTGCCGCCGGCCTCGGCCTTCGGCGCTTGCGGTTTGTCCACACGGCCATAGAGGGTCGATTCCAGGTTCACCACCTCGACCGTGTTGTGCGGCTCGTCGTAGGTGTAGAGTTCCTTGTGGCGATTGTGGAAGGCGTTCTTCACCTCCTCGACCTTATCCTTGCTCAGGTCGAAGGTGCCGATCTCGACCGTGCACTCGTGAATCTGGCCGACATAGCGCATGTCCAGGCTGCGCTTGATGTCGATCCGGCTACGATCGAAGCCGTCGGCCTCCAGATGCTGGATGCCCTTGTCTTCGATCTCGGCAAACACCTGGTTGATCCGGTCGAAGGCCGACTGACCCTCCAGGCGCAGCGGCTTGGTGGCCATGTAGTTGTACTTGACGTCGGAGATGATCTGGCCGAAGGCGCAAAGCCCGGAAGCCAGCTTCGGCACCAGCACGGTCTCGATTCCCATCTCCCTGGCCAGCGCCGTGATATGCGCCGCTCCGGCGCCGCCGGCTGCTACCAGCACGAAGTCGCGCGGGTCGTAACCGCGCTCCACCGAGACCCGGCGAATGCCGTTTACCATGTTGTTGTTGACGATGGTGAAGATGCCGTAAGCCGCCTTCTCGACGGAGATGCCCAAGGGTTTCGCGATCCTGCTCCGGATCGCCTCTTCGGCTTTGGCCGCATCCAAATCCATGCGCCCGCCGAGCAGAGCGCTGGGGTTGAGGTAGCCCAGCACCAGATTGGCATCGGTAACGGTCGGCTCGCTTCCGCCGGCGCCATAGCAAGCCGGTCCCGGATCGGCGCCGGCCGACTGCGGCCCGACCTGCAGCAGACCCACGGGATCGATCCAACCGATGGACCCACCGCCGGCGCCCAGGGTTTCGACCTGGATCATCGGCACGCCGATGCGATAGCGCAGGAAGTCGATATCCTTGTTCACATTGGCACTGCCGTCACGCACCAAGGTGATGTCGAAGGAGGTGCCGCCCATGTCGACCGAGATGACGTTGTTCTTGTCGAAGGGCGCAGTGACGAAAAGGCCGGCGGCCGGCGCCGAGGCCGGGCCGGAGTTGATCGCATAGACCGAGCGATCGGTCATCGCCCGACCGATCGCCAGGCCGCCGTTGGATTGGAAGTAGCGCACCGGATACTGCGCGCCCAGACCGGTGAAGTAGCGATCCACCGCCTCGACGTAGTCCTTCATGATCGGGCCGAGGTAGGCATTGGTGATGGTGGTCGAGGTGCGGGTGTACTCGCGGATCTGCGGATAGATTTCCGAACCCAGACAGAGGAAGGCATCGGGCATCATCTCGCGCACGATTTCTGCCGTGCGCCGCTCGTGCTGGGGATGGAGTACCGACCAGACATAGGAAATCGCGATCGAGTCGATCCCCTCGGCGATGAAGGTCTCGCAGGCCGCGCGCACATCGTCTTCGTTGAGCGGCGTGCGCACCGCGCCGGTCGAAAGCACGCGTTCGGAGACACCCAGGCGCAGATAGCGCGGCACCATCATCTTCGCCGCCGGATACTCGGCATCGTAGCGGTAGCCGTCCTCCTTGTGCCCCAGCCGGATCTCGATCGAATCCTCATGGCCCTCGGTGCAGATGAGGCCGACCCTGGCACCCTTGTGCTGGATCAGTGCATTCAGGCCGACCGTGGTGCCGTTGATGCAGAGATCGCACTGCGAGACGATCTCCGCCGGGCTCTCGCCCAGGGCCTCGGAGACCTGCGCCAGACCGGCCTTGATCGCCAGAGTCGGATCCTGCGGTGTGGAGGGCGTCTTGAAGAGCTGGACTCCGCCGGCCCGGTCGGCCAGCACGAAGTCGGTAAAGGTTCCCCCGGCATCCACACCCAAACGATACTTGGTACGCATGACATTCCCCCAGCCGCAGGCGCGCAGATCGCCATCGCGTGCGCTTCGTCATCACCATGAGAGCAAATCCCGAGCAGACGGAAAGGTCTGCGATGACGATCTGCTTTCGAAACAACATGCCAGAGCGGTTATCACTCGGCAGCCATCGCCTCGCCACGCAAACGCGCCGTCTCGGCCGCATCGACCTCCAAGGTTTCGGGATCCAGAATGACCACCCCATAGTCCTCTCTGGCACCCTCGATCGAGACCAGCTTGTTCTTCACATCCCAGACCACCTTCTCGACCGGCCGTTCCAGCGGATTGCCGTAGCCACCGCCACCGGGATTCATGTTGGCCGCGCGCTCGCCCGGATTGATGGTGGCGATGAGGTTCTTCTTGATCAGTTCGCTGCCGTCCTCACGGGTGATCTCGATTCGTCCGACCTTGCTTTCGACCATTTTCGATTCGGCGCCAGCCGCCCCCATGGCCGGGATCCGCCGGCCCTCGCCGAAGCTGACGAAGGTCATCGGCTTGTCCAGCGGCTCGACCTCCCAGCAGGTACCCGACCCGCCGCGGAACTTGCCGGCCCCGCCGCTGTCGGTCATCAGCGCATAGCGATGGATCACGATGGGATAGGAGTACTCCAGCAGTTCCAGATCGCCGCTGGTCAAGGCGCCGAAGCAGCACTCCGGCCCGCAGGCATGCCAGCCGTCCTGGCTGGGTGTGGCGCCGGCGCCGGAGATCAGCGAGGCCAGCACCATGGTGACGTATTCCTCATCATGGCGCGTGTCCCAGCCGGCGATGTTGCAGCCGTTGGCGTGCCCCCAGCAGGCGGAAACCTTCTCCGGTGCGGCCCGCTCGAAGGCCAGGCGCACGGCATCGGTCAGGGTCTCCATCGGCGTCGTCGTGGAGTTCATGTGCGGTGCCGGCTCGCTGGCGTTACAGATCGTGCCCGTTGGACCCATGTCGCAGGTAACGCAGCGATAGAGGCCCTCGTTGTAGGGCGGCGGCAGCTGCGCGAACATCATCACGCCCAGATAGACGCCGGAATAGGAGTTTCCTTCGTAGGAATTGATGAAATAGGGAATCTGCGATGGGCTATCGATCTCGATGTGGCAGTTGTCACCGGCGATCGTGACCTTGGCGGTGATGTCGATATCGCCATAGCCGTGACCGGCATCCTCCACCGTCGCCGTGCCGCTGTAGGTACCGTCGGGAATCTCGGCCATCAGCTTGCGCATCTGCTTGTCGGCCATGTCCATCAGCGCGTCGATGCAGTCCTGAACCTGCTGCTTGCCGTACTTGTCCAGCAGCGCGATCAGGTTGCGCTCGCCGACCTGGACGGCGCCCAGCTGCGCATTGAAATCGCCCTCCTGATCGCGGCGCGCGCGCATGTTGGTCAGCAGCAGATTGATCACGTCATAGCGTTTGACGCCACGGTCGACGACCTTCACCGGCGGGATGCGCAGACCCTCGGCAAAGATTTCCTTGGCGTCGGGATTGTAGCTTGCCGGCACCGGCCCGCCGATGTCGGTCAGATGCCCCTTGCAGACCGTCCAGAAGACCAGTTCGTCCTCGTAGAAGACGGGCTTGTACATGCAGGTGTCGATCAGGTGCGAGCCCATGTAAGCCGGATCGTTGTGCATGATCACGTCACCCGGAGCGATGTCGTCGCCGAAGTAGGCCGCGACGCATTTCATCGCCGGGATCAGCGAGCCCAGGTGGATCGGGATGTCCTGGCCCTGCATGATCATCTCGGGCACGTGGTTGAACAATGCATTGGAGTAGTCGTGCGCCAGGTTGAACACGCTCGAACGCGCCGTCATCTCCAACGCCAGGGTCATCTCGCGCTGGGTTGTTTCCAAGACCCCACGCACCACCGAAAGGGTGATCGGGTCGACCTTGCCGGACTGGATGCCCATGCCATTCTCCTTTATCGCCGCTCATCGCTCCCGCCCAAGGAGCCACAGGGCCCTGGGTTTTTCAATGGCTCGCGTGATTTTCGATCACATGAAGCCGCAGAATAACGGGAACCTTTCGAAGGGTGAAGCGAAGCGTCCTGGGTTTCAACATCTTCCTATGTGTTCCGCTTGGGTCTGGGGGCTGTGCGTGCGGAGGGTTTGGCCGAACGGAGAGCCCCCAGACCCAAGCCATTTTCGACGAGATCGTCTTCGAGCAGATGAGCAGCCGGATCGTCGACGCCATGCTGCCCTTCTTCCGCACCACCCTGGACCGGCAGCTGGCCGCAGAAGGCCTGAAGATGCCCCGAGAGATGCAGGAGCAGATCGAGGCCATCGTGGCCGACGAATCGGAACGCCTGCCGGTTCTCATGATGCCGGAGACCATCGACATCTACGCCCAGGTCCTGAGCCTGGAGGAGTTGGAGGCCCTGCGCGCCTTCTACCGGACCCCGGCCGGCGCCTCGGTCATGCAGAAGATTCCGCTGCTGACGCAAGCGATCGTGCCCTCCCTGACCCGAGAACCGACCACCCTGGGCCCAATTCTGGAACGGCGCCTGGCCGACGAGATCCTTGCGCCGGCATTGGGATAGAGTTCAGAATCGCTGTTGAGGCGCCTCGGAGATCGATGGCAAAGCGGACGCGGCTATACTAACCTCTCGTGCCTCTTGCGAGCGCATCGACCGCCCGGCCAGGGGCGATGCGCGTATAGGCCTCTCTTCGCCAAGCCCCTTCCCGATCAGGAACTCAACGATGACCAAGAAGATCCTCGTGTTTGCCGGCAGCGCACGCCAAGGTTCCGTCAACAAAAAGCTTGCCGCCGTCCTGGCCGAGGAAACCCGCAAGCGCGGTGCAGAGGTATCGCTGATCGATCTGGCCGCTTACCCCGCGCCGCTCTACAACGGCGACCTCGAGGCAGCCGAGGGCCTGCCTCAGAGCATGCGCGCGTTCAAAGGCCTGGTGGTGTCGCATGATGCCCTGCTGATCGTCACCCCGGAGTACAACGGCCATGTGCCGCCACTGCTGTTCAACACCTTGAGTTGGGCCTCGCGGCCGGAGGGCGATGAAGCTGGAGCCGCCGCTTTCAGAGGCAAGACCACTGCCATTGCCGCCGCCTCCCCAGGCCGATTAGGCGGCGTGCGCGTGCTGCCGCGGCTGCGCGATTACCTGGCCGAACTCGGCGCCGTGACGATTCCGGGCTTCATGACCCTGCCCGGCGCCTTCCAGGCTTTCGACGACAAGGGCGGCCTGCTTGACGAAGCGGCGGATGCTGCAGCCAAGGACCTGGCTCGACGACTTGTCGCTGCGGCCCAGAGCGGTTCAGGCGCCCACAGGATCGCCCGAACCGCTCTATCGCGTCGATTTGAAAGCAAATCGTCGTCGCAGGTGATTCCACCCGATCGCGATCTGCTCTAGCCTTCCAGCTGATAGCCGATCGGCAGGTCGCGGATGCGCTTGCCGCTGGCGTTGTAGATGGCATTGGTGAGCGCCGGCAGAAGCGGTGGCACGCCGGGCTCGCCGATACCGGTCGCATGCACCTCGAAACCGTTCGGCACGATGTGGGTATGTACCTCCATCGGGAAGTTGTCCGAACGCACCATCTCATAGTCGTGAAAGTTGCTCTGTACGACCCGACCGTTCTCGAATGTGATGTTGCCGTAGAGCGCTGCCGTCATGCCGAAGACGCAGGCACCCTGCATCTGCGAGCGTATCCGCTCCGGATTGGCGACGAAGCCGCAATCCACCGCCATATGCACCTCGGGCACGGTGACCCGGCCGTTTTCGTCGACCTTGGCACGGACAACGGCGGCGACGCAGGAGACGAAGCTGCGGTGGACCGCGATGCCCATACCCTCGCCCTTCGGCAACTCCTTGCCCCAGCCGGCCTTCTCGGCGGCCAGCTCGACCACCTTGCGCAGGCGTCCGGTGTCATTCGGGAACTCGCTGTAGGGCTCACCGTAGTTCCAGAAATCGTCGAGCACACCGGCCTTCTTCATGTCGACGATGCGCGGCGGTCCCAGCAACTCCAGCAGCACCTCCTTCTGATCGCGTCCCAACTCCACCGCGACTTCGGCAGCGAAGGACTGCACGGCGAAGGCACGCGGAATGTTGGAGACTGCTCGATACCAGCCGATCCTGGTGTGCGCGAAGGCCTCGCAGTCCTCGCAGCGGAAGTTGGGAATGTCGAAGGGATTGTCGGCCAGGCCCATCCCCACCTCGATCGGATGCTGATAGCCGCTGTCGGGCACGAAGGTGGAGAGGAACGAGGGGGCTGCCGAGCGATGCCGCCAGGCGACGGGTGTGTCGTTCTCGTCCAGACCCAGCTCGATCTGCTCCACCGACACGGTGTGGTAGAAGCCGTGCCGAATATCGTCCTCCCGCGTCCACTGCACGCGAACCGGAGCCCCCACTTTCTGCGAGAGCAAAGCCGCCTCGATAGCGAAGTCGCACTTGGACTTGCGCCCGAAGCCGCCACCCAAGAGGGTGACGTTGACGGTGACGTCCTTCTCGTCCATGCCGAGCGCATCGGCGATGTCCAGGCGCGTTCCGTAGGGACTTTGCACTGGCGCCCAGACCTCGCACCTGCCGTCGGCGACGCGGGCGACAGCGACCGGCGGCTCCATCGGCGCATGTGCCAGATGCGGGGCGTAGTAGCTGCGCGTGACGATCTTGGCGGCCGAGGCGAGCGCGCGCTCGGCATCGCCTTCGTTACGCACCACCTTGCCCGGTCTGGACGCCGAAACCTGCAAGGCCTCGCGATAGGCCTCGGAATCGTAGACGGCATTGGGCCCGTCGTCCCACTCGATCACCAGGGCGTCGCGTCCTTTCAGCGCCGCCCAGGTGCTGTCGGCAATGACGGCGACGCCTCCCTGTGGCGAGAACTTCGCCGGCGGCATGGTGCCGGGAAGCTGCTCGATGGCGGAAACGCCTTTGACGGCCAAGGCCCCGTCGCCGTTCAGCGAGGCGACCTTGCCGCCGACCACCGGCGGCCTGGCCACCGCCGCGAACTTCATCCCCGGCAGCATCACATCGCCACCGTAAACCGCCTTGCCGGTGGTGATGTCGTGCAGGTCGTAGATCTGCACCGTGCCCTTGCCGATATAGCGAAACTCTTTCTCGTCCTTGAAACGCAGATCTTCCTTCGGTGGCGTCGGCAACGCCATGGCCGCCTCCGCCAGCTCGCCATAGCCCATGCGCCTGCCAAGCGACCTGTGCACCACCTGGTGATCGACGGCACGCACCTGATCGACAGGCACGCCCCACTTCTCGGCCGCGGCCTGCTCCAGCATGCGGCGCACCGCGGCCCCCATCTGCCGGGCCGGCTGAATATGGTGGCGCATGGAGCGCGAACCGTCGGTGTCCTGATTGCCGTACCTCGGCTCGTCGCCGGGCGCCTGCAGGATCTTCACCCGGGACCAGTCCGCTTCCATCTCGTCGGCGATGACCATCGGCAGGCTGGTCTTAGAGCCAGTGCCCATCTCGGAGCGAATGGCCATGATCGTGACCGTCCCGTCGGCCGCGATCGAGACGAAGACATGGGGATCGTCGACCACTCCGTGCGGCATGTTCAGGCCGCCATGCTCATAGGACTCGAAGGCTTCGGCGCGCTTGCCCGCCACCAGCTGCATGGCGACGACGAAACCGCCGAGGCCGGCCAGCACATGGCGACGGGAGACATTCTGCAAGATCGGCAGCAAAGGGGCCTGGCCGCCCTGCCCGGCTGTCTCAAGAGATTTCAGATAGCTCAGCATGGCTCAGGCTCCCGTGCTTGCGTGGCGCACGGCGGCCACGATGCGCTGATAGCAACCGCAGCGACAGATGTTGCCCTGCATGTTCTCCAGGATTTCCCGGTCGCTGGGATTGGGATTGGCCGCCAAGAGAGCAGTGGCCTGCATGATCTGGCCAGTTTGACAAAAGCCACACTGCGGAACGTTGAGGTCGCGCCAGGCAACCTGGACCGGATGGTCGCCGTCTTCGCTCAGGCCTTCGATGGTGACGATCGAGCGGCCCTCGGCATCGGCGACGGTGGTTTGGCAGCCGCGCACCGCCTCGCCGTCGAGATGCAGGGTGCAAGACCCACAGAGCCCGGCACCGCAGCCATACTTGGTGCCGTTCAATCCAAGTGTGTCGCGTAGATACCAAAGTAACGGCGTATCACTATCGACATCCGTTTTCTGTTGTTTGCCATTAACTGTCAAGGTGGTCATCGCGTACCTCCCAAAACGCAGTCTTCCAGGGGATCGTAAGGCTGTGGTTTCCTTGTCCCGCCTTGTCTTTCGTTCGGTCACTGTGGGACGGCCGGCGGATTGGAGAACTCGATTGGACACCATTACAGCCGCCAGATCAAGTCGGGCAGCGTTCAGGAAACTTTCGAATGTTCGGGAGAGCCCCTCGGCCCATGACCTTCAGGGCCGGACTCGGGCGTCGGCAGCAGGCCGCGCCGCCAGGGACGGCAGGCCTGCCAGGTCTGGTTGCTCCTGCGTTCCCGGAGAGAGGAGCGGCCGGCCTGTGCGCCCTGAAGCGCGCGGAGCGGCAGGAGAAGTGGCCGCCGCCTTCGAAGTGGGCGCTGGGCTTGACGACATGGCTGGGCCTGAGCGCCTTCAATTCTATCGCCCCATGTGTGGTGCCTTCGCACCAATCGCCGAACTCCCGAAGGCTGGCGAAATGGCAGGTCAAGTCGATGAGATCGGATTGCTCGACATGAAATCCGGCGACCTCCGGCAGCCGGCACTACTCCCGGTCGGACAGCAGGCCGATCGGCGCCGGCATGACCTGGCCGCCGATCTCCCCTCCTCCAGGAGTTCCTCGACGAACTCGTTGAATTGGCCGCAAAGCTCGAAGGGGCTGCGCCCGCCCGGTTTCAGACAGCGGTACCTCGCGCGCCAAGCCTTGCTTGTCGTCGATCCAGTGCGCTATGTAGTCGGAGAAGATCGGATCCAGCGAACTGTCGTCGAAGCTGCAGAGGGATTCGCCACGCCCCAGTTCGAAACGGAGGTTTCCCAGCGACTTTGGCGAGGAGCCGGGCCAGCTCCAAGCGGTCGACATCGGGGTCGATGCCGACGCCCCCGCCGCCCGGCCCGACGCGTCGCGCCAACTCTCCGGTCGAAGTTCCGGGGCCACGGCCGATATCCAGAACCCCTTCGCCAAGCGCCGGCGCCGCTGCCTCCGTCAGGTCGACCCCGCGGGCATGCTGCCATTCGCTTTTTTCCGCGTAGAGCGCCGCTGCGTCCGTTCGATGTTCCATTGTCACTCTCCCCACGATTTGCCTTGTCGGAAAGTGATCCGGGAAGCCTTTGTGGCGGTGACGTGTCGAGCCGGTGAAGGCCCGATAGAGAGGAAAAAAGGCGATCGACCTGGAATCGTTCCCTGGAGGCTCCCTAATCGTGATCCGGGGCCACCGCCATGATTGCCTCGGGCGCAATCCGCAAGCCCAGCCGCTCACCGGCGAGCGCTCCGGTGTTGCCCGGTGCGTCCACCGTCAGGCTCAGGGCCTCCGTGATGGCGAGCTGGATGCGACAGCGCCCGCCCAGGAAGATGCTGCGCTCGACCACGGCGGTCAGCGTGGAGTCCCCGGGCGCGCAAAGCCCGATCTCTTCCGGCCGAATGAAGAGGTCTGCGTCGGGTGAGACACCGGCCGGGAGCGCGATGGCGGCAGCTCCAAGGAACAGCTGCCCGTCACGACGCTCGCCGACCAGGGGATTGGCACCGCCGACGAAGCCGGCGACGAAGGCGTCGCTGGGGCGTCGATAGAGCTCTTGCGGGCTGCCGATCTGGCGCACGCGGCCGGCCTTCATCACCGCGACCCGATCGGCAATGGCCATGGCCTCGGCCTGATCGTGGGTGACGAAAACCGCGGTGATGGAGAGCGCGCGCAGAAGTTCGGCCAGCTCGTCGCGCAATTGTTCGCGCAAGGCCGCGTCCAAGGCCGAGAGCGGCTCGTCCAGCAACAGGGCGCGCGGTCTGATCGCAACCGCCCGGGCCAAAGCCACGCGCTGACGCTGGCCGCCGGAGAGCGCGTCTACCGCGCGCTCGGCCAACTCGGCGATCTGGCAGAGCTCCAGCACCTCGCCGACCCGTCGGGTGCGCTCGGCCCGTGCCAGTTTCCGGGTCTTCAAGCCATAGCCCACATTGCCGGCCACCGTCATGTTGGGAAAGAGGGCGTAGGACTGGAAGACCATGCCGACATTGCGGCGCTCGACGGCGGTCCTGGTCACCTCCTCCGCATCGAAATGCACGGCCCCGCCGGGGTCGGGATCGGCCAGGCCGGCGATGATGCGCAGCATGGTGGTCTTGCCGCAGCCCGACGGCCCCAGGAGGGCTACGATCTCACCCCGCTCGATTTCCAGGTCGGTCGGATGCAGGGCCACGGTTCGACCGCCGTAGGTCTTGCCGCAAGCGCTGAGTGCGATACGGGCGCCGTGCGTCGCGTCCTGTTCGGCGGTCATGCCTCACCCACTTTCTGCGCCCGCGCAGCGGCCATCTGCATGGCCACCAGCAGCGGCGCGATCATCACGAAGAACACTAGAGTGTAGGCCGAGGCCACCTCCAGGCGCATGGAGGCATAGCTGTCCGCCAGACCGACCGGCAGGGTCTTGGTCACCGGCGTGTGCAACATCCAGGTGAGATTGAACTCGCCGATGGAGAGCGTGACCACCGTCAGCGAGCCGGCCAGGATTCCTGGAAGGGCATTGGGCAGGGCGATATCGAGGAAACGTCGCCACTGCGAGGCTCCCAGGGTCGCGGCCCCTTCCTCCAGCGTCTTCAGATCGATCACCGCGAAGATCGCCAGCACCGAGCGGATCATGAAGGGCAAGGTATAGAGCACATGGCCGACCAGAATGAAGGTCCAGGACAGGCGGAAACCCCGCATCGTGCCGTAGAGCTGCAACAGCGCCAAGGCCAGCGCCAGCCCCGGGATGGCGACGGGTAGCGAGACGAACTCTTCGATCACCCGCGACAGACGCCCCGGCCGCTTGGCCAGGCCATAGGCTGCCGGCACGCCGATGATCAGGGTGGCGATCAGGCAGGTGACGGCGATCAGCAGCGACAGCCAGATGCTGTCGGCATAGAGGCCCCAGACCTGACCGACCCACTTCAAGGTGACGCCGCTCTCCAGGCCCTTGAAGTAGTTGACCGTCACCCCGGCGGCGATCGACATCAAGGCCGGCGTGATCAGGAAGGCGCAGGCAAAGAGCGTCACGAAGAGCTGCAGGGAGAAGACGAGCGGGCGCTTGCGCATGCCTTTCTATCCCGCCGCCGCGACGGCGCCGCCCGAAAGGCCGCGTGCGATCAACAGCAAGACCCAGGTGACCAGGCCGAGGACGATCGAGAGCGCGCAGGCCGTGGCGATGTTGGCCGAGAGCGTGAACTCGGTATAGATCACCATCGGCAGGACATCGATGTTGGTGGCCAAGGTAAAGGCGGTGCCGAAAGCCCCCATCGCGGTGGCAAACGCGATCGCACCCGAGGCCACGAGCGCCGGCGCCAAACCCGGTAGAATCACATCCCAGAGCAGCCGCAAGGGGCCGGCGCCCAAGGAACGGGCGGCCTCTTCCAGTTCGGGGTTCAGCTTCTCGGCCGCCGCCATGACGGTGAGCAGAACCCGCGGAATCGAGAAATAGAGATAGCCGAAGAAGAGGCCCAGCATCGAGTAGGCGAAGACCGCGCGGGTCGAGAAGAGATCCTTGGCAATGTCGTTGACCAGGCCCTGACGACCGCCGAGCAGGATGATCATGAAGCCGACGACGACCCCGGGGAAGGCCATCGGAAAGGTCAGTACCGAAATCAGCAGCGAGCGGCCAAGGAAGCGATTGCGCTGCAGGAAGAGAGCCGCTGTGGTGGAAACCGCAAGGGCGGCCAGGGTGACCGCGCCGGAGACCAGGACGGTGTCCCAGAGGCTGGTCAGGTAGCGTGGATTGGTCAGCACCTCGCCATAGAGCGCGAAGCCGGCTTCGCCTTCGACCGATGCGCCGAAGAGGCGAACCAGAGGCAGGGCGAGAAAGGCCAGCGTAAAGATTGCCATCGGCAGAGCCGCAAGCAGGGCGAAGCCGGGTTTCAGGGAGGCATTCATGGACGAGAGGATCCCGGCGAGGGCGGAACCCGCCCTCGCCGAAGCCATGATCCCTACTTCACTTCATTGAGATAGCGCTCGCCGAAGGCTTTCTGCACCTTTTCCATCTTGGCGTAGTCCACCGGCTTGGCGCGCTCGTAGTCGCTGTCCGGCAGGAACTTGGCCGAGATCTCGGGCGGCAGCGCCACCGGGCGGGCCGGCTTCAGGTAGGCATTGGTCCAGATCGCCTGGCCCTTGTCCGACATGATGAAGTCCAGGACCTGCTTGCCCTTGTCCGGATGGGGAGCGTTCGCCACCAGGCTCATGACGTAGGGCACCACGACCGTGCTCTCGCAAGGGATGACGAACTCGAAGTTGCCGTCTTCGGTGTACCTGGCCCGATAGGCATTGAAGTCGTAATCGAAGAGGATCGGGATCTCACCGGAGACGACACGGGCGTAGGAGGTCTGCTTCGGCACGATGGGATCGTTCTCGGCCAGATTCCTGAAGTACTCGATGGCCGGGTCGAAGTTGTCCAGATCGCCGCCCATCGCCCGATTCACTGCGACCGCCCCGGCATAACCGACGAAGGCACTGGAAGGATCGAGATAGCCGACCATGCCCTCGTACGCGGGCTTCACCAGATCGGCGAAGCAGGCCGGCACCGGCGCATCGCCCAAGGCATCCCTGTTCACGAAGAAGCCCAGGGTGCCGTAGTGGATGGTGAACCACTTGCCGTCCGGATCCTTCAGGCCTTCCGGGATCTCCTCGAAGCCGGCCGGCTTGTAGGCCGTGGCCACGCCCTCGTTGCCGGCCTTGATGCCGAAGGTGACGCCGTAGTAGGCGACATCGGCGACCGGCGCATCCTTCTCGGCCAGCAACTGCGACAGGGTCTGGCCCGAGTTCTTGTTGTCGTGCGGCAGCTTGAGGCCGAGGTTCTCGTCGATGGCCTCCAGCATCGAGGCCCAGTCGGCCCACTGCGGCGGGCAGTTGTAGCAGATGGCATCTTGCGCTTTGGCGCCATGGCCGATGGCCAGCAGACTTGCCGCGACCGCGAGCCCAAGAACAGGTTTCATACCGCTTTCTCCTATCGTGCGAGCGTTGGGGGAGAGGACATCCGCCGGCGCGTTGCCTCTTGCCGGCGGAGGATTCCCGGTCGGGCGCGGAGCAAGGCTCTCGCCCGGCCTGAATTCGAAAGGTAGCAGAAGTGTCTCCGCTAACGAAAGGCCTTCGGCTTCGATGGCGTCGATCAGGCGCTCGGCCGCGCGCCGCCCCATCTCCGGGCATGGTGTCGTGACCGTCGCCAAGCCAGGTGCCGTCAGGGCCGAAGCATCGATTCCGTCGAAACCCACGACGCCGATGTCTTGCAGCACCCGGCGACCGATGGCCTTGAGCGCACCGATTGCCGCCAGGGCTGGCATGTCGCTGGAGCAAAAGAGCACCGAGATCTCCAGCCGTCCAGCCGGCAGACCCGACAAGGCTGCGCGATGGTCGAAAGAGGCATTGTCGAGCGTGACGCTGGGTAAGGCGCCGTGCGGCTGATCGAAGATCAGGACGAAAGGGATCGCCTCCTCACCCAAGCGCAGGATTTCTTCGCTGCCTTCGGCGTCGGAGACGGTGAGCAGCAGGCCATCCACCTGCCTGGCCAGTAGGGTAAAAGATGGCCTCGGCCTCCTCGTCGGGCCGATAGTTCGCACAGGCCAGCAGCAACCGACTGCGCTGCCTGCAAGCTGACCTGGCCCCGAGGCGAAGGCCGAACTTGCCGACGAGGCCTTGGATCGTCCTGCCGAAACGGTCGCAAGGAAGGCGAGATCCTGCGCATTGGCGACTATCGGGTCGCGAGAGCTGCCCAAGGCTGTTTCGGTCGGGATCCGACCCCAACGGACCTGGCCGAAGAGACCGCGGTGTCCTCCGGGCCCGCGGTCGCCCCTTTTTGGAATGCCTATCGGCGCTCCCCACGCGACCCGGGCTTCAGGCCAGGTCTCGGAGACGAGGAAAAGGGATTCCCGGCTGCTGCCCCGCCTATTCGCGTGGAGGCTCAGACCGCCAGGTACTCCTCGCGTAGCTCGGCGTCGTCCAAAACCTCTTTCGCCGTGCCGCGAAAGACGACCTCGCCCATGTCCAGGATGATGGCGGAATCGGCGATGCGAAGCGCCGCCATCGCATTCTGCTCCACGATGATCGTGGTGATGCCAAGCTTCTTCACCTCCTGCATGATGCGCTCGATCTCTTCCACGACGATCGGCGCCAGGCCTTCGTAGGGCTCGTCCAGCAGCAGCAGCTTCAGATCGCGGGCCAGTGCGCGGGCGACCGCCAGCATCTGCTGCTCGCCGCCCGACATGGTCGTGGACTCCTGCTTGCGCCGCTCGGCCAAGCGCGGGAAGGACTCGTAAATGCGCTCCAAGGGCCAACCCAAGGGCTCGGCGATCTGCGCTAGAATCAAGTTTTCTTCCACCGTGATGCCGGGGATGATGCGTCGATCCTCGGGCACCAACTGGATGCCCGCGCGGGCCGCCTCGAAGGCGCGCATCCTGTGCACCGGCTGGCCTTGCAGCCAGATTTCGCCGGCCGTCAGATGCGGTTCGTGGGCGCGGGCGATGGTGCGCAAGGTGGAGGTCTTGCCGGCGCCGTTACGGCCCAGCAGAGCGACGATCTCGCGCTCCTTCACCTCGAAGCTCACGCCTTGGACGATATAGCTTTCGCCGTAATAGGACTCCATGTCCTTGCAGCCAAAGTAGGCTTGCTGGGCCGCTCCGCCGACGGCGGGCGCTGCTGCGGTCTGGCTCATACCTCTGCCCCTCCCAGATAGGCTTCCCTGACTTTCGGATTGCCGCGCACCTCGTCGGGTGCGCCTTCGGCGATGACCGTGCCTTGCGCCAAGACGGAGATGCGCTTGGCCAAGGAAAAGACCACATGCATGTCGTGCTCGATCACCACCTTGGTGATTCCGGTCTCGGCGATCTCCTTCAAGAGATCGATGGTCCGATTGGTGTCGTGCCTGGACATGCCGGCGGTCGGCTCGTCCAGCAGCAGCAGGCGGGCTTGTGCCGCCAGGCAGATCGCCAGTTCCAAGCGCCGCTTGTCGCCGCGCGAGAGGTGAGCCGCATCGCCATGACGAAAGTCCAAGAGGCCGACCCGCTTCAGGTTGAAGGCAGCCTCCTCTATCGCCGGGTGGCTGGAGTTCAAGGTGACCTGCGGGTTCACCTTGAACTTGCCGTCCTGCTTGGCGAGAGCGGCGATGGCCACGTTCTCCAGCAAGGACATGCCGGGGAAGATCTGCGGTGTCTGGAAGACCCGGGCGATGCCGCGCTGGATGATCTCATAGGGTTTCACCCCCTTCAGCAGCTTGCCGGCAAAGGTGACCGTGCCTGCGTCGACATGCAGAAGCCCGATCAGGCAGTTCAACAGGGTCGACTTGCCGGCGCCGTTGGGTCCGATGATGGCATGCGTGGTGCCCTCGGCGATCGATAGGTTGACGTCGGAGAGCGCCTTCAGGCCGCCGAAGCTCTTGCTGACCCCACGCACCTCGAGAAGTGGTTTTGCGTCCATGGTTTCGTTCCTTTGCGGGTCAGGCTTTACTCGGAGAACTCGCCGGCGGTGTTCTTGCGATCGTAGAGATCGCTCGCCCGCTGCGGCTTGTCCGGCACATTCTGGCGCCGCTCGACGGTCTTGAAGCCAAGCGCTTTGCGGACCCGGTTGTAGCCGTCGACGAAACCGCCCGGCAGGAAGATCACCACCGCGACGAAGACGCCACCTAGGACCAGTTTCCACTGCTCGCCGATGAAGGCCTGCACCACGTTCTCGAAGTAGAGCATGAAGGTGGCGCCGATGATCGGGCCGATCAGCGTGTTGACGCCGCCGATGACCGACATGATCACCACCTCGCCCGAAGTCGACCAGTGCAGGAACTTGGTGGCGACATAGGGCTCGTAGATGACCATGAGAGAACCCGCCAGGCCGGCATACATGGCGCTGATCAGGAAGGCGCTCATCTTATAGGCCTGGATGTTGACGCCGGTGTATTCCAGGCGCATCGGATTTTCTTTGATCGAGCGCAGCATCAGGCCGAAGGAGGAGCGCTTGATCTGGCGGGCGACGAAAAAGCCGACGATCAGGATGATGGCACAGAAGAAGAAGACGTTCAGGCCTTCCATGCGGATGCCGAAGAGCACCGGCTTGGTGTCCATGGTCAGGCCGTTATCGCCGCCGGTCCACTCCTGGAACATGGAGGAGAGGGCTGCCGCATGCAGCATCTCGGCGAAGGCCAAGGTGAGGATGGCGAAGTAGATGCCCGAGCGGCGCAGGGTGAGAAAGCCGATGACCACGGCCACTACCAGCATGACAACGAAGCTGACCAGCAAGGCCGGGATGATTTCGGCCGTGACGTGCTTCAGCATCAGCCCGGTGGTGTAGGCCGAGATGCCGAAGAAGGCGGCATGGCCGAAGGAAAGATAACTGGTGAAGCCCAGCAAGATGTCGAAGCCGAGCGCGAAGAGAGCCCAGATGACGATCTTGGTGGCCAGCGCCTCGTAGCCGCCGATGGCCGTCAGCCACCAGGGAAGCGTGAGGACGATGACCGCGAAACTGCCGAGAACGGTCAGGTCGCGGGTGCGGTTTTCTTGCTCGAACATTACTCTGCCACCCCCTTCTTGCCCAAGAGTCCGCGGGGGCGACCCAAGAGGACGACAACGGCAACCAGATAGATGATGATCTGCTGCAACGAGGCGATCGTCGCGGTGAAGCTGAGCGCCATGCCCAGCATGATGGCCGCGATCAATGCGCCGGGCAGCGAGCCCATGCCGCCTATTACCACCACCAGGAACGATGGTACCAAGAGCTGCATGCCGACATCGGGACTAACCTGCGTGATCGGTGCACCGAAGACCCCGGCCACGCCGGCGATGAGTGCGCCCAGTCCGAAAACGATGGCAAAGCGCTGGGTGATGTTGATCCCCATGAAACGCAGCATCTGCGGATCGCGCATGCCGGCCCGGACAACCAGACCGAAGCGGGTCAATTGCAGGAGCGCGAAGAGTGCGCCGACGGTGACCAGGGAGACGAGGATCAGGATGAGGCGCCACCTGGGGAAGGCAACGAAGCCCTCCAGGAAGGGCAGGAACTCGTGCAGCTTGACGATTCCATTGCCCCACGACGGCAGCGCGAAGGGGATGTTGTTGGCGCCGAAGATCCACTTCAGGACTTCTTGGATGACGATCGCCAGGCCGAAGGTGACCAGGATCTGGTCGGTGTGCGGTCGATCGTAGAAGAAGCGAATTAGGCCGCGCTCTAAGGCGATGCCGACACCGAAGAGGACAATTGGCACCAGGAAGATTGCGGCGATGAAATCGACCTGCCCGGCGATCACCACAGCCACGTAGGCTGCGATCATGTAGAGCGCGCCATGGGCGAAGTTGACCACGTTCAAGGTGCCGAAGATCAAGGTCAGGCCCAACGCGATCAAGGCGTAGATGGCGCCCAACTGTAGACCTGTCAAAAGTTGTAGAAATAGCGCATTTACATCCATTGCATCACCTTAACGCAGAGACTTTGCTGTCTCCGCGCTCCCTTCGCCACGACGATCCGGTCTGCTTGAAGAAGCGGGCCCGCATTGGCTGCAAACCCGCTCCCAAAAGTG
Source organism: Rhodospirillales bacterium (assembly GCA_965202755.1). Lineage (GTDB taxonomy): Bacteria > Pseudomonadota > Alphaproteobacteria > Kiloniellales > JACOMY01 > JACOMY01. The sequence continues at coordinate 10,060 of CBDBCL010000014.1, read as the reverse complement.
GAATCGAGGCTAGACCGGCTCGTAGGGGCCGAGTTCACCGGGGAAGGTGTCCGCCGGATACTCGATCTGCTCACGCGGAACGACCTTCACGATCTCAAGAAGATCGTAGTCGCCCTTCTTCTCTTCCGGTCCCTTGCCCTTCACCACCAGGACCTCGTGGAAGGACTGGTGATCGCCGGCGCGGTAGAGCGACTTGCCGATATAGCCGGTGCCTTCGTACTCGAAGCCTTCCAGCGCCTTGATGACTTCAGGCGGATAGAAGGTGCCGGCCATCTCGCAGGCATTGCCGTAAAGCAGCGTCTGCGTGTAGCAGGTGTGGGCGGCCTGCGAGGGCGGGAAGCCGTACTCGGCCTCGAAGGCCTTGACGAAGGCCACGCTGCCCGGGTTCTGCAGGGTCCAGTTCCAGTTCGTCGTGCCATAGACATTGTCGATGTTGGCGGGACCCGCACCCTGGGCCATCAGACGCGAGTAGAGCGGCACCACGACTTCCATGATCTTGCCGTTCTTCTCCAGCTCGCGCATGCCGAACTGGACCGCCTGGGTCAGCGAGTTGTTCATGTCCTTGCCGTAGTGGTTCAGGACCAGCACGTCGGCATCCGAGTTCAGGACCGCGGTCAGGAACTGCGAATAGTCGGTGGTGCCCAGCGGGGTCATGATGTTGTCGACCGTGTTCCAGCCCTGTCCCTCGGTCGACTCCTTGATCGAGGCATACTGAGTGTGACCCCAGGTGTAGTCGGCGGTCAGGTGGAAGGCGTTGCGGTCCTTGCCGTAGTTCTCGGCCAGGATCGGGCCCAGGGCCAGTCCGGACATGTAGGCATTGAAGAACTGCCGGAAGCCGTAGCGGCGGCGGTCCTTGCCGGTGGTGTCGTTGGAATGGGTCAGGCCGCACATGAAGATTATGCCCATGTCCTGAGCCAGGTACTGCTGGGCGATCGCAGTGGCCGAGGAGGAACCGCCGGAATACATGATGACACCGTCGCGCTCGATCATGCGGCGGGCCGAGGTGCGGGCCGCGTCCGGATTGGTCTGGGTGTCGCCCTCGACGTACTCGACCTTCTTGCCGAGCACACCATTGCCCTTCAAGGACGAGGGCTTCAGGGTCTCCAGCATGCCGCCACCTTCGTTCAGGTGCTTGACCGCCAGCTTGTAGGCGCGCAACTCGTCCGCACCCTCGTCGGCATAGGCGCCGGTCTGCGGAACGTTGAAGCCGAACTTCACCACCGGACCGTTGACCGGATAGTTGCCGATGGCCTTATCCGCCCAGGCGTGACGGACGAAGACCGTCGGGCCGATAGCCGCCGCGCCCAGAAGAGCACCGCCCTTCAACACACCGCGGCGAGAAAAGCCCTTATCCGAAAACGTCATGAAATTTCCTCCCGTCTCGGAACCCGTAGGGATGCAGCTTATCCGCATCCCTTTCCCTTGGCTCACGTAGGCATTACTAAGAGACCAGCGGTTCCGGGTGACGCAACACGCCAAAGCGCCTTCCTGCTAATTCGAGTAAATTTTCCTCTCCAAAGCGGTTTGGTCTGTTAATTTATTTACAAACTCAGTTCGCTCGAGCGTCGAGGAACAGTCGGGGAGAGAGACCAAATGGCCAGAGTGCCGATCGGTGCGCGCATCGCAGAGCGACGACGATTTTTGGGTCTGACGCAACGTGCCTTGGCCCAGCGTGTCGAGATTTCCGGCGCCTACATGAACCTGATCGAGCACGACAAGCGCCTAATCGGCGGTGTTCTCTTGCGCCGGATCGCCAAGGCCCTGGACATGCCGCTGGCAGACTTGACTGCGGTCGAGGACACACGGCTGTTTCAAGAGATGCTGGAGCTGGCCCGTGGTATGGCGGTGCCGGACCAGGACGAGGGCCGCATCGGCAGTCTCGTCGGGCGCTACCCGGAATGGGCCAAGGCCATGGTGCGGGTGCATCGCAGCCTGCAGGACGCGACCGACACCGCGGTCGCCCTGTCGGAGCGGGTCAGCCGCGACCCCAGCCTGCGCGACCTCTCGCATCAGATCCTGACGCGCATCACCTCGATCCGCTCCTTCTCCGAGATCCTGCAGGACTTCGCCGGGCTGGGCGACTCCGAACGACAGCGCTTTGCCGAGATCATCGCCGCCGAAAGCGACAGCCTGGGACGCAGTGCGCGCAGCATGATCGAATGTGCTTGGAGAACGACGCGATGACGATCTCCGTTGCAAACGCCACGTTCAGGGCGCCCCACGTTCTGTCGGAGCGCGATGCCGCCTCGCCGACCTTCGTCGTCAGGGTGAGCGACGCCACGGGATCTACGTCCATCTCGCGCCGGGATGGAAAAGGCCACGGTCACAACAGTGGTGTGGTTTTCGAATGTGTCCAGCAGCTGGTCGTGGTGCGCACGACGGCAGCCTCGGGCAGTCCGGCCGCCGTCGAGGGCGTGTCGGCAGCCGGAGTCGCACTGACCGATCAGTCCGCCTCGCAACGCCGCGACGGGAGCGCGTTTGCATTCATCGCATATCTGCCATCGAAGGACCTCGATGCCCATGTCGTGGATCCCACCCGGCTCGACGCGAGCCTCCACCTCGGCGGCGGGGGCGGCGGCAGCGGCGGTGGCGGCGGTACCAGAGGCCGGATCTCAAGACGTGTCAACCGGTGGAACCGCGCACCTGCCGGTCCAGATTCAGTGCGTGTCGATGCCATCGTCGTCGAGACCGGCGATGGCGATGACGATGGCGGCGTCCAGCAGGACCGTCTTGATGGGCGACGACAGGTCCCAGTCGAGCGTGACTGCCTGCGCAGACCCCACGACTTCTGCCTCGGTGTGCATCACAGGTCTCGTTTCCATCAAGTCACGAGTGAAGTCGGGGTCGCCCACGCAGAAGGCCGCGGGTCGTGTGTTCGCAGCCACCTCCAGCGACTCGGAGGTGGCGACCGCCGAGTTCCCACTGTACGCGGTCTCGTACAGGGCCGATGAGCCCAGCTCGACGTCGGCCCGGTCGATGGCGCGAGGCGCTGCGCATCCGTTGCAGGTCCAGTGCGGCAGGGTGACATTCGCTCTCTGCAAGAACGGCGCGTCGGCGTCGGCGGCGATGCCGCCCGTCGAGGCGACGTGCATCGCCGCGGTGGAGCTGTCGGGCCAAGCGACGCGCGATGGCCACGTACCGATCGCCGTCGCGACACGGGGTGCGTTTGATCCGACAGATTTGATGACTCCAGGGTCCATCGGCAGCGCCGGCAGCGCCGAGGTCGCCGGTCGTCGGTCCCTCTGGGGCGCACTGCGATCGGTGCGCTCCGAGGTGGGCAAGAGGGCGACCTTGAACGGACGCGACGTCGACCAGTTCCTCGCCGTTAAACCCAACAAGTCAACGGATTCGCGAGAATTGACCGAGGTGGAGCACGCCATGACGCGTTACTCTCCCGTCCTCGAGTCGTCCGTCGACGTCGCTTCCGGGCGTGCCGCACGCACTGCCCGCCTCGGGCCCTCGTCCACGAGCCTTGTGTTTGGCGGTACGGCAGGCATTGGCATGTTGGTACTCCAATGGACCTCGTGCCAAGGTGCGCGGATCCTGGCAACCGGAAGGAGCGGTAGGAGCGGTCGCGCGGGCGCCGCCCCCGGCCGGTCGCACCGCACGGCCAGCGCCGGCAGCTCGGGTGCTCAAGCACCGGCATTCGATGGAACCATCGTCATGTCTGACCTGGCGTTCACGTCCGATGCAGACGACGTTCTGGACGCGCATCGGGTATTTGCGTGCGCCTGGCACTCTGGCGGGGTCAACGACGATCGACTGGCGGTCGACCAGCGGCCGTCGTCCGTCAGGCGGGTGTTTGCCCCGAAGGCGGGCGCCTGGCGATCATTCGCCTTCCGCTACATGCAGGGAGCGTACACAGACGTGATTCTCTTCTCGTCGATATCGGCCCTCATCGGAACGGCAGGACAGTCGAACTACGGCGGCGCCAACCTGTACATGGAGGCCGCAGCGGCCAGCCTGCGACAGGGCGGGTGCTCGTTGCACAGCGTGTCGTGGGGCGCCTGGAGCGGCATCGGCATGGCAAAGTCGCGCTCAAACGTGCTCTCAAACTCCAGGAAGTATGGTCTCGGCGTCATCGAGCCCGCCGCCGGACTCGGCTACGTTGAGCGTGTTCTCGGTGCGTCCGAGGCCCGCCCCATGAGCATCGCCAGTCCATTTGATTTCTCCGGAGGGTTCTGGATCGACCATCCTCTGCTCGAGAGCGGGTCGCTTCCCACGTCGGTGTCGAGGGGCGCGTCAGCGTCCAACTCGAGCGCCGCCGAGATGTCGGGGCCGACCGTGCCGACCGCACCGACCGCACCGCGACGCGCTGATCGAGATCGCCGACCGGATATCGTGAGTGCGCTACAGCGACTCGCCAAGCGGATACTCGGCAGCGACATCTCGCCGAGTGAGCCTCTCGTCGGTGCCGGCCTCGACTCGCTCAGCTCGATGGAGCTGCGGGACGCGGTTTCCCAGGAGTTTGACCTCGAGCTGCCCAGCACGTTGGTTTTCGACCATCCGACGATTAACGCGATCGCCGAGTTGGTCATGTCCCGCTCGAGCCGTGCGGGCGACCCGGCCGGGTCGGTCGACCCGGCCGACCCGGCCGGCGGCGACGTGCTTCGGCTGCGGCCGCGCCAGGGAGACAATGACAACGACGGCGGGCTCGCCGTCGCCATCGCGTCCGTCTCGGCGTCGTATCCTATGTCGCGTGGCTTGGATCAGTTACTGACGGGCTGCCAGGACGTGCAGCGTGCAGTGCCCCTGGAGCGCTGGGACGTCGAGGCCCACTACTCGGTCGGCGCCGACGGCATGTACGCTCGATTCGGCGCCTTCTTCGAAGACATCACCATGTTCGACGCCCCTTTGTTCTTGATGTCCCAAGCTCAGGGCGCATTTGTAGATCCTCAGCAGCGAATGCTGCTGGAGGGGACGTTCGACGTGCTTCACGACGTGCCTGCAGTCGTCGCCGAGGACGTCGTCGCCGTCAGCGTGGGCTGCATGAACTTCGAGTTCTCCCACGTCCTGTCCCAGAGCGGCGAGGACATCTCGAGCCTCTCTGCTACGGGAACATCGGCCAACTTCATGGCAGGACGTCTCTCTTACCACTTTGGATTGGTCGGCGCCTCTGTGGCGATCGACACCGCGTGCTCGTCGTCGCTCGTTGGAGCCCACATCGGCAGGGTCGCCATCATCCGCGCGGAGGCCGACGCATGCATTGCATGCGGCGTCAACTTGATGATGAGCCCCGTGACGATGCTTGCCATGTGCAAGTTGCTCGCTCTGAGCCCCGAGGGCCGGTGCCGGACGTTTGACGCGGCCGCCAACGGCTACGGCCGCGCCGAGGCCAGCATCGTCATGGCCCTCACCGCGGTCAAACGCGACAACGACGAGCCCACGGCATCCCATATTGCGGTACTCTTGTCCTCTGCGGTGAACCAGGACGGTCAGAGCTCGAGCCTGACCGCCCCGAACGGGCCGTCGCAGACGGGCCTCGTCCGCGGTGCCATGCTGGCCGGCGGGGTCGACCCGTCGGAGATCGCCTCGTGTTCGATCCACGGCACTGGAACGCCATTGGGAGATCCCATTGAGATGAACGTGCTCGATAACGCGCTCGGAACGCGTGCAGCAGGAATGACCATCCAGGCGTTCAAGGCTGCCGGCGGGCACGGCGAGGGTGCGGCGGGTCTGTCCGGGCTCGCCCACGCCCTCAGGGCGACCACCCGGCGTGTTTCTAGCGGCATCAAGCATCTCGTCTCTCTGAACCCCTACGTTGAACAGATTCTGTCCCAGAGTGCGAGCACCCATGCCGTTCCCCGCGGGCCCGGGGGACTGGCCAGCAGGCTGCCGCTCGACCGGGCAGCGCAGACCAGCTCGTTCGGCATGAGCGGCACGAACGCGACCGCCGTCGTCTCTGGATTCTCCGAAATATCGGGATATCCCTACAGATGTCGGTTTGCGTCTGGGAGTGCATATGTGCGACGACCGATCAGCCTCTGGCCCGCGGTGCTCAATCGGCGCGCCTGTCGCGCCCTGGCCGGAGCCGACCCGCACGCGGTGACCTTCCAGCTCGTGCGCGACGGTCCGGAGATTCCGTCGATCACGTTGACATACATGATCGACGTGTGTCAGTACGCGTTGATCGGAAGGGCGCTAACGAGCGTCGTCGACCAGCTGGTCGCCACCACCGCGGGGCCGTCCGCCGCGGCCCGACTCACCGCGACCGTGTCGCTCGCCGACGGCTCGATCCGCGTCGATCGCGGAGGACATACCGCTCACCAGGGAGTCATTCGCCTGGTTGCCGACTCGATGGTCGTCAGGTCCGGAGTCTCGTCGGCGAGTCGTATCTTGCTCCCAGCGGGTCCCGCCGGCTCGAGCGCCGACGCGGGCGCAGGCTGGAGCGCCTCGCTCCCCCCGGCCTCGCTTCCAACCGAGGACAAGACGGCCGCAATCCAATCCGCGGTCGCATTGAGACATGTGATTGCAGGTCGGAAATCGGACGTCTCGTCGCTGGCCATCGTGACGGGCGCGGGGGCGCCGGCAGACGCCGCGTACCTCGCATCGACGGTGGATCGCGTCGCGGGCGGCGGCGTGTCTGCTTGGTTCCGTGCAGATTCTTCCGAGGGCTCTGAGAGGAACGATTTCGAATCCTCCGTGTACGCTGAGTCGTGGACGCCTCGCCTGGTGGCCTCGGAAACGGACGTGCAACAGGGCCCGGCCCGGTGCGCCGTCCTGGACATCCGTCGCCACCCGGCCGGCCTGTCGATGGCACTGCCTCGTGGTGACGCGTCCGTGCCTCTGTCCTCGGCAATCTCGACGGACGAAATACAAATGTCGCGCACTGTGCAGACGGCAATCGTGCTGCTCCACTCGAACAGCAGCCGCCTCCTTGTGCTTGGCCCGCTGGCGGCAGCGGCCGATCCGGGGGTGCTCATCGAGCTGTACGAGACCATGTGTCTTGTGTCGTGGAATATGCCGATGTCTGTCTCGTCGATGATCGCTGTATCTTCGGGAGACGATTGCCCTTCGGCAATCTCCACGGCCCTGGCACGAGCGCTGTCGAGGACGCTCTTCATCGAGCGGCGGGACCTGTTCGCTCCCAGCCTCCTACTGGAGGGCGAAGGCGAACGCACGACCGTCTCTCTCTCCACGTTGGAAGTGATGCTGCAGCAGGTTGGAGAGTACGAAGTCAAGGTCGATGGGACGCGACAGTACGTCAGGCGCCTGGTGCGTTCCGCCCGGCCGGCGCACCGCCGGCCGGTATCGGACCCGGCCTCGACCACCAGCACGACCACGGCGCCCGTCCCGAAGACGGTGGCTGTGACTGGAGGATCCACCGGACTTGGTTTTGAATACATCAAATGGGCTGCGGCGTCCGCGTCGACCTCGCACGCCGTGGTGACATCGAGCCGAGGATACCTGCGGCGAGGGGCGGTGCACGGCCGGCTTGCGAACCGCGGATGCTGCGTGTCTGTCACACTGGCAGATGCAAGGCACTCGGGTGACTCGCGTGAATTCAACGAAATGCTCCGCGAGTCGTACCCGTACGTCGAGGAGCATGTCTACGCCGCGGGCATCTCTGTGGAGGCCCCGATCGGGGCGCTCGACCTTGCCGAGTACAGGAACGTGCTGGCCACCAAGCTGGGACCCCTAACTGGCTCAAACCTGTCAGTATCGCGGAGCGAGCTGTACCTGTCCTCTATCGCGTCAGTCTGGAGCCAGACTGGGGGCGTGTATTACAGCGCCGTGAATGCGGCACTGGACGCGCACGCGACCGGGCGCCACGGCCGAGGTGAGCGATCCACCAGCCTCCAGCTCGGACCGTTCGCCGAGGGAGGCTTAGCGAAGGAGTTTGTGGCCAAGTTCCAGGAGCTTGGCGTTCGACCCTTCGCCATGATGGACGTCGTTCGTATCTGTCTGGCGGCCGTCCCGCCCGTGAGCGCGCACATCGACTTTGACGCACGCTCGGTCGTCGCTGCCTTCTCCATGCGAGGACCCTGGAATCTCGTAGATGCTGAACTTGAAGCTGGCGCCGACGCGGGACTCGTCCCGCGTGGTGTCGCAGCCGTCGAGGCTGGACCACCGACAACCACAGCAAAGACGACGGTCCTCAGTCGCGACGACGTCATGAAGCTCGTCGAAACGACCCTCCGCGAAGCTCTGGGTCACGAAGAAAGCGATGGAGACATTAATTTTGGAGGCATCGACTCGCTGACCGCCGTGGAAGTGACCAGGACGCTCTCCTCGCAGCTGCAGCTTGGCATGCGAGGAGAGGGGGAGCTGGCCATCGACGCGACCCTGATCTACGACTATCCGTCGGTTGAGGCCATGACGGCGCACATCGTCGAACTCATCGGTTCTGATGATCGTGTCTCTGATCGCGTCGACCGCGATGGTGAGCCCGGTGTTCACCGGACGGACCCCTCCGCTCTGGCGGTCGCTGCACCGGCGGCGAGTGCCGTCCACATGCCCGGGCAAGCCCGGCATGTGTACGTCGTCCAGACATCGGATCTGCCGACAGCGATGCCGGCATCGACGATGCGATCATACCCAACGACGAGCACGTTCTCGGATCGGGTGACGCAGGTGCCGTCCGATCGATGGGACGTGGACGACCCGAGCCAGTCGATCAACGCCCGCTTCGGCGGGTGGCTGAATGGCGTCCAGCTATTCGACGCGGCAATATTCGGTATTTCTGCCACGGAAGCCATTTGTATGGACCCCCAGCATCGGCGTCTGCTCGAGTCGGCCCTGACGCTCGCGTCGGCGCACTCGCCAATCGAGGCGGAACGCGGCGTCTACGTCGGCATCCAGCACATGGAGTACAAAGAACTGCTGACCAGCCACGTCGGACTGGATAGCTCGTATACGAGCATTAGTAGCAGTTTCAGCATTGCTGCTGGCCGGATCTCGTTCTCGATGTCGAGCGTTGGTCCCGCCGTCAGCGTCGACACTGCCTGCTCGTCGGCGCTGGTGGCCGTTCACGCCGCGTCGCAGTACGTTACCACCTCGGGCCACTGCTCCACGGCACATTCGATTAGTATGATGTTGTCCCGGGGTACGTCACTGGCCGTCCGCGCGGCAGGGATGACGTCTTTCGACGGCAGGTGCAAGGCGCTGGACAAGAGCGCCGACGGGTACGGCAGGTCCGAGACGTGCGCGTCCGTCCTGTTGTCCCTGTCGGATCTCGAGGGCGCATGCCTCCTCAGTGCCGCTTCCGTGAATCAGGACGGGCGCTCGTCCTCGCTGACTGCGCCGAGCGGGCCGTCTCAGCTGCGCTTGATCAAATCGAGCATGCGGGCGGCCGCCATGGCCACGTCTGACGTTCACAGCATGGTCCTCCACGGGACTGGGACTTCTTTGGGTGATCCGATCGAAATTGGAGCACTTGGAAACATATTTGGACGCAGTGAAGGCCGCTCTCCGGCCGCCCCCCAGACCAGACTGTTCGCTCCCAAGTCCGTCTTTGGCCACGCCGAGCCCGCCTCCGGGCACATCGGGTCGCACGTCGCGTCCGGCATCCTGCGGGACCTGGTCGTCGCGCCCGTCCTTCACTTGGCAGACGTGAACCCATACATCAGTCGGAGCGGCATCGGGAAGTTTGTCGTCGGACGCCAGCCATCTGGGGCGGCGGCGGCGGCGACGGCGACCGCTTCGAACGAGGCGACCCCGGCCATCGGCGTGAGCGCCTTTGCATTCCAAGGCACCAACGCCAACATCATGATGCGTTCTGTGGAGCCCCTGGATCGATCAGTCCCGAGCTCTGAGGCTGCTGCGAACGCGTTCGTTCGCGGCAGGTTCTGGGTCCACCCGCGCACCAGCGCCGGCATGACCGCGAGTGGCGGGCGCGTGGACGTCGTGTTGACCAGCGGCACGGCCGGCGTCATCAGTCAGCACGTGATCAATTCGGTTCGTATCGTGCCGTTTACCGTCTTCGTCGGACTTTCCGTCCAGGTCCGAGCCGCCCTGGATACCTCGGCCAGCACGGCTGGCGTGGCGGCGGCCGCCACGGTCACGTCCTTCACCGTCGTCGACGATCGTCTCGTGTTTTCCGTCGACATCGACGGAATCT
>CBDBCL010000013.1:0-42477 GCA_965202755.1 Rhodospirillales bacterium | reverse complement strand
TGTCAATCGCTGTTCAAAGTCTTTCGCAACAGCAGTTCTGTCGAGAGTCTCACCAATAAACTTAACACCACGATCAGCCACCGATTCTAATACAGCAGTCAATACGTTTGCCCCAACACCTGTTGCGGCGCCAGAAATTACAGATACTTTATTCAAAGGTGTCATGAGAATATCATATATTCAAAGAAGGCTGCGCAGGATACGTTGCTGACGTGCATTGATGGTTTGAGCCATAGAACAAACACCGTGTGCGTAGTGAACTTTTCCTATCGCCGTCCGATCATCATCGTGCGCGACTCGCTGTGTTCTACTCCCTGTCCTGCGTGATCGCCTTTCTGCTGACGAGGAGCCTCTTGGTCGGCGGCGGCAGCCTCGCCCTTTGGCTGGCTCTCCTCTAAGCCATCAAGGCAGCCACACCCGGCAGGCTCTTGCCCTCGAGCCACTCCAGGAAGGCACCTCCGGCAGTGGAAACATAGCTCAGCTTGTCGGCAGCGCCGGCTTGTGCCAGGGCCGCCACCGTGTCGCCACCACCGGCGACCGAGAGCAATTCTCCCATGGCCGTCAGCGCGATCACGCAACCGGCAACCGCCATGGTCGCACGCTCGAAGGGCGGAAACTCGAAGGCGCCCAAGGGACCGTTCCAGACCAAGGTCTTGGCCTCCTGCAAGGCGGCTCCCACTGCGGCGATGGACCCTGGCCCGACGTCGAGGATCATCTTGTCGGTCGGGATGGCACCCAGCGGTACCGTCTCGGCGTCGCCACCACCCTCCAGCTTGGCCGCGACCACGGCATCCTCCGGCAGCAAGATGCGGCAGCCGGCCTTGGCCGCCGCCGCCTCGATCCGCTGCGCCGTTGCGGCCAGATCGCGTTCGCAGAGCGAGGTCCCGACTTCAATGCCGCGGGCATGGAGGAAGGTGTTGGCCATGCCTCCGCCGATGACCAGCACATCGACCTTCTCGATGATATTACCCAGCAACTCCAGCTTGGTCGAGACTTTGGCGCCACCGACGATGGCCACCACTGGGCGGGCCGGTGCCTCCAGCGCCTGCACCAGATGCTCGATCTCCTCCTGCATGAGGAGGCCGGCTGCGGCCGGCAGGCGATGCGCCAGGCCCTCGGTCGAGGCATGCGCGCGGTGTGCGGTGGAGAAGGCATCGTTGAGATAGCCCTCACCAAGCGCGGCCAGAGCGGCAATGAAATCCGGATCGTTCTTCTCCTCGCCGGCGTGGAAGCGCAGGTTTTCCAGCATCGCCAGATCACCGTCTTTGAGACCGGCGATGCAGGCCTCGGCCGCGGCTCCGACGGACTCCTCTGCGAAGGCGACCGGCTTGCCGAGCGTTTGCGCGAGGGCTTCGGCGATGGGCGCCAGGCTCATCTCCGGCACGACCTTGCCTTGCGGGCGGCCGAAGTGGGAAAGCAGAATCACCTTGGTGCCGGCCTCGCTCAGCTGGCGTAGGGTCGGCAGGCAGCGCTTGATCCGGGTGGCGTCGGTGACCTTGCCGTCGTGCAACGGCACGTTGAAATCGACCCGAACCAGCAGGCGCCTGCCGACCAAGCCGCCCAATTCCTCGCTCAACTCCTCAATCGTCTTCAAGCGCACCATCTTCGATTCCCTATTCTTTCCAAAACCACATTGGCAAATGTCTTGCGGTGCGAGAGGGACTACAAAGCAGGTCCGAAAGGCAAGAGTGGGCGCCTGCTTTGAAACCCGGCTGAATGCCGCAAGGCGTTGACCCCAGGCCTCCGCTCCCCCACCCTTTGGCTATGACCGATACGAGCGATGCGGCGCCCGGGCTCGAGGCCAAGCGGCCCTCCGGGCATCTCTCCCCCTTGCAGCGGCGGGCCTTTCGGCTGAGCCAGACGGCGAGCACCGGCTTGTTCCTGGGGCAGAAGTGGCTCTCGACCCGCCTCACACGGCCGGTCAGGGCCGATCCACCGATCGAGGGGCCCTTCCCTTCGACGAAGGAAATCCTGGCCGATCTGCAGCGCCTCCTGGCCAAGGACAGGGAGAACGTCGAGCAAGGCCTCTATCCCTTGCCCGACGATCTAATCCGGCGTCCGCTGACGGCGCTGACCGGTGCGCTCCGCTACTTCGCCGATCTGCCCGAGGTGGAGCGTCGGCGTCACGCCGACGCCGGCCAGGAAGTCTTCGAAGACCAACGCCGGCCGGGCTTCCCACGCTACTACCAGCAGAACTTCCACTTTCAGAGCGACGGCTGGTTCTCTAGGCGCTCGGCGCGGCGCTACGATCATCAGGTCGAGGTGCTCTTCACCGGCGGGGCCGATGCCATGCGCCGTCAAGCTCTGGTGCCGCTGACCAAGGTCTTGCGCGGCGGCCGCCAGGAGGAGAAGCGGGTGCTGGACCTCGGCAGCGGCAGCGGCGGTCTGCTGCCCTTCCTGAAGCAGGCCTATCCGCGACTGGGTCTCCTGGGCGTCGACCTCTCGCTGCCCTATCTGCAGGAGGCGGCACAGCGCATGAAGCCCTATCGGCGCTGGCAGATGCTGCAGGCACCGGCCGAGAATCTGCCGCTGGCCGACGACAGCCTGAATGCCGTCACCAGCGTCTTCCTCTTTCACGAGCTGCCGCGCAAGGTGCGCGCCGCGGTCGTGGCGGAGGCGGCCCAGGTGCTGAAACCCGGCGGCAGCTTCGTCTTGCTGGATTCCATTCAGACCGGCGACGTGCCCGGTTACGACGGCTTGCTTCAATACTTTCCCGTGGCCTTTCACGAGCCCTACTACGCCGACTATGTCGGCCAGGACCTGAGCGCCCTCTTCCGCGAGCGCGGCTTCCGCCTGGAGAGTGTCGAGGTAACCTACTTCGCCCGCGTCATGCACTTGGTGCTGGCTGCGTGAGTGCGCCCCTGCTTGCCCGCTTGGCCGAGCAGGCAGACGACCCGGCCCCCTTTCTCACCTTCCTCGAGCGGAGCTGGTCGCGCCGGGACATTTGGCGCGAGGCCGAGGTCGCCGCCGGCGGCTTGGCCGGCCTGGAGCTTGCAGCAGGACGCCCGATCGGCATTCTGCTGCCGAACCTGCCGGGTGCCTTGGTGGCGCTGCTCGCCATCTGCTTAGCCGGCCGTCGGGTAGCCCTGGTGGATGGTCGCCAAGCTATGGTGGACTTGCACGACTGGGCGGCAGAGGCGCAGCCGGCAGCCATCGTCACACTGGATCTGGCCAGTGTCTTTGAGCGTGCGCGTGCCTTGGCAGCGATGCACCCGCCCTGCCGCCTGATCGTGATGCCGATCGCTGATCATCTGGGTTTCTGGAAAAGGATTATCGCGCCTTGGCTGCGCGGCGGTGGTGCTGCCAAGCGGCCCGAGGATACGGAAATTCTTGCTTGGCGTGATCTCCTGTCCGTGGCGGGTCCGCCCGTATCTCCGCACGATCCGCCGATGATCTCGGAGATCGCGCCCTGGCCCGATCGCGCCAACGGCCTGCTCAGCTGTCCGCTGTCCGAAGCACGTGCCGTTAGCGCCTTGTTTTCGGCCTGGTGCGCTAGCGGCCGTCTGGTGCTCTCGCCGCGTTTGGACGAACATTCCTTGGCCAAGGTCCGCAAGGCGAGCTGCCCCGATCTGGAGATCGCCGCCAAGGCCTCATGACCACAAAAAATCTCCGGCTGAGAGCTGACCCGCCTTGCTCACGCCGTCGAGGGTCACCCGCTGATTGCTGTTGCCGTCGCCATCCTGATCGATCTGGAGGCGGTTCTGGCTGGCGACGAAACGCGCTTCCGAGTCGCCGGCGCCTGAGCAAGCTGCGCTCTCGAGGTAGGTAAAACTGCCGAGCTCCAGCCCGGTGGCGAAGACCAGCCTTTCACCTTCGTTTGCGTCAAAATCGAAGATGGTCGAGACGCCATCTCCGCCCGACCCAGCATCGGCACCCTCGTCCCCAAAGAGCCGGTCGTCACCCGAGTCTCCACGCACGCTGTCGTCGCCACTATCGCCAAACACAGTGTCGCTTCCAGATTCGCCGCGAAGGAAATCGCCGCTGCTTCCACCGAACAGACGGTCGCTGCCGGCCTCGCCGCCGAAGATCGAATCGGGACCACCAAGTCCATAGATCCGATCATCGCCACTCAAGCCGAAGATCGCGTCCAGGCTTCTGCCGCCAGCTAGGGAATCGTTTCCACTGGTTTCGAGCAGTATAATTTGAGATACTACGGTCGCAATACCATACAGATTATAGCTGTTTACGACAGAGGCACTATTGTACAGGATAATCGTATCGTTGTCACTGTAAACATAGAATCTATCGAAATTACCAATGTCTCTTGGGCTCCTGATTATAAAAATGTCGTCCCCATCTCCGCCATACATGTCATCACGACTGCTTCTGCCGAAGAAAGTATCGTTGCCCCCGCGCCCTTCAAGTAGAGATAAGCCGCCGCCAGAGAGTCTGTCATCATTATTAGTTTCATAGATATCATCATCGTAAAATTCATAACAACATTGATAGCAAATGTAGTCGTAGTAATTGCCACCGAAAGAGATCAGCGGGGCGGCCTGTGTGTGGACAACCGGCAGGCTATGCCCGATGGAAAGGGACTTGACCTGTTTCGTTTCCGGAAACCTGGGAAAGGGAGATAGTGTCATCTCCGAGGTTGTCGTCACCCGGGGCAATAGCGTCGTCACCATCGAAGCTCGATAGGTAATCGCTTCCACTGCCTCCGAACAGAATGTCTGTCCCGGAGATGCCGGAAAAGTGGTTGCCTCCGCCATCACCTAAGGGATCGGTCATCTCTCACCCTCCTTGCGAAACAGGCAGGCCGGCCGAACCATCCGCAGTGTGCCCAACCACGAGGCAAGATCGTGATCGAGATTAAACGGATCTGGAAGATGATGCGTTGGATGGCGTCGGACTTCGCCAAGTGCAAACCACCCGAGAACGCAGTCGACCTCCTCAATCTTTGTATCCAAACCAGGAAGTTCGCCGAACGCAGAGGTTTCCCCTTCAACATTGGAGAGCATTCTGGTTGTCTCTTCACCTATCAGTATCAAGCGGCAAGACTCGAATTGCAATCATACTGTTTGAATTTTCCGAGCGTCGATCCTAGACAAAACGGCACGCGACGCGGCGCCAAGACTTTCTGCTTTGCCACAGCAGGTTCCATCGGACGACTGCTGAGAGGCGGTCCGGTGTGGCTGGGCGTGTCGTGTGAGGCTTCAAGCAGCAATCAGTTCGGTTGTAGGAACTGCCTCGCTTTCCCAAGCAAGGCCTCCGCCCCGGCCGCCATCTCCTCGACGATCTCCCCCGCCGGCTTCACCGCATCGATCAGGTCCACGACCTCACCGCCGATTACCACGCGGGTGGCATAGTCCTCTTCGCCCGCCGCGTCATAGCGCTCGCGTACCGCCTCGGCGTCGCGCTTCATGCCCTCGATGTCGCTGTGCCAGCGTTCGGAGAAGGCATTGCCCAGGACCCGGCCGGAGAAGTGCCAGGGCCAGTCCACGTCGCGGGCCACGTCAAACACCTTGGTGCGCAGGGTCTGGTCGCCGTTGGCCACCACCAGGCGGGCCTTGGCGCTATCAGGGCCGTCGGCCTCCTCCGAGGCCCAGAGGCGGGTTCCCAGCATCACCCCGTCGGAACCCAGCATCAGGGCCGCAGCCAGACCGCGCGCGTCACCGATGCCGCCGGCGGCAACCAGGATCTGCTCGGGACCGGCCAGGTCGCGGATCGCCGGCAGCAGGGCCATGAGGCCGCGTTCCATGCCGTGTCCGCCGGCCTCCTGACCCTGCACCACGATGATGTCGGTTCCGGCCGCCAGGGCGCGGCAAGCCTGTTCCAGGCGCTGTACCTGCCATAGGCTGGCGACGCCGGCGGTCCGGCAGGCCTCGACGAAGGGCGTGGCCTCGCCGAAGGAGAACATCACCGCTCGCGGTTTGCGGGCCAAGGTGACCTCCAGAAGCTCCGGCTGCTTGGCCAGCGACCAGGTGATGAAGCCGGCGCCGACCGGCTGGTTGCCGGCTTCCTCGAAGGCTGCTTCCAGCCAGTCGCGCTGACCATAGCCACCGCCGATCAGGCCCAGGCCGCCGGCCGCCGAGACGGCTGCAGCCAGGCGTCCGCCGGACACCTTGTCCATCGGCGCCAGCAGGATCGGATGGGTGATCCCCAGGCGTTCGGTCAGTTTGGTCTTGATCATCGGATGTTCTCCCGGCAGGTGACAGCCTCGCAGATATCGCGGCAAAGGCGCTTCAGTGCAAGATCGATGGTCTCTGCTTGCGAAGCGGATCACCCTTAGGCCTTGCCATCCGACCGCCACGATCTAGCGCTGGCCGGGCGCCGCGATTCTTTGCTAGTCTCCAGATGCAAGATGGTCACGGCAGAGTCGATGGCCGCGGTCCCTTTGCTGTTTTGGTGTCTTGAGCTATGCCCGCTCCGATCCTTCGCCCTTTCCTGCTTGCGTTCGCGCTTTCGATTCCGCTCTTGGCGCCATCGCTTCAGGCTGCCGAGATGCGCACCTTGGGACCGGCGATCATGGTCAATGACCAGGTGATTTCCGCGTTAGAGATCGAGATGCGGGTGAAACTGGCCCTGGTGTCCTCCGGCCTGGAGAATTCCGAAGAGGCGCGGGAGTTCCTGACCGGACAGGTCGAGCAGGCCCTGATCGACGAGGAATTGCAGACGCAGGAAGCCACGCGGTTGGGCATCACTATAAGCGCCGAGGAGGAGGAGGCCACGCTGGAACAGGTCGCGCAAGGCAATGGCCTCGACTGGGCGACCTTGAGCAGCCGTTTGGAGCGGGCCGGCATTCTTCCGGCCTACCTTGCCGATCAGATCCGCGCGCAGATCTTGTGGCGCGCCGTCATGCGCAGCGAAGTGGTGCCGCGGGTGATCGTCACCGACGAGGATGTCGACGAGGCGATCCAGAGGATCGAGGCCCGGCAAGGCGAATCACAACGCCTGCTTGCCGAGATCTTTCTGCCGATCGACAATCCGGCGCAGACCGCCGAGGTTAGGGAAACCGCCGATCGCGTGATCGAACAGCTCCGCCGCGGCGGCAGTTTTCAGGCCTTGGCGCAGCAGATTTCGCAGTCGCCGACGGCGCCTCTCGGCGGCGACCTGGGCTGGGTCGATCCCGGCGCTCTGCCGCAGGAGGTCGAGGAGGTCTTGGAGAGGATTTCCCGCAGCCAGTTGACGCCACCGATCGTAACCCCCGGCGGGGTCTACATCATGCTGTTGCGCGACACCCGTCCGACGCCGGAGCGCATGCTGACGATCTCGGTCAAGATGCTAACCTTCCCGGTGTCGAACTTCGAGAACCGCAATGCCGTCAATCGGGCCGCCGGTCGGGCGACCAAGGCGGCACAGGCGCTGATCGGCTGCGACGTGGCGGAGTCGGTTGCCAATCGCTTTAGCGCCCGGGTCGAGCCGCTGCCGGACAAGCTGGAGGTCTCACACATGCCCGGAGGCCTGCGTGGCGTCACCAATGGCCTGCCGATCGGACAGGCCAGCGAGCTGTTCCGAGCTCCGGGCGGAATTGGGCTTGCCGTAGTCTGCGATCGCGAGGACAGCGGCATTGACCGTGGCCTGGTGCGCGATCGCCTGCTGAGTGAGCAGGTGGATCGACGCTCCCGGCGCTATCTGCAGGCCCTGCGCCGGGTGGCAACGATCGAGATGCGGCGCTGAGCGCGAGGGGACCGGACGCGCCGGGCCTGCCGCCGCTCAGCGCCGTCATTCAGCACTATGGTCTGAGCACCCGTAAGGGCTTGGGCCAGCATTTCCTGCTCGACCCCAACATCACCGTACGCATCGTTGCGGCCGCGGCACCGCTCGCGGGATGCGATGTGATCGAGATCGGCCCCGGTCCCGGCGGCCTCACCCGAGCCCTGCTACAGAGCGCCTGTCGCCAGGTCTATGCCGTGGAGAAAGACCAGCGCTGCCTGAAGGCCTTGACCGATCTGGCGAGCGCCTATCCCGGCCGGCTCACGGTCATCGAAGGCGATGCGCTGAGGCTCGAGACCTGGCGCTTGGGGGCCGGGCCGCGCAAGCTGGTCGCCAATCTGCCCTACAATGTCGGCACGCCGCTGCTGCTCGCTTGGCTGAAGGCGCTGGCCGAGGATCCCGGCTGCCTCGCCAACCTGACCTTGATGTTTCAAAAGGAGGTTGCCCAGCGCCTCTTCGCAAGCCCGCGGGAGGGTGCATACGGACGCCTCAGCATCGTTACGCAGTGGCTATGCCGGGTGGAGCCCTGTTTCGACCTGCCGCCGGGCACCTTTCGCCCGCCGCCCAAGGTCACCTCTTCCGTGGTGTGCCTTACGCCGCGGGCCGAGCCGCTGCACTCCGCCCGTCTGGTCAGCTTGGAGCGGGTGACGGCGGCGGCCTTCGGTCAAAGGCGCAAGATGCTGCGGCAAAGCCTGAAGCGCCTTGGCCTCGACGCCAAGGCGCTGCTGCAGGCGGCGGAGATCGAAGAGACCGCGCGCGCCGAGACCCTCTCGGTTGCCGACTTTTGCCGTTTGGCACAGGCTCTTGATCATCGCGAGCCCTGAACCAAGGCTTGTACCCGCGGGTTCGGCCGCAGAGAATTCTCTAGAGTAGTGTTCGTTCAACCCAGTTCGGCACCGGCCCGGAACAGTCTGGCCAGACAACATTCCAAATCCAAGTGAGAGGACAGCCATGCCCAGCTTCGACAGCAAGCGCCTCGGCAAGATTCATCGAGACATGCACAGCCACCTGCCACCGGACCCGGCCCTGCGGGTGAAGTCGCTGGAGAGCCTGTTGGTCGAGAAGCAAATGCTGGACAGCGGCGCCGTCGATGCCTGGGTGGAGATCTACAGCGAGCAGGTCGGCCCGAAGAACGGTGCTACCGTGGTTGCCCGGGCCTGGTGCGATCCCGACTTCAAGGCGCGCCTGCTCGAGGATGCGACGACGGCGGTCATGGAATTCAACTTCATCGGTCGCCATGCCGCCAAGCTGGTGGCCCTGGAGAATACGTCCGCGGTGCATAACCTCGTCGTCTGCACGCTCTGCTCCTGCTATCCCCTGGCGATGCTCGGCCCCCGCCGGTTTGGTACAAGGCGAACGAATACCGTGCACGAGTCGTGCGGGAACCGCGCGCCGTCTTGGAGGAGTTCGGCGTGAGCTTAGACGATACGGTCAAGGTGCGGATCTGGGACAGCACTTCGGAAACACGCTACTTCGTTGTGCCGGAACGTCCGGCGGGAACCGAGGGATTGGACGAGACGGCGCTGGCGGCCCTGGTCAGCCGCAATGCCATGATCGGGACGGCCAAGGCTACGAGTCCGGCCGGAAAGGAATCTGCCTGATGGACAGCGTGCATGATCTGGGCGGGGTCGAGGGCTTTGGTCCCGTCGACCGTAGCCATGAGGACGAGCCCTTCCATGCCGATTGGGAGGTACGGATGTACTCCATCGCCGCCGCCATCAGCCGGCCGCAGGGCTGGAGCATCGATTGGTTCCGCCATGCCCGCGAATGCGCACGCCCGCTGGACTATCTGACCCTGGGCTACTTCCAACAGTGGTGCATGGCCTACGAGGCTATGCTGTTGGATTCTGAAGTGGTGACCCTGGCTGAACTGGCGGCCGGCAAGGCGCCGGGTCCGGTGATCCCACCGGAAAAGCCGCCACTCAGGGCCGAGGACATCAGCGGCAAGGCGCATTTTCCCGCCGATCCCAATCGTCCGGGCGGCACAGCGCGCTACCAGGTCGGCGAGAAAGTACGCACCCGCAAGGCCGGTTATGCCGGACACACCCGTCTGCCGCGCTATGCCCGTGGCAAACCGGCTGAGATCGTGAGCAGCTACGGCATTCAGATCCTGCCCGACGCCTCGGCCTCCGGGCGTGAGGAGGCGGAGCCGCTCTATGCGGTCATGATCCGCGCTGCCGACATCTGGCCGGAATCGGTCGATAGCCAGGACGAGATCGTCCTGGATCTCTGGGAAAGCTACCTTGAGCCGGCCTGACCCCGCGGTCGCGCCGCTGCCGGCAGGTGACGGCGAACCCATCTTCGCCGAGGCTTGGGAGGCCGAGGTCTTGGGTCTAGCCTACAGCCTGATCGAGGCTGGAAGCATCACCAATACGGCCTGGTCGGAGGCTCTGGGTGCCGCGCGAGCGGCGCAGCTAGCTAGGGGCGAACTCGACAGCCGTGAAGCCTATTATCTGGCCGCAATCGAGGCCTTGGAGCGGGTAGTGGAAGCGGCCGGTTTGGCGAAAGCCAGCGAGCTGTCTCAGCGCAAGGCCGATTGGGTGGCAGCCTACGAGAGCACGCCGCATGGACAGCTGGTGAAGCTGGGTGACGAGCGATAGCCTGTTGCGCCTTACCTGTTAAGAGAGGTGGCTCGGATTGTTTGAACAGGGTTGGAGCCATGGCTAAGTGGATTTCCGTCTGGGTCAAGCCGCTGCCGGGATTGGCTGCAGCGCGCTGATCTACGCCTGATCGGGCGTCTGCCCGATCAGGCGACGAATGTGGCCTCGTGCTGTTGTAGAAGGCCAGGTAGCGCCCAATCGAGGCGCGCGCCTCCGGCACCTTGGCGTCGGCGTGCCGGTCGATCTCCTCATACGTGACCCTGCGCCAGAGGCGCTCCACAAAAGCCTTGTCCCTCCAGGCTCCCTTGCCGTCCATGGAGATCGCGCTCTCCGCGTCCTTTGGGACCTGAACGCAGTCCAGCGACGTGAATTGACTGCCCTGGTCGGTATTGAGGATCTCTGGCCTGCCATGGCGTGCCAGCGCCTCCTCCAGGGCCTCGATACAGAACTCTGCCTCACGCGTGATCGACACATGCCAAGCCAGAACCTTGCGGCTGAACCAGTCCAGGACAGTAGCAATATAGACCAAGCCCCGTGCCATGGGCAGGTAGGCGATGTCCATCGCCCAGACCCGGCCAGGGCGCCTGACCGTGAGGCCGCGCAGTAGGGAGGGATAGATCTTGTGTCCCGGCGCCGGCGTCGAGGTCTTCGGGCGGCGGTAGAGCGCCGCGATCCCCATCTTCTGCATCAGCGTCGAAACACGCAACCGCCCCACCTCATAACCTTTCGCCTTGAATGCTGGACTGTGGTTCCGGCGCGGGCGTCTTGCCATGATCTCTCCTCGCTCTCGGCTATCATGCCGATCTCACGCGAAAACGCCACTTAACTCACCTGTCCAGGTTTACCGAACCACCTCTTTGGGTCACCATGACCGAAAATCCCGTTGTTTTCACCATTGCCTCTGATGCCTATGTAGAAGGAGTTGTATCAACCACGGAACTGCTGAAACGTGTAAACCTGCGAAGTCGAAGCAGCAGCACGCGCCGCGTCGCCATGAACATCCTAATCGTTGCCGCCGTACAGCATATCGGCTCCCGAAGCGCCGACGTGGCCTTGGTCTTGCATCAGGGCGTCAGGGTTTTCGACCTCAGTTCCCAAATTCTCACCGCTTCCGCCGAAGAGGCTATCGACATCTTGGTAGTGTCCAGGATCTTTGGCACATTGGGTTTGGCGGGCTGTTCCATCAGGCAACCCTGTCCCGCTGCTTGAGCAGGTCCATGTTCATGTAGCGCTTGCTGGACCATTTGGTGCCAGCGATGTGTCTCACCCTGGCCGCGGCCAGGGTGAGGGCCGCTTGGCCGTCGGGGAAGGCTCCGACGACGCGGGTTCGCCGCCGGATCTCCCGCATGATCCTCTCCAGAGGAGAGTTGGTCCTGATCCGGCGCCAATGCTCATTGGGGAAGGCATAGTAGACCCAGGTCTCCTCGACCGTCTCCTCTAGCCAGTCGGCGCCCTTGGTCAGGCGCATGGCTCTGAGTTTGGCCGCGTGGCCTTGGCGCGGGCCGCCTCGCGGCTCTCCTGGGCATGGATAGCCTTCAGCATGAGAGCGACTTCACGCATCTTGCCGGTCGGCACCGGGCACGAAGGCATCCAATGCACGATGCAGCGCTGCCACTGGGCGTCCGGATAGAACTCGGTCGCGCTCTCGACGAGCCCCATGCAGGCATCCGAGACGATCAACTCGACACCCGTCAGGCCGCGCTCCTTGAGAGGATTACAACGAGAACCATCCTCACTCAGGCCTCAGGATGGCGTCTCCAAGGGCATTCCGAAGCGCTCGATACCTGGCCGAGGGGTCCGCTTGAACGGGGGCAACACCAATGGCGTTTATTCTGAGTACATCGGCGAAGGTGTGCATGGGAACGAGAAGTGGGCAGCCCTGGTTTGGGACCGCTTTGGACAGTTGACTGGTGAGCTGGAGCAAGAAGCAATGTGAATCCGGGGTGGTCATACGCACCGAAAGAGGGGAGGTCTGGCCAAAGCATCACAAGGTTGTCGGGGTCCTCGGATGATCGGGGACCTCACGTGACGAGCCTGCTCGCACCGCTGATTCCTCCTGGCCCCAACACCTTTCAGGACCGCCGGTAATTCACGGCCTCTCTGCTGGCCCTGCCAGTTCAGCCCTCGCCTGCTTGCAAGCGCCCCTCCATCGCCGCCTCCCACCAGCCGTAGAGGGCGGCAATCGAATGCTCGGAGCGCACGCCGCCGGCCGGGTCGATGATCAGCGGCGCCGGGCGGTAGCCGCGACTGGAAAGTCCGCGTTGAACCGATTCGACCAGACGCAGGTCCTCCGCCACTGTCGTATCCAGGTCTTGTTGGGCCAGGCGGTCGATGTCCGCGGATTCCACCCCCTGCCTAGTGTACCAGCCGCGCGTGATCGCGACCTGATCCGGGCCCTCGGGACGCCAGAGGTAGCTGTTCAGCACATTGCCCGGATAGACCTGGAAGGAGAAAGTCGGCCAGAGGAACCAAGAACTGTACTGGGTCACATAGGGATTGGCGCCGACATCGATCGGATAGCTCATGCGCTCCAGATTGGCTGCCTTGGTGGTGTGGCGCAGGCAATAGCCGCCGTTTCGCACCACGTTGTAGCACTCCGGATCGATCACGCCGCTGGAGAAGGTCGGATGCACCCGCGCACAGTGATAGCACTCCGAATAGTTCTCGACCGAGATTTTCCAGTTGCAGCGCTCCCCCTGCTCCACCTTGCGCACCGGCTTCAAGGCGTCGATGTCGGAAACGAAGTTGGCCAGCACCTCATGCACGCCCGGGTACCAAGCCTCCATCGGTGCCGCCACAGAGTCGAGATTGACGAAGAGGAAGCCGTGGAAGTCTTCGACCTGCACCTGCTCCAGACAGATGTCCTGACGCCGGAAGCCCTCGACGCGGCGATCGTTCGGCGCCTTCACCAGGCGACCACCCAGGTCATAGGTCCAGGCATGGTAGGGGCAGACCAAGATCCGACGGTTGCCGCTGCCTTCCAGCATCTCGTGTGCGCGATGCTGGCAGACGTTGTAGAAGCATCGCATTCTCTCGTCCGCTCCGCGCAGTAGAAAGAGGTTCTGACCGGCCAGGCTGAAGCAGTGGTAATCCCCTGGCTCGGCCACCTGGCTGGCGTGAGCGGCGAACTGCCAGGTCTTGAAGAAGATCGCCTCCTGCTCCTGCGCGAAGACGTCCGGATCCAGATAATGCCTGGCCGCCATGGCCAGGATGGGTGCATTCATCGCTCATCCTCTCCCCAGTAGATGCCGACTTTCGCCCGTTCGGCGTGGAATCGTTCGATGCCCTCGACGGCGCTCTCGCCGGCCTCCGCCACGACATGGGCGAAGAGCGTCTCCAGCAAGGCGGTGGCGGCCACGGTCGAGGCGAAGGGCTCCGGCGTCTCGACCGAAAGAATGAAGCTCTGGATTCCCTTCAGCGCAATCGGCGAGGAGCGGTTGTCGGTGACGGCGATCACGGGAACGCCCTGAAGTTCCGCCCGTTGCACCGCATCCACCACCTCGCGGCGATAGGGCTGGAAGGTCATGGCCAGCACCACATCGTCGGGACCTGCCTTGGCCAGATCGTCGATCGGCAGGCTGCCGTCGCGCGGCACGGCGACCACGCTGTCCAGCGCCATGCGCGCCAAATAGGCGAAGGTGTGCACCATGGCATGGGAGACGCCGACACCCAGCACATAGGTCACCCGCGCCGCCACGATGCGCTCGGCCGCCCGCTTCAGTTCGGCCGAACGATGGTCGTCGAAGAGCGATTCCAGGCTGCCCAGCAGGCTCTCGGCCATCTGCACATAGAGCGCGCCCTCTTGACCGCCCTTGGCTAGCGACTGCAGCCAGCGCGCCCGATCGGGATAGCTGACTCCGCCCTGGCGCAGGGCCTCGCGGAAGGGCCGGCGCAGATCCTCGAAGCCTTCGAAGCCGATGGCACGGGCCAAGCGCACCAAGGTGTTGGGCTTGACCTCGGCCGCCGCCGCCACCTCGCGCACCGAGCCGAAACCCACCGAATCGGGATTGTCCAACAGGTACTCCGCAGCACGGCGCAGCTGCGGGCTCATCTCCGGCACGGCATCGGCCAGGCTCGCCATCACCGGCTCCAGCGTCCCCGACTCAGAAATTGGTACATGTGTATCATTCATGGTTGAATATGGTACAGTCGTTTTGTCATTGATGCACAGGAAATCTTTCAGGGGAGTCGCGACAGATCATGAGCGAGCAGCAGGCCAGGGTGGTTATCGTCGTCGGCGGCATCATGGGGGCAAGCCTGCTCTACCACCTGGCGCAGGAAGGCTGGACGGACAGCGTGCTGATCGAGAAGGCGGAGCTGACCTCCGGCTCGACCTGGCACGCGGCGAGGCAGATCACCCACTCCGTCTCCGGCTACGCGATCAGCAAGACGGTGGGCTACGGCATCAATCTCTACAAACGCATCAAGCAGGAGACCGAGCAGTCCGTCAGCTTCCACGACTGCGGCTCATTCCGCCTGGCCTATACAGACGAAGAGATCGACTGGCTGACCTACACCCTCTCTGTCGGCGCCACCTTGGGCCATCCCATGGAACTGATCGGGCCGGAGGAAATTGCCCGCGCGCATCCCTATTACAATCTGGAGGGAGTCAAGGCGGCGCTCTGGACGCCGGAAGACGGCCATGTCGATCCGGCCGGCGCCATCTGCGCGTTGGCCAAGGGCGCGCGACAGCTGGGCACCAAGGTGATCCGCCAGAACCGGGTCACCGGCATCCAGCGCTTGAAGAACGGCGAGTTTCTGGTCGAGCCCGAGCAGGGCAACTGGCGGGCCGAGATCGTCGTCAACGCCGGCGGCACCTATGCCCGCCAGGTCGGCCGCTGGCTGGGTGTCGATCTGCCGATCACCTGCATGACCCATCACTACCTGGTCACCGACCCGGTGCCGGAATTCCAGGATCTCGAGAAGGAACTGCCGGTGGTGCGCGACGACCGCCTGGTCTCGGGCTACATCCGTATGGAGCAGAAGGCTGGCCTGATCGGCATCTACGAGAAGGCCAATCCCAATACGGTCTGGCTGGAGGGCACGCCCTGGGAGGCGGAGCACGAGCTCTTCGATCCCGACTACGACCGCATCCTGCCCTGGCTGGAGAATGCCTTCGAGCGTATGCCGGTGCTGGCCGAGCTCGGCATCAAGCGGGCGGTGCATGGCGCCATCACCCATCCGCCCGACGGCAACATGCTGCTGGGTCCTCTGCCGGGGGTGTGCAATGCCTGGTGCTGCTGCGGCTCGCAGATCGGCATCGCCTGGGGGCCGGGTGCGGGCAAGTATCTGGCCCAATGGATGGTGCACGGCGCCGCCGAGATCTCGATGCGCGACTTCGATCCGCGTCGCTATGGCGCCTTCGCCGATGCCGACTATGCCGTCGCCAAGGCCAAGGAAGACTACCTGCTGCGCCACGAGATCCCCTTCCCGGGCCTCGATCGGCCGGACGCCAGGCCGGTCAAGACCAGTCCCCTCTACCAGTGCCTGAAGAACCAGGGCGCGATCCACGAAGAGGTGTTCGGCTGGGAGCGCCCGCGCTGGTTCGCCGGCCCGGATCAGCCGCGCGAGGACGTCTACGGCTTCAAGCGTGCAGCCTGGCATGGCGCCGTCGCCCGCGAGGTCGAGGCCGTGCGGCAAAGGGTCGGCATCATGGACCTCACCGCCTTTGCCAAGATCGAGGTCTCCGGCCCCGAGGCCGAGGCCTTCATGGATCGCATGGTGGCGAACCGGGCGCCGCGCAAGCTCGGCCGCATGGTGCTGACCCATGTGCTGAACCGCAGAGGCACCATCGAGTGCGAGATCACCCTGGTCAGGGTCGCCGAGGACCGCTTCTACATGGTGACCGCCGCCTTCTTCGATCTGCGCCTCTTCGACTGGCTGGACCAGCATCGCGGCGAGGCGGCGGTGACGCTCGCCAACGTCTCGGAAGACTATGGCGTTCTGGCGCTGCAAGGTCCCAAGGCCCGGGAAGTTCTGCGCGCTACCACGCAAGCATCACTCGAGAACCAGGCCTTCCCCTGGCTCACCTGCCAGGAGATCGAGGTCGCCGGCGTCACTTTGCGTGCCTTGCGCGTCTCCTATTCCGGCGAACCGGGTTGGGAACTGCACGTGCCGATGGCCGGCATGGCTGCGGTCTACGATGCCCTCTGGCCGGCCGGCCGCAAGGCATCACCAACTACGGCTCCTATGCAATGAACGCCATGCGCCTGGAGAAGATGTTCAAGGGCGCAAGCGAACTGACTAACGAGGTGACCCTGTCGGAGGCCGACGTCATGCGCTTCGTGAAGCTTGACAAGCCCGGCGGTTTCCTTGGCCGGGAGGCAACGGCAGCCAGCGCGGCCAAGCCCCTGCCTTGGATCTGCGCCTATCTGGAGATCGAAGCCGAGGATGCCGACTGTCTGGGCTCCGAACCGGTCTATGCAAATGGCACCCGGGTCGGCGTGATCTCCTCCGGCGGCTACGGGCACGCCGTGCAGAAATCCCTGGCCTTCGCCTATCTGAAGCCTGAAGTCGCGGCCGCCGGCACTCACCTCGAGGTAACGATCATGGGTGCGCGCCGCACGGCCAAGGTGCTGGAGCAGCCTGTCTACGACCCCGATAGCCTTCTCCCCCGCATGTAGGAGCGAGACCCATGGCCCTCCCCCTGATCCAAGACACACCCTCTCGCCAGGACACCCTCCATGAGATCGCCGAGCGCACCTTGCCAGGCGCCCCTTGGCGGCTATTCGCTGCCCGACGAGCTGCGCTTCGTCGTCGCCGGCGCCGAGGGCGCGTATCTCATCTCCGTCGAGGGGCACCGTTACATCGACTTCGTCAGCGGTGCCGGGGCCAACATTCCGGGCGCCAATCACCCGGCCGTGGTCGCTGCCGTGCAGGCCCAGGCGGCCAAGGCGATCCACGTCTTCGGCACCCTGAACGAGGCCGCCATCCTGCTGTCGGAGAAGCTGGTCCAGGCCATTCCCTGTGCCGAGAAGATCTGCTTTACCACGACGGGGTCGGAGGCCAGGGCCCATGCGCTCCGCATGGCCTGGGCCTTCAGCGGTCGCGACAGCATCCTGAAGTGCGAGTGCGCCTATCACGGCAACCACAACTATGGCGCCTTCAGCCAGTTCCCGATCGCGGCCGCCAACTATCCGCAGGCCAGGGCCGATAGCGGCGGCGTGCCGCAAGCACTGCAGGGCACCATGCCGGTGGCACCCTGCAACGACCTGGAGGCGGTCGAGCGCATCGTCGCCGCCGAGGCCAAGGACCTGGCGGCCATCATCGTCGAGCCGGTGCAGCGCGTAATCTTCCCGCAGGACGGCTTCCCCGCCGGTCTCAGGCGCATCGCCGAGGCCTATGGCGTGCTGCTGATCTTCGACGAGTTGGTGACCGGATTCCGGCTCGCCTGCGGCGGTACGCAGGAGTATTTCGGCGTCACCCCTGATCTCGCCAGCTACGGCAAGATCGTCGGCGGCAGCGGACCTCTGGGCTGCGTCGCCGGGCCTGCTGCAATCCTGGACAAGACCAATCCGCGCAACAAGGGCAAGGCCGACTACGCCTATATCAACGTTACCCTGCACGGCAATCCGATCGCCGCGACCGCCGGTGCGGCCACCCTTGACGTCCTGGCCCAGCCCGGCTTCTACGAACGCCTGAACCGCCGCGCCGAGGCCTTCCATGAGGAGATGCGCGCAGTGCTGGCACACCATGGATGGCCTGCCGGCCTTGGTCACCGGGCGCGCCTCCTTCTGGCCGTTCCTTTTTGCCACCGAGCATCCCGAAAGCCAGCTCGACATCCTGGCGGCCGATCAAGCGCGCGCCCGACGCCTCGATCTGGCACTCTTGAAACGGTGACTCTCTGTCTTGCCGACGGTTCGGCGCTTCTTCTCGGCTGTCCTGTCCGAGAAGGATCTGAAGACCAGCCTTGCAGCCCTCGACGCGGCCTGCCAAGAGGTCGCCCAGCCCGGATGTTTCACCAGTGCAGTGAGATTGAGAGGGATTTCAGGGCTGTGAAGGAGCCGCGTGGTGGGGAAGAATGTAACGCGTGGGACGGTCGGCGAGTCGGTGTCTGCGTTTCGGTCATCGGATCCGGTCGCTCGGTAGTGTGCGGTCGGTCGGAGCGCTGCTGGGGAGCGGTCGAGGGCAGAGCCTGGCGTGGGCGATAGGGAACTCGTCTTCGCAGGGGCAAGCGGAGGCCATGGGGATGCGGATGCGTCTGACGGAACGGGCGATCTGCGCGCCGATTTTGAGGCGTTCGTTTCGGAGAGTGGCGCAGGTGGCCCTGGCGAGTTGGGTGTGTGGCAGGGCGATGCGACGCAAGGCAGCGCTAGGACATAGGCGAAGAAGGCGAACCGGAGGCGGAGCCGATTGGCCCGCATGTTGGCAGCCGATCTTGCGGTGCTACAGACCGCAGAAGTGACGGGTGTGAGCCGCAACACGCTCAACCGCATTCATCGCGGCCTGCGCGAAAGCATCTTCGCCGCCTGCGAAGAACTGCGACCCCTGTTCGGTGTCGTCGAGCTTGATGAAAGCCTCTTCGGTCCGCGCCGCGTCAAAGGCAAGCGTGGGCGTGGCGCCTATGGCAAGACCAGCGTCTTTGGCATCTTCGAACGCGATGGCCAGGTTTGTACCGGGATCGTGCCGGACTGCTCAAAGGCCACATGACAAGGGATCGTTCGGGGCCGGGTGGACCCAGAGAGCGTGATCGACTCGCCAGAGAGCGTGATCGACTCGGATGGCTGGCGCGACTACAACGGGCGCGTCGACCTCGGCCATGGCCACTTCCGCGTCGAGCGTTCGAAAGACGAATGCGCGCGTGGCCGCGTTCACATCAACGCTATCGAGGGATTTTGGAGCATGGCCAAGGTGCGGCTGGCAAAGGTCAAGAGCTTGACCAAACACACCTTCCATTTGCATCTCGAAGAAACTGAGTGGCGCTACAATCACCGGGCTTCCGACAAGTCAAAGCTCTTGCTACGCTACCTTGGAGAATACCATCTCGGATAGGCATGACCCAAGAAATAAACACCAGACTGCAACCATTGCCCTTGTGAGCCCGCTCACGAAACGAGTAGTGATCAAGCTCTACGATCTGACCGCTGGATCAATTTTCTCCGCGCATGCGCTCGTCCGCAATCCTCTATGTCTTTGTTTGAAAAAGCAAAACTCCGTTACCGACGAGGCCGTCAGCCTGGGATTTGCGCTAGGCACGATGGTGGCGGTCGGCAATAAGAGAAATGATCTCGAACATCACCGCCATGGCGACCTGTGCCGTGATCTTGTTCGGACTGTCCTTGGTCGGCATCATGCAGACCACGTCGCCGCCGATCACGTTCAGACCGCGCACCGAGCGGATCAGCGCCATCGCCTGGTCGATCATGAAGCCGTTGCAACCGGGCTCCATGTTGGCAACGCCTGGTGCCACCATGGGGTCGAGGCAGTCGAGGTCGAAGGTGACGTAGAGCGGCCGATCGCCGATGCGCTCGCGGATCAGGCGGCAGCTCTCGGCCTCGCCGATCTCCTTGTAGCGATCCATGGTGATGACCTCGTAGCCCAACTCGTAGCTGGGCTTCAGCCAATCCAGGGTGCGCGGGTTGCCGCGAATGCCGACCTGGACGCTGCGGCTGGCATCGACATGCCCGTCGCGCACCAGATAGGAGGCCCAGTGCGCCGCCGACTTCTCCGCCCCCAGGAAGTGCTTCATGTTGCTGAAGGCGTCGGTGTGGGCGTCGAAGTGCAGGATCGAGGCCTTCTCACCGCCGCTGAGGTTCGATTCCGCTCCGCCCAGGGCCTGGAGAATACCGCCGGTCACCGAGTGATCGCCGCCGACCGAGACCGGCCGGGTGCCGGCCGCATCGATGCGACGAAAGAAGTCGGCGATGCGCGCCACCGACTTTTCATTGTGATTGCCTTCCGGCAGGGGCACATCGCCCAGGTCGTGGATGCGGCAGCTCGTCCAGGGGTCGAACTGAAAGGCCAAGTGCACGCGCCGCCCATTGGCCGAGACGTCGCGCAGCGCGCGGGGCGCCAGATGCTGATCGCGCTCTGTCGTGCCATTGCCGGTCGAGTGCGGCACGCCGACCAGTGCGATATCGCAGTCGGCCGGATCGGGCTCGTGCGGCGCCCGGAAGAGGGTCGGCACTCCCCACCAGTAGAGCGCGTCCATGAAGGCGCGCTGATAGCGCTCGTCGTCGCTGCTGTCCTGCTCAGTCATGGCTGCTCCTCCTCTCGTCGCGATGGCTGGCGGACACTACAAGAGGGGAGGCCGACTGTCCTCACCCAAGGTCTGGATCTTCTCGTAATCGCCGTGCCGTCCCGCACCGTCGCGGAAGCGGGCGGCCCCCCTCGGCACCTTCGGCGCGGATGGCATCCACCCCGTTCGCCCACCCTGGTTTGAGCGCCTCGCGGGTCGGCAGGCCGCGGGTCTCGATGATCGAGCGGCGGTCGGCCAGGACCGCGCCCTGCGGAAAGCGGGCGATCTCGCGCGCCATCGCCTCGGCGGCGGCGCAGGCCTCACCCTCGGGCACGATCTTTTCGCAGAGCCCGATCCGGTAGCACGCCTCGGCCGGTACCTTGCGGCCGGTCATGGCGATCTCCAGGGCCTTGCCTTGTCCGACCAGACGCGGCAGCCCACCGTGCTGCCGTCCAGCAGCGGAATGACCCAGCGCCGGCAGTAGACGCCCGGATGGGTAGTCTCCGCCATGACGCGGACATCGCACCAGAGCGCCAGTCCCATGCTGCCGGCCATTGTCGGTCCCTCGACCGCGGCGATCATCGGCTTCGAGATCTCCATGCGCGAGGGGCCCAAGGAACCGCGCGGCGGCGCGGCAGCGCCGGTGGGAAAGCCCGGACCCTCGACGATCTCTTCCTGGAAGCGCTCGCGGTCGGTCATGCTCGAGGCGCACTTTCAGATCCCAGCCGGCGCAGAAGGCCCCGCCGGCCCCTCCAGAAGACCCCGGCCTTGGCAGGACGCTCGCGAAGTCCTCGAAGGCAGCCACCAGCGTGTCGAGGGCATCGGGGCTGACCGCATTCCGCGCCTCGGGCCGATTGTGGATGATGGTCCAAACCTCGCCCTGCTTGTCGATCTCAACGGTCATACCAGCCTCACGCGCTGTTTCTCAACGCTGGGAGGGCGGAGCAGGGGGCCAAAATCAAGGGGCAGGGGCGGGTTGGCGGTGCCCTAGCCAATCTTTCCGTGGCAGTGCTTGTACTTCTTGCCGGAGCCGCAGGGGCAGGGGGCGTTGCGCGCGACCTTGCCCCAGGTCGTGGGGTCCTTGGGATCGGCCTTGATGCCGGCCGGGGGCGCATTACGCACCGGCCGGCGCTGCGGCCGCGCCGGCGGCTCTTCGCGCGGGCGCTTCAGACCCAAAGGATCGACTGCCATCTCGGCCTCGGCGCCGACCAGGGTCGGGTCCTCGCGCGTTTCCTGCACCGCAGCCGGCGTCTCGCCGGCATTCACCTGCTCCGGCGGCGGCACTTTCTGATCGCGGATCTCGATCAGCGAGAGGATCTGCGTCACCTCCTGGCGCACCTCGACCAGCATGGTCTGGAACAGCTCGAAGGCCTCGCGCTTGTACTCGATCAAGGGGTCGCGCTGGGCATAGGCGCGTAGCGAAATGCCATGGCGCAGATGGTCGAGGGACAGCAGGTGGTCCTTCCACTGCTTGTCGACCACGGCCAGCAGCACCTCTTTCTCCAGCGCGCGCATGATCGCCGGGGTGAAGCGCGCGGTGCGCTCCGCCATCAGGCGGTCGTGCGCCTCGGTGATGCGCTCCTCGATCTCCTCGTCGGCGATGCCCTCTTCCTCGGCCCAGATGGTGAGCGGCAGGTCGATGTGCAGCAGACGCCGGCACGCCTCGTGCAGCGAGCCGATCTCCCATTGGTCGACGAAGGCGCCCTTGGGGATCGACTGGGTCACCAGATCGCCGATTACCTCTTGGCGCATCTCGCGGACGGTCTCTTTGACGTCCTCGGTACGCATCAGGTCGCGGCGCTGCTCATAGACCACCTTGCGCTGGTCGTTCATCACATTGTCGAACTGCAGCAGGTTCTTGCGGATCTCGTAGTTGCGCGCCTCGACCTTCTGCTGCGCCTTCTCCAGGGCCTTATTGACCCAGGGATGGACGATCGCCTCGCCCTCCTTCAGGCCGAGCCGGGTCAGCATGCCGTTCAGACGCTCGGAGCCGAAGATCCGCATCAAGTCGTCCTGCAAAGACAGGAAGAAGAGCGAGCCGCCGGGATCGCCCTGCCGACCGGAGCGGCCGCGCAATTGATTGTCGATGCGCCGGCTCTCGTGCCGCTCGGTGCCGAGCACGAAGAGGCCGCCGGCCTTCAGCACGATCTCGCGGTTGGCCTTGACCTCGGCGCGGATGGCGGCCTCGCGGGTCGTACGCGCCGCCTCGTCTTCGATGTCCTGCAGTTCCTGGGCGACGCGCATATCGACATTGCCGCCGAGCTGAATGTCGGTGCCGCGACCGGCCATGTTGGTGGCGATGGTCACCGAGCCCGGCGCCCCGGCCTGGGCGATGATGAAGGCCTCTTGCTCGTGATAGCGGGCATTGAGGACGCTATGGGCGATCTTGTCGCGCTTCAGGCGCCGCGCCAGCGCCTCCGACTTCTCGATCGAGACGGTGCCGACCAGGACCGGCTGCTGGCGCTTCTGGCACTCCTTGATCTTGGCCAGGATCGCGTCTTCCTTTTCGCCCACCGCGCGATAGACCTCGTCGTCCATGTCCTTGCGCAGGACGGCGACGTTGGTCGGGATCTCGATCACCTCGAGGCCGTAGATGTCCTGAAACTCCGAGGCTTCGGTCATCGCCGTGCCGGTCATGCCGGCCAGCTTGGGGTAGAGGCGGAAGTAATTCTGGAAGGTGATCGAGGCCAGGGTCTGGTTTTCCTGCTGGATCTGCACCCGTTCCTTGGCTTCCAGGGCCTGGTGCAGACCGTCGGAGAAACGCCGTCCTTCCATCATGCGACCGGTGAACTCGTCGATGATGATGACCTTGTCGTCCTTGACGATGTAGTCGCGGTCGAGCTCGAACATCTTGTGGGCGCGCAAGGCCAGGTTCACGTGGTGTACCAGGTTGATGTTCTGCACGTCGTAGAGCGAACCCTCGGTCATGAGCCCGCTGTCGCCCAGCAACTCCTCGACCTTCTGGTTGCCCTCTTCGGTGAGCGTGATCGACTTCTGCTTCTCGTCGGATTCGTAGTGCAGATCCTCCAGATTCGGAATCAGCGCATCGATGCGCTGATAGAGCTCCGAAGAATCGGAAGCCGGGCCAGAGATGATCAGCGGCGTGCGCGCTTCGTCGATCAGGATGGAGTCCACCTCGTCGACAATGGCAAAGTTGAAATCACGCTGCACGACGGTGCCGAGCTGGCGTTTCATGTTGTCGCGCAGATAGTCGAAGCCGAACTCGTTGTTGGTGCCGTAGGTGATGTCGGCGGCATAGGACTCGTGGCGCTCGACCTCGTCCAGACCCGGGACGATGCAGCCCACGGTCAAGCCCAGGAAACCATAGATCTGCCCCATCCATTCGCTGTCGCGGCGGGCCAAATAGTCGTTCACGGTGACGACATGGACGCCCTTGCCTTCGATCGCGTTCAGATAGACTGCAAGGGTTGCGACCAAAGTCTTACCCTCACCGGTCTTCATCTCCGAGATCATGCCTCGATGCAGCACCATGCCGCCCATCAACTGCACGTCATAGTGTCGCTGACCCAAAGTCCGCTTGGCCGCCTCGCGCACCGTGGCGAAGGCCTCGACGAGAATGCTGTCCAGCTTGGCGCCGCCGACCAATCGCTTGCGGAAGTCTAGCGTGCGCTGAGCCAATGCCTCGTCGCTCAGCTTCTCCAGCTCGGGCTCCAGGGCGTTTATGGCCTGCACGTCGCGGTGCAAGCCTTTGACGAAACGGTCATTAGCGGACCCGAAGAGCCGCTTGGCAATAGAGCCCATCATGATGCGCGGAAGGCCTCAAGGGTCGAAGGTCGAAAAAAAGGGGCGTCAAGGTCTCTTCCGCAAAACCTCTGCGGAAGCCCGACAATCGATTGCTAGATAAGAGGGCCTGCCGCCGCTGTCAATTCGCCGACCAGGCGCAGGGTCCTCTTCTGGCTTGCGGAGAACGCACGAGAGGCTCACCTTGGAAATGCCATTTTCCTGTCTCAGCAGTCCGCCGCGAAGAGGAACGAGGACGAAGAGGAACGAGGACGCTGATGCCCCAGTCACTTTCCGCCGTCACGCAGCCGCGCGCACAGCACAGTGGCCCTAGGTGCCGGGTTTTTTGGGGCCGGCGCCTGTGGAGCCTGGTCAGTTTGCGGCTTTGGTCGGTGGTTCCGGTCTGCCTGCTGCTGTTGCTGGCGCCGGCGCTGACGGCAGCGCAGGACCGCAACAGCCTGCCGCCCACCCTGCAGGCCATGCTGCGGCCGGACAACCCGATGGTGGGCCGGGTCGGTGCCACCGAAATTCGTTGGAACGACGTGATCTACTCGGCTCGGCGCCTGCCCTCGGAGCAGCAGAGCCAGGTCGCCCCGTTGTTCCAGATCCTGCTGGCCCGCTTGGTCGATCGTCAGCTGCTGGCCGATGCGGCCCGCGTCAAAGGCTATGCCAATCGTGCCGATGTTCGCGAGGCGGTGCGGCGCTTCGAAGAGGATCTGATGCGCGATGCCTATGTCGGCGACTATCTGGCCGGAAACGTGCAGCCGGACGCCGTGGAGGCCCGGGTCCAGGCCCTCTCGAACGGCAATCGGGCCGAGGACGCGAGGCGGCGCCAGGAGGTTCGGACAGAGATGTCACGACTGGCGCTCGACCGCCTGCTGAACCAGCTTCGCCAGCAGACCAAGGTCACACTCTATCCGCCGCGCTGAGCCGCGCGCCCAGGCTTGGGAGACTATCCTTATCGTGCTGCCGCCTCGATCTCCTTTGGCACCTGCTGCCACCCCCGTGCTACATGCCGTGCTCGGCGTCACGCTGGCCGCCGCCGAGAGCAACTACCGCTATCGCGGGCGTCTCGACCTGCTGTTGATGACCTTCGCAGCGGGTAGCGTCGCCGCCGGCGTCTTCACCCAGTCCTTGACCGCCGGCGCACCGGTGGTCTGGTCGCGGGCCGCACTGGCGCAGAGCCAGGGCGCAATCTCGGCTCTGGTCGTCAATGCCGGCAATGCCAATGCCTTCACCGGGCGCCTGGGCGATGCCGCCGTCACCGAAATGGCAGCCGCGATCGCAGCCGAACGCGGCTGCCCGCAGGAGCAGATTCTGCAGGCCTCGACCGGCATCATCGGCGAGCCCTTGGAGGCGGCCAAGCTGGTGCCTTTCCTGTCCGGGCTGATCGCCGGGCAATCGGATAGCGCGGAGCGTTGGCACGAGGCCGCCGAGGCGATCTGCACCACCGATACCTTCGCCAAGGCTGCCAGCCGGCAATGCAGCATTGACGGCAAGACCGTCACCTTGACCGGGATCGCCAAGGGCAGCGGCATGATCGCCCCCGACATGGCGACGATGCTGGCCTTCGTCGCCACCGATGCAGGCCTGCCGGCAGGCCTGCTGCAAAACCTGCTGGCGCAAGCCAGCGAGAAGAGCTTCAACGCAATTACCGTCGACAGCGATACCTCGACCAGCGACAGTCTGATCGTCATCGCCACCGGCCGAGCCGGGCATGATCCCATCGTCGATCCTGGTGACCCGCGTCTTGCAGGCTTCGTCGCTGCATTGGAGGGACTGCTGCTGGATCTGGCCCTGCTGGTGGTGAAGGACGGCGAGGGTGCGCAGAAGCTGATCTCGATTCGCGTGACCGGTGCCGAAAATGCGGCGGCGGCGAAGATCATCGGCCTGGCCATCGCCAACTCGCCCTTGGTAAAGACCGCAATCGCCGGTGCCGACGCCAACTGGGGCCGGATCGTCATGGCCGTCGGCAAGGCCGGCCAGCGGGCCGATCGCGACCGCCTCTCGGTCTCCATTGGCGGCGTCGCCGTGGCCCGCGAGGGCGCCAGGGTCGAGGGCTATGATGAAACGCCGGTGGCCAAGCACATGCAGGGCCAAGAGATCGACATCGAGATCGATGTCGGGGTGGGGTCCGGTGCGGCGCAGGTCTGGACCTGCGATCTGACCCACGGCTACATCGACATCAACACCGACTATCGCAGCTAGGGTTCAGTCACATGCCCGATGACCTTCTCGAGGGCTACTGGGCCGCATCGCCGGCCCGTCTGCGTCCGGCCAGGATTCTGCTGGTCGCAGCCTGTGCCATGATCGACAGCGACGGGCGCGTGCTGCTGGCCGAGCGCCCGGCCGGCAAGTCGATGGCTGGCCTTTGGGAGTTTCCGGGCGGCAAGCTGGACCCGGGCGAAACGCCGGAGGCTGCCTTGGTGCGCGAGCTGAAAGAAGAGCTAGGGGTGGATACGGCAGAAAGCTGCCTCGCCCCCTTGGCCTTCGCGTCGCACAGCTACGAGACCTTTCATCTCCTGATGCCGCTTTTCGCCTGCCGGGTCTGGCAGGGTATACCAAGTGCACGCGAGGGGCAGGCCTTGGCATGGGTCCGCAAGCAGGCCTTGCGCGACTATCCCATGCCGCCGGCCGATCTGCCTCTGGTAGCACAGCTGACCGACTGGCTGTGATCTCTTCGAAACACCAGAGAGCAGACGGCGAGGTCGACGACGTGGTGCAGGATGTCTTCGTGAAGATTCTGTGCCAACGACTTCCGCTTGCTGCGCAGCTACGATTCCAAGAAAGCGAAGCTCACCACTTGGTTGACCGTGATCGCAACCTCTGCCAGCATCGACCACTTGAGGCGAAACGCTCGAGCGACCAGCAGCATCGATGCGATTCCGGAACACCGCTTTGCGGTTCCTCCTAGGGAACCGGCTTGGGTCACGGTCCCTGAAGGACTGCTGTCGCCGCGCCAGGCACTGATCGTTGAACTGCTGTATCAACACGACATGACCGCCGTGGAAGTTGGAAAAAAGCTGGGAATCGACCCGCAAACGCTACGCTCTATGCAACACAAGGCATTGCAGCGACTGCGCGAATGGCTGGCGAACGAGGGCGAATAGGCAAGCCACCTCTTGAGGCCAGCGAAGGGATGACGCAATAGGGGGCTTTCGTATCAAGTTCAGGAAGGTCGGGACAGTACAGGCGCGGGGCCCTTGGTGGCGGCCGCAGGCACTAATTACGGGGCACGAAGACGAGTGACTGGATCCTTGGATCCCAGGATGGCTCAGGGTGACGGCGAAGCGGGACTGGACCGCGAACTTCTGGCACGCACGAAACGGCATTGGGCCAGCAACGACGCGATGGGAGCTGACGACCCTGCGCGCGATCCCGTGAGTTTGGCAGCCTGCATCGACCGCCGCTTGAACGAGCCAGATATGGCCGCGGTGGAAGCGGCGCTGGCGACCGATCCGCAAGCGCGCGCGCTCTGGATGCGTTCGGCCGAAGCGCTCGGCGCCCATGAAGCGCCGCCCTCGCTGCTGCTGCGCCGGGTAACGGCCATAGCACCGGAGATTTCTGGCGGACCTCTGTCATTTTTACGACGATTTGGCGCTGGCTTGGCGACCGCGCGACCGATCGACGGCCTGAACCTGGGCGGTTGCTGCCGATCTTTTCGTCATGATCTGTCTCGGCGGTTTCGAACTCGGCAACCATGGCTATGCGGCCGCGCGGAACAGCGCCGCCCAGATGGCGCAGAACAGCGGTTTGCCCTTCGGCCCGCAATCGATGTTCCAGGCCCAGGCAGTGTCGAGAGTTCCCCGGCGACTGATTTGGATCGTTTTGGCCCTGTCGCTCGCGCTCAACGTTTCGCTGATACTGGGCGCGCTCTACGCCTGCCAGCAGACGGACGAACGGCCACGCGGGGCCCAGATGATCGCGCAGCTGGCGGACAATCCCGGGCTGAGTGATGACCAGGCACAGCAGTTGACCGCCATCAGGGTCTCGGTGATCGACCGCTACACGGCGCGTGAGCGGCGCGGCCGGGACTGGGGCAATGTTCTGGCCGGCGTGCTGCGGCAACCGAGTTTCAACGGCGGCGCTCTGAAGCTCGGCCTGGTCGAGCGCGATGCCGGGCGCACCGATTTCTTCGTCTCCACCATGTCGCGTCTCTACGACTTCACGACCGAATTGAATCCCGATGCCCGTCGGACCTCCCTGACCCCTATCGCAACCGACGAAAGCTTTCTGCGCCGCCTCTTCGGCCCCGAGACCAACAGCGGCGGCAGCCAGGGACTGTCCGACTGAATCGAACCGGCTCATCGGCCGGAACAGCGCAGACCGGACCGGGCCTCATGGCTTGCGGCTTTCCCTTTGATGACGCCTGCTCTAAGACGGCTGCTCCAAACGATGGTTTCGGCAGGACGGGACCCTGCCTCGAACCACAAGCGGTAGAGCAAGGAGCATGATGGCAGAGCGAGAGCTAGCCCAGGCGGCACGCGCCTGGCCCTTTGAAGAGGCACGGAAGCTGGTGGCCCGCTATGAGGATGCGCCGCCGAAGAAAGGCTATGTGCTCTTCGAAACCGGCTATGGCCCCTCCGGCCTGCCGCACATCGGCACCTTCGGCGAGGTCGTCCGCACCACCATGGTGCGCCAGGCCTTTCAGCGCCTTTCCGACATTCCGAGCCGGCTGTTCTGCTTCTCCGACGATATGGACGGCCTGCGCAAGGTGCCCGACAACCTGCCCAATCAGGACGCCTTGAAGGCGCACCTGGGCGAGCCTTTGACCAAGGTGCCCGACCCCTTCGGTACGCACGAATCCTTCGGCGCACACAACAATGCGCGCCTGCAGGCCTTCCTTGACGACTTCGGTTTCGAGTACGAGTTCCAGTCCGCGACTGACTGGTATCTTTCCGGGCGCTTCGACCGGGCCCTGCTGGACGTGCTGGCCGCCTACGACCGGATCATGGCGATCATGCTGCCCAGCCTGCGCGACGAGCGACGGCAGAGCTACAGCCCTTTCCTACCGATCTCGCCGAAGAGCGGCCGCGTCCTGCAGGTACCGACCCTGGAATGCAAGCTCGACGCCGGCACCGTCGTCTTCCGCGACGAGGACGAGAGCCTGACCGAAGTTCCCGTGACCGGCGGGCATTGCAAGCTGCAATGGAAGCCGGACTGGGGCATGCGCTGGTATGCGCTGGACGTCGACTACGAGATGTCCGGCAAGGACCTGATCGACAGCGTCAAGCTGGCAGGCGCCATCGTCCGTGCACTGGGCGCCCACCCGCCGGAGGGCTTCAACTACGAGCTCTTCCTGGACGAGGAGGGACAGAAGATCTCCAAGTCCAAGGGCAATGGCCTGTCGGTCGAGGAATGGCTGGCCTATGGCCCGCCGGAGAGCCTGGCGCTCTTCATGTACAACAAGCCGCGGGCGGCCAAGCGGCTCTTCTTCGACGTGATCCCGCGTGCGGTCGATGACTATGTTTCGCACCTGGCAAACTTTCCCGGCCAGGAGGTGCCCAAGCGCCTGGAGAATCCGACCTGGCACATCCACAACGGCGCCCCGCCAGCTGAGGGTGCACCGCTGAGCTACGGCTTGCTGCTGAACCTGGCCAGCGTCTGCAATACCGAGGACCCGGCGATCCTCTGGGGCTTCATCTCGCGCTATCGGCCGGATGCGGTGCCGGGTGCCTATCCCTTCCTCGATCGCCTAGTGGCCTTGGCCGTCAGCTACTATCGGGATCGGGTGAAGCCGGAGAAGCGCTACCGGGCAGCCGACGCGATGGAGCAGGCCGCCATGGCCGACCTCCTGGCCACACTGAAAGCACTTCCCGAGGGCGCCACGGCAGAAGCGATCCAGACCGAGGTCTACGAGGTCGGCAAGCGTCATCCCTTCAGCGACCTCAGAGCTTGGTTCAAGGCACTCTACGAGATCCTGCTGGGGCAGGAGCAGGGCCCGCGCTTGGGCTCCTTCTTCGCGCTCTATGGACTTGCGGAGAGCCGGGCGCTCGTCGCCAAGGCCTTGGCAGGTCCTGTGGCGGAAGGCTAGGCCGATGGCAGCGCTTCCTATCGGCGTCGTCGGCGTCGGCAAG
Organism: Rhodospirillales bacterium; assembly: GCA_965202755.1. Classification (GTDB taxonomy): domain Bacteria; phylum Pseudomonadota; class Alphaproteobacteria; order Kiloniellales; family JACOMY01; genus JACOMY01. Next base: position 12,226 of record CBDBCL010000013.1, on the reverse strand, counting down.
ATCGTCCGCGATCAGCACCTTCCGGCCCTGGCTGCCAGCCAGGACTTCGAGCTGGTCGCCGCCGCCAGCCGCAACGCCACGATCGAGGGGATCGCCAACTTCAGAAGCGTTGAGGCGCTGCTGTCGGAGGGGCCGGAGCTTGACGCCCTGTCGCTCTGTATGCCGCCGCAGGTACGCTTCCCGGCAGCTCTCGCGGCGATCAAGGCCGGCAAGCATGTCTTGCTGGAGAAACCGCCGGGCGCCAGTCTGGGCGAGATCGAGATCTTGCGCGAGCACGCCGAAGATGTCGGCGTGACTCTCTTCGCCTCCTGGCATTCCCGCCATGCCGCGGCGGTCGAAGAGATCGCGCAGCTGCTGCGCGGACGCACGGTCTCCGCGGCCAGGATTATCTGGAAAGAGGATGTGCGGCGCTGGCATCCGGGCCAGGCCTGGATCTGGGAGCCCGGCGGGTTCGGCGTCTTCGATCCGGGCATCAATGCGCTTTCGATCCTGACGCGGATTCTGCCACAGCCGCTGGCCGTGACCGCAGCGCGCCTCGCCTTTCCGGCCAATCGCCAGGCGCCGATCGCCGCCGATCTCACTTTGTGTGATGCCATGGGCCTGGCGGTCGAAGCCAGCTTCGATTGGCGCCAGACCGGTCCGCAAACCTGGGTTATCCTGCTGAAGACCGATCAGGGCGAGGTGAGCCTGAGCGAGGGCGGCAGCCATCTGGCTTGCGGCGATAGTGAAGGAAACGCCGGCGCGGACCGGGAGTATGCCGGTCTCTATGCCCATTTCGCCGAACTGATCGCGAAAGGCCGAAGCGACGCCGACTCGCGTCCGCTTCGCCTGGTAGCCGACGCCTTCTTGCTGGGTGCGCGCGAGGTAACCGAAGCCTTTGACGACTAGAGGAAGGAAAGAGCATGAAACTCTACGACTTCAAGATGGCGCCAAATCCGCGGCGCGTACGCGTCTTTGCCGCCGAGAAGAACATCGCACTGGAGCTGGTGGAAGTTGATCTCGTTAATCGCGGTCAGTTGAATGCCGGCTATGTCGCCAAGAATCCCCTGGCCGAAGTCCCTTCGCTGGAACTGCGCGACGGCACTCTCATTTCCGAATCGACGGCGATCTGCCGCTACCTCGAGAGCTTGCAGCCGGACCCGCCGCTGATGGGCAGCACGCCGCTGGAGCAAGCACAAATCATGATGTGGGATCGGCGGGTCGAGTTCCACGGCTTGTCGGCCGTCGCCGAGGGCTTCCGCAACGGCAATGCCTTTTTCAAGGATCGCGGCCTGACCGGCATCGTCGACGTCCCACAGGTGCCGGAATTGGCTGAGCGTGGCCGCAAACGCTTCGAGGCCTTCCTGGGTCTGCTCGACGCCCGCCTGGCAGACGCGCCCTATGTCGCCGGCGCGGCCTTCTCGATCGCCGATATCACCGTGATGATCGCTTGCGATTTCGCCCGCACCATCAAGATGGGACCGCCTTACGAGAGCCTGGCGAGCCTGCAAGCCTGGTACGAGAAGGTCTCAGCCCGACCGAGCGCCAAGGTTTAAGCTCACGCAGCCTTGCCGAAGGGTGCGACGTTACTGCTGCCTGGTGATGCTCTCGCTTCCATCCACCTTGCCTTCAGCCGCCGAGCGGGTGCCAGCGGCTCGGCCCGTCCCCTAGATTGAGGGCGATCTTCAAGGCACCTGGCCGAATCTTCGTCTCGTAGGGAGGTTGGAGCAGGAAATGGAGTAGGACCCAGTCAAGCACCGGAACCAGCCGGATCAGGAACCACCATCCCGACCGCCCAACGTCATGGAGCCGGCGGACAGCAACTGCTGCAGTCGGCAAGAGCACAAGCGAAGTGAGCAGGGCACCTCCCCCACTCCCCCAGCTCGGGAATCCGAGTAGAGGCCCTGCGAATACCTTACCGAACAACATCGATACGCCCTGAACCAAGCATATAAACAGGATCCACTGCCAGAATCCGGACCGGGAAATGCGTCCTCTAAAGATTGCAAATTTTCTTGAAACAGATGCAACGGCATCCGTCATGGTTATCGTTTCCACGTCGACATCCCCCAAGGATAGAGAACAGCCCAACAATGTTCGTCAGCCCGGAGAAAGACAGAAAGACAATTTTTGAGAAACAGGCGAAGGGTCCATTCAATCGATCAACATTTCGGCCTCTCAACTCAAAGCCCAGTCCCAGTAAGCCTCGCGCGCCCGCTTGGTGACCGGGCCAGGTTGCAGGCTGCAATCCTCGATGCGGGTGATCGGCTGCACCTTGCCGAAGTTGCCGGTGGTGAAGAGCTCATCGGCCCTCATCAACTCATCGTAGGTGACCCGGCGTTCCTCCACCACGATTCCGGCCTCGGCCAGCAGCTGGGCGATGCGTTGGCGGGTGATGCCGTTGAGGAAACAGCCGTTCGCTGCCGGGGTGACCGCGATGCCGTCCTTGACCAGCCAGAGATTGGCAGTAGCGAGCTCGGCAACATTGCCGAGCGCATCCATGACCACGGCATTATCGTAGCCCTTGGCCCTTGCGTCCGCCAGTGCGTGGCCGGAGGTCGGATAGAGGCAGGAGGCTTTGGCCTGGGTCGGGGCTGAATTGGGCAGGGGGCGGACATAGCTTGAGCGGGTGACGCTGATCCCCTCGTAGGGCGGCAGCGGTGTCTCGAAAATGGTGAAGCAGAAGCGGGCGCTGTCCGGGTCGGCGGTGACGAAACCGCTTTCCGCCCACAGGGTGGGGCGCAGGTAGAGGGCGGTTTCCCTGGCGAAGCGTTTGCGTCCGTCTTCACCGATCTCGAAGATCTCTTCGGACGTCAGGGGAGCCTTCAATCCGAAGCTTTCGGCCGAGCGGATCAGGCGGTCGCAGTGCTGATCCAGATCCGGCGCCACGCCCTCAAAAGCACGCGCGCCGTCGAAGACGGTCGAGGCCATCCAGAATCCATGTGTCATCGGCCCCATGAGTGGCGGATTGCCCTCGTGCCACGCGCCGTCGAAGAAGTGCCAAGCTTGCATCGCCTCGTTGCTCTCTTTCATTTCTAATCCGGCGACCCTAGCGACCGGGACGGAGGGACGCCAGTCGGCCGATGATCACAGCCCTTTGCAAACCTGGTATTTATGGGCCTTGACCTGAATGCCTTCCGGGCTAGGGTCGCCTCCGAGGAGGTCGAGAAGAATCGGGGCAATGAGCAGGCGCACCATCTATCACATGTGCAAAGCCGAGGAATGGCAAGCGGCAAAGGCGAGCGGCAGCTATGCCGGATCCCGCCAGGACCAGGCCGATGGCTTCATCCACTTCTCAGCGCTGGAACAGCTTGCCGTCAGTGCTGCCAAGCATCGCGCCGGGCAGGAGGGCCTGATCCTGATCGAGGCGGATACCGAACGGCTGGGTGCGGCCTTGCGTTGGGAGGTCTCGCGCGGCGGCGCTCTCTTCCCGCATCTCTACGGCGCTCTGCCGGTGACCGCAGTGACGCGCACTTGGCCCTTGCCCCTGGGCGATGACGGACAGCACCGCTTTCCAGCCGACCTGGATCTCACCGCGTGATCCCCAAATTGACCTTTCGCCTGCTGCGCCGCCTGCCGCCCGAACGTGCGCGCCGCTTGGCCATCTGGGGCTTGCGGCAGGGTTTCGGCGGCCGCAGTGGGATCCCCTATCCCAATTTGAGGCAGCGGATATGGAACCTGGATTTTCCCAATCCTCTGGGCCTGGCCGCCGGCTTCGACAAGAACGCCGCGGCGGCGGCGGCGCTCGCCGCGCTCGGCTTCGGCTTCGTCGAGGTGGGTTCGGTGACGCCGCGCCCACAGCCCGGCAACCCGCAACCGCGCATCTTCCGCCTGGAGGAGGATGCCGCGGTAATCAACCGTATGGGCTTCAACAATGAGGGCATGGAACGGGTCGCCGAACGCATCGCGCGGAACCGTGGCAAAGGCCTGCTCGGCATCAATCTGGGTAAGAACAAGGAGACAGAGGTTGCCGCCGAAGACTATGCCAAGGGCGCCAGCCTACTGGGCCCCTTGGCCGACTACCTGGTGATCAATGTCTCCTCGCCCAACACGCCTGGACTGCGCGCGCTACAGGGCCGTGCCGAGCTCGAAGACCTGGCGGCCGCCGTTCGCGATGCTCTCTACGAGGCCGAGTGCGACGTGCCGCTCCTCCTGAAAATTGCCCCGGACTTGGGTCAAGCCGACCTGGAGGACATCGCCGCCGTTGCCCTGCTGAACTTCGACGGCCTGATCGTCTCCAACACCACCTTGGCCCGCCCGGAGAGCCTGAAGAGCCCGCACAAGCAAGAGGCGGGCGGACTCTCCGGCCGGCCCCTCTTCGCCCCCTCGACGGCGGTCTTGTCGGATGTCTACCGCCTGACCAAAGGCCGCGTTCCGCTGGTCGCCGTCGGCGGCATCGAGGATGCCGAGACCGCCTGGCAGAAGATCCGCGCCGGTGCCAGCCTGCTGCAGATCTACACCGCCTTCGCCTATGCCGGCCCGCCACTGATCGCCGACATCCTGGAAGGCCTGATGGCGCGGGTGAAGGCGGAGGGTTTCAACTCTATTTCGGCGGCTGTGGGAAGCGGCTTCTCCTAGACTCAGTTCTTCATCGCCCGCTCGAGGGCGCCGCCCAGCTTGGTAACGATCTCGTCGATATCGCTGTCCTGGATGATGAAGGGCGGGGCCAGCAGGACGTGATCGCCGAGGCGGCCGTCGATGGTGCCGCCCATGGGATAGCACATCGAGCCGTTGGCCGTGGCCTCGCGCTCGATCCTGGCGGCGGTCTTGCGGGCCGGTTCCAGGGACGCCTTGGTGGCGCGGTCCTCGACCAGCTCCAAGCCAGGGAAGAGACCGTAACTGCAGATGTTGCCGATATGTGGGTGCTGGCCAAAGGCATCCTCCAAGGCCCAGCGCAGCTTCGCGCCCTTCTCGCGCACCTGCAGCAGCAGATCGCGATCCTCGATCTCGTTCAGGACGGTGACGCCGGCTGCACAGGCCGCCGGATGGCCGACATAGGGGTGGCCATGCTGGAAGAAGCCACTGCCTTGTTTCATCGTTTCGTAGATCTTGCCGCTGGTCAGCATGGTGCCGATCGGCTGCAGACCGGCGCTCAGGCCTTTGGCGATGCAGATCAGATCCGGCGCGATATCCTCACTGCTCTGAAGCGAACAAGGCGCCGGTGCGGCCCATGCCGCACATGACCTCGTCCAGAATCAGCAGCAGGCCGTATTGATCGCAGATCGCGCGAACACGCTTGAAATAGCCGGTCTCAGCCGGGACTGCACCCAGGGTGGCGCCCACCACCGGCTCGGCGATGAAGGCGACGGCGTTCTCCGGCCCCAGCGCCAGGATCTCCGTCTCCAGCGCATCGGCGGCGCGGCGACCGTAGGCCTCGGGTCGCTCGCCCGGCTCGCCGTAGCGCCAGTCGTGGCAGGGCTCGATGTGGCGCATGGCCGGAGAGAGCAGCGGCTCGAAGGGCTCCTTGCGCCACTGGTTGCCGCCGGCCGAGAGCGCCACCAGGGTGTTGCCGTGATAGCTCTGCTTGCGGGCGATGATGTAGCGTCGATCCTGGCTCGCCGATCTCCAGGCAGTACTGCCGGGCCAGCTTCAGCGCGGCCTCGTTGGCTTCCGACCCACCGGAGAGGAAGTAGACCCGCTCGATTCCGGGAGGCGACAGGCGGATCAGCATCTCCGCCAGATCCTCGGCCGGTGGGGCTGGCGCTCGATCGGCGAGACCCAGCGGGTCGCCCAGGCGGCGATCGAGGCCTTCCATGGCGCGGCCCCGCAACAGAATTACTTCCAGGGCTGCTCCACCGGCGGGCGCATGGCGCACATGGCCTCCTTGAAGTATCCGGAGGTCTTCAGCGGCATCATCTCCGGTGCGCCGACCATGGATTACACCGGCCTGGCCGCGCTGAAGATGGCCTGGATCGACCAAGCCAACAGGGACGGCGCCGGCAATCGCATCCTTAAGCCCGGCAAGGACGGATTGATCGGCGACGAAATCATGCGGCAGTGCAACGTTCTCGACGGCAAGACCGACGGCCTGATCGCCGATCCGCGCGCCTGCCGACCTCGATTCTGAAGGAGGAGTAGCCGCGCTCGAGGACCAGTTTCACTGAAAGAAGTCTCGCGTATTCAGATGGCGCAGTGGCGCGCGGCCCACTGCGCTTGCGCCCTCGTAGGTTGTCGAGTGCTTATGATGAACGGGCGGAGACGTGTCGACCGCGGTATCATCGCGTTGATTGGCCAAAATGACGTAGATACTGTCTCGACCCGGCTCAAGCTGGACAGGTGATTTCTCGCACAGCGGTTGTCCAGTGCGCCAAAACCAAACCAATGATACTGTGTCATTGAAAGCAATGTCTGCTTGATGCAAATGAGTAGTCAATTGAGATTATCGTGGCAGATAAGGTGGCAGTCATTTTTGGCACTCTTGGAGTGAATGACTCGCTCGACGGCACGAGTTCGGCCGATCAGATCTTCGGTGATAACAGGAACGACAGGCTCTATGGTCTGTCCAGCGATGACCAACTCTTCGGCGGCAGTGGGAACGATTCCTACTTTTCCGGCGGCAGCGCCGGTGGCCGCCTCTACGGCGGCCAGGGTAGAGACAAACTTTGGGAATTATATCGCAAAGTAACATTTTGAGTTGACGCAGATTCGCCGGACTGTTACCCTGGAGGCACATTTTATAAGGGATCGCGCCATGGAAGCTCCGGGAAAATCGCACTGCAAGCGCCTTCGCTATCGCGAGTTGATCGCCGACAACGGGCTGGACTCGGAGGCGCGGGCATGATCGCGGCTACGGCTGTAGCCGCGTTCCCCGTTTCCCGCATTCCTGTTGTCAATGTCGCTACCATCCCGCAGCGCAGTCCCTTGCGTTATCCCGGTGGCAAAACATGGCTGATTCCGCACATCAGGGAGTGGCTGCATCACGCGAATGCACGGCTCCTGATCGAACCGTTTGCCGGAGGCGGCATCGTAACCTTGACGGCGATTGCAGAAGACCTGGTTGGAGAAGCGGTGATGCTGGAAATAGACCGGGATGTGGCTGCATTCTGGCGCGGGGCTTTTGAGTCAGGCATCACATTAGCTGAATGGGTCCGACAATTTACACCAACCTTGGAAAACCTTGACAAACTACTGAACGAGCCCCCGGGGTCTCTTGAAGAACACGCATTTCGCACTCTCGTTCTGAATCGTACACGACGTGGCGGCATTTTGGCTCCTGGGGCTTCATTCAGCCGCCAAGGTGAAAATGGCAAGGGACTTCTATCTCGTTGGTACCCGGATACACTTGCCGACCGCGTGCTGGCTCTACAGGATTACGGCGATCAAATCACGTTTTTGGAAGGCGACGGTCTAAAGCTATTACCTACTTTATTACGGGGTTGGGGGAAACGTGCTGCGGTGTTTTTGGACCCGCCGTATACCGCTAGCGGCGGCAAGTGCGCTGGCTCTCGTCTTTATGCACATTCGAAGATTGACCATGCAAAGTTGTTTGCTCTCCTTGCGAGGTATAAACCCCACTTCCTGATGACCTACGATGCGGCACCGGAAATTGTCGATCTGGTGCGAAAATATGACTTCGACGCGGTTTTACTGTCCATGAAGAACACCCACCACAACCAAACGCCAGAACTGGTCATCACTTCCAAACCTCTGTTTTCATGAATCGGTACGGAATCGCGGAGTGGTTCGGGTGTCCGTTCAAGATGCTTGCGCCGGTTCAAAGACAGGCTTTCGCCCGCGCCGCATTGAAGCAAATCGCCGCACCGCCTTGTCCTTTCCAGGCAGGGAACCCGCCTTGCAGCAAGAAGGGAGGCGTGTGTTCTATTCAGTCCGGGGAGAACAACCCGGTCATTACCTGCCCGCGCCGCTTTGAGCAAGCAAATCTGATCCCGCTATGGCTTGCTGGGATCGTCGGATTTCAGCAGGCATATGTAGCCCAAGAAGTTCCGTTTATGCGGTCGCCTTCAACCGGGCGAGCCGCAGGACGAATCGATCTGGTTGTTGCCGGAAACAGCCAGGCGTCGGATTGGTTCGGGTTGGAGATTCAGGCCGTTTATTTCTCTGGAGAAGGCATGGAGTCCGATTTCCGGCTATTGCTGGAAAGTGAAGAAATGGACCCGCCGTCGCCGACGGCGGTACGCCGCCCTGACTGGCGTTCCTCAAGTGCAAAAAGGCTCATGCCGCAACTTCAGGTCAAAGGGCCGACTCTGCGGCGATGGGGCACCAAGCTTGCCGTCGCTGTCGATTATCCGTTCTTTGAAGCGATTGGTGGCCGGTCCGACACCCCCTCGTGCGACCTTGATGACGGTGACATTATTTGGCTCGTGCCACGGATGGACGCAGATTATCGTTTGAGACAAGGACACTGGGAGGTCTTGTCGCTTGAAGCATCTAGCGACAAGCTCTTGGCTGCCGATACCATCAAGCGCGCGGAATTTGAGAATAACTTGCGCGACAAACTCGAAAATCTGGAGATGGACGATGACTGAGAAAAACAAAATCGATCTACCGCCGAAGGACTATCAGCCGAGCAAAGCCGAGTTGGAACACGAGATCGACATGCCGGGCGCCGACGACGCAACGCTCCGCCGGACGATCTTTAACACAAGAATCGCGAAGAAACCCAAGCCCGACTAGCAACGGTTGATGTTACTTTGCGATATAAACTCCCTTCGAACCTTTCAAACCTGGGGGCCGCCGGGGATCGCGCGCGGATGGCCCGGACCGAACGGGCAGTGGATCGATAGGGAGGAGAGAATATGCTGAGTAGGACGAGAGCGGTCGGGGGGGCTAACGGCCCTGGCCTTGGGGACGATGGCGCTGGCCATGGCTGCCGTGCCACAGTCAGCAGCGGCGGAGGGAACGGTCACACTGTGTGCCGTCAGCTTTCTGACCGGCGCCGCCACCGGTCCCTTCGGCATCCCGGGCAAGAATGGCGCCGAACTGGTGATCGACGCGATCAACAAGGGCGAGCTGCCGGCCCCCTGCAACACGCCCGGCCTGGCCGGCATGACGATCGAGCCGGTCTATGTCGACGAGGCCGGCGGCACCGCCCACCCAGGTCACCGAAATGCGCAACCTGGTGCAGCGTGACAATGTCGATGCCATCGTCGGCTACATCTCCTCGGGCAACTGCCTGGCGGTGGCTCCGGTGGCCGAGGAACTGCAGGTGCTGACCGTCTTCTGGGTCTGCGGCACGCTGCGTTTCGAAGAGAACTCCTACAAGTACGTCTTTCGCACGGCGCCACACGCCACCATGGACTACGTCGCCGGGGCCCACTACGTCGTCGACCGCGTGGCCAATCTCAGCTAATACGCCGGGATCAACCAGAACTACGCCTGGGGACAGGATTCATGACGCGACTTCGTGATGTTGCTGCAGAGCTTGGCGCCGGGGGCCGAGGTGACCGGCGACTACTTCCCGAAGATCTTCGCCGGCGAGTATGGTTCCGAGATCTCGGCTCTGCTGGTCTCGGGTGCGCAGCTGGTGAACTCCAGCTTCTGGGGCGGCGATCTAGAAAGCTTCCTGTTCCAGTCGATCGCCCGCGGTCTGCCGCAGCGCATGCCCTTCGTGCTCACCTCCGGCGAGCCGCTGGTGGCACGTGTCGGCGACAAGATCCCGGACGGCACCATCATTGGCGCACGCGGCCCGCATGCCGATCTGGCGCCCGACAACGCGCTGAACGCCTGGCTGAAGAAAGTCTACAAGGATCGCTATGGCGAAGATGTCACCTATCCGGTCTATTACATGACCATGGCGATCCTGGGTCCGAAGGTGGCTTACGACAAGGCCGGCGCGGCAGCAGGCGGCAAGCCCAGCGAGGATCAGGTGATCGCGGCCTTCGAGAACATCGAGTACGAGACACCCAGCGGGCCCATCGCATCGACCTTGGGCGGTGCCATCACCGCACCGAAGATCTCGGTCACGCCCAGCATCGGGATCAAGGTGATCGTGGTCTCCTTCGCCGTCGTCGCCATCGGCGGCATGGGTACCATCGGCGGGAACCTCCTGGGGGCTCTGCTGGTAGGCTTGCCCGTGCGGCGGCGGTGCACTTGCTGCCGGAAGTCGAGCTCTTCGTGATCTACGCGGTCATGGCCCTGGTGCTGGCGATCCGGCCGGAAGGCCTCTTCACCCGCGTCGCCGCAAGACGGATCCGAGGAGGCGGCCATGCAACATATGGTGATAACCCGCATCAACCCTCTGACCGTGTCCTCTTGGTTTTGGAATTTCTGCTGCCGGAGTGGCTGCTGGCGCTCTCCACCGTTGCCTTCGCCAAGGGGCTTGTGGTGCTGGGACTGCTGGTGCTCTGGCGGGCCGGGTTGGTCTCCTTCGGCCAGGCGCTTTACTTCGCCGGCGGTGCCTATGCCGCCGGTCTCCCCTGGCGCTCAACACCGGTATCCACGAGGCCTTGATATTGATCCTGGCCGGAGCCTCGCCGGTTCCTTGCCGGCCTATGTGGCAGGACTGCTGCTGGCCCGCTATCGGGCGTTCTTCACCATGCTGAGCCTTGCCTTCTCGATGATCCTCTACGGCGTCCTGGTTAAGAACGCCTCGCTCGGCAGCACCGACGGCATCGGCCGGCCGCCGGTCACCTTCCTGGGCTTCGGCACCGAGGGCTCGAACCGAACCTTGCCGACCTACCTGCTGGTGGTGGTTTCCTTCCTCTCGGCCATCGCCATCGAAGCCTATCTCAGATCCCTACGTGGGTCCCTGGCGGAGCCCATCCGCGACAACGAGGTGCGGGTCGAGTATCTGGGTCTCTCGGTGAGGAACCTGATCCACACCAAGCTGGTGATCGCCGGCGCGCTTGCCGGCTTGGGCGGGGCGGTGACGGGGCCATATCGATCCCGATGCCACGGCCTATCGGACCGTCTCCGGAGGCTTCGTCTTCATCACCTCCTGGCTGCGCCGGATCGGTGTTGTCGCCCTTCGTCGGCGCCCTGGTCTTCGAATTGGTGCGCAGCTATGCCGTCGCCTATGCGCCGGAGCTCTGGCAGATGATTCTGGGCGGGGCCCTGCTACTGGTCATCATGTTCCTGCCGGGCGGTCTCTGGTCACTCTTCACCCGCGAGCAGGCGGGCTAGCGCGATGGAGGCCATTCTCTCCGCCGATGCGCTCAGCAAATCCTTCGGACAGGTGACGGCGGCGCGCGACATCACCGTCGCCATTCCGGCCGGTCAGACAGTGGGCATCATCGGCGCCAACGGCGCCGGCAAGGCTGCCTTCGTCAACATGATCACCGGCTATCTGCATCCCAGCAGTGGCTGTATTCGCTTCCAAGGCAAGGACATCACCGGCCTGGTCCCGAAGGAGATCACCCACCTGGGCGTCTGCCGCTCCTTCCAGATCGCGCAGGTCTTCCCGACCCTGACCGCCCATGACAACATGGTGGTGGCGCTCGAAGGCACCGATCGCCTAGCCGGCCGCTCCGGCCTCTTGGAACCCTTGCGGCAGGAACGGCGGCAGCACCGGGCCAAGGAGGCCCTCAGCCACTACGGCATCGGCGACTATGCAGACAGCCTAGCCGGGGTCTTGCCGCAGGGGGTGCGCAAGCTCTTGGACATCGCCATGGCGGTGGCCAGCCAACCCAAGGTCGTGCTGCTGGACGAGTCCACCAGCGGCGTCAATGCCGAGGAGAAGTTCCAGAACATGGACGCGATCATGCGTGCCTTGGGCGAGCACGACATGGAGATCGTCGAGCGCTATGCTGATTGGGTTCTGGCCTTCTAACGACGGCGCCATCATCGCCGATGGACCACCGGCCGAAACTCTGGTCATGAAGGAAGTGCGCGATGCAGCCTGACGGTGGCTGATAGCGAGATGTGCGGCCTGATCGGCCGCAACGGCGCCGGCAAGCCCACCCTGCTGCGCGCCTCGATGGGTCTGGTTCCCGGCGAGGGGCAGGCGCTCCTCGGCGACAGCGATCTGATCGCCATGCCGAAGGATCGCCGCCTAGTGCCGGAGTTCACCGCCGAGCAGAACATCCGCTTTCCGTTCTGGTCCCTGGGCCTCAAGGGCGCCGAGCAGTGCTTGGCCTGGATCTACGAGCTGATGCCGGAGGTGGTGGCCTTGAGCCAGCGCCGCGCACTGCAGCTTTCCGGCGGCCAGCAGAAGCTGGTGTTCCTGGGACGCGCGCGCGCTCATGGCCGGCCGTCGTCTGCTGTTGCTGGACGGGCCATTCGAGGGCCTGGCCCTGGCGCGGCGCCTGGCCGAGGTGATCTTTGCGCTGAAGGAAACCGGGCAGACACC
>CBDBCL010000012.1:0-148596 GCA_965202755.1 Rhodospirillales bacterium | reverse complement strand
CCGGATAAAATGGATGTGCTCTAGAGGAGGCAGATATGAGCAAGCAGCGCGTCTTGATCACCGGCGGAGCATCGGGCATCGGTCTGGCGATGGCCAGGGCCTTCCTCAACGATGGCGCAGTGGTGACCTTGGCCGATCGGGACATCGAGCAGGCCGAGTTGTCTCGTGCCGCCCTGCAGTCCGACCTGGGCGAGGCGGAGCAGCGGGTCTGGGCCCTGGGTGTCGATGTCGTCGAGGCAGACGAGGTGGAACAGGTCGTCGCCGAGGCTGCCCGAACAATGGATGGCTTGGACGTGGTGATCGCCAATGCCGGTATTGGCATCGTCAAGACCTTTCTGGAGACCACGCCCGAGGAGTACGAGGCCGTTCACGCGGTCAACAGTCGCGGGGTCTTTCACAGCCTGCGAGCCGGTACCCTGGAGATGATCGCGCAGGATACAGGCGGCGCCCTGCTGGTCAATGCCAGCGTCACCGGGCTCAGGGCCTCGGCCTACCGCACCGCCTACGGCTCCTCGAAGGCGGCGGTGATCAATCTGACACAGATCGCCGCCCTGGAGCTGGCATCGCAGGGAATCCGCGTGAATGCACTCTGCCCGGGCCCGGTAGACACCCCACTCACCCGGGAGATGCACGATTCCGCGACTCGAGCGGAGTGGGAGGAGCCGCGTGCCAATGCATTGCTACGGCACCCAAGGCGAGATCGCAGCCCTGGCCGTCTTCCTGGCCAGTCCGGCTGCCAGCTACATCACCGGTCAGGCCATCGCCGTCGACGGTGGCTGGACCATCGCGGGGCTGATGCCGTTTAGCGGCTAGTTCAGTATCGTTCCATCGGGTCGAGATGGGCGGGGTGAAGCATGATCACCTAATGCATCGCAATGCGCAGGAACCTGCGGTCGACAGCATGAGCGCATCACACCCAGACCTTGGCAGTCACCTGCAGCGGGGTCTCGGGCTTAGATCATTGGTGCTTTTCGGTTTGGCCTACTTGGCGCCTATCGTCGTCTTCTCGACCTTCGGTATACTCGATCAGAAGTCCAAGGGCACAGTCTCGGGCGCCTATCTAGCGGCCATGATCGCCGCCATGTTCACTGCCTATAGCTATGCACGCCGGGCCTTCAATGCGCACCTGGGCTTTCTGGTGGGTTGGGCCGTCCTCTTGGACTACTTCTTTCTTCCCATGGTGGCCTGGCTGATTGGAACGGCCTGCCTCTCGACCGCGCTGCCCGCTGTTCCCTCCTGGATCTGGGTCTTGATCTTCATTTGCATCACGACCGGCACCGATCTTCTGGGTATTCGCTTTGCCGACAAGGTGACCTTCCAGATCCTAGTGATCGTGGCCTTCACCGCGCTTTGCTTGCAATATGTTTGGATTGCCAGCGGTCCCGGCGGCCTTGTCTCCTATGCGCCCTTCTTTCGACCGGGTGTGCCACTGGGGGCGACCCTGGCCGGCGGTGCGCCCGCCGCCTTCGCCTTTCTTGGTTTCGATGCGATCTCGACCATGGCCGAGGAGACCCTGGAGCCACAGCGGACCATCCCCCGAGCGATCTTTCTGGTCGCCGCCATCGGTGGGGCGATCTTCATCGTCGCCTCCTATTTCGTACGGCTGGCCAATCCGGGGCTCACATTCGCCGATGTCGACTCGGCTTCCTTCGAGTTGGCCGCTAAGGTCGACAACGACCTCTTCGTGTCCATTTTTCTGGCTGCGCTGATTGTCTCGCAGTTGGCTGCCCGGCCTGTCCTGTCAGGCGGCTACGGGTCGGCTGCTCTATGCGATGGGACGCAACGCTGTCTTCTACCGGAAATTCTTCGCCAAGCTCAGTTCCCGGTTTCACACGCCACAGAATAGCCTGCTCCTGACCGGTTTCGTCGGGCTTCTGGCGCTCTTTCTGGACGAGGAGTCTTCTACCTCCTTCGTCAACCTCTGCGTCATCGCCGTCTATCTGGGCGGCAGAGTGGAGCGGCAACCGGGCAGTCTCCTGCTTTGGGTTCTGCTGCCTGCCGTCAGCGCGCTCTTCAATGCCTGGCTGCTTGCCAGTCTGGATTGGCAGGCCTTGACGGTCGGTGGGATCTGGCTGGCTTTGGGGATCGTCTATCTGGCCCTGCTGACACACGGTTTCCGCCGCCCGCCGCCGGAAATGCATATGGAGAAGACGCCGCTGTAGCCTGCCTTCCCATCAATCCGCCGCATACGGGCCGAGGCCGCCGACATCACCGATTTTGGCGTCGTTGACATAGAGCGTGGTTCTGATCGGCGTCGCGCCGGCAGGCTCTGTAGTGCCAATCAGGATTGGCGGCACCAGCCGAGAAAGGCCTCCAGGCGCTCCGGCGGTTCCGGGCTCTCGATCAGCAGGTTGATCTGCATCTCCTCGCCCTGGCCGTAGACCAGGTCCGGCTCGAGCCAGCCGAGATCCATGGTGCGGGAGAAGAAGCAGCGCTGCTCCAAGCGGGCGCTCTCGATTTGGAACTTCCGGGCCTTCGCAAGCATTTCGACCTGCTTCAGGTGCTGGCCGTCCGGCATGAAGGTGACGTTCGTGTGGATGTCGCTGCGGACCCGTTCCCCTTGCTTCACCTTGACCAGATGGGAATCGGGCAGGCTGCTCTGCTCCGGCCGCGCCTCCAGTTTGCGGACGATCGTCCGTTCGCTCATTCTCCCAAGTCGGATCCGACATTCTCCAGCCCCTCAAGCATCCTCCTCGGCTATACTCGGCCAAGTGTGCGGAAGATTGCTTTCGACGCAGTCCAATGCCTCGTACTCTGCCAAGCGTAGGCAGATCGATCCGGCCAGCTTCACCGCCACAGCACCAGTCAAGGCCTCGATCATAACCAGGGGTGCTGCCAGGCTGTCCATAAGCGAGGGCAAGGAACCGGGCAAGCGCAGTTCGTAGTCGCCATCGAAATGAGCGCTCTCGGCCCAGAGGTCGGTAATCACCACCAGCTTGGCACCGCGGCCCTTGGCCAGGCTGGCGAAGCGGCGCACCGTGCGCTGATAGCGGCGGATGTCGATCACCACCACGACGGCGGCAGGGTCGATGTCGATCAGATAGTGCGACCAGCCGTCCGGCTGCCCCTCGACGAAACGCACGCGATCGCGCAGGACGCTGAGGTAGTCGACGAAGAGACCGGCGACGTGGCGGGAGTAGCGCCCGCCGATGCAATAGATCGATCGCTTGGGATCGGCGAGCAGGGCGACGACGTCGCGAAAGTCGGCGTCCAGGGTGGATTTGGCACCCTCCAAGAGGTTCTCCGCCGTGCGCTCGAAGACGGCCTGGCGAAAGTCTCTGTCTTCTTGCGGCAGAGCGAAACGGTCCGAGGGTGACTGTAACAGGGTCTTCAGATCGCGCTTCACCGCCGCCTGAAAGCCGCCGTATGTCTCGTAACCTAGGCGGTTCACTAGGCGCAGCACCGTTGCTGTGCTGACCGATGCGGCCTCGGCCAAGGCCGCGACGGTGCTGAGCGCCGAGACCGGATAGTCGCGCAGCAAGGCCCGGGCCACCGCCTTCTCCTGCTTGCCCAAAACCTCGAACTGCTCTTGCAGTCGGCTGGCCGGACTGTCCGCCATCGCCACCTCGCTTCGCACCGGAAAGAATCAGTAATATACATATTGATACATTTTGCCGAAGCTGGGCAACAAATGTATCAATCTATTGACAACTCGAAGAGATTGGATAGCCTTGTGCGAGAGGCTGGGTCCTCGGTCCCCGATCTCGCGACCGGTCCAGTGGTCTGATCGTAACGCTTGAATCCCAAGCGTTACGATCAGACCACTAGATCAATGGCTTGGTGTAAAGAGCACGAGGTTGGGGCCGGATTTGCACTCGAGTTCCACCAAGGGAGGAAAGCATGCACAAGAAGCTGATGTCTTTGGCCATGGCCCTGGCGGCAGTGGGCTTGGTGTCCGCGCCGAGCCTGGCTGCCGATCCGATCAAGATCGGCGCTCTCTATAACGTCACCGGCGGCATGTCCTCGCTGGACGGCCCGTCTTTGCGCGGGGCGGAACTGGCGGCCAAGCAGATCAACGAGAAGGGAGGCCTTCTGGGTCGGCCGATCGAAATCATCGCCATCGACACCCGCACCGATCAGCAGGAAACGGCAAAGGCGGCGCAGCGCGTGCTGTCCGACGACATCGTCGCCGGTATCGGTATGTCCGACACCACCTTCGTCATGGCTGCTGCACCGCTGTTCCAGGAGGAAAGCATACCCTTCGTCACCTCCGGGGCGACGCACCCGGAACTGCCGGCCTGGGTTGGCGACCATATGTTCATGACGCCCTTCGGCGACGACGATCAGTCCTATGCCATCGCCGACTATGCCTACGACACGCTCGGCATGCGCAACGTGGCGGTCTGGACCGACCAGTCGATGGACTTCACCAAGGCGCTCAGCAAGTTCTTCATCGAGCGCTTCGAGGAGCGCGGCGGGACGGTCTCGCTGCAGGATTCCTTCATGATCGGCGACACCGACTTCTCGGCCCAGATCGCACGTTTAAACGACATGGACCCGGCGCCCGATGCGGTCTTCGTCTCGGCGATCCCGACCGAGGCGGGCCTCTCGGTCAAGCAGATTCGCGAGGCCGGCCTGGATCTCCCCATCGTCTCCGGCGACGGCTTCGATACCGACTTGGTCTCTTCGACTCCGGGCCCGGAACTAGCCAACAATGTCTACTTCTCGACCCACACCTACCGGGGTGACGACCGGCCGGAGGTCTTGGCCTTCGTCAAGGCCTACAAGGAGGAGTACGGGATCGATCCGGAGAACGCCTTCGCGCCGCTCGGCTATGACGCCCTGATGCTGGTAGCCAATGCCATCGAGCGTGCGGACTCGGCAGTGCCCGGGGACATTCGCGAGGCTCTGGCCCACACCATGGGCTATCCGGCCGTGACCGGCGAAATCTCCTATACGCGCCCCAGCATGGTGCCGCCGAAGCCCATCTCCATCATCTCGGTCCAGAACGGCACCTTCAACGTCGAGACGATCTGGCGACCATAAAGAAAGGCGGCGGGCTTCTCCGATCCTCCGTTACCTCGAACCTTTCTCCCAGCGCGGGATCGTGCCCCTCAAGGGGTTCTGCTCAGCAGGATCTCTTCTTCTATGCCAGTGAGCGCGCGGCGTGGCAGGCTGCAGGCGTCCGCTGCGGCCTCCAGAGCCTCCACCAATCGATCGGCCCAAGCCGAAACGCCGTCCCGTTCCGCCAGTTGATCGTTGCGCACCTCGATCTCTGCACAGGCAAGGCCGGGGTCCTCGCCGTGAACCGGGATGGTGAAGTCGTTATCGCGGCTCATGCAGTAGGGTTGATTGTCGCCGACTGCCGCGCCGAGGCTTTCGCTCAAGCACCCAAGCAGGGCCGGCGAAAGATCCCGATTGCGTTCGTAGAGAATGCCGACACGCCAGGGGCGCGACTCGCCGAGGAAGACCGGCGCAAAGCTGTGGATCGACACCAAGTGGCTGCTTAGGCCGGCGATTCGCCGTCGTTCCAACTTGGCCGTCAAGCCGGCATGGAAGGGGCGCCAGATCTCATTCCGTCGCTGCATGGCGGCGTCCGGCGCCAGGCCGATGTTTCCGGGAATCGGCTGGCCTTCGCCGCTTTCCGGGATGAAGCTCGCGACCTCCGGCCGGCGGTTGCAATCGCAGACCAGGCGAGAAAAGGGCTGGTGTACCAGGGGCGCATCCAGACGCTCGGAAAGGGCACGCGCCAAGGCCAGTGCCCCCAGATCCAGGGTGAAGTGCTTGTCCAGCGCCTCCGCATCCAGCCCCAGGCTGTCCAGTGCTTTCGGGATGCGGCGTCCGCCATGCTCGCAGGTCAAGACGAAGGCACTGCTGCCGGCCTCGTTCTCGCAGAGAAAAGGGGGCGGCTCGTCCGGAGCCAGAAGGGAGTTCGTCATGCCGTCTCGCCGCTTTCGCCCGTCTTTCGGGGCCCCATGCTCAGGTTCGAACTATATTGTACATATCCGCTTGATTGGGCAATAATCCCATATATTGTTCGCCTTCGCATGATCGAAAATACCGCCCCACCGCTGCTCTCCGTGACCGCGCTCGGCAAGACCTTTGGCGGTGTGGTCGCCCTCAAGGGCTTTGCCATGACCCTCTATGAGGGCGATCTTCTGGGCTTGATCGGTCCGAACGGCGCCGGCAAGACGACGGCTTTCAACCTCCTGACAGGCGTGTTGCGCAAGGGCAGCGGCGAGATCCGCTTTCGCGGCGAGGAGATCGGCAGGCTCAGTCCGGAGCAGCGGGCCAAACGTGGTTTGAGCCGCACATTTCAGAACATTCGCCTCTTCGACGAGCTGACCGTGCTGCAGAACGTGATGGCCGGTGCGCATGCGCGCCACGGCGCCGGTCTGGCCGCCAGCCTCTTGGGGTTGCCGCGCCACCGTGCGGCCGAGAGGCGGATCGAAGCCCTGGCCCGCCGCTCGCTGGAGTGGACCGGTCTAGCCGAGGACGCGGATTGGCGAGCCGACTCGCTCTCCTACGGCGATCGGCGCCGGGTGGAGATCGCCAGGGCCTTGGCCGCGGCGCCGAGCCTGCTGCTGCTGGACGAGCCGGCGGCCGGCATGAACCAGGCCGAGAAGGCCGAGCTGTCGGACCTGATCCTTACCCTCAATCGCGAGCAGGGCCTGAGCATCATCTTGGTCGAGCACAATGTGCCGATGGTGGCGGCACTCTGCCGCCGGGTCGTGGTCCTCGACAAGGGCGAACTGCTGGCCGAAGGACCGACGGCGGAGATTCTGGCCGACCCG
Source organism: Rhodospirillales bacterium (assembly GCA_965202755.1). Taxonomy (GTDB): domain Bacteria; phylum Pseudomonadota; class Alphaproteobacteria; order Kiloniellales; family JACOMY01; genus JACOMY01. The sequence goes on along the minus strand of CBDBCL010000012.1, from coordinate 141,862 downwards.
CAGGTCGTCGATGTCTATCTCGGGCGTCGCCGCGTGCATAGCGAGGGGGTCAGACATGCTGACGCTTAGCGAGGTCAGCGTTCTGCGCGGGCAGACCCGGGCTTTGGACCGGGTCAGCTTCCAGGTGCCAGCCGGCGAGATCTCGGCTTTGGTCGGCGCCAACGGGGCCGGCAAGACCACCACCTTGATCGCCCTCTCCGGCTTGCTACCGCTTGTCTCCGGCCGAGCCCTGTTCGAGCGATCGGAGGGCGATCTCGACATCGCAAAGACCGCACCCGACCGTCTGGTCGCGGCCGGCCTGATCCACTGCCCGGAAGGTCGACAGATCTTCGCCAAGCTGACGATCGAAGAGAATCTTAGGCTCGGCGCCTTCCTCAACAGAGACCGTAGGGCGGTCGCCAAGCTGCAGGGCAGTGTCTATGGGCTCTTCCCGATCTTGGGTGAGCGGCGGCGCACGCGGGCCGGCGGCCTCTCCGGCGGCGAGCAAATGATGCTGGCGATCGGCCGCGCGCTCATGGCCGAACCCAAAGTGTTGTTGCTCGACGAGCCCTCGCTCGGCCTGGCGCCGATCGTGACTGAGACAATCTTCGACACCCTGGTGGCCCTCAACCGAGAGCGCGGGGTGACCCTGCTGATCGTCGAGCAGAATGCAATGATGGCACTCGAGATCGCCGACCGTGGGTTTGTCATGGCTGGCGGCCGCATCGTCGAGAAGGGCAACGCCGAGGAGCTCTTGCGGCGGGAATCGGTCGTGACCGCCTATCTGGGCGTTGGCACGTGAGCCCCTATCTGTTGCAGCAACTGGTCAACGGCCTGACCTTGGGTAGCCTCTATGCCCTGGTCGCCGTCGGCTTCTCCCTTATCTACGGCGTCATCCGTCTGGTAAACTTCGCGCACGGCGATCTGATGATGATCGGGGCCTTCCTGACCCTGGCCCTGGTCGCGACCGGCCATGTGCCCTGGGTGGCGATCCTCCTGCTGGTCTTGCTCGGTGGATTCTTGGCCGGCGGCACGATCGAGCGCTTGGCCTTTCGCTCCATCCGTAATGCGCCGATGATCACCGGCTTCATCGTGACTCTGGCCGTTTCGGTGGCATTGCAAAACCTGGGGATCCTCATTCTCGGCGGTCAGCCGCGCAACTTTCTCTTTCCCGAGATCTTTCGCGCCCGGGTCGACCTGGGCTCGGCCCAGGTGGGGGTCATCGATTTGGTCATTCCGGCCGTCGCCCTGCTGCTGGCCTTGATCTTGGCCCTGCTGGTCAAGCAGACACGTCTGGGCCTGGCCATGCGGGCCCTGTCGGAGAACCTCTTGGCCGCCCAGCTCATGGGCGTTTCTGCCAATCGCACGGTCATGGCCGCTTTCGGTCTGGGCGGCGCGCTCGCCGCCATAGCCGGCTTCTTCTGGGGCGGCAAGTTCGGGCAGATCGACCCATTGATGGGTTTGGTGCCGGGACTGAAGGCCTTCGTTGCCACCATCATCGGCGGTGTCGGCTCGATCATGGGTGCGGTCGTTGGTGGCTACATCCTGGGCATGGCCGAGGTCGCCTTCGTCGGCTTCACACCGCCCTCTTGGTCCGGCTATCGTGACGGCTTCGTCTTCGTCTTGATGATCCTGATTTTGCTGGTGCGCCCGCAAGGCCTCTTCGGCCAGGAAGAGGAGGAGCGGGCCTGATGCGGCGCTTGCAGCCGAGACCCTGGCTTGCCGCCCTGCTGTTGGCCCTTGTCCTGGCGGCCATCGCGCTGCTGCTGGAACGTTACGGCGGCGGTTACTATCGCACACTGGCGAAGCTCACTCTGATCAACGTGATGCTGGCGGTCAGCCTGACAATGACCAACGGCTTCACCGGGCTGTTCAGTCTGGGCCATCCGGCCTTCATGACCTTGGGCGCCTATGTTGCCGTGGCCTTCACCTATCCGGCCGGCCGCAAGTCCTTCGCCATGCCGGATCTACCGGCGATCTTTGGCCAGATCGAGTGGCCCTTGCCGCTTGCCGCCCTGATCGCCGCGGCAGCGGCCGCGCTCTTCGCCAGCCTCTCCGGTCTGGCGCTCCTGCGCCTGCGGACGCACTATCTGGCCGTGGCCACCCTGGGCCTCATCATCATCGTGCAGACCCTGGCGCTCAATCTCGACGGCTTGACCCGCGGCGGGCGCGGTCTGACCGGCATTCCGCGGCTGGCCGATTTGCCGACCATAGTGGCCACCACCTTCCTCACCATCGTCATCTGCTGGCGCCTCAAGCAGGCCTCCTTGGGCCGCGCCATGCTGGCGGTACGCGAGAACGAGATGGCGGCCCGCTGCTTCGGTATCAAGGCCTTTCGCCTGAAGCTTCTTGCCTTCGTCCTGGGGGCGGCGATGGCCGGTTTCGCCGGCGCATTGCTGCCGCACGTGGTCGCGGTGATGACGCCAAAATCCTTCGGCCTCGCCCTGACCTTCACCCTGGTCGCGATGATCGTGGTCGGCGGCCAGGGCAGCATCATCGGCGCCATCCTGGCCGCGCTCGCCATCTCTCTGGGCACAGAGGCTCTGCGTCCCCTAGAGGAGAGCTTGCGACTCTACGGCCTGACGCAGGTGATTGTCGCGCTGGCTCTGATCGGGGTCCTGATCTGGCGTCCACGTGGCCTCTTCGGCCTCAACGAGCCCTTCATCAGGCGCGCTTGAGGCCGAAGACTGCCAACCTTACTCAGCGACGTTTACCTGTCCGCTCTCGGCCTTGGCTTTGACGACAGCGGCGCTGCGCTCGTGGATGGCATACTCGCTAACGGTCAGCCACTCCTTAGGTATCCGGATCCTGTAGGCGGCTGTCGAGGATCTTGTCATTCTCGTCATAGGTGACACGTATCCGTCTCTTACCGGCATCCCCGGCAACTGCTTCCAAAGGCGTCGTCACGATTTCCGAAAGCCCTAAGGTCAAGACCGCCATGGTGCTGTAGATGACCGCGCGGGCGGCGTTCGAGCCTGTGGAACGCTCTTGGGTGAACTCAAAGATGTCATAGCGCTCAGGCTCATCCGTGTAGCGGGATACGGGATTGAGCGTGCCAGCCTGCTCGCCCGCAGGGGCTGCAGTTTCGCCAGCCGGCGCGGGCGTCGTTTCGACCGCAGCCGTCTGTCCGGCAGGTGGAACGCTGCCGAGGTTGCCACGTTTGGAGACGAGGGGGTGCCCCAGTTCGCTCAAGACCCGATCGCGCGACGACCCCGGTGACAGAACCGACAGATCCTTTCGGTCAGCGCCGTCTGCTGCCATGTAAACGGAACAGCCCGGCAAAACCACGGCAGCTATGAGCAAAACACCCAAGAGTCTCAGCATCATCCCCCTCCAGGCTTTCAAAAGAACCTGGGACATTCCCCCGACAGGGTCGATGCCGCCATGTTGGCCCGCATGGGCCAACAGAGACCCATGGCGCTAACCACGTCTCCCGGCAAGGCCCTGCAAGACCTGCGCGAACTGCACCTCCTGCGCCAGGCCTCGATCGAACAGCGCACCGCGGCCAGCAACAGAAAGGCCAGCCTCTCCCTCGGCCTGACAAAGAAGCGGCTCAGCCGGCAGCTGGCGCTGATCGAGCGCCTCGCGGCCATCGATCAAGCCATTGAGGCGCTTTGCGACCAGAGCCATGGCCTCGAGCGTCGTCGACAGATCCTAACCTCTTTTCCCAGGCATCGCCGAGACCACTGCCGACGCGCTCATCGCCCCGATGCCGGGACTCGGGTAGCTCATGGCCAAACCCCTTGCCTGCCTCGCACCCATCACCAGACAGTCCGGCGCCTGGCACGGCAAGGCCTCGGTCAGGGGCGGGCGCGCCAACCTCAGAAAGGCACTCTACCTGCCAGCCGTCGCCGCCTGCCGATACAGCCCCGACCTCAAGGCCCTCTACCGACGCCTCGTGAAAGCAGGCAAACCCAAAAAACTTGCCATCACTGCCGTCATGAGAAAACTCCTCATCCTCGCCAACGCCCTCATTCGCGAAGACCGAACTTGGGAGGATAGACCCGCTTGACCTAATACGGATACTGTAAAGAGAAAATGGCACAGAGGCGCGGTAGACAGCGCCTATCGCACCTTGCTCCCGACGGTATAGAAGTCCACTTTTGGCGACAGAATGACGCATTTGTCGAGTGTTCCGTTTGGCAAGACCTCGTTCCCATCAACCCGACGGCTAGGAGAGGGGTCCGAACAGGACGATCACCAGAACGGCTGCGGCGAGCAGGAGGCCGCTCAACAGGTAGAGATAGACCGGCATTGCCATCCCTTTCGTGATTTACATCGGTGCTTTGCTCAGGATCCCTAACGAGGCGAATCTGGTTGCCTCACAATCGAGTCCGTCGTTCGTAGCATCATGCTCTCTATCCATGTCGCTAAGACGGCGTCTTCGATGCCAAATCAGGGCTGAAATTTGCTGGTGTGGCGGCAAGCCTTCGAAGGAGCTAGTCTGTTCTGGACACCGACCGGCCCCTGGGACGGCGTCAGCGCGACCGACCGGGGCAGACCAACGCGAAGCAACGCCTAGCCTCGAGAGTGAACATGGCATCGATCGATCAGTTTATCCGCGACCGCAAGATCGAAGAGGTCGAGTGCCTGGTGCCGGACATGGCCGGTATCGCGCGCGGCAAGATCCTGCCGGCGCAGAAGTTCCTGAAGGGCATGCGCTCGGAAGGGTTGCGCATCGCCGACAGCGTGTTCAGCCAGACCGTCACCGGCGGCTATCCCGACGAGGTGGTGATCTCCGAGACCGTGGGCGATGTCTATCTGGTGCCGGATTCCAAGACGATCCGCGTCGTGCCCTGGTACGAAGAACCGACCGCACAGGTGATCTGCAACGCCTTCTCCTTCGACGGCGAGCCCATCACCATCGCCAGCCGCTATGTCCTGAAGCGGGTGCTGGACCTCTACAAGGCCGAGGGCTGGCAACCCGTCGTCGCGCCGGAGCTGGAGTTCTTCCTGGTCGACGTCAATACCGATCCCGACTATCCGCTGATTCCGCCGATCGGCCGCTCCGGCCGCCGCGAGTCCTCGCGCCAGGCTTACGGGCTGGATGCCGTCAATGAATTCGATCCGCTGTTCGAAGAGGTCTACGACTTCTGCGATGCGCAGGACATCGACATCGACACCCTGATCCACGAGGCGGGTGCCGCGCAGATGGAGATGAACTTCAATCACGGTCCAGCCCTGCAATTGGCCGACCAGGCTTTCCTCTTCAAGCGCACGGTGCGCGAGGCCGCGCTTCGCCACAATGTTTACGCCACCTTCATGGCCAAGCCGATGCAGGGCCAGCCCGGTAGCTCGATGCATGTTCATCAGAGCGTGGTCGACATGAAGACCGGACAGAACCTCTTTGCGCATGCCGCCAACGGCCGCAACACCAAGCTGTTTCTGGCCCACATCGCCGGTCTTCAGAAGTTCCTGCCGGCGGTCATGCCGTTGATGGGGCCGAACGTGAATTCCTATCGCCGCCTGCTGCGTGATTCCGATGCCCCGATCAACACACACTGGGGAACGGAGAACCGGACGGCCGGCCTGCGGGTGCCGCGCTCGGACGCCAAGGATCGGCGCATCGAAAATCGACTGGCCGGCGCCGATTGCAATCCCTACCTGGCAATAGCGGCCTCGCTTGCCTGCGGCTATATGGGTATGATGCAGAAGCTGAAGCCGAAAGCGGAGGTAAAGGGTAGTGCCTATCGCCTGGCGCACACCCTGCCCCGCACTTTGCAGGACGCGCTTTATCGTTTCGGCAGCAATCGCCGTGTGAAAGAGATCCTAGGTGAGGATTTCGTGCATGCGGTGGGGGCGGTCAAAGAGGCGGAATTGGCCGAGTATCAGGAGGTGATCTCCTCTTGGGAGCGCGAGCACCTGCTGCTGAATGTTTGATCTCGATCAATGCGGATGCGCAACGACGAGGTCCATGCTGGTTGAGGGAGTATGACTGGACGCACGCTCCATAGCGAACTTTTGATTCTCTGCGCCCGGATCGGCTTTCTGGTTTAGAGGCGAGGCAAGGCCTGTGCAGTAGGATGGAATTCGATATGGAGTAGAGAGATGAACGAACCGCTAAGAAACACCACCCGTCACTGGAAGGCGCTGGAGCAGCGCCACCATCTGGCCCCCTTCACCGACTACAAGGATCTGGGCGCCGGTGGCGGTGCCAGAATTGTGGTCAAGGCCGAAGGCTGCTGGCTGGAAGATAGCGAGGGCGGCCGCGTCCTGGACGGCATGTCCGGTCTGTGGTGCGTCAATGTCGGCTATGGCCGAAGCGATCTGGCCGATGTCGCGCGCGAGCAGATGCTGCAGCTTCCCTATTACAACACCTTCTTCAAGACCGCCCATCCGCCGGTCGCCGAGCTGTCTGAAAAGCTGGCGGAGATTACGCCGGAGGGTCTGGAGAAGGCCTTCTACGGCTCCTCCGGCTCGGAAGCCAACGACACCATGGTGCGGGTTGTCCGGCGCTATTGGAACCTGATGGAGCGGCCGGAGAAGAAGGTCATCATCTCGCGCGAGTGGGGCTATCACGGCTCGACCATGGCGGCGGCCAGTCTGGGCGGTATGAACGCCATGCACGCCATGTCCGATCTGCCGCTGCCCGGCTTCGTTCACATCATGCCGCCTTACCAGTACCACTTCGGCCAGGCGGGCGAGAGCAGCGAAGACTTCGGCCTGCGTGCGGCCAAGGCCCTGGAGGTGCAGATCCTGGAACTGGGGCCGGAGCGGGTGGCCGCCTTCATCGGCGAACCGATCATGGGCGCCGGCGGCGTCATCATTCCGCCGAACAGCTATTGGCCCGAGATCCAGCGCATCTGCCGCGAGTACGATGTTCTGCTGGTCGCCGACGAGGTGATCTGCGGCTTCGGACGTACCGGCGATTGGGTTGCCAGTCCCGGCTACGGCATACAGCCCGACCTCATGACCTTGGCCAAGGGGATCACCTCCGGCTATCTGCCGTTGTCGGCCTTGATGGTGGGAGAGCGGGTCGCCCAGGTGCTGCACGATAAGGGCGGCGAATTCCAGCACGGCTATACCTATGACGGTCATCCGGTGGCCTGCGCCGTGGCGCTTGCCAACATCCGCATCATCGAGGAAGAAGGCTTGGTCGAGCGCGTGGCAAACGACATCGGGCCCTACCTCTTGCAGACCTTGAGCGAAGCGCTCGTGGGCTCGCCGTTGGTCCAGGAAGTGCGGGCAAAGGGTCTGATGGGCGCGATCGAGTTGACCCTGCCCGAGGGCATCGAGAAGCGCAGCGAGGAGGCCGGCAAGCGTGGCCCCTTGGTGCGTGATCGCATGATCCAGACCGGCCTGATGATGCGGGCGGTGTGGGACACCTTGGTCTTCTCGCCGCCTCTGGTCATCACCCGCAGTGAGATCGACCAGATGGCCGAGCTGGCGAAAGCGGCGGTCGATTGGGCCGCAAAGGAAGAGGGTTTGGCCTGATCGGGGGTTCCGGGCCCGCGACTGTTGCGGGCCCGGAGCGATCAGACCTCTCGACGCCGGGCGAAGCGCAAGTCATAATGGTGAAAAGTATCACGTGTATGAGGAGCGAAAATCCGACCAACAATCCGGTCGAGAACGAACTGGCGGTGCGACTACCGCCGCAGGAAGAATCGATGAAGGACGAAGGCGTGATGATCGGCGGCGTTTCGCCCGATCCCGTGCCGCCCTCGTCGCCACGCATGTTCGAGGGCCGTTCCATCCCGCTTCACGGAATGTCTGCCTTCCTCCTCCTCTAGGCCGCTTCGGAGAAGGTCCGCGAACCGGTCTCCCAGTTGCAGGGTGCGGCCGACCTTCATCATAGATCCGCGCCTGCGCCTCTTCCGCGTGATCCCGATGAGTGATCCCAAAACCCATATCCAGCAGATCATGCAGGCCGGAACAAGCCTGTCACCTGCCCCAGTTCGAGGGTAAGCAGAGCGGCTGGGCACCGGTCTTGGAGGTCCTGCAGGTGGTCGAGCCGGAGCCCTGACGCAAGCTGATCGAGTGCTACCACGGGATGGGTGGCACTCCGTCCGGCTTCATGCGTCAACAGGACGGCAAGACCCTTGATATCCTCGACCCCAAGTTCAAGCGCCGTCGCGATGCCAACATTGCTGACCAGAGCCTGATCCAGGCAGCGCGCAGACGCATCAGCGGGCGACTGGTTCCGGAAATCTGGCGTGCTTTCCAGTTTCGCGTAACCCGTATTGAGCGCGATATCGTCGCTTGCTACGACCACGAGGAGGGCGGCTACTTCAACGCCCATCGCGACAACACGACGACCGGTACCGCGCATCGCCGCTTTAACTGTACCCTCAACCTCAACAGCGATGAATACGATGGCGGCTCCTTGCGCTTTCCAGAGTTCGGCGAGGCCACCTACAAGCCGCCGACCGGCGGGACCTGCATCTTCTCCTGCTCGATGCTGCACCGGGCTTTGCCGGTGACCCTTGGCATCCGCTATTGCTATCTGCCGTTCCTCTACGACGATGGGGCAGCCTAAGGTGCGTAACGACAACTTCAAGACGATCGACGGTCGCCAGCGCGATGCCAGCGGTCAGGTGATCGAGGAGAACAAGCGGCCAGCCGCCGAGTAGAGCGCTCTTGTCTGTCGGATCGGGCCTCGCTCACAGCGGTGGGCGAGGCTCGAACTGCTGCGAGGCGGGCGTCATAACTCACCTTGATTTATCCCTGTCTTCGGCGAAGACCTCACGAAACCAGGAGATCAATCGCTTGCCCGCGCCGCGGCTTTCCCGCTCGGGCCGATGCAGCAGCCGATAGCTGCTATGGGATCTGAATGCCGGATAGTCGAGCACGCCCAGCCACCCGTTTTCCTGATAGGGCCCAAAGATCTGTGTCCACGCCAAGGCGACGCCTTTTCCTTCCGCCGCCGCTTGCAGCGAGAAGGCGTAGTTGCGAAAGAAGTAGGTGTCCCTGGGCGGACGATAGCTGACGCCGAAACCGGCGAACCATCACGCCAAGAGATCCAATTTTCTTCTCCGTCGTCCAGATGAATGAGTGGCACGCGCTCCAGCCAGTCTAGATCGCCAGTGTGGGCGGGCGGGCCGTAGCGATCCAACAAGCTGCTGGACGCAAGCAAGATGATCTTCTCATCAAAGAGATGAACCCCTTCGTTCTCGGGTGCATCCGCATCGCAAAACCTGATCAGGAAATCGGTATCTTCAGGGTCGAAAAGCTTGCTGTGTTCCGATGTCACGACCCGAAGGTCGCGATCGCCCAGCGCGGACTGCAGCGAGGAGAAACGCGGCATGATCCAGAGGTAGGAGAATCCGTGCGTGCAACCGACCGTCACCACGTTCGAGACTGTGTCGGTCTTGAACTCGACGATAGCAGATTTCAGTAGGCCCATACTACCCTTAGCCGCTTCCAGGAAAATTCGTCCTCGCACGGTGAGGACGATCCGGTTGTTTGCTCGGGCGAACAGCCGACAGCCGAGATAGCTCTCCAGATTAGCGATATGGCGGCTGACCGAAGGTTGAGAAGTACCCATAATGCGTGCGGCTTCGGAAAAGCTGCCGCTCCGTCCGGCGTACTCGAACACTAAAACCGCACTCAATGATCGGCTGCAGTGTTCACTCGTTTACCATAACATGAAGCTATAGCTTCGCGTTACATTTTCAAGCTGTCGAGGCTGCCGGCGTCTGCGTAGATTGGGCGCGTGGGCTGTCGCCTGCGGTCGAACGGGCGCAGGCGACAGCCCACATCGGCATAGCTCCCTGTCAAGGTGGGACGGCTCCATGATCAAACTCTACGTCAGCTGGGCGGTCTATGCCCTGACCGCCGAGGCGCTGGGGCAGGAGACCATGTATCCCGACCGCTTCCCGCCGGGCGCCGATCCGGACAAGCCGATGATCAACCGCGACAACTGGCAGGACGTCACGGCGCCTGACTTCGAGAGCGGTGTCGCCAAGGTCATTCACGACACGGTCGCTTGCTGTGAGCGCCTGACCGGGCTCGATCCGATTCTGCAGATTTCAGCCCCCTACAACCTGGCCGCCGACATCTTCGGGCAGGATCCCTTGCTGGGTTCCCTGGTGCAAGATCCCGAGTTTGCGAACCGCTTGCTCGATCACCTGATGGACCGGGTCCATAAGCTTTGGATCGACTACTTCTTCGCCAAACACCCCAACGGCTGGGTCGAGCTGTCGTATGCCTCGGGCTCGCCCTTCTTCATCGGCCCAGAGAACTGTAGGAACTTCTCGATCCGAGCGATTCGCCGCCTGAAGGCGGCGAATTCCTGGGGGCATCGTGTCTATGACGCCAACCATCGCGGCGACTACGTCACCCAGGCCGAAGAAAAATCGGCGCAGCGCCCGCAAGGCACGCCGGCAGGCAGCGACAACAGTCGATTTGCCGACGCCAACGGCGGAAAAACACCACGTCTGCCAGAGCTTCGTTATCCGCCTGCATGACGACCGGGTGCCGGTCGCCTTCTACGCCGAGGAAGCGATCGGGAAGAGCGTGCCCCTCTTCGCCGATGTCGGCTCATCGGAAGTAGATCGCAATTCGATAACGAATCTGGAGAACGCCAAGGCCGAAATGGACCGTGCCGCACGCGAGAGGGTGCGTGAGGTCAAGCGTGTGGCGCAGAAGATTTCCACCAAGGGATACGGCAAGAGAACACCGCCCTGGACCGGAGTCCTCCATTTCGAGGACATCAGCGGAGATGCCAGTTTCGAACTGGTCGAGACCGTGGTCCGGACCGGCCGCGAGGACGGCCTGCTGTGATCCTCCATAGACCAAGAGATTGGATCACTCAGTAACGCCACCGGCTGCTCCGAGACCATCACCGCAGCCTCGCCGCTTAGAGCATCAACCAGTCGTCCAGGAAATCCTCGAACCAGCGTGCTGTATTGGCATCGCTGCGGGGGGCTTCGGCCAACTGTGCCGTCTTTGATTGTGCGCCAGGACGCTTCAAGGCTTCCGGCAGTTCCTCCAGCCAAAAGCTATAGTGGGAGGCATCGACCTCAGGATGGAACTGAAAGCCGTAGGCCTTGCCTGCGCGGATCGCTTGGTTGGGGAAGGTCGGATCGGTCGCCAGGCGCTCGGCGCCTCGCGGAAGATCGAAACCTTCTTGATGCCATTGGTACATACGAATGGGTTCGGGTAGGAAATCACGCCCCTCGGGCGTCGGCGCGACTTCGACATAGCCAATCTGATTGAGACCATCCTTATGCGGTGCGACTTCGGCACCCAGAGCGGCGGCCATCAGCTGCCCACCCAGACAGAATCCGACATAGGGTCTATCGCTGGCGAGCCAATCGCTGACGAATCTCATTTCGTCGCGCAGATAGGCTGTTTTCGGCTCGTCGATGTCGGTCGAGAGCATCTCGGCGCCGCCATAGACCACCAAGGCGTCGAAACCGCTTGGGTCCGGCAGCGCATCGCCCTTACCCGGGCAGCAAGAGGCAAGTTGGTGGCCACGCACGCTCAGGTGCGCTCTCGCGCGGTCGCGCTTCTGCGTCACCGGATGATCGACAAGCAGTATCCGCAGCATTCCTGTGAGCCCGCTCCCTTGCCTGGGCCACTCTGCAACATCCGAATCCTAGCCCGTGACATCCGATCTCAGAAAGGCCCGCATATGAAAATGCATCTGGGCGGGATCATAAGCCAAGGTGGGTGCTACCGGGCAAGCGCGTCGTGCAAGGCAGCCTCCACTCATGCAGGGCTCTCCGGCCGGACTGGCCAAATGAGTTCGACAGGCTGTCACGTCGTATCCTGCAGAGGTGAAGGCCGTGACCGGGCAGGCAGAAAGGCAGGGACGTTCGGCGCAATCCCTGCAGGGCGCGGGTCTCGGGGCCGCCGGCTGCCAGTCGTCCGGCGCTTGGCAAAAGAGCAGAGCACCGCGATAGCTGTGCCAAAGGCCGTGATCGGGGTGGATCAGCATGCCCAGTGGTGAGGGGGCCAATCCTTCGGCCTGCTGCGCCCATCTCAGAAAGGGCAGATAGGGCGGATCGCCGAAGGAGAAAAACGGCTTTGCTCCCAGGTGTTCTGCCAAAGCGGTCACGACCCGCTCCGACCAGCGGTCCAGTGCATGGGCTTGACCATCATCGGCTTCGGGCGAGGTGGAAAACTGCGGCCAGACTGATCCACCGATCGCGCCCAAGAGCAAGAGCCAGGCCGCGTCTCCTTCAAGGCCCTGCTCCAGGCCTAAGTCGTCCGGCGACAGCCGGAGGGCGCCACGGGGTTCCAGCCCTTGGGCTCGTGTGGCCGATTCGATCTCAGTGAAGGTCGCGATGTGCTTCGTGGATTTTCCCCTCTCTGTCTCCTGCTTCCTATGCTTCAAACGACGAAAGGGGTATATCGAATGTTCTGGCAAGTCTCCTCTTCACAGCCTCGCTACGGCGACGAGAAAGTGAATTTGACCAGTGCGTTGAATCGACTTGACGTCGAGGACTCGCGTCATTGATTGTCAGCCAAATGCCATCAGGAAAACGCTCGGCCGCTCGCCATGCCTGGACTCGCCCCTCCACCGCCGCAACAGTCCGCGCTGTCGAAGCCGGAGCGCTTCGGATTTCTGCTGCTCCCCGAGTACTCCACCATGTCGCTGAGTTCGATGCTGGAGCCTTTGTGCGAGGCCAATAGACTAAGCGGTCGCACACTCTACGAGTGGTCGGTGATGACCCCCGACGGCAAGGCACTGATTTCCTCCAGCAGGGTCCGCATCCTGCCGGACCACGGCCTGGAGGAAGCCGAACGGCTGAATGTGCTGGTGGTCATCGCCGGACTGCATCCCGAGCGCTACTGCGATCGGCCGGTGCTGAATGTGGTGCGGCGCCTGGCACGGCAAGGCTGTCATCTCGGCGCCAACTCGACCGGCAGCTACCTGCTGGCCCAAGCCGGCCTGCTGGACGGCTATCGCTGCACCATCCACTGGGAGCATATTGCCGCCTTCCAGGAGGCCTTTCCCAATCTTGACGTGACCGACGAGCTTTACGAGATCGATCGCAATCGCTTCACCTGTTCGGGCGGCACCGCGGCCATGGACCTGGTGTTGTCGCTGATCGCGCTGGACCATGGTCGCGATCTGGCGACGGCTGTGGCCGAACGGTTTATCTACGAGCGTATCCGCGACCGCCACGATCCACAGCGCATGGCTTTGCGGGCCCGAGTCGGCGTCTCGCACCCCAAGCTCTTGCGGGTGATCGAGCTGATGGAAGCCTCCCTGGAGGAGCCGCTGCCGCGCAGCGATTTGGCCAGACAGACCGATCTTTCGACCCGACAGCTGGAGCGGCTCTTCCGCAAGTATCTGGGGCGGACACCCACCCGCTACTACCTGGAGCTCAGGTTGCAGAAGGCGCGCTCCCTCCTGATGCAGACCTCGATGTCGGTCTTGGACGTCGCCTTGGCCTGCGGTTTCGTCTCGGCCTCACATTTCTCCAAGTGCTACCGAGAGTATTACGCCAAGACACCGCGCCAGGAACGCCAACTCGAACCGGCGGTGGCCGACGCCTGAGGGTGTGGCGGGTGAATTAGCCGCCGATTTCGCGAGGTTACCTTGTCAAGCCGGTTTCCGCTCGGCCAAGCTGGCAACGGCGATTGGGGATCCAAGGCAGATGGCAGATGGGGCGGCCGAAGAGGGCAAGCACCGCAGCGGCGCGCGAGTCGTTGCCGCCGGCTTTCTCATGCGGCCCCTGGGCGCCATCTTTTTTGATCATCTGGGTGACACCATCGGCCGCAAGCCGGTTATGCTGCTCTCCGTGGTGATGATGGTGCTGCCGACGATCCTGATCGGCATCATGCCGACGTATCACGACTGGGGCATCATCGCCTTGATCTCGCTGGTCGTCATTCGCCTGGTGCAGGGATTCTCGGTCGGTGGTGAATTCAGCGGTTCCGCCACCTTCATGATCGAGGTCGGCGTGATCTGGCCGGTCATCTTGATTTATCTGATGTTTGCCACCTTGATCGCGGCTCCGCTGGGCGCCGTTCCGGCGACAATGGTCGAGGCCTTCGACCACGGTCATTGCCTGACCGGCTATTCGCTCTCCTTCAACATCGGCATGGGCTTGGCCGGCGGGACCGCGCCGATGGTGGCAAACGCCTTGATCGCAATCAGTGGCTGACATTATGCGCCGGCCGCCTACTTGACCTTCGCCGGTCTGCTCGGTGCCGCAGCCTTACGGGTCATGGGGGACCACAGCCGCGAACCACTACGATGAGGTCTGCGCAGCCGCTGACCTAATCCCTGAAAGTAACAAAACCTTCCAGGCGCGCGCGTTCGGTCACAAGGCTGTTCTCGATTGCGGTGTCGTCGGTTTTGCCCAGTGACAAACCGCAGACCACGACCTGGTCCTCAGAGAGGCCCAGCACATTGCGGATGACACGGTGATAGCGGGCGAAGGCGGCTTGCAGGCAGGAATCCAGCCCCTGGCCGCGCGCGCCGATGCAGATCGACTGCAGGAACATGCCCAGGTCCAGCCAACTGCCGATCTCCAGGCTGCGGTCGATGGTGACGATCATCCCCACGGGCGCGCCGAAGAAGCTGTAGTTGCGGCCCATCTGGGCATGCATCTTCTTCTTGTCCTCGCGGCCGATAGCGAGCAGCCCGTAGAGATCCCATCCGACTTTGCGACGGCGACTGAGGTAGGGTTCTTCGAAGCGGTCGGGATAGTACTTGTAGTCGCCCTTGTGCCCGCTGCCCCCGCGGTCGTGCGCCGCCAGAAGGGCAGTGGTGAGCTGCTGCTTGCTCTCGCCGGTGATGACGGCGACCCTCCAAGGCTGCATGTTGGTGCCGCTGGGCGCGCGCGCTGCCAGGGCCAGAATCCGCTCGACCGTCTCGCGCGGCACGGGGTCGGGGCGAAAGGCGCGAATCGAACGCCTGGATCCGATGGCCCATTCGACCGCAGTCGCAACCGCCTCGGCCGCCAGATCCGGCGGTTTGCTCAAAGGTCCTTGGGCCAGAGCCTCGCGTATCATCTCTGTTCCTCCTCGCTCAAGCTGGCGATCGGCGCGTCCGGGTCGAGCCCGGCTTTGAAGTAGCCACGGTGAAAGTCCTCGATGTGACGCGCCATCCAGCGCTGCGCCTCTGCACGGTCGCGTCGCTCAATGGCCTCGACGATGGCGCGGTGTGCTGTCAAGAGGCGAGCAGCGGCGGTGTCGAGGCGGGTCACGACCACGGCGAAGGGTGGATAGAAGAGCTGCCCGACAGCCTCGCGAGCCATGAGCAGAGCACGGTTGTGGGCTGCTTCGGCGACCAGAGCGTGGAAGGAGACATCGAGCGCCGTCAGCAGGCCGCTATCGGCTTGGGCGGCCTCACTGGCATCGAGATTGGCATGCAACGCCTCGGGATCGGCACTGGTTCGTGCTGCGGCGGCATAGGCTGCGGCTGCCGGTTCCAATGCGGCGATGGTCTGCCAGAGTTCGCGGAAGGTCACCTCATGCAGCACCAAGGCCTGGCTAAGACGCTGTCCCAAAGCCTTGGTCGAGGGACGCACCACCACGGCCAGCCTGCGACCAGCACTGCGCTCGACCAGTCCGCTCTGTTCCAGCAGGCGTATGCCTTCGCGTGTAGAACGATTGAGGGCGAAGGCCTCCGCCAAGGCGGTCTCGGTGGGCAGCAGATCACCCGGCTTCAGGCGTCCGGCCATGATCTGGGCCTCGATCGCCTGACACAGCCGCTTGTAGGCCGGTGCCGGTTCCAAGGGCTGGAAGAGGGCCTTGGCATCGCTCATGGCGATTCTTCCTCGGCGAACTCCCGGTCGCGCAGCAGGCGCCTTCGAATCTTTCCGGTCGGCGTTTTCGGCAGATCCCCGACAAAGGCGATGCGCCGAGGATACCTGTAGGGACCTATGGCGAGCTTGCAGTGCGCTTGCAAGGCCTCGATCAAGCCCTGCTCGCCCGCGTGGCCCGGTGCCAGGATGACGAAGGCTTTGACCACTTCGCCGCGCAGCGGATCGGGGCTGGCGACGGCGGCGCTCTCCAGGACCGCCGGGTGCTCGGCCAGTGCGTTCTCCACCTCCATCGGACCGATCCGGTAGCCGCTGGAGTTGATCACGTCGTCGCTGCGCCCCTCATGAAAGTGGTAGCCCTCCTCGTCGAGCCGGACCCGGTCGCTGGTGCGGAAGTAGCGCTGACTCCCGATTTCGATTTCGGCGGAGGCGGTGCGTTCCGGGTTGCGCCAATAGACGAGCATGAGCTGGGGATGCGGCAGGCGAATGGCCAGCTCGCCCGGCTGCCCGATCGCTTGTGCCCATCCCGTTCGTCGAGGACCAGTATCTCCGTGTCGGGCAGTGGCTTGCCCATAGAGCCCGGCTTCACCAGCAAGGCAGGATAGTTCAGAACCGTCATCAGGGTTTCGGTCTGACCAGCCGTCCAGCAGCGCCACGCCGGTCAGCCGCCGCCAGGCCGACACCGTCAGTCTGAGCGCCGGGAGATCGCGCGAATCTTCCAGAACCAGGCGTCGCAACTCCGCCGCCGAGGCGTAGAAGACCGTCACTCCGTAGCGAGCCAGAACGTCGAAGCGACCGGCCGGATCGAAGGGGCCCTGGTGAAAGACCACGGTCGAACCGCAGGACCAGGGACCGAAAAGAATCGAAGTGCCGGCCTTGCTCCAGCTCGTATCGGCTATGCACCACATGACGTCGTCGGCCCCCAAATCCAGCCAGTACCAAGCCGAAACCCGCCAGGTGAAGAGCGCGCGTGCGGCGTGGGTGACACCTTTCGGCTCCCCAGTCGAGCCGGAGGTGTAGAAGAGGATCGCCGGATCGTCGACCGCCATAGGAACCGGGCGGATTTTGCCTTGCTCGGCCTCCAGTAGATGCGCAATCGGGGTCCAGCCCTCGGCCTCACCGACCACGACGCGGGCTTTTAGAACCTGGTCTCGGGGTACCTTGCCGACCTGTCCTTCACTGACGATAGCGGCACGGACCGCGGCATTCTCCAAGCGGTAAGCGACGTCCTTCTCGGTCAGCATCTCGATGCAGGGGATCGGGATCGCCCCGATCTTGAGCAGCGCCACCATGGCGATCTGCCAAGCAGGCACGCGAGGGAACATGACCAGAACGCGGTCGCCATTGCCAAGGCCGGCGCGTTGCAGGGCTGCACCAAGCCGGTCGGAGAAGCGCGCGATCTCGCGGTAGGCAAAGCGACGCTCGCGCCCCTCGGCATCGCTCCAGATCAGTGCCAGGTGATCGGGCCGCTCCGCCGCCCAGCGATCCACCACGTCGATGCCGAAATTGAAATGACTCGGCAGCTCCCAGTGGAAGGCCCGATAGGCGGCGTCATAGTCCTGCATGGCAAGGCGTTGCAAGCGAGTCTTCTAGTCCGTGTCGTTGACGCCCTGCTCGCGCAGGATCCGTTTGGCCACGGCCCAGCGGTGCACCTCCGAGGGGCCGTCGTAGATGCGAAAGGCGCGAATGTCGTTGAAGATCTGCGCCACCACCGTGTCGTGGGTGATGCCAAGCCCGCCCAGAATCTGGACGCAGCGATCGACGATCCGAAAGAGGGCTTCCGAGACCGCGACCTTGGACATGCTGCTCTCGTGGCGGGCTTGCTCGCCCTGATCCGAGAGCCAGGCCGTGTACCAGATCCAGGCTTGCACTGCTGCAGCTTCATCTCGTTGCCGGCGAGCATGAAACCGACGCCCTCACGCTCGCCCAAGGGCTTGCCGAAGGCGCGGCGAAGAGCGGCATAGGCCGAGGCGATGTCGTGCGCCCGTTCGGCCGCGCCCAGCCACGCATGCAGTGGGTTAGACGCGCCGGCGCCAAGGCGCACCCGGGCATAGCGGAAACCCGCCCCGATCTCACCCAGAACGGCCTCCTGCGGAATGAAGAGATCCTTCAGCTCGACCTCGAAGTGACCTCCGGTGAAGCTGGCGTCTAGGGTGTCCTGCTGACGAGTCAGCGTGATCCCTGCGGCGCTCATCTCTGTCAGGCAGAGGCTGGCCCCGGCATCGGGAAACTTCGCCATGACGATTCCCAGTTCCGCCCCCTCGGCCCCGGTGATGAACCATTTCCGGCCAGAGATCTCGAACCCACCGGCCACGGGCCTGGCCTCAGTCGCCAGCAGATTGGGATCGGAGCCGGCGCCTTCCGGCTCCGTCATCAAGAAGCAGGAGCGAATTTGGGCCCGCGCCAAGGGCGCCAACCAGCGCTCCTTCTGAGCTGTGCTCGCGACCTTGGTCGGCAAGAGGATGTTGCCCTCATCCGGAGCATTGCAGTGAAGAGCAACCGGCCCCAAGGGCGAGTAGCCGGCGGCAGAGATCGTCATTCGGGCCGTGCGCATCCTGCCGCGGATCCTGCTCATAGGGAATGATCCTTTCCTCGACGAAGCGGCGCACCTGATCGGCCAGTGCTTGCTGCTCCCGCGTCGGGCTGAAATCAATCATAGAGCCTTCTTTCAATTTCAACCAGACTATCCGATTGTTTGACAAACTACTGCATGCCTTGTCTGTGAGCAATGTTCAATGCTCGAGGTCACCCGACCTGCGGGCGGAGTGCGATCGTTCCGGCGGTGCGTGCACGCGCTTCCGGCGTGGCAAGGCAGGTCGCGACGGACTCGTAGCCCGGGCTGCCCGGATATGGCCGGATAGGGAAGGACACTGAGGGGCGGGCCATGGTTGGCCGGGCAGAAGATGAGGGCTTCGTCGCCGGCCATTTCCGCGAGATCCGGAAATGCGCTGGAGCGGGTCATCAGGAAGATCTGGCTCGAGGCTGACCAGCAGGAGCGCAGATGCTCTATCAAGGCGACCTGCTTGGACCGGTCCAAGCCCTGTTCGACCAGGTCGATGACAAGGGTGGCAGGTACTTCGGCCTCCAGAGCGGCGAGCAGGATCGTCAGGGCGGGCGAGGCGACGGCACCCTCCCGAAGCAGCCAAACAATGCTCTCCGTAACGCGCGTTTTCAGCGCTGCATCTCTCTCCAAACCGGCTTCCGCCCTGGTTATGCCTTCGTCGTCCAGTCGATCGAGACCCAGAAAACCGGCATCAGGCAGGCTGTCGGCAATCTTCCGCGCCAGCCGGGTCTTGCCGCTGCCCAGCGGGCCGACGAGGAAGGTGATCGGCTTTAGGGTGGAGAGTTCGAAGCGCTCGCCGCCCCAGGGTCAAGGCAGATCGAAGGCGACGCTGACCTCGCTCTCCGGGCGCGCCAGTCGGGCCGAATCTGAAAGCGAGGGCACGCGCCCGCAGGCGAGATCGGATCGGATCGCGCGCAGTCGCTCCAACAGATCGGCAAACCGATGCTGTTCGCCTTCAAGACGCGCCTGATGGCCGGCCAGCGCCGGCTCGAGGCAGTCCAGATTGCCGCCGAGCACGCGCGAGACCTCGGCGAGACCGAGACCAAGGGATCGGAGCGCCATGATCTCGGCGGCGCGTGCCCTCTCCTTCGGCCCATAGGTCCGCCAACCGGCGGCCGTCCTGAGCGGCGCGATCAAGCCTCGCTGCTCATAGAGGCGAAGAGCCCTGGTCGAAACGCCGAGACGGCGAGCAACCTCCGAGGGGCTCAGGACCTGCTTGGATCTGTGCACGAACAACCTCCTTTGTTTTGCCGATCCCCTACTCTATCGGGGCATCCCCAGGGGCCGGGTCAAGCGGCAATTACCCAGCTTGACGTTCAAGCGAGAGATCGCGTTAGCTTGGCGCCCAGATCGCCAGCAAGCCAACGGGGACGGAGCATGCCCAAGCGCGAAATCATCGAAGGCAATCCCGTGTTGCTCGTCATCGATATCCAAGAAAACGACTTTGTAGAAGCCGCCGAGGCAAGTGCGATTCCCGCGATGCCAGGCTATCTCGAACGTGTTTCCAGAACGCGGGAACTGATCGATGTCGCGCACGACGTCGCTATCCCGATCGTCTTCGTCAAAGAGGTGCACCGTCCCGATCATGTCGATTTCGGCCGCGAGCTGGACGGCAGCGAGGCTGTGCACTGCATAGAGACGAACCCCTTGACCGACTATGCCAAGGCGATGGATCCGCGCGCCAGCGACTACTTCATCGCCAAGCGCCGCTACTCTTGTTTCTTCGGCACGGATCTGGAGATCCTGCTGAAAGGCCTGCGGGCCGATACCCTGATCCTGACCGGGGGGCTGACGGATGTCTGCGTTCACTATACCTTTGTGGACGCTCATCAACACAACTACTTTTGCCGGGTGGTAGAGGACTGCGTCGCAGGCTCGTCGCTGCGCGCGCACGACGCTGCCCTGGAGGCGATGGACTATCTGCAGAGCGGGGCGCGCCGGAGCCTGGAAGAGATGAAGGAGGCACTCCACCGCTCTGCCGGCAGGACGAGCAGGCCAGCGGCTGGGTAGCGCGACGGTTCAGAATGGCGTAGCAAAGAGGTTTCGTAGTTCTCATCGGCAAAAGCGGCATGCTGCGATGCGCTTGCCGCCCCCGCGGCTTATTGTGCGTAGGAAAACCTGGGCAGATGGACTAGCCCGGATGTTTCACCAGTGTAATGAGATGAGAGGGATTTCAGAGCTGTGAAGTAGCCGCGTGGTGGGAAAGAATGTAACGCGTGGGACGGTCGGCGAGTTGGTGTCTGGGTTTCGGTCATCGTCCCCCGCCCTAGAGCTTTTTGTGACACTGATGAAGACCTGAGGCGAGGGGATTATTGAGGTGCTTTATGAGGTAACAGAAGCAGGTTGATCGGGAAGGAGCCGGAGTTGCGGAGACTTCACATATCGCAGCAGATCCGGCTCCGGCCCGACGACGCAGACAGACGGCGGCGCGCCAGCAGGAGGCCGTTCTGCGGGTGTTGCGGGGCGAGGACATTTTTGTTGGTGGCTCGCAGTATCGACGCGCCGGCGGCCGCTGTCAGCGGTTGGCGGGAGGTGTTCTTGGAGACGGGCGCATCTGGACTGAAGCACCGCGCTGGCGATGTGCGTGACGAAGAGATTGACCGGCTGCGCGCCAAGGTGGGCGAGATCGCCATGGACAACGAGCCTCTACGAGAAGATCGCGAAGATGGAGGCGGGCCACCCTTTCGGGTGGCAGTGGAGCGCCTCGATCCCCATCTTCTGCATCAGCGTCGAAACACGCCGCCGCCCCACCTCACAGCCTTCTGCCTTCAGCAGGCCTTGCAACATCCGGCTGCCGGCAAAGGGGTCATCCAGATGCAACGCGTCGATCCGGCGCATGAGCGCGAGGTCGGTCTGTGAGGCCGGGCGCGGCAGATAGGAGACGCTCCCTCGGCTGAGGCCGGGCAGCTGCGCCTGACGGCTGATGCTCAGTCTGTCGTCGCGCTCGATCATCGCTTTGCGCGCGCCAACAGGCCGGCCTTGCCGAGCGCTGCGGACAAAAAATCCTTCTCCAACGTCAGCTTGCCAATCTTCGCATGAAGGGTCTTCACATACACCGCCACCACCGCCTCGACCTTGGCGGTGTCGCCGAACACACCGGCAGCACCATCCAATAACTGCCGGCGCCACTGGGTGATCTGGTTGGGGGGTACGTCAAACTGCTGGGCTCACTCGGCCAGCGTCCTCTCGCCCTGGATGGCTGCCAAGGCGACTTTCGCCTTGAATGCTGGACTGTGGTTCCGGCGCGGGCGTCTTGCCACGATCTCTCCTCGCTCTCGGCCATCGGGCCGATCTCACGCGAAAACGACACTTAACCCGGGATCGCCCACGTAGCGCCCGATCACGACGTTCATATTGCCTTGGTCGCTGCTGGGATGCAATCTGAGAGGCGTCGGGGATTGGGAAACGGCCCAGAACGGCCAGGACAACGGGCCGCTGATCGGAAACCCACGGGCCAGTGCCAATTTCGTAGCGTTCCGGGCACAGGTCTCCCGTCGTGAAGTCGTTTTGATTGGCATAGCGTTGGCTCACGCTGGTGTCGGCCGTGGTCGCAAGCGGTCGATCCGATCCAGGATATCGGCGAACAGGTCGCGCGGGAGCGCGACCTCGGCCAATTGGAAGGTGACGTAGCGTCCGTGACGCGCGACTTTTGCCCCAATTTTCACCAGCTTCTCGCGCAGCGTCGTCAGCGACCAATTGCTCACTGGGTCTGGCAAAGCGAGCGTGCGCATGAAGTTGCCCAGGTTGTAGGCCAGTGCATGAAGCTGAAGCCGAGCCGCGTTGGCCTTGAAGCGTCGGCAGGATAGTCGCGTCCAACGGATCGCGTTCTTGCCCTCCCTGATGTGTTGTTCCGCCGTGCCACGCTGGTTGTAGAAGGCGACGATCCGCTCGGCGGGCCGGGACAGATTGGTGACGACGAACCCGACGCGGGGATACAACTCGCCCGGATGCCATTCCACTTTCGCCACCACGCGCCGCGCCTGGGTCCAGCTTCCAGCCCGATAGCTGAAGCTGGCGAAGTAGCGACGGACTTCCATCGGGGGCCGTCCCTTTGGGCGCCGTAGCAGGTGGGCGACGTATCCCTGGAGCACGCTGTTGGCGGGAAGCCGGATGGCGTAGCCGAAGCCCTCGGCCTCCAGATACTCGTAGATGTCCGGTGAGGCGAAGGCGGCATCGCCCCGAAAGTATCGCCGCAGCTTGCGCTCGCGATAACGCGCCACGACCGGGTCCAGCACCGCGCGCCAGCCATCGGCGCTGTGCACGTTGCCGGGTCGCAAGGCGCAGCGCTCCAGATCGCCGAGCTGGTTGAAGACAAAAAGCGGGTGATAGCAGGTGCAGCCGAAGTGGCCGTTGTAGGCCGTGCCTTCCTGTTCGCCGTGGGTGGGGCTGACCGAACTGTCCATGTCCAGGATGATCAGCTTCGGCGGTTTGCGACGATGAACGCGGTCGATCCACAGCCCGGACAGAGCGCTGAGTGCGGTGAGATTGACGTCACCCGTCAGCCATTGCGTCTCGAAACGGCCCATCTGGCTCGATGAGGCCGCACCCCGATCCGTCGCCTTGCCGCCGACAATCCAACGCATCGCTGGATCGCGAGAAAGCCGCTCGGCGTCGTTGACATCCTCGTACCCGGCCAAACGCCCGAACACCGCTTGCCGAAGCATCCCGACGACAGCGTGCCAGCCGTTCTTGCCGCGACGACCGTCTCGCAGCGCCCCGGCCGCCATCTCTGTCAGGCCAAGCGCGTCGTCCAGTTCCCGATACGCGAGCAAGCCGCCGTCCGACGTTACCTTCGATCCAGGGAACTCCAGCTTCACGCGGCGGTCGAAATCCACGCGAAGCAGCCCGTTCTTGGATTCACCCATCGGATGCACCATGAAAACCTCGCTTCAATCGACACAACACCATGATATGTAACCATGAATCAGCACCGTGGATGGCGCAACCTCAACCCCACCTGGGCAATGCGGGACCAAAGTAAGCAACAGCAACCTGCGCGAGTCGGCGAGCCAGTTTAGCTTCCTGAGACAAGACATCCCATATCGCGGTTGTTATCAGTTCTGAGGTCAAAGCAATTCCTGTTTTAGGCGACAGTGAAAACCTTCATCACTTCGTCGCCGAAGTGGTTGATGGCCTTGACTGCGAAGCGGCCGGTTGGGGGGCGCGCGAAGGGGCGGGATTTGTCGCGGTAGAGCGTTTCCCAGGCTTGCCTGTCGATCTCGGTCTTCAGGCTGGTCTTGAGCGACTTGTACGGATCGCTCGCACCCATGAAATAGGCGTGGCGAACGAAGAAGCTTTCCTCGTTATAGTCGGTGTCGATGAACCAGGCGGCAATATCGTCCTTGCCGCTGGCGCGCACCTCGCCGGTCTTGGGATCGAACACGTCGATACCCAACACCTCGACGACGATGTCGCCGTCATCGTCGAATTTCCACTCGATGTCCGGCTCGCCGAAGACGACGAAGAGATTACCGGTCCCGGTGTTCTTGAGCTCCTCCGACATATGGAGGTCAGGGTTCATCTTGGCCTTCAGGATCGGCAGCGGGCCGAGCTTGGTGAGTTCCGACGTATGGGCGTCGAAATTGAACCCACAGGCGATGAGTGCATCGAAACGCGCGTCGAGCGCCTCGCGCGCCGCCGCCGTCAGATCGGCGCGCGTGACGGTGCCGAATTCGGGGCCGATGAAGATGGCGGCGCGCTTTTCTGCATCGGCTTCCATGAAGTGTCCCTCGGCGGCGATGTACCCGCCCGGCCATCCTTCAAGAGCCGTGAAGCTGATCCGGTCATCCTTTGCCGCCTGGTGCACGCCGGCGGATTTGAGATTTTCCAGCACCATGGCGGTGAAGTCATTGATCGGCGCAGGCGCGCGCTCCCGCCTGCCGTGCGCAGCGTCGAGCTCTTCGATCAGCTCGGCCTCGTCGGCGGGCACCACCCGGTGTGGCGACAGGCTCTCGACCGTGAACGGGCCGGATACGCGAACCTTCGATGTGTCCTCATACGGGCGATCGTAAAGGAGCTCGACATTCGCCTTTTGAGCGATCGACTTGTTGATTTCCTTCTGGCGGGCGATGCGAAGCTCCCACCATTTCGCATGGGCTTTCTTAGCTTCGTCGGACCATTCCGCGTCAACCTCACGAGGGATTTCCCACTCCTCCCAAGATTTGCCGACAGCGGCGTTCAGGCGCTCCCGAAGGGGTTGGAGCTTTTGCTGGTAGTTCTCCCAAATGACATCGATTTCGGCATTATTGGCAATCGAACCTGATGTATTCCAATAAGCGCGATCATAAACAAAACCTTGACGAATAGCGCCATGCGTTGGCATGCCGGGGCGAATTTTACCTGTAATATCTTGCTCTTTTGCGCGGCCATTCTCACTGTCGGCAAGTGTGTAGTACGGGTACCTGGCTCCCATGAGTCGAGATCGCGCGAGAGCGAGCGCAACTCGGGACGTATCAAAAGTAATCCAACGGCGCCCCCATCGTTCGGCGACATATGCGGTCGTACCCGACCCGCACGTGGGATCGAGGACCAAATCTCCGGGATCAGTTGTCATCAAGATGCATCTTTTGACTATCTCGGTATTTGATTGCACGACGTATATCGGGGAAGAAGCACCGCCAAGGCCATCCCACCAATTCGATAATCTTTTTATCGGGGGATTTGGCGCATAGCGGACGAACCGGACGTCGGTTCGAAGGGGAAAGAGGCGATCGGCCAATGCAAGCCTCTGCATCCCAGGCGTTTCATCCTTCCTAGGAACTACGGTGTGCTTCCAGCACTGACTATCCTTGATCGGGAATACTCGACCTCGAAAATGAAAATCGTGGGACTGATTTACGAAAAACCCTCCACTCTTTAGAGGATTCAGGCCAAAGACTTTTGCATTTGGGTAATTTTTCTTCAAAACGGAAAAGTTGGTTCTGTATGAAACGGCGTCTTGTTGTTCCAATTGCGAGATGTGAATTCTAATCCCTTCATCAAGCTCGACATACGGAAAATCATCGAAAACCTCACTGCCGGTACGAACAGAAAATAGATGGCGAAATTTGATGCCCGTTTTTCGTCTGCAATAGAAAAGGATAAAATCATTCACCGGGTCGAGTGTGCCGCTAATCTGGCTACCTTTCTTCTTTATTAGAATCTCTGACACAAAGTTTTCTTCTCCAAACACCTCATCCATAAGTGCGCGTACCCGGTGTACGTTCTCATCTCCAATCTGGACGAAGATGCTCCCACTTTCTGTCAACAGATCACGCATGGCAGTGAGGCGGTCGCGAAGATAGGTGAGGTACGAGTGGAGGCCGTCCTTCCACGTGTCGCGGAATGCTTTGACCTGCTCTGGTTCACGGGTGACTTGATCCATTCTGCCGTCTGTCACTTCACGGCTTCGGGTCGAGACCTGCCAGTTCGAGTTAAATCTGATCCCGTAAGGTGGATCGAAATAGATGCACTGGACCCGGCTGCGCAGGCCTTCGCGCGCAGCGAGGCTCGCCATCACTTGCAGGCTATCGCCCAGGATCAAGCGGTTCTGCCAGTTCTGATCGTGCTGGTAGAACTCGGTCTTGGCTTCCGGATCGATGCCATTGAAATCGGCAAAGAGATCGGGGATGTCGGCTTCGGCCTCCCGCCGACCCTTGGTCTGACGTTTCAGATCCTCGATGATCGCCTTGGGATGGATTTTCTCCTGGATGTAAAGCGGCGCCGCCTGCACCACGAGGTCGGACCAATCTTGGCTGTCTTTGCCGCGCCAAACGAGTTGCGCGTGGCCGATCTCCAGCCGGCCAGTTTCGGTGAGCTCGGCGATTTGCTCAGGACTCAGGCGCAGTGTCGCCCCCTTCCAGACGATCTGCGGGTCGAGGTCCAGGTCACGCAACCGCACTTCGCCTTTGGGCAGTGGTTCATTGCGCGAGTATGTGACCGGCTCGAACGGGCTGATCTCTTCGGCGCGCTGCGCCACCGATTGCAATTCCGCCGTCGGGATGTTCTTGCGCTTCGCCTCATCATGCTTCAGCGCCTCGACCTGTTTGGGTCCCTTTTTCATTCTTCTCGCCATCAGGCCGCCCCCGCTTCTTTCAATGCGCGCTTGCTATGCTAGCCGACCACCCGGTCGATCAGCGCCTTGAATTCTGTGTCGATCTCATACACGTCATTGAACTCTTCAAACGCCCAGCGGCCATAGAGGCCCAGATTATTGACGCCCGGCACCCATTGGGTGCGCACGGTCTCCGATTTGAGCTTTACATTTTCATGCCGGTATCCCTTCACCTCGACCACCAGGTGAAGCGGATCGTCGGCACCGTGGCCGTCATCGATCCGTACAATGAAATCGGGGATATAGCCGCGGGCCATCGAACCATCCTTATACGGAATCTCTAGCCCCAACCCCTGGTTCTTCACATAGGAAATGACGCGCGGGTGCTGCTCTGCGACGCGGGCGAATTCCGCCTCCCAGTCGCTGTCGAGCGCCACATAGTTGATGTGGCACTTGTTCGGCGCCGTCGTCCACAAATCCTTGGTCGTCGAGAAGCCGACATGGGCCGTCGACGATTTGGGGTTATAGGGATCGAGAACCGCCTTTACCTTCTGCCTGTCGCCGATGGAATTGACGATGGCGTTGTAGATGCGTTCAGAGGCCTGATTGGCGATGTCGAGATATTCGAGCATCCATTTTCCGGTGTCGCCCTTGCACTCCATATATCCTTCATCGATCCACTGCCGGGCGATGCGCTTGACCTGCCAGAACAGATGAAGCTTGGGCTCGCCGTCTTCGTCCTTGAAATATTTGTAAAGAAGATGCTTGGCGAGGTCGAAGGCGATGGTGCTCGGCCGCTTCGCCTGCGCTTCGGCCGCCGAGATCATCACCCCTTCACCGACGATCCCTTCCATCAGTGTCTGGCCCGGGCCGACCATTTCCGGGGTCAGGAGGAATTTCGAGTCTTCGGTGAAGTTCGCCTTCAGCCGTTCTTCCGGCAGATCGACGCGATAGCCGGTCACACGCGGAAAAACGATTTCAAGCGCCACACGCTCCTTGACGGCCTGCACGCGTGTTGTCTTCTGCGGCGGCTTGACGGGCGCGACTTGCGGCTTGGCCGTGAAGTCGAACGGAATGCCCATGATGTCGGCATATTCGGTGTCGAACTTCCATTCGAACGGGGACAGTGACGGATCGACGGGGTCATAATTCAGTCGCCGCAGCGCGCGCCCAACGACCTGCTCGCACAGAAGCTGGGTGCCGAAGGCGCGGATGCCGAGGATGTGGGTGACACTGTTGGCGTCCCAGCCCTCCGACAGCATGGAAACGGAAACGACGCAGCGGACTTGTTCCCCAAGCCGGTCCTTCTTGCCGACCGTGTTCATCACCTCGCGGAGGAGTTCAGCGTCGGAGATTTCACCATTATCGCCGGCGCCGGAGCGCTGAATCTTCTCGCGCTTGAATTGCTCGATTTCGAGAGCGGCCATGTTGCGGAAAGCTTTGTCGATCGCGCCGCCGGATTCGATCTGATGGCTGTCGATCAGGAGCGTACTGGGCCGCGGAAAGCGGTTACCGTGTTCGTCGAAATTACAAAACAGTTTTAGGTGGCCGTTATGCTCGAAGACTTCTTCGCCATCCTCATTGGGCCGCTGCCAGCCCGAAATCCATTCGTAGACAAGCCTCGACGTTGAGGTGTTGTTGCAAACGACGATGAAGACGGGCGGGGTTTCAATGCCTACGCGCTCCCACTTCTCGAATGTTTCCTCATAGTGCTTGTAGAGCGCGTAAAGAGCGGTCTTGAGTTTGTCGGGAATGGCGAGCGGGTCGCCTGTCAGTTTCCCCTTTTTCGGCATGTCCTTGCCGATGTGTTGCCAAAGATCGCGAAAAATCGGCACGTCGGCACCGGGAATGTTGTCGGCGACCGGCACGCGCGGCAGCTTCACGATTCCGCATTCGATGGCGTCGATGAGAGAAAAGTCGCTGACGGTCCAGGGAAAAAGCGTTCCCTCCACCCAGCCTGACCCGGAAAGAAAGAACGGCGTCGCGGAAAGATCGTAGACGGCGCGGACGCCGAGCTTACGTTTGAACGCCTCGATCCCGTTGATCCAGAGGCGGGCGGCCTTGTTCTCCGCCTCGGCCGCTTTCTTCTCATCGCCCTTGAGCCCGGCAAGATCTTCATTGCCCGGCTTTTCTCGGTAGCAGTGATGGGCCTCATCATTGATGACGACAATATTCTTCAGTCCCATGAGTTCTTCGGCGACCCGGCGAACCATCTGGCCCTCGGTCTCCTGCGTCTTGAGTGCGTCGCCACGGCCTTGCAGCAGGGACTTGCCGACCTTGTTGGTATACATCAGCTCTCGGAGCTGAAAGGCGTGGTAATTGGTGATGACGATTTTCGCCTTGTTGATGTTCTCCAACATGCCGGTGGGAACGAGCTCACGGGTCTTGTAGTAGCTGTCCGGATCGTTGGGCTGCAAAACACGCAGCCGGTCGCGGATCGTGATTCCCGGCGTCACGATCAAGAATCCGCGCGTAAAGAGCTTGCTCGTCGGCGAACGGATCGCGTTGACGGTTTGCCACGCCATGAGCATGGCCATCACGGTCGTCTTGCCGGCACCGGTCGCCATTTTCATGGTAAGGCGAATCAACTCAGGATTGGCTTGCTCGTTCGCGCCCTGGATATGGTCCCAGAAACGCTTGTGAGTCTTTTGGTTTCGGGCGACCTCCGTGAGCCATATGATCGTTTCGACCGCTTCGACCTGGCAAAAGAAGGGGCGAACGTCCTGAAAATCGTGGTGCCGCCAATGCTGCAAGAGGCGGGCGGTAGCGGGCGTCACGCCCCAATCGGTCTGGCTCGGCAGCCTGCGCCAGGCGGCGACACGCGATCTGATTTCGTTGATAATCGGCCTGCCGTATTCCTGCTCCTCCGTCGAAATGCCGTCATCGGCATTCAGGTCCAGCGTCTTCTGATTTTTATCGGACTTGGCTCGTTGCTTTCTTGACTTGGGAACAGGAGAAATTCGTTCCGAGCGGCGGCGCCCGGCGACCGGGGGATTGTCAGTGGGCTGGCCTTCTTCGTCCAACGCGTGATGTCGTGTCGGTTCCGCATAGGGCGAGTTCAGAATTGGCTGTTCGTAAAATGTCTCGGTCATCGCGCTCGCGCTTTTCCAGTTCTGATCCGTTTCGGTTTTTGCTGGCGGTCATCACCAGTTGTGGAGTCTCGACAGTTTGTTCACGTTGATGCCTGCTCGGCTTATTGGTGTTTTTCTGTTTATCCCGGCATGTGGCCGATGCCAATTGTATTGGTGCAGCCAGTACGGCAATTCGTTCTTTCACCGATCAGATGAGGTATATGCCCTGGCATAGGCCCATGCGCGCACGGATGACTGGATGAACCGCTCTGCCTTGCCGTTGGTCTTCGGTGCGTAGGATTTGGTTCGGATATGTTTGATCCTCAACACCCTGCAAGCCGCTGCAAAGGCTTTGGAACGGTAGCATGATCCATTGTCGGTCATGACCCGATCAATGGTGATGCCAAGCTTTTGATACCGGGCCACGGCTGCCTTGAGGAAGGCGATGGCGCATTGCTTTCTTTCGCTTTCCAGCACCTGTGAGAAGGCGATGCGGGAATGGTCGTCGACACATACGTGAACGAAAGAGGTGGCTCGGATTGTTTGAACAGGGTTGGAGCCATCGCCAAGTGGATTTCCGTCTGGGTCAAGCCGCTGCCGGGATTGGCTGCAGCGCGCTGATGTACGCCTGATCGGGCGTCTGCCCGCCAAGCGACGCATGTGGCCTCGTGCTGTTGTAGAAGGCCAGGTAGCGCCCAATCGAGGCGCGCGCCTCCGGCAGGTTGGCGCCGGCGTGCCGGTCGATCTCCTCATACGTGACCCTGCGCCAGAGGCGCTCCACAAAAACCTTGTCCCTCCAGGCTCCCTTGCCGTCCATGGAGATCGCGCTCTCCGCGTCCTTTGGGACCTGAACGAAGTCCAGCGACGTGAATTGACTGCCCTGGTCGGTATTGAGGATCTCTGGCCTGCCATGGCGTGCCAGCGCCTCCTCCAAGGCCTCGATACAGAACTCTGCCTCAAGCGTGATCGACAACTGCCAAGCCAGAAGCTTGCGGCTGAACCAGTCCAGGACAGCAGCAAGATAGACCAAGCCCCGTGCCATGGGCAGGTAGGCGATGTCCATTGCCCAGACCCGGTCAGGGCGCCTGACCGCGAGGCCGCGCAGTAGGGAGGGATAGATCTTGTGTCCCGGCGCCGGCGTCGAGGTCTTCGGGCGGCGATAGAGCGCCTCGATCCCCATCTTCTGCATCAGCGTCGAAACACGCCGCCGCCCCACCTCATAGCTTTCTGCCTTCGGCAGGCCTTGCAACATCCGGCTGCCGGCAAAGGGGTCATCCAGATGCAACGCGTCGATCCGGCGCATGAGCGCGAGATGGTCTGCGAGGTCGGGCGCAGCAGATAGGAGACGCTACCTCGGCTGAGGCCGAGCAGCTGCGCCTGACGGCTGATGCTCAGTCTGTCGTCGTGCTTGATCATCGCTTTGCGCGCGCCAACAGACCGGCCTTGCCGAGCGCTGCGGACAAAAATCCTTCTCTAACGTCAGTTCGCCAATCTTCGCATGAAGGGTCTTCACATACACCGCCGGCACCTCTCCGCCTTGGCTCGGCCTTGGCGGTGTCGCCGAACACACCGGCAGCGCCATCCAACAACTGCCGGCGCCACTGGGTGGTCTGGTTGGGGGGTACGTCAAACTGCCGGGCTCACTCTGCCAGCGTCCTCTCGTCCTGGATGGCTGCCAAGGCCACTTTCGCCTTGAATGCCGGACTGTGGTTCCGGCGCGGGCGTCTTGCCATGATCTCTCCTCGCTTTCGGCCATCAGGCCGATCTCACGTGAAAACGCCTCTTGACTCACCTGCCCGATTTTCCCGAGCCACCTCTGATCACACCTGGAGCGGCTCAGGTGTTCCCGGGATCACCGGAACCGCTTTGGCAGACTGCCTTGAACGAAAATCGTCGTCGCAGACGAGTCCGTCTGCTCGGGATTTTCTCTAGACCGCAGCGGGCCGCTTGCCGGCGAACCGCTCGCGCAACCCTTCCACCAGGCTCTCCAGCCCCTTCGGCAGGAAGAGGACGGCCAGGATCAGGATCCCGCCCAGGAACAGCGGCCTTGCCTGATCCACGCCCAGCGAGCGCAGAATCAGCTCGTTGATGACGGTCAGCACGACCAGGCCCAGTAGGGGGCCGTAGAAGGTCGCGGTGCCGCCGACGATGACCCAGACCAAGACGTCGACCATGCGGCTGACCTCGAAGGCATTGGGGCTGATGGTGCCCAAATAGTGGACATAGAGACCGCCCGCCAGGCCGGCGAAGGCCGAGGCGGCGACCAGCGCCGTGGTGCGATAGCCGCGGGCGTTGACGCCCACACTCTCGGCCAGCTTGTCCTGCCAGTGCAGCGCGTGGAAGGTCAGGCCGTGGCGCGAGCGCTCGATGCGCCAGAGGGCGAAGAGGGAGGCCGACACTATCGCCAGGGCGAGGTAGTAGTAGTGGGTCGCCGACCACCAGGCGATCTTGTAGCCGAAGAGCTGCCAGTCCTCCCAGCCGGGGATCGAGCGGATGCCTTTGGGGCCGCCGAACAGGGGGCGCAGGTCGGAGAGGCGCCAGGTCAAGCGGATCACCTCGCCGGCGGCAAAGGAGCCGATCAGGAAGTAGAAGCCCTTCATGCGGAACAGCGGAAAGCTCAGGATGCAGGCGACCAGGCCTGCCATTATGGCGCCCAAGGGGATGGCGATCGGCACCGGCAAGGACAGGCCCTTGGCGAAAAGCGCGCTGGCATAGGCGCCGACGCCCATCATCACGACGTGGGCCAGCGACCATTCGCCGGTCAGGGTCATCAGGCGATAGCTGCAGACGAGCAGCGCGTTGATCAGCAGGAAGACGACCAGCTCGCGCTGCTCGGCCGAGGTCGCCAGATGCGGCAGGGCCAGCAGCAGGGCGGCAGCGATCAGGGCGAAAAGGACGCGGCCCATCACGCCCGGTCCTTCACGCCGAAGAGGCCGGTCGGCTTGACCACCAGCACGATCAGCATCAACAGCAGGCCGACGATGTCGGCCATGACGCCGTCCCAATAGGTGGTGACGAAGGTCTTGACCAGTGCATAGAGCACGGCGGCGATGACGGCGCCGCCCAGGCTGCCGATGCCGCCGACGATGATGATGATGAAGGCGGCGACGATGATGCCGTGGCCCATGTGTGGTTCGGGCTCGACCAGGGGGGCGGTGAGCGCACCGGCGACGCCAGCCATACCGGCACCGATGAACATGGCGAGCCGGGCGGTCTGGTTCATGGAGATGCCCTGCAGTGCTGCGGCCTCGGGGTCTTGCGCGCAGGCGCGCAGTGCCCAGCCGAACTTGCTGCGCTTCAGGAAGAGCCAGAGGGCGCTCAGCAGCACGACGGCGACGAGGATCACATAGGCCCGGGTCATCGGCAGGCTGACGCCGGGAATCAAGGTCAGGATCTCCTGCGTCGGCGGTGCCACGGGTTTCTTCCTGGTGCCGAACTCCAGGGTGGCGGCGGCCTGCAGACAGAGCAGCAGCCCGATGGAAACGATGAGCCCGCCCAGCGGATTGTCGCGAAGGGATCGAAAGAGTCCGCGTTCGATCAGCAGCCCGAAAGCGCCCACCAGCAGCAGCCCGAGAGCGACGGCGACGAGGAAGCTCATCTGCTGTTCGGAGTAGAAATAGAAAGTGGCGTAGGCGCCCAGCATATAGAGTTCGCCGTGGGCAAAGTTGATGATGCCCATCACCCCGAAGATCAGCACCAGCCCCACGGCCACCAGCGAGAGATAACTGGCGGCATAGGCCGCATTGGCCAGCGTTTGAAGAATTAGCTCCATAGCCTTCAGGCACTCACTCCACAAGCTGCCCCTAGGGGCGACAACGTCCTGAAAATCGAGGGGGTACAAGGGGGAGGTCGCGCCTCCCCGCTGGTCTTCATGTCGTTTCGCATCCGGACAGACAAACCGATCCAAGGTTCGTTGAGCCGCGGAACAAGGCTCTGCTTGCTGCCGTGCCGTGCGGCACCTGCTCTCTCAGCCCCTTTTCCGTCGTCCTTCGGCTTGATCGGGTGCCCCCCATCCGCTGCCCCGAAAGGCAGCGAGTGATTCTCCGGTCAAGCCGGAGAATGACAGGAGTGGTTTAAGGAGGACGCCGTTATGCCTGGCAAGAGCGACCGGAACCGCCGTTCCCGGCTCACCTGCCGATGGCCCAGGTCAGATGCGCTGGTAGTACATCTCGCCCATGGCTTCCATGTGCTTGATCATGATGGCCTTGTGCTTGTCCCACCAGGCCGGGATGGAGCGATACTGGGTGATCTTCGCCTTGCCACCCTCGATCACCACGACCGGCCAGTTGCCGACCAGGGCGTTGTCGATGCCGAAGAGTTCCTTGCCCCACCAGCGGGCTTCGCCGAAGCACTGCGATCCGGTACCGGTGCCCTTCATGGCGGCCAGCACGGCTTCCGGTTCGGCCGAATTGGCGCTTTCGGCCGCGGCCTTCCAGAGGTCCATGATCGAGGCATACTCCCAGGAAACCGCACCCCACTCGCCGGGGAAGCGCTCGTTGTACTCGGCGAAGAAGCCGCCGGGGTTCTGGAAATTGATCTGCGGCTCGTTCAGCGCCGGGTCGTCGAAGTCGGGGAACTGGAAGATCACGCCTTCCATGAACTCCTTGGAGGTCTTGGCGATGACCTGGTCGTAGAAGTCCATGGTGCAGGAGATGAGCTGGCCCTCGAACCCCTGCAGGAAGGCCTGTTCGCACAGGGGGTGGACGTAGTCGGTGTAGGCCGTGTCCAGGCAGATGATGTCGGGATCGGCCGACATCAGGCGGGTCATCACCGGTGCGAAGTCGGTGGTGGAGATGTCGAAGAAGAGCGGCTCTTCGACGACCTCGATGCCGGCTGCCTCGAAGGCGGCCAGATAGGTCGCCACCGAGGGGCGGCCCAGGGCGTCGTCCTGGGCGCAGATGACGGCGCGCTTCAGCTCTGGGCGGGTTTCACCCAGCCACTCGACGCCGGTCACGTTGTAGATGGGGTGCACCTCGGCCGGGGCGATCAGGAAGGGCGTTTCGGGTGTCAGATCCGACGGAAGCAGGGTGGAGACCAGCATGCCGGTGCGATTGGAGATATCGACCACCGGCGGCATGGTGTCGCCGCCCAGCATCATGATGAACTTGACGCCGTCGTCCTCGATCAGCTTCTGCGCGCCGGTGCGGGCCTTGGCGGCGGAATACTCATTGTCGAAGGAGATGAACTCGATCGGGTGCTGCTTGCCATCGATGGTGACGCCGCCGGCGCCGTTCACCCGCTCGGCCCAGATTTCGCAGCCATAGAGGCCGGGGGCGCCCCAGGCAGCGACGTCGCCGGTCAGCGGCGCCAGAAAGCCGATCCTGATGGGCTCGCCGGCGGCCAGGGCAGGGCCGGTCAGGGACAGGCCGGTACCGGCCAGCGCGGCACCCGCCGCGGCTGTTTGCATGAAGCGGCGGCGACTGAGCCGTCGTTTGATGAGCTCGATTGACATGGCTTATCTCGTCTCCCTCTGGCGGCGCCGTTCAACCGCGCATTCGGGGGCCGAGATCACGGCGCCTTTGGCATGCTCGCCCCTGTCATTTTCGCCACCGATGTCGAAGCCGAAGATCGCGGTCGCCTCGGCTCCGGCAGCTGCTCTCAACGCCGGGAAGCTTACCTCAAGGAAAGTGAAAGCTTCAATGCTGTTCCGCGCAATTGGGCCGGAATTGGTACGAAAACTCGCGCCCAGGTGGGTAACTCTGGTCTGAATTGGTTAGAAGCGGCAAGGGCCGGGAGGGACTTTCCGATCCTCCCGGCCCCAATCCTCATGGGGAGATAACCCTAAACCCTGAGGTAGTCCTTCATGCTGTCGTCCAGGCAGTCGACCCACCTGGTGTGGTGTTCCGGCGCCATGGTGCCGGTCATCACCGACTTATAGCCGTTATCGCGGAAGGTCATGATGTTCTCCTTCTTGTGCTTTTTCCACTGGAAGAAAGCTTCGCAGGCGCCGTCGACATCGAAGCTCGGGTAGTCGGTCTCGTCGATGAGTTCCTGGGTGTAGTCGCCTTGGTAGCGGATGGCGTCGTAGTCGTTCTCGCCGGCATCTTCTGCCGTCACCCGCTTTTCGACGTCGGCGATCAGGAGCGACTTGTCCGAGGGGATCTCCAAGCGGCCGAGGATGGCATCGCGCACCCACCAGGCCTGGGCGTCGAACATGTTGAAGGTGAACCACTGGTCCTGCATGCCGAGATAGAAGAGCTTGGGGTTGTTGACCCAGACGACGCCTTTGTAGAGGTCGGCGGTGGCCAGGCGATTGGCGGTCTTCAGGCGCAGGTCGTCTGGCAGGAAGGGGAAGTGGTGTTGATAGCCGGTGCAGAGAATGATGGCATCGACCTCGGTGGTACTGCCGTCCTTGAAGAAGCAGGTGTTCTTCTCGACCTTGGTCAAGAGCGGCACCTCTTTCCAGTTGTCCGGCCACTCAAAGCCCATGGGGGCGGTGCGGTGGCTGACGGTGACCGACTTGCAGCCGTATTTCCAGCACTGCGAGCCGATGTCCTCGGCCGAGTAGCTGGTGCCGATGATCAGGATGTCCTTGTCCTTGAATTCCAGCGCATCGCGGAAGTCGTGGGCGTGCAGCACCCGGCCGTTGAAGCCCGACAGGCCTTCGAAATCCGGCACGTTGGGGGTGGAGAAGTGGCCGCTGGCGACGACGACGTGGTCATACTTCTCATCGTACATGCGGTTGGACCGGAGATCCTGGGCGGTCACGGTGAAGAGGCCGCTCGCCTCGTCGTAGGTGACCCAGCGCACCGGGTGCCGAAAGCGGCACCAGCGGCGCACATCGGCCTTCTCCATACGACCGATGACGTAGTCGCGCAGCACTTCGCGCGGGGGGTAAGAGGCGATGGGCTTGCCGAAATGTTCCTCGAAGGTATAGTCGGCGAACTCGAGGCCCTCCTTGGGGCCATTCGACCAGAGGTAACGATACATGGAACAATGCACCGGCTCGCCGTACTCGTCCAGGCCGGTGCGCCAAGTGTAGTTCCAAAGGCCGCCCCAGTCGTCCTGCTTCTCATAGCAGACGATTTCGGGGATCTCCGCGCCCTGGGTCGCGGCCGATTGAAAGGCGCGCAAGGCCGCAGTGCCCGAGGGCCCCGCCCCGATGATGGCGATTCTCTTGCCCATTTCCCTCTCCTTGGTGCAAGTTGGTATGGAATTGGTCAGGTGCCTTCGGCAGTGCGTTCCTGTCGGCCATCAGCACTTCACCAGCCTTATGGACCAAGTCTAGCGAGAAATTTGGCGACAATCCAGACGAAA
Source organism: Rhodospirillales bacterium (assembly GCA_965202755.1). Taxonomy (GTDB): domain Bacteria; phylum Pseudomonadota; class Alphaproteobacteria; order Kiloniellales; family JACOMY01; genus JACOMY01. Next base: position 105,295 of record CBDBCL010000012.1, on the reverse strand, counting down.
TGCGCCTTGTTTCGGCTCGCCGGCTTTTCGTTCGAGACTCGGTCTCGATCAACCAATTTTGCGAGTGGGCCTGAATTGGTTCGGCTGCCTTTGCCCATCTCTCCACTTCAGGGTCTGACCTCGATCTAGCGAATAGGCGCAGGAGGTGCAGGTCCGAATGCTGGTCCCGGGATGTTTCCTCATCCTGATTTTCCCTTTGATCGGGTTCACCGTCGGCCGTTATCTGGAGGGCGAAGCGGGCTTGATCTGGGGGGTGCCGGGATTCTGCTGCCGGGCCTGGGGTCTTTCACGTTCCTGTGGTTGGCTCGAGCGATGAAATCCGACCAGGCATCGATCTGGGTTTGGCCTGCCTCTTCCTGCTCTGGAAGCTGGTTTCGCCATCGCCGAGATTGGAGAGCGGGCTTTTGCCTTGGGAGAGAGTGGAGCCCATGCGGCGCATGGGCTCCTGCTGTTCTCGATGCTGGTCATCCCGGCGAGCGGCCATTTGATTTCGACCAGTGCCGGTCAGGGCTTCTCCTTCTTCGAACCCTTCGAAGTTCCGACTCTGTTCGCCAAATCCGAGTTGGCGCGCAACATCGCCACAGTGATGCACGCCTGCTTGGCCTATGGCTTGATCGCGGTGATTGCGATCCATTCCGGTGCCGCCCCGAAGCACCAGTTCATCGACAGACACGGAACCCTGAAGCGCATGCTCTAGCGTGATAGAGAGCGATATCACGCGAGCAGGTGGTTCCGCCCGGCCCCGTCTTGGTCTAGAGCATGCAGGCATGATCGAGGCCAATCAGGGTAAGGAGACAAAGATGACGAGCTGGAGCTATCCGACGCGCATCCTGTTCGGGGCCGGAAGCCGGGCGCAACTGCCGACGGAGGCCGCCGATCTGGGCATGCAGAAGCCGCTGATGGTGACCGATCCGGGACTGAAGGGCCTGCCCTTCATCGCCGAGCTTCGCGGTCTCCTGGACGCGGCCGGGCTCGCCAACGGTATATTCCACGACATCAAACCCAATCCCCTGGTCGAGAATCTGGAGGCCGGGATTGCCGCCTTCCGCGCAGGCGGGCACGACGGCGTCATCTGCGTCGGCGGCGGCAGCGCCATGGACTGCGGCAAGACCCTGGCCTTCATGGTGGCCCAGAGCCTGCCGGTCTGGCACTTCGAGGACACCGGCGACAACTGGAAGGATGCAAACCCCGAGGGCATCGCACCGATCATTGCCATTCCGACCACGGCCGGCACCGGCTCCGAAGTCGGGCGCGCCGGCGTCATCGGCGATGCCGCGGCCGGCTTCAAGAAGATCATCTTCCATCCCAAGATGCTGCCCGGCGTCGTGATCGAAGACCCGGAGCTGAGTATCGGCCTACCGGCAGGCCTGACCGCGGCCACCGGCTTCGACGCCCTGGCGCACTGCCTGGAAGCCTATTGCGCCCCCAGCTTCCACCCGATGAGCGAGGGCATCGCCGTCGAGGGCATGCGGATAATCAAGACCCATCTGCCGCGTGCCGTCGCCGACGGCAGCGATATCGAAGCGCGCGGCCAGATGCTGATCGCCGCCAGCATGGGGGCGACCGCGTTTCAGAAGGGCCTGGGCGCCATCCACTCGCTCTCGCACGCCGTGGGAGGGCTCTTCGATACGCATCACGGGCGCACCAACGCGGTGATGATGCCCTACGTGCTGGAGTTCAATCGCAAGCTGATCGAAGGGAAGATCGGGCGCCTGGCGGCCTATCTGGACCTGCCGGCCTCTTACGAAGGCTTCTTCGACTGGATGATGGCGACCCGAAGCGCGCTCGGCATCGAACACATCTTGGTCGAACTGATCGGTGAGCGCGACCGCCAGACCGAGCGGGTGATCGAGCTTTCTGTCACCGATCCGACGGCCCCCAGCAACCCACGCACCCTGGACCGCGACGGCGCGGCACGCCTCTACGAGGCGGCCTTGTCGGGCAGCTTGGCCGGTCTTTCGGATTAGCGCGTGGTCCGTGTGGTCGAACAACGCATCAGCCAAAAAATTCAAATGAATTGATCCAGCGCAATTCGCGGCGGAGAGCGGTCTGTCAGTATTACCTCGTTGCCATGGGTTTGTCCGGCACGAAGCTCCCACAGGGCCATGCTCCCCATGTTCCTGGCTTAGCCGGCCCAACCCAGTTCAAGACTTCCCTTACCTGGAGGGTTGCCTCTTTCGAGGCAGCCCTCTTTCCTTGTCTCGCCGCTTGGCCTTCGGACCATGTTGCGGGCATGCTGACCGCAAGCAGGCAGGCGAGGGGGCGTGACCCATGACCGAAGCGTTTGAAATAATCATCATCGGTGGCGGCAATGCCGGATTTGGGGTTTCCGCGATCGCCCATCAGGCCGGCAAGCGGCTGGCTTTCGTCGAATCCTGGGACTTCGGCGGCGGCTGCACGCCGAAGTAGATGCTGGCCGCCGCCGCCCATGCCCTGCACGAGATCGAGCTGGCGCCGACGCACGGCATCGAGGTCGGCCGGCGCGCCTGGACTGGAGCCGCCTGATCGACCGCGAGAAGGGCATGGTCGACTTCATCCCCGGTGCCATGGCCGATCTCGCCGGCAAGCGCGGCACCGTGTTCCGCGGATTCGCCCGTTTCGTCGGACCCAAGCGCGAGCAGGTCTTGGAGGCAGAGAACATCGTGATTGCCAGCGGCTCGACGCCGCGCCCCCTGCCGATCCCCGGCGCCGAGCATCTGATCACCTCCGACGAGGTGCTGTCCGAGCGCGAGCAGCCCGAAGAAGTGGTCTTCATCGGTGGCGACGTGATTGCGATGGAGTTCAGTCGCGTCTACGCCCGGGCCGGCACCAAGGTCACGATTCTGGAGGTCCTGCCCAGTCTAACGCCGCGCGCCGACAAGGACGCCATGGCAGCGATCCAGGGCGAGAGCGAGCGCATCGGCGTTGCGATCAAGACCGGCGTTCGCGTCAATTCGTTGACGTCGCAAGACGGCAAGCTCAGAGTCGACTTCGAGCACGAGGGCAAGACGCAGTCCCTGCTGGCCGCACGCGTGGTGAACGGCACCGAACGGGTGCCCAATGTCGCCGACCTCGATCTGGATGCCGGCGAGGTCGAACATGAGGGCTTGCGGATCGCCGTGGACTTGAGCTTGCGATCGCGCGCCAATCCGGCCGCCTGGATCTGTGGCGATGCCTTGAGCACCACCGCACAGATCTCGCCGGTCGCCACCTACGAAGGTCAGGTCGTCGGGCGCCATTGTCGAGGGCGCCGGCCTGGAGCCCGACTACACGGCTCTGCCGAACAGCGTCTACACCGTGCCGGCCAGGGCCTCGGTCGGCTTGACGGAGGCCGAGGCGGAGGACGCGAGCCTAGCGGTCACGGTCAAGCAATCGGACATGAAGGGCTGGTTTTCCGGTAAAAGCTATGCTGAGAGCGTCGCCTGGGCCAAGGCCCCAGTGGAGGAGGGAAGCGGCCGGATCCTCGTCGGCCATCAAGGCGAGGAATTGATCCATCTCTTCGCCATGGCGATTAAGTACGAATCACCGCCAGCCAATTTAAGGAGCAACTCTTCGCCTTTCCGACCTTCTCCTCGGATGCCAAGAACCTGCTTCAGGGTTGGTTGAAAATCACCCGAAGTCCAATCGGATAACATCGACGGTGGGCCAAGACGACAGCCAGGATTTGGATCCTATGGCGCCAAGTATAACACAGTATCACAACCTATCATTGACATCTTTCGGCATGACCGGAAGATGACTATCTGTTCCATCCCGGATGGTCACATAGACCCTCGCCGGCGGGTGCTGTTCGTGGCACGCTCCATCCTGGGCGAGGTTCGGGACGGAGGACGAGCATGCCGATCTCTCTTCACAAGCAGGCGACGATGATGCCGAAGGCGCGGGCGGCGATCCAGGCGAGCGACGAGCTGGCTCGGGTCCTGGCCGAGCGGTACGGGATCTCCGAGCAGACCGTTTGGAAGTGGCGGAAGCGGGACAGCGTCCACGACCGGAGCCACACGCCGCACAACCCGCAGACGACGCTGACACCAGCCCAGGAAGGCTGTCGCCGTGTCTCTGCGCAGGACCCTGCTGTTGCTCCTCGACGACCTGCTGGCCCTGGTCCGTGAGTTCCTGAATCCGGATGTCTCGCGCTCGGGGCTCGACCGTTGCCTGCGCCGGCACGGCATGTCCAAACTGCCAGGACCTGAAGCCGAAGGCGGCGAAGCCCGCCCACAAGCCGTTCAAGGCCTACGAGCCCGGCTACCTGCACATCGACGTGACATACCTGCCGCAGATGGCCGATGAGGAGAAGCGCCGCTCCCTTTTCGTCGCGATCGACCGCGCGACGAGATGGGTCTTCGTCCGCATCTACCCGGCCAAGACGGCGGCCAACGCACGCCGGTGCCGGCGCGACCTCCACCGGGCCGCGCCGATCCGGGCCGCGCCGATGCAGATCACCCGAGTTCTCAAGGACAACGGCAAGGAGTTCACCGACCGGCTCTTCGGCCTCCGCCGCCGTCCGGCCACCGGGAACCACGAGTTCGACCGCCTCTGCGCGGAGCCTGGCATCGAGCACCGCCTCGCTCCGCCGATGCGGCCCGAAGCGAACGGCAGGGTGGAGCGGTTCAACGGTCGGATCGAGGACGTCCTGCAGAGCCACCGCTTCCGCTCCGGCGAGGATCTTGAGCGGACGCCCCTGCGCTACGTCCGTCTTTACAACGGCCAGATCCCGCAATCCGTGCTCAAGGGGCGCACGCCCATCGACGCGCTCAAGGACTGGTACCGCCAGAAGCCGGAGATCTTCAAAAAAGAGATCGTACAATCACGCGGGATGTGACACCTATCCGCTGTCCGGACAAGCGGCTTGAGATTCTCCTGTCAAGCAGGAGAATCTCAATAGTGGGGTGTAGGCGCGCGCCTTGTCGCTTGATCCACGCCCTAGGCCGCGTTGACAGAAGGGGTTCACGGCTCGGCTTTGACGTGATTCAAGATAGCTTTCTCAGCGAAGGCAGTCTTGGCGCAAAACCTGATGTCGGATGCGGAATGGGCTTTCTTCGAGCCGTTCATCGTGGCGATCCGCCAGCCCAACGGGCGCAAGCCGGTGGACCATCGCCGCGTGCTGGACGACGTGTTCTGGATCGCCCGCACCGGCGCGCCTTGGCGCGATCTGCCCGAGGCATTCGGCAAGTGGGGCTCAGTGTACCGCCAGTTCAGGCGCTGGACGCTGGCGGGGCTGTGGCAGACGATCCTTGAGTTTCTCAACGACAGCGATGCCGTACCTGACAGCGTGCAGACGATCGATTCGACCGTCGTCCGGGCGCACCCCTGCGCCGCAGACGCAAAAGGGGGACTTCGGCACAGGATCCTGGCCGCTCAAAAGATGGCTTCACGACCAGGATCCACCTCCCCGTCAACGGGCGCGGTCTGCCCATGAAGGCTGACGTGATGCCCGGCCAGACCTCCGACTGGCGCGGCTACGACGCCTTGACGGACGACGACCTGCCTCAGCCGAAGGTCCCGATCGCGGACAAGGGCTACGATTCCGACGCCATCCGCGCCGACATCGCGGCGCAAGGCGGCACAGCGGCGCTTCCCGCTCGAAAAACCCGAAACGCTCCCGAGCCGATCGACGGTTTCATCTCTGCGCTGCATAATCTGGTAGAGCGCTGCATCGACACGCTCAAAAACACCCGCCGCGTCGCCACCCGATACGACAAGACCGCCACAAGCTGCCTCGGTTTCATCGAGATCCTCGCAGCGCGCTTATGGTTCCGCCATTTGTCAACATGACCTAACAATTGGCAAAATCTGCTGTACGATGACAAAAGGAAATTCCGGCTTAGGGCTGTTCACGCTACACGCGGATAGGGGCATTTGTTTGGCCGGATAGATTTTGGGGGAGGTTTCTCGATGGTGGAAATTATCGGAACGGATCTTGCGGACTCACTGACAGGGACGAGCTTCGCTGACAAGATCTACGGCCTTTCTGCGGACGATACGCTCTACAGCGGGGACGTCGATGACCGGCTTTTCGGTCTGGCCGACGACGATAGGCTGATCGGCAGCGACGGTGATGATGTGAACTACGGCGGTGCCGGCGATGACATCATGGTGGAGTTCCTGGCCGATGGTGATGACGGCTTCTACGGCCTGGGTGGCGACGACAGGGCCTTCGGCAACAGCGGCTTGGATCGTCTGTTCGGCGTCACCAACGACGACCGCCTTTACGGGGATCGGGGGTCGACAACGTCTATGGCCAGAACGCTGCGGATCGCCTCTATGGCTTCTGCTTTTGTGCTGCAGAGAGTGCAACTTTGATCTTATTGCGGGTAATCGCAATAAAATTGTTCGCGCCACAACTTAAAACGTTGCACTCGTGACATCTATCGCAGGGCAGAAGCCTCCAATCGTCGCGCTCCGCCGCGACGGCCTTGGCCAACGCGAGCAAGACTTCGGGCTCTCACGGAAAGGTGATGCCCAGGGGTGGCGCGATATTTGCTCAATTATAGAGAGCACTTGTGGGATCGACCCGCGGCCGCTATGCCGCTATCGTCCTGTGAGAATACACAAAGCTGAACGATGCCATCCGGCGCCGGACGGTAAGGAGCGTAGCGGAAACGACTTAGAACAGAGAGGCTCAATCATGAAATCTGGGATTGCTGTAGCCCTAGCGGCTGCGGGCCTGAGCGTGACGCTCGGTGCCACGGATATGCGTGCGGAAACTCTGCGCTTCGCCTTTCAAGGCTCACTCAACTCGCTCGACCCCTATACGCTGAACGAGACCTTCACTCTCGGCATGCTCGGCAATGTCTATGAAGGCCTGACCCGGCGCGGCGCCAAGCTGGAGATCATGCCGGCACTGGCCGAAAGCTGGGAGGTGGTGGAGCCGAACCGCTGGCGCTTCCATCTGCGCAAGGGCGTCAAGTTCGCCAACGGCAACGATTTCACGGCCGAAGATGTGGTCTTCAGCGCCGAGCGCGTGCTCGACGAGGGCTCCGACCTCAAGACCCGCCTGCCGGCCGACATCAAGGTGGAGGCGGTCGACGACTACACCGTCGACTTCGTCACCAGCGGCCCCAATCCCATCCTCTATTACGAGTGGGACACCTGGTACATCATGGACAAGGAGTGGGCCGAGGCCAAAGATGCCGTGGCGCCGACCACTGCCGCCGAACTGACCAAGGGCTATGCCGCCTTCAACGCCAACGGCACCGGCGCCTTCACCATCGAGAGCCACGAGCCCGGCGTAAAGACCGTGCTGAAGCCGAACCCGAACTGGTGGGATACGCCGCAGCACAATCTGACCGAGGTGATCTTCACCCCGATCGGCTCCAACGCGACCCGCGTCGCGGCCCTGTTGTCGGGTGAGATCGATTTCATGTACCCGGTGCCGACGCAGGACATCAAACGCGTCGACGGCAATTCCGACTCCTCGGTCATGGTCGGGCCGGAGCTGCGCACCATCTTCCTCGGTATGGACCAGATGCGCGACGAGCTGCTCTACTCCACCGTCAAGGGCAGGAACCCCTTCAAGGACGAGCGGGTGCGCCAAGCGGTCTACCGCGCGGTCGACATCGAGGCGATCAAGCAGAAGGTCATGCGCGGTCTCTCGACCCCCTCGGCCATCATGATCTCGCCCTTCCTCTTCAAGCAGGCCGATAGCTTCAAGCGGCTGGACTACGATCCGGACAAGGCCAAGCAGCTGCTGGCCGACGCCGGTTATGCCGAGGGCTTCGAGGTCGGCATGGACTGCCCCAACGATCGCTACGTGAACGACGAGGCGATCTGTCAGGCGGTGACCGCGATGCTGGCCAAGATCGGTATCAAGGTGAACCTGAACGCTCAGCCCAAGGCGCTCTACTTCGCCAAGGTGCTGGCACCGGGCGGTTACGACACCTCCTTCTATCTTCTGGGCTGGACCCCGGGCAGCTTCGACAGCTGGAACGTGCTGCACAATCTGCACGGCTGCCGCAACGAGGCCGGCGACGGCGGACCCTTCAACCTGGGCGGTTACTGCAATCCCAAGGTCGACGAGCTGACCGGACAGATCCTGGTCGAGACCGACGCCGACAAGCGCGACGATCTGATCAAGCAGGCCTACGATCTCACTACCGGTGAGGTCGCCTATGTGCCGCTGCATCAGCAGGGCCTGGCCTGGGGCGTGCGCAAGGGCACCAACGTGGTGCAGCGCGCCGATAATCAGGTGATGCTCTATCACATCACCATCGACTAGAAGTGTCCAAGGCTTCTGAGCGGGCCGCTATCCAAGATCTTGGATAGCGGCCCGCCAGCCTTTGGTCCGATAGCGAAATCAGTCTCAAACACTAGATCATGCTGGCATTCATCCTGCGCCGCCTGGGCCAAGCCGCCATCGTCATGATGGCCGTGGCCCTTCTGGCCTTCATCATGTTCCGCTTCGTCGGCGATCCCGTGAACCAGATGGTGGGGATCGAGACCAGCCTCGAGGATCGCGAAGCCTTGCGCGAACGCCTGGGCCTGAACGATCCGCCGATCGAACAATTCGTCAACTTCGTCTGGCAGGCGATCCACTTCAATTTCGGCATCTCCTATCAGTTCAAGGCGCCGGTCTCGGAGCTGCTGGCCAGCCGGCTGCCGGCGACCCTGGAGCTCTCTTTGATCTCCGCCATCATGGCGCTGGTGATCGGGGTGCCGATGGGGGTCTATGCCGGGCTGAAACGCGAGGCCTGGCTGTCGCGCATCTTTCTCACGATCTCGTTGATGGGGGTGGCGCTGCCGACCTTTCTGATCGGCATCCTCTTGATCTATGTCTTCGCCGTGCTACTGGGCTGGCTGCCCTCCTTCGGGCGCGGCCAGACGGTCGATCTGGGCTTCTGGACCACCGGCCTGCTGACCTGGTCGGGCATCAAGTCGCTGATCCTGCCGGCGATCACCCTGGCACTCTTTCAGCTGACCTTGATCATGCGCCTGGTCCGGGCCGAGATGATGGAGGTCCTGCGCACCGACTTCATCAAGTTCGCCCGTGCCCGCGGACTGGCCCCGCGTACCGTCAACTTCGGCCATGCCCTGAAAAACGCCCTGGTTCCGGTCATCACCATCACCGGCCTGCAGCTGGGATCGGTGATCGCATTTGCCATTATCACCGAGACGGTGTTTCAGTGGCCGGGGATGGGCCTGCTGTTCTTGCAGGCCGTGCAGAACGTCGATATCCCGATCATGTCGGCCTATCTGCTGTTGATCGCCTTCCTCTTCGTCACCATCAATTTGGGCGTCGACCTGCTCTACTTCGCCGTCGACCCGCGCCTGCGCATCACCCACGCCGGCGGTCACTAGGAGGCGGAGCCGATGAGCGCCACCGTCGAGCCGCCGCCGAGCGGCGCCCCCTCGGACAGCAAGGGCTGGTGGGAACGCACCCGCGACAGTGACGTCTACTACTCCTTCCGCCGTTCTTGGCTGGCGCAGGTTTCCGCCGTAGTGACTCTGGTCTTCGTCGCCATGGCCATCTTTGCGCCGCTATTGGCGCCTTTCAACCCCTACGACCTCAGCCAGATCAGCCTGATGGATTCGCTCTATCCGCCGGTCTGGGTTGAGGGTGGGAACTCGCAGTTTCTGCTGGGCACCGACGATCAGGGTCGCGACATCCTCTCCACCATCATGTACGGCGCGCGCATCTCGATTTTCGTCGGCCTGGCCTCGGTGATCTTCGCAGGCATCCTGGGGGTCTCCTTGGGCCTCCTCTCCGGCTACATGGGCGGCGCGGTCGACGCGGTGATCATGCGCTTGGCCGATATCCAGCTGACCTTTCCGGCCATTTTGATTGCCCTGCTGATCGATGGCATCGCCAAGGCCATCCTCGGCGGCTCGCAGAGTGCCTTCGTCTCTTACGTCGTGCTGACCTTATCGATCGGCTTGGCATCCTGGGTGCAGTTCGCCCGCACCGTGCGCGGCTCCACCCTGGTCGAGAAGAACAAAGAGTACGTTCAAGCCGCCCGCATCATCGGCCGCCACCCCTTGGCCATCATGATCCGCCACGTGCTGCCCAACGTCATGGGTCCGGTGCTGGTGATCGCCACCATCAATCTGGCGCTGGCGATCATCTTAGAAGCCACCCTGAGCTTTCTAGGCGTCGGCGTGCCGGTGACCGAGCCCTCGCTCGGCACGCTCATCCGCATCGGCAATGATTTCCTCTTCTCGGGCGAGTGGTGGATCACCTTCTTCCCAGGCCTGACGCTGGCGGTGCTGGCCTTGGCCGTCAATCTGCTGGGCGACTGGTTGCGCGACGCCCTCAACCCCAAGCTCCGGTAGATCCATGACCAAGCCTCCCCTGCTCTCGGTCCAAGACCTGGTCGTCGAGTTCCCCACCCGTCGCGGCACCTTGACCGCGGTCGACCGCGTCTCCTTCGACCTGGCCGAAGGCGAGATCCTGGGTGTGGTCGGCGAATCGGGCGCCGGCAAGTCGCTCACCGGTTCGGCCATCATCGGCCTCCTGGAGCCGCCCGGACGCATCGCCAGCGGCGCCGTCTACCTGGAGGGCGAGCGCATCGACCAGATCTCCGGCGAGGCCCTGCGCAAGATCCGCGGCGACCGCATCGGCATGATCTTCCAGGACCCGCTGACCAGTCTCAATCCGCTGCTGACCATCGGCCAGCAGCTGACCGAGACCATCCGCACGCACCGCCCGGTCGGCCAGATCAGGGCACGCGAGCGGGCGCTGGAACTGCTCTACGAGGTCGGCATTCCCGCCCCCGAGCGGCGCATCGATCACTATCCCCATCAGCTTTCCGGCGGCATGCGCCAGCGCATCGTGATCTCGCTGGCGCTGGCGGCCGAGCCGCGTCTGGTCATCGCCGACGAGCCGACCACGGCCTTGGACGTCTCGATCCAGGCTCAGATCACCGCTTTGCTGCAGCGCCTCTGCCGCGATCACGGCACCGCCGTCATCCTAATCACCCACGACATGGGCGTGATCGCCGAGACCGCCGAGCGGGTGGCCGTCATGTATGCCGGCCGTGTGGTCGAGATCGGCCCAGTGCGCGACGTGGTGAAGGCAGCCCACCACCCCTATACCAAGGGCCTGATGGGCGCCATTCCCAAGGTCGGCGACAACCTGGACCGTCTGACCCAGATCCCCGGCTCGATGCCCCGGCTGACCGCCATCCCACCGGGCTGTGCCTTCAACCCGCGCTGCTCCGAGGTCTTCGACCGCTGCCGCGTCTCGCCTCGGCCGGAGCTGGTGACCGCCGGCGTCACCCGGGCGGCCTGCTGGCTCTACGCGCGCGAACGCGAGGAGGCGGCGCATGGCTGAGGCCACCGCCGACGCACTGGTCCAGGTCCAGGACCTGGCGCTCTCTTTCGATGTCTCCGAGCCGACCTTGGTGCGGCTGATCAATCGCAGCGACAAGGCCTTTGTGCGCGCGGTCGACGGGATTTCCTTCGAGATCCCGCGCGGCGCCACCTTCTCTCTGGTCGGCGAGTCGGGCTGCGGCAAATCCACTGTGGCGCGCCTGCTGGTCGGGCTCTATCGCCCCTCGCGCGGCTCCATCCACTTCGAGGGCAAGGACCTGGCCCAAGCGGCCAAGAGCCGGGCCACCATGGCGCCGATCCGCCGTCGCTTGCAGATGATCTTCCAGGATCCCTACGCCAGCCTGAACGGCCGCTGGCGGGTCGAGCGCATCATAGCCGAGCCGATGCTGGCGCACGGCATCACCGACGACCCCAAGGTCATCGCCACACGGGTCGGCGAACTGCTGGAGCAGGTCGGGCTCTCGGCCGCCGACGGGCGCAAATTCCCGCACGAGTTCTCCGGCGGGCAGCGCCAGCGCATCTCCATCGCCCGGGCCTTGGCCAGCGATCCCGAATTCCTGGTCTGCGACGAGCCGACCTCGGCGCTCGACGTCTCGGTGCAGGCGCAGATCCTGAACCTGATGCGCGATCTGCAGCGCCAGTTGGGCCTGACCTATCTCTTCATCAGCCACGACCTGGCGGTGGTCCATCACATCGCCGACTGGCTGGGCGTCATGTACCTGGGCCGCTTGGTCGAGGTCGGCCCGGCGCGCGAGATCTTCGCCAATCCGCAGCACCCCTATACCCGCCTGCTGCTGGACGCCATTCCCGACCTCGAGATGAGCGGTCGCCAGCGCCGCCCGGTGGCCGGCGAGGTGCCGAGCCCGATCTCACCGCCCAGCGGCTGCTACTTCCATCCGCGCTGTCCGCTCGCCAATGCGCGCTGCAAGGCCGAGGCGCCGCAGTCGCAGCCGCAGGCCAGCGATGTCTCGGTTGCCTGTCACGCCGTCGAGGAGGGTCGCGCCGCGGCCGATTTCGCCAGCCATCGTCAGACCTTGAGTTGAGGAACAGCGTTATGTCCAGTCTCTACGCCGGTGGCAAGATCTTCGATGGCGAGGCCACGCTGGAGGATCACGGCCTGCTGGTCGAGGGCACCTCCATCGCTCGCGTCGCGCCTCTGGCCGAGTTCGAGGGCTTCGCCGGCGCGCACATCGACACTGCCGGCGGCACCCTGCTGCCAGGCCTGATCGACTGTCATGTGCACCTGGACTACATCGCCTCGGGCGATCCGCGCGCCAGCATGGAGAAGATGGGTCCGGGCCAGATCGTGCTGGCCGCCTTGGCGAATGCGCAGAAGAGCCTGGCTGGCGGCATCACCGGCCTGCGCGACTGCGGCGGCAAGGACTATCTGGAGTTCGCCGTCCGCGACGCCTGCAACAGCGGCACCTTCCTGGGCCCGACGATCCGCTGCGCCGGCCGCATGATCTGCATGACCGGCGGTCACGGTAATTCCATCGCCCGCGTCGCCGACGGCACCCAGGAGGTGGTGAAGGCGGTGCGCGAGCAGGTGCATGCCGGCTCCGACCTGATCAAGATCATGGCGACGGGCGGCGTCATGACGCCGGGCGTCGACCCGCAGGACGCGCACTACAGTGCCGAGGAGATGGCGGCTGGAATCTCCGAGGGCCACCGCTTCCACCGCCTTTGCGCCAGCCACGCGCAGGGCCGCGAGGGCATCATGAACGCGGTGCACGGCGGCATCGATTCGATCGAGCACGGCATCTACATGGACGAGGTCTGCGTCCAGGCGATGCTGGAGCGCGGCACCTTTCTGGTTCCCACCCTGTCGGCCATCAACAACATCGTGGCGCATGCCGAAGAGGGTGTGCCGGACTATGTAGTGAAGAAGGCGCGCGCCGTGATGGCGCCGCACCGCCGCTCGATCAAGATGTACTACGAGGCCGGTGGCCGGATCGCCATGGGCACCGACGCCGGCACTCCCTACAACAAGCATGGCGAGAACGCGCTGGAGTTGGCCTACATGGTCGAGGTCGGCCTGACGCCGATCGACGCCCTGAAGGCGGCGACGGCCAATGCGGCTGACTTGAACCGTCTGGAGCGGCAGGGGCGGCTGGCGGAGGGGAAGCTGGCGGATCTGCTGCTGGTTGACGGCGACCCGACGTTAGATATCGCGATGGCGGCGGAGCGCGCGAACCACCGCCGGGTGGTGAAGGGTGGGGTGGTGGTGTGAGGGGACGGGGAATGCGGCCCTTCAGCAGATAGGTCTTGCACGACTGGGATTTCTGCTTGCGTGATCCTGATTTCTCTACAAGGTTTTCAGAGTGGTTGGCACTTCCAAAAAGTCACAAACCGCTCTAACGTTGCTCGCGACTCTTCGGTAGATATCAAACGTGAAACGGCCTGCCGCAACGGAGCATACGCGATACGAACATTTAACTCTCGCATGAATGCCAATCAGCGCGCTTTTCAACGCCTTATCAGTTCTATCCAACGAACATCGCTCTTGAGATCAGGGCTAGCTTGCGTCTAATCGCTCTAAAATTGCCTCGATCTCATGAGGCCAAATATTTGGGTTCTCCGGTCAGACCAAAGATAATATATCAAAGACATGTTTGGGGTAATTATCAAAAATATTAGCTTCCTCAATTCGAATGGGAAGCAAGGTGAGGGTAGTGTCCAGGATCTTTCGCACATTGGGTTTGGCGGGCTGTTCCATCAGGCACCCCTGTCCCGCTGCTTGAGCAGGTCCATGTTCATGTAGCGCTTGCTGGACCATTTGGTGCCAGCGATGTGTCTCAACCTGGCCACGGCCAGGTTGAGGGCCGCTTGGCCGTCGGGGAAGGCTCCGACGACGCGGGTTCGCCGCCGGATCTCCCGCATGATCCTCTCCAGAGGATTGTTGGTCCCGATCCGGCGCCAATGCTCATTGGGGAAGGCATGGTAGACCCAGGTCTCCTCGACCGTCTCCTCTAGCCAGTCGGCGCCCTTGGTCAGGCGCATGGCTCTGAGTTTGGCCGCGTGGCCTTGGCGCGGGCCGCCTCGCGGCTCTCCTGGGCCTGGATAGCCTTCAGCATGAGAGCGACTTCACGCATCTTGCCGGCCGGCACCGGGCACGAAGGCATCCAATGCACGACGCAGCGCTGCCACTGGGCGTCCGGATAGAACTCGGTCGCGCTCTCGACGAGCCCCATGCAGGCATCCGAGACGATCCACGCGACACCCGTCAGGCCGCGCTCCTTGAGGTGCTTCAGGAAGGCGCTCCAGCCCTTCTTGTCTTCCTTGGCTCCCTCGAGGCTGCCGAGGGTCTCGCGGTAGCCGTCGGCCTTGACAGCGACCGCAACCAGCAGCGAGACGTTGCGCACTTCACCTGCCCAACTGCGCTTCAGGACAATGCCGTCCAGATAGAGGGCCGTCCAGATAGAGGTAGGGGTGTTCGCCCTCGATCGACCGGTTCCGCCAGGTCTCGATCTGGGAGTAGAGCTTCTTGTTGAGAGTGGAGACCCTGCTGGGGCTCACCCGCGTGCCCCACAGGGCCTCGGTGATGTCCTCTACCCGGCGTACCGACACACCAGCCAGATACATCTCCATCAAAGCCTCTTCGAGCGAGCGCGCGCGCCGGCGATAGCGCTCGATGATTGCCGTCGTCGATGCGTCTGTGTGCGAAGCTTCGGCACCTTGCATCTGCACTTCTCCGGCGCGCGTGTGCAGCTTGCGCTCGGAGCGGCCAGCTCGTGTGTCGCGGCGCGCCTCACTGCGCTCATGGCGCCCTGCATTGCAAAGCCGATCCGCCTCTGCCTCCAGCAGGCTGTTCAGTGTCTCCTCGACGCTGCCTCGCACGATCTGCCTCAGATGATCTTCTATCCGACCGGCGTCGATAGGGACCACGTTCGACAGGCCCTTCGTGTCATCCTCGTCCAGGGTGGCTCTGGCCTCCTCTATTGGCTTCTCCGTCTGGTGACTGAAAGCCTGAGGAATTCGGGGCCACCAACCACACACAAATGTGCGAAACTTTCTCTACGTCATCCGTCCGGATTGGCCGGAGCGCGCTGAACAACTGGCTGCGCAGGTGTGGCTTCACGTACAAAAAAAGACCGCGCACGCATTGGAGCAGGAGCGGCCGGAGGTCTTGAGAAAGCGCCAAGCCTGGTTTGACAGCCAACTCGACTTCGATCCGGCCAGGCTGGTCTTCATCGACGAGACGGGCCTGTCGACGAAGATGGCGCGGCTGCCTGGGCGTTCCAGGCGGGGCGAGCGTTGTCGCGCAGGCATCCCCCACGTTCATCCCCCACGGGCATTGGAAGACAACCACCTTTACCGGTGCGCTTCGGCTGACCGGAATGACCGCGCCGATGGTGCTCGACGGCGCCATGAATGGCGTCTCTTGTCTTGACTATAGCGAGCAAGCGCTGGCGCCGACCCTCGATCCCGGAGATGTCGTGATCATGGATGACTTACCGGCGCACAAGGCCGCCGGCGTCCGCCAGGCCATCAAGGCCACAGGCGCCACCCTCAATTATCTGCCGCCCTACAGTCCCGACTTCAACCCAATCGAGATGGCTTTCGCCAAGCTCAAATCACCGATCCGCGCAAAGGCCGAAAGAACATTCAGCACCCTCTGGAATACCGTGGGCGACATCATCGGTCTGTTCGAGCCGCACGAGTGCGCAAACGATTTCGCACCAGCAGGCTATGACACTTCATAAAATGGATGTGCTCTAGTCCACAGAAGTCATCGGCGGACTTAATCGCATCAGCTGAGAGGATCGCGGCGCATGTAGCGCCCGTTGCGCAGTTCGCTGAAGATCTCGCCGACCTGCGGATGGCCGACGGGATCGCCGCTCTCGTCGGGCAGGAGGTTCTGTTCGGAGACATAGGCGACATAGGTCGTCTCGGAATTCTCCGCCAGCAGGTGATAGAAAGGCTGGTCCTTGCGCGGCCGGGCCTCCGAGGGGATCGATTCCCACCACTCCTCGGTGTTGGCGAACTCCGGGTCCACGTCGAAGATCACGCCGCGGAAGGGGTAGAGGCGGTGGCGAACAATATCGCCGATGTCGTATCTGGCTTCGCGCGCGTCCATCTCCTCCTCCTTCTCTTCAAGCTTCGCTCTCACAATGCATGAGTTAGTCGGTTATCAAGAAGGCTGCAAGCCAAGGCTGGCTCTGCCTGTGGAGATGACGCAGCCGTCAACGGCTTTGCTTGGACGGCACGGAACCCTTGGAAGCAAGATAAATCTCGTGAGCCGGCGAATTTGAGGTTGGAATGGCAGCGCGCCGCTACATCGTCGCAAGCGTGATTCTGCTGCTGGTCAACGCGGGAGCCTCTTGGCTGTGGGAAGCCTACCTGAAGAAGGAGCCTGAGGCCGGCGCCGTCTGGGGCAACTTCCCGGTCTCGGTCGATGCCGCACCGGTCGAGGTCGGGCGCGTCGTCCGCTCGGTCGAAGCGGTCGGGACCTTGAGCGCCAACGAGGGAATCCTGGTCCGGCCAGAGATCGACGGCCTCTTGACCGGATATCGCCTTCCGCGAGGGTGAGGCGGTGAGTGAGGGCCAAGTGCTGTTTCGGCTGGACGATACTCTGCTGGCCGTCGAGATGGCCACCACGCAGGCCGACACGGTGCTCTATCAGCAGAACCACCGCCGGGCCCAAGAACTGCGCGCTCGCGGCGCCGGCACCGAACGCTCCCGCGACGAGGCGGTCGGCGACCTGCAGCGCGGCCGCGCTGCAGGTCGCCGAGGCACGCCTGGCCAAGACCGTTATTCGCGCGCCCTTCGACGGTGTCGTCGGCCTGCGCGATGTCTCCAAGGGCGACTATGTCCAGGAGGGCGAGCCGCTGGTGCGGCTGGAGCAGACCAACCCGATAAAGGTGGATTGCCGCATCCCGGAGCTTTTCCTCTCGGAGATGACCCCAGGCCAGATCCTGCAGGTCATGGTCGATGCGCTCCCGGAGCAGGTTTTCGACGGCAAGGTCTTGGCTCTGGATCCGCAGGTCGATGTGAATGGTCGCGCCCTGGTGCTGCGCGCCGTCATCTCCAACACCAGCGGTCAGCTGCGCCCCGGCCTCTTCACCTGCGTGGAGATCATCCTCGAGCAGCCTCGAGCAGCATGACGACGCCCTTTTGTTGCCCGAGTCGGCCTTGGTGCCCAGTGGACGCGACCTCTTCGTCTATACCGTCGAAGGCGGCAAGGCCGTGCACCGAAAGGTGGAGACCGGGCTCTATCGCGGCGGCAAAGCGGAGATTCTGGCCGGCTTGCAGGTCGGCGATCTGATGGTGATGGCCGGACAGGTGAAGCTGCGCGACGGCAGCGACCTCAAGCTACCCGAGAGAATGGAGAGCCCAGCGGCCAAAGCAACCACGGAAGCCAGTGCCGAGGCTGGAAACGCCGAGAGCGGCCAATGACCCTCTCGGACGTCTGCATTCGCCGACCGGTCTTTGCCACGGTCCTGAACCTGCTGATCGTGCTGATCGGCGGCGCCTTCTTCTCGCTTTCGGTGCGCGAGTATCCCAACATCGACGTGCCCACGGTGACGGTCAGCACCAACTACAAGGGCACCAACGCCGAAATCGTCGAGTCGCAGGTGACCAAGCCGATCGAAGATACGCTGGCGGGCATCGAAGGCATCGACTTCATCACCTCGATCAGCCGTGCCGAACGCAGCCAGATCAGCGTCATCTTCAAGCTGGACCGCCACCCAGATGCGGCCTCCTCTGACGTGCGCACCGGGTCGGGCGCGACCGCGGTCGCCTGCCCGACGAGGTCGACGAGCCGGTCATCACCAAGACGAGGCCGATGCCCACCCGATCCTCTATCTGGCCTTCTCCAGCGACCGCCACGACGATCTGGAGGTCACCGACATCGCCGATCGCCTAGTGCAGGACCGCCCGCAGGTCTTGCCGGGCGTGGCCGAGGTCCGGATTTTCGAGCAGCGCCGCTATGCCATGCGGATCTGGTTGGATCCTGCTCGCCTGGCTGTCTATGGGATGACCACACAGGACGTGGAAGAGGCACTGCGCCGGCAGAACGTCGAGCTGCTGGCCGGGCGGTCGAGGGCAGCGACCGGGAGCTGACGGTGCAGGCTGCCACCGACCTCAACACGGTGCAGGACTTCGAAGAGGTGGTCCTGCGCAATGTCGATGGCTATCTGATCCGGCTGCGCGACGTGGCCTCGATTGAGATCGACGCGCGCAACGAGCGCCGCATCGCTCGCTTCAAGGGCCGCAATGCCGTGGCGCTCGGTGTGGTCAAGCAGTCGGTGGCCAATCCGCTGGCGGTCACCGATGCGGTGCGCGCCGAGGTGCCGCATATCGCCGAGCTGCTGCCGGACGGCATGGAGTTGCAGGTCGCCTACGATTCGACCGTCTTCATCAATGCCTTGATCGATGCCGTCTACGCCACCATCGCCGAGGCGGTGCTGCTGGTGGTCCTGGTGATCTTCGTCTTCCTGCGCTCGCTGCGCTCGGCGATCATCCCGCTGATCACCATCCCGGTCTCGATGATCGGCGCCTTCACCCTGATGTCGGCGTTGGGCTTCTCCATCAACACCCTGACCCTGCTGGCCTTCGTGATTGCCGTTGACCTAGTGGTGGACGATGCCATCGTCATGCTGGAGAACATCTATGGGCATATCGAGAACGGGCTCTCGCCCTTGGCCGCCGCCTTCAAGGACAGCCGCGAAATCGCCTTCGCCATCATCTCGGTCACCATCACTGCGGTCTTCGTAGCGGTCGGCTTCACCGAGGGGCGAACCGGCAGGCTCATTACCGAGTTCGCGCTGACCCTCTCGGCCGCGGTCATCATCTCCGGCTTCATCGCGCTGACACTCTCGCCGATGATGTGCTCGCGCCTGCTGAAGCACCAGCCCAGCCGCAACGTCGCCGTCAACCAGATCAAGCGCTTCTTCTACCGGATGGAGATGACCTATCGCGCCAGTCTCGCCTTCGCGCTCTCGGTCAGGCCGCTGGTGTTGCTGTTCTGCGCCGGGGTCGGGGTCGCCAGCGTCGCGCTCTATCAGAACCTCAATGCCGCGCTCACTTCGCGCGAGGATCGCGGCTACTTCGTCGGCATCCTCTCCGGCCCCGAGGGCGCCACCGTCGACTTCATGGACGGCTATGCCCGCGAGATGGAGGAGATTGAAAATATCCCGGATGCCATCCGCTACTTCATGGTGGTCGGCTCGCCTACAGTCTCGCGCGGCATCTCCTTCATCGCGCTGGATGACTGGAAGGATCGCGACCGCAAGACGGCGGAGATAGCCGACTCGATCCGCGGCCAGATCTCCGGCATCGACGGCATCCGCGCCTTTCCGGTCAACCCGCAGTCGCTCGGCCGCTCCAGCCGCAAGCGGCCGATCGAGGTCATCGTGCAGACCACCGGCAGCTACGAGCAGCTGGAGCAGACCGTCGATGCCGCAGTGCAGGCAATGGAAGCACGGCGCCTTCACCAATGTCGATGTCGAACTCAAGCTGAACAAACCGGAACTCGAGGTCGAGGTGAACCGCGAGAAGCTGGCCGACATGGGGATCGATGTCGCCACCATCGGCCGCACCTTGGAGGCCCTCCTGGGCGGGCGCGAAGAGACCCGTTTCGAACGCGACGGCGAGCATTACGACGTAGTGGTGCAGCTGGCCGGCATCGACCGGCGCAATCCCGACGATCTCACCCGCATTTACCTGCGCGGCCAGGACGGCCAGATGATCCAGATCTCCAACCTGATCAAGGTCTCCGAGACCGTGGTGCCGCGCGAGCTGAATCACTTCAACAAGCCGCGCTCGGCCAAGATCAAGGCCAACCTGGCCGAGGGTTTCGCCCAGAGACCGGCATTGTCGGAGGCCAAACGCCTGATCCAGGAGGTCGGCGGCGACAGCGTCCAAGTCGACTACGGCGGTGCTGCGCGAGATTTCTTCGAATCCTCCGACAGCCTGGTCCTGGCCTTCGGCCTGGCCGTGCTCTTCGTCTTTCTGGTGCTGGCCGCCCAGTTCGAGAGCCGGGTCGATCCGGTCATCATCATGGTGACCGTGCCCTTGGCCATGGTCGGCGCCCTCCTGGCGCTCAACATCACCGGCGGCACCTTGAACATTTACAGCCAGATCGGCCTGATCGCCAAGAATGGAATCCTGGTGGTGGAGTTCGTCAACAAGCTGCGCCAGCAGAAGGGTCTGGAGGTACGCCCTGCCACCCTGGAAGCGGCCGTGCTGCACCTGCGTTCGGTGCTGATGACCGCACTCTCGCTGATCTTCGGCGCGCTGCCCTTGGCCTTGGCGAGCGGTGCCGGGGCCGAGAGTCGGCAACAGATCGGCTGGGTCATCGTCGGCGGCATGGCGGTCGGCACCTTCTTCACGCTCTATGTGATCCCCACCGTCTACAACTACTTCTCGGCCGGGCGAAAGTTCGACGAAGCCCGCATCGTTCAGGCCGAACGCGAAAGCGAGGCCGGCAGCTTGGACAACGGACAGCAAGAAGCTTGAATCGGTCTTGCGCGCCAAAGGCGCTCTCGCTGTAACATTCCGGAGGTAGGACAGAAGCCGCCGGATGGTGCAATCTCGCCTGCGTCGCATGAAGCAAGCGGGGTTTGAGGCATGGCAGCGGCGAAGAGTGAGAGCCTAGTCTGGGCACGCGGCGAGGACGAAACGGCGGAAGCCGCACGTGCCGATACCTTGGATCGCATGCGCAGCATGATCAAGGAGGACCGACGCAAGGCGCTGCTGGCGGCGATCAAACGCTGGGATCCGCTCGACCTCTTGGATCTCATCACCTCGCTTAGGCTGAAACATGCGCGCAAGCTCTACATGTGGCTTCCGGAAGGCCCCTCGCTGAAGGTGGTGGCAGGCTTCGCCCGGAGGTATGCGACGCCCTCTTCGAGGAGGGAACGGTCGAGCGCTTGGTGCGGATGTTCGACAAGCTGCCGGCCGAGGAGGTGGTCGAGGCGCTGGAGCGCCTGCGCGACGCCGAAACGGTATGCTCCTACCGCGACTACGAGCCGGACACCACCGGGCGCATCATGAGCCGCAAGTTTCTGGCCCTGCCCAGCGACACCATCTGGCAGGGCGACACGGCCTGGCGTCTGTTGAAGGAGGTGCTGGGCGCCTTGATCAACGGCAGTATCGCCGGTCTCATAGTCGGCGCCTTGGTGTTCGGCGCATCTTTGGTGTTTCCGATCGAGAGACCGCACCGCCTAGCGCTTTCGGTCCTCTTTTCGCTCATCTGCGTCACCACGATCGCCGCCGTGGTCGGCGCCTCGGTGCCTTTGATCCTGGACAAGACCGGCATCGACCCGGCGATGGCGACCGACGTCTTCATCACCACCAGCAACGACGTGCTGGGCGTCCTAGTCTTATTCCTGATGGCGACGGCCTTCTACTTTTGGCAAGTCCCTGGCCACTCAAGCCGCCCGGCATCTCCATCAGATTGTTTGGGATGGCGCCAACTCAGCCTGAAAGGTGGCTGTTGCAACAGGGTAGAAATGTCGCTGTCTGGGCAAAGCAGAAAGGTCACACTGGCGCTTATGGGAGCCCGGCCTGACAGGGCGGAGACCCTCAACAGATCGCAGCCCTGTCGGGTCGGGCGAGCCGCTTGCTCGCCTGTCCGGTCTTTTGGGTTCGTTTCTTGAGCTGCGGGCCGGTTGCGTTGTTTTCGGCTAATCGCCCGATAGCCCATCTTCTCGCTGTCGGTCCGTACCTTCGGCTTTGCCGGCAGGCTCTCCTGGCTGTTCGCGGACAGGGGACAGAACGGCGCTCAGGTGCTCGTTCTCGACGACCACGGGGTGACTGACGCACCGATCCTTATCGAACACGCTGTAGGGCAGCGAAAGACCTCTCCAACGCACCTGGAGCCGACCATCCGCGAAGACCTGGGTATCGACATACTTGCCGACGAGCGCACGGGTTGTATCGTTCTGCTCTGGGACGATCCACTTGCGTTCGTAGGAGAAGGATAGCTGCTTGCCGACATAGCGCTGCTCGCGCCAGCACAAGATGTCCGAAAGCCTGCATGGCTCGATGTTGAGAGCGCGATGCAGGTTATCGGGTCGAGCGGGACGCTTGGCGAACTTTGCATTGAAGCGCGCCATGAAGCCCGGCAGGCAGGCATTGGCGACCTCGATGTCACCGATCCCGGCCAGCCTCGGTTCCTTTACTAGGCGGTCCTGCAGGGTTCGTTCGCGCGTTCCACCCGGCCCTTGGCTTGGCTGGAGTTGGCACAGAGGGTCTCGATGTTCAGCGCGCCCAGAGCGCGGCCGAACCGAGTCATGCCGGCCACGGCCTTGGCTTCTTGCTTGGCGACACGGAAAACCGAGTGCTTGTCGGAGTAAAATGCGACAGGGCGGCCATGATCCTGCAGATATCCCTCCAGCACTTCGAAATCGGCGAAGGTGCTCTGCGTGGGTACGAAACGTAGCGCCATCAGGCTGCCGCTGGCGTCATCGATGAAGATGAGCAAGCTACAAGAGGGGCCACGATCCTCGAACCAGCGGTGCTCGCTGCCGTCGATCTGCACACATTCATCAAGGCATTCCCGGTGCCGGCAGGGCCGATGAAAGCTTCGTCGCTGCTTGCATGACAGCCAGATCCCGGCTTCCGACATCCACTGTCGCAAGCTCTCTCGCGAGACCCTGACACCGTGGCGCTCCGCGAGCGTCTCGGCTGCCAAGGTCGGACCGAAGTCGGCATAGTTCTCCCGAACCAACGTCAGGGCATAGTCGCGCTCGGCGGCATGGATCTTGTTGTTCGGTGGCTTGCCGCGGGCCTCATGACGGATCGCCGCCACGCCATCCTCACGAAATCGCTTGAGCAGCCTGTGAACCTGCCGGCGACTCAGCCCCAACACCAATGCAGCACCGCCTGCCGTCATTCGCCCCGCGACGCCTTGGCTTAAAACCTCGATGCGATTCAGCGCGCGCTCATCACAACCCAGCCCTAAATCACACCCCTTTGCCGCTATCCGATAGCGCAGGTGTCACCTTTCTGCTTCGCTCAACTGGAACATATTAGCTTTGCGCGTATAATAGCTTTCCCTATATTTCTCTATGGTAGGGCAACAGCGCACAACCTATGCTAAGAAGACGCGGGATGTTCCCTCAATGTGCGATTCTCCAAAGGCTACTATGGCGCACTCATTATCCGTTCAACCATCCTTTCAGGGCCTCTGTCCAATCACAGAGGCCGTTGAACGGCTGGCCAGTGAAAGCGGCATTGAGCGGCGTGGAGCCATCTACACGAAGCGTGAGGTCGTAGACTTCATTCTTGACCTGATCGGATACACGACCGATCAACCTCTTGCGAACTTCCGCCTCCTCGAGCCATCTTTTGGCGACGGTGATTTCATTCTTCCGGCGGTCGAGCGGCTTCTGGCAGCCGCACAGCGTGAGCCGAACGGACTTACCTTTGAACGGCTTGCTCCTGCGATCCGAGGCGTTGAGCTTCACCGAGAGACTTTTCAGGGCAATCGGCAAACGATGCGCGCCCTCATGATCGAGCAGGGTGTTCCCGATGAGGACACCGACGTCCTTCTCGATACCTGGCTTATGCAAGGTGATTTCCTTCTGTGTGACTTTGATCAGGATTTCACACACGCGGTTGGCAACCCACCCTATGTGCGCCAGGAAGTCATTCCTGATGTGCTCATGGGTGAATACCGGCAGCGCTACAGCACGATCTACGACCGCGCCGATATTTACGTGCCCTTTATCGAGCAGTCCCTTCGCCTCTTGGCAGCAAGGGGCAAGCTTAGTTTCATATGCGCTGATCGGTGGATGAAGAACCGCTACGGCAAGAAGCTCCGCGAGCGCGTCAGTAGGACATATCACCTCGCCACCTACATCGACATGGTCGGCACGGATGCCTTTCATTCAGAGGTAAGCGCCTATCCAGCTATCATTATGATCGAACGCCGTACGCTTGGTCAGAGCGGCAACGTTACGCGTGTGTTTGCCCGCCCCGATATTGATAAGAACACCTTGGACGAACTCGCGCGCGAGCTCACGTTGCCTAAGCTGAGAACCTCGAGCGCAGTCCGAGAGATCGACAACATCGCGTCAGGTGGAGAGCCCTGGATTCTCGAAGATTTCGATGCGCTCGCCCTGGTGCGCCGCCTCGAGGCAAAGTTTCCCACACTCGAAGAAGGGGGATGCAAGGTCGGCATCGGTGTAGCAACTGGTGCGGACAAAGCGTTCATCGGGGATATTGAAGAGCTCGATGTCGAGCTGTCCCGAAAACTTCCGCTCGTTATGACGAAGGACATCCTCGAGGGGAATGTTCAGTGGCGGGGCAAGGGGGTGATCAACCCATTCGGTGATGACGGCAAGCTTGTCAGCCTCGAGGAATTTCCGAAGCTCAAGCAATACCTGGACGAGCGGTACGAGCAGATCGCAAGACGGCACGTTGCTACCAAGGCTCCGCAAAACTGGTATCGCACGATTGACCGCATCTATCCCGAGCTAGCGCGCCGCGAAAAGCTTCTGATCCCCGATATCAAAGGCGATGCATCCATCGTGTACGAGGGAGGGAAGCTCTATCCGCACCACAATCTATATTTCATCACGTCCGATGAATGGGATGTGCACGCGCTGCAAGCAGTGATGCGATCCGGCATCGCTCGCCTTTTCGTGTCGTTGTATTCGACCAAGATGCGCGGCGGATATTTGCGTTTCCAGGCACAATATCTTCGCCGGATCAGGCTTCCCCTTTGGGAAAGCGTGAGTGAGGCGATGCGCGAGCGTTTGAAGCGGTACGCCGAGACCAATGACCGGCGCGAGCTCAACGAGATCGTGGCCAGCCTATACGGGATTACCGCCGAGGAAATGACCTTGATCGAAGGGAGCGTGCGCAATGATCCTCGATCTAGCCGACTACGAAACTCAGGCCCGTGAGGCCGTGAAGCTCTTCTGGGGCAACCGTGAAGCCGCGCTTGCTAAGCAGATCGAAACTGGCAATCAGG
Organism: Rhodospirillales bacterium; assembly: GCA_965202755.1. Lineage (GTDB taxonomy): Bacteria > Pseudomonadota > Alphaproteobacteria > Kiloniellales > JACOMY01 > JACOMY01. The sequence continues at coordinate 80,124 of CBDBCL010000012.1, read as the reverse complement.
ATGCAGGCTCGCGTGGGGCGGTGACGGCTGGCAAGAACATGGATGGGTTTCTTGCCATCGTTCAGTCATTGATCGAGGCCAACGGGCTCGCCCTGGCCGACATTTGCGTGCAGCAGCGGGTTTTGACCCTGCCAGGCTTCTTCCGGCCGACAAAGCTTTGGGATATGCTCGTGATGTATTGCGGTGAGCTTGTAGCCGCGCTCGAGTTCAAATCCCAGGTAGGACCGTCTTTCGGGAACAACTTCAACAACCGTTCCGAAGAGGCTATCGGCACCGCGCACGACCTTTGGACCGCCTACCGCGAAGGGGCGTTTGGGGAGGATGCGCCGCGTCCGTTTCTTGGCTGGATCATGCTCCTCGAGGATTGCCATAAGTCCAATTCTCCAGTGAGGGACAAGGAGCCCCATTTCCCCGTCGATCCTGCCTTCAAGGGCGCGTCCTACGCGCAACGTTATGACCTGCTTTGCAAGCGCCTCGTCCAGGAAGGGCTTTATTCGAGCGCAACCTTCTTGGCGTCACCACGTGAGGCCGCAGACGACGGTAAGTTCCGGCATCTGAGTGATCTGACTTCGCTCAAAAGCTTTGTGACGGAGTTTGCTGGGCATATTGCGGCCGTGGCAGCGAGGTAGGCAGAGGTGGCTCGGATTGTTTGAACAGGGTTGGAGCCACGGCTAAGTGGATTTCCGTCTGGGTTAAGCCGCTGCCGGGATTGGCTGCAGCGCGCTGATCTACGCCTGATCGGGCGTCTGCCCGCCAGGCGACGAATGTGGCCTCGTGCTGTTGTAGAAGACCAGGTAGCGCCCAATCGAGGCGCGCGCCTCCGGCAGGTTGGCGTCGGCGTGCAGGTCGATCTCCTCATACTTGACCCTGCGCCAGAGGCGCTCCACAAAAACCTTGTCCCTCCAGGCTCCTTTACCGTCCATGGAGATCGCGCTCTCCGCGTCCTTTGGGACCTGAACGCAGTCCAGCGACGTGAATTGACTGCCCTGGTCGGTATTGAGGATCTCTGGCCTGCCATGGCGTGCCAGCGCCTCCTCCAAGGCCTCGATACAGAACTCTGCCTCAAGCGTGATCGACAACTGCCAAGCCAGAACCTTGCGGCTGAACCAGTCCAGGACAGCAGCAAGGTAGACCAAGCCCCGTGCCATGGGCAGGTAGGCGATGTCCATCGCCCAGACCCGGTCAGGGCGCCTGACCGCGAGGCCGCGCAGTAGGGAGGGATAGATCTTGTGTCCCGGCGCCGGCGTCGAGGTCTTCGGGCGGCGATAGAGCGCCTCGATCCCCATCTTCTGCATCAGCGTCGAAACACGCCGCCGCCCCACCTCATAGCTTTCTGCCTTCGGCAGGCCTTGCAACATCCGGCTGCCGGCAAAGGGGTCATCCAGATGCAACGCGTCGATCCGGCGCATGAGCGCGAGATCGGTCTGCGAGGTCGGGCGCAGCAGATAGGAGACGCTACCTCGGCTGAGGCCGAGCAGCTGCGCCTGACGGCTGATGCTCAGTCTGTCGTCGTGCTTGATCATCGCTTTGCGCGCGCCAACAGACCGGCCTTGCCGAGCGCTGCGGACAAAAATCCTTCTCCAACGTCAGTTCGCCAATCTTCGCATGAAGGGCCTTCACATACACCGCCGGCAACGTCTCGGCCTTGGCTCGGCCTTGACGGTGTCGCCGAACAAACCGGCAGTGCCATCCAACAACTGCCGGCGCCACTGGATGATCTGGTTGGGGGTGTACGTCAAACTGCTGGGCTCACTCGGCCAGCGTCCTCTCGCCCTGGATGGCTGCCAAGGCCACTTTCGCCTTGATGCTGGATTGTGGTTCCGGCGTGGGCGTCTTGCCATGATCTCTCTTCGCTCTCGGCTATCATGCCGATCTCACGCGAAAACGACACTTAACTCACCTGTCCAGTTTTCCCGAGCCACCTCTGAGTGCCCACTTTCTGGAGCCGATGGAGGTTATGGTTTGGGGTTGAGCCAAGAGCTTGTTGCAAGCCTCGCATCCCGCGTCGATGATGTCCTCATAGGTATCGAAGACGGGGTTGGAGAGCCAGTCTTGTCGGAGGTCCTGCCAGATGTTCTCGACCGGGTTGAGCTCTGGCGATCGAGAGGGCAACAGCATGATGGCGATGTTCTTTGGACGCTTGAGTTTGTCGGTGCTGTGCCATCCGACCCGATCCATAAGGACGCCGGCGTGAGCGCCCTTGGCCCTTGAGGTTGGCGACGTTGCGACCGATCTCCTCGAGGTGCATCTGCATGGCCTCGATGTTGGCCTTCGGCAGTATGAGAGCGGCAGCGGTGCCGCGACGCGGGCAGATGGCTCCAAAGAGACAGGCATTCTCGTAGCCCCGGTCGGCCGGCAGGCGTGGGCGGGCGCCGGTCCTGGCCCAGATGCGCGTGCGGCCGTTTTTCTGTCCCAGCCTGGCTTCATCTTGGAAGCAGATCTCGATCGGCATCGTCTTGGGCAGATGGCCTCTGTGCGCTGCGAGTGTGCGCGAGAAGTTTTTGTGAATGCCTCCAGGACAGGTCGATCCTGGGCCGGATGCTGCGGGCGTCCGCCGATAAAGGAAAAAGAGAGAACCCGGAGCAGCGCGGAGACGCTACGCTCACTATAGATGACCTTGAAACGCTCTTCGATGACCCGCTTCAAGTCGACCCGTCGCCAGCGTACGACGCCGGCGACTGCCGGATCGGGGCCTGCCTCGACGATCGCCGCCAGCTCGCTCCTCTGCTCCGCCGACAAACGACGCGGACGCCCGGCGCCTGGGCGGTTCGTCAGGCCATCCGGCCCTTTGGCATTGAAGCGGTGCACCCAATCCCGCAGCGTCTGGCGATCCATTCCGCCGATCTTCGCCGCTTCAGCCCGGCTCATCGCGTCGTAGACGGCCGCCAGGGCCAGAAGACGGCGGGTCCGCCTCGGATCCTCACAGCGCTTGGCCAGTCCCCGAAGGCTGGCTGCATCGTAATCGTCGCCAAGCTCAACACTCGATGGCATGACGAGCCTCCTTCGCATGCCTTGAATCACATCTCCACCCGCGTCGAGAATCACCCAAGTCAACCTTTCTTGCCGCTGGTATAACGCTTGAAGCTCCGCCCTTTTACCCCATGGCGGGGTTTCTTATGCCAAACGAGTGAGGAGCGTATTGGACTGGCCGCCAATTGGAACGGACGCCCGTCGTAGCCCTGGAGGCTTGAAGATATCCTCAAGGATAGGCTTATGTCGGAAGAGAGATTTCAGCGTGTCGAGGTGATTGCCGGTGTTGCTCGTCGGCGTCGCCGGTCGGCAGATCGGAAGCTGCGGAGTGTTGAAGAAAGCCTGCCGCCGGGAGAAAGCGTGTCGTCGACCGCACGGCGCTATGGCGTTGCGCCGCACTTGTTGTATCGTTGGCGGTTTCCGATGAGCGAGGGAGGCGCTAGGGCGCTACAGGTGCAGGCTGACGATGGAGTGACGGGCAATGGCGAGGTTCGCCGCCTGGAGGAGCGGGTGCGCGCGCTTGAGCGCCATCCTGGTCGCAAGGCGCTTGAGGTGGAGATCTTGCAGGAGGCTCTGGCCAAGTCGCAGTCAAAAACAGACCTTGCTGTCCTCGTCGCTGCTGAAGGATCCTTCCCGGTGAAGGCGGTTGCCGACAGCCTATCGGTATCGCGCTCGAACCTGGTGCAGCGGCTTGCATCCGGCATTAAGCCGCGTCGGCGCTATAGCAAAGCGCAAGACGCGGCGGTCTTGGCGCCGTTGCGGCCGCTAGTCGATGCCCGACCGAGCTCCGGCTACCGGCGTATCACCGCACTACTGAACCACGATCGGTCCGCCCGGGGCGAAACGCCCTTCAATCACAAGCGCCTCTATCGGATCATGAAGCACCATGACCTGCTGTTGGAGAAGCACTCCGGCACGCGGCCGGGACGTTGTCGCAACGGTAAGGTCGTGGTCATGCGCTCCGACTTGCGCCGGTGTTCGGATGGCCCGGAGTTCACCTGCCGGAACGGCGGGGGGTCCAGGCAACCTTCGTCATCGACGCCCATGACCGTGAAATCGTCACCTGGAAGGCGCTGACTGGGGCTGGGATTTCGGGCTCGGACGTGCGCGACATGCTGCTCGAAGCCGTCGAGGGCCGGTTTGGCGGCCTTCAGGCGCCGCAGAGGATCGAGTTCCTGGCCGACAATGGCTCACCCTACACGGCTCTGGAAACACGCCGCTTTGCCTACCCAGCTGGGCCTGCTGCCCTGCTTCACGCCGGTCGCCGGCCCGCAGAGCGACGGCGTCTCGGAGTCCTTCGTCCGGACCTTCAAGCGCAACGATGTCCGCGTGACACCCTTGCCGAGTGCTGCCAACGCTCTCGGCCAGATCGCCGGGTGGTTCGAGGATTACAACGAGAACCATCCCTCACTCAGGGAGCAGGATGGCGTCTCCAAGCGCGTTCTGAAGATCTCAATACCTAGCCGAGCTGTCCGCTTAAACGGGGGCAACACCACAAGGGAGGAGGCCGCTCTGTCAGCATCTGCACTACTCCGGCAGATGGCGCTTTAGAAAGGCGAGGACTTCGGCCTGGATGGCCTTGTCCTTGGTCAGCCAATGGGCTTTCGCCATGGCCGGCGGCTCGGCGACGACCAGCGAGCGGCTCTGCACCCGATCGGCCATGAAGGCACCACAGTCGCCTTGCAGCACCGGCAGCCGGAACCAGGGGTCTTGAGCGGCGACCAGAGTGAGCAGCGGCTCGTCCTTGGGACCGCGCAAGCCCCGGTACTCACCCCAGCCGGCATGGCAGGTCCAGCCCTCGACGATGCGGCCGGCCAGAGGTGGGCCGGTGAAGGTCGCTGTGGTAATGCCGCCTTCGCTGAAGCCCATCAGAAAGATTGCATCCTTCCGTATCTCCGGCAACTGCTGCAGGCGGGCAATGGCATAGGCCATCTCGGCCTGTCGCCAGCCGAGCACGGCGCGATGCAGCCCACCCAGGTGTTTGGCCGGAATGCAGGAGGTCGGCTTGTTCTCTCGGGCGAAACTGTCGGGCATCACCACCAGAAAGCCGGCTTTGGCCAGAAAGGCGCCGGTGACGTTCGAAGCGTAGAAGTGACCGCTGCAGCTGTGCGCAAAGACAATGGCCGGCAGCGCTGTCTCGCGCGCTTCCAGAAGACTTGGCAGCTCGGCTGTGGTGACCTGGCGGTAGCCCTCAGTGCTCACCTCGGGCAGGAAGACCCAGGCGGCCAGCCAGGTGCGTTCCAATTCCTTCGGGTCTTCAGCTTGCACGACGGCCGACGCCGGCCCCCAAAGGACCAGCAAGAGCGTGACAAGGAACAGGCGATACATGGTCTTTCCTAAGGGCTCAGTTTACAAATCGTATGCATGACCTGTCGATGACAGCGGCGAGGCATGTGCGTGGGGATGCGTTTTCGAGACGACTGCGTTGAAACCATCGCAGATCGTTGGCGAGATAGTGTGTTGCGATCCCCCGAAAGCGTCGCAGGAAGTTCTTCAAGCGGCTGTGTGGGTTGTTCACCGTCTGAATATGAAAGGCAGCGCGCACGCGTTCTCCCCTGGACAGATCAAGCGCTTCGTGGCGAACGCCCAGAGCGGCAGCGCAGGGCGGATAGGCGCGGTGACCATCGCTCACCAGCACGATATGCTCATCCATGACCGGCTCAATGACCGTGCGCAGGGTATCGGCATTGACCGCCGGAAGCACTGCGCTGACGGTCATACCGCTGCGGTCAGCGGCAAGCAGCACCGGCCCCTGCTCATCTGACAGGCCGCGCTTTCCGGCCTTGCCACCGCGGCGACGCGCCTTGCGTTTCAGGTGCCGCTCGCCTTTGCGGCTCTCCAGAACATGGGGTTCGTCGGCCTCGACACTGCCCGTGAGCTTGTGAGCGTCCCCGGTTTCTGCGGCGAGAAACCGGTGCCGCCAGCGGAATGCGGTATTGACGGCAAACCTGCATCGCTCGGCCGACGCGCGAAGCGTCAACCCATCCGCAAGACAGGGTCCAAAGGCAAGCCACTTGTCTTTGCGATGAAGACCCGCCAAGGCTGTGCCCGTCGCAGCATCAAATGTCTTCTTGCATCCCTTGCACCGATATTGCCGCAGGCCCCGCGCCTTGCCACGCGATATCGCTCCGGGTGTGCCGCAATGCGGGCAACGGCGATCTTCATCCACGCTCGTTTCAAGAGCCGCCAGTGAAGCTGAAGCTTGCGGACCCCCTGCGAACACAGCTTCGGCTTCCTGCCGCTGCGCCGCGCTGAGTTGCTCTATCCCTGAGAGCCATTCCTGAAACTGCTTGTGATCCATCACCAATTTATCCCTCTGATCTAGAAAGAAACATAACATGAACACATGCGATCTGTAAACTGAGCCTTCCTCAGCGAATGGCGGCCAGCAGTTCGCGGCTATAGGGGTGGTCCGGGCGGTCGTAGAAGGCGCGTGCGGGGGCAACCTCGACGATCTCGCCGCGCAGCATCACCGCGATGCGGTGGCAGAGATAGCGGGTAGCCGCCAGGTCGTGCGAGATGAAGAGGGCGGCAAAGCCATGTTCCGCTTGCAGCCTCTTGATGAGATTGAGGATTTGCGCCTGCACCGAGACGTCGAGTGCGGAGACCGCTTCGTCGAAGACCACAAGTTCCGGCTCGGTGATGAGCGCACGGGCGATGGCGATCCGCTGGCGTTGCCCGCCGGAAAGCGCGCCGGGCAAACGCTCAGCGAAGGATTCGTCCAGACCCACCGTGCTCAACATAGCGGCCACGGCCTTGGCCCGCGCGGCGCGGTCGCCGCGGCCCAGGATCTCCAGCGGTTCGGCCAGGGAGGCGCCACAGCGCATGCGTGGATTCAAGGCCCATTCGGGGTGCTGCAGCACCACTGCGCGCTTGCCCTTCAGGCTGTGCCGATCGCGTAGAGGGGCGCCCTGGAAGACGACCTCCCCGGCGCTGGGCTTCACCAGACCCAGGCAGAGCTTGCCCAAGGAGGTCTTGCCGGAGCCGCTCTCGCCGACCAGTCCCAGGGTCTCGCCGGCGGCGATCGAAAGATAGACGCCGCGGACCGCCTCGACCTTGCCGCTGCCCCAACCGCGGCCGCGATAGGTCAGGCGCAGGCCTGCCACCTCGATGACCGGCATGCTGACCACCACGCTGCTGATCTTGGGTCCGCTCATGCTCCTCCCTCGGCCAGCAGGCGCTCGGCGAAGTGGCAGGCGATCGCTTTGCGCCCCAAGATCCTGGCGCCGGGACGCAGTTCCAGGCAGCGGCGCTCGGCATAAGGACAGCGCGGCGCGAAGGAGCAATCGGTGGCCGGCTTGCGGAGCAGCGGCGGTAGACCGGGAATGGGCTCGAGACTTTCGCCGGGCGCCTCGGTTCCCGCTGCCGCGGCCAAGAGACCCTTGGTGTAGGGATGCCCGGGGCGGCTGAGCACCGCGGCGCTGGGGCCGACCTCGACGACCCGACCGGCATACATGACGGCGAGGCGCTGACAGTGGCGGGCAGCCAGGTGCAGATCGTGCGTGAGGACGATCAGGCTGGCCCCGGCATCGCGCTGCAGCGCCAGCAGCGTGGCCATGACCCTGGCTCGGATCGAGACGTCCAAGGATGCCGTGGGCTCGTCGGCGATTAAGAGGGCGGGACCACGAGCAATCGCCATGGCGATCACCACGCGCTGAGCCATGCCGCCGGAGATCTCGTGCGGATAGCGACGGAGCAGCTGCTCGGGTTCCTCCAACTCGGCACGCGACAGGAGTGCGAGGACACGGCTCTCTGCGGCCCGGCCGCCGCAGGCACGCGCCACCTGCCGGCCGATCCGCATGGTCGGGTCCAGCGCCGACATGGGGTTTTGGAAGACGAAGCCCAGCATCTCGCGGCGCATGCGCCGGATCGCGGTGGCGTCGGCTGCGAAAATGGGCTCGCTCTGCAGTAACAAGTTGCCGCCGACATGCTGGGCCTCGCGCGGCAGCAGGCGGCCGACGGCCAGGCCCAAGGTCGACTTGCCGGAGCCGCTCTCGCCGACGATAGCCAGGGTCTCGCCCTGCGCCACAATCAGATCGAGGCTGTCCAGGGCCTGCACCGCTCCGGCGGCGGTCCGATAGATCACGTCCAGGTCGCGGGCTTCCAAAAGCGCAGTCATGTCAGCGGCCGCCCCTTCAGGAGATCGACGCCGTCGCGCAGACCATCGCCCAACAGGTTGACCGAGACGATGGCCAAGCTGAGCACCAGCCCGGCGAAGCCGACCAACCAGGGCGCGATGGTCAGATAGACCGAGCTCACGCGCAGTAAGGTGCCGAGCGACGCGCGCGGCGGCTGCTCGCCCAAACCCAGGAAGGAGAGTGCACTCTCGATGATCATGGCGATGGAGAGCGCATAGGTGAGCTGCACGATCGCCGCGGAGAGGACGTTGGGCAGGATGTGCTGCCCGACGATCCGCCAGGTCGAGGCACCGGCGACCTCGGCGGCGGTGACGAAGCCGCGCTCGGCCACGACCAGGCTGGCCGAGCGAATGACCCGGATGAAGAGTGGCAGGGTGGCGGCAGAGATAACGGCGATGACCGAGAGCGCTCCGGGGCCGGCGACGGCAGCGACCAGCAAGCCTGCCAGTAGTGCGGGAAAGGCGAAGAGCAGATCGGCGAAGCGTGCGACCAGCTGGTCGAAGAGGCCACCGAGATATGCTGCGAGCATGCCCAGAAGGGTGCCCAGGACGGCGGTGATGGCGACCGCCATGCTGGCCAGCAAGAAGGTGTAGCGAATGCCTTCGACCACGCGTGGCAGGAAGGAACGGCCCAACTCGTCGGTGCCTAAGGGAAAGTCCCAACTGGGTGGCGAAAGCCGCGGCCCGGCGGCGAGCCTGGTCGGGTCGCCGAGCGGCAGCCAGGGACCGAAAAATCCCAGGAACAAGAGCAGAGCAAGGATGAGAAGTGCGATCGAGGCCAGCCGATCACGCCGCCAAAGGACCAAGAAGAGGTCTCTTGCGGCAGTCATCTTTGCGTCCGGCTGGCGCCGATCCTCGGGTCGATCAGGGCATAGGCGAAATCGACCAGCATGTTGAGCAGAACGAAGAGGATGGCGACGAAGAGCACGCCGCCCTGGACCACGGCATAGTCGCGGTTCAGCAGGGCGGAATAGATGTAGAAGCCGACGCCGGGGACCGAGAAGAGCACCTCGACGATGATCGCGCCGCCCAATAGGTAGCCGAAGTAAGTGGCCGAGACGGTCAGCACCAGGACCGAGGCATTGCGCAACACGTGGTGGCGCAGAATCTCCCTTGGTGTGTCGCCGCGGGCGACAGCGGCGGTGACATGGCCTTCGGTCAGGACGGTCAGCACGGCATCACGCGTGGTCCGCAGGATGAGCGCCATGCCGAAGACGCCGAGGGTCACGGCCGGCAGGATCATGCCCAGAAGATTGCCGACCGGATCTTCGGAAAGCGGGATGTAGCCGCCGGCGCGAAGCCCCATCGACCAGACCGAAAAAACGAAGATGAAGAGACTGCCCAGCACGAACTCGGGCACGCTGGCTCCCAGTGCGCCGATGATGCGCCCGGCTCGACCGCCGCCGCGGGCCGCTGCCGCTGCGGACGCCATGCCCAAGGTCAGTCCGATCGAGAGGGCGAAGACGAGCGAAAGGAATGCCAGTTCCGCCGTCACCGGCGCGCGTCGAAGCAATTCGGCGATGACCGACTGCTGGGTGACCAACGAGACCCCGAAGTCGCCTTCCGAGAGGGCGGCGAGCCACTTGAAGAACTGTACCCAAACAGGTTCGTCGAGGCCGAACCTGGCACTTAGGATCTCGCGCGCTTCCGGCGCCACGAAGGGGCCCAGCACCACGTCGGCGAAACCGCCCGGAACCAGACGCAAGGCGATGAAGACCAGCAAAGCGACACCGAACAGGGTCAGCAGGGCAAAGAAAGCCTTGGTGCCGAGAAAGCTGAGGATACGCATGCCTGGCCTCGCTGGCGGTATCTCCTGCCGGGCCTGCCTAGTTCTTCAGAGATTTGAACTCGTCGATGTGCTGGAACATGTTGGACGATCCGGTCTTCTTTGCCACGCGCACCTCGATCAGATCGTCGCGATAGGCGACATAGTCGATCTTGTTGACCAGAGCCAAGAGGTTGGCGCCGGCGTCGATCATGCCGCAGACCTCGGCCAGCTTGGCTTCGCGATCAGGCCCGTTCGGCATGCGCTTCACCTGCGCCAAGGCCTCATCGAGCGCCAGGTTGTCGACGAAGAAGGCCAGGTTCCAGACGGCGAAGTTCGGGTTCCACCAGGAGATCACCATGCTGGGATCAGTGTAGCCGGCTAGCCAGGAGACCGAGAGATCGAAGTCGGAATCGGTGAAGACCCGCTGGAGATACTCGGCAACCGGGATCTGCTCGATTTCCACGAGGAATCCGGCCTCGGCCATCGACTGCTGCATGACCTGCGCGATGCGAGAGTAGAGCTCGTTCGAGGAGGCAGCGATGATGCTGACCTTGGGGGCTGGATTGCCGGCCTCCTGCAGCAGGTTGCGGGCCATCTGCACGCGCTCGTCGCGCGGCGCGGCATAGGTCGGCAGGTCGCGGCAGGCCTCCAGGCCGAAGGCGCGCGGCACCGGATAGTCGACCTCGGTGGTGCCGGCGAAGACCAGATCGCGGATGGCCTCGCGATCCAAGGAGAGGTTCATGGCCTGGCGCACGCGCTGGTCGTGGAATGGGCGATCCGGGTTCTTGGCGTTCACGTCGACCCGGAAATAATTGCTGGTCACCTGCGGCAGCACCTTGATGTTGTCGTCGCGGGCCAGCAGCAGTTCCACGTCGGGATTGCCGAAGAAGCTGAAGTCGATGCGACCGTCGCGCAGGGCGGCGATCCGGGCTGCCTCGTCGGGGATGATCGGAGCGTAGAGCGTGTCGGCCAAGGGATAGCCCTCGCGCCAATAGTGCGGATTGGCCTTGAAGGTCCAGCTCTCGTCCTGCTTGTGCTCGGCGACCATGTAGGGACCGGAGCCCAGCATCTGGGTGATGGGGTCGAAGCTGCCGGCGAGATACTCCTCGGCCGGAATGATGGCGGCCGAGATGTGCGCGACAGCCGGCAGGAAGGCCGTATGCGGTTCCCCTAAGGTCACCTTGACGCCGCGATCGTCCAGGGCTTCGACCTTGGCGACATTGCCGAACTGCTTGGCCCAGTAGGAGGCGGTCGCGAGATCGAGAATACGCTCGAAGGTTCCCACCACATCGGCCGGCACGACTGCGCGGCCATTGGAGAAGGCGGCCTTGTCGCGCAGGGTGAAGACATACTCGGTCGGCGACAGCTGCTCCCAGCTTTCGGCCAGGCCGGGCTGCAGGGCAAAGTGCTCATCCGTGGTCAGGAGTGTCTCATAGACCAGTTGGAAGACATCCCACGAGGCCGAGGTGCCGGCGACATGCACGTCGCCATAGGTGATTTCTCCCGGTTTGCCCCAGGTGATGGCGGTTTCCGCCTTGACGGCGCCCAGGCTGAGCCCGAGGACGACGCAGGCGATCGCGAGTCCGCTCGCGCCTCTCTTCAGATAGGACATGCTTCCCCCTTGTAACTCTTAGAGTTGCTCTCGCAGTGCAGAATGAGATAGTGCGCATGGAGCGTGCTGGGCGACAAGCTAGCAATGATTGGGCTGGGCACCAAGTTTGCACTGTCTGGAAGATACATCTTGGCGAGATAAGGAGTCTGCGATGCTGTCGCTTGACGATTACGAAAAGCGTGACGCTTTGGGGTTGGCGGCGCTTGTGGCCTCCGGCGATGCCAGTCCTGACGACCTCTTGGAGCGCGCGATCGAGCGAGCAGAGACTCTTGATCCAGCGGTCAATGCGCTCTCCCAAAAGCTCTACGATCACGGCCACGAGGCCATCACAGCCGGCTTGCCGCAGGGCCCCTTTCGCGGCGTGCCCTTCTTGCTGAAGGACCTCGGCGCCCTGCTCGACGGCGAGATCACCACCCAAGGCGCGCGGCTGTTCAAGGACTTTCGTGCCGGCAAGGACAGCACCCTGGTGGCGCGCTACAAAGAGGCCGGCTTCGTGATATTCGGGAAGACCACCTCGCCCGAGTTCGGCTTTGCAACCTCGACCGAGACCAGCCTGACCGGCGACACCAAGAACCCTTGGGATCTCTCGCGCATCTCCGGTGGCTCCTCCGGCGGGGCAGCCGCGGCAGTGGCCGCCGGCATCCTTCCGATGGCGCATGCCAGCGACGGCGGCGGCTCGATTCGCATCCCGGCCTCTTGCTGCGGTCTCTTCGGGCTGAAGCCTACTCGGGCAAGGGTTCCGGCCGGCCCGGACTATGGCGAGGGCTGGGGCGGGCTGGCGACCAGTCATGTGGTCTCACGCTCAGTCCGCGATTCCGCGGCGGCCTTGGATGCGGCCGCAGGGGCGGAAGCGGGCGATCCCTATTGGGCGCCACCGCAAGTAGGCTCTTACCTTGATGAGTTAGGGCAGCCTCCCGGACAGCTTCGGGTCGCGCTCCAACTGGAACCCCTGAACGGCGTCGAGGTGCATGCCGATTGCTTGGCGGCGGCGAAGGCAGCGGCTCAACGCCTCGAGAGCCTAGGGCATCGGGTCGAGGAAGCTATGCCGCCCGGTGACGGCGAAGAGCTGGGCGAAGCCATCTATCGAATCGCCGCCTGCAACTTGAGCATGGGGCTAAAGGCCTATGGAGCCCAGCGCGGCAAGGCGGTGACCGCCGAGGAGGTGGAGCGGGTCTCCTGGGACTGCGTGGAGATGGCCGCAGCGCTGTCGGTCGAAGACTATCCGGCGGCAATCAATGTCTTTCATCGCCATGGTCGCGCTATGGCTGGCTTCCATCAAACCTACGATCTGCTGCTGAGCCCTACCTTGGCACTGCCACCGCCGAAGCTGGGACCGCTGCACATGAACAGCGCCGACATCGAGACCTTCAAGCAATCCATTGCCGCCATGTCTCCCTTCACCCCCATGCTCAACATGAGCGGTGCACCTTCCATGTCGCTGCCCTTGCATTGGAGCGACCAGGGTCTGCCGATCGGGGTGATGGTGAGCGCCGGCTTCGGGCACGAGGACCTCTTGCTGCAGCTTGCGGCCCAGCTTGAGGCGGCGCAGCCCTGGTGGGATCGTCGTCCAAGCCTCTGATCGCCTTCGACTGCTCTGCCAAAAGAGAGCGGCTGGTCTCCCGATTGGGGAAGCCGGCCGCTTCTCCTTGGCCAAAATATCCGGTCTAGCCCGCATTTCTCATACAAGGGAGTGGATCGTTCCTTTGAATTCTGTAAAGTTATTTTACAATAACGACTTGACAGAATTCGAAGTGAGGCCCGATGCGACCAGAGTGTATCCCGGAACAGCTTGAGTTTGAAGCCTTCGATGGGCGGCGCGATCAGTACGGATGCCGGCGCGCTTTTGTTGCGCCATCGCGACCGCGCGATCGAACTGTTCGATCGCGCCGCGCCCTGCTTCATCGATTGCCGGACGCCGGAACTTGTGGTGCATGAGCTTCCCACCCCGGTCAGCCAGCGGATCTGTGGGATCGCGCTCGGCTACGAGGATCTCAATGACCACGACCAGCTGCGCCACGCCCCGGTCCTGGCCCTGTTGTCGGACCGGTTGGAGGCAAAGCAGAAGGACTGCGCGGTGCTTTCCGGCAAGAGCACGCGGGGCCGGTTGAAGCACGCCCCGTCCGGCGCGCCGGGCCGCTACCACCGGATCGGCCATGACGGAGAGGCGATGGAGAGGCTGTTCGTCGACCTCTATCTCGATGCCCACGCGGCGGCGCCGTCACGGATCGTTCTGGATCTCGACGCCACGGACGACCCGGTACACGGCACTCAAGAAGGCCGGTTCCATCACGGCTATTACAAGAGCTACTGCCAGCTTCCGCTCTACATCACCTGTGGGCGCCACCTGCTGGCGGCGAAGCTGCGGGCGGCCAACATCGATGGCGCGGCAGGCGCTCTGGAGGAGGTGGCGCGGATCGTCGCACAGATCCGCGAGCGCTGGCCCCGGGTTGGGATCCTGTCGCGCGCCGACGCGGGCTTTGCGCGCGAAGACACGATGGCGTGGTGCGAGGCGAACGGTGGCGGCTTTCTGTTCGGCCTGGCCCAGAACGCCCGGTTGCGGAAGCGGCTCGCGCGCGAGGCGGCGGCGCACACGAGGATGGGCCGGGCGGCGCGACGCTTCGCCGACTTCAGCTCTTCGACGCGCAAGAGCTGGAGCCGGGCGCGCCGCGTGGTGGGCAAGGCAGAGCATCTGGCGAGGGGCGCCAATCCGCGCTTCGTCGTCACCTCGCTCGGGCCCGATGCAGTCGACGCCAGGCGGCTCTACGAACGGCTCTACTGCGCCCGGGGCGAGATGGAGAACCGGATCGAGGAGTGCCAGCTTGACCTCTTCGCCGAACGCACCTCGGCGGCGGCGATGCGGGCCAACCAACTCCGGCTCTGGTTCGCCTCGATCGCCTACGTCTTGGTCGACAGCCTGCGCCGCATCGCGCTTCCCGGCACGGCGCTTGCCAAGGCCACGGCGGGTTCGATCCACCTCAAGCTGTTGAAGCTCGGCGCCCGGACGACGGTCTCGGTGCGGCGCATCAAGATCGCCATGGCCTCGGCGCACCCCTGGCAGGCTGAGTTCTCAATCGCTCACGAGCGATTATCCAGGGCGGCTTGCTGACGCCGCCGATCCCAAACCCCGAGCTGAAACAACAGAAGAAAAGCCAAGTCTACCCAACCGGCAAAACCCCCGGACCTTTCACCATGCCCGGAAAAAGTCAGACATCCGAGCAAAGAAAAAACGGCAGCGAAAAACATGTGCGTCCCTACGGTGAGAAGTTCAGGCTAGACGGCGCTGGCCTGCAAGGCCTTGACGTCGTCCGCAGTGAGGACCTTGCCGCCGATTCCCCATTCGCCGCTGTTGACCTCGCGAATGCGAACCCAGGTGACTTCGCGCAGGCTCTCGCCCTCGATCCCAACCATGGTGTCGGTCACCCCCTTGATCATCTCCTGCTTCTGATCCGAGGTAAAAACACCTTCGATCACGTGAATACGACCATAGGCATTGTTTGTTCCTTTCCTCCTTTGATGCCGCCCTGGGACCGCCCCGTTGCGTAGAAGAAGAGGTAACTGTCACATCCCGCGTGATTGTACGGTCTCTTTTTGAAGATCTCCGGCTTCTGGCGGTACCAGTCCTTGAGCGCATCGATGGGCGTGCGCCCCTTGAGCACGGATTGCGGGATCTGGCCGTTGTAAAGACGGACGTAGCGCAGGCGCGTCCGCTCAAGATCCTCGCCGGAGCGGAAGCGGTGGCTCTGCAGGACGTCCTCGATCCGACCGTTGAACCGCTCCACCCTGCCGTTCGTTTCGGGCCGCATCGGCGGAGCGAGGCGATGCTCGATGCCAAGCTCCGTGCAGAGGCGGTCGAACTCGTGGTTCCCGGTGGCCGGACGGCGGCGGAGGCCGAAGAGCCGGTCGGTGAACTCCTTGCCGTTGTCCGTGAGAACTCGGGTGATCTGCATCGGCGCGGCCCGGTGGAGGTCGCGCCGGCACCGGCGTGCGTTGGCCGCCGTCTTGGCCGGGTAGATGCGGACGAAGGCCCATCTCGTCGCGCGGTCGATCGCGACGAAAAGGGAGCGGCGCTTCTCCTCATCGGCCATCTGCGGTAGGTATTTCACGTCGATGTGCAGTAGCCGGGCTCGTAGGCCTTGAACGGCTTGTGGGCGGGCTTCGCCGCCTTCGGATTCAGGTCCTGGCAGTTTGGACATGCCATGCCGGCGCAGGCAGCGGTCGAGCCCCGAGCGCGAGACATCCGGATTCAGGAACTCGCGGACCAAGGCCAGCAGGTCGTCGAGGGGCAACAGCAGGGGTCCTGCGCAGAGACACGGCGACAGCCTCCTGGGCTGGTGTCAGCGTCGTCTGCAGCTTGTGCGGCGTGTGGCTCCGGTCGTGGACGCTGTCCTGCTTCCGCCACTTCCACACGGTCTGTTCGGAGATCCCGTACCGCTCGGCCAGGACCCAAGCCGGCTCGGCGCTCGCCTGGATCGCCGCCCGTACCTTCGGCGGCGGCGTCGCCTGCTTGTGAAGAGAGATCGGCATGCTCGTCCTCCGTCTCGAACCTCGCCCAGGATGGAGCGTGCCACGAACAGCGCCCGCCGGCGAGGGTCTACGTGATCATCCGGGATGGAACAGCATGCCGCTTGAGGACGGCTTGAGGAGCGGTTGGGGAAGGGCTGGGAAATTCCCAAGTATATTCTGCACTTTTCATCGCTGCACTTCGGGCTTTGGCCGCCGCGAGGTTTTTATGTAAGAATCCTAGGGCGTTGCGGTGCTTGGGGCAGAGGTGGCTCGGATTGTTTGAACAGGGTTGGAGCGATCGCCAAGTGGATTTCCGTCTGGGTTAAGCCGCTGCCGGGATTGGCTGCAGCGCGCTGATGTACGCCTGATCGGGCGGCTGCCCGCCAGGCGACGCATGTGGCCTCGTGCTGTTGTAGAAGGCCAGGTAGCGCCCAATCGAGGCGCGCGCCTCCGGCACCTTGGCGTCGGCGTGCAGGTCGATCTCCTCATACGTGACCCTGCGCCAGAGGCGCTCCACAAAAACCTTGTCCCTCCAGGCTCCTTCGCCGTCCATGGAGATCGCGATCTCCGCGTCCTTTGGGACCTGAACGAAATCCAGCGACGTGAATTGACTGCCTTGGTCGATATTGAGGATCTCTGGCCTGCCATGGCGTGCCAGCGCCGCCTCCAGGGCCTCGATACAGAACTCTGCCTCAAGCGCGATCGACACCTGCCAAGCCAGAACCTTGCGGCTGAACCAGTCCAGGACAGTAGCAAGATAGATCAAGCCCCGTGCCATGGGCAGGTAGGCGATGTCCATCTTCTTCATCAGCGTCGAAACACGCAGCCGCCCCACCGCATAGCCTTCTGCCTTCAGCAGGTCTTGCAACATCCGGCTGCCGGCAAAGGGGTCATCCAGATGCAACGCGTCGATCCAGCGCATGAGCGCGAGATGGTCTGCGAGATCGGGCGCAGCAGATAGGAGACGCTACCTCGGCTGAGGCCGGGCAGCTGCGCCTGACGGCTGATGCTCAGTCTGTCGTCGTGCTTGATCATCTCTTTGCGCGCGCCAACAAACCAGCCTTGCCGAGCGCTGCGGACAAAAAATCCTTCTCTAACGTCAGCTCGCCAATCTTCGCATGAAGGCTCTTCACATCCACCGCCGGCACCGTCTCGGCCTTGACGGTGTCGCCGAACACACCGGCAGCGCCACCCAACAACTGCCGGCGCCACTGGGTGATCTGGTTGGGGTGTACGTCAAACTGCTGGGCTGTGGTTCCGGTGCGGGCGTCTTGCCATGATCTCTCCTCGATCTCGGCTATCAGGCCGATCTCACGCGAAAACCCCACTTAACTCACCTGTCCAGTTTTCCCGAGCTACCTCTCATAGACATAGAACTCGCGGGCCGACTTGGTCAGTACCTCCTCGACCAATACACGGGGAAAGCACAGGCGGCCGTATTCGCTGAGTGTCGCGCCCTTGGGCAGAACGAGTTCGTTGAGATCTTCGATACTATCGCCCAACCCCGTGCGATCGAGGATGGTCAGTGCGCACGGTGGATCGCCTGCATGTCCGCTTCGGACAGAGGTCTGTAGCGCCCGCCCGACAGGCCGGCACGGATGGCTTCATACCGGTGCTGGCGGCACGGGCGGCACGTCTGGCTGCGCGGCCACCGCCGCGCCTCGGGTTTGCGGTCATTGAGGTCTCACTTCCATGGGGTCAGAGAAATTGTCTCGCGCTTGAACCATTCGGCAGCCACGGCTTCGTCCGGGCGTTCGAAATCCCGTGCGGCCAGATGGCCGGACCAGACCGCGTCAGCGATCAGCCCCGGCGATGCCGCATCGCCGATGAGATTCAGGTTGGTCAGGCCAGTGCCCTTCAAGGCGTCGTAGATCTGGGTTATGCGGACGCGTTCGGTCGCCAGCAGAGACGTCACGGCCGGAAGTTCGGATTCCTTCCCGGAATAGGCGCAGGCGAGGCGGATGACCTCGGGCTCTAGAGCCAACAGCGCCTGATTGCAGTGGATATCAACACCGCGCTCGATCAGCCTGGCTTGAACCCGCGCCTGTTCCAGTGTGAGGAGGGTGAAGGGAGACACTAGGCCTGCCGGCGTGACGAAGGTCACGCGATGGCCCTGATAGGCAAGCATCATGGCGAGAACGCCCGCAATATGTCCCTGGTCGTCGTCGAAGATCACGACCTCCTCTGTCTCAGGCTTCCGCCCGTCCATGATATCGTCAGGCGTGATCACTTTGGAACGCGCATCGATTTTCGGTGGAGAGCGGCGGGTCGAGCGACCCAGGTCATCTTCTCGCCAACGCGCGCCGGTGGCGATGAAGACGTTGGGAATGGCCAATTCCGCAACATCCTTGGCGCTCAACTGGCTTTGCAGGAAGACTTGAGCGTTGGCCAGTTGCCCAAGCTGATAGCACCGATAATCGGTGACCCGCGCCGGACACGACCTCCGAGCGCGTCGGAGGAAACGCAGATATTGCAGCCGATGCATTCCCGGATGTGCTCGATTCGCCCCTCTTCGATTTTCTTGGGCAGAAAGGGATCGGCAATCGAAGGGCGCGCGGCTCCGATGAAGTCGACGATCCCCTTGCGAATTGGCGAAACCATCATGTCGGGCGAGGTCAGCCGTCCGACCCCGACCACCGGGCGCGATGAGATTTGTTTGACGAACGCGATGTAGTCGTTTTGGTAACCATCCTGTGATTGGGCCAATCGCAGACATTCACATCCCAAAGATCCGGCGGCTCCGGGAGCATCTCGACCACCACGCGTCCTTCCTCCGCTGCCTGCATACCGTCGCGGCCAAGCATCTCGTCAACGGCAAAGCGGAAGGCCACGGCGCAGGCGTCTCCCACCGCATCGCGCGTGTCTTCGAGCAACTCGCGTGTCAAGCGGAGCCGATTTTCGAGCGATCCACCATATTCATCGCCTCGCTCGTTCAAGTGCGGCAGCAGGAAATGCTGCGGCAAGATCATTCCGTGGCCGGCATAGACATAGATGATGTCGAATCCGGCCTCCTTGGCGTGCAGGGCGGCCTGGCGATGCCAGCGGCAAAAATCACGGATATCGTCGCGATCCATCGCGCGCTTGTTTCGGGTATCCCGCCGCGATCGACGTGTCTGAGGGTGCCAAGACAGGCGCACGGCTGAAATGGTTCTGCGCTTGCGATCCGTTGTGCACCAGTTCTACCGCCGCCAGTGCCCCCTTTTCATGCACGGCTTCCGTCATCAACCGCAAGGCGGGAATGTCGCGTCCGTTCCAAAGCCGGTTCTCGGCATAGGGCGAGAGATCGGACGTGAGATGAATCTCCGTCTCCTGATTGGAGACCACGGCCCATCCGCCTTCGGCCTTGATCGCACGCATCACGGCCTCGGCCTGTGGCCTGACGTGGCCCATACCATTGCAGTGCGGCACCTGATAACGGTTGCGTGCGACAAGGGGGCCGATGGCGACCGGTTCCAACAGGACATCGTAGCGGCTTGCGTCCAGCATGCGTGCGTCTTTCGGAGTTGGCCGGAGCTCTGGTCCCCGGGCATGGTTGGGCTCAGAATTCGGATCTGATACGCCCAAAATTCTTCAGCTTCTCGGCTCCTAGCGGCCGGCCCACTGCATCAGAGTCAGGATAGCCCAAGTGAAACCCGTTCGCGGCAAAGATTTTGCCTATACGTCGGCACAGACGCAATCGGAAACTCCATTGCGAGGATGGGAATGGCCGATTGCGCGGTCATGCGCTTGCAAGGCGGCCCCGCGAATGCGGTCCGTCGATTCTCCAACGGCTTGATCGAGATCAAAGACAGACGCCCGAAAAAGGTATCTGATCTGCTACATTGAAGAGGGATCGGGATCGCTGCGAAGTGGCTTGAGAAAGCCTGAGTGCCGGTGCCACCGCTGGAGGTTGGAAGCGAATTCGATGCAAGAGATGGTCAATCAGGGAGCAGTGCGCAGGAAGTGGCTGATCTCGCTCGCCACCCTTGTAGCTCTGATCATCGCTGCGGAATGCGCCCTGGCTTACGGCAATGCCGCCGCCGCGGCGAGCAATCCGCTCACGCGCTTTCTGAAGCGAGTCGAACCGGGACAACTTGCGCCGGGAGCCGACGCCTTCGGTCCGCTTCAGGGCGATCCGCCGGTGATCGAGATCCTCCATGACGGCCAGCCGATCGGTTACGGCTTTCTGAACTCTAGCTTCGTCAATGCCGCCGGCTATTCCGGCAAGCCGATCAACATCCTGATCGCGCTTGACCTGCAGGGCCGGATATCCGGCCTGAAGTTGGTCGACCACAAGGAGCCGATCGTCTTGGTCGGCATATCCGAGCAGAAGATCACGGCATTGCTCGACGACTATATCGGTTTCGACGTTCCGGCCTTTGTCGCCTCCGGTGGCGCCGAGCACGATGTCGATATCGTCAGCGGCGCCACCGTCACCATCATGGTGGCCGATGACTCGATCGTCCGGGCATCCATCAAGGTAGCACGACTGCTGGGCCTTGGCGGCCTGACGCCCGAGGCAGAGACCAGAACAGGACCCATTTGGGAAGTGGACCAAGTGTTTGACGAGCTGGTCGACTGGCAAACCCTGTTGGGAGAAGGTGCGGTTCGCCGGCTTCTCCTGAGTGTCGCCGACATCAATGCCGCCTATCAGGAGTCTGGCGATGCGGCCGCCGCGGCGCGGCCGGAAAGTGGCGAGCCCGATGCGGCCTTCATCGATCTCTACGTGGCCTTGGTGACGATTCCCTCGATCGGCCGCTCGCTCTTGGGTGCAGCCGAGTACGCCAACCTGCAGAAGACCTTGAAGCCGAACCAGCAGGCCATCTTGGTGGCCGCCGACGGGCTCTACTCCTTCAAGGGCTCGGGCTATGTGCGCGGTGGTATCTTCGATCGTTTCCAGGTGATCCAAGGCGACGAGACGCTGCGGTTTCGCGACCGCGACCACAAGCGACTGGGCGAGGTCGCAGCCGTGGGTGCGCCGAAGTTCAAGGATGTCGACCTCTTCATAATCCCGCAGGAGTATGCCTTCGACCCGGCCCAAGGCTGGCGCCTTGACTTGCTGGTGCAAAGGGCGACCGGGCCGACAGCCAAGTCCTTCCTGACCTTCGATGTCGGCTATCGACCGCCCGAGCGTTACCTAAGCAAAGTGGCTGAGGCCTCCCCGGCGGCAACGGACCCCACGATGCCCGAGGGAGCGCTAAGCGAGGGGACGATAACAGACAGCGCTCCGGCCGAGAGCCGTGGAAACAGTGGCCAGTCCACCCCCCTGTGGCAGCGCCTCTGGCAGCAGAAAGTGCCCGAGATCGTCGTTCTGCTGGTCGCACTCGGCCTCTTGACCGGGATTTTCTACGTCCAGGACTGGCTCACCAAGCATGTCCGCCTGACCGATCGCCTGCGCATCGGCTTTCTGATCTTCACCCTCTTCGGCAGCGGCTTCTATGCCAACGCCCAGCTTTCCGTGGTCAACATTCTGACCTTCTCGAACGCTCTGATCTCCGGGTTCCAATGGGGGTTCTTCCTGAAGGATCCGCTGATCTTCATCCTCTGGTGCTCAGTGGCTACGGCCATTCTGTTCTGGGGACGCGGCGCCTTCTGCGGCTGGCTTTGCCCCTTCGGCGCCCTTCAGGAACTGACCAACAAGCTGGCCCGCCTGCTGAAGATACCTCAGGTCAAGGTGCCCTGGTGGCTGCACGAACGCCTATGGTCGATCAAGTACATCATCTTTCTGGCTCTCTTCGGGGTGTCCTTCTACTCGCTGGCACTGGCCGAGCAGCTGGCCGAGATAGAGCCCTTCAAGACCTCGATCATCCTCAAGTTCCAGCGCCACTGGCCCTTCGTCCTCTTCGCCGTGGCCCTGCTGACCGCGGGCCTTTTCATCGAGCGCTTCTTCTGCCGCTATCTCTGCCCGCTGGGGGCAGCGCTCGCCATCCCCGGACGGCTCAGGATGTTCGACTGGTTGAAGCGCTACCGGGAGTGCGGCAACCCCTGCCAGCGCTGCAGCAACGAATGCATGGTCGGCGCGATCCATCCGCAAGGGCAGATCAATCCCAACGAGTGCCATTCCTGCCTGCACTGCCAGACGCTCTACCACGACGACCGGCGCTGCCCGGTCATGATCCAACGCCGCCTGAAGCGCGAACGCCGTCAGGCCTCCTCGCCAGGGCCAATACCCGCCACCGCAAGGAAGAAATCCAAGGAAACCTTGGAACTCGCGGATTTTCTTCCCGAAAGGGGAACGACCACCAGTTAACCAGAGAAGGGAGAGAGTTATGCCAAAGTTGAAGAATATTGGACCGGCCGTCTCCAGACGCAGCCTCCTGGGCACTACTGCAAAGGTTGCAAGTCTGGCAGGACTGAGCGGTGGCGGTGCCGCGGCCGGTCTTGCCACCCTCACCTCCAGCCCGGCGGCTGCGGCCGAGTCCAATGCGGCCAATGTCGGACCGGGCGAGCTCGATGAATACTATGGCTTCTGGAGTTCGGGGCAGTCGGGCGAGGTGCGCATCCTGGGCGTGCCCTCCATGCGCGAGCTCATGCGCATCCCCGTCTTCAACCGCTGCAGTGCGACCGGTTGGGGACTGACCAACGAGAGCCGCAAGATCCTGACTGAGAATCTGCTGCCGGAAACCAAGGCCTATCTGGCAAACCACGGCGAGTCGCGCTTGGGCGTCTGGCAAAACGGCGACGCGCATCATCCGCACATGTCCTTTACCGACGGGACCTACGACGGCCGCTATCTCTTCATCAACGACAAGGCCAACACGCGGGTAGCGCGCATTCGCTGTGACGTGATGAAGCCGGACAAGATCGTCGAAATCCCCAATGCCTCCGACATCCACGGCATGCGGCCGCAGAAGTACCCGCGGACCGGCTATGTCTTCGCCAATGGCGAGCACCGTATTCCGATCCCCAACGACGGCATGATCCTGAACGAGCCCGGCAAGTACCATGCGATCTTCACGGCGCTGGACGGCGACAAGATGGAGGTCGCCTGGCAGGTCATCGTTGACGGCAATCTGGACAACTGCGACGCCGATTATCAGGGACTTTATGCCTTCTCGACCTGCTACAACTCCGAAGGTGGAGTGACCTTAGCCGAGATGACGTCCAGCGAACAGGACTGGGCAGTGATCTTCGACATCAAGGCGATCGAAGCGGCCGTCGCCGCGGGCGAGGCCCAGATGATCAGCGGCGTGCCGGTGCTGGATGGCCGTAAGGGCTCCAAGCTGACCGCCTACGTGCCGATCTCCAACAGCCCGCACGGTTGCAACACCGCACCGGACGGCAAGCACGTGGTGATCAATGGCAAGCTGTCGCCGACCGTGTCGGTGATCGATGTGACCAAAGTTCCCGATGTCTTCGCCGGCAAGATCGAGCCGCGCGGCTGCATCGTGGCCGAGCCGGAACTGGGCCTT
Source organism: Rhodospirillales bacterium (assembly GCA_965202755.1). Lineage (GTDB taxonomy): Bacteria > Pseudomonadota > Alphaproteobacteria > Kiloniellales > JACOMY01 > JACOMY01. Next base: position 56,743 of record CBDBCL010000012.1, on the reverse strand, counting down.
GGCCCCCTGCACACCGCCTTCGACGGCCAGGGCAATGCCTTCACTACACTCTTCCTGGACAGCCAGGTCGCCAAGTGGAACATGGCCGCAGCGATCGAACAGTACACCGGTAAGGACGTCAATCCGATCCTCGAAAAGGTCGACGTGCAATATCAGCCCGGCCACAATCACACCTCGATGGGCGAGACCAAGGATGCCGACGGCAAGTGGCTGGTATCGCTCAACAAGTTCTCGAAAGACCGCTTCATCAACGTGGGACCGCTGAAGCCGGAGAACGAGCAGCTGATCGACATCACCGGCAAGAGGATGAAGGTCGTCCACGACGGTCCCACCTTCGCAGAGCCGCACGACTGCATCATCGTCCATCGTTCGCTGGTGAACCCCAAGCAGATCTGGGAGCGCGACGACCCGATGTGGGAGGAGGCTCGGATCCAGGCCGAGAAGGACGGTGTCGATCTCGACTGGGGCGAGGACGTGATCCGCGACGGCAACAAGGTGCGCGTCTATATGTACTCGGTCGCACCCAGCTTCAGCCTGGAGCAGTTCACGGTCAAGCAGGGCGACGAGGTCACCCTCTATGTCACCAACATGGACGACATCGACGACCTGACGCACGGCCTGACCATGGCGAACTATGGCATCGCCATGGAGGTCGGTCCGCAGGCAACCGCCTCGGTCACCTTCGTCGCCGATCGACCGGGTGTCCATTGGTTCTACTGTCAGTGGTTCTGCCATGCCCTGCACATGGAGATGCGCGGCCGCATGCTGGTGGAACCCAGAGCCGTTTGATCCAGGCTCGAGCAAAGATGCCTCGGATGAAAGCGCTCATCGTCGCCGGCCTGACGGTCATGCTGATGACTGCCCAGGCGGCGACGATCGAGCGTCCGGTGGAGCCGGGCGGCAGCAACTTAGCAGATACCCTTGCTGCCGCCGCGCCCGGTGATCGCTTACGCTTGGCGGCAGGCGATCACGCCGGCGGGATCGTCATCGACATCCCTGTGAGCCTAGTCGGCGAACCCGGCGCGCGCCTTGTCGGCTCCGGCAAGGGGCATGTCTTGCTTCTCGATGCACCGGGGATCCTTGTCTCCGGACTGACGATCACCGGATCGGGCCTGAAGCTGGAGAGCGAAGACAGCGGCATCTTCGTGACCAAGCGGGCGGTCGGCGCCCGCATCGAGGGCAATCGCCTGGACGACAATCTGATCGGCGTTTACTTGAAGGGGGCAAAGGACGCCTTGGTCAAAGCCAATGTGATCCGCGGTCGCCGGGATCTGCGCATGAACGAGCGCGGCAACGGCGTGCAGATCTGGAACGCGCCCGGGGCCCAGGTCGAAGGCAACGACATTCGCTATGGCCGGGACGGGATCTTCGTGACAACCAGCAAGAAGAATGCCTTCCGTGGCAACCGCATGCGCGACCTGCGTTTCGCCATCCACTACATGTACACCAACTTGAGCGAAGTCACCGACAATCACTCGATCGGCAATCACGTGGGTTACGCCATCATGTACTCGCGGGGCCTCACGGTTCGAGGCAACCTTTCCGAGGGCGATCGCGATCACGGCTTGCTGCTGAACTATGCCAATGGTGCCGAGATCGCCGGCAATCGTGTGACCGGCAGTCCGGATCGCAGCGGGCCGCACAAATGCGTCTTCATCTACAACGCCAACAAAAACAGCATCCAAGGCAACCACTTCGAAGCCTGCGATATCGGAATCCACTTCACCGCCGGCTCCGAGCGGAACCAGTTCACCGGCAACGCCTTTGTCGGCAATCGAACGCAGGTGAAGTATGTCGGCACCAGGGACATCGAATGGTCGACAGGCGAAGCCGGCAACTATTGGAGCGACAATGTCGCCTTCGATCTGGACGGCAACGGTATCGCCGACGCGCCCTATCATCCAAACGATCTGGTCGATCAGGTGGTCTGGCGCCACCCGCTCGCCCTGCTGCTGCTGAACAGCCCGGCCACCCAGGCCGTTCGCTGGTCGCAATCGGCCTTTCCGTCTCTGCGGCCCGGCGGCGTAACCGACAGCTTTCCGCTCATGCGGCCGCCGGGATCCTAGAGGCATGACAGACCTGATTCAAACCCGAGATCTGACCAAGCGCTATGGCGCCAAGACCGTGCTGGCCGACGTCAGCCTCTCCGTTGGCGGCGGTCACTTCCTGGCTTTGCTGGGCCACAATGGCGCCGGCAAGACCACCTTGATGAAGCTGCTGTTGGGCCTGACCGCGGCAAGCGCCGGCGAGGTTCGCCTGCTGGGGCACGACCCGCGTGGGCGCGGTGGTGCCGAGGCCCGCCGCTCGGTCGGTTTCCTGCCCGAGAACGTCGCCTTCGAAGGCGCCATGACCGGACGCGAATTGCTGCGATTCTATGCCGATATCAAGGGCGTCGAGCGCGCGCACGCAGACCGGCTGCTCGAAGAGGTCGGCCTGGCCGACGCCGCGCGAGCGCGCGTGCACACCTATTCCAAGGGAATGCGTCAGCGCCTCGGCCTTGGGCAGGCCTTGCTCGGGCTGCCGCGCCTACTCTTCCTGGACGAGCCGACCAATGGTCTGGACCCACCGCTCAGGCGACACTTCTACCAGACCATCGAGACGATGACCGCCAAGGGCGCGACGGCAATCGTATCTTCCCACGTGCTGTCGGAAATCGAAGCCCGGGCCGACATCGTGGCGATCCTGCGTGCCGGCCGGCTGGTTGCCTTCGGGTCACTGGACGAGCTGCGCCGGGCATCGCGTTTGCCAGTGCGTCTACGCCTGAAGGTCTTTCCCGACCAGGTCGGTGCCATTGCCGAGGCGGTCGGCGGCAGCTTCACCCTGGATCGGGTCGAGGAGGGCACCATGGAGTTCATTTGCGATACGGCTGACAAGATGGCGATCGTGCGCCGAGTCGCCAAGCTCAACGGTGTGATCCAGGATCTGGATATACAGCCACCTCAGCTGGAGGAGATCTACGCGCACTTCGTGGCGGAGGACGAGCGGCCATGAAGACGCTTTGGCAGATCGCCGCCAAGGAATTGCGCGACGGGCTGCGCAATCGCTGGATCGCCGCCCTGATCTTGACGCTTGCCGGCCTGGCCCTGGTCTTGGCCTTGCTGGGTGCGGCACCCGGCGGTGGCGCCAAGGCCAGCGCGCTCAGCGTTATCATCGTCAGCCTAACCAGTCTATCGGTCTATCTTCTGCCGCTGATCGCGCTGATGTTGTCTTACGACGCCATCGTCGGCGAAGCCGAGCGGGGCACCTTGCTGCTGCTCTTGAGCTATCCGGTGACCCGCTGGCAGATCGTGCTCGGCAAGTTCGCCGGCCACCTCGCCATCCTGGCCATGGCGATCCTGCTCGGCTACGGCGGCGTCGGCCTGGTGATTGGTCTGCTGGGCGGCGCTGACAGCGTGGGCTGGTCTGCTTTGGCAGCGCTTTGCGTCAGCTCGATCCTCATCGGTGGCGTCTTCATCGCCTTCGGCTACTGCATCAGCGTCGCCGTCGCGGAACGGCGCAAGGCTGCAGGCCTAGCATTGGTGCTCTGGTTGTTCCTGGTCGTGCTCTACGATCTGGGGCTGCTCGGCACCTTGGTGCTCGACAGCGAACAGACGATTTCACCGGACCTCTTCACCGCGCTGCTGCTGGCCAATCCCATCGATTCCTTTCGCCTGTTCAATATGACCTGGGTTGGCGATGTGCAAGACGCGGCCGGCCTCGCCGGTTTAGGCAGCGAGGCGCTGCCGCACCGCCTGCTGCCCCTGGCCTTGCTGGTCTTGTGGGCCTCGGCCGCACTGGCCGCAGCAACCGCTCAGTTCCTGCACAGGGAGCCATAATCATGCGACTTGAACATGACGAATATAACGTGGTGCGTGCTCCGCGTGAAGCTCAGTTCCTGCACAGGGAGCCATAATCATGCGACAGCTACAAATCCTTCTCGTTGGTTTCCTCACCGCATTCTTGCTGGTCGCCTGCGACAACGAGGAGGAGTCCCTTGCCAAGCCCACTCCGCAAGAACCCAACCGTGAGGCTATCGGCTACTACTGCAACATGATCGTGGTTGATCACCTGGGCCCCAAGGCACAGATCTTTCTGAAGGGATCGGACCAACCCCTCTGGTTCACTTCGGTTCGCGATGCCATTGCCTTCACCATGATGCCCGACGAACCCAAATCGATCGTGTCCCTCTACGTCAGCGATATGGCGCGCGCCACCTGGGACAAGCCGGAACCCGGCATCTGGATCGAAGCCGACAGCGCGACCTATGTCATCGGCAGCGCGCGACGCGGCGGCATGGGTGCGCAAGAGGTGGTGCCCTTCTCCAAGGCGGAGGCAGCCGAGCGCTTCATCGCCGAGCACGGCGGGAGGATCGTGAACTTCTCTGCGATCCCCGAGAGCTATGTGCTGTCAGCCGAACCCGAGATGCAACACCACCAGATGCAGGATGGCAGACATGAAGAGGGGGAAGGCCATGACCATGCCAACTAACCCCATCGAAGAGCGAGCTGGATTAGGGATCACACGCCGACGTACACTTGGCTTCATCGCCGGTGTCGCCGGTTTGGCTCTCGCCGGTGGCGCTGCCGCGAAGCCGTCGCCGATCCGCTGGCAGGGCAGCGCTTTGGGTGCGCGCGCGCAGTTGGTTTTCTACGGCTTGGGCGAAAGCGAGGCACAACGGCTGATCGCGCTCAGTCTGGCCGAAGTGCAGCGCCTGGAGCGGATCTTCAGCCTCTATCGGGCGGATTCGGCGCTGGTCCGGCTCAATCGCGAGGGCCAAGTGAGCAACCCACCGCTGGATCTGGTGGCCCTGCTCGATCGCGCCCGTTTCTGGAGCGATTGGTCGGAGGGTGCCTTCGACGTCACGGTGCAACCGCTCTGGAGGGTCTATCGCAATCACTTCGCTGCCGATGCAGCCAGTCCATCCGATCCCTCCGAGAGGGCGATCGAGATTGCTCGGAGTTTGGTCGACTACCGGGCACTGGCCATCGACAACCGATGCATCGCGTTGCTTCGGCCGGGAATGGCAGTGACCCTGAACGGAATCGCGCAGGGCTACATTGCCGACCGGGTCGCCGATCTGCTGCGCCGCGAAGGCATGGAGCAGGTGCTGGTGGATATGGGCGAGCTGCGCGCTCTCGGCTCAGCGCCAGGGGCTGTGCCCTGGCGGGTCGGCCTTGCGGAGCCGGCACCGGACGGAGGGACCGGCAAGGTATTGGACATCGTCGATCGTGCGGTGGCGACCTCTGCGCCTGCGGGAACGACCTTCGAGCCGAGCGGGCGGTTTCATCATCTCCTCAATCCGGCGAGCGGCCGCCCGTCCCAGGGCCTTCGCTCGGTTTCGGTGGTCTCGAAGAGTGCTGGCGATGCAGATGCGCTCTCGACGGCATTGGCTGCCGGATCTGTAGCCGGCATTCGGCGTGACGACCTGCCCGCATCGATCGATCGCATTCTGGTCGATGGCCTTGCGATCTAGGCGGGCACTGCGATGCACCTGCCCAGTCTATCCGACACAGAAGAACTGGAAGCGCTGGCCATCGCCCTGGAGCGGCGCGCGGCAGAACGGTTCAGGCAGATGGCAGCGGCCATGCAAGCCCGTGGCCGCGCCGATCTGGGCGCGCTGTTCGAGCGGCTGGCTCGTGAAGAGGCCAGTCACGAAGCCACGCTTCGAGAGTCGTCACCGGAGATCGACGAGGAGCGGATCGAGCGGCATTGGCCCGCCGGCCTGGGCGAAGCACCGCGCATTGCCGATGCCCAAGAGTTGGCCAGAGCCTCGGTCTACCGCTGCCTGGCGGATGCCGTACGCAACGAAGAGAAGGCCTTCCGTTTCTTCAGCTATCTGGCGGCCAACAGCGAGGACCGAGCGCACGCCCAACGCGCCGAGGCGCTCGCCAAGGAAGAGCTGGAACATGCCGCTTTGTTGAGACGCGCCCGACGCGCCGCCTATCACGATGACTCTCTATCGATGGACGCTTGGCCGATGCGGCGGCAGGACTGGACGCTCGAGAAGCTACGCCGCGTCGCGCTACCGCGCGAGTTGGGGCTGCGCGATCGCTTGGCAGATCTGCAGATGGATGGCTCGAGGCGTGACGCGCTCGATCGAACCTCGGCCCAGATTCTGGAACGACTAGGATATGACGGAAGCGATCGTTCCGGGTCGATAGAGCCGGCGGCACCGGGCGACGCCGAGAAATCGCCGGCCGAGGAATGTGATGAAGCCTTTGGATTTTATGACCTGGTGACCGGCAGCACGAGCGAGGAGAGAGCGATGCTGACCGCCCAGCGTCTAGCCGCGCTCTCCCTTGAGCGGCTCAAGCTGCTGCGGTTCGACGACCTGAGACTGAGGCCAGAGTCCGAGCCTGCCTGACAGGCTGCTTGCACACTGCCGATCCAGGCTGAAGGGACGATGCGCTGGCCTCGATCCGTAGGCCTGCGATTGGTAGGCAGCCTCGAACTCGATATGCTATTCTTGCCTGAAGCAAAACCGTTTGCCGTGTTTCCGCAAGGTCTCAAGCTGCAAATGGCCATTAACCTGACAGGGAATCTGTATAGCTATGAGCCTCAGTGGAAAGCGTGTCATCGTAACCGCAGCCGCGGACGGAATCGGTAAGGTTGTGGCCGAGTCCTATTTGGCCGAAGGCGCCCAGGTCGCGATCTGCGATCTTCAAGCCGAACGGGTCGCCGCCATGAAGGCCGCCCACCCGCATCTCATGGCTGAAGTCTGCGATGTCGCCGAGGAAGCAGCGCTCGATGCTTGGTTGGAGCGTGCACTGGCGGCCCTGGGCGGCTGCGATACTCTGATCAACAACGCCGGGATCGCCGGACCGACCGGGCCCATCGAGGCGATTGCCCGCAGCGATGTGCACGCCTGCCTCAATGTCGGTCTGGTATCGCACTTCATCTGCACGGCCAAGGTTCTCCCAGGCATGAAAGCGCAAAGCAGTGGACTCATCGTCAACATTTCCTCCGCTGCCGGCCTACATGCCTTTCCGCTGCGCACACCCTATGCGGCAACCAAATGGGCCGTGGTCGGCCTCTCCAAATCGCTGGCCGCCGAGGTCGGACCCGCCGGCATTCGCGTCAATGCCGTTTGCCCCGGCGCCATCGCCGGCGAGCGTATCAAGCGGGTCATTGCCGCGCGTGCCGAAGCCGAGGGCCGCCCGATAGAAGAAGTGCGGGCCGAGCAAGCCGCCAGAGCATCGCTACGGACCTTCATTCCGCCGGAGGACATCGCCGGCACCATCTTCTATCTCGAAAGTCCCGCCGGCTACCGTGTCAGTGGTCAGGCTTTGGCGGTCGACGGGCATATGATGTCCATCGCCTAGCAATCCGCCCGCCGGGAACGGCGCTGGGCTAGAGCACATCCATTTTATGAAGTGTCATAGCCTGCTGGTGCGAAATAGTTTGCGCACTCGTGCGGTTCGACCAGACCGATGATGTCGCCCACGGTATTCCAGAGAATGCTGACGGTTCTTTCGGCCTTTGCGCGGATCAGTGATTTGAGCTCGGCGAATGCCATCTCGATTGAGTTGAAGTCGGGACTGTAGGGCGGCAGATAATTGGGTAGTGTCCAGGCTCTTTCGCACATTGGTGTTGGCGGGCTGTTCCATCAGGCAACCCTGTCCCGCTGCTTGAGCAGGTCCATGTTCATGTAGGGCTTGCTGGACCATTTGGTGCCAGCGATGTGTCTCAACCTGGCCGCGGCCGGGTTGAGGGCCGCTTGGCCGTCGGGGAAGGCTCCGACGATGCGGGTTCGCCGCCGGATCTCCCGCATGATCCTCTCCAGAGGATTGTCGGTCCTGATCCGGCGCCAATGCTCATGGGGGAAGGCATGGTAGACCAAGGTCTCCTCGACCGTCTCCTCCAGCCAGTCGGCGCCCTTGGTCAGGCGCATGGCTCCGAGTTTGGCCGCGTGGCCTTGGCGCGGGCCGCCTCGCGGCTCTCCTGGGCATGGATAGCCTTCAGCATGAGAGCGACTTCACGCATCTTGCCGGTCGGCACCGGGCACGAAGGCATCCAATGCACGACGCAGCGCTGCCACTGGGCGTCCGGATAGAACTCGGTCGTGCTCTCGACGAGCCCCATGCAGGCATCCGAGACGATCGACTCGACACCCGTGAGGCCGCGCTCCTTGAGGTGCTTCAGGAAAGCGCTCCAGCCCTTCTTGTCTTCCTTGGCTCCCTCGAGGCTGCCGAGGGTCTCGCGGTAGCCGTCGGCCTTGACAGCGACCGCAAGCAGCAGCGAGACGTTGCGCACTTCACCTGCCCAACTGCGCTTCAGGACAATGCCGTCCAGATAGAGGTAGGGGTGTTCGCCCTCGATCGACCGGTTCCGCCAGGTCTCGATCTGGGAGTAGAGCTTCTCGTTGAGATTGGAGACCCTGCTGGGGCTCACCCGCGTGCCCCACAGGGCCTCGGTGATGTCCTCCACCCGGGGCGTACCGACACACCAGCCAGATACATCTCCATCGAAGCCTCTTCGAGCGAGCGCGCGCGCCGGCGATAGCGCTCGATGATTGCCGTCGTCGATGCGTCTGCGTGCGAAGCTTTGGCACCTTGCACCTGCACCTCTCCGGCGCGCGTGTGCAGCTTGCGCTCGGAGCGGCCAGCTCGTGTGTCGCGGCGCGCCTCACTGCGCTCATGGCGCCCTGCATTGCAAAGCCGATCCGCCTCTGCCTCCAGCAGGCTGTTCAGTGTCTCCTCGACGCTGCCTCGCACGATCTGCCTCAGATGATCTTCTATCCGACCGGCGTCGATAGGGACCACGTTCGACAGGCCCTTCGTGTCATCCTCGTCCAGGGTGGCTCTGGCCTCCTCTATCGGCTTCTCCGTCTGGCGACTGAAAGCCTGAGGGATGCGGGGCCACCAACCACACACAAATGTGCGAAACTTTCTCTACGTCATCTTTGCAAACGCATTTGCAAAAGAACTGAAAGCGATGTTTCCATCGATTGCCCTGGAAATACGCGCTCTCCCGGAGGGGCATGAGAATGATGCCGATCTAGCCTACGCCCACTATGACTCGGTAATCGGAGATTTGTTGCGCGACGACGTACAGTCCGAGCAGATTGTACAGCCCGAGCAGATCGAGGTTGACTTCACACGTGGCACAAAGGCCATGAGCGCGGCACTTGTGCTGGCAGCGATGCGCCGCAGTATCCCATGCCTACGTTACGTTACCGGAGAGCGTGACCGGCGGGGAATGGTTCGGCCGGGATTTGAACAGGTCAAACGCATCTCAACCACCAACGTGGACGGGCATCGGCGGCTGGATCTGGCTCGCAGCTTGTTCGAGCGGGGCAATTTCGCGGCAATCGGTGGCATCTTGCCGGACCGAGATAATCCCATGTCGAAGCCCTCCCCGGATAAGCAGCTGGTCGAGGTTTCAGGGTCTGTGCTGACGGCTGCGCGTTTCTTCGCGGCCTGGGATCGACTTGACTATGCCAGCGCCGCGGCGATCGATATCGACGCCCCGCCGGATTCTGAATGGAAGCCTGTTTGGCCAACCGAGGCGATGCGGGACTGGGTGTCTGGCCTGAGGCTGGAACCTGACCCTAACGATACCTCCGCGATGGCCTCTGCAACAGACGCCAATTGCAGCCTGAGCATTTCGAGCCCGACCTACGCCGCCCAGGTGGCCTTCGCCTGACCCGCGACGGGCTCCGTCGCTTCTTCCGAGCATGGGAGCGTCACCTTGACTCGCCATTGGCGGGTTTGGCCGACCGGCAGATCACAGAGAATGTGGTCAGCACTCAGGTCGATCGCCTTGCCGCGCATGTCCGTGGGCAACAGACTTATCAACCGTTCAGCCTCATCGAAAGGAGTTAGCATGGGACGATATATTGTATGTTACGATATTCGAGATGATCGGCGGCGACGGAAAGTATCGGAAACTCTGGATGGCTATGGCGACCGAGTTCAAGATAGTGTGTTTGAGTTGCCCGTCGATCGAACGCTGTTGGACGATTGCATAAATGAAATCGCCGTGCTTATCGCGCCGGATGAGGATCGCGTAGCTATCTACCGCTTGTGTGCTACTTGCGAAGCTGAAAGGAATTATCTCGGGTGCGTAGATGGCGTTGACCGAATCGGCGAAGAAGATGTGTTCATTGTTTGAGAACGGTCCTAAACCTCCCCCTGACCATAAAGGGGGGCAGGTTAGGAGTTTTTGGCAACCATCTGATTTTACCGAATATTTCCTAAACTTCCAGAGCTGCCCAGTCAGTGTCGAGGTGTGGGCAACCATTTGATTTTCGGAGGTTGCGAATTTTGGCGCGATACCCATATGAAACGGTGAGACAATTTAGATTGGCCGTTGCAGCGCTTGCCCCGCCTCTGAGGGGATTGAAACATAACAATTTTGAAAATACTCCTGTAATTCCATCTGATTTGTTGCAGCGCTTGCCCCGCCTCTGAGGGGATTGAAACACATCGCGCAGCTCCTTTCAGAGCTAGGGGCTGGGAGAGGTTGCAGCGCTTGCCCCGCCTCTGAGGGGATTGAAACTTGTTCTGAAACAGACAAGTATTTTCTATTTACTCCTGTTCGTTGCAGCGCTTGCCCCGCCTCTGAGGGGATTGAAACGGGTCAACACGCGACGATGGAACTCCGCCGCCCGCGCGCGGTTGCAGCGCTTGCCCCGCCTCTGAGGGGATTGAAACCCAGTCGCGAACCTGTTCGGGCAGCCGGTCGATCTTGCGTTGCAGCGCTTGCCCCGCCTCTGAGGGGATTGAAACAATTGATAACAAGTTCTCGTTCATCCCTAGCTTTAATCAGTTGCAGCGCTTGCCCCGCCTCTGAGGGGATTGAAACCTCCTTCTATCAAGCAAAGTCGTGTATTAACGGATTATGGTTGCAGCGCTTGCCCCGCCTCTGAGGGGATTGAAACTTGCCCTCGTAATGATCACTGCACTGCAGCGTCATTGTGTTGCAGCGCTTGCCCCGCCTCTGAGGGGATTGAAACTCTAGTTGAAGGTGTGATGGCGTGATGCCACCCACTTAGGTTGCAGCGCTTGCCCCGCCTCTGAGGGGATTGAAACACGCCTCCGTTCGAGCCCAGTGCCACTGAGCCCCATCTGAGGTTGCAGCGCTTGCCCCGCCTCTGAGGGGATTGAAACGTACCATTCGGACATCGCACTCACTCCGGTTTGGTAGGGGTTGCAGCGCTTGCCCCGCCTCTGAGGGGATTGAAACCCGCAGACACGAAGTCCGCAGTGAACGGTGACCCCAATGGTTGCAGCGCTTGCCCCGCCTCTGAGGGGATTGAAACATAACTCGGCGCTCATCGGTCCAACGTATGACATCAATTCGTTGCAGCGCTTGCCCCGCCTCTGAGGGGATTGAAACCGCCGCCCATTCGGCGCCGCGCGCCGCGTCAGGCACGACACGTTGCAGCGCTTGCCCCGCCTCTGAGGGGATTGAAACCTTCTCAGCCTCGACGCGAAGAGCAGCAGCCTCAGCACGGTTGCAGCGCTTGCCCCGCCTCTGAGGGGATTGAAACCCTCTCGGCCTTCGCAGTAGGAGACTCAGAGGTACGAGGTTGCAGCGCTTGCCCCGCCTCTGAGGGGATTGAAACCGAAGCCCAGACGCCTGCTCTTCCAACAACTTGGCCTGTTGCAGCGCTTGCCCCGCCTCTGAGGGGATTGAAACAAACAAGGCGCCGCGTCCTCCTACTCGATGCTGGCGCTTCAGTTGCAGCGCTTGCCCCGCCTCTGAGGGGATTGAAACCAGTGAGGCGATCAAGGTGGCAGCCTGAGATTCGGCTTCCGTTGCAGCGCTTGCCCCGCCTCTGAGGGGATTGAAACATTCCACGCTGCGCGAATGCTTGATGCCACTGTCAGCGTCGTTGCAGCGCTTGCCCCGCCTCTGAGGGGATTGAAACCTTATCGGAAGCCTCCGCCGTCAGAAGGTGCTTGAGCGCGTTGCAGCGCTTGCCCCGCCTCTGAGGGGATTGAAACCAGAAGCCTCCTCAGTTAGGATGCACTTGAGCGCCTCCGTTGCAGCGCTTGCCCCGCCTCTGAGGGGATTGAAACTGAGTACTCGGCTCAAAGTCGCGCGCGCGACATCAAGATTGTAGTTGCAGCGCTTGCCCCGCCTCTGAGGGGATTGAAACTCGATGGTTGCGGACATGTGTCGTTCTCCTGTTTGGTTCGTTGCAGCGCTTGCCCCGCCTCTGAGGGGATTGAAACACAGATGAGGAAGAGGCGGATGGTACCAATATCCTCAGGAGTTGCAGCGCTTGCCCCGCCTCTGAGGGGATTGAAACCGCCCATCTCGGAGGCGCCCCAGGCCGGATTCCTCCACTGTTGCAGCGCTTGCCCCGCCTCTGAGGGGATTGAAACGCGCCGTATGCGCCCGTTGCGACAGCGGCGCCCTGGTATCCGTTGCAGCGCTTGCCCCGCCTCTGAGGGGATTGAAACCCATGCCGGCACACAGGACACGATCCTTAGACATCCCTCGTTGCAGCGCTTGCCCCGCCTCTGAGGGGATTGAAACATGGCAGATGCCCGACCTTTTGAAGGCGCTCTTCCGTACCGTTGCAGCGCTTGCCCCGCCTCTGAGGGGATTGAAACGAAGTGAACAACGAACCCCCCGGCAGAGACACATGGCCTCGTTGCAGCGCTTGCCCCGCCTCTGAGGGGATTGAAACTGGGCGCGCACGGCTTGGACCGTGCGCAAGCCGGAACGTGTTGCAGCGCTTGCCCCGCCTCTGAGGGGATTGAAACTCCTCTTCCCACTCGGAAATGAAGAAGCCTTCTGCTCGGCCTTCGGCCTTCCTGGCCTCGGGGGAATGTCCCGGGGGATGTTGAACCTTTGAATTAGTGTGGCGTTGCTTCCGCTGAGCCTTGGGCTCGGTGTGCTTGAAGCAAAGAAGGAAGCAACACCATGAAGACGACGACCACATCCCCCTTGCTCTGGCCACAGCGCCGACTGCGCCTTCGCTTGTCGATGAAGCGTTTGAAGCTGTGAGGGAGAGCTTCGAGCAATGCTGTCCGATGGCAGGCATGGAAAGCCTGACCCGACTGCTGAACGAGGACGTGACACGGGCTTGCCGGTGAGCGCTACGAGCATTCACTTGAGAAGCCCGGCTAGCGTTGGGGCCATTCGGAAGCGCAGGTTGGCTTTCACGGCGGCAAGAGCGCCGTGGATCGCCCTCGGGTGCGCAGCCAGGGCACGGGCAAGGAAATGCCCTTGCCGAGTTGGGAAGAGATTTCGGCCACAGGGTTTCTCGACCAGTGGGCCATGAACCCGATGGCGATGAATGTGGCCACGCGCAAGTTTTGCCGCGCCGTTCGGCTGCCCGAGGCCGGCGTTCCGGCGAACGCGGGCAGCGGCCTGTCCAACTCTGCGGTCTCGCGACGGTTCAAAGCGCTGACGCAGGCCACATTCGAAGAGTGGATGAGGTCCGATCCATCGGAACTGGATCTCGTTGCGATCCAGATCGACGGGCTGCATCTGGACGACCGCCTGTTGACGATCGGGGCTGTCGGCGTTGAGGTTTCCGGGCAACAACACCCCTTGGGCGTCATTGACGGGGCCACGGAGAACGCTGCAACCCTACAGGCCTTGCTCGACGATCCAATCGAGCGCGGGCTCGACCCCGCAGACTGCTACCTCTTCATCGTGGATGGTACCAAGGCTCTCGGTAAAGCTCTGCGGCGGACCTTCGGCGCGGATATCCCCATCCAGCGCTGCCAAATCCACAAGGCACGCAACATCACCGACCGGCTTGCGCCCAGGCACCCTGCCGCCGTGCGATGCGCCTTGCAGCAGGCCTGGGAGCTGGACGATGCCGACAAGGCCGAACGCCCGATGCGTAATCTGGCGCGGCGCTTCGAGCAGGAAGCGCCGGATGTGTCCCGATCGATCCTCGAAGGTCTCGACGAAATCCTGACAGTGGTCAGGCGCGGCTTACCGCTTGAATTGCGCCGGTCGCTCGCCAGCACCAATATCATCGAGCCCATGAACAGCGTCATCCGGCAGGTCTGCCGAAACGTGAAGCCCTGGCGAGATGCCAAGATGGCCCTACGCTGGACCGCGGCGGGCATGTTCGAAGCCAAGAAGGGCCTCCGGCGCATCGAGGCTTACAAGCCACTGCCCATTCTCAAGCAGGCTCTCATCGAGCAACGCCAAAAGCACCTGCTTGACCAGATCGAGGACGCCGCATAACCTCACATCAAGCAGCGGCACTCAGACGAGTTTCAACATCAAACGGGACATTCCCAGTTTCGGAGACGATCACCTGCAAGGCAATAGCGGCGGCGACTATCTCCTGGGCAGCGACGGATACGACTGGGCCTATGGGGGTTCCGATCAGGACAGTCTTTTCGGCGGCGATGATACCGATCGTCTCTTCGGCGGTGATGGCAAGGATCGTCTTGTCGGCGGCAGCGGTACCGACTTGCTCTTCGGCGGGCGGGGGGTTCGACACACTGTTCGGCGACATCGGTAAGGACGGTCTCGGTGGTGGCAGCGGCAAGGACAACATCTATACGCACGACGGCGACGGCACCAACTCCCTCCTCGGCGCAGCCGGCGACAGGCTGTTCGGCGGCGTGGGCGGCGACCGCATGGAGGGGGAAAACGGCCAGGACACACTCTTCATGGGCCAGGACGACGTGCGCGATTTGGACGGGGTCAGGCTGTTGTCGCCGCTGTTTCCGACCAGAGTATTGGCGAGCTCATTGCCGTCGAGCCTGACGTCTCCCACGCCGTTGTTGATGTTGGCTCGCTCGACATGGCCCTACGCTATGGCCCTGCGCTCCGCCTGCCAAGGTGTAGGCATCGGCATCGGAGCGCAGCACATCGTCCGCACCGCCCATGGTGGTCTCGCGTACCACATCGGCCGAGGTGTCGACGATGAAAGTGTCATTCGCCCTGCCGCCCAAGGCCGTGTCGACACCCGAGTCTCCGTCCAGGCGGTCGCTGCCGATATGGGCATAGAGCTTGTCGCTGACCTAACCTCCACCCAGGAAATGATTGCTATATCCGCCATAAATTTGTTGATTTTCAAAAGCACCGAAGACGGTATCTCGTCTGTTGCCGCCGAAAAGCGAATCGACCCCACTCTCACCGCGTATGGTGTCGCCGCCGTTGCCACCGTAGAGCCCGCGATCACTGCCGCTACCGCTGAAGATGCTGTCGTCACCGTCGCCTCCATACAAAAGGCTGTCGTCCCCGCACCGCCGAAAATCTCGTCCTCGCCGCTGTCGCCGCCTAGGACGGCGCCTCTTCCTGGGCCGCCAGAAAGCCTACTGCCGCCGTAGAGCACGTCCAGCCCGGAGCTGCCGTAATGGAAGAAATCGAAACCGCTGGCGCCGAAGATCCGATCGCCGCCGTTACCACCGATGAGAGAGGCATCGTCCCCATCCTGGCCATAGAGCCGATCGTTGCCAGCCCACCTTGCATGCGATCGTCCCCTGAACCGCCAGACAGGCTGTCGACGGCCTTGCCGCCGAAGAGAGCGTCCGAACCGCTGCCGGAATAGGCCGTATCCTTGCCATCGAGGCCGTAAAAGGTGTCGTCGCCTTGATAAACAGTGCCACCGAACAGGAGATTCTCCCTGAAAATATCGCTGCCGACACCGCCGAAATTCAGATCGTCGCCTTGGCCGCCATAGAGTGTGTCATCCCCGACGCTACCATCCGATATGTCGTTACCATCAGCGGCAAAGAGAACATCTGCCCCGGAATATCCGCGTAGATAATCGCTTCCGGACCCTTCGTAGAGGTAGAGTATGTCGTTTTTACTATCGCCGAAGAGACGGTCCGCGCCCGATCCCCCCTCAGGCGGTCGTAGTCCAGGCCACCGAAGGCCGAGTCATCCCCGAGCCCACCGAAGAACTCGCCATCGCCAGCAGGGTTGTACTCGTCAAAAAGATCGTCACCACTAGCGCCGAAAACAAGGTCGAAGCCCGAAGCTCCGAAATGGGTGTCACTGCCCTCGCCGCCATAGAGAGAATCTCCGCTGGAGAGGCCATAGATCCGGTCGGCGAAGAAGGTACCGACCAGAGTGTCGACCCCATTGGTGCCAGAGATGTTCGCCACAAGATCCAGCCCTCCAATGTCCCGCCTTGTTCCCTAAAAGGAGGATAACATGCCCGTGACAGGGCACAAAGGTTGAAGACCGCTGGGTCGCGTGCAGGCAAAGATCAGACTGTGGCGAAAGACAGAGGCCTTGCTTGAACACTGCCCCGGCCGTCGGCACACTTAAGCAAGGAAGAGTTCAGCGGCAGAGACGGCCGGTTCTGATTGCCTTGCGATCTTTCGCTGTCGCTGCTCTTTTCTGACCCGCGAGGAGGTGTGCTTGCCGATAACCCATCTTGACATGAATACCAACAGCGAACTGGTCGTCCAGGCGCTCCGGCGAGACGGCGCCGTCGTCGTCGAGAACCTCGCCGAGCCCGATCTGGTCGATCGCGTGGGCGCCGAGTTGCGCCCCAGGCTCGATGCTTCCGGGCTCAAGTCCCGCAACGCCTTCAACGGTTCGCGAACCCTGCGCTGCAATTCCGTGCTCACCACCGCACCCAGTGCTGCCGCGCTTGTCGCGCATAACTTGCTGGTCGCCGTCACCGATGCAATTCTGCTGCCGCATTGCGCGGCCTATCGGGTCGGCAGCATGACACTGTCCGGCTTGGCTCGACAGGCCGCCGGAAGCGGCATGGCGAGATGAGCGAGGCCAGGTCGACACGGTTGCCGACGCCAAACGACAGGCCGAAGTCTGATCAGCCAAAGGCCCCGGCCAGTGCGGCTTGGGCCGCGGCGATGCCGGCCTCGTCGATGGAGTGCGCCAGATTGGGGCGCAGCATCAGCTCGACCGGCACCGACTGGGCTTTCAGGGCCTCCGCCACCATCTCCGAGGCCTTGTAAGGCACGACGGGATCACTGGTACCGTGCACCAGCAGGACCGGCGGCCGGGCGGTGATCTCTGCCGGCAACTGCGTGCCACCGATCAAACCGCCGGAGAAGCCGACGATCTGTGCCGGCGCCACTTTGCGCCGGAGACCGACATGCAGGGCCAGCATGGTGCCTTGACTGAAGCCGACCAGAGCCAAGGCCTCGGGCGGCAGGTCGTGCCGGGCCAGTTCCTCGTCCAGGAAAGCATCGACCAGTGAGGCCGCCAAGCGCAGACCGGCCAGCATCTGCGCATCGTTGCGGTCCATCAGGCTGAACCACTGCAGGCCAATGGGATTGGCCTCGCAGGGATAGGGCGCGTTGGGCGAGGCGAAGGCGGTATCGGGCAGGCCTTGCGCCAGATAGGGCGCCAGCCCGATCAGGTCGTCGCCGTTGGCGCCCCAGCCGTGCAGCAGCACCACCAGGTGCTTGGCAATCCCGCTGGCCGGCGCGCGCCGGGGGCCATCCAAGGCCAATGCGTCGGACATCGCGGTGTCTTCCTTACTGGTCAGGCGGCGTCCGGCACGCCCTTGGTCGTGGAGTATTCCCAATGCAGCACCTCGCCCGGCCGGGCAATGGGCCGAATGGCATGGGCAGCCGCGGCGGCCTCGGCAAAGCCGGTCAGGATCAGCTTCAGCTTGTGCTGATAGTGCACGATATCGCCGATAGCGAAGATACCGGGCATGTTGGTCTCGCAGGTCGTCGGCTCCACCTTGACCGTGCTCTTCTCCAGATTCAGACCCCAATGGGCGATCGGCCCCAGGTTCATCGAGAGGCCGAAGAAGGGCAACAGGCAGTCGCAGTCCAGATCGCGCGTCTCGCCTTCCAGGGTGGCGACGATCACCCGCTCGAGCCGCCCCTCGCTGCCGGCCAGGCCGTGCAGTTGGTAGGGGATCACCTTCTCGATCGGGCCGCCGGGCTTGGCCAGGGCCTCCATCTGCGACACGGTCTCCGGCGCGCCGCGAAAGCGCGGCCGGCGATGCACCATGTAGATCTTCTTCGCCACCCCAGCCAAGGAGACGGCCCAATCCAGGGCGGAATCGCCGCCACCGGCGATCGCCAAGGTGCGATCGCGAAAGTCCTCGCGCCGGCGCACCGTGTAGCAGACGCCGCATCCGGGCTCGCCGTGCTCGTAGTGCTCGATGCCCTCCAAGGGCGGACGGATGGGGCCGAAAGCTCCGGCACCGGCGGCGATGATGACGGCATGCGCGGCGATCTTGGTCCCGGCAGAAGTCTCGACATGCCAGAGGCCGTCCTCGCCGCGATTGAGGCTGCTCGCCCGCTGACCCAGATGATAGACCGGTTCGAAGGGGGCAGCCTGCTCGACCAGCCGCTCGATCAGGTTGCCGGCCAGGATCTCCGGATAGGCCGGAATGTCGTAGATCGGCTTTTCCGGATAGAGCGCGGCGCATTGTCCACCGGTCATATCCAGGCTGTCGATCACATGTGCCTGCAGCTTCAGCATACCCAGCTCGAAGATGGCGAAGAGGCCCACCGGCCCGGCGCCGATGATCACCACATCCGTCTTCTGAACCGCATCCGCCATTGTCTCTATCCCCCTGGGCATCGGCCCTTCATCCCCCCCCTGGGCCTCGGCCCTTCGATTGTCGTTTTTTCTCCCGTCTCGCCAAAGCTTGGCAAGACGCCTGGCTGCCCGCTAAGACAGGCGGCCATGATCCTAGAAGCCGCCCGACCGCTTGACTATCTTCTAGCCGACGCAGATGCGACCGCGGCGCTGGCCCAGCGGCTGGCGCCGCTGCTGCGTGGCGGCGACATGCTCCTTTTGACCGGGGACTTGGGCAGCGGCAAGACTTCTTTCGCCCGCGCGCTCATTCGAGCCCTCCCCGGCCCTGCGGGTGAGGATTGCAGCGATGAAGAGGTGCCCAGTCCGACCTTTACTTTGGTGCAGATCTACGAGCGCCGAGGGGCACCGATTTGGCATTTCGATCTCTATCGACTCTCGGCGGCCGACGAGGTCTACGAACTGGGCTGGGAGGACGCGCTTGAGGAGGCCGTGGTATTGATCGAATGGCCGGAACGCTTGGGCGGTCTCGCCCCGCAGAACGCCCTCACCCTGTACTTCACCTACCATGACGGCGGCAGGCGCCTCACCTTCCAAGGCGATGCGGCCTGGCTGGACCGCCTGGCCTCGCTGACGGGATTGCCGCGGTCATGACCGCGGCGCTGCGCGGCGAACAGCGCCAAGCCTTCCTCTCCGCCGCCGGCTGGGGAACTGCGGAGCGCGGCCTGCTCGCCGCCGATGCCTCCTTTAGGCACTATGACCGCCTGCGCGGCTCGGCCGGCACTGCCGTTCTGATGGATGCCCCGCCCGACAAGGAGCCGGTGCAGCCCTTCCTGCAGATCGCCGAGATCCTGCACGACATGGGCCTCTCGGCGCCGCGCATTTTGGCGGCCGAGCCCGAACAGGGCTTCGTCCTGCTGGAAGACTTCGGCGATCGGACCTTCACCCAGGTGCTGGCCCGCGGCGGCGACGAGGCCGCACTCTATCGCCTGGCGCTCAATGTGCTGGTGGCGCTGCAGCGATGTTGGCGAGCGGAACACGGCAAGGACCTCAAACCCTATGGCTTGGACAGCCTGCTGGCCGAGGCCCGCTTGCTGGTCGACTGGTTCCTGCCAGCCATCACCGGCCGACCGACCGCGCCGGCTGTCGTCGAGAGCTACCTCCAGGCCTGGCGAGAGAGCCTGGCAGGCGTCGGCGTGCTGCGCGAGGTCTTGGTGCTGCGCGATTTCCACGTCGACAACCTGATGTTGCTGCCGGATCGCTCCGGCCCCGCCACCTGCGGCCTGCTGGATTTTCAGGATGCACTGGTCGGTGCTGCGACCTACGACCTGGTCTCCCTGCTGGAAGATGCGCGCCGCGATCTCGGTCCCGGCCTGGCGGAAAACCTGCTGCAGCGCTGGCACGAGGCTCTGCCCGAGCGAGACCCGGCCACGGATGCGCTGAGCTATGCCTGCCTCGGTGCGCAACGCAGCGCCAAGATCGCCGGCATCTTCACCCGCCTGGATCGGCGCGACGGCAAGTCTCGCTATCTGGCACACCTGCCCCGGGTCTTGCGCCTCATTGTGCGAAACTTGCAGCATCCGGCCCTAGCAGAGGTTGCGGCCTGGTTCGAGGAACATCTACCATTGGGCGATCCGGTGCTGCCCGGCCCGGCACCCGGTCACGGCGTCCCGGGCCAGGAGCGCGCTCGATCAGGAGAAGCAAAGAAGTGAGTCAGACGAGGCGAAACGAGCTGCCCAAACGTGCCATGGTGCTGTCCGCCGGCGAGGGCCGGCGCATGCGTCCGCTGACCGAGCGTCTGCCAAAGCCGCTGATCGAAGTCCGAGGGTGCAGCATGATCGACCACGTGCTGGACAAGCTGGCCGCCGCGGGCATCGAGGAAGCCGTCGTGAACCTGCTTCACCTGGGCGAGCTCCTGCGCGCGCATCTCGCCGACCGGAAGGCTCCCCGTATCGTCTATTCCGAAGAGACCGATTTGCTGGAAACCGGCGGCGGGGTCACCAAGGCCTTGCCGCTGCTGGGTGACGCCCCCTTCTTCGTCGTCAATGGCGACATCCACTGGTTGGACGGCACCATCTCTGCCCTCAGGCGCCTGGCCGATACGTGGCGCCCGGATGCCATGGATGCCTTGCTGCTGCTACACCCCACGGTCTCGGCGCATGGCTATGACGGTCCAGGCGACTTCTGGATGGATCAGATGGGCGCGCTCAGCTTTCCGCCGGAATGCAAGCTGGCGCCCTTCGTCTTCGCCGGCTTGCAGGTTCTCTCGCCGACACTTTTCCAAGACTGCCGGGTAGAGCGCTTCCCACTCCGATCGCTCTACCACAAGGCCGCCGAAGCGGGGCGCCTCTATGGCCTTCGCCATCAGGGCGAATGGTTTCATGTCGGTACGCCAGAACAGCTCAGCGACACCGAAGCCATCCTGGAAGCGATGGGCTTCTCTCCCGAACGGCCATGAGGGGACCCCCCAAGGTCTTCACCATCCCGGCCGGCAATGGCTTCGTCGACTGCCTCGCGCGCGGCCTGCTGCGGCAGAGCGACAGCGATCCCCTGGTCCTCTCCGGCATGCTCCTGCTGCTGCCCAATCGGCGGGCCGCACGGGCCTTGAGCGAAGCCTTTCTGCGCGTGGGCGAGGGCGCCCCGCAGCTGCTGCCGCGCATGGTGCCGCTGGGCGACCTGGAGGCCGAGGAACTGCTGCTGAAGGGCGGCGGCAGCCTCGGCGCGGCGGAAGATTTGGCGCTCGCCCCAGCGATCGGGGAGGTCAGGCGGGTGGCCCTGCTGTCGAAGCTGGTATCGGCTTGGCTTCGCGCCCGCGGGACCGGCCTACCGGCCGCCGGGATCATTCGCCTTGCCCGCGATCTGGGGCGCTTGATCGACGAGGCCGAGACGGTGGAGATCGACTGGCGACAGCTGGACGGGATCGTGCCGCAGGATCTGGCCCAGCACTGGCAGACGACCCGCGATTTTCTGCAGATCGTGACCAAGCATTGGCCGGCCATCGAACAGGCCGAGGGCCACTTGGGCCCGGCCGCCCGCCGACGCCTCTTGCTTGATGCCCAGGCAGCCCTTTGGGCTCGAAAACCACCGCCGCATCCGGTCAT
The DNA here is from genome assembly GCA_965202755.1 of Rhodospirillales bacterium. Lineage (GTDB taxonomy): Bacteria > Pseudomonadota > Alphaproteobacteria > Kiloniellales > JACOMY01 > JACOMY01. Next base: position 35,255 of record CBDBCL010000012.1, on the reverse strand, counting down.
CGCCGCAGGCTCCACCGGCAGCATTCCGGCCGTCGCGCGCTTGCTGGCCAGGGTGACGAAGCTGCCGCAGGGCCAGGTGGTGCTGCCCGGGCTGGATCAGGCCGCCAGCCCCGCGCTCTGGGAGGCGATCGACGCCGACGCCAGCCATCCGCAAAAGGGCCTGGCGCGCCTGCTCGAGCGCTTCGGCCTGGAGCCCAAGCAGGTCGCGCTCTGGCCCGAGGCATTGCCGGAAAGCACGGCGGCGGGCCTGGCCAATCTGGCCTTACGGCCGGCGACCCAAACGGAGAGCTGGCGCGACCTCGCCGCTGGTGCCTCGGAGCGGCAGATCCGGAGCTGGACCCGTTGCCTCGAGAGTCTGGCTTGGTACGATTGCGCCGACCCACGCCAGGAAGCCCTGCTGATCGCCCTGCTGTTGCGTCGCTGCCTGGAGGAACCCGGCAAGACCGCGGCCCTGGTAACACCGGACCGCGCGCTGGCCAGACGGGTCGCGTCCGAGCTGTTGCGCTGGGGCATCGAGATCGACGATTCCGCCGGCCGCCCTCTGCTGGACGCACCGCCTCTGGTGTTCCTGCGCCTCTTGGCCAAGGCCATGGCCGAAGACCTGGCTCCCGAACCTCTGCTGGCCTTCTTGAAGCACCCGCTGGCGCAAGCGGGACTGCCGCGCGTCGAGCTGGCCCAGCTCACCCGCGAGATGGAGCGCCATCTGCTGCGCGGCCCCCGTCCCGAGGCAGGTTTCGATGGCTTGCGCAAGGCCTTGCAGCGGCGTCAGCACAGGCGGCCGGGGCTGCCCAGCGGCTTCGTCGAGCGCATCGAGGGGCTCTTCGCGCGGCTCGAACAGCGTCTGGCCGCCGTGCTGAAGCTATTCGACCAACCGCAAGTTCCCTTTGCCGCGCTGCTGGATGCACTGCTGTCGTCGGCCGAGGCCCTGGCCGCAGGCGAGGCAGACCAGGGCGCGGATCGACTTTGGGCCGGAGACGTCGGCGAGGCGGCAGCCGATGCCTTGGTCGAGCTGCGCAGCGCTGCGGCCGATCTACCGGACCTCGCACCCGCCGACCTGCCGGCACTCTTCGACAGCCTGCTGGACGGACAGGTCTTGCGCCCACGCTTTGGCCTGCATCCACGCCTCTTTCTCTGGGGACCCTTGGAAGCTCGCCTGCAGAGCGCCGACCTCTTGATCCTCGGCAGCCTGAACGAAGGCTCCTGGCCGCGGCTGGACGACCCCGGTCCCTGGCTCAGCCGGCCGATGCGCAAGGCTCTGGGACTGCCACCGCCGGAACGCCGGATCGGCCAATCGGCGCATGATCTGGTGCAGGCCTTGGCCGGGCCCGAGGTGGTGCTGACCCGGGCGCTGAAGCAGGAGGGGGCGCCGACGATCCCGGCTCGTTGGCTCTCGCGTCTGGAAGCCCTGACCCAGGTCTTGGACCTGGGAGACGCTTTGCGGCGCCCCTCGGCGGAGGCTGCGGCCTGGATTGCCGCCTTGGACCGTCCCGAGAGCGTCCGTCCCTGCTCAGCGCCGGAGCCGCGGCCGCCGATCTCGGCACGGCCACGCCAGCTCTCCGTAACCAAAATTGAGACCTGGATGCGCAATCCCTATGCCATCTTCGCCGGCTCCCTGCTGAAGCTGGAGAAGCTGGCCGAGATTGCCGAGGACCCGGGACCGGCCGAACGCGGACAGCTGATCCACGCGATTCTGGAAGCCTTCGTGAAGGCTCATCCGCAGGCGCTGCCGCCGAATCCGGAGCAGGCCCTGGACCGGATCGTCGAGAGCACGCTGGCTGCGTCGGGCCTCGACCCGCTATTGCAGCGTCTCTGGCAGCCGCGCCTGGCCCGCCTGATCTCCTGGTTTCTGGAGATCGAGGGGCAGCGCCGGCCCGCATGCATGAAGGTGCTGGCCGAGGTGGGCGGCGTTCTGGAAATTCAGGCATCCGGCGGCAGTTTCCGCTTGACGGCGCAGGCCGATCGTCTGGAGCTCGGTCGGGATCGCAGAATCACCTTGATCGACTACAAGACCGGGAGCCTGCCCAAGGCCAAGGAGGTCGCTAAGGGCCTGGCCCCGCAACTGCCCCTGGAAGGTGCAATCGCACGCGCCGGCGGCTTCGCCGGCTTAGCGGCCGGCCCGCTGGAGAGTTTGCAGCTTTGGCGCCTCACCGGCGGCCAGGATTCCGGCGAAGCCCGCCCCCTGTCCGGCGGCAAGAACCCGGATGCAGAGACCTTGGCCAGCGATGCCATAAAAGGCCTCCGCCGTCTGATTGAAGCTTTCGATCGGCTGGAGACCCCTTACCTCGCCCACCCGCGCCCCGGTTTCGCACCGCGCTTCGACGACTTTCGCCAGCTGGCCAGGGTCGACGAGTGGTCCAGCGACGGCGGAGAAGAGGGATGAGCCAGGCGCTCCGCGATGCCAGCCTCAGGCAGCGCCAGGCACTCGATCCCTCGACCACGATCTGGGTCGAGGCCTCGGCCGGCAGCGGCAAGACCAAGGTCCTGGTCGATCGCTGCTTGCGCCTGTTGCTGGACGGCACCAAGCCGGAGCGCCTGCTCTGCATCACCTTCACCAGGGCAGCCGCCAGCGAAATGGCCAATCGTCTGATGCAGGCCTTGCAGACTTGGGTCGCCCAGACGCCGACGGCGCTGGAAACCGGCCTCGACGCGCTCCTCGGCCGTCATCCCAAGCCGGAGGAGATCGCACGCGCCCGCAGTCTGCTGGCTTCCGTCCTGGACACGCCCGGGGGTCTGAAGGTGCAGACCCTGCACAGCTTTTGCCAGTCGATCCTGAGCCGCTTTCCGCTGGAGGCCGGCGTCAGTCCGGGGTTCCAGGCCCTTGACGATCGCAACGCTGCCGAGCTCATGGCCGGCGCCCGCAACGACCTGGTCGCCGCCGCCGCAACCAGCCCCGAGCTGGCCGGGGCGCTACAGGAGATCCTGATTGCCCACGGCGAAGAAGGCCTGAACGCGCTGCAAAGCCTGGTGACGGCTGAGCGCGACCGCCTGATCCCCCTCTTGGCGCAGGGCAGCCTACCGCCCCTGGTGAAATTGGCGGACTTCCTGTCGCTCAACCTGGATGCCGACCCCGATGTCATCCTCACTCAAGGTCTCAGCGATGCAGCCCTTCCCTCGACCGCAGATTTCAGTGCGATCGCAACCGCTCTCGTCTCGGGTAGCGAACGCGAACGGAGATCGAAGCTCGCACTGGATGCCTTTCTTGCCTTGCCCGAAACGGAGCGAGCGGCGCTCTATCCGGGCTATGCGGGCCTCTTCCTCTCCTACCCGAACTCCAACAAGCGAGCGGCGAAGAAGAACCTGCTGACCAAAGGTGCCCAAGCCGCGGTTCCCGAAGCGCTGACCATCATGGAGACCGAGGCCACGCGTCTGCTGGCTCTCGAGGAACGCCAGATCGCAGCCCGCTGTCTCACACTCTCCGCCGCCAACCTGCGGCTGGCTCACAGTCTGTTGGATTCCTACAAGGCTCGGAAACAGGCAGCCGCAGCACTCGACTATCAAGACATGCTGCAGTTCACTGCCGATCTCCTCGGCCGCCAGGGCGCCGCGGCATGGGTGCTCTTCAAGCTGGACGGCGGGCTCTCGCACGTGCTGATCGATGAGGCCCAAGACACCTCACCCCTGCAGTGGCAGATCCTAAAGACCCTGACCGAGGAGTTCTACAGCGGCGAGGGCGCCGCGCAGCAGTCCGGCCCGCGCAGCGTCTTCGCCGTCGGCGACGCCAAGCAATCGATCTACCGCTTCCAAGGCGCCGATCCGGCCGGCTTCGATGCCGCCGCGCGCCACTTTGAAGCCCGTGCCGACCAGGCACGCCTTGCCTTCGCCCGGGTGCCGCTCACCCACTCCTTCCGCTCGCTCCCGGCCGTCCTGGAGGCCGTAGATGCCGTCTTCGCCGCCGCGCCGGCCTTGAGCGAGGGCGCTTATCCGCGGCATCTGCCGGTGCGCCAGGACGACGACGGCTTGGCCCGACTGTATGCCAGACACCTGCCCGAAGAGTCGGAAGAGGATCCCGCCTGGATCTTGCCCTTGGAGCAGAGGGCGGCCAGCAATCCAGCCGTGGCACTGGCCGAGTCCCTGGCGACCATCCTTGCCGGATGGCTGAAAAATTCCGCGGCCCGCCAACCCGGCGGTGACGCTTGGCTGGCAGCCCGTGGTCGCCCCATTGAGGCCGGCGATATCCTGATCCTTGTCCGCCGCCGCGACCGCCTATTCCACGCGATCGCCCGGGCGCTGGAGCGGCGCGGCCTGCCGATTGCCGGCATCGACCGCATGTTGCTGTCGCAGCAGTTGGCGGTTCAGGACCTGACGGCCTTGGTCCAGGTCCTGCTGTTGCCGGAGGACGATCTCAGCCTCGCCAACCTTCTCAAGGGGCCGCTTTACGGCATCGACGACGACAGCCTCTTTCACCTGGCATTCGGCCGTTCCGGAAGCCTCTGGTCGTGCTTGCTGGAGCGACAGAACGAAGAGGATCTTTGGCGCGAGGCGGCACAGGAACTGCAGGCTCTGCGCGCGCGTCTCGATTATCTGCCGCCCTTCGAACTCTTCTCCCAGGTCCTGGGTGCACAGCAGGGGCGGCGACGCATCGCTGCTCGTCTCGGCGAAGAGAGCAAGGATCCGCTGGACGAGTTCCTGGCGCTCGCCTTGGCCTATGAGCAGGAGCACCCGCCGTCGCTGCAGGGCTTCCTCGGTTGGTTGACCCGCAGCGAGGTCGAAATCAAGCGCGATATGGAGGAGGCAGGCGCAAAGATCCGGCTGATGACGGTGCATGGCGCCAAAGGCCTGCAGGCACCCGTTGTGCTGCTGCCCGACAGCGATCGCCGCCGGACTCGAAGCGAGGCTTTCCTCCTGGATGCGGATCGCGATCTCCTCCTGCGCCGCGTGGCCGGCTCGGAGCGCGTAGCCGCCATCGCCACACTCTCCGGCCTGCAGCGGGAGGCCGCCGAGGCAGAGGAGCGCCGGCTGCTCTACGTCGCCATGACCAGGGCCGAGGATCGGCTCTACCTCATGGGGTATGGAAGCAGAGAGGAGGTCGCGGAGGGCTCCTGGTACGACCACATGGCGCGCGGCATGCACAGCCTCACGGGCGGCGAGGCGAAACCTCTGGTCCACTGGAGCGAGCAACAGCGCGACGTCCAAGCGAAACCTGAGGCGGCAGCCCCCGAGATCGTGCCCCTGCCCGCCTGGGCCTTCGTGGACCCGCCCGACGAGCCGGAGCCAGTCCGTCCGCTCTCCCCCTCACGCCCCAGTCTGCCCGAACCGCCGGTCCTCTCGCCACTGCACCCCAGCCTCAGCCCGGGCCTGACGCGCGGCCGCCTGGTGCATCGCCTATTGCAGCTGCTGCCCGATCTGCCCGCAAGCGAGCGCGAAGCCGCCTGCGCAAGCTTCCTGCAACAAACCGCCTTCGCGCTCAGCCCGGAGCAACAGGGGGAGATCGCGAGAGAGATCCTTGCAGTCCTGGATGCGCCCGATGCCGCATTGCTGTTCGGACCACAGAGCCGAGCTGAAGTGCCGCTGGTCGGCCTCGTCGGCACTCGACGCATCGCCGGACAGGTCGACCGTCTGGCCGTTACCGCCGATTCGCTGCTTCTGGTCGACTACAAGACCAATCGCCCCTCGCCCCGGCATCCCGATGCCGTCCCCCGCGTCTATCTGCAGCAATTGGCGGCCTATGCCCTGCTGCTGCGCAGCCTCTATCCGGGGCGAACGCTCAAGTGCTACCTGCTCTGGACCGAGCATGCGAGGCTGATGCACATCAGCGATGACCGGCTAGAACAAGCCAATCCCTTGACCACATCACCGTCGGGTCCCTAGATACGGGCTCTGTTTGAAGGGAACCTCCGCCCACCAGCGGCCAAAGGAAAAGCGACAGATGAGCATCAACAAGGTAACCGACACCTCTTTCAATGATGACGTTCTGAAGGCGGATCACCCCGTCCTGGTGGACTTCTGGGCGGAATGGTGTGGCCCCTGCCGTGCGATCGCCCCGGCGCTGGAGGATCTGGCGCAGGAGATGACCGGCCGAGTCAGCATCGCCAAGATCAATATCGACGAGAACCCCAGGATCCCCAGCCAGTACGGCGTGCGTGCCATCCCGACCCTGATGATCTTCAAGGACGGACAAGTGGCAGCCACCAAACTGGGCGCCGTCACCAAGACTCAGCTTCAGCAGTGGGTCGAATCCGTCGTCTGATAGCGACTCCATAGGACTTGACTGGAAGGCTTAGGCGCCGGTCTCACAAGTCGCCTTTAGCCTTGTCCACTCTCGCGCCAATCCATGAAGGAGGAATGGTCGCCCTCCAAGGCGTGGTGCAGCGTATGCGCCAACTCGCGTCGACGAAAGGGCTTCTTCAATAAGTAGTCGCCATTGGTCGGAAATCTACCTTTGCGGGCGGCATCGGCCGAATAGCCGGACATGTAGATGATCTTGAGATCGGGCCGCAGGCACTGGGCATCCTCGACCAGAGCCGGCCCGCCCTTACCGCCGGCCAAGACGATATCGACGAGCGCTAGATCGACCTCTGGATAACCTGTCACGGCTCTTAACGGGATCAGCGAAGCGGCGACGAAAAGCAGGGAAAAGGTCAAAGCCCGCGACGCAAGGAGGAGATTTTCTCTGGCAGGTGCGTCCGCTAGTAACCACAAATTTGACGCGTAATGGTTACGGTTCCGACCTCACTACGGTCACGGCGCAGATAGAGATGTTCTATTGTTGCGCCTGCCTCAATAAATGGCCGCAAAGTTTGGAATTTGCAATTTTGCTTCACCAATTCAGGGTCAGAGGATATCTCGTAGACGTAACGCAAGGTTCGCTCATCTGCTTCCATCCGAAGCAGAGTGGTGACTTCATCCACGGTCATCGGAGTTGCGACTTCTTTTGCCATTTGCTCTAGCGTTTGACCAAGAAAACGCTCGTTAAAAACACCTGCCGCCGGTGCTCTTTCAAATGCGCGCTGCCATTCCACTTGCGAGTAGGTTTCTAGATCTATTCCCCTGCAAACATCACAAAGCCCGACAGGACTCCAGCACCGCCAGTCAGTAGCGGGATTGTTGGCACTCGATTTGTAGAAATCTCGTTTTCGATGGTGTAAACAGTAGCCATAGGTTTGCAAGTGGTATGAATGCCAAGACCGCTGCGCGGCTGTGGCCATAGGCATCCCGAGATCGCGCCATTGCGATACGCATAAAGAAGAATCCGAAGACCGCAGTGGCTAGGACTTCCACTACGACAATGACCCAAAAGAAACCTCCGGCAATTGTCCGAACTAGAAAGGCTATCATTCCAAACGAAATGACTGCTTTTGTCAAAAATAAAAAGGACATAGGAAGAGAAAAGTAGGGTGCACGGTTTAACTCTGATGCAGATTGACCAAAAAATGATGCAATTATCGCACCAGTCGCGACTATCGCCCATAGCACCAAGAGCGGCTTGGCCTCACTATATTGGTAAGCTAGATCTTCAAGCATCTAGCCCTGATTATTCATCACGTGCTGGCGTGTCCGTTGAAGTCGCATCTGATTGGGTGATCGGACAAGGTTGATGGTAGCGCGGTCCTGCGAGCGCGGGCGTCAGAGTGTGTCGGATTTCGGTTCCGGGTGACTGGGCCAATGGCGATGGTTTGTCAGGGTGCTTGTTGGTTTGGAGATGGCGCGCCCATGGGGGTTCACAGTAAGGTTGATAAAGGCAGCCTTGTCCGGACAGGCGGCCGCGAACGCAATGCGAATACGGGTGGCGGTCTCGATGACGCGGGCAGCTGTTTTGACGAGATGGCGCTGTAGGGTGGCGAACCCGGCCTGGCGCAAGGGGTGTGCCTGCGCAATGGCCCGGCGTACGGAGCAGAGCAAGCAGTATGCGGCGGTATGCAGGATCAGCCTGATCTGATTGGCCAGTGCCGAATGACAGGACGCCGAATGACAGGACGTGGGGTCGCTTTTGAGCTGGGTCTTGTGGAGTTTGATGAGGTTCTGGGCTTGCCCCCGCGCGCAATAGTCGAACTCCTAGGGCCGCTCGGGTGTGCTGCCGGTCAGCGAGGTGACGAGGGCACGTATGTCCATAGCCAGCGTCGTGGCGTTGATGCGGGCGATGGTTCGGCGCTTGAGGCCGCCCCGGCTTTTGGCGGCATGGGTCGTCTCGCCATGGGTCCGGTGCAGGGGCAGGTTCTTCTCGGCCCGGAACAGCGCGCAGGCGTCCGTTGCCGCGGCGAGCAGCGGGTCGCGCCGCAGCACGGCATGATCGGCAGGCCAAACAGGAAATCGACGCTGTTGTCCTCGCACCATGCCATCAATGCGGGCCGGGTATGGTGGGTGTCCGTCACCGCGCAGCAGGATGCGTGTCTCGGGCCAGTGGCGGCGGATGCGCCGGATCGGGCGGCGGACAGGGGCGCGGGTCTCGACGCCCGAGGGTGTCCTGGCAGGGCGGAGCACGCAGGCGAGGGGACGCGCGCGCTCGGCTTCACGGACAGGGATCGGCGCGAAACCCCGCGCGCCGTGGAACCCGTTCCAGAACGCCAGTTGCCGGTCGCCCTGTGCGGCATCGAAGGTGTCATCGATGTCCAGCATGATTGTCTCAGGCGGCGCGGCATGGCTGTCGCAGTAGAGAGCGATCGTCGCCTATGCCATCGCGATCACGCTGCGCAGGTCCGGAGCAGTCCCCCAGCCCGACAGGGTTGGTTGACTGGCCAGACCGAGCCCCACTTCCCCCCGCTTCCGGCGTCTTGCGCAACGCCATCTCGAATGCCGGGTCATGGCGCAGCGCGTCCAGATCGTCGGCGTCTTCATATCCTGTGCCAATCGCCAGAATGCCTGCCCGCAGGATATCCCCCAACAGATGGCGAACCCGCGACGGATCACGCAGGTCGGGCATCGGTTCGGCCAATCTGTCGGCGATGGCGAGCTTCCGTTCCGCCTCCGCCAGCAGCACGACACCGCCATCCGACGCGATCCGTCCGCCATCGAAAGCGGCAGTGACCTGCTTTCCGGAAAGCGCTCGAAGTAAGGGGAAAGGCGGGGCAGGATCGGTCATGGTGGCGGGGTGGTTTCTGTCCAACGGAGGGATTGGCTTCGACACCCAATTCCTTAACCTGGATAGAGGCCTATGCCACCGACGCCAGCCTCCAAACGCGTGCCTGGTGAATAATCCCGGCTAATCATTTTCCAACAAGGCGCGCCCAGAAGCCTTTCGGTTTGGCGCTATGATCTTCGATCAGGGCTGTAACCCGTTGCGCTTGTTCCAGAAGTGGTTCGGATTGTTTGAACAGGGTTCGAGCCATCGCCAAGTGGATTTTCGTCTGGGTCAAGCCGCTGCCGGGATTGGCTGCAGCGCGCTGATGCAGGCCTGATCGGGCGTCTGCCCGCCAAGCGACGCATGTGGCCTCGTGCTGTTGTAGAAGGCCAGGTAGCGCCCAATCGAGGCGCACGCCTCCGGCAGGTTGGCGTTGGCGTGCAGGTCGATCTCCTCATACGTGACCCTGCGCCAGAGGCGCTCCACGAAAACGGTGTCCATCCAGACTCCCTTGCCGTCCATGGAGATCGCGCTCTCCGCGTCCTTTGGGACCTGAACGCAGTCCAGCGACGTGAATTGACTGCCCTGGTCGGTATTGAGGATCTCTGGCCTGCCATGGCGTGCCAGCACCGCCTCCAGGGCCTCAATATACAGAACTCTGCCTCACGCGTGATCGACAACTGCCAAGCCAGAAGCTTGCGGCTGAACCAGTCCAGGACAGCAGCAAGATAGACCAAGCCCCATGCCATGGGCAGGTAAACGATGTCCATCGCCCAGACCCGGTCAGGGCGCCTGACCCGCGAGGCCGCGCAGCAGGGAGGGATGGATCTTGTGTCCCGGCGCCGGCGTCGAGGTCTTCGGGCGGCGGTAGAGCGCCTCGATCCCCATCTTCTGCATCAGCTTCGAAACACGCCGCCGCCCCACCTCATGGCCTGCTGCCTTCAGCAGGCCTTGCAACATCCGGCTGCCGACAAAGGGGTCATCCAGATGTAACGCGTCGATCCGGCGCATGAGCGCGAGATCGGTCTGCGAGGTCGGGCGCGACAGATAGGAGACGCTACCTCGGCTGAGGCCGAGCAGCTGCGCCTGGCGGCTGATGCTCAGTCTGTCGTCGCGCTCGATCGTCGCTTTGCGTGCGCCAACAGACCGGCCTTGCCAGCGCTGCGGACAAAAAACCCTTCTCTAACGTCAACTCGCCAATCTTCGCATGAAGGATCTTCACATCCACCGCCGGCACCTCTCCGCCTTGGCTCGGCCTTGGCGGCGTCGCCGAACACACCGGCAGCGCCATCCAACAACTGCCGGCGCTACTGGGTGATCTGGTTGGGGTGACGTCAAACTGCCGGGCTCACTCGGCCAGCGTCTTCTCGCCTTGAATGCTGGACTGTGGTTCCGACGCGGGCGTCTTGCCATGATCTCTCCTTGCTCTCGGCTATCATGCCGATCTCACGCGAAAACCCCACTTGACTCACCTGTCCAGTTTTCCCGAGCCACCTCTGAGGCCTGCTGATCTCGCTTCTTCGTCCGCTTCCCGGTCCAGGCAGGTTCCATTTGGCATCCTTTCGCGGATGGTGCCGCCGCCCAGGGAATCAATCAAGCGCAAGTTCAACCATTGCCCTCAAGGAGTTTGTACTTTGACAGCGAAGTTGGGAGACCATCCGCTCCTTACCCACCTATCGAAGCGCTCGCGATTGGCGCCATTGCGCCCAAGCAAACTGTCACGGCGGCGCCAAGCCGGAAAGCCGGTCTCAGGCAGCAAATCGAAGTCTAGGCCGTCACTTACTCGCGCCGGGCTGACAGTCCTTGAAGCTGGAGATGACATCCCTTACTTCGGCGGCGGCTTGCTCGACAGCGCGATCGATCAAGGCGGCCGGTTCGGCGAGAAAGGTATCGATTTGACCGCGCGTTTCCGACATGCGCCGGTCGATCTGCTCCAGCTTGCCGGACAGTGCCTCCATCGACTGCAATGTCAGGGGATCGGCCTGCACGCTCTGCGATGCGAGGTCGGCGCGCAGGGCCGCCATCTCTGCCGTCATTGCCGAGATCTCGCCACGCAGGCTTTCGACCTGTGTGAGGTTCTGCGCGACATTGGTGGTGACCGCCTCGACCTTGCCGGTCACTTGCCAAGCCAGATAGAGGCAGAGTGCAATCAGAATGAGCGTAGCATTGAGCAGGGCCAGCAGAAGGTTGCTGAGGGTCCGCCCGAGCCTTGAGGATGTCTCACTCATACCCCTATTCCTTTCTTGTGCCGATCAAGCTAGCGCAAAGGCAGGACGTCAACGGCGACTGACAGCTGATGGGCGCCGCCACCGACGACGAAACCGTTGATCGGGCTGACGTCACCATAGTCGCGCCCCCAGGCTAGGGTAACATGCTCGTCGGCGACCAAAAGATCATTAGTCGGATCGGCGTCGATCCAACCGAAAGGCGGGCACCAGGCCGAGACCCAGGCGTGCGATGCGTCGACCCCGATGCGCCGCGGCTGACCCTCCGGCGGATGGGTCAGCAGATAGCCGCTGACATAGCGCGCCGCCAAGCCGAGCGAGCGCAGACAGGCGATCTGCAGGTGCGCGAAGTCCTGGCAAACGCCTTGCTTGCGCGCGATCACCTCGCTCACCGGGGTATAGATATCGGTGACACCGCCTTTGTATGTGAAGTCGCGATAGATTTGATTGGTGAGCGCGACCAGACCCGCAAGGAAAGGACGCTCAGGCGGCATCGCATTTCGCGCCAAGGCCAGCGCCTCTTCGCCCAGCAGCACATGCGGAGAACCGAAGACATACTGCTGTGCGTCCACTTGCTCTGCACCCTCGGCCTCGCGCAGCATCGCCGCCACGCGCTCCCAAGAAATGCTCTGTTCGGGTCGACGCTCGGGAGGTGCGCGCACCTCGACCAGGGAGGAGGCCTTGACCGCCAAGTCGCGGTGCGGCTCCTGCACGGTCATGTCAGCCACCCAGTTGCCGAAATGGTCCCGCCGCTCCTCGAACACGACCGGTGATGGCTCGACGCTCAGGCGATGCTCGATGACGCTCTGGCGCGGCGTGCTGCGTGGCTGCAAATGCAGATGCTGCTGCGACATCGCGACTTTTCCCGAGTAGGAAAAGCTCGTGAGGTGCTTCACGCTGTAGCGCACGGCCCTATCTTAACGCGGCCCGGTGCCGGCAACGCGGGTTTCCAGCGCATGGTTGAAGAAGTGCTGGGTGACTTCGTCGGAGATCGCCTCCAAGCCTTTCTTGGTCTCAGCCAAGAGGCTGTCCAAGGCGCCCGGCGGCGCATCCGCCAGTCGATAGACATCGGCTAGGCGCAGGCTGGCCGAGAGTTGAATGAGTTGGCGCTCGCCCACCGACAAGCGATCGGAGGTGCCGGTGATCTGCGGCAGCTTGCGCAGGTGCTCACCGATCCAACTGATCTGGAATAGCACGGAACGTGGATTGCTCTCTTCCAGCAGCACCAGATCCAACAGGGGCGCCAACTGCGCCTCCGACTTGTAGCGCCAGCTGTAGGTCATCAGGCTGTCGGCCAGTTCCAGCAGCAGTTCCAATCCGCCCTCGCGTTCGGCCTCACCCTCGGCAACGATGGCCCGCATCGCCCGCGCGGTCTGCAAGCCACGTTCCAGGCGTCGACCGATGTCCAAGAAATGCCAGCCAAAGTCGCGGGTCATGTTCTCCATCATCATACCGTTCAAGGCAGAGAGATGGTCGACCAGGCTCTCCAGCAGATGCTGCAGCCAGGTCTGGCCATAACCCGGAAGTTTCACCTGCGTGAGTGGCGAGCCCAAGAGCTGTTGCAGGTTGTCCCAGGTATCGCGTGAGAATCGCTCCCGCAAGGCCGTGCCGAGACAACCCAAAGCCTGCAGCAAACTGGCAAGATCATCGGGACAGTCGGGATCGGCGAAAAAGGGACCGGGGTTGCGTTGAAATGCGATGACACCCTCTTGGCGAAACCGCTGCGCGCTCTGTGGCGAGACGTGCCGCATGGCTTCCAAGAGGTCCAGCACACGACCGGGTGTGACCAGGTCGCTGCCGGCGCGCTGTGCCCCGCTGATCCGCAGCACGAAGGAGCGCAAGAGGCGTACCGCGCTCTCCAGACGTTCGAGATAGCGCCCGAACCAATAGAGATTGTCGGCCGTACGACTGGGCAATTCCCGGCCGCTGCGGCGTAGCGCCACCACTTGCCGCACCGAGGGCAGCAGCGAGACCGCCTCGACCGGCATATCGGAGAGCACCCAGACATCCTTGGTAACGTCACTCTCATGACTGATTGGCAGACTGACCGCCCCGCCCGGCCAAATCCGGGCCAAGCCACCCGGCATCGCCCGATAGCCCTCGGCGGTGGCCGCGAGATAGACGCGCAGAGTGAGGGGTGCCGGGACGACATCGCCCGCCTCGGTCCACTGCGGCGTCGTCGAGGCCGACGTCAGCTCGCGGCCGACGAAGTCGTGACCTCTCAAGGCAATCTCGCGTTCCAAGGCGGCGCGCTCGGGACTGCCGGCGCGGGTCGTCACATAGCAATCGCTGGAGCCCTCCAACACGGTCTTGGACTTGGTCAAGTCCCGCACGGCCAGAGTGTCCATATCGGCGAGGACGGCGTTGCGCCCGGCATTGCTTCCACACCACCAGGTGGAAACACTATCCAGTTCCAGATCCTCCCCGAGCAGTACGCGCGCGAGTGACGGCAGATAGCCGAGCAAGGCATCGCTCTGCACCAAGCCGCTCCCCACCGCGTTGGCAAGCGCGACATGCCCACCGCGAACCACCCGCAGGAGACCCGGGACACCGAGGCCGAAGGTCGAGAGCTCCAACGGGTCCATGGCGCCGGAGGCGACTTGGCGAACCACCAGATCGACCGGTTTCAAGCCTTCGACCGACTTCAGAAAGAGGCGATCGCCGCGCACCGCAAGGTCGGCGCCCTCGACGACGCTGTAGCCCAGGTACTGCGCCAGGTAGGCATGCTCGAAGTAACTCTCGCGCTGCGCCCCGGTGGAGAGCACGACGACCAACGGCTCGTCGTGCCGCGACAGGCTCAAGAAGTTCTCCGAGAATCCTCGAAAGAAACTGGCCAAACGCTCGACGTTGCTTTCGGCGAAGAGCCTGGGCAAGGCGCGCGACACGGCAATGCGGTTCTCAAGCGCAAAGCCGCTGCCGCTTGGCGCCTCGCTGCGATCTCCAGTGACCAACCAGCGCCCATCGGGACCGCGCACAAGGTCGAAGGCCAGCAAGTGCAGCCAAGTACCACCCGGCACGCCGACGCCATAGCAGGGGCGACAAAAATAGGGGTTGGCGTTGACCAGCGCGGCCGGCAGGTGGCCCTCGGCCATCAACCGCCGGGGGCCGTAGAGATCGGCGGTGATTGCGTTCAGCAGATCCGCCCTTTGGATCAAGGCGGCTTCCAACCGGCGCCACTCCTCCGGCGCGATGAGAACCGGCAGCAAATCCAGTTGCCAGGGCCGCACGGCTCCATCTGCGGCATCGCGCGCGACATAGGAGAGGCCGTTTTCCAGCAATGTGCGCTCGGCAGAGCGATGCGCCTGCTCGCGTTCCTCAGGACCGAATTCCGCCAGGCGCTCAATGTAGCGCTGCCAATGCGGCCGAATCCGGCCAGTGCGATCCAGCAGCTCATCATAATGGCCGGACCGGGGCCGGTAATCGGCCAGAAGCCGGGCGCGAGCAGCACCGTCGCCCGCAGTGGTCAAGGGCTCAGACATCGGCCAATTCCGTTACCTTTCGGGAACCCGAACCTCTATGCATGGCCCGTGCAGGCTTGGCAAGAGACCAATCGCCGACAGCGATCAACCCTGACCGGCCCGCTCGCCCTTCAGTTCATAGAGCACCTGAGATCCGAAACCGCGCACATCCTCCTCGCCGTGCTCTTCCAAAAGGAAGCTGTCGCCAAGCTGAAAGGCCATGTCTTCATTAGTCAGGATCTGCATGGGGTCGGCCAGTCCCTCTAGACGTGCGGCCAGGTTCACTCCCGGACCGAAGACGCCATAGACGTACTTCTGCATCCCGATCAGCGAGCCGATGAGCGCGCCCGTGCCGATGTCGACATGGCAAAGCCACTTGTTGGGATGCGATTCGTTGCGCCGATTGAGATAGCGGCGCATGCGAAGCGTGACCTTGGCGATGTTGGCGGCGTGATCGGAGGTCGATTCCGGTATACCGGAGACTGCCAAATAGGCATCGCCGATGGTCTTGATGCGCTCGCAGCCGAAAAGCTCGACGATTTGATCGAAGACGGTGAAGATGTTGAGCTCGGCCATCGTGCTGCTGGGATCGCAGGCGATCGCCATCTCGGTGAAGCCGACGAAGTCCAGCATCAAGACCGATGCGATCTCGAAGCGCTGCGGCGTCGCCGTGCCGAAGCTTTTCATTTCTTCGTAGACCGGCTCTTCGTAGACCGGCCGCGGCATGAGGTTCAGCAGCAGCTTCTCGACCCACTCTTTGTCCTTGGCCAGATCGCGGGCGTGCTTCTCGGCCATACGAGAATAGGAATCCAGCATGTACTCGGCCTGGCGCTGCTTGTAGAGGCCGCGCACCTCGACCACGATCATGCGTTCGCCGTCCAACTCCTCGGCCCGCATCTCGACGCCCAAGGGGTGCTTGTGCTGCCCGACCTGCACCTCGATCTCATAGGTGAAGGGCCGGTTATCGCCCAAACGCTTTCGCGCCCGGTCGGCATCGAGTTCCGGCAATCGCCGATCGAGATAGCCGCCATCCTCATCCGTCGGCGGAAACCATTTGAAGAAGCGCGCATTCTCGAAGCGCACATCCCAGCTGTTGCCGTCGGCCAGGCAAACGCTGACCCGCAAAGACTGCAGAGCCTCGCGGAGCGCCCCCGCCTCTGCGGGAGTCTTGATTTCATTCATACTGGGCTAAGCGTCCGCGCGAGTCACTATCAAGCCTTCGCGCTGTCCGTAAGGACTCCATGATTTCGGCGACATCGCTGCTGGCAAAGTTGTGGTCTTCCCAGGTCTCTTCCAGAAGCAAAGCAGCCTCCGCGAACTCGCTATGGCTGATGCCCGGCGCGAAGTGCACCTTGCGCAAGTTGTCGTCGTTGATGCTGACCGGCCCACCCATGATGTGTGCGATGAACTTAGTTTGACGGTAGACCAGCCGGGCCATATCGACGTCCTCGAAATAGCCTTGGAGTTGTTCGGAATCCAAGACCTTGTCGTAAAAGTCCGACACTACTCTGCGCACATTCTGGAAGCCGCCGCACCGCTCGAACACACTTTGAACCATTGGGACCGCTCTTTTCTATCGATGTTCGACGCTTTATTATCTCACGGCGCCGAATTCCAAGACAAGCCAACCGACCGCACCGTAAGCAGAAAGGCTTGCCTTGACAGCCCGGCGCAGCTCCCCGCGTCGAAAAAAGGGGAGTGGCGGTGAGCCGCTCCCCCAAGGCCACGCAGGGAAGCCCCTTCGTCGGAGAAAATTTGCGTACAGTTGGCCTAGCCCCTATCCGATGGAATGGGTGCCCTGGCCGAACTCGGGATAGGCCTCCTGGTCCAACTCAGCCTTGTCCAACCCCACGGACTCTTCCTCGTCGTCGACGCGCAGACCAATCGTGGCCTTGAGCGCCAACCAGACCAGAGCCGAGGCGATAAAGCTGTAGGCGCCGATCGCGGCGATGCCGACGATTTGAGCGATGAAGTCGCCGTCGTCGAAGATCGCCACCGCCAGGGTGCCCCAGATCCCGGCAATCAGGTGCACCGAGACGGCACCAACGACATCGTCGATCCTCAAGCGGTCGAAGAGGGGCCCGAAGAGCACCACTAGGCCGCCGCCGATGGCACCGACCACAATCGCAAGCATCGAGTGTTGCAGGTCCGGATTGGCGGTGATCGCCACCAGACCGCCGATTGCGCCGTTCAAGGCCATGGTGAGATCGATTTTGCCGTAGAGCGCCTGGGTCATGAGGATGGCGGTGACCACGCCGCCACAGGCCGCCAGGTTGGTGTTGGCAAAGACCAGGGCCATGTTGGCGGCATTGGCCGCCGTGCCCAGGGCCAGCTCCGAGCCGCCGTTGAAGCCGAACCAACCGAGCCAGAGGATGAAGGTCCCAAGCGTGGCCAGGGGCAGATTGGCGCCCGGCATGGGATGTATCGTGCCGTCGACCTTGTACTTGCCGCGCCGCGGGCCGATGATGATGGCACCGGCCAGCGCCGCCCAGCCGCCGACGGAATGCACGATGGTCGAACCGGCAAAGTCGGAAAAGCCACCGCCAATCTGGTTGAGCCAACCGCCGCCCCAGGTCCAGGAACCCTGGATCGGATAGATCACGCCGGTCAGGATCACGACAAAGATCAGGAAGGGCCAAATCTTGATGCGCTCGGCCAGGGTGCCGGAGACGATGGAGGCCGCCGTGGCAACAAAGACCACCTGGAAGAACCAGTCCGACATGACCGAATAGCCATTGCCGGTCACCGCCGCGATCATCTCCTGGGTCTTGTTCTCGGCGCCGATCAGTTGGGCCTCTGCTACGCCGAGATTATAGAAGACGGACAGGCTGCCGATCCATCCGCCATCGACATCGGCGTACATCAGGCTATAACCGATCAGGTAGTACATGATGCAGGCGATCGAGAAGAGCGCGATGTTCTTCAGACAGATCGATGCGGTGTTCTTGGTTCGTACCAAGCCGGATTCCAGCATGGCGAAGCCGGCAGCCATCCACATGACCAAGGCGCCGCACATCAGGAAGGAGAAGGTGTTCAGGATGAACTCCATCTCGGCCTTGTCGGCGAACTCCTGCGCCAGCGCAGGCAGAGGAACGGCGACGAGGCTGAGCACGCCGGCGGAAGCAAAGAGATCTCTCGGCTTCATCGCTGCAGCGCGCCCCCGATCACTTCGGGCAACTCTCCCAGCGTGAAGAACCCGATGACGGCCAAAACCCTTCTCATGTCTTTGCTTCCTTCCCCCGTTCGATGGGTGCGCCGCAGGACGCGGCGCTCGTCGGAAACAAAGCAAGAAGCGTGCCACGGCTGGCAGGCGGTAAATGCATTCAGGTTTCGCTGCAGTGCAACAAAGCGTTTCACCAGCCCAATGCATAAAAATTAGCCATACCTGATTAAGCTGATCAAATTTCGTTCAAGCGATGCATCGGATGCGACATGCATGGCCTTGCGCGGGCTCGCTCCTGGCCTGACTTTAGAGACCATGACGAAACTAGACGCAGAGATTTGCATTGTCGGTGGCGGCCTGGTCGGGCTTGGCTTGGCGGCGGCCCTGAGCTCTGCCGGCCTGGATACCCTGATCTTGGATGCGCGGGCGGTCGAGGTCGGTCTTCAGCCCAATTTCGACGGGCGGGGCTCGGCCATCGCCCGCGGCAGCAGCCAGATCCTGAATACACTCGGCGTGTGGTCTGGCTGTAAGGCCGGCGCTTCGCCGATCCTCGATATACGCGTCTCCGACGGGCGGCCGGGCGAGGCCGCGTCGCCCTTCTTCCTGCACTATGCCCTGGAGGATCTGAAGGAGGCCCGAAAGGGTGCGCAAGGCCCCCAACCGATGGGGCACATCGTCGAGAATCGCTTCATGCGCCATGCCATGCTGCAGCGGCTGGCAGAGTTTCCCACGATGCGCATCCTGGCGCCGGCCTTGGTCGAGCGCCATGAACCCGGTCGCGCCTCTTCGATATTGCATCTGACGGACGGACGGCAGATCCGCTGCGCTCTGGCCGTCGCCGCCGAGGGCCAGCGCTCGGGACTGCGCGAGGCGGCCGGCATCAAAGTCGTGCGCTGGTCCTATCCGCAGATCGGCGTGGTCGCCACCTTGCGCCACGAGGAGCCGCATCTGGGGACGGCGCATGAGTGTTTCCTGCCTGACGGTCCCTTCGCCGTCCTACCCTTGAACGACAGCGATGAGGGCGACGGCGAGCGCCACCACCGCTCCTCCCTGGTCTGGACCGCACGCGCCGATCGGCGAGAGCAGATCATGGCTCTGGATAAGGCGGCCTTTGCCGCAGCCTGCCGGCGCCGCTTCGGCGACAGCCTGGGCGCCTTCTCGCAAGAGGGCGCACGCTTCGCCTATCCCTTGAACCTGCTGCTGGCCGAGCGCTTTCACGGGCCCCGCATGGCACTGGTCGGCGAGAGCGCGCATGCTATGCACCCGATTGCCGGCCAGGGTCTGAACCTGGGCTTGCGCGATGTCGCCGCCTTGGCCGAGGTGCTGGTCGATGCGCGCTGGCTGGGCATGGACCCTGGTGCACCCGAGGTCCTTGAGCGCTACACCCGCTGGCGGCGGTTCGACAGCGTCACGCTCTGCCTGGTGACCGACAGTCTCAATCGCTTGTTCTCCAATGACATCGCCCCGCTGCGCCTGGCCCGCGACCTGGGTCTTGCGGCCGTCGACCGCGCCGGCCCCTTGAAGCGCTTTTTTATGCAGTACGCTATGGGGGTCACCGGCAAGCTGCCGCGCCTCACCCGCGGCGAGGCACTTTAGCCGAGGAGAGACCGGCGCCGCTCGCCGCTTCGCGGTCGCGTGACGGCGCCAAGCCGAAGCGTCGTTTATAGGCGCCCGAAGCTCTCCAGGCTGTCAAAACCGCAAAGTCAAGGGATTTCCGTCACCGAGGTATGAGCGTTGCGCAGCAGGTTGCGTGCTTTATCCAGACGGATATCGAGATAGTAAACACCCGGTGGCTGTTTCAGATGTTTCTGAAAGAGGCGCCGCATGCGCCATGGCGGCAGTACCGCTTTCTGCGCAATCGCCTCTAGCGGCAAGGATGTCGCGATTGTCTCGATCATGATTTCGACGGCCCAGCCCAAGGCTCGATCAACTCTGGGCAGCGCCCAATCCCGGCCAAACGACCCCTGCGCCCGATCACTTTTCAAGGGGAGATAGTTCAGGATCTCGACGACTCGTCTAGCAGTGGCCGCTTCGGTAAAGTGAGCGATCATCGCCAGAGTCATATCCAGAGTGGCGACACCACCGGCCGAGGAGCAGCGTCGCGGCGAAAAGCAAAGGCTCAGTTTACAAATCGTATGCATGACCTGTCGATGACAACGGCGAGGCATGTGCGCGGGGATACGTTTTCGAGACAACCGCGTTGAAACCATCGCAGATCGTTGGCGAGATATTGTGTTGCGATCCTCCGGAAGCGTCGCAGGAAGTTCTTCAAGCGGCTGTGTGGTTGTTCACCGCCTGAATATGAAAGGCATCGCGCACACGTTCTCCCCTGGACAGGTTAAGCGCTTCGTGGCGAACGCCCAGAGCGGCAGCGCAGGGCAGATAGGTGCGGTGACCATCGCTCACCAGCACGATATGCTCATCCACGACCGGCTCAATGACCGTGCGCAGGGTATCGGCATTGACCGCCGGAAGCACTGCGCTGACGGTCATACCGCTGCGGTCAGCGGCAAGCAGCACCGGCCCCTGCTCATCTGACAGGCCGCGCTTTCCGGCCTTGCCACCGCGGCGACGCGCCTTGCGTTTCAGGTGCCGCTCGCCTTTGCGGCTCTCCAGAACATAGGGCGCGTCGGCCTCGACAATGCCCGTGAGCTTGTGAGCGTCCCCGGTTTCTGCGGCGAGAAACCGGTGCCGCCAGCGGAATGCGATATTGACGGCAAACCTGCATCGCTCGGCCGACGCGCGAAGCGTCAACCCATCCGCAAGACAGGGTCCAAAGGCAAGCCACTTGTCTTTGCGATGAAGACCCGCCAAGGCTGTGCCCGTCGCAGCATCAAATGTCTTCTTGCACCCCTTGCACCGATATCGCCGCAGGCCCCGCGCCTTGCCACGCGATATCGCTCCGGGTGTGCCGCACCCACACTCGCTTCAAGAGCCGCCAGTGAAGCTGACGCTTGCGGACCCCTGCGAACACAGCTTCGGCTTCCTGCCGCCGCGCCGCGCTGAGTTGCTCTATCCCTGAGAGCCATTCCTGAAACTGCTTGTGATTCATCGCCAATTTATCCCTCTGATCTAGAAAGAAACATACCATGAACACATACAATCTGTAAACTGAACCTTCGCCATCGAAACACGGCCAAAGGCGGCGATGGCCTTTATGTCAACGGCTTTCGTATTGCCGAAGATCTGAGGCAGAATCAGCCGGAGATCTTCCGCGACCTATCGGAGATCGATTGGACCTGGAACAACCGCGCACACGATACGGACTATCGGGCGCAGGGTCCGATCTCCGGGCTGGATCGAAGCGGCAATCTGAAGGAGGTTCGCTTTACGCCCTGGCTGCGCGCGCTTGCGCGCGCCGCTCGCCGAGCAGGAACGCGCCTATTGTTCGGTTCACCGCTTCATCCGTCTGACCCGTGCACCGAGCTACCAGCTTAGCCTGCCCTACCAGGCTGGTGATCCGATCGCCTTCGACAATCGGCGGGTGTTGCATGGGCGCAGGGCCTACGATGCCGACGGCGGCCTTCGCGATCTGGAGAGTATCTACGCCGATCGCGACGACCTACACGCCCGCATAGCCGTGCTCATGAGACGAAGAGAGGGGCATGAGGATTGTTGCCGACGACCATGGCCGGGGTGCAGCCTACCGGCTAAGGCGGGTTCGAGAAGCTGGTCTATCGGGAAGACTTGCCGCTGGACAAAGGGGTGGTGTCGACCGTCCATGGCCATCGGCAAATCTTTGAGCCATCCTCAGATCATTGCGCTTTGGCCGAATGGCACCTCTAGGACGAAAGCAGCGTCTCGGCCGCTTGCTAAAGCCCGAGAGCGCCGTCTTTCTGGGCGGTGCGGCCCTGGAACCAGCCATCTCCTACTGCCGCGACCGCGGCTTCTCCGGCCGGCTCTATGCGGTCAATTCGAGACGCCGCCGCCTAGGCGGCCTGCCCTGCCACCGCTCTCTGGAGGCCTTGCCGAAGGAGGCTGTCCAGACGGCGGTCGCCGCTCTCTCGGCCCTAGGCGTTGCGGCGGCGATCTGCAATTCGGCCAGCTTCTCGGAGATGGCCGGTAGCGGTAGCGCGCGCCAAGCCGGCCTCGCCGAAGCCGCCGGACCAATGCCGGTCTTGGAACCCAGCTGCCTGGGGCTCGGAAACTTTGCCGACGGCGCGGTCTTCATGATGGAGCATTTCGGCAGGCATGAGCCCGGCGGCAGCGGCGTCCTGAGCAACGGCGATGACTATCTCTCCGATCTCGGTTGCGCAAAACGCGGACTGGCGGTCTCCTATCTCGTCGGTCTCGGCAATCAAGCGCTGCTGTCCCTGGCCGAGCTACTGGACATCCTGGCAAAGAATCCCCACTTCTCCGCCGTCAACCTCTACTTCGAGGCACTGGGCGACGTGGCGGCCTTGTCGCGAGCGGCGATGAAAGCCCAGGCGCGCGACCTCCCCTGGTCGCGATCAAGGGCGGCCGTTCGGTAGCGGGCGGACGCGCAGCCCAGTCCCACACCGCCTCTTTGGCCGGTGAAGCCGCGATCGCCTCGGCCCTCTTCGAACGCTTGAGCTTCCTCGAAGTTACGACGCCGAACGAGGCCATCGAGACCTTGAAGATGCTGATCCAGACGCGGCGCCCGCGCGGAAGCCGTGTCGGGTTCGCGACCTCGTCAGGCAGCTATGCCGTCCTGGGCGCCGACCAGGCAGAAGTGCAGGGTCTCACCCTGCACCGGCCGCAGCGAGCAACGAGAGGCCTGGGCCGGCTCTTGCCGCCCTTCGTGCAGCCGGCCAATCCCTTGGACATCGCCACCAAGCACGACGCGACGGAAGCCGAGCAGGAGGCAATCTTCCGTGCCTTCCTGGCAGACGACTACGACATAGCCCTCCAGGTCATGTGCTATCCGCCGGCCGGCGGTTGGGCGCTTGGCGGCTGGGACCGCAGCACGGCGGCCTTCGCCCGCGCCGTGGCAGCTCGCGATCTGCCCCGCGCGTTCATCAACACGCTTCCAGAAACGCTTCCGGAGGCTGCAGGGAAGCGGATGCGGGCGAGCGGCATGACGCTGGCGAACCAAACCGAAGAGGAGAGCTAGACGGCATGACCGACAGCTACCAACACCTGTTCTACGAGGTCGACGACGAAGCGGTCTGCTGGTTGACTCTCAATCGGCCAGAGAAGCTGAACGCGATGAACCTGTAGCTCATCAAGGAGCTGCGCCGCGGTCTGGAACGCGCAGACCTCGACGAGGCGGTCAATGTCACCGTCATACGCGGCGCCGGCCACGATCTGGACGAAGATGCGGCCGAAGACCGCTCCTCAATCTACGCCTATCGCGCACACTATTTCAAACAGTTCGAGGACTTCACCAAGCCCTGGCGCCTGACCAAGCCGGCGATCGCCAGCGTCAATGCCATCGCCCAGCCGCCATCGCCAAGGGTTTCGATCTCTCCTTGTTCTGCGATGTCACCATCGTCAGCGACGACACGCGGCTCGGCTACAACGAGGTGCGCTACGGCATCTCGGGCCACTGCATGGCCATGCCCTGGCTGGTCGGCATGAAAGCCGCCAAAGAGCTGTTGCTGACCGATCGTGAAGTCAGTGCGGAGGAAGCCAAGTCCCTGGGCTGGTCACCGACGTGGTTCCGGCCGCCGAACTGGCCGAGACAACGCGCAAACGTGCCGTGTTGATGGCCAGGCTGCCGCGTGAGGTGCAGCGCATGCACAAGAGCTATCTCAATTGCGTCTATGAGATCCAGGGGTTTCGGGCGGCCACCGATTATTACCTGGAACAGGTCGCCATTGTGGGCGTCCAGCCGGTGCCGGAGTACGAGGCTTTCAGCAAGGCGACCGCCGGGAAGGGACTGCGTGCAGCCCTGAAAGAGGCACGGCAACGTTACGAAGGCTTGGATTAAGGCAGCTTACCGCCTGGCCAGGAGCACGCCGCCGAAGAGCAGCACGACGACGCCGATCAGGCTGGTCGTGGTCGGCGCCTGCTGAAAGGCGAGCCAACCCAAGAGGCCAGCGAAAACCAGCCAGGAATATTCCATCGGACTGATCAGGAAGACCGGTGCCAGGGCGCAGGTACGGACATAGCAGTTGGCTTTGACTGCCGTCGAGGCCACTCGAGGAGGCACCCCGACCCAGCACCACGATCAGGGCACCGAAGACCAGGAGAGCCGAGCCAATGCAGACGCTCGAGGCGCTCGCGCAAGACCAGAAGCTCGACCGCCGTCGCATCCAGCAGCGGCACCCAAAAGGGTGCCTGCAGCGCCGCCGCACCGGCTGCGACGCCCAGGCAGGTGCGCGCGAGGTGCAGGTGCCAAAGCTCGCTGGTAATCCAGCAGCTTGCGCCGCCTGACCGCGAGGATGCCCAGGAGTATGGCGAAACCGCCAAAAAACGCAGGAACTGCAGCTGCAGGATCGGGATCTGGCTGCCGGAGAGTTTCTCCGAGGAGAAGATCACGGTGAAAATGGCGGATTCCGCCAGCACGAAGAGGATGGCGATAAATTCGCTGCGCTTCGTCGTCTCGCTGCCGGAGGGTTGGATCACGCCCGGGCTTCTAGGCGACGGTCGGGTCGTGGCGAATGAGGGTGGCGTTCTGCACGCCCTCGCCGGTCAGGCCGCGAATGAAACCCCAATGCGAGACCACCAAGGTCTGCTGCCAGTCCTCGCGTTCGGCTTGCTGCAAGCGAAAGCGCTGGCAGCGCTCAAGCAGCTGCTCGTCGCTCTCGTCGGGATAGGGCCACCAGACCTCCTCCAGCCCAGCAAAATCGACGGCCGGAAAGCGTTCCTCCAGGTGACTGCGCGGCGATCCGATATCGCAGACGAAAAAGGCGCGCTCGCAAACCAGCGGGTCTATCTCGATAGGCAAGTTCAGAGCCTCGGCCAGGATCTCAGCGGTCTCCAGTGCGCGCCAGTAGGGCGACGACAACAACCGTGCGACCGGTAACTCCTCGCCAAGCAGCCGAGCGGCCACAGACCTGATCTGATCGTGGCCTTCTTCGGTCAATTTCGGGTCGACGATTCCCGGATCGACCCTGGTCATCGAAAAATGTTTGTTGAAGAGAGATTGCCCGTGTCGGATGAGCAGCATGTGGCAAGCCTCGCAAAGAATTGGGATCTGACGGTCGCGTTTGTGCGAACATAGCGCAAATGCGACGCGTCGCGCCCCGCCCTTGCGCTTGCTCTTGCTCTTGCTCTTTGTCAAGCGGACGCCTATTTAGCGATTACTGCAAAGGAAAATGACTCTACCGGCCTGAAGGGTGCTAGGCTCGGTCAGTCATGAGGCTCGGAACCCGTTCCACCTCGCTGTCAACAACCTCCAGATCTCGGCCTGAAGGCCGAACCATGGAGCATAGTCTTGCAATACCTCGATCTCATTCTCTTGGCTGTGATCGCCGGATTCATCGTTCTGCGACTGCGCAGCCATTTGGGACGGCGCACCGGCCATCAAGAGCAGATGGATCCCTTCTCTCAGCAGCGCCGTGAGAAGACGGAGCAAGAGGCTGGCGAAGATCGCATCCTGCGCTTCCCGGAGCGCAAGGAAGAAGAGCAAGCGCAAGCAGACGACGAGCAGCTACCCGATATCGGCCGCGACGATGTGCCGAGCCACTCGGTGCCGGTCGGCAAGGGCGTGGCCAACATCAAGGCCGCCGACCCCAGCTTCAACGACAAGGACTTCGCCTCCGGCGCACGCATGGCCTTCGAGATGATCTTGAACAGCTATGCCGGCGGCGATCTCAAGACCCTGCGCCCGCTGCTCGCCAACGAGGTCTTCGAGGAGTTCGCAGGAGCCATCCGTGCGCGCGAAGAATCCGGCGAGGTCTTGGAGACCACCCTGGTCGGGGTGACCGAGGCCGATATCGTCGAGGCGGATCTGCAAGGCAAAACCGCCTTCGTGACAATCCGCTTCCAGTCCGAGCAGATCAACATCCTGCGCGACGGCAAGGGTGATGTGATCGAGGGCGGCGAGCAGGACGTGGACCACATCACCGATCTTTGGACATTCGCTCGCAACACCCGCTCGCGCGATCCCAACTGGACTCTCGTCGCCACCGACACACCGGACGACTAGACGAGACGGCACGAGCCGCGCTTGCGTTAGGCGCTCGGCGGAGAACGCCGAGGGATTGCACCGCAGGACATTTCCGCCCACAATCGGCCCGTCTGAAGGGCTGTGCCCGGACCAAGCGGCTCCGCCCCTCACTCTTTAGCTGTCGGATGTGAGAGAGCCATGGCCATTCTAAGCAGCGAGCCGCCGAATCCGAGCGATCTGCCGGCAAAGATCGGACCCCATCGCGACGAACCGGTCTTCGATCCGGGCCGCCATCTGGCGCTGGAGATGCCAGAGCGGGTTTGGACCCTTCAAGAGTTCGGATATGATGCGGCTGTGCGGGCATCGACGCCCTCCAATGTCGCCGTGACCAGCCCCTTTCGCCTGCTGTCCAACGAAGGTGTAGCCGCCCTCCGCGCCATCCTGCGCGATCTGAAGCCGGAGGCCGATTGTTTGCAAGGTCGACGGCTTTCCACCTTTCTGCGCCGCAGCAGCCAGCGCAGCGCCTTCGTTCGCGACATGGTCCGAAACCCCGCCTTGCTGACCCACCTCTCGGCCATCGCCGGCACCCCCTTGGGCCCGCATTCCATCCCCAGCATGCAAGCCTTCGTGAACTACAGCCCCGAGGATCCCAAGCGCAGCGTCGACAGCTGGCATGTCGATTCGATCGCCTTCGATGCCGTCTTGATGGTGAGCGATCCCGGCCTCCTGCAGGGGGGCGGACGTTTGCAGTATTTCAGCGGCACACGGGCAGAGCTGACCAGACGCCTGGACCTGGAAGAAGAGGGGCAGCTGGTCTTGGGCTACACCCAAGAGCTTCCCAAAGAACGGATCTGCGAGGTGGATTTCCCCGCGGCCGGCTACGCAGTCTTCATGCAGGGCGATATGGTATTTCACCGCGCCGCTCGCCTCAAGACGCCGGCCGAGCGCATCACCCTGGTGGCCGGCTTTC
Source organism: Rhodospirillales bacterium (assembly GCA_965202755.1). Classification (GTDB taxonomy): domain Bacteria; phylum Pseudomonadota; class Alphaproteobacteria; order Kiloniellales; family JACOMY01; genus JACOMY01. The sequence goes on along the minus strand of CBDBCL010000012.1, from coordinate 8,427 downwards.
TCGCACGGTCCCTGGGCTTTCGCGAGCGGACCAATACCGCTCACATGCAGATCTGGGGTGACGACAGCCAATTGGTCGACTGCGCCCGCCATGCCGCCTGGCTCAGCCGCGAGAAACTCTCCGCCCTGCTGGAGGCGCTGTCCTATGGATCGAGCGACCCCAGGGCCGAGATGGCAGAGGCCTTGGAAGCAGCGATCGAGGACGCCACCAGGGTCGCCCGCGAAATGCGCGAGGCGCAGCACAAGACGCCTGTAGGCGAGGCGGTGAAGCCCGTTCGTTCCAGCTGAGCATAAGAGGATATCGGGCGCCACCGTTGCGCGACACGTCTCTTCCCAGCAACCGGCATGCCGGAGACCGGACGCGGTCTACCAGCGCACCATACCGGCGTCGGCGACCAGGCATTGTCCGGTGATCCACTCGGCCTCCTCGGATGCGAGGAAGACGACCGCCGGGACGACCAGCTTGGGAACCCCGCGGCCCTTGATAGCCTGCAGCATCTCGACGAAGTCGAAGGCCTCCTTGTGCCGGCTGGCCTGCACGCCCTCGGTGTCGATCAGACCGGGTGCCACGGCGTTCACCGTGATCGCATGCTGGCCCAACTCCGTCGCCAAGGCACGCGAGAAGGTGAGGACGCCGCCCTTGGCCGACACATAGTGCGCCATGTTGGGGGTGCCGGCGAAAAGCGAATTCGACGCGATATTGACGATCCGCCCATAGCCGCCCTTGCGCATCAGGTCGGAGCCGGCCCGGCACATCAAAAAGAGGCCGTCCAGGTTCACCCGCATCACCCGGCGCCACTCCTCGAAGGTGAGCTCGTCCCAGGGGACGAAGGGCACGATGGCACCGGCATTGACCTGCACGTCGAGCTTACCGCAGCGCTCTTCTACGGTGCGATGCAGCGCCGCCACCTGATCGGGATCGCCGATATCGCAGCCGACCGCAAAAGCCCCACCGCCCAACACTCTGGCCGTCGCCTCGGCACCCTCGGTATTGATGTCGACGGCGACCAGGCTGGCTCCCTCCTCTGCCAGGCGTTCGGCGATGGCAAGACCCAAGCCCTGGGCTGCGCCGCTGACCATCGCCACCCGTCCCTTGAAACGCTGCATTCTCGATCCTCCCTCTGTTGTTGGTCTTGCTAAATCTTTGCAGCGGCAATGGTCGCCATCACCGCCGTCTGTCCGGCTGCCAGATTGAGGTGCTTGCCGCAGGACGCCATGGCCCCGGCCAGAGCCGTCACCGCAACGCTGGCATAGATCGGCTCGGCCACCGGCCCCATGTGGCCGACACGGATGAGCTTGCCTTTGGTCTCGGCCACACCGCGGGATAAGACGACACCATAAAGTTTGCGGGCGGCGGCCAAGAGAGCGCGATCATCGATTCCGTCGGGCAGAGCGACGGCAGTGCAGGTCGGCGCAGCTATCGCCTCACGGGCCGGCCAAAGCTCAAGACCCATGGCATGCAAGCCGGCGCGAAAAGCCCGGGCGGTCAGCGCATGACGCGCCCAAACGGCCCTCGGCCCCTCCTCCAGATAACCGGTGACTGCCGCATCCAGCCCGTTCATCGCAGCGACCGAGGGGGTAAAGGGAAAGGGCTCGCCACGGCGCCAGGCCTGCTTCCAATCGAGGATGCTGAGAACCGAGGCGCGCGGCGCCTTCGGATTGGCCTCCATATGCGCCCAGGCGCGCTCGCTGATCGCCAGGACGGAGAGGCTGGGCGGACCGCCTAGGCACTTGCCGGGGCCGGTGATGAAGATATCGGCCGCGCAGTCGTCAGGGTGGATGTCCATGCCGGCGAAAGAGGAAACCGCGTCGACGATCAGCAAGGCATCATGCGCACGCACGATGCGGCCGATTTCGACAACTGGATTGATCGTGCCGGAGGGCGTGTCGTGATGCACGACAGACACCACCTTGATCGCCGGATGGGCGGCAAAGGCAGCCTCGACCGCGGCCGGATCGATAGCCTCGTTGTAGGCTACTTCGATCTCTTCGACCCGCTTGGCATGGCGCGCCGCCCAATAGCCGAAGCCCTTGCCGTAGACACCCGAGGCCAGGTTCAGCACCAGGTCGTCGGGTCCGATCAAGGAGGCCGCGGCGGCCTCGATCGCCGGGGCCGGCTCGCACTGCAGGATCGTGGCCGGTGCCTCGACCCGCAAAGCCTGGGCACAGCGCTTGGCGATCAGCTCGAAGGCCTCCTGGAAGAAGGGATCGTAGTCGTAGTGCACCGTGGTGCTCATCCCGCGAAGCACGCGGGGATAGCAGGCGACGGGCCCGGCAGACAGGGTGATGACGGACTCTCGTTCGGTTGCGGTTAGCTCGGCGATCATGGGGACTCTTCTCCATTAAGACTGCGCTGATACCGCCAAGTCTGCCACACTCGCGCCATGAGCCAAGCAGACTTCCTGATGGCCGACTATGTCATCGTCGGTGCCGGCAGTGCAGGCTGCGTCCTCGCCAACCGCCTTAGCGCCGATCCTGCCTGCCGCGTCTTGCTGATCGAGGCCGGCGGTGCCGCGGTCGATCCCGATATCGCCCGACCGATGGCCTGGACCGCCTTGCAAGGACGCCCGATCGATTGGGGCTTCGTGACGATGGCGCAGCCCAACAGCGCCGGGCGGCGCCATGCCTGGGCGCGCGGTCGGGTGCTGGGAGGCTCGAGCGCTATCAACGCCATGGCGCATGTCCGCGGCCACCCGGAGGATTTCGATCGCTGGGGCCTGCCGGGCTGGGGCTTTGCCGATCTGTTGCCCTACTTCAAGAGGATGGAGGACTGGCCCGGCGGAGCCGATGCCTGGCATGGGCAGGGCGGACCCATCGCGCTGATGCAGCCCACCGACCCGCATCCCATCACCCAAGCCTATCGCGCCGCCGCCGAGGCCGAGGGCCTGCCTGCGATCGCCGAGCACAACGGGCCGGAGATGATCGGCCCGACCCTGAACAGCCTGACCATCACTGCCGGACGACGACAGAGCGCCGCCGATGCCTACCTGACCGCCGAGGTCCTGGCGCGCCCCAACCTGACCTTGCTGTTGCAGAGCGAGGTGGCGCAGCTGGAGTTCACCGGTCGGCGCTGCAGAGGCCTCGTCTGCTGCGACGGCAGGGCTGTGAGGGCCGAAGCGGCGGTGCTGCTCGCAGCCGGCGCCATCGGTTCGCCACACCTGCTGCTGCGCTCCGGCGTCGGTCCGGCAGACGACCTGCGAGCCTTGGAGATCCCGCCGGTCCAGGCCCTGCCCGGCGTCGGCGCCAATCTGCACGACCATCTGCTCTCCGGCAGCAATCTCTATGCCGCAAGCAAGCCGGTGCCGCCCTCCAAGGCACAGCGGTCGGAATCTCTGCTCTACCTCGACGGCGGCGGGCCCGGCGCAGCGCCGGATCTGGTGCTTGCCTGCGTCATCGCGCCGGTGGCGACAGAGGCCTTTCAGGCGCCCGCCGAGGGCAGCACCTACAGCATCATGTTCGGCTTCACCCGGCCGCAGAGCCGCGGCAGCCTGCGGCTGGCCAGCGCCGATCCCCTGAGCGCACCGCTGATCGACCCCAACTACCTGAGCGAGGCGGTCGACCGCTCGGCCTATCTTGAGGCGCTCGATCGGGCGCGAGAGATCGGCCATGCAGCGGCGCTGGCGGATTGGCGCGACGAGGAGCTGCTGCCGGGCCCGGCCTGTACAAGCCGGGCCGAGCGTCTGACCTTCCTGGGCCGAGCGGCGCACACCCATCACCATCCGGTCGGTACCTGCCGCATGGGCCGGGATCGGCTGGCCGTGGTGACACCCGAGCGCCTGGCCGTGCAGGGCCTGGAGGGTCTTCACGTCATCGATGGTTCGGTCTTGCCGGAGATCACCAGCGGCCCCTGCAACGCGGCCATCCTGGCCATTGCCGAGCGTGCCGCTGATCTGCTGGCCGGTCGGGCACCGCTGCCGCCCGAAGATCCCAGGACCGGAGCTTAGCCTCACGTCACCGCACGTCCCTTGCCGACGCGCGGACGCGCCCGCCCACCGTCGCTGGCGGCCATGATCATCAGGATCTCTCGCGGCCGCGGCGCATCGGCCAGGAACTAAGGTCTAAGCCCACATTGCCCAGGTGAGATCGAGGTTGCGCTGCTCATTGGACTGATTCATGGTTAGATATCATGATGTTGAGGCGACTGAAGCGAGGTTCTCATGGCGCACCCAGTGGGTGAATCGTTAGGGGGGCCTCTGCGGGTCGATTTCGATCGCCGCGTGAAGCTGGAGTTTCACGGATCGAAGGTGAGCTCTGATGGTGGGCTCCTCGCTTATCGGGAACTTGACGATGCTCTCGGTCTGACGGAAGCGGCGGCCACTGTGCTGGAAGACGGCCGTCGTGGCAGGAACGGCTGGCACGCCATCGCTGGGATGCTCCGGCAAGCGGTGTTCGGGCGTTTGGCCGGGTACGAGGATGTCAACGACGCCGAGCGGCTTTCTGGCGATCCAGCGATGCGTTGGATCGTCGGCGGCAAGGCGAGGGATCGGGGCGCGGCGTCGTCGAGCCAGATGGGCCGGTTCGAGACGCAATGGCTCGCCAACGATACCAACCTTCCTGCGTTGGCCGCAGTTCCCGGAGCATGGATCGACCGGGTGCATGGCCGCAAGCCGCCGAAATCCTTGGTGGTGGACATGGACAGCTCCGTCAGCCCAACTCATGGCGACCAGGAAGGCACGGCCTACAACGGCCACTTCGGCTGTACCTGTTATCACCCGCTGTTCCTGTTCAACCAGTTCGGCGACCTGGAACGTTGCGCGCTCAGGCCGGGTAACGTGCATAGCGCCGATGGCTGGCGCGCGGTGCTGGACCCGGTCGTGGCGCGTTATCGCGACCGCAAGCTGCGGCGATACTTCCGGGGCGATGCCGCCTTCGCCTCGCCGGACATCTACGAGTATCTGGAGGCCGAGGGGTTCGGCTACACCATCCGGCTTCCCGCCAACAGCGTGCTCCAGGGATACATCGGCCATCTGCTACGGCGCCCAAAGGGACGGCCCCCGATGGAAGTCCGTCGGTACTTCGCCAGCTTCAGCTACCGGGCCGGAAGCTGGACCAAGGCGCGGCGGGTCGTGGCGAAGGTGGAATGGCATCCGGGCGAGTTGTATCCCCGCGTCGGGTTTGTGGTCACCAATCTGTCCCGGCCCGCCGAGCGGATCGTCACCTTCTACAACCAACGTGGCACGGCGGAACAACACATCAAGGAAGGCAAGAATGCGATCCGCTGGACGCGGCTGTCCTGCCGGAGCTTCAAGGCCAATGCGGTTCGCCTTCAGCTTCATGCTCTGGCCTACAACCTCGCCAACTTCCTGCGGACATTGGCTTTGCCTGATGCGGTCAGCCACTGGTCCTTGACGACGCTGCGCGAGAAGCTGGTGAAGATCGGGGCGAAGGTCGTGCAGCATGGCCGCTACGTCACCTTCCAATTGGCGGAAGTCGTCGTCTCGCGTGCGCTGTTCGCCGACATCCTGGAGCGGATCGACCGCCTGCGATCACGGCCAGTACTGACATGACCGCGCTCAGGCTGACCCGCGCCGTCTCCGACCACAGGACCAGTGCATCTGGAAACAGCGCGTTTGGCCCGTCCAACCTCCGCGTGGGCGGACAGGCGACCGACGCTCACACAATCGCCCAGTCTCCGATGCCGTGTGGAGCGCCGCTTGCGCTCGAACCACGCCTCAGGCAATCTCTTCGCCACGAGGTGGCGTTCACATGGGGAATCCCGGTTCACTCCTGCCGATGGGTGAAGGTGGCCGTAGTTTGGTTTAGTCCGGAGTTCACTATGGGCATTTTGGAAGACGGTTTAAGAAACGCCTTCGCACGAGAGGGGCTCGACCTTGAGAGGTTTCGGCTTCCAGACCTTTTGTCGATGTCCAAATCTGCCGTACACAGGCTTGCTTACTCCGGACTGTACTACGAAGTCCTTAGAGATATTTCATCGCTTGAAAGGCTTGCTGGTGAGCGCCCGGCGACGCTCACTGGACAGGTTCTTTGCGACATGGCTCATGACATGCGACCCCCCAAAGATATGGACCCGCATTGCCCAGGTGGGATTGAGGTTGCGCCATCCACGGTGCTGATTCATGGTTACATATCATGGTGTTGTGTCGATTGAAGCGAGGTTTTCATGGTGCATCCGATGGGTGAATCCAAGAACGGGCTGCTTCGCGTGGATTTCGACCGCCGCGTGAAGCTGGATTTCCCTGGATCGAAGGTAACGTCGGACGGCGGCTTGCTCGCGTATCGGGAACTGGACGACGCGCTTGGCCTGACAGAGATGGCGGCCGGGGCGCTGCGAGACGGTCGTCGCGGCAAGAACGGCTGGCACGCTGTCGTCGGGATGCTTCGGCAAGCGGTGTTCGGGCGTTTGGCCGGGTACGAGGATGTCAACGACGCCGAACGGCTTTCTCGCGATCCAGCGATGCGTTGGATTGTCGGCGGCAAGGCGACGGATCGGGGTGCGGCCTCATCGAGCCAGATGGGCCGTTTCGAGACGCAATGGCTGACGGGTGACGTCAATCTCACCGCACTCAGCGCTCTGTCCGGGCTGTGGATCGACCGCGTTCATCGTCGCAAACCGCCGAAGCTGATCATCCTGGACATGGACAGTTCGGTCAGCCCCACCCACGGCGAACAGGAAGGCACGGCCTACAACGGCCACTTCGGCTGCACCTGCTATCACCCGCTTTTTGTCTTCAACCAGCTCGGCGATCTGGAGCGCTGCGCCTTGCGACCCGGCAACGTGCACAGCGCCGATGGCTGGCGCGCGGTGCTGGACCCGGTCGTGGCGCGTTATCGCGAGCGCAAGCTGCGGCGATACTTTCGGGGCGATGCCGCCTTCGCCTCACCGGACATCTACGAGTATCTGGAGGCCGAGGGCTTCGGCTACGCCATCCGGCTTCCCGCCAACAGCGTGCTCCAGGGATACGTCGCCCACCTGCTACGGCGCCCGAGGGGACGGCCCCCGATGGAAGTCCGTCGCTACTTCGCCAGCTTCAGCTATCGGGCTGGAAGCTGGACCCAGGCGCGGCGCGTGGTGGCGAAAGTGGAATGGCATCCGGGCGAGTTGTATCCCCGCGTCGGGTTCGTCGTCACCAATCTGTCCCGGCCCGCCGAGCGGATCGTCGCCTTCTACAACCAGCGTGGCACGGCGGAACAACACATCAGGGAGGGCAAGAACGCGATCCGTTGGACGCGACTATCCTGCCGACGCTTCAAGGCCAACGCGGCTCGGCTTCAGCTTCATGCACTGGCCTACAACCTGGGCAACTTCATGCGCACGCTCGCTTTGCCAGACCCAGTGAGCAATTGGTCGCTGACGACGCTGCGCGAGAAGCTGGTGAAAATTGGGGCAAAAGTCGCGCGTCACGGACGCTACGTCACCTTCCAATTGGCCGAGGTCGCGCTCCCGCGCGACCTGTTCGCCGATATCCTGGATCGGATCGACCGCTTGCGACCACGGCCGACACCAGCGTGAGCCAACGCTATGCCAATCAAAACGACTTCACGACGGGAGACCTGTGCCCGGAACGCTACGAAATTGGCACTGGCCCGTGGGTTTCCGATCAGCGGCCCGTTGTCCTGGCCGTTCTGGGCCGTTTCCCAATCCCCGACGCCTCTCAGATTGCATCCCAGCAGCGACCAAGGCAATATGAACGTCGTGATCGGGCGCTACGTGGGCGATCCCGGCTAGGATGATGCGGATGTCCTGATCGATGCGTTCTGGCGTGTCGCCGGCAAAACCCAGGATGTAGCCGGCATAGGCGATGACCCCGCGATCCTTCCCTCTCCAACTTACTAGATTACGGGTCGCCGCTTTCGCTCGCAAAGTTTTCTTGTGTTTGGTCTTTCCCCGATGGAAGAGGGTTGGTTGTGGTCCGACAGGTTCTTTGGGAAAGATTTGCCCGAGGCAATGGGGCATCCGAATTCTACGGTATCGCAAGTAAATGCCTATCTTGACTATTTTGTGGAAAGTAATCCAGACATACAGGGCGCAATTTCAAGCCTTAGGGCGTTGTTTATTCTTTGGCCATCGCACCCTTATGTACCAGGCGGCCCTAATGCTCAATTAGTTGAGCAACTAGATCACTTTTCTATTTGGGCTTGGTACACGCGGATGCTGACGAATCCTCTCACCATCGACGATGGTGAGCCGGATATGAAATCTGTGTCTGAGGGTTATGTGTACTTCCTTGAGAAATCCACAATTCCTGAGTTATCCATTGACGAGATGAGACATGCTACTGAAGCTATGCTTCAGGAAGCTTCTGTCATGCGGCAAGGCTCAATCCCGAACGCTGCTTTTGTCGAAATAAATTCTCCTCCATTTGTTGCTCTTTGTTTCGCGGAAATCACACCAAATCTTGTGTTGATGGAGGCGTTGGATGCCTCAGGGCGTGCGCTTCCAGTTACCTTTTTTCCTGCAAGCCAGCAC
>CBDBCL010000011.1:0-31290 GCA_965202755.1 Rhodospirillales bacterium | reverse complement strand
GGCCTACCGGGTCTGGGTCAGCATCACCGCCTTGCAGAAGAGCGAGGTCCTGCAGGCGCAGATCTCGACCCGCGAGACTTCGTCGGGTTCTCGCCAACTGGTCGGCAACCCCGAGAAGGGTGTTCTGGCCAGACGCTGCCTGTTGGAGAGCAACGCCACGCCAAGCCTCTTCCCCGAACCGCAGAAACGGGCCGGCTAGCGCAGTCAGGTGGGCGCAGCGTCAAGAAGGCGCCGACCATGATCATGGATATCGTGAAAGGCAAGAACATACGGTAAGCAGTCAGGTGGGCGCAGTCTCGGAGCTGACCTGGCCCTGCACTTGCGCCTCGGCGCCGATGGTGACGGCGCGGCTAACGACATCGCCGATCACCCGCCCGTCGATCTGGATATCGCCGGAAGAACGCAGGATGCCTTCCACCTGAAGATTGGCGGCGATGATTGAGGGAACGGCCGGCGCGCGTGTCGCGCCGGCAGCGCCCCGCGGTTTCTGTCGTGGTTACGATCCCACCATTCTTATTCGTTTTGCTGAACATAGCGGCCCGCCCTGAAGAACTTCATCGGGTCGTAGTTCGTCCCGTCGAACAGGATCTCGTAGTGCACATGCGGTCCGGTCGCTCGACCCGAGGTTCCAACTAGCCCGATCACCGCGCCCATGTCCAGCCGATCCCCCTTCTTCACGGAGATCTTCGAGAGGTGGGTATAGCGCGGCTTTCCAAACCATAGCCGTGATCGATCTCGACGACGCGGCCATAACCGCCGCGCCATCCTGCGAAGGTCACCTGACCCGAACCCGCGGCAAGCAGTGGTGCGCGATGGGAAGTCGCCATATCGACCCCGTTGTGGAAGGAACGGCGATCGTTCACCGGATCGCGGCGATAGCCGAACTCGCTGGTCAGGCGGTAGTTGTCCAAAGGCTTGCGCAGCGGCAGAGCCTGCGCCAGCTGCTGCAAGGCATCCCAGCGATCCAGCCGCTGGTCCAGCAGCGCGACGGAGACCTGCAGCTCATAGGCGACATCCGTCGCCAGTATCTGATCGGGGGCGATGAAGGACCCGCCCTGGCCGCCGCCCGGTCCGGTCACCTGCGCCAAGAGCTGATCGAGGTTCAACCCCGTGGCCGCAATGACCGTCTCCATCTCGTCCAGCGTGCCCAAGGTGCGGACATCCAGGCGATCGACGATGTCGCGCTGACAGTCGCGCAGATCGCCGATCAGGATCTCCAGCTCCTCGACCCGGCCAGCCAGCCGGTCACGCTCCTGGTCGGGCGGCAGATGTGGCCGGACAAAAGTTTCCCGAAATCTCGGCCAAAAGTTTCCCGAATCCGGGTCCGTCGCGTTCTTCCGCGCCAAGGGCTTTCACATCGGCTTCGACTGGCGCGACACCGAGGCCGCGCAGCACGCCCGCTCCTTCACCGTCGCCAAGGTCGCCAGGCTCGACATCCTCGCCGACATCCGCCAGGCCGTGGACCGCGCCCTGGCCGAGGGCAAGAGCTTCGGGAGCTTTCAAAAGGAACTCGAACCCCTCCTGCGCAAAAAAGGCTGGTGGGGGCGCCGGACCGTCACCGACCCGCTGACAGGTGAAACCAGAACGGTGCAGCTGGGCTCGCCCAGGCGGCTGCGCATCATCTACGACACCAACATCCGCATGGCCATCGCCGCCGGCCGCTGGCGGCAGATCGAACGCCTGGCGGTGCGCAGGCCCTATCTCCGCTATGTCAGCCTGCTCGACAGCCGCATCCGACCGGAACACGCCCGCTGGCACGGCACCGTGCTGGCCTGGGATCACCCCTTCTGGCAGACCCACTATCCGCCCAACGGCTGGCGCTGCCGCTGCTCCGTCCAGTCGCTGTCGGCTGCCGACCTCGATCGCTACGGCTACCAGGTCGGCGAGCCGCCCGAAGGTTGGCAGGAGACCCGCCCCTGGACGAACCGCCGGACTGGCGCGACCGTCCAGGTGCCGCGCGGCATCGATCCCGGCTTCGGCCACAATGTCGGACTCGTCGATCCCGTCCGCGACGCGCGCGCCCTGCTGCGCGAGCGCCTGGCCGCCGCGCCGCCGGCACTCGCCAACGCCGCCGACGAGGATCCCGCCGCCTGGATCGCCCGCGTCCGCGAGCTCCGCCAGCAACTGGTCGCCGCCACTGCTCTCGCCCCGGACGAGGCGGGCTTCGCCGACCGCCTGCGTGGCCTGGTTGTCCAGGGCCTCACCACAGCCAGAGGCGCCGGCACCAAGGAAGCCGGCGCCAGGCCGGCCCGCGACGAGCCGATCCACCGCGCCGCCGCAGCGGCCGTCAATGCCGCTTGATCCGCGCCGCCGGCGCGCGTCTTCAGGGCGTCCATATCGAGCGGCTCGATTGGCGCGCCTTCATTCCGCGCTACGACCTGGCCAGCACGCTGTTCTACCTCGATCCGCCCTATTGGGGGCACGAGGCCGGATGACGTAGAGAAAGTTTCGCACATTTGTGTGGGTTTGGTGGCCCCGAATTCCTCAGGCTTTCAGTCACCAGACGGAGAAGCCGATAGAGGAGGCCAGAGCCACCCTGGACGAGGATAACACGAAGGGCCTGTCGAACGTGGTCCGTATCGACGCCGGTCGGATAGAAGATCATCTGAGGCAGATCGTGCGAGGCAGCGTCGAGGAGACACTGAACAGCCTGCCGGAGGCAGAGGGCGGATCGGCTTTGCAATGCAGGGCGCCATGAGCGCAGTGAGGCGCGCCGCGCCACACGAGCTGGCCGCTCCGAGCGCAAGCTGCACACGCGCGCCGGAGAGGTGCAGCTGCAAGGTGCCAAAGCTTCGCACGCAGACGCATCGACGACGGCAATCATCGAGCGCTATCGCCGGCGCGCGCGCTCGCTCGAAGAGGCTTTGATGGAGATGTATCTGGCTGGTGGTGTCGCTACGCCGGGTGGAGGACATCACCGAGGCCCTGTGGGGCACGCGGGTGAGCCCCAGCAGGGTCTCCAATCTCAACAAGAAGCTCTACTCCCAGATCGAGACCTGGCGGAACCCGGCCGATCGAGGGCGAACACCCCTACCTCTATCTGGACGGCCCTCTATCTGGACGGCATTGTCCTGAAGCGCAGTTGGGCAGGTGAAGTGCGCAACGTCTCGCTGCTGGTTGCGGTCGCTGTCAAGGCCGACGGCTACCGCGAGAGCCTCGGCAGCCTCGAGGGAGCCAAGGAAGACAAGAAGGGCTGGAGCGCCTTCCTCAAGCACCTCAAGGAGCGCGGCCTGACGGGTGTCGCGTTGATCGTCTCGGATGCCTGCATGGGGCTCGTCGAGAGCGCGACCGCGTTCTATCCGCACGCCCAGTGGCAGCGCTGCGTCGTGCATTGGATGCCTTCGTGCCCGGTGCCGACCGGCAAGATGCGTGAAGTCGCTCTCATGCTGAAGGCTATCCATGCCCAAGAGAGCCGCGAGGCGGCCCGCGCCAAGGCCACGCGGCCAAACTCGGAGCCATGCGCCTGACCAAGGTCGCCGACTGGTTAGAGGAGACGGTCGAGGAGACCTGGGTCTACCATGCCTTCCCCAATGAGCATTGGCGCCGGATCAGGACCAACTCTCCTCTGGAGAGGATCATGCGGGAGATCCGGCGGCGAACCCGCGTCGTCGGAGCCTTCCCCGACGGCCAATCGGCCCTCAACCCGGCCGCGGCCAGGTTTGAGACACATCGCTGGCACCAAATGGTCCAGCAAGCGCTACATGAACATGGACCTGCTCAAGCAGCGGGACAGGGTTGCCTGATGGAACAGCCAGCCAAACCCAATGTGCCAAAGATCCTGGACACTACCGTTAAAGGTGCTGGCCTCGATGGCGCTCCTTACCTGCTTGACGACCTCCGGCTTGGGCGAACGGGCGGGCAGCTCAAGGCATTCCAGGCCATGCGGATTGGCACCGAGATAGAGACCAGAACGACCAGCAGCACCAAGGTGGGACGACTAGGGTATGAGCGGGGCCAGGTTGGTTCCCTGCATCGCCAGGATGCCAATGAGGGCCAGCAGCATGACGGCCGTCGAGATCGCCCCATTGATGATCCAGTTCTCCGCATCCGTCTTGATCAAAGGGCTCAAGGTACGCTTGGCGGCACGGTGGGTGGCGAAGGCCAGTCCCCAGCAGGCCAGCGTGGCAAAAACGCCATAGACGACGATGACAGCCCCGGCAGCAATGGCACGTCCCCCGGCCAAGAGCGCTTCCACGGCATCGACAAAGGCCATCACCGTCACGCCCGGCACCAGGACGCCCTTGAAGCCGTTGATCAGCGCTTCAAAGGCGCCATAGCCGAAGGGAAACTCTTGGTTGTCGCCTCTCCGCATCAGCCGAGCGACCTTTAAAGTGACCAAGCTGCCAGGAAGCAGACATGATTGAAGGCGCCATCCAGCAGGATGGCTTCGGAGGAGGAAAGCGCATAGCAAGGTGATGCCGACGCAGCCGATGACGGCGGTTCCCGCCGCCGAGATCTCAGAGTCCTCTCTTCGACTATCGCTCTTTCATCTGCCATCAGCGTTCCGATCGATCCGCAAGACTGCTCCCATGGTAGAGCCCGATACCACGCAAGTGAGGCAGGCCTGCCAGCATAGTGTCCTTAGCCGACACGCCTCAACCTGGCCAGCCCGCAACAAGTTATGGCCTCCGGTGGCACACCACTCCGTAGGCGCGCCCTGCCACTCTAAACCTGGGGCTTGAGGTCTAGTTGAAAGCGCTTTTCGATGCGGCGTTTCAGCTGATCGCGCACATCGCGGTAGGCATTCAGACGCTCCTCGCGGCTGCCTTCGATGATGCTGGCATCCAGAGTCGGCCAAAATTCCACCTCGCAGGCCATGGTTCGGGTCATCTCGACGGCCGAGTGCTGAGCTTCCGGCGACAGCGAGACGATGAGATCGAAAGAGTTGTCTTCCAGGCTGTCGAATGTCTTAATGCGATGGTGACTGACATCGATGCCCATTTCGTCCATGACGATAATGACGAAGGGATCGACCTCTTCGCCGCTGCGCACGCCGGCGGAATCGACATAGACGCGGTGGCCCAACAGATACTTCATCAGACCCTCGGCCATGACCGAGCGAACCGAGTTCATGGTGCAGGCAAAGAGGACGGCGCCGGGCAGGCGCTCCGACATTGTGCCTGCGCCCGCTATGCTGCAGTCCGGCTGTAGCGGCCGGACCAACCAGCGAGAATGCCGGCCGTCACCAGTAAATCGGCGCTCTGCATGCGCTAGCCCTTGATGTGCAGGACGCAGATGAGGGTGAAGAGGCGTCGCGCCGTATCCAGGTCCATCTCGGCCTTGCCGGTCAGGCGCTCGCGCAACAGCTCGGAGCCCTCGTTATGGAGGGCGCGCCGGCCCATGTCGATCACCTCGATCTTGGCCGGTGTCGCAGTCTTGATGGCAGAAAAGTAGCTTTCGCAGACTTGGAAATAGTCCTTGATCAGGCGTTGGAAGGGACGCAGCGAGAGATGAATCGAGGTTAGTGGCTGCTTCTCATCATCGCCGATGTTGAGCAGCAGGCGATTCTCCTCCAGACCCAGCCGTAGGGAGAAGGGACCCTGGTGCTGGCGGCTGCGCTCGTCGATCGGGGCGAAGCTGTTCTCTTCCAAAAGGTCGTAAATGGCGACGGCACGCTCCTGCTCGACCTCGGCGCTACGCCGTACGCTGGCGCTCTCGTCCAGCCCGATCGAAACCAAGTGGGTCTTACGGGCCTCGCTCATGGCCGGTTCCGGGCAAGTCTAAGCCGCAGCGAGCGGGCATGTGCGGCCAGACCTTCGGCATCGGCCAACAAGGCCGCCGGCTCGGCCAAGGTCTCGAGCGCATCGCGGTTCGCACCGATGACGGTCGAGCGCTTCATGAAATCCAAGACCGAAAGGCCGGAGGCGAAACGCGCCGTGCGGTCCGTCGGCAGGACATGGTTTGGGCCGGCCAGGTAGTCGCCGAAAGCCTCCGGCGTGTAGCGACCCAGAAAGATGGCGCCGGCATTGCGAATCTGGACCAACAGGGCTTCGGGATCGGCGACGGCCAGCTCCAGGTGTTCCGGCGCCACCCGATCGACCAGCGCTACGGCGGCAGCCAGATCCGGCACCAGCACCAGGGCACCCTGCGCCTGCCAGGAGGCGCACGCGATCTCGGCGCGCGGTTCCGACCGAAGGGCATTGTCTACGGCTGCCTCCACAGCATCCAGGAAGCCCGGATCATCGCCGATCAGGATCGCCTGAGCAGCCTCGTCGTGTTCGCTCTGGCTCAAGAGATCGGCGGCGATCCAATCAGGGTCGTTGTCGTGATCGGCGACCACGAGAATCTCGGATGGCCCGGCTATGGAATCGATTCCAACCTTGCCGAAAACCTGGCGCTTGGCCTCGGCGACAAAAGCATTGCCCGGCCCGACAATCTTGTCGACAGGCCGGATGGTCTCGGTGCCGTAAGCCAGAGCCGCCACCGCCTGGGCGCCGCCGATGCGGTAGATCTCGCTGACGCCGGCCAGATCGGCGGCGGCCAGGACCAAAGGGTTGATCAACCCGTCGGGGGTCGGCACCACCATGACCCGCCGCTCGACTCCCGCCACTCTGGCCGGAATTGCGTTCATCAAGAGCGACGAGGGATAGGCTGCCTTGCCGCCCGGCACATAGAGGCCGGCGGCTTGAACCGCCGTCCAACGCCAGCCCAGAGTGACACCGCTGGCATCGCGGTAGCGCTCGTCGCCCGGCAGCTGGCGGCGGTGGTAGGACTCGATACGCGCCGCAGCCACCTTCAGGGCATCCAGGGTGGCCGGCGGAACGGCGCCGCGGGCGGCGGCGATCTCTTCCGCCGAAACCGTCATGCCCTGGCTGAGATCGAGACGGTCGAAGCGCTGGGTGATCGCGATTAGGGCGGCATCACCCTCACGGCGTACCTGCTCGATGGTCTCCCGGACCACGCCGCCGACGTCGCTGCCGGCCATGCGCGGCTCTGCCAGGAAGGCGCCAAAGGCCTCGGCGAAGCCCGGCGCCTGACTATTGAAGCGCCGCGCGCTCCCCGCGCGTCTCGACTGAGCTTCACGCGGCATTGGCTTGCCCGGCGAGGAGATCCCGGAAGCGCTCAACCCAGCGCGAGATCTCGCGCGGGCGGGTCTTGGAGGCGGTCCGATTGACGATCAAGTGGCTGCTGACCTCGGCAATGGTCTCGATCTCCACCAGATCGTTGGCGGCCAGGGTGCCGCCGGTCGAGACCAGATCGACGATCCTGCGGCAAAGGCCCATGCCCGGCGCCAATTCCAGGGCGCCATTCAGCTTGATGCATTCGGCCTGCACGCCGCGCTCGGCGAAGTGGCGATGGGTGATGGCCGGATACTTGGTGGCAACGCGAATATGGCTCCAGCTGGCCGGGTCGTCGTCCTCTGAAAAGAGTCGCGACTCGGCAACCGAAATGCGGCAATGACCGATGTCGAGGTCAATTGGGGCGTAGACTTCGGGATAGTCGAACTCCAGCAGGACGTCGCGGCCGGCGATGCCCAGTTCGGCGGCACCGAAGGCGACAAAGGTGGCAACGTCGAAGCTGCGCACCCGGATGATGTCCAGGCCCGGCTCATTGGTGGTGAAGCGCAGCTGGCGTGCGTCCTTGTCGGCGAAGGCCGGTTCCGGCTCCAGGCCCAGGCGGGAAAGCAGGGGCATGACCTCTGCCAGAATGCGCCCCTTGGGCAGGGCCAGGACCAGCTTATCTGTCTCGTTCAACGGCATGGCGCCTGCTTACCCGCCTGGCTTCGTCACGTCCAGCGCCAGCGCGCCCTGCGGCAGCAAAGCAGCGATGCGATCACCGTGCTTTCAGGGCTGTTCTTCGCGGTTGAGGATGGCGGCGTTAAGGTAGCGGATGCTGGTCAAGCTGCGCAGACCGGTCTTGGTCGCCGGATCCTGGTCGAAGAAGGCCTGAGCCTCCGCCCAGGTCTCGACATCGAGGATCAGCAAAGAGCCTCTCTTGGTGGTGCCGTCGTCGTCACGCCGGCTTCCGGCGGCGAGAATCTTGTCTCGATTCGCCAGTTCATAGGCCCAGTGCGCATCCATGACCGCCGCGTCGGCCCGAACCGCCAGCCCCTTCTCGTTGTCGTCGCTTACGATCAGCCAAGCCATGGACGAAAAATTTCCTTCTCTCTACAGGGGATCAAGGCCGGGCGCTGGCGATGCCGTCGCTCTCGCGCGCCGAGGACACGAAACTCGCCAAGCTTCGCTCCTCCTCATAGGGCCAGGGCGTGCCTCGATGCAAGGTCGCGCGCTGATCCCAAATCAAGACATCGCCGCGCCGCCAATGATGGGCATAGATGGCATCCGGGCTGGTGACAGCTGCCATCAGCTCGGCAATCAAGTCGGCACCCTCTTGGGCCGGCAGACCGCGAACGCCATAGGCGTAGGCTGCGTTGAACAAGGCCTCGGCCATTCTAGCCCAGCCGATCCTGGTCGAGACGAACTCGGTATCGCCGCCGGCGGAGGGGATGGTTTCTCCCAAGAGGATGTTGGAAATCGCCGGTGTCGGCAGGAAAGTGCTGTCCATGTGCCATATGAAATTCGACTTGAGGTTCAGCAGTTGCAGGTCGGTTTCGCCGGCGCCCCCTTCTCCCTCGACGGCATTCGACACCAGCGGCCCGCGGCACCGCCTGGTCATCCGTCAGGTTCTCCAAAGGCCCGAACAATTCGGCCAAAGCCCGATGCTGTGCTTCGCTCAAGTCCTGGTCGCGGAAGAGCAGCAAAGAGTGGCTCTCGAAGAGCGCACGAACTTCCGGATAGAGCACCTCCGCCGTCACGACCCGAAGATCGAGGTCATGGATCTCGAGACCGAAGTCGGGATGCAGCGCCGCGGTCCACAGATCCTAGCCCCTTCCATAAGCACCCAAACGCAAAAGGATTGCAGCTTTCCCTGCTTGACCGCGCCTGATCCCATTCTGACGATCGGCCAAGTGCAGTCAATTCGAAAGTGAACCGCCATTGGCTTATTCGGCCGTCACCTCTTCACCGCAACCTGCCATGTTGAAGCTGATCGCCGCCGTCGTGCATCTATAAGAGGGCATCCGCAGTCTGACGGAGGACAGGACAAGTGGGCACAACAGCTATAGGCACGCGGCGGACTCTGCTCTTGGCAGGGATAGTCACCCTGCTGCCCTTGCCGGCCAGTGTAACCGGCTACCGCGCAACCGAGCGCGACTTTCTCGACCCCTTTTTGCGTCGCGGGTGCGCCGAGCGACCCGGAGCTCAATCACACCGGCAAGCCCGGAACGCCGGGCGCGCTCTTGGGCCATGTCCGTGCCGCGGAGAGCGCCGAGCCTCTGGCCAGTGTCCTGGTGGAGATCTGGCAGGCCGATGGCGAGGGACGCTATCACCCGACCGGAAGCGGCACGGCTGCCGAACGATTATCCGTCAGGCGCGCTAGTCTTGCGCGGATGTCTGACCAGCGACGCCGCCGGGCGCTACGCCGCGAAGGCTGTGGTCCCTGGGCTCTATGGGCGGGCGGCCGCGGCATTGGCACCTGCGCCTGTCGGCCCCGGGTTATAGGACCTTGGTGACCTAACTCTACGTCACCGGCGATGTCAGCCGCGACCGTCAGCCCGGCACCACGGACCGCCATGCGGCTTTGTTCGAGAGGCCGCTTGGCCTAAACTTACGACGCGCCCGACATCTTTCTGGCCGCCATTTGAGACCCTTCGACGATCATCCGGGACGGAACAGTTGTGGAGTCTCGACAGGTTGTTCACGTTGGTGCCTGCTCGGCTGATTGGTGTTTTTCTGTTTATCCCGGCATGTGGCCGATGCCAATCGTATTGGTGCAGCCAGTACGGCAATTCGTTCTTTCGCCGATCAGATTCAGATGAGGTATATGCCCTGGCATAAGCCCGTTCGCGCAAGGATGACTGGATGAACCGCTCCGCCTTGCCGTTGGTCTTCGGTGTGTAGGGTTTGGTTCGGATGTGTTTGATCCTCAACGCCCTGCAAGCCGCTGCAAAGGCTTTGGAACGGTAGCATGATCCATTGTCGGTCATGACCCGATCAATGGTGATGCCAAGCTTTCGATACCGGGCCACGGCTGCCTTGAGGAAGGCGATGGCGCATTGCTTTCTTTCGCTTTCCAGCACCTGCGAGAAGGCGATGCGGGAATGGTCGTCGACACATACGTGAACGAATTCCCAACCGGTACCGCGTCCCTTGGACTGGTCATGGCGATCACCGGTGATACGATGGCCCACGCGGTCGAACTTGCCCAGCTTCTCGATATCGATGTGTATCCTCTCGCCGGACGCGGCGCACTCATAGCGAACCACCGGCTCCTGCGGTTCCAGGTTCCGCCAGCAGTTGAGACCGTGGCGCTTGAGAATACGCCCTGCCGTCGCCCGCGAAGCACCGGTCTGTTTGGAGATCCGATCGAACGTTCGTCGCTGCCTGCGCAATTCAACAACCCGCGCCTCAATCGCGGCACAGGTCCGTGTCGGGCTTTGGAAGGGGCGCGAGGAGCGATCTCTCAGCCCGGCCAGACCTTCCTGGCGATGCCGCTTACGCCATTTGTAGACCGTGCGCACCGACACGCCCATGGCTGTCGCAACATCTCGGGGGTGGTCGCCACGTTCAAGAGGGGCAATCGATAATTCTCGACCTTTCGGGGTTAAACGGGCATTGTGGTGAATGTTCATTTGGTTCTCCTGAAAAAGCTTCGTTGTCATAAACTCAGCCTTTCAGAGCAGAATCGAATGAATAACCTCGTGAATAATCACAGCTAGTGTTGGACCTCGCCACCGTTAGCGTCCTCTTGGACGGAACCGACGGCGGCACCGGAAGCACGATCATTGGTATGGAGCAGATCCTTTCACGAGCGGTCAAGGTGACGACACGCTCTCGGGCGGAAGCGGCGTTGACACCTTACTCCTCGGGCCGTGGCGAAGACACCTTGTACGGGAGGTCGGGTTTCGACCGTTTGTTTGGAGGTTCCGGGGACGATAATCTCTACGGCGGCGTCGGGTCGGATCGCCTGCTGGGAGCGGACGTTAAGGACTTAGTCTACGGCGGTGACGGGGACGATCAGTTCGTCGGCGGCAATCGGGACCGCATCAACGGCGGCTTGGGTGCGGACACGGCCTTCGGCGGTATCGGCAACGACACCATCATCGTGGAGACGATCACCGACGTGGCAGTGGAGACAGCCGGCGGCGGGTCAGAGGACTTCCTGCTATCGAATGCGCCGGACTACACCCTGGACCGTGAGACCGATGGCTTCTTCGAAGTGGTGAGCGTGCGCACGGCTGCGGATGCTGCCCGTTTCGATGCCAGCAACGCCGACAACACGCTTCTCGGCCACTCCCTCTCCAATACCTTTTTGGGGCGCAGCGGCGACGAAATCCTGAACGGCCGTGGCGATACCAATACCATGACTGGAGGCTCGGGCGACGACACCTTTGTGGTGGAGACCACGGACGATGTGGTGCGCGACCGCTCGGGTCAAGGCGTGGACCTGGTGCGGGCGAAGGTTGACTTCACTCTGCCGGACGACTCGGCCAACGCCTTCATCGAGGACCTGCGCATGCAGTGTGGCTTCGGCAACATCGACGGCAACGGCAACAGCCTGGACAACACGATCGAAGGCAACTCGAGCAGGAACACCCTGCACGGCAACGACAGCGACGACCGCATTCTGGCGGGCGATGGCAACGACGCACTCTACGGCGGGCTAGGCGAAGATCGCATGGAGGGAGAAAGTGGCAACGACAATATCAACATGCGCACCGGCGATGTGGCCTGTGGCGGCTCAGGTAAGGATAACTTCTTGTTCAACGGCAGCAACCTGGGTAACGGCGGCTCCGGCGGTCCGGTGATCCACGACTTCGATGGTGAAATCGCCAATGCCGGAAACGGCGAGGACAAGATCGTCTATGCCACCGGGGTCGAGGTCGGGACCTTCTCCTAGATCCATCGGCAATGCGGTCTTCTCGGGCGGCGACAACTCGGAGGCGCGGATCGCCGGCGCCCGGCAGATCCAGGTGGATGACGATGGCGACGGCGCGGTCAATCAGGCCTTCCTGGTCGACGGCGTCACCGCCGCCAACCACCTGACCACCACATACTTCATCTGGTTGTAGGCAGTGCAGACCTAGGAAGAAGGCGGGCCGGAGCGAGATCCGCCGGTCACGATCAACGACCGCTTCTGTCAAGTCTCGAGGCGAACCTGTACCCGTTCCCCGGCAAAGCGGGTCTGGCTGAATTGAATGGGCTGGCCCGCCTCGTCACAGTTGACGCTCTCGGCTATCAAGACCGGGCAGTTCGGTGGCTGTTTTAGGATATCTGCATCTTTCGGCTGGGCATACGGGCGACCAAGCTGGTCCAAGCGCGCCGGTAGTTCTCGAGACCATAGAGTGCAAAGGCGGCGGAGAGCGAGCCCGTCTTGCGGTAGGCCTCGATCATGTCGGGGAAACGCCTCGCCGGAAACCAATTGCTGGCAACCCCGATCGGCACCTCGTCCGCAAGATTGAGAATGTCCAAGCGGATGCATACGGCGCCAGTATAAATCTTTAGATTCTCGGCAATGGTCTTGGACGCGGACAGGATCTCGGATTCAATCAGCGATCCCGAGGGCTGGTGATCCTGGGCGGCAATGATCTCACTGAACCGGGTCCTCTGGCCGATCGGATAGTCCACCACCTGATCACGCACGAAGGTCCCCCGCCCCTGCTCGATCGACAACACCCCGGCCTGCGCCATGACCAGCAAAGCACGCCGCACGGTATGGCGGTTGACGCCGAAGCGTGCGGCCAGCTGCGGCTCGGTCGGCAGCCGCTTGCCTGCCTTGAACAAACCGCGGCCGATTTCCGCACGCAGCAGGGTCTCGATCTGCCGCCAGGCTGCGACGCCATTGCCGCGCTGAATCTCACTAGCTTTCATCAAGCCGTCGCCTCTATGATCTCGGAGAATAAATCATAGAGATGAACTGATATTTTTGGCAATGATCTAGAAACGATGCGGGACAATCGGACAGAGCGGCACTGGGCGATTGAGAATCCTCGCTCGCGCCAAAGTAAAGGCGCTGGAGGTCTTGTGGAGCACTTGGCCGCATAAGCCGGACTTCACTTGGTTGCGCAAGCCGGGGACCGGCTTGGTCATGGTCCGCGGCCGCGTCGGCGGCGAGGGAGCCCCCCTTCAATCTCGGCGAGATGACGGTGAGGCGCTGCGCCTTGCGCTTGGCGGAGGGCATCGTCGGTCAGGCCTGTACGCAAGGTCGCTCGCACCGGAAAGCCGAGGTTGCCGCCTTGATCGACTCCCTAAACCAAAGGGAAGTGACGAGCCAAGCGCTGCGCTCGCAGATTCTGCAACCTCTCGCTGCTGCCCTGGAGGCGAAGCGCAGTGTACAGTCGCAAGCGACAGCGGCCACTCAGGTGCAGTTCTTCACCCGTCTTCGAGGAGACAATTGATGGCCATCGACACCGCCTTGGCAGCTGCTTTCCTCGATCCTGTCTTGGAGAGCCAAGCGGCCTTCCGGGTCGTGCTGGAGGCCATGTCGCACCCGGCTCAGCGCTCAGATGCAGGGCCTTCAGGAAGCCCCTCCCCCGCTCTATCCAACCAGGGCAGCGCTTGCGCTGGCCTGGTTGGATCAGGACAACAAGCTCTGGCTGGACCGGGCGCTCGCATCATCGGCCTTGCACCGCTGGTCGAAGACACCGGGCAGGCGAGCTTCGCTCTCATCGGCGGTCCTCTGTCCATGCCGCCACTCGCAGCCTTCGCTCAGGGCGCCGACCGCTACCCCGACCGCTCCACCACCCTGATCCTCCAGGTCGAGGCCTCTGATGCAAGGGCCCGAGGCATCAGGTCCCGGCATCGCAAGGCCCCGTAGACTGGGAGCGCGGCCCCTGCCGAGCGGCTTCTGGAAGTGGGCACGAGAGAACGCCTTGCTGCTTCCCTGCGGTGTCGACCTCGTGCTGGTCAGCCGACGGGAGGTCGCTGCCTTTCCCCGTTCGCTTCGCCTGGGAGCAGACTGATATACGTCTCCGTCAAGGGCGGCGCCGAGGCCATCAGGCAAGCCCATCACCTCCTCGAAAAGGAACGACGCGGCGATCCGGAGGTTCCCGAACTCTCCACAGAACAGATCGACCAGCAGCTGAGCCTGGCCGTCGACCGGGTCATGGCCGAGGGCTCGCTTTTCGACCGGAGCCTGACGGCACTCGCCCTTAAGCAGGTGCGCGGCGACTGCATCAAAGCGGTCTTTCTCCTGCGCGCCTATTGCACGACCTGGCCGCGCTTTGCCGCTTCGCAGCCGATCGATACGGTAAGGATGGCCCTTAGCCGACACATTTCGGCGACCTTCAAGGACCTCCCCGGCGGTCAGCTCCTGGGGGCCACCTTCGACTACACGCATCGCCTACTCGACTTTGCGCTCGAGGCCGCGGAGCAGAGAGAAGAGGAAACAAATGGCAGAACCGCACCGCCAGGGCAGACGGAGGCTCCCCCGCGCGTGACCGACATCCTGGGGCAAGACGGGCTGATCGAAGAGGTCCAACGCAGTGATGCGCCACCCGGCGACCTCACGCGAGAACCTCTGGCCTTTCCGGCAAGCCGCGAGGTCAGGCTGCAGAGTCTGGCAGGCGACGACGAGGGTTTCCTGCTGGCCTTGGGATACTCCACCCAGCGCGGCTATGCCCGCACCCACCCCTTTGCCGGAGAAATTCGCGTCGGCACCCTGGAGGTCGAAGTTTATCTGGAGGACTTAGGCTTTACCGTCACCGTCGGCGAAATCGAGGTGACCGAGGTTCAGACGGTCAATCAGTTCAAGGGCTCGAAGGAAATCCCACCGCAGTTCACCCGCGGCCATGGCCTGACCTTCGGCTATTGCGAACGCAAGGCCATGTCGATGGCGCTGGTCGATCGCGCCCTGCGCTGGCGTGAGCTGGAGGAGGATTTCGTCGACGCAGCGGCGCAGGACAAGGAATTCGTGCTGGCGCATGCCGACAACGTGCAGGCGAACGGCTTCGTCGAGCATCTGAAGCTACCGCACTATGTCGATTTCCAGTCCGATCTGGAGCTGGTGCGCAGGATGCGACGGGTTTTGGAGGAGAGCGCCGAGAGCGAGGAGAAGGCGGCGGAATGACCGAGCGCGACCAAGGCTACTTCGCCTATCTCGACCAGCAGACCAAGCGGACGATCCGTCGGGCGATTCTGAAGGCCGTCGCGATTCCCAGCTATCAGGTGCCCTTCGCCAGCCGCGAGATGCCCATGCCCTACGGTTGGGGTACCGGCGGAGTCCAGGTGACGTCCGCCTTGCTGGGTCCCGACGATGTTCTGAAAGTGATCGACCAAGGCGCCGACGACACCACGAACGCGGTCTCGATCCAAAGCTTCTTCCGCCGTACCGCCGGCATTGAAACCAGCGAGCGCACCGAAGAGGCCAGCATCATCCAGACCCGGCACCGCATGCCCGAAACGCCGCTGCAGGCGCACCAGATACTGGTCTACCAAGGCCGATACCGGAAGCCGCTACGCTTCCTAGAGCCGCGCGAGACCGAGACCCGAGTGATGCATGCGCTGCAAGACTACGGCCCGATGCATGTGAAGCTCTATGAAGACATCGCCAGGCACGGCCATACCGCCACCACCTATGCCTATCCGGTGAAGGTGAACGCCCGCTATGTCACCGACCCCTCGCCGACGCCGAAGTTCGATAATCCGAAGGTGGACAGGATGGCGGCGCCGCAGCTCTTCAGCGCCGGACGCGAGCAGCGTATCTATGCGATCCTGCCCTTTACCGAGGTTGTGAGCCTCGATTTCGAGGGCCATCCCTTTTCCGTACAAGCCTGGGGCCGCCCCTGCGAACTCTGCGGCCCCACCGACAGCGACCACTGCCGGAAGCGCCAAGACGCATCGCAAGAGGTTGCGTGATGGAACCGGCTCTATCCGCACCCCTGCTGCAGGCCGAGGGCATCACCAAGCTCTATGGCCATCATGTCGGCTGCCTGGAGGGCGATCCCACGCTCCGGCCCGGCGAAGTCCTGGCCATCATCGGCGAATCCGGCTCTGGAAAGACCACCTTGCTGCGTGTCTTGGCCGGCCAATTGCAGCCCCCCGGCGGCCGGATCCGCTGTCGTGATCGAGCCGGCGAAGAGCGCGACATCTATGCGCTGAGCGAGGCCCGGCAACGGATGCTGCAACGCAGCGAATGGGGCTTCGTCTATCAGATCCCGGCCGAGGGCCTGCGGATGAACGTGTCTGCCGGCGCCAATGTCGGCGAGCGCCTAATGGCCCTGGGCGCCCAGCATTACGGCAACATTCGCCAGTCCGCCGTTTCCTGGCTGGAACACCTGGAGATCGATACCTCGCGCATCGACGAGCGCCCAGCCAACTTCTCCGGCGGCATGCGCCAGCGCCTTCGGATCGCCCGCAACCTGGTGACCGGCCCCCGTCTCTTGTTCATGGACGAGCCGACCGGGGGGCTGGACGTCTCGGTACAGTCCCGCCTGCTGGATACTCTGCGCGGCTTGGTGCGCGACATGGGCCTCTCGGTGCTGCTGGTCACCCACGACCTTGGCGTCGCGCGGCTGTTGGCCGACCGCAGGTTGGTGATGAAGGAGGTCCGCGTGGTCGAGCAGGGCCTGACCCATGACGACGATGCTGAAAGTCCGTGACCTGGCGAAGGGCTTCACCCTGCATCTTCAAGGCAGCACATATCTGCCGGTGATCGCTGCCGCCTCCTTCGAGCTTGCCGCCGGCGAGTGCCTAGTGCTGCAGGGGCCTTCGGGCAGTGGCAAATCCTCACTTCTGAAGATGATCTACGGCACCTATCCAGCGGACCGCGGCAGCATCCTGATCCGCAAGGACGTAGACTGGATCGACATCGCCACGGCCGGGAGTCACAGGATCACGACGCTGCGCCGCGACACCATCGGCTATGTCAGCCAGTTCCTCAGGGTCATCCCGCGCGTGACCTGCCTAGAGGTCGTCGCCGAGCCTCTGCTGATCCGCGGCCTCCCGCGAAGGGAGGTCTGGATCGCGCGGCCACGCTCCTTACCCGCCTGAACCTGCCGCAAAGTCTTTGGGAGCTGCCGCCAGCAACCTTCTCGGGCGGTGAGCAGCAACGGGTCAACATCGCCCGGGGCTTCGTCCAATCGCATCCGCTGCTGCTGCTGGATGAGTCCACGGCCTCACTGGACTCTGAAAATCGTGAAGCGGTCTTGGCCTTGATCGAAGATGCGTGCGCCGAAGGAACGGTAATCCTGGGCATCTTTCACGATGCCGCGGTCCGTAAACGCCTGGCCAATCGTATCGTCGAAATCGACAGCTTTGGCGCGGCGGCCTGATCCGCTGCCAAGCGTGGCATGAAGATGTCATGCCTCCTTCACCGAACTGCAACAGTCGGCCGGCAGATTAAGCTCGTCGGCGGCCTGCACCCGCTGCGGGAGGAAGCATGTCCGCCATCAAGATCGAATCCCTGACGAAGAGCTTCTCCGAGCAAAAGGCGCTCGATCGCGTGAGCCTGCGGGTCGAAGCGGGCGAGCGCGTGGCCTTGATCGGTGCCTCGGGTTCCGGCAAGTCGACGCTCATTCGCCACGTCTCCGGCCTGATCAGGGCCGATAGAGCGAGCACCAGCCAGATCAAGGGCAGGGTCGAGAAGTGCAGGAGAAAGGTCTCTTCAGCAAGGACGCCAAAGCCATCCGCGGCGAGGCCGGCTTGATCTTCCAGCAGTTCAATCTGGTCTATCGCCTCTCGGTCCTGACCAATGTTCTGACCGGCCTCTTGGGCCGCCTGCCGCCTCTGCGCGCGAACCTTTTTCTCTTCACCTGGGAAGTAGAGACTCTTGGCCATGCAGGCTCTGGCCCGCGTCGGCATCGCCGACAAGGCAATGCAGCGGGCCTCTACGCTCTCGGGTGGTCAACAGCAGCGCGCCGCCATCGCCCGCGCGATGGTGCAGCAGGCACATATCATCTTAGCCGACGAGCCCATTGCCTCGCTCGATCCGGCCTCGGCAAAGCGAGTGATGGAGAGTCTCCCCGCCCTGAACGAGCGCGCCAGCATCACCCTTCTGGTGTCACTGCATCAAGTCGAATACGCACGCCATTACTTTCCCAGAACCATCGCACTTCGAGATGGACAGATCGCCTTCGACGGGCCCAGCAAAGCGCTAACGCGGCCGGCTCTGCAGGAGCTCTATGGCGACGCCAGCGAGGAGCTGATCCTTCCCGACGTGCGCGAAGCGCCGCATCGCGAGGCCGGGGCCTCCGTGGTGGCGGTTGCGGCGCGGCCGGAGAAAGCCGTCGCCTAATCCTCATTCCCCTTCCCGACCGATCTTTTGAGACCTGGAGGTTTAGAACGTGAACTCTGTCATCAAGGGTCTAGCCCGGATGTTTCACCAGTGTAATGAGATGAGAGGGATTTCAGAGCTGTGAAGGAGCCGCGTGGTGGGGGGAGAATGTAACGCATGGGACGGTCGGCGAGTCGGTGTCTGCGTTTCGGTCATCGGATCCGGTCCCTCGGTGGTGTGCGGTCGGTCGGAGCGCTGCTGGGAAGCGGTCAAGGGCAGAGCCTGGCGTGGGCGATAGGGACCTCGTCTTCGTAGGGGCAAGCGGAGGCCATAGCGATGCGGATGCGTCTGACGGAACGGGTGATCTGCGCGCCGATTTCGAGGCGTTTGTTTCGAAGAGTGGCGCAGGTGGCCCTGGCAAGTTGGGTATGTGGCATGGCGATGCGACGCAAGGCAGCGCGTAGGACATAGGCGAAGGAGGCGAACCGGAGGCGGAGCCGATTGGCCCGCATGTTGGCAGCCGAGGTGCGGTCGGCGAAGAGGTCGCGCTGGCAGTCCTCGATGCGGGGCGAAGCCCGGCGCTACGCGCTCCCTATCGCCGCGCGCGCAGTCGCGGTCTTCGTAGAGGGTGCAGACGTCGTAGTCCTTGGGCTTGAGCGAGGTGACGACGAAGCGCGGATTGGCGCCCTTGTCGCCGCGTCCCGCCATCCACTCGGCCTTGGCGATCGCGCGCCGTCGCCGGCTCCGACTGGCTCTCGTGGTCCAGCGGAAGTCGGCAAAGCGGCGGGCGGGCTGTCCGGTCTTGAGCGCTTCCTCCTCGGCCCAGGCAAGCGCGACATGGATGTGCGCGACCGGCCGGCTGTTGCGGGCCAGGCCAAAGAGGTCGTGAACTCGATTAGCCCCGCCCGGGTCATCAGGTCATCGCGGGCAAAGCCAGGGTCGGCATGCAGGATGATCTTGACCCTGGGCCAGCACTGACGAATCTGGGCGACGATGCGGGCCACCTCCTCCTTTGCGCCGGCAGAAGCATCGATGTTGGATCGCCTGAGCTTGGCCACGAGCAGCTGCTGGCCGCAGAAGATGTAGAGCGGCAGATAGCAGTAGCAATCGTAACAACCATGGAAGAAACGGCCTTCCCGGTGGCCGTGGATGGGGTCGTCCGTGGCATCGAGATCGAGGATGATCTGCTTGGGCGGCTTCTCATGGGCCTCCGGGAAGAGGGTGACGAAGAGATCTTCGATAGCCGCCGCATCATGGCCGATACGGTGGTAGCGGTCCGGGCCCGCCCGGGGCGTGCTCCAGGCGGTTCGAGGTGCTCTTGCCGGCCAAGGGCGCGCAGTCTGGCCGGCGGGCGAGCTTGCAAGCGACCCAGGACTGTGCCCAAGGCAGGATCATGACGCAGAGCATCGTGATCATCGAGGTCCTCGTAGCCAAGCGCGATAGCAAAGAGACGCTGGCCGACCGGGGTCACCAAGTCGTGAACCGCCCTCCCGGATCGGCGCCTATCTTGGACGCAAGCGGCAATGCGATCCACCGGATCGATCGCCTTGTCGCTCGCGCCCAGCAGCAGGGCCCCGACGTCCGAGGGAATGGCTCCACCGCCAAAGTCAGCGACACCATTGCGTCCTTCGAGGCGTGCAAAGACCATCAGGTCTGAGCCACAGTCTGTCGGCATCGTGGTGCTCTCTGGATTCGGCGTAAACGTCTGTTCACACTCACATTTTCATTGATCCAAACCCCCGATGCACCTAATTTGGTGATCTATCCGGGCTAGAGGCTTTAAATTCAGGGCGCATGAGTGCTGATAAGAACGAAAAGGGGCATTGGTAGATTGACCCCGCCGAGCTTTTTAGGGTGTTTCCGAAATCCAGTTCTACCGAACAGGAAAACCGAAACCAAACCCCTTAGAAAATCTATAAAATACTAGCCAGAATAGTGCTCTCAAGGTCGAAGTTAAGATACTTAGTGAGCAGATCAAGCACATGGACACCGAGCGCGCGCGAGCGCTCCCAACTGACTGACCAGATCGAAGCATTGAAGGAACAGGCAGAACGTCAGAGTGCCGACCACAGGCAGGCTTTGGCCGCGCTGACCGATCAACGTAAGAGAGTACCAGAACCGCCAAAGCGTGGTCTCTGGGCGCGTTTTATTCGGTGATTTCTACCAAATGAGCGGTGGTTGTTCGTCCTCGTCTGGAGCATCAACTGCTGGTCTGTCGAATGCTAAGATGTCACCATTTTCTTCTTCAACATTGAACTCAACCCTGCTTTGAAGAATGATTTCTTCGACTACGGGTTTTATCTTACCTTCGGAGACAATGGTGTCAAAGTGGGAAACAAGCATGGGAACATTGATAATTTCCTCTACGCATTCGATGTACCTGTCGACTATTCTTTTAACGCCATACTTTGTCGTGTCTTGTGCTCGCAATTTTCCTCTTAGAGCTCCCGTTGCTTCCGCTGTTTTCACGACAAATGTGATCGGATACCTCTGCACCGATGACGTAGAGAAAGTTTCGCACATTTGTGTGTGGTTGGTGGCCCCGCATCCCTCAGGCTTTCAGTCGCCAGACGGAGAAGCCAATAGAGGAGGCCAGAGCCACCATGGAGGAGGATAACAGGAAGGGCCTGTCGAACGTGGTCCGTATCGACGCCGGTCGGATAGAAGATCATCTGAGGCAGATCGTGCGAGGCAGCGTCGAGGAGACACTGAACAGCCTGCTGGAGGCAGAGGCGGATCGGCTTTGCAATGCAGGGCGCTATGAGCGCAGTGAGGCGCGCCGCGACACACGAGCTGGCCGCTACGCGCGCAAGCTGCACACGCGCGCCGGAGAGGTGCAGGTGCAAGGTGCCGAAGCTTCGCACGCAGACGCATCGACGACGGCAATCATCGAGCGCTATCGCCGGCGCGCGCGCTCGCTCGAAGAGGCTTTGATGGAGATGTATCTGGCAGGTGTGTCGCTACGCCGGGTGGAGGACACCACCGAGGCCCTGTGGGGCACGCGGGTGAGCCCTAGCACGCTCTCCAATCTCAACAAGAAGCTCTACTCCCAGATCGAGACCTGGCGGAACCGGCCGATCGAGGGCGAACACCCCTACCTCTATCTGGACGGCCCTCTATCTGGACGGCATTGTCCTGAAGCGCAGTTGGGCAGGTGAAGTGCGCAACGTCTCGCTGTTGGTTGCGGTCGCTGTCAAGGCCGACGGCTACCGCGAGACCCTCGGCAGCCTCGAGGGAGCCAAGGAAGACAAGAAGGGCTGGAGCGCCTTCCTCAAGCCCCTCAAGGAGCGCGGCCTGACGGGTGTCGCGTTGATCGTCTCGGATGCCTGCATGGGGCTCGTCGAGAGCGCGACCGAGTTCTATCCGGACGCCCAGTGGCAGCGCTGCGTCGTGCATTGGATGCCTTCGTGCCCGGTGCCGACCGGCAAGATGCGTGACGTCGCTCTCATGCTGAAGGCTATCCATGCCCAAGAGAGCCGCGAGGCGGCCCGCGCCAAGGCCACGCGGCCAAACTCAGAGCCATGCGCCTGACCAAGGTCGCCGACTGGCTAGAGGAGACGGTCGAGGAGACCTGGGTCTACCATGCCTTCCCCAATGAGCATTGGCGCCGGATCAGGACCAACTCTCCTCTGGAGAGGATCATGCGGGAGATCCGGCGGCGAACCCGCGTCGTCGGAGCCTTCCCCGACGGCCAAGCGGCCCTCAACCCGGCCGCGGCCAGGGTGAGACACATCGCTGGCACCAAATGGTCCAGCAAGCGCTACATGAACATGGACCTGCTCAAGCAGCGGGACAGGGGTGCCTGATGGAACAACCCGCCAAACCCAATGTGCGAAAGATCCTGGACACTACCTTACGAAGTCGATGCCGCCGTCGTTTGCGTTTGTTCTGCCTGTCTTGAACAGGGTAAGATTTTCCTCGTTAAGATCGTCAGGTGACCACCCCCAAAAAAGAACTTTCTCTGCATAGTATTCTTTAAGTATTGCGTAGCTAACGATCTCAAAAACACGTGCATCCACATTCGGTCGTAGAAGTTTCTTAAAGCGGATCACCCAGTCACGGACAATCTGCAGCGTCACACCGCCGAGCTTCGCCGCATCCCTGCGCCTCCCGCCATCGTAGATCACGGCCAGCGAAAGCAGGCGGCGCGTCTGATCACTGTCGCTGCTCTCCCGTGCCAGACGACAAAGATCGCCGTCATAGTCTTTTCCTGGCTGAAACGCTCTGCCCATCGATGCCTCCCATCGTTCGGAGACAGTGAGTCAGAGCTTTACCACTTTGGGAATCCCCCAAATAAGTCAGAGGTCGTAACTGCTGGTATAATATCTCGCTTGATAAACCCCCGCATCGGCCTGATTGACCGAATAAACCGGTGACTCAAACAGAGCAGACCGCGACTAAAGGGCCTCTCATGCCACAAGCATTTGCTCTGTGTACCAGAGTTCCGGGGCGTGACTTGGACGGCACAGTGTCTCGAGTTGACGTCATCCCGATTTAGCCGGGATCGCCCACGTAGCGCCCGATCACGACGTTCATATTGCCTTGGTCGCTGCTGGGATGCAATCTGTGAGGCGTCGGGGATTGGGAAACGGCCCAGAACGGCCAGGACAACGGGCCGCTGATCGGAAACCCACGGGCCAGTGCCAATTTCGTAGCGTTCCGGGCACAGGTCTCCCGTCGTGAAGTCGTTTTGATTGGCATAGCGTTGGCTCACGCTGGTGTCGGCCGTGGTCGCAAGCGGTCGATCCGATCCAGGATATCGGCGAACAGGTCGCGCGGGAGCGCGACCTCGGCCAATTGGAAGGTGACGTAGCGTCCGTGACGCGCGACTTTTGCCCCAATTTTCACCAGCTTCTCGCGCAGCGTCGTCAGCGACCAATTGCTCACTGGGTCTGGCAAAGCGAGCGTGCGCATGAAGTTGCCCAGGTTGTAGGCCAGTGCATGAAGCTGAAGCCGAGCCGCGTTGGCCTTGAAGCGTCGGCAGGATAGTCGCGTCCAACGGATCGCGTTCTTGCCCTCCCTGATGTGTTGTTCCGCCGTGCCACGCTGGTTGTAGAAGGCGACGATCCGCTCGGCGGGCCGGGACAGATTGGTGACGACGAACCCGACGCGGGGATACAACTCGCCCGGATGCCATTCCACTTTCGCCACCACGCGCCGCGCCTGGGTCCAGCTTCCAGCCCGATAGCTGAAGCTGGCGAAGTAGCGACGGACTTCCA
This sequence comes from Rhodospirillales bacterium, assembly GCA_965202755.1. Lineage (GTDB taxonomy): Bacteria > Pseudomonadota > Alphaproteobacteria > Kiloniellales > JACOMY01 > JACOMY01. The sequence continues at coordinate 7,861 of CBDBCL010000011.1, read as the reverse complement.
TCGGGGGCCGTCCCCTCGGGCGCCGTAGCAGGTGGGCGACGTATCCCTGGAGCACGCTGTTGGCGGGAAGCCGGATGGCGTAGCCGAAGCCCTCGGCCTCCAGATACTCGTAGATGTCCGGTGAGGCGAAGGCGGCATCGCCCCGAAAGTATCGCCGCAGCTTGCGCTCGCGATAACGCGCCACGACCGGGTCCAGCACCGCGCGCCAGCCATCGGCGCTGTGCACGTTGCCGGGTCGCAAGGCGCAGCGCTCCAGATCGCCGAGCTGGTTGAAGACAAAAAGCGGGTGATAGCAGGTGCAGCCGAAGTGGCCGTTGTAGGCCGTGCCTTCCTGTTCGCCGTGGGTGGGGCTGACCGAACTGTCCATGTCCAGGATGATCAGCTTCGGCGGTTTGCGACGATGAACGCGGTCGATCCACAGCCCGGACAGAGCGCTGAGTGCGGTGAGATTGACGTCACCCGTCAGCCATTGCGTCTCGAAACGGCCCATCTGGCTCGATGAGGCCGCACCCCGATCCGTCGCCTTGCCGCCGACAATCCAACGCATCGCTGGATCGCGAGAAAGCCGCTCGGCGTCGTTGACATCCTCGTACCCGGCCAAACGCCCGAACACCGCTTGCCGAAGCATCCCGACGACAGCGTGCCAGCCGTTCTTGCCGCGACGACCGTCTCGCAGCGCCCCGGCCGCCATCTCTGTCAGGCCAAGCGCGTCGTCCAGTTCCCGATACGCGAGCAAGCCGCCGTCCGACGTTACCTTCGATCCAGGGAACTCCAGCTTCACGCGGCGGTCGAAATCCACGCGAAGCAGCCCGTTCTTGGATTCACCCATCGGATGCACCATGAAAACCTCGCTTCAATCGACACAACACCATGATATGTAACCATGAATCAGCACCGTGGATGGCGCAACCTCAACCCCACCTGGGCAATGCGGGTTAAGTAAGCTCTCTGATCATGGGTCAATGTACATAATGACCAGCACTCAGGCGATGCCGTACATTGATATATATCTTAGCCGGGATCGCCCACGTAGCGCCCGATCACGACGTTCATATTGCCTTGGTCGCTGCTGGGATGCAATCTGTGAGGCGTCGGGGATTGGGAAACGGCCCAGAACGGCCAGGACAACGGGCCGCTGATCGGAAACCCACGGGCCAGTGCCAATTTCGTAGCGTTCCGGGCACAGGTCTCCCGTCGTGAAGTCGTTTTGATTGGCATAGCGTTGGCTCACGCTGGTGTCGGCCGTGGTCGCAAGCGGTCGATCCGATCCAGGATATCGGCGAACAGGTCGCGCGGGAGCGCGACCTCGGCCAATTGGAAGGTGACGCAGCGTCCGTGACGCGCGACTTTTGCCCCAATTTTCACCAGCTTCTCGCGCAGCGTCGTCAGCGACCAATTGCTCACTGGGTCTGGCAAAGCTAGCGTGCGCATGAAGTTGCCCAGGTTGTAGGCCAGTGCATGAAGCTGAAGCCGAGCCGCGTTGGCCTTGAAGCGTCGGCAGGATAGTCGCGTCCAACGGATCGCGTTCTTGCCCTCCCTGATGTGTTGTTCCGCCGTGCCACGCTGGTTGTAGAAGGCGACGATCCGCTCGGCGGGCCGGGACAGATTGGTGACGACGAACCCGACGCGGGGATACAACTCGCCCGGATGCCATTCCACTTTCGCCACCACGCGCCGCGCCTGGGTCCAGCTTCCAGCCCGATAGCTGAAGCTGGCGAAGTAGCGACGGACTTCCATCGGGGGCCGTCCCTTTGGGCGCCGTAGCAGGTGGGCGACGTATCCCTGGAGCACGCTGTTGGCGGGAAGCCGGATGGCGTAGCCGAAGCCCTCGGCCTCCAGATACTCGTAGATGTCCGGTGAGGCGAAGGCGGCATCGCCCCGAAAGTATCGCCGCAGCTTGCGCTCGCGATAACGCGCCACGACCGGGTCCAGCACCGCGCGCCAGCCATCGGCGCTGTGCACGTTGCCGGGTCGCAAGGCGCAGCGCTCCAGATCGACGAGCTGGTTGAAGACAAAAAGCGGGTGATAGCAGGTGCAGCCGAAGTGGCCGTTGTAGGCCGTGCCTTCCTGTTCGCCGTGGGTGGGGCTGACCGAACTGTCCATGTCCAGGATGATCAGCTTCGGCGGTTTGCGACGATGAACGCGGTCGATCCACAGCCCGGACAGAGCGCTGAGTGCGGTGAGATTGACGTCACCCGTCAGCCATTGCGTCTCGAAACGGCCCATCTGGCTCGATGAGGCCGCACCCCGATCCGTCGCCTTGCCGCCGACAATCCAACGCATCGCTGGATCGCGAGAAAGCCGCTCGGCGTCGTTGACATCCTCGTACCCGGCCAAACGCCCGAACACCGCTTGCCGAAGCATCCCGACGACAGCGTGCCAGCCGTTCTTGCCGCGACGACCGTCTCGCAGCGCCCCGGCCGCCATCTCTGTCAGGCCAAGCGCGTCGTCCAGTTCCCGATACGCGAGCAAGCCGCCGTCCGACGTTACCTTCGATCCAGGGAACTCCAGCTTCACGCGGCGGTCGAAATCCACGCGAAGCAGCCCGTTCTTGGATTCACCCATCGGATGCACCATGAAAACCTCGCTTCAATCGACACAACACCATGATATGTAACCATGAATCAGCACCGTGGATGGCGCAACCTCAACCCCACCTGGGCAATGCGGGTTAAGTAAGCTCTCTGATCATGGGTCAATGTACATAATGACCAGCACTCAGGCGATGCCGTACATTGATATATATCTTAGCCGGGATCGCCCACGTAGCGCCCGATCACGACGTTCATATTGCCTTGGTCGCTGCTGGGATGCAATCTGTGAGGCGTCGGGGATTGGGAAACGGCCCAGAACGGCCAGGACAACGGGCCGCTGATCGGAAACCCACGGGCCAGTGCCAATTTCGTAGCGTTCCGGGCACAGGTCTCCCGTCGTGAAGTCGTTTTGATTGGCATAGCGTTGGCTCACGCTGGTGTCGGCCGTGGTCGCAAGCGGTCGATCCGATCCAGGATATCGGCGAACAGGTCGCGCGGGAGCGCGACCTCGGCCAATTGGAAGGTGACGCAGCGTCCGTGACGCGCGACTTTTGCCCCAATTTTCACCAGCTTCTCGCGCAGCGTCGTCAGCGACCAATTGCTCACTGGGTCTGGCAAAGCTAGCGTGCGCATGAAGTTGCCCAGGTTGTAGGCCAGTGCATGAAGCTGAAGCCGAGCCGCGTTGGCCTTGAAGCGTCGGCAGGATAGTCGCGTCCAACGGATCGCGTTCTTGCCCTCCCTGATGTGTTGTTCCGCCGTGCCACGCTGGTTGTAGAAGGCGACGATCCGCTCGGCGGGCCGGGACAGATTGGTGACGACGAACCCGACGCGGGGATACAACTCGCCCGGATGCCATTCCACTTTCGCCACCACGCGCCGCGCCTGGGTCCAGCTTCCAGCCCGATAGCTGAAGCTGGCGAAGTAGCGACGGACTTCCATCGGGGGCCGTCCCCTCGGGCGCCGTAGCAGGTGGGCGACGTATCCCTGGAGCACGCTGTTGGCGGGAAGCCGGATGGCGTAGCCGAAGCCCTCGGCCTCCAGATACTCGTAGATGTCCGGTGAGGCGAAGGCGGCATCGCCCCGAAAGTATCGCCGCAGCTTGCGCTCGCGATAACGCGCCACGACCGGGTCCAGCACCGCGCGCCAGCCATCGGCGCTGTGCACGTTGCCGGGTCGCAAGGCGCAGCGCTCCAGATCGCCGAGCTGGTTGAAGACAAAAAGCGGGTGATAGCAGGTGCAGCCGAAGTGGCCGTTGTAGGCCGTGCCTTCCTGTTCGCCGTGGGTGGGGCTGACCGAACTGTCCATGTCCAGGATGATCAGCTTCGGCGGTTTGCGACGATGAACGCGGTCGATCCACAGCCCGGACAGAGCGCTGAGTGCGGTGAGATTGACGTCACCCGTCAGCCATTGCGTCTCGAAACGGCCCATCTGGCTCGATGAGGCCGCACCCCGATCCGTCGCCTTGCCGCCGACAATCCAACGCATCGCTGGATCGCGAGAAAGCCGCTCGGCGTCGTTGACATCCTCGTACCCGGCCAAACGCCCGAACACCGCTTGCCGAAGCATCCCGACGACAGCGTGCCAGCCGTTCTTGCCGCGACGACCGTCTCGCAGCGCCCCGGCCGCCATCTCTGTCAGGCCAAGCGCGTCGTCCAGTTCCCGATACGCGAGCAAGCCGCCGTCCGACGTTACCTTCGATCCAGGGAACTCCAGCTTCACGCGGCGGTCGAAATCCACGCGAAGCAGCCCGTTCTTGGATTCACCCATCGGATGCACCATGAAAACCTCGCTTCAATCGACACAACACCATGATATGTAACCATGAATCAGCACCGTGGATGGCGCAACCTCAACCCCACCTGGGCAATGCGGGCTCAATCGAATGTGGCCTGCGTCAGCGCCTTGAACCGCCGAGATAGCGCAGATTTGGACAAGCCGCTGCCCGCCTCGGCCGAAACGCCGGTCGCAGACAACCCAACGGCGCGGTGAAACGTGCGTGTGGCCGCATTCATCGCCATCGGGTTCATCGCCCAGCGATCGAGACATTCACCCGCCGAAACCTCCTCCCAGCTTGGCAAGGGCATCTCCTTGCCCGTGATCTTGCTGCGAACCCGAAGGCGATCAACGTCGATCTTGCCGCCGTGAAAACCAACCTGCGCCTGCCAATGGCCCCAACGGTAGCCTAGCTTGTCCGGACAATGCTCACAGCGCCCACCCGGCAAGCCGCGTCACGTCTTCGTTCATCAACCGGTTCAGGCTTTCAATGCCTGCCATCGGACAGAATGGCTCGAAGCTCTCCGTCAGCGTGTCATATGCCTCATCCACAAGCGAAGGCACGTGCAGAGCGGTAGCCAAACCCAGGGGGGATGTGGTGGTCGTCTTCATGGCGTTACTTCCTTCCTCGGTTTGAACACCCCGAGCCTACGGCTCAGGGGAAACAACGCCACACCAAATCGAAGTTTCAACAGAACCTGGGACATTCCCCCGGCTGATGGACACCTTCCGCGCCATCAACGAGCTGGTCTTTGCCGTCCTCTTCGTGGTTGCCGTCGGGCTCGGCCCTTTCGCCGGGGTAATGGCACTCTTCCTGCACACCACCGGCACTCTTGCCAAGCTCTTCTCCGAGGCGGTCGAGACCATCGACAGTCGTCCGGTCGAAGGCATCCGGGCAATCGGTGCCAGCCGGATCCAGCAGATCATCTACGGCGTCATTCCCCAGATGCTGCCGCCTTGGATTTCCGTTTCGCTTTATCGATTCGAAGTCAATGTGCGAGCTGCGACCGTGCTGGGCCTCGTCGGTGCCGGCGGCATCGGCTAGGTGCTGTTCGAATCGATTCGCGGATTTTTCTACGCCGAGAGTGCGGACATCTTGATCACCATCGTGACCGTCACCATCGTCGATCTTCTGTCACAACAGCTGCGTAAGCTAGCGATATGAACGCAATACGATACGCCATCTACTTCTCACCGCCGGCCAGATCGCCTCTGGCCACATTGGGTGCATCCTGGCTCGGCCACAACTGCGACAACGGCACGGCAATCGAGCCACCCCGCCTAGCAGGCATCTCGAGCGAGGCTCAAGCGGCACTCACCCGCGCTCCCCGCCGCTACGGCTTTCATGCGACCTTGAAACCGCCCTTCCACTTGGCCCCCGGTGCCATCTTGGACGACCTCAGGCAGTCGCTGCGGGCTCTGGCGACACGCGCCAGCGTGCTCTGCCTGCCCTCGTTGGAGGTGCGCGCTCGGCCATTTCTTGGCCTTGGTGCCGAGCCAGGCATCGAGGGAGCTGGAGCAGCTTGCAGCTCTCTGCGTGCGCGATTTGGATCGCTTTCGGGCCCTAGCCCAACCGCAGGATCTGGAACGTCGACGCCGGGCAGGTCTGAGCGATCGGCAGGAGACCCTGATGAAGCTCCGGGGTTATCCTTACGTCATGGAGGCCTATCGCTTCCACATGATCCTCACGGGCCCGCTTGAGCCCGAAATGTCGGCAAGGCTGATCGCCCCCTCACCGACCTCTTCGGCCCCGAACTCGCCAAAGAACAGAAGATCGACGCCGTGAGCCTCTTCGAACAAGCGAAACCCGACAGCGATTTCCTCAGGATAGACTGCATCCCCCCTGTCGGAATTCGGGATCGACGGCAGGCAGGGTGCCTGCGACGCGGCATGACCGAGAGCGTCTTCACCAACTGCCGCCTCGTCCTACCCGATGAGGTGCGATCGGCGAGACTCTGTCTGCGCGAGGGCAAGATCGCCGAGATCGCCGGCCACAGTCGCGCGCCCGAGGTCCACGACTGTGAGGGCGACTATCTGATCCCAAGGCTGACTGATCTGCACACCGATCACCTAGAATCGCATTTCAACTCGATTCTCGTATCCAAAACCTGGACGGGCGCGGCGACACAGTGGATGCGCCGATCGCAAGCAAGGGGCTTCATTTCAAGATCGCCGCGGCGTTCGAAGGCGGATGCGGAGAAGGCGCCTCCGAGGTCGTGGCCGAGGAGAACGGTCCCCCGCCCTAGAGTTTTTTGAGACACTGATTAGGACCTGAGACGAGGGGATTATTGAGGTGCTTTATGACGGAACAGAAGAAGGTCGATCAGGAAGGCGCCGGAGCTGCGGAGACTTCACATATCGCAGCAGACCGGCTCCGGCCCGACGACGCAGACAGACAGCGGCGCGCCAGCAGGAGGCCGTTCTGCGGGTGTTGCAGGGCGAGGACATTTTTGTTGGTGGCTCGCAGTATCGACGCGACGGCGGCCGCTGTCAGCGGTTGGCGGGAGGTGTTCTTGGAGACGAGTGCATCTGGCTGAAGCACCGCGCTGGCGATGTGCGTGACGAAGAGAGTGACCGGCTGCGCGCCAAGGTGGGCGAGATCGCCATGGACAAAGAGCGTCTCTACGAGAAGATCGCGAAGAGGGAGGCGGGCCATCCTTTCGGGCGCCGGAGGTCGAAGCGATGCGCGCCGTCATCTCGATCTCCACGGGCAAGGCCCAGGGTGTATCACGGGTGTGCCGGGTCTGGGGTCTGAGCCGGGCCAGCGTGTACCCAGCGTGTACCGGGACTTGCAAGCGGCCCAGGCTGAGGCCCAGCCGGAGCCGCCGCCCGGGTCCGCAGGGGCCCCTGTCGGATGCGAGTGTCGGATGCGCGCCCGGTCGAAGAGATCAGGCAGGTCATCACGGACAGCAGGTTCCATGGCGAGGGCTATCGCAAGGTCTGGGCGCGCCTGCGCTACAAGGGCATCCGCACCTCACAGGCACGGGTTCTACGGCGCATGCGCGAGAGCGGGCTGTGTGCGAAGCCCTGCCGAGGGCCAGCACAGGGTCCTCGCGCCCATGATGGAACCATCGTCCCGGACGGTATCGACGAGATGTGGGGCACAAATATGACCGCCATGCTTCTGGGAACAGGACGTCAGGTCGCTGTCCTTGTCGCGGTCGATCATTGCCCGGCAGGCTGCGTTGGCATCCATGCCGCCACGCGGGGCACGCGCTTCGAGGCGCTTCAGCCGATCCGCCAGGGCGTGCGGGAATGCTTCGGGGCTATCGGCAAGGACCTGGCCGCAGGGCTGATCGTTCGCCATGACAACGGCTCACAATACATCGGCCACGACTTCCAGAACGAAGTCGCTTGGCTGGGAGCGACAGCCTCGCCGTCCTTTGTTCGCGCCCCCGAAGGCAAGGGCGGCGCTAAGCGCTGCATCCGAACATTGAAGGAAAACCTGCTCTGGATCGGGCGCTTCAACACCATCCGGCCAGCAGTTCAAGGACGACGACAACGAGCCTTGGCTGATCCAGCGCCACGGGCCTCGATCGCCGAACCAGTTCAGA
>CBDBCL010000010.1:0-15719 GCA_965202755.1 Rhodospirillales bacterium | reverse complement strand
TCCGCCGCCGCGCGGTTGGACGTGGACCCGCCTCGCTGAGGTCGCCGTTTGCCTCGACTACATGCGCAAGCCGATTAACGGCGCCGAGCGTGGCAAGCGGATCGAGGGGAAGGCAGAGGAAGAACTTTTCCCGTATTTCGGCGCGACCCAGCAGCAAGGCTCGATCGACGACTATATCTTCGACGAGGAACTGGTGCTCCTGGGCGAGGATGGCGTGCCGTTCTTCGACGCGTACCGGTCGAAGGCTTACATCATTAGCGGCAAGACTTGGGTGAACAACCATGCCCACGTCTTCAAGGGCATCCTCGTCTCTCACCCGTTCCTCGCACACTACCTGAACGTCTTCGACTACACCGGACGAGTTGTCGGCGCGACGCGCTCCAAGCTGAATCAGGCGCGGGCCGTCGATATTCCCGTCCCTCTCCCACCCCTCGCCGAACAACACCGCATCGTGGCGAAGGTGGAGGCGCTGATGGCGCTGCTGGACCGGCTGGAGGCGGCCCGCACCGCGCGCGAGGCCACCCGCGACCGGCTGACCGCCGCCAGCCTCGCCCGCCTGACCGTGCCCGACACGCGCGAAGCGGAGCCAGTAAAAGTGGGCACCGGTTTTGCGTCCGACAATGCGGCCACCGAGGACTCTTTCCCCACCCACGCCCATTTCGCCCTCGCTACGCTCCCCGCCCTCACCGCCCGCCCCGACCAGATCAAACCTCTCCGCCAGACCATCCTCGACCTCGCCGTCCGTGGCAAACTGGTGGAGCAGGACGCGGGCGACGAACCGGCCTCGGAGTTGCTGGGGCGGATCGCGGCGGAGGCGGAAGTGCCTTCGGATCTCCCCCCGAACTGGAAGTGCATCCCGCTCGGGCGCGTGCTCGATTTCAAATACGGCAAGGGAATGAAGGCAAGCGAACGCCTCGAAGATGGCCCAGTGCCCGTATTCGGCTCCAACGGTTTTGTCGGCTACACGACAGAGCCGCTCACCGTACAGCCCGCGATCATCGTTGGTCGGAAGGGATCTGCTGGCGCACTCAATCTTTGCAATGGTCCATCGTGGACGACCGACGTTGCCTACTATGTCGAGGCTCCGCGCTTCTTTGATCTGCGTTATCTTTTTCTGACTTTGCAGACCTTGGATCTTGATGCGCTCGGCAAGGGGGTGAAGCCGGGCCTAAGTCGGTCAGATGCCTATCCACTCATACTTTGCATTCCACCCCTCGCCGAACAACACCGCATCGTGGCAAAGGTGGAGGCGCTGATGGCGCTGCTGGACCGGCTGGAGGCCGCGCTGGCGACCCGCGACACCACCCGCGCCCGCCTCCTCGAAGCCCTCCTCGTTGAGACCCTCACCCCCACCGCCACCCCCGCCACGGAGGCGGCGGAATGAAAGCATAACACGACGTGACCGAGCAACCGATCTGGAATTCCGAGACTGGGATCACCGACTTGGAAACCGATCCAGCCGAACTGAGCGTTTCCCAAGTGCCGGGCATCAAGGCGGTTTGGACCGATCAACGCACACGGCTCACAGGCAGCGCCCAGTTGTCGGATTTCACTGAGAGGTTGAGCCGTGAATGGGCTATCGAAACCGGCGTGATCGAAAACCTCTATGAAATCGAGCGCGGCGTTACCCAAACGCTGATCGAGCGCGGATTTCATGCTGAGCTACTAATCCACGGCTCGACAAACAAGTCGCCCGAATACGTCCTTCAGCTCCTGCAAGACCAGAAGGCCGCGCTGGACGGTGTCTTTGACTTCGTGAAGAGCGACCGGAGCCTTTCTGCATCGTACATAAAGGAGCTACACGCCGCCCTCCTGCGGAGCCAGGACACGACGGAGGGTCTGGACGCGCAGGGGAACCATGTAGACATCCCGTTGATCAAGGGAGCCTGGAAGACGCAGGCCAACCATCCCGTTCGGAACGGCATCACCTTCACCTATTGTCCGCCGGAGCAAGTCGACTCTGAAATGGATCGTTTGATAGCGATGCATGCGAACCATGTGGCACAAGAAGTGCCCAGCGAGGTTCAGGCTGCATGGTTTCACCATCGGTTCACACAGATCCATCCGTTCCAAGACGGCAACGGCCGCGTAGCGCGCACCATTGCCTCACTTGTTCTGGTGAAGGACAACCTTTTTCCGCTCGTCATAACGCGGGACGACAGGTCAACTTACCTTGATTCACTTGAGGCGGCGGACAACGCCGACTTGAAACCGCTGGTCGACTTGATCGCAAAGCTACAGACAAACCAGTTCCGCAAGGCCACCGCAATCTTCGAAGAGGTGCTGGTCGAGGAGGATGTGCAGGCTGCACTCGACGGCCTACTCAAAGCTGCCGATAAGGTAGCGGCAGACAAGCTTGCCTCGCTGAGAGAAGTTTTTCGGCTTGCTGGTGTGATCGAAGACGACATCAAGGATCGACTGGAAGCGATCGCACCCGCAGTGAAAGAAGCACTTATGCGAGTTTCGAATGAGGGAACCGCGCTTGTCAATCGGAGCCGTCCGCAAACCGATCATTATTTTCGAGCGCAGATCGTGGAGAATGCCAAGAAACACATCGGTTACTTCGCAGATACCAGCGCGTACCGGTCATGGGTGGCGCTCAACATGCGATGGTCACGCCGTGGGCAGCTCGTTCTTGCAATCCACGGCATCGGCAGACCGTTCAATGGTAGCCTCATTTGCGCGCCGTTCCTCGAATTCAAGGATACTGACGAGGAGGGCCAGATTCGCACTGCGTTGGTGCCAGTCGCCGAGGAGGGTTTCGTCTTTTTCTACAACGAGAACGAAGATCGACTCCTATCGCGTTTCAGGCCGTGGCGTGAGAACCTACTCAAGGTCGCTCTGAAGGAGATAACGCAGAACTTGTGAGAGATGCTTGTGATGCATTGCTGTTTAGGTTACACTAGACAACAGTTCTAGCCAGAACTCTCACGCCAAAAGCCATCCGAGCCACCGCCAAGCAAACGGGCGGTGATCTATGCCTGTGTCTCCTCCAAGGAGCAGGAGAAGGAGGGTTATTCGATCCCGGCGCAGATGAAGCTGCTGTAAGGAATAGGCCACCGGAGAAGGATTCACGGTGGCGCAGGAATATGTGGATGTCGAAACCGCTAGACAAACCGGCCGTGGCGCTTTCGGCGAAATGGTCGCCTGGCTGCGGACACATTCGGATGTTCGGGTGATCCTCGTCGAGAAGACGGATCGGCTTTACCGCAACCTCAAGGACTGGGGGACGATCGACGAACTCGACGCCGAGATCCACTTGCCGAAGGAAGGCGTTGTGCTGTCGCGCGAGTCGCGGTCTTCGGAAAAGTTCATGCACGACATCAAGGTGCCGATGGCGAAGAACCACATCGACACCCTGTCCGGGGAGGCCCGAAAGGGCCAGCAGGAGAAGGCCGAGGGGCCAACGAAGACGCCGCTCGGCTACCTGAACGTCACCGGCCCGGACGGGCGCAAGATCTCGCCGTCGGTCCCGAGGTCGCGCCGATCGTCTCGAAACTGTTCGGGTGGCACGCGACCGGCGCGTTTGCGTTGAAAGAGGTGACCAAGAAGGCCCGTGCCGCCGGTCTGGTTTACAAGAAGAGCGGTAAGCCGGTGCCCACCGGCACCGTGCATTCGATCCTGCGCAATCGCCTCTACACCGGCTGGTTCGAGTGGAACGGAAAGCTCTATCAGGGCAAGCACGATCCACTGGTCTCGGTCGAGGCATGGGAGCGGGTGCAGAGCGTGATGGACGGCCGGAATGCCAGCAGGCATCGACGCATGACCCACGACTTCGCCTTCTCCGGGCTGATCGCCTGCGGGCGCTGCGGCTGTTCGGTGGTCGGCGAGATCAAAAAGCAGAAGTACATCTACCACCACTGCACCGGTTACGCGGACAAATGCCGTCGCAAGCCGCCTCCTGCCGTCGCAAGTATGTGCGCGAGGAGGTCTTGGAACAGCAGTTCACGACCATGCTCGGCCAGCTTCGTTTCGACGACGAGGTTCTGGAGTGGGTGCGCGAGGCGCTGCACGCCAGCCATGCGGACGAGCGCCACGAGCACGAGGAGGCGATAAAGCGGCTCCAGGCCGGGCACAGGCGGCTCGGCGAGCGCATCGGCGCCATGTATATCGGCTAGCTCGACGGCAAGATCGGTGGCGATTTCTTCGACAAGATGGCGGGCCAATGGCGCGAGGAACAGCGGCGCTTGCAGCACGACATCGACCGTCACGAGGAGGCCGAGCAGTCCTATATGGGCGAGGGCGTGCGGATTCTCGAACTCGCCCGCAATGCGCAGGCGCTGCTCGAACGCCAGCCCGCCCGCGAAAAACGCCGGCTGCTCAACTGCGTACTTTCAAACTGCTCTTGGGAGGATGGTGAGGTGGTCGCCACCTTTCGCCAACCATTTGATCTCTTGGCAGAAACTACTGCAATTTCCGCCCGTTCGAGCGCGGACAGCGGCGGCAATTCCTCAAAAAACGAGATTTGGCTGCGCGGATCACCGTCGAACGTCTTGCCGACCGACACGCCAAAGGTGCAGAAGCCGCCGTTCTGGACGACATAGCGCTCGGGGTTGCCATCGAAGGCGAGCTGGTTCTCGGCGCTGGAGAAGTAGTAGGCGGCACCGTCGTGGACGCAGGTGATTTGGCGCTACCGGCAACGTCGTTGCGCTGGGCCAGCAGGGCCACGGGATTGGCCCCGTGCAGGGCAACCGGCGCACCGGTAGCCGAAAGACCGGGTGCGAGGTTCATCTCGTCGGCGGCGTAGACCGGCAGGGCGGCGGTGCCGGCGAGCGCGGTCACGAGGGCGATGGCGGTCAAAGATTGCTTCAGCATCTGTTCACTCCTCTCAACTTGGAGTGTTGTCACTGGCGACAGGGCCGAAGGCCTTGGGCCCCTCTCGCTCTGTCGCTTCAAGAGGTCGGTCACCGGGCAGCGCGCTGCCATGCCGAAGGGTCCGGCACTTCTGTCCGATCGTCCGAAGCCCTCTGAGAGGGTTTGCGGTTCACCGGCTGCCGATCTTAGCGAGGCCTGCGGCCCGATCAGCCGTAGAGGGCGAACTCCACGTTGGTCACCAGGACCCCGGCCGGCAGACTGGCGCCGCCATCCGGAAACAGGGTGTTGCTGCCGGCGCCCCCGTCGTAGATCTCGCCGGCCCGGAGTTCGCCCTAGCTTGCCACAAGGAAGGTATCTGCACCACTGCCGCCGTAGAGGTGGCTATCTGCGTTGGCACCGCCGTTCAGGACATCGTCACCCGCGCCGCCGTAGAAGTAGGAATCACTGTCTGCGTTTCCGTCGAGGCTATCGCGTCCGGAATCGCCGAAGATCGCAGCGTCCGCACCACTGCCACCGTACTGCTCGTCCGCCTTCTTACCGCCGTAGAAGCCGACATCATCGCCGAGCACGCCAGAGATCGAGTCAGCACCGCGCGCACCGAACAGGAGCATGTCGTCGCCGGCCCACTCACTCAGCCCATCCTCCCCGAACCGCCAAAGAGGAAGGAATCGTCACCGGCACTGCCAAAAAGATCGTCGCGATCGCCTCGACCGAAGAGCCTGCGGTCGTCGCCGTAGCTGCCGTCCAACGAGCGATCGGCACCGCTGCCATCGAAAATCCTATCCTCAGCCGTGCCGCCGAAGAGGCCGGTATCGGCTCCGTCGTCGCCATAAAGCAGGTCGTCAGCACAGCCACCAAACAGGCTATCCCCGCCGCTGCCGCCAAACAGCAGGTCGGCACCGTTCTCGCCTTCAACTCCATCGCGACCACTGTCGCCCAACAGCGAGCGGTCCGCGCCGTCGCCGTCATCGCCGGTATCGCCGGTTACAAAGTCGGAACCCGAGCCGCCTCGCAGCGACAGGCCTAAACCGCTGCCTCCATAGATGCGGTCAGCATCACCGCCTCCGTTGAAGGAGGTGTCATCGCCGACTCCGCCAAAGAGGCTGTCGGTACCGTCACCGCCATCGAAACTGGAGTCGGCTCCAATTTCGATCGCCGGAGAGTTCGTCCGCGCCGCTGCCACCAAAGAAAGCCCTATCGGTCGAATAGCCGCCGTACAGGTCATCGCTTCCGGACTCTCCCTTGAAGTTGGCATCCCTCCCGCCGCAGCCGAAGATTCGATCACCGCCCTCGCCCCCAAAGAATGAATAATCATGGCTCAGTTTACAAATCGTATGCCTGACCTGTCGATGACAGCGGCGAGGCATGTGCGTGGGGATGCGTTTTCGAGACAAACGCGTTGAAACCATCGCAGATCGTTGGCGAGATATTGTGTTGCGATCCCCCGAAAGCGTCGCAGGACCTTCAAGTGGCTGTGTGGGTTGTTCACCGTCTGAATATGAAAGGCATCGCGCACGCGTTCTCCCCTGGACAGATCAAGCGCTTCGTGGCGAACGCCCAGAGCGGCAGCGCAGGGCGGATAGGCGCGGTGACCATCGCTCACCAGCACGATATGCTCATCCACGACCGGCTCAATGACCGTGCGCAGGGTATCGGCATTGACCACCGGAAGCACTGCGCTGACGGTCATACCGCTGCGGTCAGCGGCAAGCAGCACCGGCCCCTGCTCATCTGACAGGCCGCGCTTTCCGGCCTTGCCACCGCGGCGACGCGCCTTGCGTTTCAGGTGCCGCTCGCCTGTGCGGCTCTCCAGAACATAGGGTTCGTCGGCCTCGACAATGCCCGTGAGCTTGTGAGCTTCCCCGGTTTCTGCGGCGAGAAGCCGGTGCCGCCAGCGGAATGCGGTATTGACGGCAAACCTGCACCGCTCGGCCGACGCGCGAAACGTCAACCCATCCGCAAGACAGGGTCCAAAGGCAAGCCACTTGTCTTTGCGATGAAGACCCGCCAAGGCTATGCCCGACGCAGCATTAAATGTCTTCTTACACCCCCTGCGAACACAGCTTCGGCTTCCTGCCGCTGCGCCGCGCTGAGTTGCTCTATCCCTGAGAGCCATTCCTGAAACTGCCTGTGATCCATCGCCAATTTATCCCTCTGATCTAGAAAGAAACATACCATGAACACATACGATCTGTAAACTGAACCAAGTGGATCGCGCCCGGATGCGGCGGCACGCGAATGCCCCAGGGCGCGGTGAACTCGATCGCGAAGTAGAGCAGGCCGCTAAAGCGCAGCTGCGTAAGGATATCGCTCAGCGGGTCCATTGCCGGCTAGGCGTGTCCGGCGTCGGTCACCAGGAAGCTGGGATCGATCCCGAGCGCCTTGATCGCAGCATCCCACTTGTCGCTGAGCGCCTCCGAGAAGACCAGGGTCTCGTTGGCATCCGCCGTCAGCCAGCCATTGGCCTGCAGCTCCGAATCGAGCTGCCCCGGCCCCCAGCCGGCATAACCGAGCGCGAAGAGGTGCCGCTTGGGGCCCTCGCCCGCTGCGATATCGCGCATGATGTCCAGGGTCGCGGTCATGGCGATGCGCTCATCCACCTTCAGGGTCGAGTCCTGCTCGTATTCGGCCGAGTGCAGGACGAAACCGCGGCCGGACTCCACCGGTCCGCCGAAGTGCACGTCGATCTCCTGCCCAGGCTTGGGGTTCTCGACGCCCAACTGCTGCAGCAGCTCGTCGAAGGTCAGGCTGTCGATCAGCTTGTTCACGACCAGACCCATAGCGCCTTCTTCATTGTGGGCGCAGACGTAGACGACGCTGCGCTGAAAGCGGCTGTCGCTCATGCCGGGCATGGCGATCAGGATCTGACCGGTCAGGTAGCCCTCCGCTTCCTCGTCACTCTCCATAGCTGTCTCCTACTGCTGGCACCCTGACGCTTCCGCCCAGGCGCTATCGGCTCACTATAGCAAAAATAGGGCCGCAAGGGCTCGGCTTCACTAGCCGCTTTGGATCCGGGCCGTCAAAGGCGCTTGGCCTCGGCTTAGCCGCACCCTATCTTTAGGTCTGTCGGTGCCAAGCCTGCGCACCGCTTCCAGCGAGTTCCATCAATCTTGAGGAGAGACCAGCATGGCAATCCAGGTTGGCGATAATGTGCCCAACGGTTCCTTGAACCACATGACCGCGAACGGACCGGAACAGATTTCGGGCGACACGCTCTTCAAGGGCAAGAAGGTCGTGGTCTTCGCGCTTCCGGGCGCCTTCACGCCGACCTGCTCGGCCAAGCACGTGCCGGGCTTCGTGCAGCACGCCGACCAGTTGAAGGCCAAGGGCGTCGACACCATCGCCTGCCTCTCGGTCAACGACGCCTTCGTCATGGGCGCTTGGGGCAAGGATCAGGGCGTCGGCGACAAGGTGCTGATGCTGGCCGACGGCAGTGCCGCCTTTACCAAGGCCATGGGCATGGATCTGGACCTGACCGCGCACGGCATGGGCGTCCGCGCCAAGCGCTTCGCCATGATCGTGGACGACGGCAAGGTCTCCTTCCTGGCCGAGGAGACCAATCCCGGCGCGCTCGAAGCCTCCAGCGCCGAGGCTGTGCTGGCAGCGCTCTAATCCTGAAAGACAGGTGCAAATTTCCGTGATCGGGTGATTCACCCGATCACGGCGCTCGTCTGCCGGCTCGGAACGGCGGCTTCACGCAGCCTTGGCCGGCAGCAGGCTCTGATAGACGGCCGTTTCCAGATCCATGTAGCCGGGGAAGGAGACACCGTCCGCAAAGGGCAGAATCTGGGTCGCCCAATAGCCGCCGAAGCCGTTCTCCCGGTCGATCCAATAGTAGCAGTTGGCCAGTCCCGCCCAGCCGATGGCACCGGCCGGTCGGCCGGTCGGCGCGGTCTCGTCGTTGATCATGAAGGTGTAGCACCAGGACTTGGCCAAGCCCGGGAAGAACTCCGCATCGTTGGAGATCTCGGGAATGACGCCCGGCAAGACGACCACCTTCTGGTGCGCCTGCAGACCATTCGAGACAGCCATCTCGACCGTCTCAGGCTTCAACACCCGGCCGTTCGGTCCGTCGCCGTCGTTCAGCCACATCCGGATGAACTTCATGTACTCCGGGATCGTGGCATAGAGCCCATGGCCCGCCATATCGACCTCAGGGTCGTCGGGCAGTGCGAAGTCATCCATCGGCGTGAGGGAGCCATCGCCACCACGGGCATGGATCGTGGCCGTGCGTGCCTTCATCGAGGGCGTCCGGGTAAAGGCGATGTCTTGCATGCCCAAGGGGTCGAAAACCCGCTCGCGCAAGACCTCGCCCAGGCGCTTGCCGCGGATGCCCTCGACCACCTGGCCGGCCCAGTCGATATTCGAGCCATACTCCCAACGTTCACCGGGATCGAAGAGCAGCGGCGTGGAAATCGCGGCCTTGCTGCCGGTGACCACGCTTGGCTGGCCCTGCTCGTCGGCGAGGCGCTTGTAGGCTTCGTTGAAGAAGTCATAGCCAAGGCCGGCCGTGTGCAGCATCAGCTGGCGCGTGGTGATCTGGCTCTTCGGCGGACGCAGCTGCGGCACCCCCTCGGCATCGAAACCGGTTAGCACCTGCAGCTCGACGATGGCGGGCGCATAGTCCTTGGCCGGCGCATCGAGGTCGAGCAATCCCTCCTCCACGCACTGCATGACGGCCGTCCCACCGATCGCCTTTGTGGTCGAGAAGATGGCGAAGACCGTATCCAAGGTCATCGCCTCGCCGCCCAGCCGGCGCTCTCCGGCACAGCCGGCATAGATATCGCCGGAGCGGTCAGTCACCAGGGCGACCACACCAGGTACGCGCGGTGCGGCCGAGGTCACGCGATTCAAGGCCGCATCGCAAGTCGATTTCAGATCGCTCATGTCATTCACCTTCCATCCTTGCCTGCTTTGCATCTCCGGGACGATAGACCAAGTGGTTCATGATCGCCATGTCTAGCGGAGAAAGTGCGCTTTCGGACTCCTAACGGCGACACCGCCTCGTGTCCTCCCAAGGCGGGCTTTGAGCCCTCCTGTTTTTCGGCAGTAGACTGCCTGATTCAGTTTCATTTAAAAATGGTACTAATATCTCATAGTGCTGTTTTTAATTGATTTTCATGGTAAGAGGCATGCTTGTCCAAGAGGAACAATGGGTAATACGGCGCGCCAATCTATCCCACGACTCTCGGGGCGATTGCTGCGCGCGCCAGAGCCGAAAAGGAGAGAGACGATGATCAATCTGGCAATCGTTGTAGGGCACACCAAGACCGCACCCGGAGCGAGCGCGGTCGCGCCGATCAGCGACAGCGAGTATCCTTGGAACAGCGACCGCGCAACCCGGATGGTGAACCATGTCTCCAGCTTGGGCGATGCCACGGCGCAGGTCTTTTTCCGCGATGAGGGAGGGATCGTCGGCGCCTACAAAAGGGCCAAGGCCTGGGGTGCTGACGCCGCCATCGAGCTGCATTTCAACGCCGCCAGCCCAGCGGCGGAGGCCGAAAAGCCAGCCGGTGAACTCTTTGCCGTTGTCCGTGAGAACTCGGGTGATCTTCATCGGCGCGGCCCGGATCGGCCAGCCCGGTGGAGGTCGCGCCGGCACCGGCGTGCGTTGGCCGCCGTCTTGGCCGGGTAGATGCGGACGAAGACCCATCTCGTCGCGCGGTCGATCGCGACGAAAAGGGAGCGGCGCTTCTCCTCATCGGCCATCTGCGGCAGGTATTTCACGTCGATTGCAGTAGCCGGGCTCGTAGGCCTTGAACGGCTTGTGGGCGGGCTTCGCCGCCTTCGGCTTCAGGTCCTGGCAGTTTGGACATGCCGTGCCGGCGCAGGCAACGCTCGAGCCCCGAGCGCGAGACATCCGGATTCAGGAACTCGCGGACCACGGCCAGCAGATCGTCGAGGAGCAACAGCAGGGCCCTGCGCAGAGACACGGCGACAGCCTCCTGGGCTGGTGTCAGCGTCGTCTGCAGCCTGTGCGGCGTGTGGCTCCGGTCATGGACGCTGTCCCGCTTCCGCCACTTCCACACGGTCTGCTCGGAGATCCCGTACCGCTCGGCCAGGACCCGAGCCGGCTCGGCGCTCGCCTGGATCGCCGCCCGCACCTTCGGCGTCGTCGTCGCCTGCTTGTGAAGAGATCGGCATGCTCGTCCTCCGTCCCGAACCTCGCCCAGGATGAAGCGTGCCACGAACAGCGCCCACCGGCGAGGGTCTATGTGACCATCCGGGATGGAGCAGCTAGTCAAGGCCTCCGGCGCGGCCAGGAAGACGCAAGCCGCTACGGCCATGAAGGCGACGCCCATAGCGATACCCAAGTAACCCGATAGCTGCGCCTGGGTTGGATTGCCGGCACCGATGCCATAGGCAACACGGATCGCCGTTGCTCCGCCGATGGCCACTGAGACGACTATGGTTGCGGCTGCAACCGTGAAGACGACCTGGTTCGCGGCCAAGGCCTCGACACTGATGATGCCCATCAGGTAGCCGTCACGGCGAAAAGGCCGCTGCCCAGCAATTCCAGTCCGCCGAGCGGCAAGCCTAGGGCCAGGATCTGCCGCAGGCCGGCAAAATCGATGCGTCCCAGCCCGTGAAAGACTGCGTAGGATCGGAAGGCAGGGACCCGCGCCACATGCCAGGCCAGGGCAGCGAACATGACCCAGGTGACGACCGTGGTGGCCCAGCCGGCGCCGGCAACGCCGAGTTCCGGCAGACCGAAGGCGCCGAACACCAGACCGTACGTCAGGACCGCGTTGAGGCTGATCGCCGAGAGGGTGATCACCATGACCGACTGCGGTCGCGACAGAGCCGCCACGAACTCGCGCAGTACCACGAACCAGATGCTGGGTATAAAGCACCAGACCACGGCGTGGAGATAGCGCTCGCCGATCGCCAGCACCTCGGGCTGCTGTCCAGTCAAGGCCAAGAACGACGGCAGAAACCAGACAAGCAAGCTGCCCGGTAGGGTCAAGATCGTCGCCAAGCAGAGCCCCTGGCGAAGCCGGCCCGCTGCATCGGCGTGATTGCCGGCGCCCAATGATTGGGCGACGAACACATCGACGATCGAGACGATCCCCATCGAGAAGAACATGATTTCGAAGAGGAGATCGCCGATCCGGCCGACCGCGGCCAGCTTGAGACTGCCCAAGTGCCCGACAATCACCATGTCGGTGACCAGCATGGCGACCTCGGCCAGTTAGACGGCGGCAAGCGGAGCGGCAATGACCAGGATCGACCGCAATTCTCGGCGTAGTTCTCTATCCCGGATTATTCACCAAGCCCGCGTTTGGAGGCTGGCGTCGGTGGCATAGGCCTCTGATCCAGGGTAGGGAATTGGGTGTCGAAGCCAATCCCTCCGTTGGACAGAAACCGCCCCGCCACCATGACCGGTCCTGCCCCGCCTTTCCCCTCACTTCGAGCGCTTTCCGGAAAGCAGGTCACTGCCGCTTTCGATGGCGGACGGATCGCGTCGGATGGCGGTGTCGTGCTGCTGGCGGAGGCGGAACGCAAGCTCGCCATCGCCGACAGATTGGCCGAACCGATGCCTGACCTGCGTGATCCGACGCGGGTTCGCCATCTGTCGGGGGATATCCTGCGGACAGGCATTCTGGCGATTGGCACAGGGTATGAAGACGCCGACGATCTGGACGCGCGGCGCCATGACCCAGCATTCAGGATGGCGTTGAGCAAGACGCCGGAAGCGGGGCTCGGTCTGGCCAGTCAGCCAACCCTGTCGCGCTGAGAGAATGCTCCGGACCTGCGTAGCGTGATCGCGATGGCATAGGCGATGATCGCTCTCTACTGCGACAGCCATGCCGCGCCGCCCGAGACAATCACGCCGGACATCGATGACACCTTCGATGCCGCACAGGGCGACCGGCAACCGGCGTTCTGGAACGGGTTCCACGGCGCGCGGGGTTTCGCGCCGATCCCTGTCCATGAAGCCGAGCGCGCGTCCCCTCGCCTGCGTGCTCCGCCCTGCCGACACCCTCGGGCGTCGAGACCCGCGCCCCTGTCCGCCGCCCGATCCGGCGCATCCGCCGCCACTGGCCCGAGACAGGCATCCTGCTGCGCGGTGACGGCCACCATGCCCGGCCCGCATTGATGGCATGGTGCGAGGACAACAGCGTCGATTTCCTGTTTGGCCTGCCGATCAATGCCGCGGCGAGCAGCGCGACCCGCTGCTCGCCGCGGCAATGGACGCCTGCGCGCTGTTCCGGGCCGAGAAGAACCTGCCCCCGCACCGGACCCACGGCGAGACGACCCATGCCGCCAAAAGCCGGGGGCGGCCTCAAGCGCCGAACCATCGCCCGCATCAACGCCACGACGCTGGCTATGGACATACGTGCCCTCGTCACCTCGCTGACCGGCAGCACTCCCGAGCGGCCCTACGAGTTCGACTATTGCGCGCGGGGGCAAGCCCAGAACCTCATCAAACTCCACAAGACCCAGCTCAAAAGCGACCCCACGTCCTGTCATTCGGCGTCCTGTCATTCGGCACTGGCCAATCAGGTCAGGCTGATCCTGCATACCGCCGCATACTGCTTGCTCTGGTCCGTACGCCGGGCCATTCCGGAAACACACCCCTTGCGCCAGGCCGAGTTCGCCACCCTACAGCGCCATCTCGTCAAAACAGCTGCCCGCGTCATCGAGACCACCACCCGCATCCGCATTGCGTGCGCGGCGGCCTGTCCGGACAAGGCTGCCTTTATCAACCTTCTGTGAACCCTCATGGGCGCGCCATCCCCAAACCAACAAGCACCCTGACAAACCATCGCCATTGGCCCAGTCACCCGGAACCGAAATCCGACACACTCTGACGCCCGCGCTCGCAGGACCGCGCTACCATCAACCTTGTCCGATCACCCAATCAGATGCGACTTCAACGGACACGCCAGCGCGTGATGAATAATCAGGGCCAGATGGACCTGATCGCCGTAGGGCAAATGGCCCTGAAAGATGCGATAGCGGGCCTTTTCCTCCGGACTTAGGTTGCGGAGGTTCGGCGTCTCCTCGGTCGCCTCGCGCGAGCGATAGCGAAAGAAACGCTCCTCGCCGATCTCCATGAAGAAGAACTGCATCGAGGAGCCACCGGTCTTGGCTAGGTAGTTGAAGATCAGCTTCGAGCGTGCGAGGAAAGATTGATCGAGGGGTCCGGCTGGTCGGATCGGAATTCACGTAGCGTGTCGCCAGTTCGGCAAGACGTGCAGGGTTCTGAGAGGGCACGGGCTTCACCTGCGCGCGAGTGTTCGCCGGCATTGATTGCTCCAGACCTCGGAGATAAGGAGTCGGCATTCGCCGTAGCGCGCTCTCGGTTGTCAAGAAATCGATTCGATCGTGGGACAGTCGGCCCCAGAAGCCCACTACCAGCGTCGGCGCACAACCGCCCAGGTAAGGCCGAAGATGCGTTCGGGAGGCAGCAAAGCAAGGCTGGGGTCGGCTAGATCGAAGCGGCAGGCGGCGAGGCGCCTGAGGTAACCGCGTGCTAGGCTGCCGAGCAGGAATGGCGGGGCACTCGCCTTGCTAATCGACGGTACGCTACGTTCTGCGCTGCGAAGCAGATCTTCGGCCGCCTTCGCAAGTGGCTGTGCGAGTTTGGCCAAGTCGGGGCCTTGCACCCCCTCCATCAGTCGGCCGCGCGTCAGGCCGGCCTCGGCCAGAAGGCTCTGTGGCAACCAAATCTTACCGTTGAGGCGCCAGGCAGAGTATGCCCGAAGCTGCCCCAGGATGCCCCAGGCCGTGCCGATGTCCCGGGCGACTTCTTGGGCCTTCCCGTCCAAACCCAAGAGCTGGGCCGTCAAGCGGTTCGCAGTCCCAGCCGTCTCTCCGGCATAGCGCAGGAGCTCGTTCTGAGTGGCAAAGCCCTCCGGATCGAGGTCACGTCGTCGTGCCTCGATCATGGCCAGGAGATCCGCCGCCGGTAAGCCCCCGCCGGCGACCAGTGGTGTCAGAGCCTCCGTCACCGGATGCTCCGGCACCTTGCCCCCTCCAGCCATGGCCTCGACGGCATCGCGCCACCAGGCAAGGCGCATCTCGCCCAGCAACGGCTCGCTCACCCGCTCCGCCGTCCTCGCCAATTCCTGATTGAAGGCAGCCAGGACGAAGAGTGCCTCGCGTGCATCGGCCGGAGCGAAGATCAGGGTCAGGTAGCGATCATGATCCTGCTGCTTGACCTGCTGCCCCAAGGGCGAGAGCGCGTCGGCCACCCGCTATCCCTGCTCAGGCTCAGGGAACCGCGATGAGGGCCGCGGCGACGCGTCGATCCTCACTCACCAGCACGTTGTAGGTCCGACAGGCCGCGCCGCTGGCCATGCACTCCACCACCAGGCCCAAGCGATCCTTGAAGATCTGGCGCAGCGCCGGTCGCAAAAAGGCTTGCTCGACGCCGCAACCCAAAAGCAGCAACTCGACCGGTGTTTCCAAAACGGCCAGAAGGCCGAGACTCTCCGGTGTCGCCGCAGCGAAGTCGTTGACGGGCCAGGGCAGAATGCGCTCCGGCGTTACCACCAGAGAGCCCTGGTGACGGGCACCGCTGATGGTGAAATGGCCATCGCCATAGCTCTCGACGACGTTCCGGCCCGCGGTCGGCGCGGGTGTGATGTCCATGGCGATCCCAAGCCTCCCATATGGTTGGCGAGCTAGGGCAAATCCCGAGCAGACACTACCGACTGCGACGAGGATGTGCTTCTGACACAACGCGATAGAGCGGTTCGGGCGCCCCTATGGGCACCTGGACTGCACTAGACGGCCGGCTTCACCTTCTCGGGCTTGGCGCCGGTCGGCGCGACCGGACGCAGGCGCGACCAGGTTAAGAGCGGCACCGCCACGGCGATCGAAGAATAGGTGCCGACCACGATTCCGACGATGATGCCGGCCGAGAAGCCGCGGATCACCTCGCCGCCGAAGAA
>CBDBCL010000009.1:0-8969 GCA_965202755.1 Rhodospirillales bacterium | reverse complement strand
CCTTCGATTCCGGGCCGAGTCCCTCGGGCTACTGGGCGCGTTTCGTGGAGAAGAACCAACGGCTGGAGGTGGGGCAGGGCGGTGCAGCCCAGCCCTCGGCCACATTGCGGCTGAACGACAGTGCCGACAGCTTTGCTTGGGATGCGGTGACCGAGAGCTACCGCCTAACCTATTCCGGTCCCTTGGGACGCGGCTACAGCAACTTTACCGGCCTGACACCAGGCAATCAGCGTCACGAGCCCTACGGCTTGGTGGCCTTCACCAATGCCGAGGGCACCGATGCACTCTACGGCTTGCTCGGTAAGGGCGAACCGGTTTCCACGCTGGGTATAGAGCACTTCAACGGCGGTTATGTCCTCTCGCGTCGCAAGGGCGATTCGGCGATTCCGGTCTTCGCCGGCAAGGCCCAGGCGCGCCTCGATGCCGGCCGCAGGCCACAGCAACTGGCGCTCTTGCTGACCGTGCCGCCGGAGCTGCCGCGTCTCTTTGGGCGGCGAATCGGGGCCATTCAGTTGCTGGCGAACTACGATCCTGCCAGCCTCTCCTTTCGGGCCGAGCATCGCGAGGTCTCGGCGGTCGGACCGCAGGGCAAGCTACGGGTAGTGACCTTCTCTCTGATCGGCCAGGTGATGAACCGCGGGCAGTCCCTGGCTGGCCTCTATCGCCTCTTCGGCGCCAAGGGCGAGCCGCTCGTGGTCGGCGCCTTTACCCTGCAGAACACAGCCCGGACGCCGACCCAGACCAGCCAACGCTAGAGATCGAGCTGGCGCAGCGCAACTTTCTGCGATCTTCCGAAGTTCGTATGCTATCAAGGACTTGGCTCAGTTGATTGGGAGAAGACCGATGATGCGTAGCGGATTGACGGCCTTGGCGTTCGCATTTCTGTGCTCCAGCGGTGCTGCGGCGGAGGAGTCCCTGGATTGTGTCGGCCAGCCCGATCAGACCGCCATCGGCTTCACCACGATCTGCGCCGGGCAGGAGACTTTCACTGCCGAGCAACTGCAGGGTTGGTCTTGCGAGAACCTCTGGGACTTGCGCAGCAACATTCTCTATACCGAGGGCTATTGCTTTCAGAGCGA
The DNA here is from genome assembly GCA_965202755.1 of Rhodospirillales bacterium. Taxonomy (GTDB): domain Bacteria; phylum Pseudomonadota; class Alphaproteobacteria; order Kiloniellales; family JACOMY01; genus JACOMY01. The sequence continues at coordinate 7,890 of CBDBCL010000009.1, read as the reverse complement.
ACGCGGCAAGGCCGCCTTCGACAACACTGGCTGCAGCGCCGAATCCCTCTCGGCCGTTCAGCTAAACAAGCATCAGCGCGCCAACGTCAATTTGGTGCAGCAGCTCGAACAGCAGAGTTCCTGTCTGGCCAATTGACGGAGAAGAACGGCTGCGCGCAAACGGCTCAGGCGCCGGGTAACTCGAGATCTGCAGTGATCACGCTCCGTGTGGACTGGCCCCCAATTGGAAAGGACACCCGTTGTAACCCTGGAGGCTTGAGGGTATTCTCAAGGATAGGGTCATGACGGAAGAGGGATTTCAGCGTGTCGAGGTGATCGTCGGCGTCGCCAGTCGGGAAATCGGAAGCTGCGGCGTGGTGAAGAAAGTCTGCTGCCGGGAGAAAGCGTGTCGTCGACCGCACGGCGCCATGGCGTTGCGCCGAACCTGTCGTATCGTTGGCGGCGTCCGATGAGCGAGGGAGGCGCTACGGCGGTGCAGGCTGACAATGGAGTGACGGGCAATGGCGAGGTTCGCCGCCTGGAGGAGCGGGTGCGCGCGCTTGAGCGCCATCCTGGTCGCAAGACGCTTGAGGTGGAGATCTTGCAGGAGGCTCTGGCCAAGTCGCAGCCAAGAAAACAGACCTTGCTGTCCTCGTCGCTGCCGAAGGATCCTTCCCGGTGAAGGCGGTTGCCGACAGCCTATCGGTGTCGCGCTCGAACCTGGTGCAGCGGCTTGCATCCGGCACTGAGCCGCGTCGGTGCTATCGCAAAGCGCAAGACGCAGCGGTCTTGGCGCCGGTGCGGCCGCTGGTCGATGCCCGGTCGAGCTCCGGCTACCGCCGTATCACCGCACTGCTGAACCGCGATCGGGCCGCCCGGAGCGAAACGCCCTTCAATCACAAGCGCATCTATCGGATCGTGCAGCACCATGACCTGCTGTTGGAGAAGCACTCCGGCACGCGGCTGGGACGCGGTCACGACGGTAAGGTCGTGGTCATGCGCTCCAACTTGCGCCGGTGTTCGGGTGGCCTGGAGTTCACCTGCTGGAACGGCGAGGGGGTCCGGGCGGCCTTCATCATCGACGCCCATGACCGTGAAATCGTCGCCTGGAAGGCGCTGACTGGGGCTGGGATTTCGGGCTCGAACGTGCGCGACATGCTGCTCGAAGCCGTCGAGGGCCGGTTTGACACTCAGCTGGGCCTGCTGCACGCCGGTCGCCAGCCCGCAGAGCGACGGCGTCTCGGAGTCCTTCGTCAAGACCTTCAAGCGCGACTATGTCCGCGTGAAACCCTTGCCGAGTGCCGCCAACGCTCTCGGCCAGCTCGCCGGATGGTTCGAGGATTACAACGAGCACCATCCTCACTCAGGGCTCAGGATGGCGTCTCCAACGGCGTTCCGAAGAGCTCAATACCTAGCCGAGGGGTCCGCTTAAACGGGGGCAACACCAATCTGAGAGGAGAGAGCCTGTGTCCGTTCTTTCTCGACGTCATTTCTTTCTAGCCGGTGCAGTTGGCCTCACGACGCCACTCTGGCCAAAGCTTGCCGTTTCCGCCAACCCCGACGTAATCGTGATCGGCGCCGGTGCAGCCGGAATCGCCGCAGCCAAGGCCCTCATGGCCAGCGGCCGCAGCGTCACAGTGATCGAGGCCGGCAAGCGCATCGGCGGCCGGGTGTTTACCGAGACCTCGACGTTCGGTGTGCCCTTCGACGTGGGTGCGCTTTGGCTACACAATGCGCGCGGCAACCCCTTCGTCGGCTACGGCCAGAAGAACGGCTTCACGGTCTATCCAGCACCCGACGAAGAGACCCTCTATGTCGGCGATCGCGAGGCCGACGATGACGGCTATATCGCTTATGACACGGCCTATCGGGCGGCAATTCGGGCGATTTCCAGTGCCGGCGCGGCCGGCCGCGATGTGAGTGCCGCCTCGGTGGTGTCCGAGGAAGGCGACTGGAGCAAGCTGGTCCACTTGGCGATCGGACCCTATGAGATGGGCAAGGACCTCGACAGCTTCTCCTGCAAGGACTGGTACAATTCCAACGACGGTAAGGATTGGTTCTGCCGGGAAGGCTATGGCGCCATCTGGGCGCACAGTGCCCAAGGCATCCCGGTCCAGCTCTCGACCACGGCAACCTCGGTCAAGTGGGGTGGGCACGGTGTCACCGTCGAGACGAACAGAGGCTCCCTCTCGGCCAAGGCCTGCATCGTCACTGTCTCGACCGGCGTCCTAGCGCAGGAAGCGTTGCGCTTCGATCCACCGCTTTCGCCGGAGAAGCAGGCCTCCTTCCATGGGATTTCCATGGGGCTCTACAATCACATCGCCTTGCAGTTCAACCGAAACATCTTCGGGACCGGCAAGGACGGGTACCTCTATTCGCAGATCGACAGCGAGGTCGAGGGCTCGCCCAAAGGGATGGGTTTGCTGACCAATGTTTCGGGAGGCACTCTCTCCTATGGCGACGTCGGCGGGCGCTTCGCTGCAGCCCTCGAGGCAGAGGGCGAGGCGGCGGCAATCGACTTTGCACTGAGCGATCTGCGCCGAATGTTCGGCAGTGATGTGGACAAGGCCTTCGTCAAGGGCGTGGCGACCAACTGGGGACAGAACCCCTTGACCTATGGTTCCTATGCCTCAGCCGAGCCCGGCAAGTATCCTCTACGTGCGGTCTTGCGGCAGCCGGTCGGGGAACGGATCTGGTTTGCCGGTGAAGCCTGCAGTCCGGCGAACTGGGCGACCGTCGTCGGCGCTCATGAGAGCGGAGAGGCCGCCGGCAGTCACGTTGGGCGCTTCCTAAGAGCCTAGGTCACTATCTCCCGCCCGCATCGTCTTCGACCTCGGTTTCATAGAGTGCGGCGACATCCGGGTGGGCGAAACCGGAGAGGAGGGCAAGCGAAACCACGCGGGCATCCAATCCTTCGGGCGCTTGTGCGGCCCCGTCGAGCCTGGCCTGCAAGGTCTCTGCCTCCGCCTTGCCCAGGATGTCGGCAAAGCCCGCGCGGCCCCGATAGCAGAAGGCGAAGAGTCGGCCGCTGCGATTGAGAGCCTCGATCAGCGGCTGTGCCGCCGCGCCCTTGGGCTCGCCGCGCTGCGGTAGACCCATGGCGTCTTTGGTGAGCCGCACCAAGGCCAGTCGGACCGGTTCCGGAAAGCCGCTGGCGATCAGGCCGGCGGCCTCGAGGCCTTGATCCAACCACTCCAGGCTCACCGATCCGCCGAAGAAGAGCTTTCCAAGAATGTTGATGGTCATCAGGTCTGTCTTTTTGCTGCCGGATTTCGGCTGCGGCGCACATTGGCCCAGAAGTTCAGGCTCTCGACCGTCACCGAAAAGGCGATCGCCATATAGATGTAGCCGCGCGGGATATGGAAATGCAGCGCGTCGGCGACCAGCATGACGAAGGAGAGCGCCAGCATCTTGACTGTCGGATGGCGGGAGACGAAGGCGCTGAGCGGCTCTGCCGCCAGCAGCATCACGCCGATCGCAATGGTCACGGCTGCAATCATGATCGGCAGATGCTCCACCATCCCTACGGCGGTCAAGACCGAATCCAGCGAGAAGATCAGGTCGAGGATAGATCTGCACGATCGCTATGGCGAAGGTCGTACCGGCATGGCCGTGGGTCTTCTCGTTCTCCTCCTCGCCCTCGACGGCGCCGTGAATTTCCGTGGTGCCCTTGTAGAGTAGAAAAAAGCCGCCGCAGAAGAGAACGACATTGCGCCACGACCAGCTCTCGCCGAAGAGCGAGAAGACTGGTTCGGTCAGGCAGATGATCCAAGTGATCGAGAACAGCAAGGCGATATGACCGGCAAGAGCCATGGCAAGCCCGAGGCGCCGCGCCCGGCGACCTTGCTCCGGCGGCAAGCGGTCGGTCACGATCGTCAGGAAGAGGATGTTGTCGATGCCAAGAACGATCTCCAGCGCGGTCAGGGTAATCAGGCTGGCCCAGGCGTTGGGATCGAGGAGAAGCTCGTACATCTGTGCCTAACCTGATTGCTTAGCGGAGGCGGTTTGGCGCCAAAGTGGCCCTATCCAAGCCTTGCGCGGCCACGTCCTGCGGCAAGCCTTGGCCAAGCAGCAGGGAGGTCGCAGTGCGGGCCAGAGCCGGCGAGGTTTGAATGCCGTAACCGCCCTGGCCTGCCAGCCAGAAAAAGCCCTCGAGGTCCGGATCCCAGCCGGCGACCGGTCCTTTATTGGCGACGAAGCTGCGCACGCCCGCCTACTTGCGTTCAATCTGCCGGATGGAGAGCTCGAAGGCGGTCTCGATGCGGTCGACGCAGATCGCGATGTCCAGTTCTTCGGGTTGTGCGTCGCAGGGCGGGGAGGGGGTTTCGTACGCCGGCGATATCAAGAGCTTGCTGGCGTCCGGCCTCAAGTAGAAGGTCTCCTCGATATCGGCCGTCAGGCGTATGGTAGAGAGATCGCATCCCTCCGGTGCGGCCACGATCAGGGCGGTCCGACGTTTGGGAACCAGTCCGACCGGCCGGGCGCCGGCCATCTCGCCGATGACGTCGGCCCAGGCGCCGGCGGCATTGACTAGGCTCTTCGCCTGGATCGTTCCGGCCTTGGTCTCGATCCGCCAGCGGCTGTCGCTGCGTGCCAGGCCTCGAACTTCGGCGTTGCAGAGCAAGCGGCCGTCGCGCGCCTTCAGCAGTTTCAAGAACCCTTGGTGTAGTGCGTTGACGGCGATGTCGTAGCAATCGTCGTCCCAGACTGCGGCCTCCGAGCAAGGTGTTACCCTTGATGCGGAAGAAGAGGCCGTGGTCGGCCTTGACCTCGACGCCGAAGCCCAAGTCGGCGAAGAGGGGCGGCATATATATATATTTCGACACGGTGAAGGTCGGGCCGCCGTTGGGAGTGCTGGCGAAGGTAGCCGTCAGTTCATGATCACCGCCGAGCACCGCCAGGGCACCGGCTTTGACATAACACTGCATCGGCAGACCGAGGATATCGAAGGTGGCGCCGGCCTCGAGGTAGGGGTTGAGAATGCCGAAGGCCTGATTGACGTCGTCGATGCGCGCGCCGTAGTCGCTGGCGCCGCTCTCCTCGTAGCCACCCTGCCATAGGTAGACCAAGCCCAGATCCTCGGTCGGCTTCAGATAGGGCTGCTGGGCTGCCAGGATGTTTCGAAGGTGAAGGGATGGGCGGCTCCCAGCCAGCCGGTGACGAAGGCCGTCGACGGGCTGGAGCTGGCGGTGCGGGCTCCGCAGGCGTCATCACCTGGCGCGAGAGGTCGTAGTTGCTGACGCCGCCGGTGACCGCTGCGGTGAAGGTGGAGACTCGGTGCTCCTTTCGCAGAACCAAACCGCCCTGGTAGCGATTGGCGCTACCGTTGGCTAGATCGCCGCCCTTCAGGCTGGCATCCTCGAAAAGGAAGCCGGCGCTGGCGAAAAGGCTCTCGCCCACCTGCATCTGGAAGCCGGCCTCGAAACCGAAGGAATTCTCGTTGTAGCCGGCCGTCCTGTCGCTCGCCTGGCGCTGCCGGCTGCCGCCTTTGGCCCGCGCCCAAACGCAGATTTCCATGCCCTCGCCGTTATTACCGGCGACCTAGCCTGTCTCGTCGTAGCGCGGGCAGCCACGCAGCGACTCGGCAAAACCGATGGAGGATAAGAGGACGGTGTTGAGCGGCGCGGTGGCGATCTGCGGGGAGAAGCCTTCGTAGTAGATGTCGACCAGCTCGCCGATCTCCTGCACGCCCAGAAGATAGTTGGTCAGATCGTCGGCCCAGGCAAGCTTCGAGCTGCCGCATTCCTGATCAGGAATGCGGGCGGCGACCAGCTCGTCGATGTGGTCGCCGACCGCGACCAAGTTGTTGTTGGCTCGTTCCTGCTCGTCGGCGGTCAGAACCTGATCGTAACCCACGGTCTGGAAGTCTGACCAAGGCACTGTGTTGGTCCCATAAGCCAGGAAGACATCGCTGCCGGTCTGCTTGATTTCCCATTTGACGATAGCGGAGTCTTCGATAATCGCGTTGAAGGTCCTGTTCGCTCCGGAGATGATATTGAACTGGCCGATCGTTCCCTTGTCAACCATGTTGACGCCGGTGGCGTTGGTTTTCACCTCGCCAGCGAAGATTATCGAAGCGAAGTCTCCGGAAGTGAAGGCAAGCCGGTCGGCAGAGGGCTTCTCGCTCTCGCCGTCACCCAGCTGATAGTCGACCTGGAGCGTGCCAAAGTCGGCCCAGGCACTCCTTTGACTGCTGTCGGCGGCAGCGAAGTTCGCAGTGGCGATGTGATCGGCCGCCCCGGCCGTGATCGTACCTGTGTTGGTGAGATCCTTGTTTCCCAGACTGTTGCTCGCGCCGAACTCGACCAGGCCGCTGCCTTTGTTCTCTATGCCACCGCTCGACGCGCTCAGCCTGGTAATGGAGCCGCTGATGCAGCCGCTGTTGATGATGTTAGCATCAGACTCCGTGAAGGCGATGGTGTGGCCGATGACAGTACTATCGCCGGCGCCGCCGACCTTGATAATGGTGCCGAGGTTGGTGAGGCTGGTGGCCGTGGTTCCATCGCCGCCCAGGACGGCGACGGCTTCATGGCTATTGGCGGTGCTCGCAACGGTGAAGCCTTTGGCGATGTCGATCGATAGGCTGCCGGCGCCGTCGCCAACAGCGCTTTGGACTAGGATGGCCCGGCCATTCGCGCCGCCGGCGGTGACATCGGCATTCACCTTGACCGCAACCTTGCCGCCCTTGGTGTTGGGTCCGCCGACGCTCTGGGCGAAGACGCCATGGGCTGCGTTGCCCGAGACGGCGAACGTGTCGTTGACCGTGACCGTGGCGTCTCCGCCGTCGCCGGTGTTGCCGATATAGCCGTTGGCAAGCTCGGTGATGTTGTTCGAGGCACCGGCAGTACCGCAGCCGCCGATGTTGATGGCGGCGCTTATGCTGACGATGGGAGAGCTGGTTGCCTTGTCGCTAAAGGGATTGCATTGATAGAGGGCGACGATACTGAGTGTGCAAACGCCGTTGATGGAATAGCTGGTGCCAACCGCCGGGCCGCCGTCGCCGCTATTGCCACCGATCGCTTGCGCGAAAATTCCGTCGGCGGCATCGCCGGCCGTGGAAATGGCGCCCTTGTTCTGAATGGTGACCTCTCCGGCGAGCGTCCCATCGCCGCCCGGGTCGCCGACCAGGATGTTGGTCGTCAGGCGGCAGGGTAGTGTCCAGGATCTTTGGCACATTGGGTTTGGCGGGCTGTTCCATCAGGCACCCCTGTCCCGCTGCTTGAGCAGGTCCATGTTCATGTAGCGCTTGCTGGACCATTTGGTGCCAGCGATGTGTCTCAACCTGGCCGCGGCCGGGTTGAGGGCCGCTTGGCCGTCGGGGAAGGCTCCGACGACGCGGGTTCGCCGCCGGATCTCCCGCATGATCCTCTCCAGAGGATTGTCGGTCCTGATCCGGCGCCAATGCTCATTGGGGAAGGCATAGTAGACCCAGGTCTCCTCGACCGTCTCCTCTAGCCAGTCGGCGACCTTGGGCAGGCGCATGGCTCCGAGTTTGGCCGCGTGGCCTTGGCGCGGGCCGCCTCGCGGCTCTCCTGGGCATGGATAGCCTTCAGCATGAGAGCGACGTCACGCATCTTGCCGGTCGGCACCGGGCACGAAGGCATCCAATGCACGACGCAGCGCTGCCACTGGGCGTCCGGATAGAACGCGGTCGCGCTCTCGACGAGCCCCATGCAGGCATCCGAGACGATCGACGCGACCACCCGTCAGGCCGCGCTCCTTGAGGTGCTTGAGGAAGGTGCTCCAGCCCTTCTTGTCTTCCTTGGCTCCCTCGAGGCTGCCGAGGGTCTCGCGGTAGCCGTCGGCCTTGACAGCGACCGCAACCAGCAGCGAGACGTTGCGCACTTCACCTGCCCAACTGCGCTTCAGGACAATGCCGTCCAGATAGAGATAGGGCCGTCCAGATAGAGA
>CBDBCL010000008.1:0-144228 GCA_965202755.1 Rhodospirillales bacterium | reverse complement strand
CCAGCAGCAGCACGATCGCGGTCAGGATGAAGGCCATCGCCGCGCCGCGCGGCCAGTTCAGGATCTTCAGGAACTCGTCGAAGATCAGGGTCGACATCACCTGATAGGTCGGCCCGCCCAGCAGCCGCGGTGTCACCAATGCGCTGATCGTCAGCATGAAGACCAGGATGCTGCCGGAGAGAATGCCCGGCAGGCTGAGCGGCAGGGTGACCTTGGTGAAGACCTCGCGCCGCGAGGCACCCAGGGTCGCGGCCGCGCCTTCCAGGTCGCGCGGGATGTTCTGGATGGTGCCGATCAGCACCAGCACCATGAAGGGCAGAAAGATGTGGCTCAGACCGATCAGCAGCCCGGTGAAATTGAACAGCAGCCGGATCGGCTTCTCGATCAGATCCAAGGCGATCAGCCCGTCGTTGACCAGTCCGCGTCTGGTGAGCAGGACGACCCAACCGAAGGAGCGCACGACCAGATTGAGCAGCAAGGGGAAGACCACCAGGATGATCAGCCAGGGTCGCAGCCGAGAGCGCGTCCGAGCCAGAAAGTAGGCTAGCGGATAGCCCACGATCAGGGTCACGCCGACGACGATCAGGCCCAGCATCAAGGTGCGCCCGATGATCTCCAGATAGAAGGAATCGCCCAGAATGTCGCTGTAGTTCTGCAGGGTCCAACTTGTTCCGATCCCTTGGCCGGGCACGTAGGGATGCAGGCTGGTGGGCACCAGAAACAACAGCGGCGCGACGAAGATGGCAAGCAGCACAAGCAGCGCCGGCGACAGCAGCCCGAAGCCGGAGCGATCGAGCCAGCGTGCCGCTCCGCCCCTCATGACCGTGCCATCACGATGACGTCGTCCGGCGCAATCTCGACCCGCACCAGAGACCCGGCCTCGGGCAGGTCGCGGCCGCGGCCGATGCGGAGCTCGGCATTGAGCGCGATGCCGCCGGCCAGCCGCACCACGAACTGCGCCGTGGAGCCCGCGAAGGAGACCATCTCGAGCCGACCGTCGAAAACCTCGCCGGAGGCATCGGCATCGGCCAGGGTGACGTTCTCCTGGCGAATCGTGACATGGACGCGATCGCCGGACCGAAGGCCGGGCGGCAGATGCGTCGTGCGCAAGCGAAGGCTCTCGGATAGCGTCACGCTGGCAAGCTCACCGGTCGAGGCGACGGTGGCTTCGAAACCGTTCGAGCGGCCGAAGAACTCGGCGACGAAGGGGGTTGCCGGCCCGTCGTAGATTTCTCGCGGGGGCCCGACCTGCTGCAGCACGCCCGCGGACAGCACGCAGATGCTGTCGGACATGGTCAGCGCCTCTTCCTGGTCGTGGGTGACGAAGAGGGTGGTGATCGAGAGTGCCTGCTGCAGGTGCCGCAATTCGAAGCGCATGACGTCGCGCAGCTTGGCGTCGAGGTTGCTCAGCGGCTCGTCCAGCAGCAGGAGAGCCGGCTGAGGAGCGATCGCCCGCGCCAGGGCTACGCGCTGCTGTTGTCCGCCCGACAGCTCTCGCGGAAAGCGGCGTTCGAGCCCGCCCAGGCGCACCATTTCAAGCGCTTCGCCGACGCGTTTGCCGATGGCCGCCGCCTCCATCCGCCGCCGGCGCAGGCCAAAGGCCACGTTCTCGAAGACGCTCATGTGGGGAAAGAGCGCGTAGGACTGGAACACCAATCCAATGTTGCGCTTGTTCGGCGGCAGCCAGGTGACCTCCCGGCCGGCTACGCGAATGACGCCGCTGTCGGGTTCCAGCAAACCGGCGATCATGCGCAGGATCGTGCTCTTGCCACAGCCCGAAGGGCCGAGCAGCGAGACGAACGCCCCCGGTTCGACGTCGAGCGCGAAGGAGTCGACGGCCAGAACCGATCCGAAACGCTTGCTCAGACCGCTGATCTCTAAGGTTGCCATCTCAGCATCCGGCTGAGACGACGACGCGACGACCGCCGATCCAACCCGATAGCCTTAGCGCGCAACCTCTTTCTGCCAGCGCTCGGTCCAGCCTGGACGCAGCCTGGCGACCGCGTCGGTGTCGGGATACCAGAGGTTATCGTAGCTCTCGCCGAAGGGGACGATCGCCTTGACCTTGTCGCTGAGGTCGACTTTGACGTTCACCGGTCCGGCATACTTCTTCTCGGCGAAGCACTTCTGGCCTTCGGGCGAGAGCAGGACGTCGATGTAGGCCATCGCCAGCTCGCGGTTCTTGGAGCCCTTCGGCACCACCACCGTCGGCTGGATGCCGACCGCGCCTTCCTTGGGATAGGCGACGGCAACCGGTACACCCCTGTCGGCCGCAGAACCGATGCGATCCGGGTACCAAGGCGCCATGCCGATCTCGCCACGCTCGAAGAGCTGCACCAGCTGGTCGGCTTGGGTATAGAGCATGATCACGTTCGGCATCAGCTCCTTGATCGCCGTGAGGCCGGCCTCCTGGCTCTCGAAGTCGCCACCCTTCATCTTGTTGACGGCAATCAGGAAATGCATGCCCGAGGTGCCGGTAATATCGCCAAGCGCAATCCTCTCGGCGTACTTCGGATCGAAGAGATCGTTCCAGGAGGTCGGCGGCGTCTCGACCTCGTTCGGATTGTAGGCGATCACCGTCGCCGCAGTCATGAAGTTGACGAACTGGTTGTCCGGATCGAAGGCCTGCCTGGCAACGTCAGGATAGTTCGAGAGGCTGGCGAAATCGACGGCTTCGAGCAGGCTCTCGTTCTTCATCTGCTTGGCGATCGAAATGTCCATGTAGGCCACATCGATCTCCGGGTCACCGGCAGTCGCGCGGATCTTCGCGGCATTGTCGACCGAACTGCCGAAGGTCACGGTCGCCTCGGCACCGGTCGCCTTCTCGAAGGCCTCGACGTGGCAGGTCTTGGTGTCGTCGCCGAATGAGCCACCGAATGTGGAGATGACGAGTTCGCCCTCCGCCTGCGCAGTGCCGGCAAGGCCAGACAGCGCGCAAATCGCGGCCGCCGCGGTGACCTTAAGACTCTCTACCGCTTTCATCCTGCTCTCCCTCATCTATTTGCACATTCCACCAGCAAGCGCTCTGTCGCGTTCTGCACCTCGAGCTGCGGCCGTTCATCAGAAGCTATCTCAGGTTTGCCTTTCGCGAAAGATACTTTTCACGACCCAGGATGGTGAAAGGCGATGAAGTGCCCTGGCGCGAGCTCGCGGTAGCTCGGCACGGGCTCACTACAGAGCGGGCTGCGTTCCGGGCAGCGACTGCTGAAGACGCAGCCTTTGGGGGATTGGCCGGGCTGGGAATGTCTCCGGTCAGGATGATCCGCTGGCGCGTCTCCTCCAGGTCCGGATCCGGCAGAGGCACGGCAGAGATCAGGGCTTGGGTATAGGGGTGTTGCGGGCGGCCCAGAATCGTTTCTTCGGTCTCTTCAGCCGCGTGGTTCTAGGCAGCCGCGACTCGCTGGGTGTTGCCTTGCCGTCGGTCCTGCTGGCGATCGCGGTCGGACTGCCGATCAGCTTCCTGGCCGGCTACCTGTGGGGCTGGTTCGACAGCATCGTGCGGCGCCTCTTCGACATCATGTTCGCCATGCCGACGATCCTTTTCGTCATCGCTCTGGCCGCCTATCTGGGCCCGAGCCTGCGTAATCTCATCATGACGATTGCGATCCTCTACATCTCCCGGGTTGCCATGGTGGCGCGCGGCCCAACCCTGTCGCTCAGGAGGCGGGAGTTCGTGCTGGCAGCCAAGCTGTATGGCGCCGGCACGCTTCGCATCCTGCGTCGCCATCTGCTGCCGAACGTCATGGCGCCGGTGCTGGTCGAAGGCTCCTTGCTGCTCTCCACCGCGCTTCTGACCGAGGCCGCCTTGAGCTTTCTCGGCCTTGGCGTGCAGCCACCCAAACCTAGTTGGGGCGCCAACCTGGGGCGCGGCCGGCAGTTCATGGAGCTGGGGATCCATCAGGTGCTGTTCCCGGGCTCAATGATCATGCTGGCCGTGCTGGGCTTCAATCTGCTCGGCGACGGTCTGCGCGATTTCTTCGATCCGCGCATTCGCAAGCTCAGATCCTAGAGGAGGTCCAGATGCAGCCCCTCAAGGTCGCCCCACCATTCAAGCCGTCTCGCAAGCAGCCAGTTGGCAGGCCAAGTGGCAAGGTGCCGATGGCGATCACGCCCTGGCGCTGCTACGCGAGGCGGCCGTGCAGGGCGCGCAACTGGCCTGCTTTCCGGAGCTCTGAGATCTGTCCGCTGGTCGGCGAAGCAGCGCTCTGCCGCGAGGCCAAGGCACTGGGTCTTTAGGTGATTGCCGGGCTTGCCGAGGGCGCGCCGGAGCGCTGGCACAACACCAGCAGCCTGACTTCCCCGGACGGCCACATCATCGGCCGGCAGACCAAGAACTACCCGACAGCCGGCGAGCGCTTCCAGGTCTTCGACACCCCGCTCGGCCGCCTGGGCATCGTGATCTGCGCCGACCTCGCCTTCTTCACTGACGGAATCGAGGCCTGCAAAGCGGGTGGCGCGGATATCCTCTTCAATCCCGCGGCCTGGTTCGCCCTTTCGGAGATCTATCCCAGCACGGTGGTCGGTCGGCACATGGAGCACTCGCTGCTGATCGTCGGTGTCAACCTGGGCCACAGCGAGGTCGCTGAAAGCGATTCGCCCTTTCCACCCGCAGGCGGCTTCAGCACGGTCTGCATTTCACCGCCGATCACCGACCTCGATCAGCTGTGGGCCTGGTTCTGCAACAAACCGGGCGGTATCGATTCGGGCGAGAGCTTCATCCAGACCCTGGGCCGCGGCGAGGAAATCTTGGTCGCCGAGATCGACATCGACGCCGTACGCCGCTTTCCGGGCTACTTTTCGACCCGTGAGCCGGTGACGGCGGCTTGATCGCCTTTACTCGTGCGTCAGATAAGGCGGCGCAGCAGCGCGCCCAGTGCCTCGCGGTCCTCCTCGGGTAAGGCCGGCGATAAGATCCCGCTCGGCCTTGGCATGGGCCTCCATCGCCACGTCCGCCAGGAACTTACCGGCCTCGGTCAGGCGAACGTGGACGGCGCGGCGGTCTTGGCGCGGGTGATGAAACCCTGTCGCTCCAGCGGGGCCAAGAGGTTCGAGGTGCCGCCGGAACTCAGCACCAGGCATTGGATGAGCGCACCTGGGGCCACCTCATAGGGCGACCCATTGACCCTGAGCGTCGCCAGCACGGCATGGGCCGGATACTTCAAGTCGAAGGGTTTCAAGGCGGCATCGACCTGCCGCAGAATGATCCCTTCGAATGATCCCTTCCGGGCGCAGCACACGCCCGACGACGGCCTTGCTCTCACAGCCTGTGTCGGGGCGCTCCTTGCGCCAGCGCCGCATGCCCGCTTCGACGATATCGACCCTCTCGCCGTCATCGCGCATTTCTTCGCTGTCGTCGATCCGGGTAGAGTTCCCCAGGTGGCTTTGATGCTGTCCAGAGGTCCCAATGGGATGCGTCGGGCGGGTCTTTGCCATTGACGTCATGCTCACTTCCAAGGATGGAGGGATTCTCATGCCCTTGCTATCGGAGCCAGCGGGAAAGCGCAAACGCGCAAGCCTCTCTTTGTTGAAAGCTATTTTTTGAGAGATACAGTTTTGCGGCCTCGCGAGCAGGCTGCCCGCGGTGCAATCCCGGGTATTTGACCCGCAAAAGAAGAGCAGGAGACCAGCCGGTGGCGATGACCTCCAAGGGCTTTCCGGTGCAGCTGACCTTCGATCTCGATGCCGAGACCATGTGGACCAGCCGGGACCCGAAGAATGCCGAGCGGCCAATCGTGCTGTCGCAGGGCGCCTATGGCTGGAAAGTCGGGGTCGGCCGGGTGCTGGCCCTGCTCGCGCGCTTTGAGATCAAGGCCACCTTCTTCGTGCCCGGTCTGGTGATCCAGCAGCGCCCGGCCGTCATCGAGCAGATCCTCGAGGGTGGCCACGAGATCGCACATCACAGCTGGTCTCATGCCTGGATCGTCGGCCTGGACGAGGCCGAAGAGCGGGAGGAAATGGAGAAGGGCTTCGAGATCATCCGGCGGGTGACCGGTGCCCCACCCGCCGGCTACCGCTCGCCCGCGGCAGAGTTCAGCACGATCACAATGTGCCTGCTGCTGGAGTACGGCTTCAGTTATTCCTCCAACTACTTCAATGACGATTCGCCCTATCTGCATGTGGTCGAGGGGGTCGAGACCGACCTGGTCGAATTCCCCTTTCACTGGGTTTTGGATGACGCCCCCTTCTTTCAGTACTCGATCACCCTACCGGGCCGCACCATGCAGGCGCCCTCAGCCGTGCTGGAAGCCTGGAAGCTCGAGTTCGATACGCTCTATCAGGAGGATCGCGCTTTCACCCTGGCCCTGCATCCGCAGATTATCGGCCGCCCCTCGCGCCTGGCCGCCTTGGAGGGGCTGATCCAGCACATCCTGTCGCACGACCAGATCTGGTTCGGTCGCTGCGACGAGGTGGCCGCCGACCTCCGCCCGCGCTTGAAGCGCACCTCCCTGAAAGCCGCCCAATAGCGCCCTGACGCGCCCGAGCGCGCAAAGGCTCCGGGACGCGAGCATCGCTTTCGGCTGCTCGCAAAGAACCTCGCCAAAATCAAAGGCGTGCTGAGCGAATCCGTCAGCACCGAAGCGCACATCTTTCCAACAATTTCCATAAATTCCAAGATTGCATATTGACTCTCTTCGTCTTATCGGAATATTTATATGTTCAACAAATCCAACATTTTCACAGGATGCTTGTGAGCAGAATGGCAAAGAGGCCTCACATCTTTGTCCAAAACGGCTCCTCTTTGGAGATGGTTCACGATTCCATAAACTCTATAAAGGCCAAGAATGCCGAGATAAATGCCTTCTCGGAGACCTACTTCGACGAAGCGCTGGCCGCCGCCTCGGCCTGCGACGAAGATCGCAATCGAGGCATCAGCAGGGGCCCACTCCATGGACGGCCCTTCGGTGCAAAAGACCTTTTTCTGACAAGAGGCCGTAGAACGGCGCGCGGCTCAAAGGCCTTTCGCGACTTCGTTCCGAACGAAACCGCACCCCTTGTCGAGCGCCTCGAGAATGCCGGCGCGATCCTGATCGGGAAGACCACCACCACTGAACTCGGCTGGTCCGCATCGAGTGTCTCCGAACTCTATGGGCCGACACGCAACCCCTGGAATCCGACCTTGACCAGCGGCGGATCAAGCAGCGGCTCGGCGGCAGCGATCGCCGCTGGAATGGTTCCCTTCACACTCGGTTCGGACGGCGGCGGCTCCGTGCGTATCCCGGCAGCCTTTTGCGGAATCTTCGCCATGAAAGGCAGTCTCGGACGCCTCCCTGCCTATCCTTGGAGCGCAACCGAGATGCTGTCCCACGCCGGGCCAATGACCAGAACGGCGGCCGAGAGTGCGTTGCTGTTCAACATCCTGAAAGGCCCGGATCCCCGCGATCATCTGGCGCTTCCGGACGATGGCTTCGATTACCGGCAGATCACCGTCGAGCCGAAGAACCTGCGGATCGCCTATGCGCCGAGCCTCTTCGGATTCCCGGTCGAGGCGGAGGTCGCCAAGGTCGTCGAAGACGGCATCGAGCGCCTGTCCGAAGCCTTCGGCATCTCTCCCACACGCGTCAGACCGGACTGGCAGGACCCGATTCGCACCTTCGAGACCCTCTGGGTCGCCGGTCGCGGCCTGGCCTATGGCCGACAAGCGCCAAGCGCCGAGTTCGGTGCCGGCTTCGGCGCGCTTGTCGCGCACTCGAAATCCTACGATCTGCCCGCTTATCTGGATGCGATGAAGGCCAGATCTCTCTTTGCCGGACAGATTCATCAATTCTTCGAAGACTATGACCTGCTTCTCCTGCCGACAGTGCCGATCCTCCCATTCGGCGCTGACCTCGAGAAGCCGCCGGAACTGACGCCGACCTCTGAGGTTCTCCCTTGGACGGTTTGGACGCCCTTTACCTATCCCTTCAATCTGAGCGGCAATCCGGCGGCTTCTCTTCCTTCCGGACTGTCTTCGACCGGCCTGCCCGTCGGCTTGCAGGTGATCGGCCGGCGCTATGTCGACCGTGATGTTCTTTCCTTCTGCCGGCTGCTCGAAGACCACGCCGGCTTTCATCTTCCCCCCATCGGGAAGTCTGCTGCCCACACACACCCAACTACTGAGGAGGTTCGTCATGAAGTTTGATCGACGCCAATTCCTGTCGGCATCGGCAATGGCAGGAGTCACTGCCGGTTTCCCGGTCCTGAACAGCAGTTTCTTCTCCAGCCCAGCCTTTGCCGCACAGGACAAGCCGCTCACTTTCCTGTCGGCAGAGAATCTGACCGGAAACTGGGATCCCTCCTCGCACACGACGCTGGCGCAGATCAATCTGGAGAGCTTCGTGTTCGGATATCTGACCCGTGCGCCGATGCGGCCGGAAAATCCTGACGAGCTGGTCATGGATCTGGCGACGGACATGAAGATAATCGGTCCGCACACCCTGGAATTCAAACTGCGCGAAGGCGTCAAGTTCCACGATGGCAAGGACTTCTCGGCAGAGGACGTGAAGGCGACCTTCGAGTATGCATCGAAGCCGGATCGTCCGGCCCAGTGGTATCCAGGCCAATGCAAAGTCGACATCGTCGATGCACACACCGTGCACATCCAGACCGGCGACTACCATTACCCGGCCAGCCTCTTCTGGTTCCTCTCCGCCTTCCTGCCGATCATGTCGGCCAAGGACATCGCCGATGGTGCCGCACTCGCCAAGCGCCCGAACGGGACCGGCCCCTTCAAGTTCGAACGCCAGCAGGGCAACACCACGGTCCTCTTGGCCTACGACGGCTTCTATCAAGGCAGGCCGAAACTACCCGGCATCAACTTCAGCTTCGTCGGCGATGCCACCACCAGGACCCTGGCACTGCTGTCTGGAGAGGCCGATCTGATCGAAAGGCTGGAAACCGAGCAGGTCGACACCATCGCCGCCCAAGGCGGCTTCAAGCTGAACAAGGCGGTTTCGGTCGAGAATAAGTACCTCTGGTTTCGCTGCTCCAAGCCGCCGTTTGACGATGTCCGCCTGCGCAAGGCCGCCTGCCATGCGATCGACAGATCCATCATTCTGGATATTCTGGGCGTGTCCGGCGCACCCTCGAATGCCTTCATCTCGCCGGTGAAGTTCGGTTACGTCGACACGCCCAACTATCCGGCATACGACCCCGAAGCCTGCCAGCGTCTGCTCGCGGAAGCCGGTTACCCTAAAGGCGAGGGGCTGCCGGAGCTGGAGTACATCACCTCGGTCGGCTTCTACCCCAAGACGAAGGAGTATGGAGAGGTCATCACCTTCATGCTGCAGGCGCAGGGTTTCCCGGTCACGCTCAACGTCATGGAGGTGGCGGCCTGGAACGAGCGTCTCTACGATCGCCCCGGCGGCGGACCCGGCAACATGATCGACTGCGGATGGTCGACCGGATCGCCCGAGCCCGATCTCGTGCTGCGGACCCATTTCCACTCGTCATCGAAGCGCATCGCCGGCATCGTCGATCCGGAAATCGATGCCGCGCTTGACAAGGAGCGCAACGAGATCGATCCGACCAAACGCCAGAAGATCATCCAAACGGAGTTGATGCCCCTGCTCGCCGAGAAGGTACCCTCCTTCTCTCTCTTCACCTCGGTCTTCATCCACGCCATGCGTGAAGATCTCGATGGCATGTACTTCTATCCCAATGGCATGATGGATGCCACGACGGCGACGATTGGCTGACTGCATGTGAGGCCAGTCCCGGCGATCGAAGGATCGCCGGGGCGCCTTGCAAGCCGGGGATGCAGCTTTGTTCATACTGAACTTTCTTCTGCGACGGCTGTTCCAGGGAGCGATCATCGTCTTCCTGGTGACCTTCATCATCTTCACCCTGCTGCGGATCGTTCCCGGCGACCCGGCCCGGCTGATCGTCGGTGGAATGGCGCCGGACGATGTCGTCGTTCAAAAGGCCGAAGAACTCGGCCTGAACGACCCGATCCCGGTTCAGTTCGTTCGCTACCTGGGCGATCTCGTTCAAGGCGATCTGGGGAACTCCTTCATCAGACCGAAGAGCGGCGCCAGCTTCGGCGGCAGTTCCTTCGACGACCCGACGCGCGCCGAGCGCGCCGCGGTGCTCGACCTCATCGTCGATCATCTGCCCTTGACCCTGCAACTGGCGGCCACGGCCATCGTCTTTGGTCTGGTGATCGCGCTGCCGCTCGGCATCGCCGGTGGCCTCAATCCCGGGCGCTGGCAAGACCGGCTGGCGTTCTTCTCCGGCTCGGTCTTCGTCTCCATCCCCAACTTCTGGCTTGGAATCGTCCTGACCCTGCTGTTCTCCGTGCAACTCGGCTGGCTGCCGTCGATCGGATACAAAGGCTATGCCTATACGATCCTGCCGGCCATCGTCCTGGCGATAGAAATCGCACCCTTCGTGATCCGCACCCTGACGGTCTCGCTCGCCCAAGTGATGCAGGAGGAATTCATTGCCATCGGCGCCGTTCGCGGCCTGCCGCAGTGGCGAGTGGTCACCTTTCACGCCTTGCGAAACGCCTCCATCCCCTTGATGAACCTCTTCGGCATTCAGCTCGGCACGCTCTTGGGCGGCGTTCTCGTCATCGAGTTCATCTTCGATTACCCGGGTCTGGGCCTGCTGACGATCAACGCCGTTCTGCAGCGCGACTTTCCACTCATTCAGGGCATCGCGATCTGCATCAGCGCCATGTTCGTCCTGATCAACATCATCGTCGACCTGGCGGCCACCGCCGTCGACCCGAGGCTCGAGTACTGACATGGCCGACATCGATTCCCATCACCAGGTCAGCGCCAACGGGCAGAAGGCCAAAGGCCTGACACCGACCCAACGCATGCTGCGGCTCGCCTGGTCGAAGAGCTTCTTCAAGTGCGGCTTCTTCGTCTTCTTGGCCCTGCTGCTGGCGACCGCGCTCTATCCGGACCTGAGCGGCATCGATCCGACCAAGATGGACTTCAAGGCCCGGCAAGTCCCGCCGCTCTTCTTTGGAGATTGGAGCTGGGCGCATCCGCTCGGCACCGACCAATTGGGGCGAGACGTACTGGTGCGCTGCCTTGTCGGCCTGCGCTACTCGCTGCTCATAGGGGGCACGACGGTCGCACTCATGTTTCTCGTCGGCTGCGGGTTGGGCTTGATATCGGGCTTTCGCAGCGGCTGGACGGACACGATCATCATGCGGGTGACCGACGCCCAGTTGTCGATCCCGATGATCATACTGGCGATCACCATTCTAGGCGTCTCGCGCCCGACCGTGCCGGCCATCATTCTGGTACTGGGACTATCCGGCTGGCCGCTCTATGCCCGTGTGGCCCGCAGCGTGACACTCGCCGAACGCAATAAGGAATATGTGCGCGGAGAGCGGGTCTTGGGCGCATCGGATCTGCGCATCATCCTGCTGTTCGTCGCCCCTGCCGTCCTGCCGCCCATCGCCTTCGTCGCCGTGCTCGACGTGGCGCGCATCATGATCTTCGAATCGATTCTCGGCTTCTTGGGTCTGGGCGTTCAGCCGCCGACGCCGACCTTCGGCAATATTATCGCCGATGGCCGCAAGTACCTGATCAATGCCTGGTGGATCGCTACCATGCCGGGTATCTTTCTCTTGGTCACCTTGACCAGCCTCAATCTCATGGGCTCGGCGCTGGAGAACGCACGCAATCAGGTGCTGAAGGGGGCCGCGTGATGGCCGTTGATCCGCAGACCCTTCAGGTGAGAAACCTCACGGTCGGCCTGAGC
Organism: Rhodospirillales bacterium; assembly: GCA_965202755.1. GTDB lineage: Bacteria > Pseudomonadota > Alphaproteobacteria > Kiloniellales > JACOMY01 > JACOMY01. The sequence continues at coordinate 132,531 of CBDBCL010000008.1, read as the reverse complement.
GGTCAAAGCCTAAACGGTCCGGGTCGAACGACGATCCTGGAAGACCTCAGTTTCGATCTGCGGTCCGGCCAGATCCTGGGCATCATCGGCGAAGCGGGCTCCGGCAAGACGGTCTTGGCCAAGGCCCTGGTGAACGCCCTGGGACCGCCGCTGGTAGTCACCTTGGGTGAGATCCTCTATCGTGATCGGAACCTGCTCGCCCTACCGACCCGCGATCTCGGCCGCATCCGCGGCAACGAAATCGGATACATCGGCGACAATCCGACGGGCGCGCTCGATCCGACCGTCCCGATCGGCGATCAGATCGTCGAAAAGCTGCGCGCGGTGCAGCCCGGGCTCAAGGCCGATCAAGCCAAGGAGCGGGTGTTGGAGACCCTTTCTGCGGTTCGCATTCCCTCCCCGGAGATTCGCTTCAGTGAGTTTCCCTTCCAGTTCAGCGGCGGGATGATGCAGCGCGTCATGATCGTCGATGCACTGATGACCAAGCCGACATTCCTGGTCGCCGACAACATCACCCAGGCGCTCGATGTCACCGTGGCGGCTCAGATCATCCGCCTGATCGAAGATCTGAAAGAGCGCTTCTCCACCGCGATCGTGTTCATTTCCTCCTCCTTGCCGCTGGTCAAGTCTCTCGCCGACGAGGTGCTGGTGCTGCAAGACGGCAAGATCATTGAGCAGGCAGCCCCCGAGGCGCTGATTGCCCGACCGAGCCATCCCTACACCAGGTCGCTGTTGGATCGGCTGCCGACGATCTGGGGTCGGGATGTCGAGGCGCCCAAATCCAAGCCGGCGCCGGCGCTGCTCTCGGTCCACGATGTCTCGCGTAGCTATCGCGTGGCCAAGAAGGGCAGCTTCGGCCAGTTCAACCAGGTCAAGGCTGTGCGCGGCGTCACCATGGAGATTCGCGGAGGTGAGAATTTCGGGATCGTCGGGGAGAGCGGTTGCGGCAAGTCAACACTCACGCGACTGCTGGCCTGTCTGGAGGCGCCCGACCGAGGACGCATTCTGTTCCAAGGCGAAGATCTCTCGAGCCTATCCAAGAAGAAGCTGGTGGAGATGCGACGCTCCTTTCAGCTGCTGCTTCAGGACCCCTACAGCTCGCTACCTGCCCGCATGCCGGTCTGGCGGATCATCGGCGAGGCCTTGATGATCCACGGCTTGGGGTCCAAGGCCGAGATTCGGGCCAAGGTGCGGACGGCCATGGAGGAAGTCGGCTTGGAGCGATCCCTGGAGAACACGCTGACCATCGGCCTCAGTGCCGGCCAGCGTCAAAGGATTAACATCGCCCGGGCCTTGGTCTTGGAGCCCAAGCTGCTGATCTTGGACGAGACCCTATCGGCGCTTGATCAGCTCGAGCAGTCCGAACTGCTCGAGCTCTTCGACCGGCTGCAGAAATCCCACGGCTTCACCTATATCTTCATCTCCCACGACATGGCTCTGGTGCGTAAGGTCTGCCACCGGATCGCGGTGATGTATCTCGGCAAGATCGTCGAGCTCGCCGACAACAAGACGCTGTTCGAGACCCCGGGCCACCCCTATTCGCGCGCGCTGCTGAGCGCCGTTCCGACCCTGGACGACCATCCCTTCAAGGTCGAAGATCATCTCTTGGAAGGAGAACCGCCCAGCCCGGTCAACATCCCGGCGGGTTGCACTTTCCGATCCCGCTGTCCTGTTGCCTTGCAAAAGTGTGGCGAAGTCGAGCCCGCAATTGGAGCCTGGTCGGATGCGGGTCAGATTTGCTGCCATCTGATCAGCGACAGCAACGGAGCCGGAGGCCCAGAGGGTGAAGCAGAAACGAGACGGCAATATGCTTAACCGACATCGTCACGAGCACATCCTGATGCAGCTTTCGAGCGAGAATCGGGTGTCGGTCATGGATCTTGCCCAGGCTCTTCGGGTGTCGGACGAAACCATCCGCCGGGACCTGAAAGACCTCGAGGCCGAGGGCAAGCTGCGCCGGGTCCACGGCGGCGCCGTTCCGATCTCTCCCATCCAGGACCGCCCGATCAGCGAGCGAAGCCGCAAGCAGGCCCGCGAGAAGGCAATGATCGCCAGATTGGCCCGAGAGCAGATCTCGGACGAGACCGCCATCTTCCTCGACACCGGTACCACCACCTTGGGTTTGGCGCGCCAGCTCACGGGATTTGCCAATCTGAAGCTCTATACGAACTCGCTCAAGATCGCGCTCGAGGCATCGAAGCACCATGGCGTTTCCGTCAATCTGACACCTGGTCGGATGCGCAAGGTCGAGCAGGATCTGGTCGGCGTCGACGCGATCTCCTACATCCAGCAGTTCTATTTCGACGTCGCCTTCATGGGTGCGGCCGCGGTCGATCTGGGCCGTGGCATCATGGACTATGAAGAAGACGAGGCGCGCATTCGCCAAGCCCTGGTCCAGAACGCCCGCCTGCGCGTCTTCCTGGTCGACAGCTCCAAGTTCGGCAAATCCGGCAACGTGCAAACCGCAGCCTTCTCCGATATCGACCAGATCATTACCGACAGCGCACTCAGTGAGGCCTTCGGGGTGGCAATTGCAAAGACAAGGTTGGAGGTTGTGCATGGGTGAGTTGGCCGAAAAGCTTCGCATCCCCGAGCGGGAACTGCTCGATCTCATGGCCGACTTCGGCGCAATCGGAGCAGCGGCGGGCGGCGGGGTCACCCGGCTGGCCGCCAGCGCAGAGGACGGCCGCGCAAGAGATCGGCTTTGCGCATGGATCGAAGAGAACGGCGGCAGCGTCCTTTACGATCGGATCGGCAGTATCTTCGGAATCTTCAATCTCGGAGCGGAATTCGGCGAGCGCTCGCTCTTTTGCGGCTCGCATCTCGACAGTCAACCCAATGGCGGCCGTTTCGACGGAATCTACGGAGTCCTGGCGGCTGCGCTCGCCATCCGCGAGATCGCCCGTCGAGTTAAGGCGGGTGCACTCCGGCCGCACTATCGCCTCCTGGTAATCAGCAACTGGACCAACGAAGAAGGCGCGCGCTTCCAACCGAGCCTGCTTGGAAGTTCGGCCTTCTGCGGCCTGCTGGGCTATGACCAGGCGCTCGCGGCGCAAGACCAAGACGGCATCGCTCTTGCCAGCGCATTGCAGGAGATCGGCTATTCGGGATCGCAAGAGGGCATCCCAAGACCGGACCGCTACGTGGAAATCCACGTCGAGCAGGGACGGATCCTGGAGGACGACAGCAAGCAAATCGGCCTCGTTACCCACTGTTGGGGTGCCAGGAAGCTCCGCGTGGTCTTCAAGGGTGAAGCAGCGCACACCGGCCCGACCCCCATGGCCGAGCGCAAGGATGCCCTGGTTGCCGCCAGCCTACTGATTGCCGCCATCAATGAACATGCAGGGCGATCGCAGCCAACCCTGCATGGCTCCGTCGGCCGTATGGAAATTGTCCCCAACTCACCGAACGTGGTTCCGGAGCAGACCAAGCTCTGGGTCGAGCTGCGCTCGGGCGATGAAGCGAGCCTCACTCATGCAGAGGCCTGGCTGACCGATCTTCTGGCCGAGATCGAAGCGAGGACCGGCTGCCGCGGCCAAGTCATCGCGCGCGAAGGGCGGGCGGTCCAGGCCTTCGATGCCGATGGCATCGCGCTGGCCGAAATGGCGCTGGATCGGGCCAGACTCTCGCATCAGCGCCTGGCCACGATAGCCGGGCATGATGCGGTTACCTTGCAGAAGCTTTGCCCTTCGACGCTGCTCTTCGTCCCCAGCGTCAAGGGCATTGCCCATTCGCCCGACGAGCGCACCCACGACCAGGACCTGATCAACGGCCTGACAGCCCTCATCTCTGTCCTCGAAGGCCTGATTGGATGCGCGCCAACAGAGGCCGCTGGCTGAAAGGCAGGCAGATGAAACCGCTGGGCAGCCCCATATCCGAAACCGAGCGACTGGCCGAGGCGGCCTTCCAGACGCTGGCCGACTGGCAGGGGCAAGAGGTTCACTATGAAGCCGGTCCCGCGGCCGTCGTGTCGCCGATCCACCGAGCGGTCGAGTCGCACTGCTACCGCCTACAGCTCGACGACAAGATCTACTTCGCCAAACTGCGGCAGGAAGACATGCGTGCCTTCTTCGACGACGAGGCGATTGCTGCGAACGCTCTCAGCGCCTCCGATGCCGCCGTCTCGCCCGAACTCGTCTGGGCCAATCCGGACATCGGCCTTCTCGTCTATGAGTTCCTGGGCGAGGGCTGGAGCTGGTGCAAAGTCGACAAGTTGGCCGATCCCGAGGTCCTGGCCAGGGTCGTCACCGCCAAGCGAAGGCTGCACGAGGCTCCAACCTTCGAGGGCGATTTCGATGTCTTCGCGACCATCGAGGCCTATCTGGAGCGGATCTCCAGTGAGTGCGTGACGGTGCCGTCGGATACGGCAGAGATTGCCGCCGCTGTCCGCGACATCGGGCGGGCGATCGCTGCGGCCGGCATCGATCCTAGACCCTGCCATGGCGACGGGGTCGCCTCGAACATCATGCTGGGCCCGGCGGGGTCGGTCCGACTGGTCGACTTCGACCGGGCGGGCAACATGGATCCCTACTTCGACCTAGGCAGTTTCATGCTCGAGGCCTTCCAGTTCGAGGCCGACGAGCGCCAGATTCTGGAGATCTATAAGGGCCGTTGCAGCGACGCCGCCTACCACCGCTGCAAGCTTTATGGCATCGCCGACGACCTCATGTGGGCGCTTTGGAGCTTCATCAGCTTTCAAGCTTCGCCGCGAAAGGAGATCGAGTTCACCAAGTATGCCGAGTGGCGCCTGCTACGCGCCCGCTGGCATCTGGGCGATCCCCGCTTCTCGCACTGGCTGAGCCATCTGGGTTAGGAGCGCGAAACCATGGCACGCAAATCCCTGGGACAGGCGGCAAACGAAGCCGAAAAGGTTCTCGAGGCCGCCATTGCGTCGGTCCCTCAGTGGAAGGGCAAAACCGCAGACTACGAGCCGGTCGCCGGCGGCATCAGCAACGCGAACTGGCGGGTGTTCATCGCGCAGGACCAGCGTTCCTACTTCGTCAAGGTTCCCGGCCAAGGCACCGAAATGTTCATCGACCGCGAGGCTGCCCACGACGCCAGCGTCAAGGCACACACCGCCGGCGTCGGTCCCCAGGTGATTCACTTCGACCCCACCAGCGGTATCGAGGTCTTCGTTTTCATCGAGGGGCTCAGGACCTCCACCAATGGTGACTTTCTGAACGAACGCGTGCGGAGCAATGCCGTCCGCGCGCTGCGCTCCTTCAACCAAGGCGCCGCGCTCATCTTGCAAAAGACCCTCTTCGACATGATCGACGAGCATCTCGGCCAAGTGAGAGCCTTGGGCGGACACTTTCCCCAGGACTTCGACTGGCTGAATACCAAGTACCGGGAGGCCCGTTCCGCCTTGGAGGCAGCCGGACTGGACCTGGTTCCCTGCATGAACGATACTTTGGCGGGGAACTTCCTGCTCGACGACGACGACAAGGTCACCCTGGTCGACTTCGAGTACGCCTCCAACAACGATCGCTGTGCCGAGCTCGCCGTTTGGTTCGGCGAGATGTTCTTCCCGCCGGAGATCGAACGACAGGTCGTCGAGATCTATTTTGGGCAGGTGGAAGAACGGACGACCGCGCGGATCACCCTCTACAAGGCGTTGGCCGACCTGAAGTGGTCGACTTGGGCCATGGTGCAGAATCAGGTTTCGAGCCTCGACTTCGACTTCTGCAAGTATGGGGTCTGGAAGCATTTGCGGGCCCGCAGCGTCATGCGCGATCCCAACTGGGATCGCTGGCTGAAAGCCGTATGACGATCTCTACCCCCAGCCAGCCTGATCGTCAGAAGGCGACGGCCACCCTGAGCACGCCACACATAAGTCTGTGTGTTTTGTAAGAGGTTAGCCAAGCCGCGGGTACCCAGCCTGATGTTCGACAGGGTGATCACCTTCAGGCCTGCCGATAGATCCAGATAGCTGTGGTCCAGCTGAGCCTCGCCGGTAAAGGCGGGCACAGCGGACGGCATCATGGTGAAACGGGCCTTAGCGTCGATGTGGTCGCTGCACAGAAACTGGGTGAGGCCCACCGTGGCGTCGGAACGAAGCAGCAAACCATCGGAAAGGGCGAACTCACTGCCGACCTCGATAGCCGGCTGCAGTAAGAAGAAGGTGTTGCCCTTACCGTTCACCTGAGGGCCGAAGATATTGGCAACGCCTTCGTTCACGTCGCTCGATCCAACATAATCGATGCCCAGGTCGAGGCGGGACGTGACGTACCAACTCTTCTGCTCGAAGGTGTAGGCGCCGCGCACCTAGCCAGAGACGCTCCACACGGTCCGGTTGCCCTTGACCGAGGAGCCGGTGGCGAGGTTGCGGGTGGAATCGCATCAGCCGGCACCACCGGAAACCGAAGCTGCTAGCAGCGCCGGGCCGAAGCGTTTCTTGCCAACGAGGCCGAACTGCAGGCTGTTGCCATCGCTATGCCCGAAATCCATGTCGAGCGACGCCTAGGTGTAGGACGCGCCGGCGCCGAGGTGCAGGTCGGGCGCCACTTCGAACTAGGCCCCCCGGCGAACGAAAGTTCGTCTCCGAGAAGCCCGTGCTTCGCGAATTGCGGTCTTGATTGAATCTGCTGCCGCCGAAATCGATCCAACCGCATTGGGTCTGCCTCACGAAACGATACTCGCCGCTGCGGGCTGAGCAGCTCATCAGTTCGTCACTGAAGGCACGCGACGCATAGAGCACCGACAGCTTGTTGTTGGCATAGATTTGGGGGCTGAGGCTGTCCGCCGCGACCGTGAACTCCGCGACCGTTTCGATCTCCAGAAGCTGGACAGCCTATTCGCCGGCGGAGTCAAAGAGGCTGTCGTCGAGGAACAAATCTTGCAGATGGTAGGAAGGCCTCTGCTGATTCCGGTTAGCCGCCTGCTGGATGTCCTCGTTCGCGAAATCGATATCCCATTCCAGATGTAGGGACGCATCATGTACGTGCAAAGTTAATATGTCCCAGTTGAGCGAAGCAGAAAGGTGACACCTGCGCTATCGGATAGCGGCAAAGTGTTGTGATTTAGGGCTGGGTTGTGATGAGCGCGCGCTGAATCGCATCGAGGTTTTGAGCCAAGTCGTCTCGGGGCGAATGACGGCAGGCGGTGCTGCATTGGTGTTGGGGCTGAGTCGCCGGCAGGTTCACAGGCTGCTCAAGCGATTTCGTGAGGATGGTGTGGCGGCGATCCGTCATGAGGCCCGCAGCAAGCCACCGAACAACAAGATCCATGCCGCCGAGCGCGACTATGCCCTGACGTTGGTTCGGGAGAACTATGCCGACTTCGGTCCGACCTTGGCAGCCGAGACGCTCGCGGAGCGCCACGGTGTCAGGGTCTCGCGAGAGAGCTTGCGACAGTGGATGTCGGAAGCCGGGATCTGGCTGTCACGCAAGCGGCGACGAAGCTTTCATCGGCCCTGCCGTCGCCGGGAATGCCTTGGTGAATGGGTGCAGATCGACGGTAGCGAGCACCGCTGGTTCGAGGATCGTGGCCCCTCTTGTAGCCTGCTCGTCTTCATCGATGACGCCAGCGGCAGCCTGATGGCGCTACGTTTCGTACCCACGCAGAGCACCTTCGCCGATTTCGAAGTGCTGGAGGGATATCAGCAGGATCATGGCCGCCCTATAAGGCTAGGCTCCCTTAAGTACCAGTGCGACCTTTCTGCTTTGCTCAGACAGCGACATTTCTACCCTATTGCAACACTATGGTTCATTGCAAGAAAAGAGTTGGACCCACGCAAGGGCGCTTGAAATGCCAGCCAACCCAGTCGTCCCAAACCTCCGCGATGCCGCTTCCACATCCGGCTCTTCCGCCCCGAACACGCGCGTACCGCCGGCTTTCGCTCAAGCCTTTAGGCTGTGTACTCCGGACAGCAGTAGCGGGTCTTGCCCGCCTTCTGCTTGGCAGTCTCCTCATCGCCGTTGGGTGAGGCTGCTGCAGGCTCCGGCGGAGCCTTTATCCTTAGGGTTTCATTCAGTAACAGGAAGCGTGATTCGATACCCTTCGTACCACCAAACCGATGAACTGATGGGTCGATTCACGCAATGCTTGAGGCGTGAACCTTGCGATCGAACCATTCGACTTCGTTGCATGGCAAGGCTGTACGATACCATTTCTCACAGGATGCCCGAGCGGCACCCTAGCCACTCGCCTTGTCCTCAGAGGCATCCCACGCTCCGTTCCGCACAGGGGCGCGGATATCCACACACGACCATGGATCATCGTGGAGGCTACAGCTCGATTTTTCGGCCTTTTCCGTGAGATTGTCCGGGATTCAGGAGATGTGGATGGATGGTGCCGGACTGGGTTTGGTGCCCCCCCAAGACGAGGTTCGAACCCAGTTCGTACTTTGCGACCAGATGAAACCCGAGGCGACATTGGTTTGAAACTGAGAGGTTTGGTGGAGCCGAGGGGAATCGAACCCCTGCCCTCCTCATTGCGAACGAGGCGCTCTCCCATCTGAGCTACGGCCCCAAACTGGAAACGCACGAGACCTGATCCGGCGCCGCGCGAGAGCGGGACTATGGTGATGGCCAAACCGGCTGTCAAGAGCACATTCGGCAGGCCCGTTCAAGCCAAAATCACACATACCCCCGGATAATGTTGCACTGCACAAGAATCTGTGCCAACTTGATTCAAATCAATATGCCGCCGGCGTGGCCTCGCCACAGTTCGGACGCAATTGGCAGGCTGGAGCCGGACCCCGTTGGGCCGCTTGGCGTCTGCCGCCTAAGCAAGGCCGCCAGGTAAGGGGGCAGACAACAGACAGGACAGATCGACACAACATTGGCCAGCCGCAGGCCGGAGGAAAACCGGGGCGGCCGTCGCACGGCAATCCGCTGCTCATCGGGCTCCTGGCCATAAGCGGGCTGATGGGGCTTTCCCTCGCCGCCAAGGCCAAGGACGGCGCCATGGAATTCCATGGCCATCTCTTCATGCTCGCTGCCCTCGTCGGCATCTTCACCCTGGTCTCCAAAATATTCGACGAGCCCAGGGATGCCTTGGTCGAGCGCGGACCCGGCGTCACCGATATGGATGGCGTGATCCGCGCCGGCATGATCGCCTCCATGTTCTGGGGTGTGGTCGGACTCTTGGCCGGCGACTTCATCGCTTGGCAACTGGTCTTCCCCTGGCTCAACCTGGATCTGCCCTGGACCACCTTCGGGCGCCTCAGGCCGCTGCACACCTCGGCCGTCATCTTCGCCTTCGGCGGCAACGTGCTGATTGCGACCTCATTCCACGTGGTGCAGCGTACCTGCAAGGCACGCTTGGCCGGCGGCCATGCCGGCTGGTTCGTCTTCTGGGGCTACAACCTCTTCATCGTCATCGCCGCTTCGGGCTATGTCCTGGGCGTTACTCAGTCGAAAGAATATGCCGAGCCCGAGTGGGTACCTCGATCTCTGGCTGACCCTGGTCTGGGTGGTCTACCTGCTTGTCTTCCTGGGCACGCTCTGGAAGCGCGAAGAGCCGTACATCTACGTCGCCAACTGGTTCTACCTGGCCTTCGTCGTCACCGTGGCGATGCTGCACATCGTGAACAATCTGGCGCTGCCGATCTCCTTCTTCGGCACCAAGTCGGTGCAGGCCTTCGCTGGCGTGCAGGACGCGCTTACCCAGTGGTGGTACGGCCACAATGCGGTCGGATTCTTCCTGACCGCCGGCTTCCTGGCGATCATGTACTACTAAGTGCCCAAACGCGCCGAGCGACCGGTCTACAGCTATCGTCTCTCGATCGTGCACTTCTGGTCGCTGATCTTCATCTATATCTGGGCCGGGCCACACCATTTGCACTACACCGCTCTACCCGACTGGGCTCAGACCCTGGGCATGGCCTTCTCGATCATGCTGTGGATGCCGTCGTGGGGCGGCATGATCAACGGCCTGATGACGCTCTCGGGCGCCTGGGACAAGCTGCGCACCGACCCGGTCATTCGCATGTTCGTGCTGGCGATCGCCTTCTACGGCATGAGCACCTTCGAAGGCCCGGTCATGTCGATTAAGGCGGTGAACTCGCTCAGCCACTACACCGACTGGACCATCGGCCATGTGCACTCCGGTGCGCTCGGCTGGGTCGGCATGATCTCCTTCGCCGCGCTCTACTACCTGACGCCGGTGATGTGGGGGCGCCAGCAGCTCTACTCCTTGAAGCTGGTCAACTGGCACTTCTGGATCGCGACCATCGGCATCCTGCTCTACATCACCGCCATGTGGGTCTCCGGCATCATGGAGGGCTTGATGTGGCGCGCCTATGACGCTCAGGGCTTCCTAGAGTACTCCTTCATCGAGACCGTCGAGGTGAAGCATCCCTTCAATATCATTCGCGCGGTCGGCGGTCTGCTCTATCTCTTGGGGGCGGTGATCATGGCCTACAACCTCTGGCGCACGGCACGCGGCGATCAGGCGGAGGAGGCCCTACCGGCCGCCCGACCCGCCGTCACGCATGTGGCACCTGCAGAGTAGGGGGGCTGGATCAATGGGACTGAAGCACGAAGTCTTCGAAAAGCACTCGCTGGTGCTGACCGTTGGCATCCTAGTCACCGTCGCCATCGGCGGCCTGGTCGAAATCGCACCGCTCTTCTATCTGGAGAGCACGGTGGAGAAGGTAGCAGGGGTGCGCCCCTACTCGCCCTTGGAGCTGAAGGGCCGGGACATCTACATCCGCGAGGGCTGCTACAACTGCCACAGCCAGATGGTGCGGCCGCTGCGTGACGAGGTCGAGCGTTACGGGCCTTACTCGCTGGCGGCGGAATCGATGTACGGCCATCCCTTCCAGTGGGGCTCCAAGCGAACCGGGCCGGATCTGGCCCGGGTCGGCGGGCGCTACTTCAACGACTGGCATGTAGCGCATATGATCGACCCGCGCTCGGTGGTGCCGGAATCGATCATGCCGGCCCATGGGCATCTACAACGCTATCGCCTGAAGTTCGACGACATCGAAGAGGAGTTGCGCACGCACCGGGCTTTGGGCGTGCCCTACAGTGACGAGATGATCGAGAACGCGCACATCGACCTGATGGCGCAGAGCGATCCGGAGCGTGACGGTGCCTTCGATATCGAGGAGCGCTATCCCAAGGCCGTGGTCGCCGATTTCGACGGCAACCCGGCCGTGGTCAGCGAGATGGACGCAATGGTCGCCTACTTGCAGATGCTGGGCACACTGGTCGACTTCAGCGTCTATGACGCCTCGGAAAACCTGAGATAGGGGGAGCGGACAATGACTTACGAAACCGTTTCCTCGATCGCGCCGACGATTGGGTTGATCCTCTTCATCTCCCTCTTCGCCGGTGTCATCGCCTATGCCTTCTGGCCGCGTAATCGCGACAAGTTCCGCCGCGCCGCCAAGATGCCCCTGGACGAGGAGTAGAACGCCATGGCCGGAACCCCCGAAAAGGACGAGATCAGCGGCGTCGAGACCACCGGACACGAGTGGGATGGCATCAAAAAGCTGAACAATTCCTTGCCGCGCTGGTGGATCGTTTCCTTCTACCTCTGCGTGATCTGGGCCGTCATCTACATGATCTTAATGCCGGCGATCCCGCTGATCAACGGCTATACGCACGACATCTTGGACTGGTCCAGCCGGGCCTCTCTGGAGCGCTCGATGGCCACGGCCGCGGCCGAGCAGAAGCTCTATATGCAGAAAATTTCGGGCGAGAGCCTGGAGCAGATCCAGAGGGATCCGGCACTGGCAGGCTTCGTGCAGGCCGGCGGGCGTTCGACCTTCGCGGTCAACTGTTCGCAGTGCCATGGGCAGGGTGCCCAGGGTGGCCTCGGCTATCCCAACCTGAACGACGACGGCTGGATTTGGGGCGGCACCCTCGACGACATCTATCAGACCGTCAAGTACGGCATCCGCAATGCCAACGCGGAGTCTCGGCAGAATGTGATGATGGCTTACGGCCGCGATGGCTTACGGCCGCGATGGCGTACTCTCGCGCGAGGAGATCGACGAGGTGGCGGAGTACGTACTGTCGCTGTCCGGTCGGTCGGAACAGGCTGAGACGGTGGAGAAGGGCAAGGTAATCTTCGAGGAGCAGTGCGTGGCCTGCCATCAGGAGGGCGGTGTCGGCGACATCACCTTGGGCGCCCCCAATCTGATCGATTCCATTTGGCTCTATGGCGGCAGCAAGGCGGTGATCATCGAGAGTCTGACCTATGGCCGTGCCGGCATGATGCCGGCCTGGGACGACCGCCTCAGCGACGATACCATCAAGCTTTTGACCGTCTATGTCCATTCTCTGGGTGGCGGTCAGTAGCGCCAGGCCGGCGGGAGCGAAATGGTCGAGCTAGAGCCGAAGCTGAAGCTGGAGCGTCGCCGCGGCTGCGACCGAGGCTGATCCCAAACTGGCCCGCGGCTACTGGCGACGGATCAAGTGGATCGTGCTGATCGTGACCTTGGCGATCTACTATCTGCTGCCCTGGATCCGCTGGGATCGCGGTCCGGGCCAGCCCGATCAGGCGGTGTTACTGGATCTGCCGACCCGGCGCTTCTACTTCTTCTGGCTGGAGATCTGGCCGCAGGAGGTCTACTTCCTGACCGGCCTGCTGATCCTCGGCGCCTTGGCGCTGTTCCTGGTGACGGCGCTCGCCGGGCGGGTCTGGTGCGGATACAGTTGCCCGCAAACCATCTGGACCGATCTCTTTATCTATGTCGAGCGGCTGATCGAGGGCGACCGCTCGGCCCGCATCCGCCTGGACAAGAAGCCCTGGAGCCTGGACAAGCTCTGACGCAAGAGCGCCAAGCATGCGGTCTGGATCCTGATCGGCTTGGTCACCGGCGGTGCTTGGGTCTTCTATTTCGCCGATGCGCCGACTTTGACGGCGGATCTGCTCAGCTTTGACGCGCACATCGTGGCCTATGCCTCCATCGGCGGTTTGACCTTCACGACCTATTGGCTGGGCGGGCATATGCGCGAGCAGGTCTGCACCTACATGTGCCCCTGACCACGCATTCAGGCCGCGCTCTTCGACGAAGACTCCCTGATCGTCACCTATCGAGACTTCCGCGGCAAACCGCGCGGGCCGCTGAAGAAAGGCAGGCTGCAGTCCATCTATGGCGACTGCGTCGACTGCAAGCAGTGCATCGCCGTCTGCCCCATGGGGATCGATATTCGCGACGGCATGCAGCTGGAGTGCATTTCCTGTGCGCTCTGCATCGATGCTTGCGATTCGGTGATGGACAAGATCGGCAGGCCACGCGGCCTGATCGTCCTGGTCTCGGTGATCATGCTGATCAGCCTGGTCAGCCGCACCAGTCTGGATCTGAACCTGATGCCAGATCGCAATCCCCTCTTCGTCACCCTCTCGAATGGCGACATCCGCAACGGCTACACCTTGAAGGTGATCAACAAGACCAACGTAGCGCACCGCTATCGCCTCTCCGTCGAGGGCTTGCCGGATGCAACGATCACAGTCCTGGGGGCCAGTGATACACCGGAGGTCGATGCACCGCGCGACAGCATCCTCTCCTCCCGCATCTTCATCGCCGCACCGGCCGTCGCTTTGCCTGGGCCGTTGACCGACATAGACTTGATCCTGACCGACGAAGCAGGCTAGGCGAACTCGGTCGCGACGATCTTCAAGGGACCCTGATCCATGGCGAGTCTCCACCCCACGCTGACCCCGCGACCCTTTACCGGCCGGCATCTGCTCTATTGGCTACTCGGCTTCTTCGGGGTGATGATGGTGGCCAACGCCATCTTCATCTGGCTCGCCTTGAATACTTTCACCGGGGTCATCAGCAAGACCGCCTATCAAGAGAGTATCACGTACAACCAGAGATTTTAAGCAGCAGCCACTCAGCGCGCACTGGGTTGGCAGGGTCAGGTCACGCAGGAGCCCGGGCGCCTGGCGCTTAGCCTGAGCGATGCTGAGGGTGCGCCGCTGCGGGGCCTCGTCTTGCAGGCATCCTTCCTGCGCCCGACCAATGACGAACAGGACCGGACTCGTCCGATGGTGGAGGCTGCGCCCGAACGCTACCTGGTGCCGCTCGACCTGCCGCAGAGCGGCAACTGGGATCTGGTGATCAGCGGCAGTGCCGCCGACGGCACGCCCTTCGAGACCCGCACTCGCCTCTGGATCGACTAGGCGATGATCGAGCAGTTCGAGATCGAGCGAGAGCGAGACCTGTCGGCAGCCTGCTGTGCGCCGGTCGCGGCACCGGATTTGTCCGACTGGATCGCAGCCTTGGCGGCAGCCTCTGCGGAGGCCATCGAGACCCTATCGGATGGGCTGAAACGCCTGGTGCTGGTGATCGAGAACCTGGAGTGCGCGGGCTGCGTGCCCAAGATCGAGCGTGCCTTGGAGGGTCTGCCGGGACTGCAGGAGGGCAGGGTCAATCTTACCACCAGGCGTCTGCGGCTGGTCTGGCAGGCGGAGGCGACGGATCTGGCCACTTTGTTGAGACCGGTGCTGGAGCTGGGCTACCGCTTGGCGCCCTTTCAGGTCGGGCGCATGGAGGCCCGCGATGCGGAGGAGCGCCGCTTCCTGCTGCGCTGCCTGGCCGTGGCCGGTTTCGCTGCCGGCAATGTAATGCTGCTCTCGGTGTCGGTCTGGAACGGGCTCTGGGGCGACATGGGTCCGGCAACGCGGGATCTGCTGCATTGGATCTCGGCATTGATCGCACTGCCGGCCGTGGCCTATGCCGGCCGGCCCTTCTTCCGCTCGGCTGCTTCGGCCTTGAGTGCCGGGCGCATCAACATGGACATGCCGATCTCCCTCGCCGTCACTCTGGCAACGGCCATGAGCCTTTTCGAGACCATGCGTGGCGGCCAGGAGGCCTATTTCGACGCCGCCGTGACCCTGCTGATCGGGCGTTTGCTGGATCGCATGATGCGTGCCCGGGCCCGCTCGGCAGCGGAGAAACCTGCTAGCCTTGAAGTCGACAGCGCCCTGGTGGTGAAGCCCTGTGGCGGGCGCGAGCGACGGGCGGCCGGCAGCCTGCGACCGGGCGAGGTCTTTCTGGTGGCGCCCGGCGAGCACCTGCCGGCGGACGGACATGTGGTCGAGGGCCGCGCCACCTTGGACGTCTCGGCGATCACCGGCGAGAGCTTGCCGCAGACGGTGGGGCCGGACTGCAAGGTGCATGCCGGGACCCTCAACCTCGACGGCGGCCTGCTGGTGCGGGTCACGGCCTCGGGCGAGCGGACTCTGCTATCGGAGGTTCTGCGCCTGGTCGAGGCGGCCGAACAAGGCCGGGCCCGCTACGTCCGCCTGGCCGACCGGGCGGCGCGGATCTACGCGCCGGCGGTCCACATCCTGGCCTTGGCCACTTTCGCGCTCTCAATGAGCCTGGGTGCGGCCTGGCAGGCGGCCTTGATGAACGCCATCGCCGTGCTGATCGTGACTTGCCCCTGTGCGCTGGGCCTAGCGGTGCCGGCGGTGCAGGTCTACCGCCGTCGGTCGCCTGCTGCGCGCCAGCATTCTGGTCAAGAACGGTGATGCCCTGGAGCGCTTGGCCGAGGTCGAGCATCTCGTCTTCGACAAGACAGGCACCTTGACCTTGGGCCGGCCGCTGCTGCTGAACCGCGATGCCGTGGCACCGCGCGATCCGCAGGTCGCCGCCGGCATGGCTGTCGCCAGCCGCCATCCTCTGGCCACGGCCTTGGCACAGGCGGCCGGACCCGTACCTCTCTTGCGAGCCGCGGTGACCGAGGTTCCGGGTGCGGGTCTGATCGCCAAGACTGCCGGCGGAGAACTACGCTTGGGCTCGTCGGCGCATGTGGATGTCGAAGACATCAAGGCTGGTGCGGAGAGTCTGCTCTGGTTGAGGCACCTCGACGGGCGCTTGGTCTGTTTCCGTTTTCACGACGCCTTGCGGCTGGATGCAACCGAGGCGATGGCGGCTTTGAAAGCTCAGGGTCTCAGCCTGGAAATTCTCTCCGGCGACCGCCCGGCCGTGGTTGCCGATGTGGCGCTGCGGCTGGGTATTTCAAGCTGGCAAGCCGGGATCGATCCGGCGGAGAAGAGTGCGCGCCTGCAGAATCTTGCCGCACAGGGTCGCCGGGTGGCCGGTGGACGATGGTCTGAACGACGCGCCGGCCCTGGCTACAGCCTACGCCTCGCTTTCACCTGCGGCCGCCAGCGAGGCCAGTCAGGTGGCCGTCGACCTGCTGTTCCAGGGCGATGCCTTGGCGCCGGTGCCGGAAGCCATCGCGCTGGCACGCCGCTCGCGTCGCCTGGTGCTGCAGAACTTCTCGATCGCCATCGGCTACAATCTGGTGGCCGTGCCCTTGGCGATGGCCGGCGAGATCACGCCCTTGCTGGCCGCAGTCTTCATGTCCTGTTCCTCGCTAGTGGTCACCACCAATGCACTAGGGGCGGCAGCCGTATGAACGCGCTGATCTATCTGATCCCGGCGGCCCTGATCCTGGGCGGGCCCGGCCTCGCGGGCTTCCTTTGGGCTTTGCGCAGCGGCCAGTTCGAAGATCTGGAAGGGACCAAGCATCGGATTTTGGAAGATGATGAGGACCGCGGGCAATCAGATCAGCGTATCAATTCTGGCCACGACGGATAGAGCTTGTCGTAATCCAACTTCTTGTCGGTCCATTCGAACTCCACCTTTCTGGTGTCGACAAGCAAGTTTGGTTCGAGCGGCTCACCGACAACTATCCATGTCCGATCTCCGGCAATGACCTGCCTTGGTGTGTTTGGCTGTGCTTCCATGGCGACAAAATGCTGTGCATCAACCTCATCGAGAGGCAGATAGGGAATGTCCCGTTTGATGTTGAATCTTTGAATTAGTGTGGCGTTGCTTCCAATGAGCCTCGGGCTCGGTGTGCTTGAACCGAAGAAGGAAGCAACACCATGAAGACGACCACATCCTCCCTTGCTCTGGCCACAGCGCCGACTGCGCCTTCGCTTGTCGATGAAGCGTTTGAAGCTGTGAGGGAGAGCTTCGAGCAATGCTGTCCGATGGCAGGCATGGAAAGCCTGACCCGACTGCTGAACGAGGACGTGACACGGCTTGCCGGTGAGCGCTACAAGCATTCACCTGAGAAGCCCAGCTAAAGTTGGGGCCATTCGGAAGCGCAGGTTGGCTTTCACGGCGGCAAGAGCGCCGTGGATCGCCCTCGGGTGCGCAGCCAGGGCACGGGCAAGGCAATGCCCTTGCCGAGTTGGGAAGAGATTTCGGCCACAGGGTTTCTCGACCGGTGGGCCATGGACCTGATGGTGATGAATGTGGCCCCGCGCAAGTTTTGCCGCGCCATTCGGCTGCCCGAGGCCGGCGTTCCGGCGGACGCGGGCAGCGGCCTGTCCAGATCTGCGGTCTCGCGACGGTTCAAAGCGCTGACGCAGGCCACATTCGAAGAGTGGATGGGGTCCGATCCATCGGAACTGGACCTCGTTGCGATCCAGATCGACGGGCTACATCTGGACGACCGCCTGTTGACGATCGGGGCTGTCGGCGTTGAGGTTTCCGGGCAAAAACACCCCTTGGTCGTCATTGACGGGGCCACGGAGAATGCCGCAACCCTACAGGCCTTGCTCGACGATCCAATCGAGCGCGGGCTCGACCCCGCAGACTGCTACCTCTTCATCGTGGATGGTGCCAAGGCTCTCGGTAAAGCTCTGCGGCGGACCTTCGGCGCGGATATCCCCATCCAGCGCTGCCAAATCCACAAGGCACGCAACATCACCGACCGGCTTGCGCCCAGGCACCCTGCCGCCGTGCGATGCACCTTGCAGCAGGCTTGGGAGCTGGACGATGCCGACAAGGCCGAACGCCCGATGCGTAATCTGGCGCGGCGCTTCGAGCAGGAAGCGCCGGATGTGTCCCGATCGATCCTCGAAGGTCTCGACGAAATCCTGACAGGGGTCAGGCGCGGCTTGCCGCTTGAATTGCGCCGGTCGCTCGCCAGCACCAATATCATCGAGTCCATGAACAGCGTCATCCGGCAGGTCTGCCGAAACGTGAAGCCCTGGCGAGATGCCAAGATGGCCCTACGCTGGACCGCGGCGGGCATGTTCGAAGCCAAGAAGGGCTTCCGGCGCATCAAGGCTTACAAGCAACTGCCCATTCTCAAGCAGGCTCTCATCGGGCAACGCCAAAAGCACCTGCTTGACCAGATCAAGGACGCCGCACAACCTCACATCAAGCAGCGGCACTCAGACGAGTTTCAACATCAAACGGGACATCCCCCGTTCGGGGCCGGGTGGACCCAGAGAGCGTGGTCGACTCGGATGGCGGGCGCGGCTACAAAACGGGCTCGTCGACCTCGGCTATGGCCACTTCCGCATCGACCGTTCGAAAGACGAATTCGCGCGTGGCCGCGTTCACATCAACGCTATCGAGGGATTTTAGGGCATGGCCAAGGTGCGGCTGGCAAAGCTCAAGGGCTTGCCCAAACACACCTTCCATTTGCATCTCAAAGAAACTGAGTGGCGCTACAATCATCGGGCTTTCGACAAGCCAAAGCTCTTGCTACGCTACCCTAGAGAACACCCTCTCAGCTAGGCATGACCCTTTGTAAACTGAGCCAAAGGATAAAGAGACAAGTATGACGCTCTACTCCACACTGCTGCGTCTGGCAGGCCTCACGAACAGGGAGGCCGCCGCATTCCATGGCGTGCGGCCCCCAACGGTGAAATTCTGGACGTCTGGGCGCAATGCAGTTCCGGAAATAGCCATGAACCAGATTCGCGATCTTCTCGATCACCAGAGAGAGGCGGCTGAGCAGGCGCTTGAGCTTATCGAGGATGCCGCCGAAGATGGCGTCGTCGAAATCCGCTTCTGCGCTGACAATCACGAAGCGCGAGCGCTCGGCTGGCCGAGCGCCGAGGCGCACTGGACCGTGATCGCCAAGGTTTGGGAAGGGGCGCCCTGCGACCTTGAAATTCAACTCGTGCCGCGAGGCTCCGCCATCGCCAGCGCTGCCGCAAGCGACGTGCTCGATCTTGTTGCGCCGCGCGCAGAGATTCATCCGGCAGAGGAGGCGGTCGCCATAGTCATCGACGGGAAGCGCGTCACGCGCTTCCCGCTCGACCGCGGGTATGCCGTCTGGTCACCCTTCGCGGGCGGCGGCTGGCATCTATGGGCCGAGGAGATTGCCGGAGCTCAGAGTTGGGCCGCCGGACTGGACGCCGAAAGCCCCTTTTTGAAAGGGGCCGTCATTGTCGATTGCGCCCGGCCACACTTGGAACATCGCCGGCTCGATGACAAGAGGCGGTGGCGCCGCGACGAGGTATAACGCCTCAGTGGGAGAGGTGGGCAGGCGCGCCCGCCTCTCCCATTACTGTTCCGTCCCGGATGATCACATAGACCCTCGCCGGCGGGCGCTGTTCGTGGCACGCTCCATCCTGGGCGGGGTTCGGGACGGAGGACGAGCATGCTGATCTCTCTTCACAAGCAGGCGACGACGACGCCGAAGGTGCGGGCGGCGATCCAGGCGAGCGACGAGCCGGCTTGGGCCCTGGCCGAGCGGTACGGGGTCTCCGAGCAGACCGTGTGGAAGTAGTGGCGGAAGCAGGGCAGCAGGCCCAGCTGGGTAGGCCAAAGCAGCGTGTTTCCAGTGTCGTGTAGGGGTGAGCCATTGTCGGCCAGGAACTCGACCTCTGCGGCGCCTGGAGGCCGCCAAACCGGCCCTCGACGGCTTCGAGCAGCATGTCGCGCACGTCCCCGAGCCCGAAATCCCAGCCCCAGTCAGCGCCTTCCAAGCGACGATTTCACGGTCATGGGCGTCGATGACAAAGGCCGCCCGAACCACCTCGCCGTTCCGGCAGGTGAACTCCAGGCCATCCGAACACCGGCGCAAGTTGGAGCGCATGACCACGACCTTACCGTCGCGACAACGTCCCGGCCGCGTGCCGGAGTGCTTCTCCAACAGCAGGTCATGGTGCTTCATGATCCGATAGATGCGCTTGTGATTGAAGGGCGTTTCGCCCCGGGCGGCCCGATCGCGGTTCAGCAGTGCGGTGATACGGCGGTAGCCGGAGCTCGGTCGGGCATCGACCAGCGGCCGCACCGGCGCCAAGACCGCTGCATCTTGCGCTTTGCGATAGCGCCGACGGGGCTCAGTGCCGGATGCAAGCCGCTGCGCTAGAGCAGATGCACCAATCACTGAATCGATTGTGATGCGACGGGATGATGCAAGTCTGATTGAAGGTCTCCAGACAAGGAGGTCTTGGATGGGGCGAGCATTGAGTGGCGATCTGCGGGTTCGTGTTTTGAAGGCATCACAGGCGGGCCTGTCGGCGCGTGGTGCTGCGGCGCGGTTCGGTGTGGCGCCATCGACCGCGATCCGCTGGATATCGCGGGCCAAAGCTGGTGAGGTGGGCCGCGACCGACCGGTCGTCGACGCAGGTCGAGCCTTGAGGGGCATGAAGGCTTCATCGTGGGCCTGATTGAGACTGACAAGGACATCACGCTCAATGAGGTGGTGGCGCGCCTCGCGGACGAGCGCGACGTCATCCGTCCGGATTGGCCGGCGCGCGCTGAACAACTGGTTGCGCAGGTGTGGTTTCACGTACAAAAAAACCGCGCACGCATTGGAGCAGGAGCGGCCGGAGGTCTTGAGAAAGCGCCAGGCCTGGTTTGACAGCCAACTCGACTTCGATCCGGCCAGGCTGGTCTTCATCGACGAGACGGGCCTGTCGACGAAGATGGCGCGGCTGCCTGGGCGTTCCAGGCGGGGCGAGCGCTGTCGCGCGGGCATCCCCCATGGGCATTGGAAGATAACCACCTTTACCGGTGCGCTCCGGCTGACCGGAATGACCGCGCCGACGGTGCTCGACGGCGCCATGAATGGCGTCGCTTTTCTTGACTATATCGAGCAAGCGCTGGCGCCGACCCTTAATCCCGGAGATGTCGTGATCATGGATGACTTGCCGGCGTACAAGGCCGCCGGCGTCCGCCAGTTCATCGAGGTCACAGGCGCCACCCTCACATATCTGCCGCCCTACAGTCCCGACTTCAACCCAATCGAGATGGCATTCGCCAAGCTCAAATCACTGATCCGCGCAAAGGCCAAAAGAACCGTCAGCACCCTCTGGAATACCGTGGGCGACATCATCGGTCTGTTCGAGCCGCAAGAGTGCGCAAACGATTTCGCACCAGCAGGCTATGACACTTCATAAAATGAATGTGCTCTAGATCACCCGGGTTCGTAGCGATGTGCAAAATTCGCTCGATGAGCTTCTCTGGTTTCGGTGTGTCGAATGCGTCTTCGTCGTTGAAGAGTTCCAAGATCTTTTTCTTCGCCTGCTGGTTGTCACCAAAATCTGCTGCGGTCCACCACGTCATGGGCGCCAACCCGCTTTCTTCGAACTGATACTTCTTGATCCTTGGGCGACCTCGGCCGTTCTTCGGGAAGTATACGCGCCCCTCAATGTCGCGCAGGCGAAGAAACTCCGGCTCCGTGGCACCCCAGCAGCGACCTTTTGGGGGGTCAAGGGCATCGCCAGTTGGCGTGGTGATCTTGTACATCTGATTGGCGCGGAAGCCCTGAGCGCTAAATGGGATGGATCTCCAAGGTCCCTTCGAATCCTCGTCGGGGTTTGAGTATCCCTTGTCGCTGTCGGGCAGGAGGTTCCGATACTTCTTCCAATCCTGCGCGCCGGCGGGAGCGTAAACGAGGATATGGTCATGGGCCGAACCAATCGCCTTGCGGTTCTCTCGTGAAGTTCTTTTCTGCCACACGACATTCGCGACAAATCGCGAGCGCCTAAAAACCTCGTCAAGAATGACTTTGAGATAGTGTCCCTGACGATCATCAATGTTGACCCACAAAGAGCCATCCTCAGCGAGCAGATCACGCAACAACTCCAGGCGCGGCCAAATCGTGCCGAGCCAGATGCTGTTTTCCAGATTGTCGTCGTAGTGCTCGAATGCAGCGCCGGTGTTGTAGGGCGGGTCGATGTAGATGCATTTCACCCGACCAGCATAGGGCAGCAGCGCCTTCAGCGCCTCGAGGTTGTCGCCCTGGATCAGCATGTTCCCGGCACCGCCGTCACCCACCGACAGGTTCGGGACCTCCTCAAGCAGGCGATAGGGCACGCGCTGCGCCGTTCGGATGTCCTCGTCTCGTGTCAGCCAGTTCAGTATCGGCATGCGCTATCGCTCGTCCTCTCGTTTCTTGCTGGAGGGTTCCACGGTCACGCCGGTCAGCCGTTGGTATTCCTCGACCGCAAGGACGACGATCACTGGGCGCCCATGCTTCTCGACCACCACAGGCTCTGCCCGCGCCTCGTCGATCAGCTGGCCGAAGTGATGCTTGGCCTTGCGGGCAGACACGGCCTTCATGGGTTCCTCCTGAATTATGGTCAGAATGGTCACAATCGGCTGGGACGGTCAATCTTCGATCACCCCATCCATGCCGGCCGGATCGCCCCATGCGCGGGCCGCACGGGTGCCGCGCCCACCCCCTCCACCTCCTTGTTCAGCCTGAGCCCCATGCCGATCAGGCCGTGCAGGGCGGCGTGGGCCTGGACGAAAGTGTCGAGGGCCTCGTTGCGCTCGCCGTCGCGCTTGGGTGCCGGGAGCGGATGGGGCGGCCTCGCTCGAAGCGGGTGACGACGCGCTCGGCGGTCAGCCGGCGGAAATGGTCCGCGTCGAGGCGGCGCATAAGCGCGAGATCGGTCTGCGAGGCCGGGCGCAGCAGATAGGAGACGCTACCTCGGCTGAGGCCGAGCCGCTGTACCTGACGGCTGATGCTCAGTCTGTCGTCACGCTCAATCATCGCCTTGCGCGCGCCAACAGACCGGCCTTGCCGAGCGCTGCGGACAAAAATCCTTCTCTAACATCAGCCCGCCAATCTTCGCACAAGAGTCTTCACATCCACCGCCGGTACCGTCTCGGCCTTGGCGGTGTCGCCGAACACACCGGCAGCGCCACCCAACAACTGCCGGCGCCACTGGGTGATCTGGTTGGGGTGTACGTCAAACTGCCGGGCTCACTCGGCCAGCGTCCTCTCGCCTTGGATGCTGGACTGGGGTTCCGGCGCGGGCGTCTTGCCACGATCTCTCCTCGCTCTCGGCTATCAGGCCGATCTCACACGAAAACACCGCTTAACTCACCTGTCCAGGTTTCCCGAGCCACCTCTGTCGACCCCCCTCCCCTCCATAGAGACTGTCCGCACCACTGCCGCCAAAAAGAGAATCATTATCCTGACCGCCAAAGAAAAAACCATCAAACCCGTCACCGCCGAAAAGCCCATCGTCACCATTCAGAGATGTGTCTGCCCCGCTGCCTGCCACAAGCCTATCGTCACCGCTGCCCCCATACAGGCTCACCTCGCTTCCCGTCCCTCCATAAAGATGATCGGCACCGCTGCCACCAAAAAAAGAATCTATCCTCCCCTTGGCTGCCAAAGAGCGAATCGTTCCCCTGTTCGCCCGAGCCATGGCTGTCATCGCCATCGTCACCGAAAATTCTATCGGCATCACCGCTACCACTCAAATAGGTATCATTGCCTGTATCGCCGTACAAATTGTCTTTTCTTTGCTCACCGAAAGGTCGTTAAGGTTCGAACGCTGCCGTCTCAATCCAATTGACGCAGTCTGGACAAGCCTTCAATCAAATTAGTGGCAATTGAGGCGTGCAGGCCCGATCGCATGCACCAAGACTTTCGTGCCTGGGTCCGTGTCTTGCAGGATGCCGCCGTGTGGGACGCCACGGTCGAAGGTGAAGAGCCAGCCTTGGACCGGACTCTGGCAGATCAAGGTCAAGACCACGACATCGCCATTGGCCAGGCGGAAGCGATCGGTCATACCCTGGCCGCTCAGCACATAGCCGATTTCGTCGGTGCCGCTCTCGGCCCCGAGATTGCCGTGGAAGGGGAAGAAGCCGCTGTAGTCCAGTGCCGGATCGATGACGTGCAGCCGCGGATAGTGGATCTCCGTCTCGATGCAGTAGCTATTCAAGGCACCACCGTCCGGAAGATTGGGTTCGCGGCCGGCATCGGCGATCACCTGCAGGATGCGCGCACGCGGCAGCAGGAAATGTGCCTTGACCTCTGCATTCTCCGCCTCGGTCAGGGTCTGCCTGGCGAGCAGGGCGCGGATGCCTGCCGGCGCCGCGCTGAGATCGGCCGGCCAAGCCCGAATCCCGTCACTGACCAGGGCGGCGTTCACCGCCTCGAAGGAGCGGGCCAGCACCCTGCCGTCCCGTTCCAGTGAAATGCCGCTTTCGCTCATCCTGCCTCCACCCGCTTGAGCGGAGCGTGGCGGCCCCCTACTCCACCGTCTCCGGTTTGCGGGTCTCCCCCTCGCCACCGTCCTTCGAGCCCTTGCCCTTGCGGCCCGAGGCCCCCTTCGGCACCGGCAGCGCCTTGATGGTCTCGGGGTAGGTGAAGACCGGCAGGTCGTCCTCGATGTCGACGCGGACCACGCCGCCCTTGGTCAGATGACCGAACAAAAGCTCTTCGGCCAGCGCCTGCTTGATGTGCTCCTGGATCACCCGGGCGAGCGGACGCGCGCCCATGATCGGGTCGTAGCCGCGCTTGGCCAGCCACTTGCGGGCCTTCTCGGTCAGCTCGATGGTCACCTTGCGGTCGGCCAGCTGCGCCTCCAGCTGCAGCACGAACTTGTCGACCACCTGAGCGATGATCTCCGGCGTCAGGTGGCGGAAGGGCACGATCGCGTCCAGGCGGTTGCGGAACTCCGGGGTGAAGGTGCGGGTGATCGCCTCCTCGCTGTCGCCGACGCGGAGCTCGCGCGAGAAGCCCATGGCGGGCTTGGCGAGTTCCGCAGCGCCGGCATTCGTGGTCATGATCAGGATCACGTTGCGGAAGTCGACCTGCTTGCCGTTGTGGTCGGTCAGTTTGC
The DNA here is from genome assembly GCA_965202755.1 of Rhodospirillales bacterium. Lineage (GTDB taxonomy): Bacteria > Pseudomonadota > Alphaproteobacteria > Kiloniellales > JACOMY01 > JACOMY01. Next base: position 107,775 of record CBDBCL010000008.1, on the reverse strand, counting down.
CGTAGTCCATAACCTGCAGGAGCACGTTGAAGAGGTCGGGATGCGCCTTCTCGATCTCGTCCAGCAGCAGCACCGAGTGGGGATGCTGGTCGATGGCGTCGGTCAGCAAGCCGCCCTGGTCGAAGCCGACATAGCCCGGCGGCGCACCGATCAGGCGCGAGACGGAATGGCGCTCCATGTACTCCGACATGTCGAAGCGGGTGATGTGAATGCCGAGCGAGTTGGAGAGCTGACGCGCCACCTCGGTCTTGCCGACCCCGGTCGGGCCGGAGAAGAGGTAGCAGCCGATCGGCTTCTCGCCGTCGCGCAAGCCGGCGCGGGAGAGCTTGATCGCCGCCGAGAGCGCCTCGATCGCCTGGTCCTGGCCGAACACCATGGACTTCAGATCGCGCTCCAGGTTCTGCAGCGACTGCTTGTCGTCCTGACTTACCTGCTTGGGCGGGATGCGCGCCATCTTGGCGACCACCGCCTCGACGTCCTTGGAGATCAGGCTCTTCTTGCGGCGGTTCTCCGGTAGCAGCTGCTGCGAGGCGCCAGCCTCGTCGATCACGTCGATCGCCTTGTCCGGCAGCTTGCGGTCGTGCATGTAGCGGGCCGAGAGTTCGACCGCCGTGCGGATCGCCTCGTGGGTGAAGCGTACGCCGTGATGCTCTTCGTAATAGGGCTTCAGGCCGCGCAGGATCTTCACCGCGTCGTCGACGCTGGGCTCGGTCACGTCGATCTTCTGGAAGCGCCGCACCAGGGCACGGTCCTTCTCGAAGTAGTTCCGGTATTCCTTGTAGGTGGTCGAGCCGATGCAGCGGAGAGTGCCGGCCTGCAGCGCCGGCTTCAGCAGGTTGGAGGCGTCCATGGCCCCGCCCGAGGTGGCGCCGGCGCCGATCACGGTGTGGATCTCATCGATGAAAAGCACGCCGTGCGGCTGGTCTTCCAGCTCCTTCACCACGGCCTTCAGGCGCTCCTCGAAGTCGCCGCGATAGCGAGTGCCGGCCAGTAGTGAGCCCATGTCGAGGGTGAAGATCGTGGCCTCGGCCAAGACGTCAGGGACCTCGCCCTCGACAATCTTGCGGGCCAGGCCCTCGGCGATCGCGGTCTTGCCGACGCCGGGGTCGCCGACGAAGAGGGGATTGTTCTTGGTCCGGCGACAGAGCACCTGGATGGTGCGGTCGATCTCGGAATCGCGGCCGATCAGAGGGTCGATGCGGCCTTCCAGCGCCTTGTTGTTCAGGTCGACGCAATAGGCATCCAGCGCCTCGCACCCCTTCTTCACCAGCTTCTCGGGCTGGGCATCCTTGTCGACGCCGGAGACCGGGCGCTCCTCCTCGAAGCCCTTCACCTTGGCGATACCGTGGCTGATGTAGTTGACCGTGTCCAGTCGGCTCATCTCCTGCTCTTGCAGGAAGTAGACGGCGTGGCTTTCGCGCTCGGAAAAGAGAGCGACCAGCACGTTGGCGCCGGTCACTTCCTCGCGACCGGAGGACTGCACATGGATCGCCGCACGCTGCAGCACGCGCTGGAAGCCGGCGGTCGGCTTGGCGTCGCCGGCCGAGCGGCTGATCAGGTTGGAGAGGTCGTTGTCGATATAGTCGATCAGCTGGCTGCGCAGCCGCTCCAGGTCGACGCCGCAGGCCTTCAGGACCGCGACGGCATCCTGGTCCTCGCTCAGAGCCAACAGCAAATGCTCCAAGGTGGCGTACTCGTGGCGAAGCTCATTGGCGTAGCCCAGTGCGCGATGCAGTGTCTGCTCGAGGTTGTTGGAGAGCATAGCTACTCCTTCTCTAGGGTGAGTTGCAGGGGGTGCTGGTGCTTGCGTGCGTAGTCTATCACCTGGGTTACTTTGGTCTCCGCAACCTCGTATGTGAAGACCCCACAGATGCCCACGCCACGCTGATGCACATGCAGCATGATGTTGGTGGCCTCCGAGCGGTTCTTGCCGAAGAAGCGCTCCAGGATAAGCACGACGAACTCCATCGGGGTGTAATCGTCGTTCAGCATCAAGATCTTATACATTGAGGGCTTCTTCGTCTCGGCGCGGGTATCGACCAGGACTCCGCTGTCCTCGTCGCGCCCGGAGCCCTTCCCCGGGCCGCCGGGACCGGGAGGGCCGCCCAGGTCGTCGTCGCCCGGATCGCTCGCGCAGCGTGGATCGACGGCAGCATGCCAGGCCGGCGCCGCGGCGGCCATCACCGCCTCCAGCGCTTGCGACTGCATCTGCTTCCTCTTCTGGCCTTGCATTTCCAGACCTCTTCGTCCTTCTCGCTGTACCGTCACCGGCCCCATCGCACCGACTTGTGGCGGAATGTTGCATTACCGCGACGAGGGAGCCCCCATCGGCGGGGTAGCGGACCATGATATCGGCTTGCCAAGGGTGTGGGGAAAGAGCCTGCCGAAGAATAGGGTCCAGTCCCGCAATGTCCATGATTGGGAGCCTTCGCAGCCGCTCTGTCAAGTCGGAGAGACTCTCTGGGGCATGCGATCCTCGGGAGCGTCTCTATCCGTCGCTCACTGGTTGAAATGAGAGGGGCCAGGATCAGATGCAAGAGGCGAAGCAGACCGCAGACCAGCCGGTTGACTGGCCGGCAATCCTGGCCATCCTGGTCGGCATTGCCGCCTTCGGTCTGGCCTTGGGGCTCACCTATCCCCTGGTCTCGCTGTTGCTGGCCGGGCGCGCCGTCAGCGACGGCGTAATCGGTCTCAATACGGCCGCCATGTTCGTCGGCCAAGCGGTGGCGACCTTGAGCCTGCCGCGGCTCTCGGCCCGCTTGCAGCCGGCGCGCTTGATCATCCTGGGCCTCTTGACCGCGGCAGCCAGCGTCTTGGCTTTGGCGGCGACCGAGAACCTGACGGTCTGGTTCACCGGTCGCTTCACGCTTGGGTTCGGCATCAATCAGGTCTTCGTGCTGGGCGAGGTCTGGCTGAACCAGGCCTGCCCGGACCGGCTGCGCGGCCGGGTCGCCTCGGCCTATGAGACCAGCCTTGCCGGTGGCTTCGCGCTGGGGCCTCTCGGCATCCCGCTGTTCGGTGAGGCGCACGGCCTGGCCCTGGCCTGCGGCGCGCTCTTCCTGGCGATGGCGGCCTTCGTCTTCGGACTGCTGTCCAGACGCTCGACGATGATCTTCGCGGCCGCGCCGAAAGGCTCCATCGGGCGCTTTGCCCGTACAGCACCGACCCTGGTGGCCCTAGTCGCGGTCTTCGCTTTCTTCGACGCCACGGCGCTTTCGGTGCTGCCGGTTTATCTTCTGGGTGAGGGCATGACCGCCAGTGGTGCCGCCCTGGCCGTCACCGCCCTGCACCTCGGCATGATCGCCTCGCAGCCGCCCTTGGGCCTGGCTCTGGATCGTCTGCCCCGCTACGGCGTCGCCGCCGTGGCTGCGCTCGGCATCGCCCTGGTCGGCCTGTTGCCGGGCGATGGTTGGGCGATCTGGGTGGTGCTGCCGATCCTGGGGGGCACGGCGCTCGGCCTCTATACCTGCGCGCTCACCCTCTTGGGCCAGCACTATCACGGCGGCCAGCTTATGGCCGGCAGCGCCGCCTTTGGTTTGGCCTATGCCATCGGCGGCGGGCTGGGGCCCCTGATCGGCGGCGGGATCATGCAGCACGTCGGGCCGGACTTCATGCCCTACGTCTTTACCTTGGCCTTCCTCGGCCAAGCGGTCTGGCTGCTGGTCAGCCGGACAAGGGTGCGCTGAGCGCGAGGATCGGCCGCAAGACCTGGCAAGGCCCGGCCATTCCGCCAAGCTATCGCTGCAAAATCGGATGCGGAGATTCCGCGATGAGCGAGCGTGCGCTGGTCGGCTTTATCGGCGTCGGCCTGATGGGCTGGGGCATGGCCAAAACCTAGTGGAGAAGGGCTATCCGCTGCTGGTCTAGGTGCATCGCAAGCGCGAAGCCGTGGGAGACATGGGCGCTATGACATCGCCTGCCCGGAAGGCATGGCGATCTCGGGAGTCCGCGGAGTCAATAAGGGCTGGGGTGACCATTGGCTGATGCTGTCGATCAGCATCGAATGCGCGCAGATCACCAGCAGGAATCCCTGGAGCATCGCATCGAAGGCCATTCCAAACTACTGCGCAACTGTGCGATGGCGCATCTATCTGTCCCATAAAGACAACATCGACAAATTCAATTCCGCAGCCCCGATGATCATCGGGGCCGATCCGAACAGGAGCGCGTTCGACTTCACCTGCGCGAACACACCGCTCGCGTCGCTGGACGTACGCCTGGCCGAGTGGCAGCGCATATGGGGTGACTACACCGACGTGATCCACGGTGTCCGCTGGTATTGCTTCTGATTTCAGGGTGCTTGCTGGCGTCAGGACCGCGCCGCGCGCAAGATATGGATCAGGCCGCCCAGCGCCAGAAGCAGGGAGACGCCATAGAGGCCAAGGTAGACCGGCGGTGAGATTGCGGCATCGTCGGGCAGCCGCTCCGCCAGCGCCCGGGTTTCGTGAATCAGAGCCAAGTTGGCCAGAATCAAGAGCAGCAGGAAGGTCAGGATCACCACCTTCACGATCCGCGAGGCCAAAGCCTCGCTGCGGTCAAGCCAGAGCGGGGCGATCACCGAGACGTGCCGGCTGTCCATCACCTCCATAGCGCTGTCCCGCTTCCGGCAGAGCCTGGCCAAGGCCGAGCGTAGAGAGGCCAGCCGCGCGTCGCTGTTGGCCAGAACCACATAGGCGAGCGCCATGACGACGGGGAAGAGCAGCACGATCTACCTGGCCGAGTCCGATCGGCATGTCGCCGATCGGCGTGCCCAGCCGGTCGAAGCTGACGATCCGGCTCAGCTGGGTCTCCAGTACCGTCAGTCGTTCGGCGGTGATCGCCTGACTGCGCTGCAAGCGCTCGATCTCTGTCTCGGCGTGGGGAAGCTGCGATCGTACCTGCCGGGTGATTGCATTCAGGGCCTCGCCATAGGCCCGCAAGTCGTCGCTGAAGAGACTGCGCAGGCCATTGGCGTCGCGCGTGTTCAGAAGGCGTTTGCGCTTCCAGTGCGGCTCGCCGCGGTCCAGCCAGGTGCAGGCGCGCTCGGCGATCGGCGTTAGCGGATCGACGCCTACGGAAGAGAGGCGCTCAATCCTTCCCGAGAGGCGTCGATCCAGTGTCTCGAAGGCACCGCAGACCTGACAGGCGACATGCGCGACGCCGCCTTTCCAGACGCAGGGCCACTGGGCGCCGCCGAAGAGGCGGCGGTCGGTCGCGACGGCGTCCGTGGGCGGTTCGGCGCGGCGTCCGGCGGCCCAGGCTGCAAGACCCTCGTCACCATGACCGCGATAGGTCTCCCGAAGCGCGTCCATCTTTCGCTGGTGCGCGCGCGCCTCCTCGGCCATAGACCGATACAGTCCTCAAGTCCGGTACCGCTCGGCAAACTCCCGGAACTCCTTGCCGATTGCGGACAGGCGTTCGAGATCCATCTCGATGGCATCCCGCTGCTCGATCGCCAACTGCCGCGCGACCGCCTGCCTTTCCTCCTGATCCTGCATCTCCGCCAACTGATCGCGGAAGGTAAGGAAAGGCACGACGATCACCGCAAAAATCGCCAGACCGGTCACGATCAACCCGTAGAGTGTCCGGCGAAATGATCGAAGCTGGGCGCCATAGAGCGTGTAGACCCGGCTCAACGCCTCCTTGACGAGTTCGACGTCGGCCATGCGCGCTGCCCTCGGTTTGCGACGGAGGGGCAAGCCTGTCACAAGCTGGAGCGAAGCAGAAGCCTGGCCTCAGTCCCGCCCGCTCCTCCGACCCTCCTTGGTCTCGCGTTCTCGGTCGAAGAGGTCTTTGACCATGGGCCGTGCCTTCCAGGGCGGCTCCGGCGGCAGGTGCCTCTCCCGCGGTGCATGGATCAAACCCCGTTCCATCGCCAGCTCGGGAATGTAGCGCGGACAGTTGAGAAAGATGTGGTCGGCGGTCACGCGAATCAGGCGTTTGGCACAAGGGAGGCCGGCGATCGCCTCCGCCGACTCGTCGATCTCCGCGCGCCCGTTGATCCGCAAGCGCGCCTCGCCCTTAGATTCTGCACCGCCGAAACGAATGAACAGCAGATCGACCCTGGCATTCTCCTGAATGCTGCCAAGGCTGCGATACATGCGGTTGCCGTCGTAGTCGGGCCAAGCCAGGGTGGTCTCGTCGGGCACCCGAACGAAGCCGGGCTCGCCGCCCTTGAAGGAGCAACCAGTGCTGCCGGGACCCGACGTGGCCAGAAAAAAGTAAGGTCGCTTCCTCGATGAAGGCGCAGTCGGCCGCGCTGAAGGTCGTGTGCAGGCGATGCTTTTTCAGGCGATCGGCCACCGTCCGCCCCTCGTAGCGATCCTGCAAGACATGCATGCCTAAATTGAAAAACTCCATCATCGCTCTCCTCTTGTCACAGGATCACCGGATCGTTATCAGGCCTGCTACAGCCGGCCAAATTCCAGCCTTTGCAGGCCCCTCCGCCGCGAACCTACGCGTTTGCCGCATTCGCGAACCTACGCGTTTGCCGCATTGGAGAAATATTACAGTTTTATTGCAATGCCGTGTCAGTTTCGTTACCAGCAAGAGACAGCGGCGGTGCAGGGTGAAAGGGGACCACGCCTCCGCGCCGAAGGAAAACCGAAGGCGAAGACCTTCTTTCAAGCGCGAAGCGCGACTGACCGGCGGACGGCCAGGCGTCATCGCCACAGACGTAGCTAACGGGTGGGCAATGCAGTTTCCCTTACTGGTGATTCATTTGGCCGGTGCCACGGCACTGCTGCTCTATTCCGTACGCATGGTGCGCACCGGGATCGAGCGCGTCTCCGGCCCTCGGCTCAGAACCATCCTCATCGACCACCAGGGCAGCAGTGTCGCCAATGCCGGCATCGGTGTCGTTCTGGCCATGCTTCTGCAGAGCTCCACGGCAGCGGCGATCTTGACCGTGGGCTTCGTCGCCAGCGGACTCTTCCTGCCGGCTGGAGGCTTGGCGCTGCTGGTGGGTGCCGATCTGGGCTCTGCCTTGGTCGTGCAACTGCTCTCCTTTCGCCTGGATTGGCTGATACCGCTGCTGTTGTTAGCCGGTGGCGCCCTTTTCCTGAAGTTCCAGCGCCGCGGCGCCAAGCAGGCCGGGCGCATTCTGCTGGGGATCGCTCTGGTGCTGCTGTCGCTGCGCCTCATCGGCGAGGCCACGGCGCCGCTCCGCGCAAGTGCGGCCCTACCCGTCATCATGGGCTTCCTGGAAGATCAGGCGGTCACCACCTTCATGATCGGCGCGCTCTTCGCCTTTGCGCTGCACTCCAGTGTGGCCGCGATCCTGCTGGCTGTAACCTTCGTGCAGCAGTCACTGGTCCCCATGGGCATCGCCATTCCGCTGGTCCTGGGCGCCAATCTGGGCGGCGCCCTGCTGGCCGTCTGGCTGACGCGCGGCGCCGATCCGAAGGCGCGCCGTGTTCCGATCGGCAATCTCATTCTGCGTTGCGCCGCAGCCATGACGTTCCTGAGCCTTGCCGGGCTCTTGCCGAAACCCCTGGCCTTCCTAGCGGCAGAACCCGGCCAACAGCTGGTTTTGTTGCATCTGAGCCTCAACATCGCCGTTCTCCTCGTCGGATTGCCGCTGGTCGGACCGCTTCTGGGCCTCCTCGAGCGGATCATGCCGAGCGCCAGCACGCAGCCCTCGCCAGAGATCGAGCCCTTGAGACCGGTCACCGCCCTGGACGAGAGAGTGCTGGAGTCACCCAAGCTTGCGCTTGCCAGCGCAACCCGTGAGGTCTTGCGCATGGCCGAGTTGGTCGAGGTCATGGCACGGCCGACCATGGAACTCTACGAGACCGGTGAGGAGGCACAGATCAAGCGCTTCGTCGCGCTTGACGACGAGGTCAACCGCACCTTCGGCGGCATCAAGGACTATATCTCCGCACTCAATCGACAGCCTTTGGACAAGGATGAGCGGCAACGCAGCCTGGATTTGATGGACTTCGCGATCAATCTGGAGAGTGCCGGCGACATCGTCTCCAAGCGCATCCTCACCTTGGCGAAGAAAAAGAACCACTACGATCTCACCTTCTCGCGCGAAGGCTGGTTCGAGCTGACCAGTATCCACGACCGGGTCATGGTCAACATGCAGCTGGCGATCAACGTTCTGGTGTCGGAGTCGGCGGACGCGGCGCGCAAGCTGGTCCAGGAAAAGGATCGCATGCGTGTGCTGGAGCGCAGCAGCCGCAGCGAGCATCTGAATCGTCTCAGGCGCGGCATCGAGACCTCGGTCGGCAGCAGCAACCTGCACCTGGAGACCCTCAGGGCCTTTAAAGAAGTGAACGCCCTTTTCGCATCGGTCGGACAGGCGCTCCTCCAGCGCAAGGGACAGCTGCGCGAGACCCGCCTGGTCGAGGCCAAACCGCACCTCAAGTAGCCGAAGGCGCAGAGGTCGACGTGGCATCAAGGAGAGCGAACCCCGGTACCTGTCGCCGAACTGAACAGCCATCACTGAGAAGGCCAGGCAATCGATCACCCCGACAGACGCGATGTCTGACAAGGTGATTGTCATGGTCGATGAGGCCCGTGGACGGGCGAAAAACGGCCCGTTTGACAAGCGTTTGAAATGGCGGAATGGGAACGGGGCTAAGTGACTGAAATGATTGGCACGCCCGGGAAGATTCGAACTCCCAACCTCCTGATCCGTAGTCAGACGCTCTATCCAATTGAGCTACGGGCGCTTGCGCCAGCCCTCGCGAACCCCTTGGGGTCGCCGGCAGCTAGGGGCGCGCAAGGTAGCGAAAGCCATCTAGCCTTGCAAGGCCAATTCTCGCTGCCAGCCATGCTATTCAAGTGATGCGGTTCAGCCACGCTTTGACGCGTGTTGGCGAATCACCCTTCCCTTAGGCATGCTGTGGCGTTAGGGAGACATAGGGTCACGGAGGATGCGCACTTCCGTGCCTGAAACTCGAAGTCGAGGGGCGGTCGGAAGCGGTGAGCCATGCAGCTTAGGCAGAACAACAAGATTGGCCGAGCGGTCGCCCTTGCCGGGCTCCTTCTCGCGATGGTCGGCTGCCAGGAAATCGACAGATTTGTGCTACCCAGCGGATCGGCGAGGGCAAGCGCGCCCGGCGTCCAGTTGGGCACCAGCAACTTCACGGTTCCGGGCGTTACCCAGTTCCCCTCGACCGGCACCGCCATCGGCGATCAGATCGGAGATCTGCGGGACCAGCTGGAAGCGGTGCAGGACAAGGTTCGCGAAGAAAACGCGACCCTACAGTCCGTGCGCAGCGCCGTGCACGCCAACGCCAATGCCTATAATCAGACCGTGGCCGGCATGAACAGCCGCCTGCAGATCGGCACCACACCCGGCAATCCCAACATGGTCCAGGCCTGGAACCAGGCCCGCGGGCAGCTCGATCAAGTCAACACCGACGCCTCGGGCCTCACCTCGCTGTTGAACGAGGTCTCGGCGTCCTCGGCCATGGCCGGCTTCCTGCTGGAAGCGACGCAGGCGACCTTCGCCGTGCGCGGCGCCGTCGACGCCGACCATCAGCAGCTTGCCGTGCTGCAGGACGAGACCAGCCAGACTGCGGTGACCATCGACCGCCTCCTGAACGAGCTGACAACCGACGTCGCGCGCACCTCGAACTTCGTCGCCACCGAGAGCAACAACATGCGGGCCCTGTCGGTTGCAGTCGACAACGGACAGTTCATCGGCTCCAGTCTGGCCTCGCTCTCCTCCGGCATCCCCTCGCCGGCGCCCTTCGGCGGGCCGCAGAGTCTGGTCGGAACCCGCGAGCCGCTGGTCGTGATCCGCTTCGACCGTCCCAATGTGGATTACAATGCGGTGCTCTATTCCGCCGTGTCGGCAGCGCTGGAGCGACGCCCCAACGCCGCCTTCGACGTGGTCGCGGTCGCCCCAGGCGGCCAGCAGGCGAGGAGCAATTCGGCCCGCGGGCGGCGCCATGCCGAGCAGGTGGTGCGCAGCCTGGCCAACATGGGACTGCCGCTGGACCGGGTCGGCCTGGCCGCCACCTCCAGCCCCAACGTGGCCGTCGACGAGGTCTACGTCTACGTCCGCTAGTGCGCTTCGTTTGAGTTCTATCGGCACCGGCCCTCACTCCCGCCGGAACAGTCCGATCGGACGACGTCGCTAGCGCCAAGTGAACCGGCAGCGCTGGTCGCTGCCGGCTTCGCGTCCCAGGTCTCTTGAAACGAGAGCGGCTTCTTGCGCGCCCTCTTCGGGAGACAATGACCCATGCGACAGATCCTCATTCCCTTGCTGCTTCTCGTCGGCTTTCTGACGCCTTCGCAGGCTGAAGAGGCCGACAGCCAAGCGCTTCGTGCCATCATCGAGGCCCAGTTGGAGGCCTTTCAGCGCGACGACGGATCCACCGCCTTTTCCTTCGCCTCGCCGACGATCCAGCAGCAGTTCGGCACGCCCGAGCAGTTCATGGCGATGGTGCGTCAGGGCTACGATCCGGTCTACCGCCCGACCGGCACAGAGTTTCGCGAGGCCGAGTTCAACGAAAATCGCGCCGTGCAGAAGGTCCTCTTCGTCGATCGCAACGGCCAAGCCTGGATGGCCTACTATTTCATGCAGCGTCTAGAGGACACGCGCTGGCGGATCGCTGGGGTTCGCCTGGAGCGCCTTCCCGACCTGACAACATAGAGCGCAGCCTGCTGCAGATCTCTTGCCCAATGCCCCGCTTGGCGCCACCATGGGCAAAGAGCTGGGCTGACCTCTGATTGGCGGGCAATCCCGGCTTCCCGTACCGCGGGCAACCCCACGATCCAGCACGTCAGGGCAAGGGAGATAGGCCATGGATCTCGGCATCAGTGACAAGGTGAAGCCTCTGATCGACGAGGTGCGCCGCATGGTGCGCGAAGAGGCAATTCCCTTGGAAGCGGAGTACGAAGCCGAGGTTGCAAAGGGCGAACGCTTCGCCTACACCCCCCGCCAGACAGAGATCCTGGAGGGGTTGAAGGCCAAGGCGCGCGAGCGGGGCCTTTGGAATTTCTGGCTGACCGCCTCGGACCGCGGCTACGGCCTCAGCACCGTCGAGTACGCCTATCTGGCCGAGGAGATGGGCTGGTCGCGCTTGGCGGCCGAGGCCTTCAACTGCTCGGCCCCCGACACCGGCAACATGGAGGTTCTGGAACGCTTCGGCAGCGCCGCGCAGAAGCAGGCCTGGCTCGCCGACCTGCTGGAGGGCAGGATTCGCTCGGCCTACCTCATGACCGAGCCGAATGTGGCGTCTTCGGATGCAACCAACATCTCCCTCTCCGCCGTCCGCGACGGCGACCGCTATGTACTGAACGGTGAGAAGTGGTGGGCTTCGGGCGCCGGCGATCCGCGCTGCAAGATTTACATCGTGATGTGCCTGACCGACCCAGACGGCAAGAAGCACAAGCGCCACAGCCAAATTCTGGTACCGGCCGGCAGCGAGGGAATCGAGGTGCTGCGACCGATGGAGGTTTTTGGCCACGACGACGCTCCGCATGGGCATATGCACATCCGCTTCACCGAGGTGCGTGTCCCGGCTGAGAACCTGATCCTGGGCGAGGGTCGCGGCTTCGAGATTGCTCAGGGTCGTTTGGGGCCGGGCCGTATCCATCACTGCATGCGCACCATCGGCCAGGCCGAGCGGGCCTTGGAGTTGATGTGCCGCCGTTCGCTGGTGCGCGAAGCCTTCGGCAAGCCGCTGGCGCAGCTTGGCGCCAATCACGACATCATCGCCGAGTGCCGCATGGAGATCGAGATGGCGCGCCTGCTCTGCCTCAAGACGGCCTGGATGATGGACACCACCGGCCCGCGTGAAGCCGCACCCTGGATCAGTCAGATCAAGGTGGTCGCGCCGCGGGTCGCGATCAAGGTCACCGACGAGGCCATGCAAATGCACGGCGGCCAGGGCATCAGCCAGGATTTGCCCTTGGCCCACATGTGGACCCATCTCAGAACCTTGCGCCTGGCCGACGGCCCCGATGCCGTGCATCGCCGCCAGGTCGCACGCAAGGAACTCCGCCAGTACAGCAACCGCTAGATCGTCATGGCCGAGCTCTATCTGATCCGCCACGCGCAAGCCGGACAGATCGGCGGCGAGTACGATCAGCTGTCGGAACTGGGGCATCATCAAGCCAGTTTGCTGGGCGCGCATCTGGCAAGCCTCGGCTTGCAGTTCGATCGTTTCGCCAGTGGCGACCTGCGCCGCCAGGTCGAGACCTTGGACCCGCTGCGGCTCGAGCTGGGTCACCGCGGCCGGGCAGAGCGCATGCCGGGGCTAAACGAATGTGACTTTCAAAACCTGGCCGAGGCCTATTTTCTTGCGCACGAGAAGCCGGCCGACTTTCAGGCCGACCGCCGCGTCTTCTTCCGCACCTTGCGCCGGGCGCTCCTCGCCTGGTCGCGGGACGCGCTGCCGCGAGAATACTTGACCGAGACTTGGGACCAGTTCGTCGGCCGCGTCGAGGCAGCCCTGAGCGCCCTCTGCGATCCGGCCAAGGGCCAGCGCGTACTGGCGGTCAGCTCCGGCGGCGCCATCTCGAGGGTGATGGCGCAGGTCCTCGGCCTGACACCGGAGGTCTCAATTTCCTTGAACCTGCAGATCAAGAACAGCGGCTATTCCCGCTTCATTTTCAACGGCAAGGCCATCTATCTTCACAGCTTCAACGCTGCACCGCACCTGGAGATACCCGAGCGTCTGGACCTGGTGACCTACAGCTAGACCCTGACGCGTCAGGCGAGGATAAGGACCCCATGAGCGAGGATGTCGCCCACCTGGACGAGGCCGCATTGGCCGCCTATCTGTCGTCTCGGATTGCCGACTTCGGCCACCTGAGAGAGGCCCGCAAGTTTGCCGGCGGTCAGTCCAATCCGACCTTCCTCTTGACCAGCGACAAGGGGCGCTATGTGCTGCGGCGCAAGCCGCCGGGGCAGTTGCTGAAGTCGGCCCATGCCGTCGATCGCGAGTTTCGGGTGATGCAGGCCCTGGCCGAAAGCGACGTCCCGGTGCCCAGGACCTATCACCTCTGCGAGGACGATAGCGTCATCGGATCGATGTTCTTCGTCATGGAGTTCCTTGAAGGTCGCATCTTCTGGGACCCGGCGCTGCCGGAGCTCTCCAGCGCCGAGCGCGGCCCGATCTTCGACGCCATGAACGCAGCCCTGGCAGCCTTGCATCTGGTCGAGCCAGCGGCAGTCGGATTGGGTGACTTCGGACGGCCGGGCAGTTACTTCGCCCGTCAGGTCTCGCGTTGGTCCAAGCAGTACCAGGCCTCCAAGACGCGAGAGATCCCGGAGATGGAGCGGCTGATCGCTTGGTTGGAGGCCGAGATGCCGGAGGATGACGGGCGAGCCTCGCTGGTGCACGGCGACTATCGGCTGGACAACATGATCTTTGCTCCCGCAGCGCCACGTATCCTGGGTGTGCTCGATTGGGAGCTATCGACCTTGGGCCACCCCTGGTCGGATCTGGCCTATCAGTGCATGCAGTGGCGCCTGCCCAACGAGGGCGTCTTCCGCGGCCTTGGCGATCTCGATCGGCGCGGGCATGGCCTGCCGCCCGAGGCCGACTATGTCGCCGCCTACTGCCGGCGTTGCGGTATCGATGGCATTCCGATCTGGACCTTCTGCCTGGCCTTTAGCTTTTTCCGCCTGGCTGCCATCATCCAGGGCGTGCTGAAGCGCGCGCTGGACGGCAATGCCTCGAACCCCGAGCGCGGCCTGAAGATGGGCGCAGCGGTTCCGGTGCTGGCGCGCATGGCGATCGAGATCATCGAGGAGCAGCAGGCATGACGCGTTACCAGGATTCGGTGGTCCTGATCACCGGCGCAGCAGGCGGATTCGGCAGAGTCGCGGCCGAGCGCTTCGCCGGCGAGGGTGCGAAACTCCTGCTCTCCGATCTGAAACGGGAGGCGGTGGAGAGCGTGGCGCAGCCGCTGAGGGCGGCGGGGAGCGAGGTCGAGGTCCTGGCCGGTGACGTCTCCGAATGGGAAAAGGCCGAAGCGCTGGTGACACGCGCGCTGCAGCGATTCGGCTGCCTCGACGTCGCCATCAACAACGCCGGTGTCGGCGGCAGGCTGGCCAAGCTCGCCAAGATCCCGGTGGAGGAAGCCCAACGCATCGTCTCGATCAACCTCATGGGCGTCTTCCTGGCGATGAAGGCGCAGATCCCGCCGATGGAGCGGCAGTTCGCCGAGACCGGCCGGCGCGGTGCCATCTTGAACCTGGCTTCCGTCGCCGGCGTGGTCGGCGCGCCGCTGCTATCAGTCTACGCCGCAGCCAAGCATGGCGTCGTCGGCTTGACCAAGTCGGCGGCCGGCGAATGCGCACGCAAGGGCATCCGCATCAATTGCCTCTGCCCGGCTTTCGCCGAGACCAGGATGGTCACCGACTTCATCGAGAAGATGGGCGGCAGCGAAGCAGAGGCGCGTGACCGCGTCGTCTCCAACATGCCGATGCGGCGTTTCGGCGAGCCCGAAGAGGTGGTGCAGGCCATGCTCTGGGCCTGTTCACTGGAGAATTCCTTCATGACAGGTCACGCCATCGTGCTCGACGGCGGCCTGTCGGCTGTCTAGGGGGCCGACCGCACCGTTGGGTCGGCGTGAATTTAGTGAATGCGATCACCTCACTGGCTGCCATGCCTGAGTAACGCCATTCAAACCCTGGATTGATCTCGACTATTGCCAGGAACGCAAGGGAACAAATCCGCTAACGCCTCGCCGATAGTCTAGGTTATCATCTATCGATAAACGCCAAATGGCATGTACCGAATTGGAAGAGGAGTCCAATGGCGACGATTTTTATGGAACCTACGGCGACGACTATTTGTATGGCAGCAGCGCTGACGACAGATTGATCGGCTTGGATGGGGACGACACGCTCTACGGCGAAGACGGTAACGATGCCGTCTTCGGCGCCAGCGGCGAGAATGAAGACCTCTTCGGCGGCAGTGGGAACGATGTCGTCAGCGGCGGCGACGGTGAAGACACCTCAATCGGTGGCAGCGGCAGCGACAGTGCGCTTTTCGGTGGCTCCGGCGATGACAGAGTCGTCGGTAGCCCGGGGTCTGGATCGCCTGTTCGGCGGCAGCGGCGTCGATCAGATCGATCGGCGGCAGTAGCAGCGATACTTTCCGGGTCGACCACCAGAGCGACCAGATCATCGAAGTGGCCGGTCGTGGTGATGCCGATCGGGCCATTGTCTCAGCCGATAGCTACTTCCTGGCCGAGGGCGTGGAGATCCTGACCAATGCCAAGGATGACGTCGCCCGCACCCTGACGTCGAACAGCGGCGGCGCGCGGCTGGTCGGCAACTCGGCCGGAGACCGTCTGATCGGGCGTTCGGGCGGCGACAGCCTTTCGGGCGCGGCCGGTGATGACTGGCTGCGAGGGCGATCCGGTGAGGATGTTCTGGCTGGTGGCGCGGGCAATGACACCTTGAACGGCGAAAGGCGATGACGATCGCGCGGACCAGCTGATCGGCGGCATGGGACCGATGGCTTGCTGTTGGGCGAGGCAGACACGGCCTTCGGCGGATCGGGCAGCGACAGCTTCTTCCTTGACGGCGATGACTGGGGAGATCCTGGCCGGCGGCACCTTGGTGGCACAGCTCGCCATCGGCGACTTCGAGTCGCCGCTGTTCGGTGCCAACACTGCCCAAGACCGTTTGGTTTTCGCCACAGGCCTGGAGAGTGGCAACTTCAATTATTCAGGCGGCGGCGCATTCACCGCCGGCGGCCAAAGCGAGGCTCGCTTCGGTGGCAATCAGATCGAGCGCGACCTAAACGGCAATGGTAGCGCCGATCCAGCTTTCAGCCTGCTGGGTATGACGCAAGCCAATCAGCTGACCACCAGCGATTTCCTCTTCCTGTCGTGAGCGACCTGCCGAGGGATTCTGCTTGATGAATTCTGGAAGAGTCACCACTGGTAAGCGAGCACATCATAATTCTGTGGCAAAAATGCAACGATTTCTTGAAGATTCGAATGACCGTTTCTTTTTTCTTGCCTGTTGCATAAATCATATTTCTGCCATATTCTCGGCAAAGTCTGAACACGATCTCGGATTACTTTTCTTGGCACGGAGACTTCCCCTCTCTGCCGAGGTTTCCAGCCGACCTCACCCCGATGCCCCCTTCAGGCTGGAATAAAGGCGGCCAGCGTTCCCGATCTCGCTGGCCGCCGCCTCGTTTGGACGCGGGAATTCAATCCGTCTTGAGACGAAGCGGCTCCTGCCTTCCTGATCCGCGGGATTTTTCATCCATGAGGTCAGGTGGACAGGAGCCGCTTTTTTTGTCGCTCTTCCCAGCGCCGGTCCGGGCGACTAGCGTCTGCGGCCATGTCAAGCGAAGACGACCCTATCACTGCAGCCCTCTTCACCGGCGAAGCGCTGACGGTCATGCGTGGCGAAAGATTGCTGTTCAAGGGATTGAATTTCGCCCTTGGGCCGGGCCAGGCCCTGGTCCTGCGTGGCACCAACGGCAGCGGCAAGACGACCTTGCTGCGCATCATGGCCGGCCTCACGCGCGCCCTGACCGGGCATCTCGCCTGGGGTGGCCAACCGTTGGAAGACAGTCGGGATGAACATTGCCGCCGGGTTACCATCATCGGCCATCGCGCCGGACTGAAGGAGGACCTGAGCGTCCGAGAGAACCTGCGCTTCGAGGCTGGGTTGAGATGTCTGCCCGCGAGCGCCGTGACAGCGGCCACGCAGCGACTGGATCTGGTGCGCCTTGCCGACCTGCCGGTACGCTACCTCTCGGCCGGGCAAAGACGCCGCGTCGCGCTGACCCGCCTGGCCTTGGGCGGCGGCCCGCTCTGGCTACTGGACGAGCCGGCAACCGCCTTGGACAGCGCCAGCGAGGCAGCGCTCTGGCAGCTCTGCCGCGAGCGCCTGGTGGCCGGCGAGCGCCTGGTGATCGCCAGCCACTCGGCGGTGCCGCTGGCGGGACTTCTGTCGCTCTCGATGGACCGGCAATCGGTATGAAGGCGCCAAGCGCTCTAGGCTTGGCGCGACTGCTGGTTCGCCGGGATCTCGCCCTGGCCTGGCGGCAACGCGGCCAGGTGCTGCTGGCCATAGCCTTTTTCGTCTTGACCGCCAGCCTCTTTCCTTTCGCCATTGGTCCCGATCCCAACCTCCTGACACGCCTGGCGCCCGGCATCCTCTGGGTCGCAGCACTCTTCGCCATGGTGTTGTCGATGGAGCGGATTTTTCAGGCCGACTACGAGGATGGCAGCCTGGAGCAGATCACGCTCTCCGCTCTGCCCTTGCCGATCCTGAGTTTGGCCAAGGCCTTGGTGCACTGGCTGGTCAGCGGACTGCTGGTCACTCTGGCTGCGCCAATCGTCGCGCTGACCTTCTCCCTGCCGGCGACGCTCTATCCCGTTCTGCTGGCGAGCCTGCTGCTCGGAAGCTTGAGCCTCAGCCTGCTGGGCACCGTCGCGGCAGCCTTGACCCTGGGCGCCCGGCGCAGCGCGCTGCTGGTTCCCTTGATCATCCTGCCGCTAAGCGTCCCGGTCCTCATCCTGGGCGTGATGGCCGTACAGGCCGAGGCCCTGGCTGTGAGCGCCCGGCCTCACCTGCTTTTGATGGGCGCCTTCTTCCTTCTGCTCTTACCTGTGACCTCCATCGCCGCCCCTGCGGCATTGCGACAGGCTTTGGACTAGCAGCCGCGGACTTACCTTCTCCCCATGCACTTTCTCGCCAACCCTGGACGTTTCCTCCGCATCACCGACCGAGTGTTACCCTGGGTCACCGGCCTGGCGATGCTCCTGGTTGGCGTGGGCCTCTATGGCGGCCTCTTCCTGGTTCCGGCCGACTATCAGCAGGGTGACACAGTCCGGATCATGTACGTCCATGTGCCCTCGGCCTGGATGGCCATATTCGTCTACGCCAGCATCGCCGTCGCCTCGGCCAGCGGCCTCATCTGGCGCCATCCTCTGGCTTTCACGATCGCGCAATCAGCGGTGCCGATCGGCGCTGCCTTTACCTTCCTGGCCTTGGTGACGGGATCTCTGTGGGGCAAACCCATGTGGGGCACCTGGTGGGTTTGGGACGGGCGCCTGACCTCGGTCCTGATCCTCTTCTTCATCTATCTGGGGCTGATGTCTCTGGCCGAGGCCTTCGAGGATGCCAAGCGCGGCCAGGATGCCGCTGCCGTCCTGGCCTTGGTCGGCGTGGTCATTCTGCCGATCATCAAGTTCTCGGTCGACTGGTGGGCGACATTGCATCAGCCGGCCTCAATCATGCGGCTGGACGGCGAGACGACGATTCACCAGACCCAGCTCTGGCCGGTTCTGGTGATGGCGCTGGGTTTCACCGCCTACTTCGTCGCCGTCCTGCTGGTGCGGGTAAAGCAACAGGTTCTGGCTAGCCGACTCCGTAGCTTGCAGCTGGCTGCGGCTGACGCGTAAACCATGCACCATGCAATCTTTCCAAGACTTCCTGGCCCTGGGCGGCTATGCGGCCTACGTCTGGCCGGCCATCCTTCTCACCTTGGCGGTGCTGATCTGGCTGGCCTGGGTGTCGCTGGCCAGCCTGAGGCGCACCCAGAAGAGCCTCAAGGCCTTGGAGGTCTTGGGTGTGGGGCGGCGACGCAGCAAGCGGAACCGGGGTCCGGATGAAGCCTAAACGCAAACGGCTCTACATCATTCTTTCCGCCCTCATCTGTTTCGGCGGTGCCACAGCGCTTGTCTTGGCCGCACTGGACGACAGCCTGGCCTTCTTCTATGCCCCGGCCGAGATCGTCGCCGAGCCACCGGGCCCGCAGCAGGCCTTACGCTTGGGCGGCCTGGTCGCCCTCGGCAGTGTCGAGCGCCAAGGCCAAGACGTGCGTTTCCAGATCACCGATAACCTCGAGAGCATTCCCGTCGCCTACAGCGGTATCCTGCCCGACCTCTTCCGCGAGGGCCAAGGCGTCGTGGTCGAAGGCAAGCTCGGCCCAGGCGGCCTCTTCGAAGCGCACACGGTCTTGGCCAAGCATGACGAGAAATACATGCCGGCCGAGGTCGCCGACGCACTTAAGGCCTCCGGCGAGTGGCGCCCCGAAGAAGGTCAGGCGGGGGCGGCAAAGTGATCCCGGAGCTCGGCCACTACGCGCTGGTTCTGGCGCTGCTGGTCGCACTGGCACAGACGGTAGTGCCGCTCTATGGCGCACAGCGCGGCGCCGAACGCCTGATGGCCTTCGCCGAACATGCCGCCTATCTGCAGTTCCTGCTACTGGCGCTCGCCTTCACGGCCCTGGTGCAGAGCTATCTGGTTTCCGACTTCAGCGTCCTGAACGTGGCCGAGAACAGTCACTCGCTGAAGCCCTTCCTCTACAAACTGGCCGGCGCTTGGGGCAATCACGAGGGCTCGCTGCTGCTCTGGGTCTTGATGCTGGCCCTCTTCGGCGCCGCCGTGGCGCTCTTCGGCGGCAATCTGCCGGCCAGCTTGCGAGCGCGGGTGCTGGCGATCCAGGCCTTGATCGCCGTCGGATTCCTGGTCTTCATGCTGGCGACATCCAACCCCTTCCTGCGCCTAGTGCCACCGCCTCTGGACGGCCGCGATCTCAATCCGCTGCTGCAAGACCCGGGCCTCGCCTTCCATCCGCCGCTGCTCTACCTGGGCTACGTCGGCTTCTCCCTGGTCTTCTCTTTCGCCGTCGCCGCCTTGATCGAGGGCCGCATCGATCCGGCCTGGGCACGCTGGGTCAGGCCCTGGACCCTGGTGGCCTGGACGGCGTTGACCGCCGGCATCGCCTTGGGCGCACGCTGGGCCTACTACGAGCTCGGTTGGGGCGGCTGGTGGTTCTGGGACCCGGTGGAGAACGTCTCCTTCATGCCCTGGCTGGCCGGCACGGCTCTACTGCACTCGGTCAGTGTGGTAGAGAAGCGCGAGGCCTTTCGCGCCTGGACGGTGCTGCTGGCGATCCTGGCCTTCTCGCTCTCGCTGCTCGGCACCTTCATCGTGCGCTCCGGTCTCTTGACCTCGGTGCATGCCTTTGCCGTCGACCCGGAGCGCGGTGTCTTCATTCTGGTGCTGCTGTTCATTGCCATCGGCGGCGCGCTCGCACTCTATGCCTGGCGCGCGCCGCATCTGAGCGGCGGCGGCAGCTTCCAGACCATTTCGCGCGAGAGTGGTCTGCTGCTGAACAATTTGCTGCTCTCGGCGGCTTGCGGCACGGTGCTGGTCGGCACGCTCTATCCTCTCTTCCTGGAGTTGGCGAGCGGCAACGTCGTCTCGGTGGGTCCTCCCTTCTATGCCAAAACTTTCGGGCCGCTGATGATTCCGCTGCTGGTGCTGATGGGCATCGGCCCCTTCCTGCCCTGGAAGAAGGCGGACCTGGGTCGTGTGCTCGCGCGCTTGATCCTGGCCGCGCTCGTCAGCCTGGGCATCGCCGCACTGGCAGCGGTCCTGCTGGGCGGCGGACCGGTGATGGCGATCTTCTTCCTCGGCCTGGCCGCCTGGCTGGTGCTGAGTAGCCTGACCGAACTGGCCGAGCGCATCCGCCTCTTCCGCAGCCCCTTGCGCGACAGCCTCTCTCGCCTGACCAGCCTGCCGCGCCGCCAATGGGGCATGACCCTGGCGCACGCCGGGCTCGGCATCGCGATCGCCGGCATGGCCGGCTCCACGGTCTGGAAGCAGGAGCGGATCGGGTCTCTGCATCCGGGCCAGTCTTTGGAGATCGCCGGCTATGAGCTGACCCTGGAGGGCGTCGAGCGCCTGACCGGCCCCAATTATCAGGCTGAGCAAGCGGTGCTGCGAGTGACCTCCGACGGCGCCCCAGTGACCATCTTGCGCCCCGAGCGGCGCTTCTATCCGGTGCAGCAGATGCCGACCACGGAGGCGGCGATCCGCATCACCGCCGGCGGCGACCTCTATGCCGTCCTGGGCGAGACCGATCAGGCAGCCAGCGAAGGCTATCTCCTGCGGGTCTACTTCGAGCCGCTGGTGGCCTGGATCTGGGCCGGCACGCTCATCATGGCGATCGGCGGCATCGTCTCCATCGCCGCACGCCAGCCGGCGCGCCAGCCACGCCACACCCCAGCCGCTCAACCCGCCGAATAGGAGAGGCCGTCTTGCGCAAGGTTACCAAGGGCCTCCTGTTCCTGCTTCCCACCCTGATCTTCCTGGCCGCCGGTGTCGGCTTCTTCCTGGGCCTCGACTCGGATCGCGATCCCTCGACCATTCCCTCGCCGCTGGTCGATCACAATGCGCCGGAACTGACCCTGCCGCCGGTCGCGGGCCTCGGCCTTCCGGGGATAGAGCCGGAGATGGTGAAAGGCTCTCCGGTGACCGTGGTGAACCTCTGGGCCTCCTGGTGTGCGCCCTGCCAGATCGAGCATCCCCAGCTGATGACACTGGCCAAGGAACCGGGCGTGCGCATGCTCGGCATCGACTACCGCGATAAAGCCGACAAGGCCGTCAATTTCCTCCAGCAACTGGGCAATCCCTTTGAGGCCGTCGGCTTCGACGAGCTGGGGCGCGGCGGTATCGATTGGGGCATCACCGGTGTGCCCGAGACCTTTTTCCTGGACAGCGAAGGCCGCGTCCACCACCGCCACACCGGCCCGATCGACGCCGATACCTTGAAGAATAGCATCCTGCCCCGCATTCGCGAGATCGCCGGATGAGGGCGCTTCTGCTGCTCGCCCTCTTCTGCCTGGCCTTACCGGCCTGGGCGATCGACGACCGCGAGCGCTTGAGCGATCCGGCCTTGGAGGCCAAGGCCCGCGCCCTCTTCAAGGAGGTGCGCTGCGTCGTCTGCCAGAACCAATCGATCGACGATTCCGAGACACAGATCGCCAAGGACCTAAGATTGATCATCCGCGAACAGCTCGAGGAGGGTCGCAGCGAGGAGCAGATCATCGGCTTCCTAACCGCGCGCTATGGCGACTATGTGCTGTTGGAGCCGCCCTTTCGCGCCAGCACTCTGCTGCTGTGGCTCTCGCCGCTGATCGTCTTGCTGGCCGGAGGCGCGATCGCCTGGGCGGCCTTGCGCAACAGACCCAGGGCCGCTGCCGCGCCGCTCAGCCGCGAGGAGCAAGCGCGACTCGAGAAACTGATGGGATCCGATTCCCAGTGACCCTCTATATCGTCGCCGCCGTTCTGACAGCCCTGGTCGTGGCCATTCTGCTGCATCCCCTGCTGCGCCGCCGCAGCGAGGCCGCGATCGCCGCTTCCGAAGAGGTGGGTGTCTACAAAGCCCAACTGGCCGATATCGAACGAGATCTGACAGCCGGAATCCTGGCGTCAGAAGAAGCAGACCTGGCCAGGCGCGAGGTGCAGCGTCGCATCCTGGCCGCCGACGAGAGCCGGCGCAGAAGCGTCGTCAGCGGTGCGCCAGCCAAGCGACTGGCCTTGATCCTGCTGATCGTGCTGCCTTTGGCGGGTCCCGGGCTCTACCTCCTCCTCGGCGAGCCCGAGCAGCCGGCCCAGCCGCATGCCGAGCGCGAGGACGTGGTCATGCAGCACGCCCTGCAGGAGCGTGCCGCAGAGATGCGCAGGGAGCTGACCGGAAATCCAAAAAATCCCGAGGCCTGGAGAGATCTGGCCATGCTGCGGACCATGCTGGGCCAGAGCGGTGCCGCGGTCGAGGCCTACCGCCAGGCCATCGCCAGTGGTACCGCCGAGGCCGAGGTTTTCGCCGCCCTCGCCGAAGCCCTGATCATCCAAGCTGAGGGGCAGGTCGTTCGGGAGGCTCGCGATGCCTTGGCGGCTGCCATGCGGCTGAACGAGAACGAGCCACTGGCGCACTACTATATCGGTCACGCTCTCGAGCAGGACGGACGCTACGACATGGCACTCAGACTCTGGGGCAACATGGCGGCGGCCCTGCCGGAGGGCTCGCAATGGCAGCTGCGCTTGATGCAGGATATCGAACGCGCCGAAGCCCAGAAGGCGACAGCGGAGTGAAGTGTCCCCTGCCTAAACCCCTCTCTTGCGTGACTCAGGTCGCGCGACTAGGATCTCACCACCAGCCTTAAGGCGCTTCAGGGATCAAACCCACGATGGACGTCGTTCTAGTTCCCCTGATTTCGGTCATCTCCATGGCCATTGAGATCTACATCTACTTGGTGATCGCCATGGCCATCATGTCCTGGCTGATCGCCTTCGATGTGATCAATCGGCACAACCAGTTCGTCAGCATGATCGGACGCTTCCTCTGGAAGATCACCGAACCGCCGCTGCGGCCAATTCGCCGCATCATACCTGACCTAGGCGGAATCGATATCTCACCGATCATCCTAATTCTGGCGCTCTACTTCATCCAGGGCATGCTCTGGCGTCTCGCCGCCACCCTTGTATGATCCGGCTGAGCCATGCCACTTTGAAGCCTGCGCCGAAGGTCTGCGGCTGGTTGTGAAAGCCCAGCCGGCGAGCCGCCGCACGGCCGTCGCCGGACTGGTCGAGCTGACCGACGGCAAGGTCGCGCTGAAGGTCCAGCTGACCGCGCCGCCGCTCGACAGCCAGGCCAATGCCGCCTTGATTGCCCTGCTGGCAAAGCGGTTCGGATTAGCCAAGCACGCGGTCGAGATTCTGCGCGGCCAGAGCGACCGCCTGAAGCTGCTGCTGCAGCATGGCGACAGCGAGGGACTGGTCAGACAGGCAAAATGGCTCTATTGAGCCCGCCGATCCTCAACGACAACCGCGCGCCCTCGTTCCCGGAGCGCAGAGCGGTTCTCACAACAGCAGAAAAGGAGGAAGCTCGTGAGCGCAATTATCGACGGAAAGGCCTTTGCTGCAGGCCTGCGCGCCCGCATCGCCGGCGAGGTCGCACGGGTGAAGCAAGAGGCCGCCTTCACCCCCGGCCTGGCCGTCGTCCTGGTTGGCGAGAACCCGGTCAGCCAGGTCTATGTGCGCTCCAAGCACAAGGCGACCGTCGAGGCCGGGATGACCTCCTTCGAGCACCGCCTGCCGGCCAACACCAGCCAGCCCGAGCTGCTGGACCTGATCGCCCAGCTGAACGCCGACGGCACGGTCAATGGCATTCTGGTGCAGCTGCCGCTGCCCGACCAGATCGACGAGCAGGCGGTGCTGGCCGCCATCGACCCGGCCAAGGACGTCGACGGCTTCCACGTCGTCAATGTCGGCAAGCTGGCGACCGGCGCCCCCGATGCCCTGGTTCCCTGCACCCCTCTGGGCTGCCTGATGCTGCTGCGCGATCACCTGGGCAGCCTCAGCGGCCTTAATGCCGTGGTGGTCGGTCGCTCCAACATCGTCGGCAAGCCGATGGCGCAGCTGCTGATCAAGGAGAGCTGCACCGTCACCGTGGCACACTCCAGAACCCGCGACCTGCCGGGCGTGGTGCGTGCTGCCGACATCGTGGTAGCCGCGGTCGGCCGGCCGCAGATGGTGCCGGGCGACTGGATCAAGCCAGGCGCCACGGTGATCGACGTCGGCATCAACCGCGTCGAGGGCGCCGACGGCAAGAACCGCTTGGTCGGTGACGTCGACTTCACAAGTGCCAAGGAGGTCGCCGGCGCGATCACCACGGTGCCGGGCGGTGTCGGGCCGATGACCATCGCTTGCCTGCTGGCCAACACCTTGACCGCGGCCAGCCACGCGCGCGGCCTGGCGGCGCCCAAGCTCTAGCCATGAACGGCTCTGCAGCGTCTGCCAGCGACAGCGATCCGGCTGCCTGGCAGGACCGCCCTCTACGAGCCCCTGCTGACCGGCGGGCTGCGGCAGATGTCCTATGTGCCCGATGCCGGCCACGCCCGCCTGATCGAGCTGCTGGAAGCCGATCCGGCCGTCGCCTGCAGTCTCTCCCTCACCACCAAGGAGGAAGGCATTGCGCTGGCTGCCGGTGCCCGGCTGGGGGGCAGCGCTCGGTACTGCTGATGCAGTCCATCTGCGCCGGCAGATGCGCCAATCTGCTGTCCTTGAGGCGACCTGCTGCTTTTCCCTTCCTTACCCTGGTGACCATGCGCGGCGAGTGGGCCGAGTTCAATCCCTGGCAGAACGCCATGGGCCAGGCGACGCCGGGCCTCTTCGAGCTGATGGGTGTCACGGTGCTCAGGGTCGAACAGGCCGAAGAGGCGGTCGAGACCCTGGAGGCTGCCATGACCATGGCCTTCGAGGCCGATAACCAGGTCGCCGTGCTGCTGTCGCAGCGCATGATTGGTCGCAAACGCTGGATCAAGCAATGAACGCGATGAACCGCCGCGCGGCCGTGGCGACCCTGGTCGAAGGTCTGGATGACGCTCTCATCGTCAGCGGCCTGGGCTCGCCCAGCTACGACCTCTTCGCCGCCGGCGACCGCGAAGCCAACTTTTATCTTTGGGGTGCGATGGGCAGTGCTGCGATGCTGGGCTTGGCCTTGGCGCAGCCGGAGCGCCCGGTGCTGGTGGCCACCGGTGACGGCGAGACCCTGATGGGCCTGAGTGCGCTGGCCCACGATCGCGGTGAGGCGCCCCGGCACCCTCACTCTGGCCGTCCTCGACAACGGCCACTTCGGCGTGACCGGTATGCAGAAGAGCCACAGCGGCCGCGGCGTCGCCCTGCACGCGGTGGCAGAGGCTGCAGGCTTCCCGACGAGCTCCGCGCTGACCGATCTCGAGGCTGTTTCCCGCTTTCGCCCACAGATTCTGGGGCTTCAAGCCAGGCCGCGTTTCGCGACCTTGCGGATCGCCGCCGAGGAGCAGACCCGAGTCCTGCCGCCGCGCGACGGCGTCCATCTCAAGAACCGCTTCCACCAGGCGCTGGGCTTCTCCGTGAACTAGTGTCGAGTGCTGTGCAAGATTCCCACCGGTTCGCTCGTTAGTCTCCTGACAATGAGAGGCAGGGCGTGAAACGGAAACTGGCCGCCATTCTGGCCGCGGACCTAGTCGGCTACACCCGCCTCATGGGCGAGGACGAGGCCGGCATGCTCGAGCGATTGACCGCGCTTCGGCAAGACTGCCTCGAGCCGCTGGTGAAGGAACACGAGGGGCGCATCTTCAAACTGATCGGCGATGGCCTACTGGTCGTGTTCGGAAGCGTCGTGGATGCCGTCACCTGCGCCCTTGCCTGGCAGGAGCAGGTGGCGTGGCAGCAAGCGGGGCTCGGGGAGAGGCAGCGCCTAGTGTTCCGGATCGGCATCAATCTGCGCGATGTCATCCTCGAGGGAGACGGCATTCACGGCGACGGCGTTAACTTGGCCGCGAGCCTGAAGGCCCTGGCGGAGCCCGGCCAGATCTACCTCTCCGAAGATGCCTTTCGCCAAGTCAAGGGTCGGGTCGCCTGCGGTTTCGAGGATCTGGGCCGGCAGCAGTTGAAGAACGTCAGCGAAGCGATCCGGGTCTATCGCACCCTCGATGCGGACAAGACAGTCTTGCCCGGCAGTGCAGGCGAGGCACCCAGCAAGCCATCACTGGTAATTCTGCCTTTCACATCTCTCCGGCGATCCGGAGAAGGAGTACTTCTCCGACGGAGTGACCCAGGACATCATTACCGAGCTGTCGCGCTTTTGCTCCTTCCTTGTTGTGGCGCAGGAATTCGGCTTCGGCTTCAAGGACCCGGCCGCCAACGCCAGAGCCATCGGCCAAACCCTGGGCGCTGCCTATGTGGTCAGTGGCAGCATCCGGCTGGCAGCCGTGCGCGTCAGTGCGCAGTTGATCGAGTGCGCGACCTCGAAACATGTCTGGAGCGAACGCTACGACCGCGACCTGCAGGATATCCTTGCCGTCCAAGACGAGATCACGCAGACCATCGCCGCGACGATGGGGGCCGGGTCGAGGCGGCAGGACACCAGCAGGCCACGCGCGTCCAGACCAACAGCCCTGGAGTCCTATGACTAAGTCCTGCGCACCCAGGCCTTCTACAATCAGGTCTCGAAGAAGGCGCACAGCGAGGCACGCCCGCTGTTGGAAAAGGCGCTCGGGGTCGATCCGCAGAACTCCAGAGCACATATGTTGCTCGGCGCAATCCACGATATGGAGTTCTGGGTCGGCTGGACCGACGACGGCCGGCAATCTCTGGATCTGGCGATCCATCACGGTCGCCGGGCGGTGCAGGGTGCAGGGCGGTGCAACTGGACAAGACCGGCAACTTGGCCCACGCCCACCTGGGCGAAGCGCTGCTGCATGGCCTGCAACGCTCCGAAGTCGAGAGCCATTTCCAGCGTGCCTTATAGCTGAACCCCAATGACATAGCCGCACGTGCACTCTACGCCTCTTTCCTGACGGCGGGCGCTCGGCAAGGCCGAGGAGTCGCTGGAGCAGATCGAGCGCTGCAAGGCGCTGGATCCCTTCGGGTTGAATTGGATTCCCTGGATTCGGGCGGATACGCTCTTTGCCCTTGGCCGCTTCGCGAGGTCGATGCCCCGATCAACAATGCACACAGCCTCCTCGCCGCCTGCCTCGCTCAAGCTGGCCGACTGCAAGAGGCGCAGGCGACACTAAGGAAGTTCATGACGGTCGCGACGCAAGAGGGCCGTTTTCCCTGAGAGCCTCGACGACTGGAAGCGATTCTTCAGCCGCGAGTCCAGTGTCCAGGTCGAGCGCTCGATGAGCCTCTTCTTCGAGGATTTGCTCAAGGCCGGACTGGAGGAAGCGAACAGCGAACCTTACTCCTGATCCGACGGCTTGTCCGTAAAGTGGTGCGGATCATCCTTCGGCAGAATCTCGCGAATGTAATCCTGCTGCTTCCACTCCGGCGCCGGCGGTGTGCCTTGGCCTTCGCGCAGGACATAGGGCGACTCCTCCCGCTCGATCAGGATAGGAATGTAGCGCGGACAGTTCGGATAGACCTCGCAGGCAATGCGCACCACCAGCTTTGCGCCGTGGTGCCTTTCGAGGGTCTCCCGATCGTCGTGAGTGCTGGCCTTGCCGTTGATGCGAATGCACCGGCTCTTGCCGTCGAAGCGGACGAACAGCAGGCCGGGCGCCACGATCTTAATGAAGCCGGGATCGCCCGAGCGGATGTTGCAGTCGGTGAATTCGCCCCAGGAACTGGCGATAAAGAAGAACTGCGCGGTCTCGATCCACTTGCGCTCGTCCTCCCAAAATCATAGTGCTTGCGGCGCTGCTCCAAGGCATCGGCCATCCGACGACCGTCGAAGCGGTCCTGCAGGTTGCGCATCCCCTCATGATAAAAGGGACGATCACGCAGATCGGTCATCGTATCAGGCTCCCTCAACAGGCTTCCGGAATCTGCATCAAGGCGGCCTCTTGCGAGAAGCGGCGGCGGGCATGCTCGACCAAGTGGGTCACCAGCTGCGCCGGGGGCACACCGGAGATCTCCCAGAGCTTGGGATACATGGAGATCTGAGTGAAACCCGGGATGGTGTTCAATTCGTTCACCAGCAGGTTGCCATCGGCCTGCAGGAAGAAGTCCACACGCACCATGCCCTCGCAGCTCATGGCATGGGCGGCAGCCAGAGAGAGCGCCTGGACCTCTGCCTTGACCTCTGGCAAGATCTCTGCGGGATAGATCAGCTTGGCGCCCTCAGCGTCGAGGTACTTGGCGTCGTAGCTGTAGAAGCCGTGCCCACCGGCCGGCACGATCTCGCCCGGCTCGGAGGCCTGCAAATCCTCCAGCGAGAGGACGGCACACTCGATCTCGCGGCCCTCGGCGAAGCTCTCGACCAGCACCCTGCCGTCGTGCCGGAAGGCGCGCGAGAGAGCGGCCTCGTAGCCGGCCGCATCCTCCACCTTGGAGACGCCCACCGAGGAGCCCATGTTGGCCGGCTTGACGAAGAGGAGACTGCCCAGTTCGCCGACTGCCTGCTCGTAGCTGATGGCGGACTTGCGCTCGAACCAGAGGCCTTTGACCGTCGCAATACCGGCCGCATCCAGTTGCTGCTTGGCATAGATCTTGTCCATGCAGAGCGCCGAGGCGAAGAGGCCGCAGCCGACGAAGGCGACATTGGCCAGCTGCAGCAGGCCCTGCACCGAACCGTCTTCGCCATTAGGGCCATGTAGCACCGGGAAGACGACGTCAATGGCGATGCGCTGCTGATCGGGGCCGAGCACCAGGATGTCGCCACCACCTCCGGGCAGCATCGCGACCTCGGGCCAGGCCGGGTCCGGCAGACCGACTTCGGGTGCCAAGCGCCAGACGCCGCTCTCGTCGATGCCGATCGCCACCACCTCGTAGCCCGCAGCGATCAAGGCCGCATGGACATTGTGCCCGGACTGCACCGAGACCTCGTGTTCGGCCGATTGCCCACCGAACAGCATGGCAACCCTGCGAGCTTCGGACATTCCTCTTCTCCGATTGATGTCGATAGACGACAGAGTTGAGTAAATTAGCGGGTCAGGCCGGAGTCGGCGGACCCTTCAGTTCCACGCCGTTGCCGTCGGGGTCGGTGAGATAGAGGGAGGGACCGTCGCCCTCAGCCCCATAGCGCTCGGCCAGTTCGCCGATCTCGACGCCATGGGCACTCAAATGCGCCTTCAGAGCCTCGGCATCGAAGGGCTCGATGCACAGCGCGAAGTGATCCATGTTGCGCTTCTCCGCGCCCGCCGGTGGGTCGATGGCAATGAGATCGATCAGCGAAGCACCGGCGCGCATCTGCACCAGTTGGGTGCTCTCCGCCCGACGCTCGACCTCGCAACCCAGGACCTCGTCATAGAAGCGAATGGCGCGATCCAGATCGGCAACGCGTAGGACGACATGATCGATCTGCTTGATGGCAAAGGACATGGGCGGGCTCTCCAGAAGTGTGCGCCCTCATGTCGGCATGGTGTAGAGCCGCGTCAACGGCCTTTCCACTCCGGCGACCGCTTCTCGGCGAAGGCGGCCGAACCCTCCTGCGCATCCTCCGAGGCCAGGGCCTTGCGATAGGTCGGCAAATCCGGTCCGCGCATCTTGCTCGTCGCCTCTCGCAGCGAGAGCGCCTCGGTGCCGTTCACAATCTCCTTCACCGCGGCCAAAGACAGTGGGGCAGCCAACAGCAATTCTTCGGCCAAAGCCAAGCTGGCCTCCATTAACTCCGCGGCCGGCACCACGCGGTTCACCAGGCCGATGCGCAGCATCTCAGCCGCGTCGACCTCCCGCGCGGTCATCAACATCTCCATGGCCAAGGCGCGCGGGATGCGACGCGGCAGGCGCAAGACGCCGCCGGCGTCCGGCAGTATCCCAAGGCGCACCTCGGGCAGCCAGGCGCGCACGTGATCGGCAGCGACGATAATGTCGCCAGCAAGCGCCAGCTCGAAGCCGCCACCCACCGCCAGGCCATTCATGGCGACGATCACCGGCTTCTTCAGATCCCAAAGTTCGGTGATGCC
Organism: Rhodospirillales bacterium; assembly: GCA_965202755.1. Taxonomy (GTDB): domain Bacteria; phylum Pseudomonadota; class Alphaproteobacteria; order Kiloniellales; family JACOMY01; genus JACOMY01. The sequence continues at coordinate 77,664 of CBDBCL010000008.1, read as the reverse complement.
GCCGAAGCCACCGGAGCCATAGTCGCTCTCTGAGGCCTCACCCTCGGCCGCCGCCTTCAAATCCCAGCCGGCCGAGAAGAAACGCTCGCCGCCGCCGGTCAGGATGGCCACGCGCAGATCGGGATCGGCGCCGAACTCTTCGAAGACCCGGCTCATCTCGCGGCTGGTCGCCGCGTCGATGGCATTGGCTTTCGGTCGACCCAGGGTCACGATCAGGATCTGACCCTTGCGCTCCAAGTGTAGAGATTGATTCATTTCAGATCTTTTTAGTTGATAGAATTCGACAAGGTCCTACGAACATCGACATGAGCCTTGCTTACTAGGCTCCGTCCAGTCCCGTCGTGGCCGGGCTTGTGTTGCCGGCCCCACGTGTTCACGCGCAGGGGCCAAAGCAGTAACTTCGCCTCGAGAGTCCCGCTCGAACGAGACGGACCGGACGGATGCAGCAAGGTCCTCGTGGATCACCGGGTCAAGCCCGGTGATGACAATTGTAGTGATGCTAGAGAGGCAAGCTCCGGCCTTTCTGCTGCTCCAGAACACATCCCTAGCTTCCCAGAAGCCTGAGCAGCGAACGGCTGATGATGTGGCGCTGGATTTCACTGGTGCCCTCCCAGATGCGCTCGACGCGAGCGTCGCGCCAGATCCGCTCCAAGGGGAGGGACTCCATCAGGCCCATGCCACCGAAGATTTGAATGGCCTCGTCGGCCACCTTGGCCAAAGTCTCGGTGGTGTAGAGCTTGGCCATAGCGAAATCCTGGTCGAGTGCTGTCCCCTGTTGATGCTTCCAGGCACACCAAAGGGTGAGCAAATCGGCCGTCTGGATCGCGGTCGCCATGTCGGCCAGCTTGAAGGAGACGCCCTGGAAGCGGCCGATGGTCTGGCCGAACTGCTTGCGATTGGCGGCCCAGTCGACGGCCAGTTCATGCGCGCGATGGGCGCGACCCAGACACATGGCGGCAACCTGCAAGCGGGTGGCGCCCAACCAGTCGTTCGCCGTCTCGAATCCCTTGTGCAATTCACCCAGCATCTGGCGCTTGTGGATGCGGCAGTCGTCGAACATCAGCTCGCAATTGTGATAGCCGCGATGGGAGACCGGACGCGGGCCCAGCCGCACCTCGAAGCCCGGCGTTCCCTTGTCGAGATAGAAGGCGGTGATCTGCTTCTTCGGTCCCCGCGCGGTCTGCTCCTCGCCGGTGGCGGCGAAGAGGATGACGAAGTCGGCGAGATCGGCGTGGCTGATGAAGTGCTTCATGCCGTTGATGACGAAGTCGTCGCCGTCGGCCACCGCCTTGGTCTTCATCGAGCGCAGATCCGAGCCGGCACCCGGCTCTGTCATCGCCAGGGTCTCGGTTTTCTCGCCGCGGATCGTCGGCAGCAAGTACTGCTCGATCTGCTCGCCCTGGCTGGCCCGCAGGATGTTGGAGGGACGCGCGACCAGATACTGCAGGGCGAAGTTGGCGCGGCCCAGTTCCCGCTCCATCAAGGCTAGGCTGATGGCATCGAGACCGGCGCCGCCCAGCTCCTCCGGCATGTTGGCGGCATAGAGACCCAGTTCCTGGGATTTACTCTTCACTTCCTGGGCGACCTCGGCGGGGATCTCGTCCAGCCGCTCCACCGTCTCTTCGTGCGGATAAAGCACGTCTTCCACGAAGCCGCGCGTCGTACGGACGATCAGCTCCTGCTCTTCGCTCAGATCGAACTGCATAACCCTATTCCCTAGCGTTTGATGCCGATGGATCGGCCGGCGTCGTCGGGCCGCTCCGCTGTTTGGTGAAACGCCCAGATGGCATCCAGCGCGGCCTTGGGACCGGGCATGATCGGCGCCGTCTTGCCAACCTTGCCGTCGATATGCAGCAGCATCTGCTCGGCGGTGAAGATCCGCTGGCCGCTGTCGCGGTCCAGGATGGTGTGGTGGATGTGCAGCCGCTTGGCATCGAGATCCAAGACCCGAGTCTCGTAGGCCAAGGGCTGATTGAGCTTGCCTTCGGCGTAGTAGTTCAGGTGGCTCTCGACCGTATAGAAGGAGTTCCCGGCGGCCCGATAGGCCTCGTCGATGCCGATGTAGCGGAAGAGCGCGTCCGAGGCGTTGCCGATGGCGGTGACGAAAAAGGCCTCGCTCATGTGTTGATTGTAGTCGACCCAATCGGGGCGCACGAAGCCCTCGGCCAAGCGCAGCGGCACCGTCGGCAGCTCGCCCGGTTTCCAGCGCTTGGACTGCACGGCCTCGAACATGCGGGCTTCGTAGGCCGCCATGGTCTTGCCGGCACCAACGTCGAAGGGACGCAAGGCCCGCATGACCGAGATCAGCGCATTGTCACGCAGGCTCTCCAGCTGCGCGATAGAGGTGCCGGCCGACTGCGCCTCAATGCCCTCGACCATACGTTCGATCAACGCCTCGGAGAGTTCCGGCGCCTCCAGCTTGGTCCAGGGCAGCTTCAGGGCCGGCCCGAACTGCTCCAGCATGTGCCTCATGCCGGCCTCGCCGCCGGCCAGATGGAAGATCATACCGGTGCCCCAGAAGGCCCAGCGCAGACCCGGCCCATAAGCCATGGCTTGGTCCAGCTCGTCGGTGGTAGCGACACCCTCGTTCACCAAGTGCAGATACTCGCGCCAGAGCGCCTCCTGCAGGCGGTCGGAGAGATAGGCCGGCACCTCCTTGCGCACGTGGAGAGGATGCATGCCGATGCCGGCATAGAAGGCACGTGCCCTCTCGATGGCCTCCGGCGCGGTCTGCTCTCCGGCCACCAGTTCCACCAGCGGCAAGAGAAAGACGGGATTGAAGGGATGGCCGATCAGCACCCGCTCGGGATGCTGGCAGTCCGCTTGGATCTCGCTCGGCAACAACCCCGAGGAAGAGGAGGCGACCAGGACCTCCGGCCGTGCTGCGGCATCGATCCCCTGATGGATGCGTCGCTTGAGGTCGATACGTTCCGGCGCGCTCTCCTGCACGAAATCGGCTTCGGCGATAGCCTCTTCCAAGGTGCTGGCAAAGCGCAGCCGGTCCTGGCTGGCACCGGCGGCCAGGCCCAACTGCGAGATTGCCGGCCAAGCCCGCGCCACCGCCTGGCGCAGCCTCTCCTCAGCTCCCGGCGCCGGATCGTGCGCCACCACATCCAGACCCCAAGCCAGCGCCCGCGTCGCCCAGCCCGCCCCGATCACGCCGGTGCCTATCAAGGCCACCTTCTGCACGCCTTCAATCATGCTCCTCTCACCCTTGCTAGAGATAGTCGACCAAATCCTAGTTTCTGGGCTTCAGACCCAAGAGCGCGCGCCCCTCGGCCGGCGTCATCGGCCGGGCACCTAGGCGCTGCAGGATCTCCACGGCCCGCTCCGTCAGGCTGGCATTGGAGGCATGGACCCCCTTGTCCAGCCAGATATTGTCCTCCAGCCCGACCCGCACGTGTCCGCCCAAGAGAGCCGCCTGGGCCACGAAGGGCATCTGGCTACGACCGATGGCGAAGCCGGCCCAGATGGCCTCCTTCGGCAGTAGATTGCGCATGGTCAGCATGGTTTCGGTCGAGGCCGGCGCACCATAGGGAATGCCGAGGCAGAGCTGATACATGGGCTGGCCCTCGATCAAGCCTTCCTCGAAGAGCCGATTGGCCATCCAGACATGGCCGCTGTCGAAGCATTCCAGCTCCGGCTTTACACCCAACTCCCGGATGCGCTTGGCGCCTTTGCGCAGCATCTCGGGCGTGCCGACGTAGATGTTGTCGCCGTCGCCGAAGTTCAGCGTGCCGCAGTCCAGGGTGCAGATCTCGGGGAGTAGCTCCTCGACATGGGCCAAACGTTCCATGGCCGGGACCAAATCGCTGTCCGGGCCGGGCCTAGTCGGATCGCTGTCGCGGATCTGCAAATCGCCACCCATGCCGGCAGTCAGGTTAATGATGATGTCGGTGCCGCTGTCGCGGATGCGGTCCACCACCTCGCGATAGAGTTCGACCCGCCGGCTGGGCTTGCCGGTGTCGGGCTCGCGGACGTGCATGTGGGCGATCGTGGCACCGGCCTTGGCAGCCTCGATAGCGGTCTCGGCGATCTGCTGCGGCGTGATCGGGATGGCCGGGTGCTTGCCGACCGTGTCTCCTGCGCCGGTGATCGCGCAGGTGATCATGACGTCTCTGTTCATTGCCTTCTCTCCAGAACCGGACCTGAGGGAATGCTAGTTGGGTAAACGTTCAACAAGGCATAGCAAAGCCGGGGCGGCAATCTTGTTTGCTTGCGTCATGCGACGGCGGCGGTAGGCGAATCGCAGGAAAACTCTGCGGGTCAGACCCGCCCGTCTCCGTCCGAGGCGTCTTCGATCAGCCAGGAAACCAGGTCGGGCCAGATATAGGCCTCTTCCTTCAGCTTGGCGCCGGCAAAGGCTTCCTCCTGCTGGCCTGCAGCCTGGCCGCCCATGGCCTGGTAGAAGAAGCGGGCGGGGTTGTCGGCCAGCACCCAGAGGAAGGCATCATTGTAGCCGCGCGCCAAGAGATCGCGCAGCAGCCCGGTCAGCAGCGCCCGGCCGATGCCGAGGTTCTGGTAGTCGTCGAGGACATAGAGCGTATAGACCTCGGCCTTGGCCGGCGGACTGTGCCGGCGCGCCGGGCCGCCGGACACGAAGCCGACCAGGAGACTGCTGGTTGGTGAGGGAACTTCCGCCACAAGAGTGGTCTCGCGCGAACGCGCCTGTCCGATCCGCCGCTGCCAGCGGACGGCTTCGACCTCCGACGAGAGCTCGAGCAGATAGCGATTGGGCACGCTTCCGGCATAGGCCGAGCGCCAAGTCTCTACATGCACCCGCGCAATCGTCGCCGCGTCATTGCGCATCGCCTTACGGATTTTGAGACTCATGCCGTCCTTTGTAACACGGTGACATAGAAGCCGTCAGTCCCCTCGCGGTCTGGGCGCAGTGTCAAACCGCCGGTGCTATCCACAGCTGCAGCAAGGCTGGGAAGCAAAACCGCAATGTCCTGCTGGCAGAAATCGCTCCCAGTCTCCAGAAATACCACGACCTGTGCCTGGTTCTCTTCGGGCAGCAGCGAACAGGTGACATAGACTAGGCGCCCACCCGGCCGAACCAGACGTGCTGCCGAGACCAGGAGCCCCTGTTGCAGAGACACCAAGCGTTCCAGTTCTTCGGGCTGGGTGCGCCAGCGGGAGTCCGGATTGCGGCGCCAGGCGCCGAGGCCGCTGCAAGGTGCGTCCACCAGCACCCGGTCGAAGCCACCCTTGTGCCGCTTCAGCCAAGGATCGCGATGGTCCTTGAGGACTCGTCTGGTGACGTTGAAGGCAGCGGCCCGTCTCAGCCGCTGCCCGGCACGATCCAAGCGCGCCTTGCTGACGTCGAGCGCCAGCAAGCTGCCCTTGTTCGCCATTACTGCCGCCAGAGCCAGGGTCTTGCCGCCGGCACCGGCGCAGAAATCGACGACCCGCTCGCCCGGCTGCGCCTCGACAAGCTGGGCCGCCAGCTGGCTGCCCTCGTCCTGACGCTCGACCAGGCCGTCGCGAAAGACGGCCGTGGCGGCGATATTGCGTCGCCCTTGGACCCGCAAGGCGAGCGGCGCAAAGGGTGTCTCGCTGCTCTCTATGCCCTCGCTCTTCAGAGCGGCCTTGGCCTCCTGACGGGTAGCCTTCAAGGCATTGACCCGAAGATCCAGCGGTGCGGCTTGGCTGAGCGATGCCAGAAGGCCATCCGCCCCCTCTGGCAAGCGATCCAGCAGCCAAGCGGGGCATTCGCCACGCACGGCCGCTGGTTGTTCCGGATGGTCGAGCCGCTGGTCTTTCAAGCCGCGCAGCTTGGCGATCTCGGTGCGATCCAAAGCCGCCGGGGCGAAGCGCCCGCCGGTGAAGAGCTGCTCCAAGCCGTGAAGGTCCATCGCGCCGGCTAAGGCCAGATCTGCCAAAGCACGCCCGCGCGCGTCACAAGCCAGACCCACCCGCGCGAGCCACCAATCCAGACGCGCGAGCCTGCGCATGCGGTCGTAGACCATCTGGGTTAGCGCGCGACGATCCTTGGCGCCGATATAGCGTCGGCCGCGCAAGTAACCGGCCACGACCTGATCGGCCGGTCGCGGGTCCTCTTCGATGGCCTCGAACAGCTCTATGGAGGCCTGTAGGCGAGCGGCCGGTGTCATCGCGGCCTCCAGCGAAGGTCGCTCCGACAAAGCGAACTCAATAGAGTTGAGTCTTGTACTCCTCTTCCAGCGCCTGATCGATCTCCCGCAGATCCTTCTCCTTGTGCTTCTCGTTGACCTGCTCTAGGATCATGCGCGCTAGGCTTGGCATCTCCTTGCGATCCCGGATGCTGTCCGGATCCCATAGCTTCGAGCGCTTGAAGGCCTTCGCACAGTGTAAAAAGGCTTCTTCCACATCCACCATGATCGCCACCTTGGGCTGTCGGCCATTGACCGCCATCTCCTCCAGGAGAGCCGGGTCGTGGGTGATGCGCGCGCGGCCGTTCACCCGATAGGTATCGTCGAAGCCCGGGATCAGAAACAGCACGCCCACCGCCGGATTGGCCAGAATGTTGGTCAGGCTGTCCAAGCGGTTGTTTCCCGGACGGTCGGGAATCGCGATATGCTTGTCGTCCAGAACCTTGACGAAGCCGCAGGGATCGCCACGCGGCGTGACATCGCTGCCGCCATCCGGCCCCGTGGTCGCCAAACAAAGAAAGGGCGAACGGGCGATGTAGTCGCGCCCGTGTCGGTCGATGCGCGTCTGGACCTTGCGGACGGCAAGCGGATGCTTCTGCCCGAAGAAACTGCGCAGATGCGCCTCGTCCTCGATGGCGAAGGGATCGGCCTGCTTGGCCTCGTCGGGTACCATGAACAATTCCTCCTGCTAAGCAGCGACTCACAACCAATCACCCCAAACTAACGTGAAACAATTTTTCCGTCCAGGCAAAATTTGCGCGGCGGCGGCCCTTCGGCGCTTGTGGAACCGCCCGAGTCGTTGGGCAACCTGGCCGAACAAAGATCGGCATCGATGGCTTCGAACGGTGCTATGACCGCCTGCCGGATCGCCGCGGCGGGCGCGATCCCCGCCTTACTCGCCACCGCGGTAATTCGGTGCCTCGCGGGTGATCGCGACGTCGTGCACATGGCTCTCGCGCAAGCCGGCGCCAGTGATCTTCAGCAGCCGGGCATTGGCCTGCAGGTCGGTGATGGTGGCGCTGCCGGTGTAGCCCATGGCTGCCTTCAGACCACCAACCAATTGGTGCAGAATGTTGCCGACCGGACCCTTGTAGGGAACACGCCCCTCGATTCCCTCCGGCACCAATTTCAGCTTGTCGCCGACCTCCGCCTGGAAGTAGCGATCGGCCGAGCCGCGGGCCATGGCGCCGATCGAGCCCATCCCGCGGTAGGACTTGTAGGAGCGGCCCTGATAGAGGAAGACCTCACCGGGGCTCTCGTCGGTACCGGCGAAGAGTGAGCCGATCATGCAGGAACCGGCCCCGACCGCAATTGCCTTGGCGATATCGCCGGAATACTTGATCCCGCCATCAGCAATGGCCGGCACGCCGCCTTCGCGACAGGCCTCGACGGCATCGATCAAGGCAGTCAGTTGCGGCACGCCGACACCGGCCACCATGCGGGTGGTGCAGATGGTCCCGGGACCGATGCCGACCTTGACCGCATCCGCGCCGGCATCGATCAGGGCCCGCGAACCCTCCTTGGTCGCCACGTTGCCGCCGATCACCTGTACACGATTCGACAGACGCTTGATCGCCGTGACGGCGGTCAGCACGCCGTCGGAATGACCGTGCGCAGTGTCGACCACGATGACGTCGACGCCGGCCTCGATCAGGGCCTCCGCCCGCTCGCGACCATCGGGCCCGACGCCTGTGGCAGCAGCGGCGCGCAGGCGGCCGTGCTCGTCCTTGCAGGAAGTCGGATAGGCCTTGGCCTTCTCGATGTCCTTGACCGTGATCAGGCCGATGCAGCGATAGTCCTCGTCGACCACCAGCAGTTTTTCGATGCGATGTTGGTGCAGCAGGCGCTTGGCCTCTTCGCGGGCCACGCCCTCGCACACGGTGATCAGGTTGTCCTTGGTCATCAGCTCTGCCACCGGCTGATCGACGTCTTCGGCAAAGCGCACGTCTCGGTTGGTCAGGATGCCGACCAAGCGGCCGCTGCCCTCCTCGACGACGGGAATGCCGGAAATCCGGTGCTGGTCCATCAGCGAGAGGGCCTCGGCCAGACGCCGGCCCGGATCGATGGTGACCGGATTGACGACCATGCCCGATTCAAACTTCTTGACCTTGCGCACCTCGTCGGCCTGGGCGGCTATGTCGAGGTTCTTGTGGATCACCCCGACGCCCCCGGCCTGTGCCATGGCGATCGCCAAGGGCGCCTCGGTCACGGTGTCCATCGCGGCCGAAATCAAGGGGATGTTCAGGGTGATGGTGCGCGTCAATCTGGTCGACACATCGGCCGTCGCCGGCAGCACGTTGGACCGCCCCGGCTCCAGGAGGACATCGTCGAAAGTAAGTGCGTCTCGGAGGATCATGTCACGACTCCAAGGGTCTGGGACTCGGCAAGCTTCGGAGGGTGGCAGCGTTTGATACAGCAGAGCTGTGAAAGCCACAAGTGCCGGAGACATGCGCCGCGCGCAGGGGCGGCCAGCGATGCCCCGTTCAAGCTGCAGGCGTAATCCTTCGATCAGCACCTGCTCCAAGGCTCCGGTGCGCCTGAGATGGCGCGAGAGGTCGTGTCTGTCGTAACTCCACCCTCTGGAGGTTACGCGCTTGAGATCCTCGATCTGCCGAATATGCTGCCGATCGAGCGGGAAGTTGGCGGGAAAGTGCGCCATGACTCGTCGAGGGGTCCGGGAGGCCTTCAGCCAGTCTCGGATGTTGGCTGAAGAGGTATCGCCGCGCGCGACGAACCGCAGGATACGCCGCTGCAGGAGCGCGACATCCTAGACCACCCCAGCCTTCCTTTCAGCCCCGAAGAATGTCATGGGATTGAGTACCAAGCAGGTATCTACCGGCAGGAGCATGGCATAGATGAGCGCCGCCGTCGCGCCGCTGGAATGTCCCAGCGCACAAATCCGGGTCTTTCCCTCGATAGCGATGATCTCTTCAATGACTCTTATCGTGTCTGCGCGTGTGGACTCCCAGGACCTGATTCCCGGCAGCAGAAAATTGCGCCGCCTATCGTCGAGGAAGAGGGCATCGGCATTCATTTTCTCGAGGGACAGTGTCAAAGTCTCGAAGTTGACGCCCAAAGATCGAACGATGGTGCGAAACACGATGACGAGCTTCTCGTTTACTAGGACGTTCGGGCGAAAATAAAGGCTCTCGTGGCCTGCAAGCCGTTTGCGCAGAAGACCGGGCGCGAACGCGCCTCGAACCACCGGGATCGCGGGTCCGCCGTCGCCCAGCGGAGTCATGATCGTGTGCTTTGGTTGTGATGACCGACGCACGGCTCCTAGGCCATCGACTTGTGCTTCGCTCCCCTCGACCATCGAAACGCCCCTCGGTTCAATTCCCCAACGCTTCATCGCATAACGAAGAGCGAACCTTCCCCTTGGTGCGCCGTGCCGCCCAACCTGACCGCCTCGCCATCCTGCACAACAACAAAACCTTCGCTGTCGGAGCCTGCGATGTTGGCCTAGACGCCTGGATCCATCTTCCGTCGCATCCGTCGATCAAACACCGAAACGGTCCTTCAGACTCCGATAACGGCGACAGAGATCAGGTCCGCCTCGCTTGCAAGAAGCTCTACTCACCGACGCTTCTTGCCGCCACTTCTCCAGATCGCTCAGGCCTCTACCTCCGCCACACAGTCGATCTCCACGGCGACACCGAGCGGCAGACTGGCGACTGAAACGGCCACCCGGCTGTGGTGTCCCTTGTCACCGAAGATCGCGACCATCAGATCGGAGGCGCCGTTGATCACCTGCGGCTGCTGTACGAAGTCAGGCGTGGAGTTGACATAGCCGCCCAAGCGCACGATGCGGGTAACGCGGCCCAGATCGCCGTTGCAGGCCTGCTTCAGTTGGGCGACGATGTTGATGGCACAGAGCTCTGCCGCGGCCCGGCCGATATCGACATCGATCTCCGCGCCCAGTTTGCCGAGATACTGCGGCTTGCCGTCTTTCAGAGTGATCTGTCCCGATACGAAGACCTGCGTACCGCTGCGAACCCAGCCCACGTAATTGGCCACGGGCGCCGCCGCGACCGGCACCTCCAAACCCAGCTCTTGCAATCGCGCTTCAATTGCACAGGTCATAAACACTCCTTTCAGGTTGCTGCTTGCCAGACGGCGGGTCTGACCCTTGTGCGGCGATCTTAGTGAAGCAGTGCTGCGGCCGTCACTCGATTTCGACCGCCGCAATGCCGCTGGCAGCTCCAGTGCAGCGTTCGTTCAACTCAATTCAGCGGCGGCCCGCGACTGCTTCAGGCAATCCGCATTTGCCGCCACCAGCGCAGAGAAGTCGCGCGCGGCATGGTATTCCGGGCGCGTGTAAGTCTCCCCTGTTGTCGCATGCGCTCACGTTCACATAGAGAATGACGTGGTCCATCGGCGTGATGTTGATCGAAGAACCGTGCACCACGATGATGTCCATCAACAAGAGGGATCCGGCCGGGCCGGTGATCATCTCCAGGTCGTGCTCCTCGACGAGCGCACGGATGGTGTCCTCTGGAATGTCGTAGCGATACTTGGAAACAGAACCGAAATCTCTCGAACTCGGGTCCTTAAAGGCCTTGGATCCGAGGCGGGCAAACCTGCCGGAACCCGCCTGGACCAGATCGTGATCAGGTTACTTTTCAAAGGTGTAGAGTGCGACGCATTTAGAGCAAGACCATCGCTCTCGCTCTAGGAACAGCCGCTGGTGCCGCCGCAGGTGTCGCACTTCAGGCAGGTGCCGTTACGCACCAATGTGAAGTTCCCGCAAGCGCCGCAGGGATCGCCCTCATAGCCCTTGAGACGGGCCTCCTGCACCTGGCGCGCAATGGAGTTGGACTCGCTGCGCGTGACCACGGCAGCCTCTGCGGCCACAGCCGTCATCCCGCCGCTTTCGATTGCCACCGCCTCGGCCGAGACCGCGGTCGTCTCCAGGGTCTCCGACGCACCGCCCTGCAGTACCGTGAGCTTGGAGCGGACATATCCGGTGGAGGCCACCTTGCGCAGACTATCCGCCAACTGGGCACCCTCGTCTTCACCCTTGCCCATCGCGTCCGGCAGGGTCTCCTGCGGTTCGACGTGGGCCAGGTCATGGCGCCCCATGTAGGAGATTGCCAACTCACGGAAGATGTAGTCGACGACGGAGGTCGCCATCTTGATGGTGTCGTTGCCCTCGACCATGCCAGAGGGTTCGAAACGGGTGAAGGTGTAGGCCTCGACGAACTCCTCCAAGGGTACGCCGTACTGCAGGCCAATGGAGATCGCGATCGCGAAGTTGTTCATCAGAGAGCGGAAGGCGGCGCCCTCCTTGTGCATGTCGATGAAGATCTCGCCCAGACGCCCGTCCTCATATTCGCCGGTGCGCAGATAGACCTTGTGGCCGCCGACCACCGCTTTCTGGGTGTAGCCCTTGCGGCGTCCTGGCAGGCGCTCGCGATCGGTCATCCGACGCTCGACCACGCGTTCGATGACCCGCTCGATCACGCGCTCGGCCACCTGGGTCGCGCGCTCGCCCGCCGGCGCCTCGATCAGCTGATCGAGCACATCCTCGTCCTCCTCGTCGCCCTCCAGCAACTGCGTCGCCAATGGCTGCGACAGCTTCGAACCGTCGCGATAAAGCGCAATGGCCTTCAGCGCCAACTGCCAAGACAGCTGAAAGGCCTGCTTGCAGTCCTCCACGTTGGCGTCGTTGGGCATGTTGATGGTCTTGGAGATGGCACCGGAGATGAAGGGCTGTGCCGCTGCCATCATGCGAATGTGGCTCTCGACCGACAGCGAGCGCGTGCCCTTGCGCCCGCAAGGTGTGGCACAGTCGAAGATGGCAAGATGCGCCGGGTCCAAGTGCGGTGCGCCTTCCACCGTCATGGCGCCGCAGCAGTAGGTGTTGGCCGCCTCGATGTCGCGCTTTCTGAAGCCCAGGCTCTTCAGCATGTCGAAGCCTGGCCGGTTGAGGACGGCTGCGTCCAGACCCAAGATCTCGGTGCAGAAGGCCTCGCCCAGGGTCCAGCGGTTGAAGGCGAAGCGAATGTCGAAGGCTCCGGCCAGGCTGTTCTCCAAGGCCTCCAGGGCCGCCTCGGTGAAGCCCTTGGCCTTCAAGGCGGCGTGGCTGACACCGGGTGCGTCGGCCAAGCTGCCGTGGCCCACCGCATAGCGCACGATGTCTTCGATCTTCTCGTCGCCGTAGCCCAGCCCCCTGAGTGCCTCCGGTACGGTGCGATTGATGATCTTGAAGTAGCCACCGCCGGCCAGTTTCTTGAACTTCACCAAGGCGAAATCGGGTTCGATACCGGTGGTGTCGCAGTCCATTACTAGGCCGATGGTGCCGGTCGGCGCGACCACTGTGGTCTGCGCGTTGCGGAAGCCGTTGATCTCTCCCATGGTGACCGCCAAGTCCCAGGCTTCGCGCGCGGCCCGCACCAAGGCCGGCTCCGGCGCATTGGCCTCGTCCATTGGCACCGGCGTCGTCGAGAGACCCTCGTAGCCATCAGCGAAACTGTAGGCGGCCCGACGATGGTTGCGGATCACCCGCATCATCTGCTGGGCGTTATTCTTGTGCTCCGGAAAGGCACCGAGTTCGCCGGCCATCTCCGCCGAGGTCGAGTAGGCAACACCGGTCATCAGCGCCGTCAGGGCGCCGGCCAGGGCCCGGCCGGCCTGCGAGTCGTAAGAGTAGCCCATCGCCATGATCAGCCCACCCAGGTTGGCATAGCCAAGCCCCAGGGTGCGATAATCGTAGGATAGCCGCGCAGTCTCCCGCGAGGGGAACTGCGCCATCAGGACGGAAATCTCCAAGGTGAGGGTCCAGAGGCGAACGGCATTGGCAAAGGCGGCAATCTGGAAGGCTCCGTCCTTGCCGCGGAACTGCATGAGGTTCAGCGAGGCCAGATTGCAGGCCGTGTCGTCCAGGAACATATACTCTGAGCAAGGATTGGAGGCGTTGATGTCTCCGCCGGCCGGGCAGGTGTGCCAGTCGTTGATCGTGGTGTGGTACTGGATGCCGGGATCGGCCGACTGCCAGGCGGCCTCGGCAATCTTCTGCCAAAGGCCCGCCGCCTTTACGGTCTTGGAGACCTTGCCCGTGGTCCGATACTTGAGGTCCCAATCGGCATCCTCGCCGACCGCCTTCAGGAAGTCGTCGGTCACGCGCACGGAGTTGTTGGCATTTTGCCCGGCCACCGTCAGATAGGCCTCGGAATCCCAGTCAGCGTCGTAGGTCTTGAACTCGACCGTCGCCGAGCCATGCCGCGCCAAGTCGATCACGCGGCGGATGTAGTTCTCCGGCACAGCCAAGTCGCGAGCGGCGCGGATCGCCTTCTTCAAGCTGCGGTTCACCTTGGGATCGAAAGCGCCCTCGCCCAACTCCGGCTCTTGGTGGCAGGCCTCCAGCACCTTGTTCAGTTGCTTGGCGCAAACCTTCGAACCCGTGACCAGAGCCGCGGCCTTCTGCTCCTCGATGGCCTTCCAGTTGACGAAGGTTTCGATGTCGGGGTGGTCGATGTTGACTACCACCATCTTGGCCGCACGCCGCGTCGTACCACCGGACTTGATGGCGCCGGCCGCCCGATCGCCAATCTTCAGAAAGGACATCAGCCCGGACGAGCGCCCGCCGCCCGATAAAGACTCGCCCTCGCCACGGATCGCGGAGAAGTTGGTGCCGGTGCCCGAGCCATACTTGAAGAGCCGGGCCTCGCGCACCCAGAGATCCATGATGCCGCGCTCGTTGACCAGACTGTCGCCGACCGACTGGATGAAGCAGGCATGCGGTTGTGGGCGCTCATAGGCCGATCGCGAGCGCACCACCTCTTCGCTGCGCTCGTCTACGTAGAAATGCCCTTGGCTCGGACCGTCGATGCCATAGGCCCAGTTGAGACCGGTGTTGAACCACTGCGGCGAGTTCGGCGCGGCGATCTGCTTTGCCAACATGAATCGCATTTCGTCGTAGTAGGCGCGTGCGTCCTCCTCGCTGTCGAAGTAGCCACCCTTCCAGCCCCAATAGGCCCAGGTACCGGCCAAGCGATCGAAGACCTCCTTGGCCGAAACCTCGCCGCGGCTGCACTCCTCCTCCTCCTCGAGACTTGCCAATGCCGTCTCGTCGGGGATCGAACGCCACAGCCAAGAGGGAATGCTGTTCTCCTCCACTCGCTTCAGCCGCGTCGCCACCCCGGCCTTGCGGAAGTACTTCTGGGCGATGATGTCGGCCGCCACCTGCGACCAGGCGGCCGGCAGCTCGATATCCTGTGCGCTGAAAACCACAGTCCCATCGGGGTTGCGGATCTCGCTGCTGGTCCGACGGAACTCGATGTCGGCGTAGACGTCGTCCTGGGAGCGCGTGAAGTGCCGGCTAATGCGCATGGTGTTCCTGGTCCCCTCTTGCTTTCTGCCAGCCTGCCCCCGTCGCCGCGGAGCAAGGGGGGCTGGTCTGTCGAAATCCGATCCGCCTTTCGCCGGCCGAGCGTGGTCCCCTTTCGCTCCTCCCCCGTTCGAGTCGGGGGGCGGATCCTCTGCGAAAACCGCAGCCAGCTAGGTTTGGCATGTTGATGGTTATTAGACCACAAGATGTTGGGGGCGCCTAGCAGAGAATATGGGGTTGTGGCAGCCTGACCCCACGATATTATGCTTGATCCTCTATCTAGTGGCGTCGCCTATGGATGAGGCTGGGGTTAAACAGCTCTTGCGGTCGACTAGGAAAAAAGATGGCGCCGAGGGCGAGAGCCACTCCGATCCACTGCAGGCCGCCGAGCGTCTCCCCCAGAAACAGCCAAGCGATCACGATGGTCAGCAGGGGTTCGGCGTTGAAGACCATGGCGGCGGAACCGGCCGAAGCATTGCGGACAGCATAGAGCTGCAAGAGAAAGGCTGATGCAAAAAAGCCACAGGCTACGATCAAAAAACTCCAGCCTTGGATCGTGCCCGGCAGTCCGACGCTATTGCTGAGTAACAGGAAAAGGAGCATCAGCACCAATGCCGTGAGGCTGCCGCATCCGGCAATCGTGATGGCATCGTGTTTCAGCACCAGGCGGCGAGCGCAAAGGAAGAGCGGTATGCTGGAAAGCGACGCCCAGAGACCGAACCCAAGGCCGTGCCAATCCAGATCGCTGAAATCCAGTCCCAGCACGAGAGCTAATCCGGTGAACTCACCGGCCAGCGCCACCACCAGTCGCGTCGAGGGGGTCCGTTGCTCCAGCAAGGCCTCGGTCGGCGCGACCGTAAACGGGAAGGTGTAGAAGATGAGAACTGCCAGCGATAACGGAGAATATAGTGTATGGCCGTCATGAAACCGCTGGCGGTACCGATCAACCCGACCGTCATGCCAAGCAAGAGCGGAACGGATCGCCATAACAGCTTCTTTGGCCGGTTCGAGAGGAACAGCATAGGCCAAACGACCAAGCTTGCCATGGTGAAGCGACCGGCAACCAAGGTGACGGAGTTTAGGCCCTCCAGATAGGCCGATCCGGTGAGGACGGTCGACACAGCAAAGGAGCTGGCGGCGGCGGCAGCCAGAAGCTCTCGCCAGGCATCCCGGCCGTTCGGCTCGTCCCCATCGTCTCCCCCGCTCCCCAGCCTGGGCTCTGGGTGTTCGCCATGACCTGCGCTTCGAGATGACCCATCGGCGTCCGCAGATCTGGACGCCTCGCCCTCGGCGTGCCTATAGTCCGGCCGGTGTCGCCGCCTCAAGGGAGCAAATGCACATGGGCGCCTCAATCGGTACGCGCCTCTACACCATGCTCAAGGGTCACTACGTGGGCAAGGACGAATACGGCAACCGCTATTACAAGGCGCGCGGCCCGGCCGTGCATGCCGACAGTCTGCGTCACGAGCGGCGTTGGGTCATCTACAAGAAGAGTGTGGAGGCCTCCAACGTGCCGCCGGAATGGCATGCTTGGCTGCATCACACCACCAACGACACGCCGCCGGAAAACCTGCAGCGCCGCGCCTGGCAAAAGCCGCACAAGCCGAACATGACCGGCACCGACGAGGCCTATCGTCCACCCGGCCACACCCTCATGGGCGGTAGGCGCGCTGCGTCGGGCGGCGACTACGAGCCCTGGAAGCCGGAATGATCGTGACGGCTTTGGTGTCGAGGGATTTTTGCCATGCGGCGTGAGATGTTGGAGATGCTGGCCGGCGTCGTCGTCCTTATCTTGGCAGCGGGAGCCGTCGTTCTGGCTTTCAGCTCCTCCGGCGTCGAGTCCGTCGCCGGCTATGATATCGAAGCCGAGTTCGACAATGTGTCGGGCGTGGCGGTGGGGACCGAGATTAGGCTATCGGGTGTCAAGGTCGGGACCGTCGTCGGGAAAAAGATTGCCAATGAAGGCGATTTGGCCCTGCTGACCCTCTCCATCAGCGCCGACTATCGCATTCCCGAGGACAGTCGCGTACGCATCCTCCCCGAGGGCCTGCTGGGCAACAGCTATGTCCAGCTCGAGCCCGGCGGAGCATTGGAAGACATGGCACCGGGCAGCTTCGTCTCCTACGATCGCACCCAAGGTGCCATCAACGTGGTCGACCTCTTGTCCCGCTTTGTCGTTCAAGGCGCCGAGGCCGGCCAAGCCGCACAATAGCCACGAGGCCTGGCCAATGCAGCGCAATCTGATCGAAACAGTGCTGGCCGCCGTGGTCCTCTTGGTGGCCGCCAGCTTCGTTGTCTTCGTGATCAATCTGACCAGCCGCAACAGCGGCGCATCCTATGACATCAAGGCCAACTTCATCCAAACTCCGGGCCTCTTGGAAGGCGCACAGGTGCAGATCGCCGGGGTTCAAGTCGGCTATGTCTCCCGCATCGCCGTCGATCCCGTGACATTCGACGTCGAGGTGCGCATGGAGATCGACGAGGCGGTGACTCTACCGGCCGACAGCAGCGCATCACTCACCTCCGAAGGAACCCTGGGCCAGACCTTGGTCCAGTTGCACCGCGGCAGCACAGCGCAGAGGATCGAGAAGGGCGGTTTCGTCAAAAGGACTGTGAGCCCGATCAACTTGATCGATCAGATCGGACGCTTCATCTACGGGTCAGACCTATAGCACGCAGCTGGAGGCGACCGGTTGCAGTTGTGGCCGGCCAGAAGGGAGCAGATGCCAAGATGAGCGTAAGTCAGCAAGCCGCGGTTTTCGTGCCACCGGTCTGGAAGCACCCTGACGGCACCTCCGTTTCCTGTCTGGAGAAGATCAAGGTCCTGAACGAGAATCTCGAAGAGCTGCGCCAGATCGCTCAGGAAGCGCTGGAAGACGGCCTGCTGATCGGCTGCGACGAGCGTCAGTTGCGCACCACCTTGAAGGACCTGATCGACTCTCTGGCAAACCCTTACGCGCGCAACGGCAGCGGCTGATGCGTAGCTTCCTACTGCTCCTTTTCGCTGCCTTGCTTGGCACTGCTTCGGCAAAGGCCGAGCCCAACGGTGCCCTGCTGCAAGGCCTGGACAAGATCACGGCCAAGACCTTCGCCTTCCGTGCCCCTCTCAATCGGCCGATCCGCTTCGGCACTCTTGAAGTCGTGGTGCGCGACTGCGTCGCCCGGGTACGCGCGCAGGCGCCCGAGCGTACTGCCTTTTTGGAGATCGTCGAGGCCAAGCCCGGACAACCTCATCGCCCGGTCTTCAGCGGCTGGATGTTCGCCTCCGCGCCTTCAGTCTCGGCCATGGAGCATCCCGTCTACGACATCTGGGTGGTCGGCTGTTCCGGCGTGGAAGGTGACACCTTGAACAAGGCTGTGCCGGTCCTCGAAGCCCTGCAGGACGAAGAGGCGCCGGACGAGAACGCGCCCCTACCGGAAGACTAAGCCAAATTCCTAAGCCTCGCCCGGCGGCCCCAGGCTTTCTCTTGTCATTCATCTGCGCTAGGACGTTATCTGTTCAACTTGAATCGACGTCGGCCCCCCACCCGCCCCCCCCGGAAGTATCCTCGTAAGGGTGGCCGGGTGGGGGTGCGGGCCGGTACAGTCCGGTTGAACAACGCGCCAGCAAAGATGCAAAGATCCGCGCTTCGAAGGAGACCTGACGTGAGCGATGCCAAGACTGCCGCCTTTCTCGGACTGGGTGTCATGGGCTACCCCATGGCCGGCCATCTGCAAGCCAAGGGCTTCGAGGTCACGGTCTACAATCGGACCTCGGCAAAGGCCGAGGCTTGGGTAGTAGAGCACGGCGGCCGCAAGGCCGATACACCCAAGGCAGCCGCCGCCGAAGCCGACATCGTCTTCTGCTGCGTCGGCAACGATAACGATCTGGAAGGCGTGACCCTGGGTGATGAGGGCGCCTTTCACGGCATGCGCGAGGGCGCGAGCTTCGTCGACCACACCACGGCGTCGGCCGACATCGCCCGTCGGCTGGCCGCAGCCGCCGCCGAGCGCGGCTTTCACTTCCTCGACGCACCGGTCTCGGGCGGACAGGCCGGTGCCGAGAATGGCGTGCTGACCATCATGGTCGGCGGCGAGCAGGCAAGCTTCGATCGCGCCAAGCCGATGATGGATGCCTTCGGTCGCGCGGTGACCCTGATCGGCGACAGCGGCGCTGGGCAGCTTGCCAAGATGGTCAACCAGATCTGCATCGCCGGGCTCCTGCAAGGCCTCTCTGAAGCCCTCTCCTTCTCAGAGAAGGCCGGCCTCGATAGCAAGCTGGTTCTCGACGTGATCTCGAAGGGGGCGGCTCAGTCCTGGCAGATGGAAAATCGCGGCACCACCATGGTCGACGACAAGTTCGAGTTCGGCTTTGCCGTCGATTGGATGCGCAAGGATCTAGGCATCTGTATGGCCGAAGCCAACCGCATCGGCGCACCGCTCCCGGCGACCGCTCTGGTCGACCAGTTCTACAAGGACGTCCAGGGCATGGGCGGTGGCCGCTGGGACACCTCGTCGCTGATCCGCCGTCTGCGCTGAAGACCTTCACGAACGACGATCTGCCAAGAAAAATCCCGGGCGAGTGGGAGGTCTCGCCCGGGATCTTCCTTGTACTCCTGTCGGTGCGACGTCGTTTCGGCGTCTACTCCGGCATGGGCACCGCGAACTCGGCGCGATAGGGAACGATCAAGGTCGGAATCTCGGTCCGACGCAGCACCCGCTTGGCCACCATGCCTAACCCTGATTATTCATCACGCGCTGGCGTGTCCGTTGAAGTCGCATCTGATTGGGTGATCGGACAAGGTTGATGGTAGCGCGGTCCTGCGAGCGCGGGCGTCAGAGTGTGTCGGATTTCGGTTCCGGGTGACTGGGCCTATGGCGAAGGTTTGTCAGGGTGCTTGTTGGTTTGGAGATGGCGCGCCCATGAGGGTTCACAGAAGGTTGATAAAGGCAGCCTTGTCCGGACAGGCGGCCGCGCACGCAATGCGGATGCGGGTGGCGGTCTCGATGACGCGGGCAGCTGTTTTGACGAGATGGCGCTGTAGGGTGGCGCACTCGGCCTGGCGCAAGGGGTGTGTTTCCGGAATGGCCCGGCGTACGGAGCAGAGCAAGCAGTATGCGGCGGTATGCAGGATCAGCCTGACCTGATTGGCCAGTGCCGAATGACAGGACGCCGAATGACAGGACGTGGGGTCGCTTTTGAGCTGGGTCTTGTGGAGTTTGATGAGGTTCGGGGCTTGCCCCCGCGCGCAATAGTCGAACTCGTAGGGCTGTTCGGAGGTGCTGCCGGTCAGCGAGGTGACGAGGGCACGGATGTCCATAGCCAGCGTCGTGGCGTTGATGCGGTCGTTGATGCGGGCGATGGTTCGGCGCTTGAGGCCGCCCCGGCTTTTGGCGGCATGGGTCGTCTCGCCATGGGTCCGGTGCAGGGGCAGGTTCTTCTCGGCCCGGCACAGCGCGCAGGCGTCCGTTGCCGCGGCGAGCAGCGGGTCGCGCCGCTCGCCGCGGCATTGATCGGCAGGCCAAACAGGAAATCGACGCCGTTGTCCTCGCATCATGCCATCAATGCGAGCCGGGCATAGTGGCCGTCACCGCGCAGCAGGATGCGTGTCTCGGGCCAGTGGCGACGGATGCGCCGGATCAGACGGTGGACAGGGGCGCGGGTCTCGACGCCCGAGGGTGTCCTGGCAGGGCGGAGCACGACGGCGAGGGGACGCGCGCTCTCGGCTTCATGGACAGGGATCGGCGCGAAACCCCGCGCGCCGTGGAACCCGTTCCAGAACGCCGGTTGCCGGTCGCCGTGTGCGGCATCAAAGGTGTCATCGATGTCCAGCGTGATTGTCTCGGGCGGCGCGGCATGGCTGTCGCAGTAGAGAGCGATCGTCGCCTATGCCATCGCGATCACGCTGCGCAGGTCCGGAGCAGTCTCCCAGCCCGACAGGGTTGGCTGACTGGCCAGACCGAGCCCCGCTTCCCCCCGCTTCCGGCGTCTTGCGCAACGCCATCCTGAATGCCGGGTCATGGCGCAGCGCATCCGGATCGTCGGCGTCTTCATACCCTGTGCCAATCGCCAGAATGCCTGCCCGCAGGATATCCCCCAACAGCTGGCGAACCCGCGTCGGATCACGCAGGTCAGGCATCGGTGCGGCCAATCTGTCGGCGATGGCGAGCTTGCGTTCCGCCTCCGCCAGCAGCACTACACCGCCATCCGACGTGATCCGTCCGCCATCGAAAGCGGCAGTGACCTTCTTTCCGGAAAGCGCTTGAAGTGAGGGGAAAAGCGGAGCAGGATCGGTCATGGTGGCGGGGCGGTTTCTGTCCAACGGAGGGAGTGGCTTCGACACCCAATTCCCTACCATGGATCAGGGGCTTATGCAATCGACGCCAGCCTCCAAACGCGTGCTCGGTGAATAATCCCGGCTAAGAAGGTTTGGCTCATGCCGTGCCCGTGCGCACCCAATACGATCAGGTCCCACTTGCGCTTTTCGGCCTCGCTCAAAATCGCCTCCGCAGCAAAACCTTCGATCATCTCGCAGGGTGCGGTCAGGCTGCGCAGGCCGCGATCGGCTTCAGGGATCTGCAACCAGAAGGCTTCTTGGCGCTGCTGCAGACGATCACGGGCGGCCTGCACCCGGTTGCGCAAGGGCTGAACCCTTTGCTTCTTGTCCTGCACGAACATCATGAGGGTCAGCTTGGCATCGTCGGAGAGGGATTCCACCACATGCAGGATTTGGACCTCTGCCTGACTGACCTTCGCCAGTCCTATGGCTTGGCTGATCGCGCAAGCGGAGTTTTGCGACAGGTCGGTGGCGAGGAGAATGCGTGATACGGGCGAGATCAGGAGACTTTGTCTTCCATGTCTATCGAGTCCTGCGCTAGGCCATTGTTTGAGCAGACGGCGCCGACCGGCGCCGTCTCAGCTTGAACGAACATCGCGCTAATAGCCAAACACACGCGGCAGCCAGAGCGAGAGTTCGGGGAAGAAGGCGATCACGAAGATCGCGATTGTGTTAACCAGAGCAAAGGGTAGCGCCCGAATGGATATCTCCTCGATCGAGATGTTGGAGATATCCGAGGCTATGAAGAGGCTCTCACCCAAAGGCGGGGTCTGGAAGCCGATGGCCACATCACCACGCCGAAATGAATCGGATCGATGCCGGCGTTGTAGGCCACCGGCAAGCATCGCCAGCACCAGGATCAGGATTGTCGCCAGGGTCTCCATGAACATGCCGACGAAGAGCAGGAAGAAGATGATCAGCGCCCAGATGATGTAGATATTGTCGGTCAAGGACAGTATGCTGTCGGCGATCACCGCCGGAATCTGGTTCTCCACCAGCAAGCGTCCGAAAACCGTGGTGGTGAAGAGGATCAAGAGCACGCGTCCGGTGAGCCAGGAGGTGGTCTCCAGCGAACGATTGACCGCCTTCCAGTCCAGGTCCCGATAGATGAAGGCGCCGACGAAGAGGGTGTAGAAGATGGCGACGATGGCGGCTTCGGTTGGGGCAAAGAAGCCGGAATAGATGCCGCCTAAGATCACCACCGGCGCTATCAGCGACCAGAAACCGCGATAGAGTTGGCAGAAGATGTTGCGGGTGGGCCAGCCCTCACCGGCGCCGCAATAGCCGTGCCGGTGGCACATGATGTAGTTCATGACCAAGAGGTTGACGGCGATCACGAAGGCCGGAATGAAGCCATCGATGAAGAGCTTGGAGATCAAAACCGACTGGAACTCTCCGAACTTCTCCACCGCTTCCGGCGAGGGCAGCATGCCAAGTGCGGCGATGCCGAAGATGACCATCGGGATCGAGGACGGGATGACGATGCCCAGACCGCCCGAGGAGGCGGTAATGGCCGAGACGTAGCCGCGATTGTAGCCGCGGTCGATCATCGCCGGGATCATTAGCATGCTGACCGCCGTGGTGGTCGCCGGCCCGGATCCCCGAAATCGCACCGAAAAGAGACAGGCCATCACGGCCGCGGCCGAGAGGCCGCCGGTAAAGGGCCCGGGCTAAACTTTCCGCCACATGAATCAGACGTTTGGAAATCCCTGCGGCCTCCATCAAGGCGCCGGCCAGGATGAAAGCCGGCAGTGTCATCAAGAGGAAAGGAGCCGATCGAGGTGAAGGCGATCTGTACGAATTTGATGGGGTTTTCACCCAGGTAGAGGAAGGACAGCAGCGAAGCCACCCCAAGGGACAACGTGATCGGCGCACCCAGAAACAAAAGCACCAAGAAGCTTCCAAAAATAATTAAGACGGTCTTGTTTTTCATGTCTAATTGACTCTCATCAAACTTGTTTGTTTTCAGTTTTATCAGCAATACCAGTTTCTTTCTTCATTTCTTTAACATTTATCTCATCTTGATATTTGAGATCGACGCCTTTCACCAGCTTGATATAGTTAACTTGCAAGATTCGGATGGTCATCAAAAATAAAAGTGATCGGCAAAGCCTTCGATGTATTTAATCCAGCTATGGGGCAGAAATTTGAACTGGAAGGTCACACGGTTGTGGGTTGCCATCTTTGCGGCATAGCTGGCCCCAAAAAAACACGAACCAGACAAACATGTAGACCGAGATCTCTTTGATCCAGGAAATCGAAGTGCCAAAGATTTCACGCGCGACGATCTGCGTAAAAAGCAAACAGACGAAGGTCGTCAACAACGCTCGACAGAGATAACGCTCGATGTTGTTGATAATGACCCAAAATTCGCCATTGCGCTACCTCCCCAGAGGATGTTCTCTTTTATTTTTCAGCCTCGAGGCTGGAAGGATGTTGGCTCCTTCTCGGCCTCGAAACCGAAGGTTCGGACGTTTCCGTCTTACTCGACCGGGTCGCGGACCCAGCGAGGTCAGAACGGCATTCAACTTATCCTTACCGTCAATGCCCTCGTAGAACATCGGCCAGACAGCCGCCGTCGCCAGAGAAATGAACCCGCATTGCCCAGGTGGGATTGAGGTTTCGCCATCCACGGTGCTGATTCATGGTTACATATCATGGTGTTGTGTCGATTGAAGCGAGGTTTTCATGGTGCATCCGATGGGTGAATCCAAGAACGGGCTGCTTCGCGTGGATTTCGACCGCCGCGTGAAGTGCCAAAAGATTTCACGCGCGACGATCTGCGTAAAACGGCTGGCACGCAAACAGACGAAGGTCGTCAACAACGCTCGACAGAGATAACGCTCGATGTTGTTGATAATAACCCAAAATTCGCCATTGCGCTACCTCCCCAGAGGATGTTCTCTTTTATTTTTCAGCCTCGAGGCTGGAAGGATGTTGGCTCCTTCTCGGCCTCGAAACCGAAGGTTCGGACGTTTCCGTCTTACTCGACCGGGTCGCGGAACAACACATCAGGGACCCAGCGAGGTCAGAACGGGCATTCAACTTATCCTTACCGTCAATGCCCTCGTAGAACATCGGCCAGACAGCCGCCGTCGCCAGAGAAATGAACTCTTCCTCATTGTTTTCCGGATCGACGATCTCCATGCTCTTGGCGACCAGATCTTCCTTGATCGCAGCCTCGGACTCGCACAGGAACGCGGCACTGGCCAGGGTGGCCTCCTTGCCGGCCTCGAGGAACACCTGCTGCTCTTCTTCTGAGAGATCCTGGAACACTGCTTCCGAGATGATCAGCGGCTTTATAGGGAAGCTGTAGCGAATGTTGGCGATGTGATCCTGCACTTCGTAGAAATTCATCGAATACATGTTTAGGTAGTAATTATCTTGTCTATAGACGACCTTCTGCTGCAGGCTGGCGAAGGTCTCAGACCAAGCCATCGGGGTCGGGTCCATGCCCCAAGACTTGTAGGTCTCGATCATGATCTCGTTCTTCGGCACGCGGATCACCAGGCCTTGGAGATCGTCGACCGAATGCACCGGCTTGGAGGAGTTGGTCAGCACGCGGAAGCCGGTGTAGGTCCAGCCCAGAATGCGCACACCGGCGTCGCGGATGGTGTTCTCAGTCAGTTCCTGACCGATCGGGCCTTGTTCAACTGTTCGGCGTCTTCCAGGCTCAGGATGACGTAGGGCAGGGTGAAGACACCGACAGTCGGCGAGAAGGGCGTAATGTTGTCAATCGCCAGCAGCAACATGTCGAGGGTGCCGATGGCCGCCTCGTTCACCGTGTCCTGTTCGGATCCCAGCTGGCCGTTCAAGAACATGCTTGCCGCCGCTCTTCTCCTCGAGGGCCGAGACGAAAGCCTTGTCCATGGCCTCCTGCACCCTGCTAGGTGTCGGTCTTGGCAAGAGCCATCGGTGATCCCAGCGCCACCGGCATCGACGTGCTGTTGCCCAGCTTCTTCACAGCCCTCTTGATAGGCATGTGGCGGGGACGCCAGAGCCTTGCGCCTTGGCTGACGACCGGCCGGTCGCGTTGCTGGTCTCCCAGCTGCTGCCCGGTCACTGGCACATCATCCTCGGCGCGCTCGCCGGCGGCCTGGTCGGAGCCTTCGGCCGTGGAGATTGGTGTCGACGTCCCAACCGCCTTGGCGATCATGGCCTTGGCCACCTAATGGTACGCGCCTGGGTGGCTTCTTGATCGTGATCTGGATTCCGCTCTCGCCGCGGGTGGAACGCTTTCTGGAAGCCCTATCCGGATCCGTCCTGGTGGCCCTGGTCGTGCCGTTGGCACTGGCCGGCGACTTGGCAACCAAACTGGCCCTGGCGGTGGCGACCGTCACCATGCTGACCACTCGCAATGCAGTGGCCACAATCGCAAGCTCTATGCTTTCGGTCGTGATCGTCCATGCTCTGATCTAGAGCAGATTTAATCACGCGGCCTTGATAGAGGCTGAGAAAGCGCTTTCATCAAAAGGGCTTAGCGGCGTCAGCGCGCTTGACCGTCGGGTCGGGCCTCTGGCACGCTGCCAGCCCTGCGTATGTGGGACCGCTTGGGGAGGAGGCGGGCTCCGTCGGGGAACAGCAAGCCGCTTTGAACGGCGAGCCTCGGCAAGGCAGCTGGAACGCGCAGGGGAGGCAAAGCGAAATCATGACCAAGTCAGAGCTTATACAGCGCATCGCGCAACGCTATCCGCAGCTCTACCAACGCGACGTGGAACGAATCGTGTCGACGATCTTCGACGAAATCACCGCGGCCTTGGTCGCAGGAAACCGGGTAGAGCTGCGCGGCTTCGGCGCCTTTTCCGTTCGCCATCGCAATGCGCGGACCGGACGCAACCCCAGAACCGGCGATACCGTCGCGGTTGCCGAGAAGGTCATACCCTTTTTCAAGTCAGGAAAGCTGCTGCGTGAACGGCTGAACGCCGAGTAGCTTTCGCGATCGAGACAAGGCGGTTAAACTCTCCGCCAGCAAGATTAGGTCACCCCAGCGCGGAAGGAGCAGCCGTGGCTCTCATTGGCTTCATTTGCATGATCGTCTTCGTCGTCGTGATCGTCATCATGACGGTGGTGAACACGCAGACCGTAGGGCTCAACATCTGGCCGCCGATGCAAACCTTCGACGTGCCGCTCTGGGCCGTCGGCCTGGCGCCGCTGATCTTCGGCGCCGTGATCGGACTGCTGGTCGGCATGAGCAGCGGCAGCACAGTCCGCCGCCGTGCCCGCGAAGAGCGCCGCCGCTCCGACCAGCTGAAGCGCCAGTTGGCGGCCGCACAGCGCAGCGAGCCCAGCACGCCGCCGAGCGTCCCGGCCGCGCTGCCGCCGGCGATGCACGAAAACGCCGCAGCCACGCAGCTGAGCGGGCCCCAGTCGCTAACGTTCGAACTCTCGAGCCAGCCGTGGACGTAGGAGCGAACGCCCAATCCGCGCGGTGCGGCGGCAATCACCCTATCCAAATCCGCCGACCCTGCGTTAGGGAGTGGTCTCGCAGCCAAATTGGCCCTCAGTCGGACTTAAGGGAGGAGACTCCCGCTAGAGTCAGCGCCGCCGCAAAAGCGGGGCGCAAGGTTTCCGTCTGGGCTGCCGGAAGGGGTCGAGAGGAGATGTTCCCGTTCCCTTATGCGCCCAAGGAGGCCCCATGCATCCCTACAAACGCATCTTCGTCGCGCTCGACACCGTCGATCTCGGGCGCGCCGCCCGCTTGGTTGCCGCGACCCGAGATCTGGTCGGCGGCTACAAGGTCGGCAAGGAGTTCTTCACCGCGCACGGCCCCCAAGGGATGCGCCAAGTCGTCGGCACCGCCCCGCTCTTTTCTGGATCTCAAGTTCCACGATATACCCAACACCGTGGCCGGCGCCATCCGCGCGGCCAGCGGGCTTAGGCCGCGTTTTCTGACGGTGCATGCGGCTGGCGGGCCGGCAATGCTGGAGGCTGCCGCCGCTGCCGCTGCCGGCTCTAGGGCCGGCAGCGAGCGCCCCCGTATCCTGGCCGTGACCGTCATGACCTGCCTGGACGATGCCGACCTCAGCGCCGTCGGCCAGCAGCCGCCGGTCGAGGCCCAGGTTGCCCGTCTAGCCAAGCTGGCCACCGCCTGCGGCCTGGACGGCGCCGTCTGCAGCCCACTGGAGGTTGCAAGTCTAAGAGGTCTACTGTCGCAGAGCTTCACCCTGATGGTGCCGGGAGTGCGGCCTGTCTGGGCCGCCAGCGGCGACCAGAAGCGCATCATGACGCCTGCCGACACTCTGCGGCTCGGGTGCCGACCACCTGGTCATTGGCCGCCCGATCACGGCCGCCGAGGACCCGGCGGCGGCAGCCCGGACGCATCGTCGAGGAATTGGGGAGCTAGATCCGCTGCCGGAAGAGACGCGACAGCAGCATCAGCAGCAGGCCCAGAACTCCCAACACCAGGATCGCCGGCTGCTGCAGCAGTGGGAAGGCAACATCCTCCCAGGTCCAGGGCGCAACATGGCGGACCAGGCCCGGCTCCAGCAGCAGCAGGCTATCGCGGTGCAGGAGTGCCCAGATGTCGCCAAGGGAGCTGATCTGAAAGGCACTCTCGCCGGCCCAGCGCGTAGCATCCCACAAGACTGTGCCGACACCGGCTGCGAGCACGACCAGACCAAGCCAGAACAAGAGGGTGCGCAGCAAGGGGGATCTCCCTGGATCAGAATTCGGCGACGCGGAGAAGACCTTCTAGCCCGCCAATGCTCGGCGATTCCAGCCAATTGACCGTGAATGCTGCCGGCTCCGAGCATAGCTGGGACCCTAATGCGAGAAGGCGGCCGGAAATGTGTCCCAGCCGCCTTCTTCGACATTGCACAGTTTGGCTAGTTGCCGGAGCTTTGCTCGAAGCTCATGCCCTTGGCGGCACGATCGGCCAGCAGTTGCGTCAGCCAATCGGGATCCATCTCCGGCACCGAGGAGAGCAGCAGATCGGTGTAGGGATCGTGCGGCGGCTGGAAGATATCGCTCTTCTCACCGGACTCCACCACCTTGCCTTGCTTCATCACCACGACCTCGTCGGCGATCGCGCGGACCGTGGCCAGATCGTGGGTGATGAACATGTAGGCCAGGCCGAATTCGCGCTGCAGACGATCCAGCAGACGCAGAATGCCCTCCGCCACCAGCTGATCCAGAGCCGATGTCACCTCGTCGCAGATGATCATCGAGGGTTCGGCCGCCATCGCCCGGGCGATGCAGATACGCTGCTTCTGACCGCCGGAGAGCTCGCTTGGCAGGCGATCGATGAACTGATAGGGTTCCAACTCGATTTCCGCCAGCAGGTCGCGGATTCGCTCGGTCTTCTTGGCCCCGGTCAAACCCAAATAGAAGGTCAGCGGCCGACCGATGATATCGCGGATCCCGCGTCTTGGGATTGAGCGCCGTATCCGGCATCTGATAGATCATCTGCATATGGCGCAGTTGATCGCGCGGGGCGGCTCTTGGTCGCCGCCGCCAGCTTCTGGCCGCGATAGAAGATGTCTCCCTGGCTCGGCGGCAGTAGCCCGGTGATGCAGCGCGCGGTCGTCGATTTTCCCGACCCGCTTTCGCCTACCACGGCCACGGTCTGCTTCTCGTGCACCTTGAAGGAGACATCGAAGAGCACCGGAACGTCACCATAGGCAGCCGACACGTTCTTGATCTCGACGATCGGTGTCATGTCGGGCTGGAGCACGAAGGGTTCGGCCTTCTGGAAGGAGCGAACCGCCCAGAGCGACTTGGTGTAGTCCTCCTTCGGGTCGCCCAACATCGAGCGCGTGTCGGACTCCTCCACCAGATTGCCGTAGCGCAGCACCATGATGCGATCGGCCATCTGCGCCACCACCGCCAGATCGTGGGTGATGTAGATGGCAGCCGTGTTGAACTGCTCCACCGCATCGCGGATCGCCGCCAAGACTTCGATCTGCGTGGTCACGTCCAGCGCCGTGGTCGGCTCGTCGAACACGATCAGATTGGGCCGGCAGGTCATCGCCATCGCCGTCATGGCACGCTGTAGCTGTCCGCCCGAGACCTGATGGGGATAGCGGAAGCCGATCTCGTCCGGATTGGGCAGTTGGATGCGCCGGTAGAGCGCCACGGCATCGCGTTCGGCATCCTTGCGGCTCATCACATTGTGCTGCAGTGGCGTCTCGATGGTTTGCTCCATCAGCTTGTGCGCCGGGTTGAAGGAGGCCGCCGCCGACTGTGCGACATAGGCGATCGAGGAACCGCGCAGCCTGCGCAGAGCGTCCGGATCGCCGTTGACCAGTTCCTCGCCCTCGTACTTCACCGATCCGCCCGAGATCCGGCAGCCGTCACGGGTGAAGCCCATGGCGGCAAGTCCGATCGTCGACTTGCCGGCCCCGGACTCGCCGATCAGGCCCAGCACTTCACCCTTGTGCAGGGTGAGGTCGATGCCGTGCACGATCTCGTCCCAATCCTCGCTGCTACGGCCTTCGATGCGAAGACCTTTCACGTCGAGGAGGACCTCTTGGTTGCTGGTAGACATCTTTCTGTCCTCCTCTACTCTTTCAGGCCGCTGGCACGATGCAGCATCCAGTCGACCACGAAGTTGACCGCGACGGTCAAGAGCGCAATCGCTGCTGCCGGCAGCAGCGGCGTGATATCGCCGAAGGTGATTAGGGTTGCGTTGTCACGCACCATCGAGCCCCCAGTCGG
Organism: Rhodospirillales bacterium; assembly: GCA_965202755.1. Lineage (GTDB taxonomy): Bacteria > Pseudomonadota > Alphaproteobacteria > Kiloniellales > JACOMY01 > JACOMY01. The sequence goes on along the minus strand of CBDBCL010000008.1, from coordinate 48,229 downwards.
CGGTCGGCGGCTGAATGCCGAGGCCCAGGAAGCTCAAGGCGGCGATGAAGAGGAACACGAAGCAGAAACGCAGGCCGAACTCGGCCACCAACGGCGCCATGGCGTTCGGCAGCACCTCATGGCGGATCTGGTACCAGAGGCCCTCACCGCGCAGCTTCGCCACCTCGACATAGTCCATCACCACGATGTTCATCGCCACCGCACGCGCCAGGCGGAACACGCGGGTCGAGTCGAGAACCGCGATCACGATCACCATGTTCACCAGGTTGGTGCCGAAGATGGTCAGCAGCAGCAATGCGAAGATCAGCTGCGGAATGGCCATCAGAACATCCATGAGACGACTGAGCGCCTGATCCAGGAAACCACCCAGAGAAGCCGCCAAGAGGCCCAGAAGGCCGCCTAAGAAGAAGGCCAGGAAGGTGGTGACGATCGCGATCGCGACGGTGTTCTGCGCGCCGTAAAGCAGACGTGAGAACATGTCGCGGCCTAGATTGTCGGTTCCCAGCAGGTAGTCTCCGCCCCAGGTTCGTACTCGTAACCCACCACCTCGGTCTCGCCGAATGGCGCCAAGGCGCCTGCAAAGATCGAGACGAAGATGTAGATCGCGATGACGATCATGCCGAACCAGGCGGTAAACGGCGCCTTTTTCAGCTCTTTCCAAATGTTTGTCATCATCACCGCTTACCTCGGATGCAGAAGACGCGGGTTACTCATGATCGAGAGAATGTCCGCAGTGAGGTTGAGGAGGATGTATGTTGCAGCGAAGACTAGGCTACAGGCCTGCACCACGGTGATGTCGCGTTTCGCCACCGAGTCGACCAGCAACTGTCCGAGGCCCGGGTAGACGAAGACCACTCGACCAAGACCACGCCGACGACCAGATAGGCCAGGTTCAAGGCGACCACGTTGACGATCGGCGCCAGGGCGTTCGGCACGGCGTGATGCACGATGATCCGTCTTGCCGGAATACCCTTCAGCCTTGCCATCTCGATATAGGGCGCGGCCAGGAGGTTGATGATCGCAGCGCGCGTCATCCGCATCATGTGCGCCGTCACCACCGCCGACAGCGTCAAGGCCGGAAGCAGGGTGCGATAGACCTGATCTCCGAAGAGGTGTCTTGGCCGATGTTGGAAATCGAGGGGAACCAACCGGCGTTGACCGACAGGAAGAGGATCAGGATGTAGGCGACGAAGAACTCGGGGAAGGAGATCGCCGAAAGGGTGAAGACGTTCACCATGCGATCGAAGATTGAGTTCCGATAGAGCGCCGCCATGATGCCCAGAGTGAGCGCCAGAGGCACGGCGATCACGGCCGCCAAGCCTGCCAGGAAGAGCGTGTTGCTCAGCCGCGTGCCGATCAACTCCGAGATCTCTCGGTTGCTGGCCAGCGAGCGTCCCAGATCACCGGTCAGAATGTTGCCCAACCAATCGAAGTAGCGGGTGTACCAAGGCAGATCCAGCCCCAGCTGACGGCGAAAGGCCGCCACCGTTTCCGGTGTGGCCGACTGTCCTAGGATCTCCTGCGCCAGATCGCCGGGCAGCATCTCGACTGCGGCGAAAATGATGACGGAGACCACGAACAGCGTCACGAGGCCCAGCCCCAGACGCTGCAGTGTCATTTTTAGAATCGGGTGCATGCTTGCGGCGCGGCCGCCCCCCTTTTTGTTAGTCGATGTCTCACCACGGCGTTGCCCGCCGATTTGTCATGCGCCGCCCGCAAGCGACCTATGCATGCAAAGACTAAGCGCGAGCCGGAGCGGCTGGCAAGGCGCCCTTGACGCTCCGGCGCTGATAGGCAAAAAACCGTCGCCTTCGCGCCTAAGTTTTCGACTCAGGAGGCAAACCACCAGCGCTCGGTGAACTTGTGGCCGTCCATATCCCAATTCGCTGCCATGCCGTCGAACTCGACATTCTCGCTCATGGCCATGACGTAGTTTGGAGAACATCGGCACGACGGTGCCGCCGTCGTCGCGACAGAGCGCCTGCATCTCGTGATACATGTCGCGACGCTTGTCGTTGTCGAGCTCGGCGCGGGCCTGGACCAGAAGCTCGTTGAAACCCTCGTTGGCCCAGTGCGTGTCATTCCAGGGAGCGCCCTTGGCATAGGCAGTCGAGAACATCCAGTCCTCGGTCGGTCGGCCGCCCCAATAGCAGGCACAGAAGGGCTTCACCAACCAGACGTTGGACCAATAGCCGTCATTCGGCTCGCGCACGATGTTCAAGGTGATCCCCGCCTTGGCGGCATCCTCGGAATAGAGCAGGCCGGCGTCGACCGCACCTTGGAAAGCTGCGTCAGCAACGTGCAGATCGACCTTCAGATCGCTCATGCCGGCTTCCTTCAGGTGGAATTTCGCCTTGTCGGGGTCGAAGGTCCGCTGCTCCAGGTCGGCAGCGTAGAAGCGATTGGAGCGCCCCGATCGGATGGTCGTTGCCGACGACGCCGTAACCGCGCAGGACTTTGTCCACCAACTGCTGCCGGTCCAGGCCGTTCTTCAATGCCAAACGCACATTGGGATCGTTGAAGGGCGCCACGTCGACATGCATGGGGAAGGTGTAGTGAAGGGTTCCCGACGCTTCTTCCAGCTTCACCCCCGGGCGCCGCTTCAACATGTGCACGGTCTTCAGATCCGGGGCGGCTGATGGTGTCGACCTCGCCGGTGATCATCGCGTTGGTGCGTGCCGCCGGGTCGATAATCGAGAGGAAGAGAATCTCGTCGAAGTGACCGCGATCGCTCTTGAAGTAGTTGGGATTCTTGGAGAGCAGCGCCCGAACGCCGGGATCGTACTCCTGAATGACGTAGGGACCGGTGCCGATGCCCTTGCTCGGATCGATCTTGCCGCCGTCCGAGGGCATGATGCCAATGTGATAGTCGCTGACGATGAAGGGGAAATCCGCGTCTCCGCCCTTCAAGGAGAAGATCACCGTGTGGGTATCGTCTGCGGTGATGTCGACAATCGGCGCGACGATTGGCTTCGCTGCCGAGTTGGACTCCTCGCCGCGATGATGATTGAAGGAGGCAATCACATCCTCGGCGGTCATTTCCTTGCCGTTGTGGAACTGGACGCCTTTGCGCAGCTTGAAGATCCAGGTCTTGGCGTCGGCCGAAGCCTCCCAAGCTTTCCGCCAGTTCCGGCTGCAGGTTGCCGTCGGTACCGATTTCGGTCAGGAAGTTCATGAAGGCTAAGGACATGCCGATCATAAAGTCGTTCTCGTAGGTCGCCGGATCGAGGTTGTCGGTCGTCGAACCGTGCGCACAGCCATAGCGCAGGGTGCCGCCCTTCTTCGGTTCCGCCGCCTTGGCCGGCAAAGCGAGTGTGCCAAGTCCGCCGGCCGCCAAGCCTAGCGCACTGGCGCCCACAAGCAGGTCGCGGCGCGACAGCGCCAGATGCTCGCCATTCGAACCCAGAATCTTCTTGCTCATCCCAGTCTTCTCCCAGCTTATTGAATGTGTCTTTAACAAGTGTGTCTTTAACAGAAGCGTGCACTCGAATGCAATGGCTGCCCTGTGTCAAAAGCATGCGGACAAATTTAAACAGCAATCCGCGATCATTTGCTGGAGAGCGGCAAGACAGGGCAGATAGCCCACAGCTTTGGCGAGGAGTGCCTGTGACGCTTGACCTTCCTGCTCGTCCGACCTTTGACGCAGCCTTCCAAGACCGCCTGAGCGCACTCTTCGCCTGGCGCCGCGACGTGCGCCGCTTCCGCGACGATACCTTGGCAGAAGGGACTCTTGAGCGACTGGTGGGTTACGCGGAGATGGCACCATCGGTCGGCAATGCCCAGCCTTGGCGATTCGTCGTCGTCGAGAGTCCGGCCGCCCGTGCGGCGATCCGGAGCAACTTCGAGCAGTGCAACCTCGAGGCGCTGGCCAGCTACTTCGGCGAGCGTGCCGCGCTCTACGCCAGGCTCAAGCTGGAAGGCCTGGATCACGCGCCGCTGCAGCTTGCCGCCTTCTGCGACGAGGACTGCGCACAAGGCCAGGGGCTCGGACGAGCGACCATGCCGGAAACCTTGGCCTATTCGGTCGTCGGCGCCATCCACACACTGTGGCTGGCCGCCCGCGCCGAAGGCATCGGCCTCGGCTGGCTCTCGATCCTGGATCCGGAGGCCGTCAAGCGCGATCTGGAGGTACCCTCGCATTGGCGCTTTATCGCCTATCTCTGCATCGGCTTTCCGATCGAGGAGCATCTCGACCCGGAGTTGGAACGCCACGGCTGGCAAGCCCGCAGTGCCTTCGAAGATCGCCTCATCCGGCGTTAGGCTCATCTTTCATTAGCAACAGCGATAGCAAGCATAAGGCGAACGCGACCTCTTCTGCGATAAGATCTTGCCGAATTGAGGGGCGTCGCTGTTATGGTCTCCCACCCCTATCGCCGCCGACGGGAGCTGACGATGTCCGACGAAGACCTTTGCTATGTAACCGCAACCGAGGCCCTGAGGCGCTTTGAGGACAAGAGCCTGTCACCGCTGGAGCTGCTCAACGCACAGATCGCGCGCAGTGAAAAGACCGAACCGGTCGTCAATGCCCTGACCGACCGCTACTTCGACGAAGCGCGTGTGCAGACCCAAAACGCGGCCAAGCGCTATGCCAACGACGAGGCGCGGCCACTCGAAGGCCTGCCGGTGGCAATCAAGGACGAATCATCCATTAGGGGCAAGATCACCACCAACGGCTCGGTCTTTGCCAAGGATGCGGTCGCGACGACCACAAGCATCTGTAACCGCCGCCTGATGAGAGCCGGCGCCTTGGTGCATATGCGCACTGCCACGCCGGAGTTCTCCTGCTCCGGCGTCTGCTGGTCCTTATTGCATGGCGTGACCCGCAACCCCTGGAACCCGGATTATACGCCCGGTGGCTCCTCCGGCGGCTCCAGCGCGGCTCTGGCGTCGGGTATCACCACCTTGGCCTCGGGCAGCGACATCGGCGGATCGGTCCGTATTCCCGCCTCCTGCGCCGGGGTCGTCGGCTTCAAGCCGACCTACGGCCGCATTCCCGAAGACCCACCCTTCAATCTGGACACCTACAGCCACCAAGGCCCCTTGGCGCGCAGCGTCGCCGACGCCGGCTTGATGTTCAATGTGCTCTGCGGTCCGCACGAGGCCGACATCGTATCGCTCAGACCCAGAATCAGAGTGCCGATCGAAAACCCTGAGGGCATCAAGGGCTTGAAGATCGCGACCTCCATGGATCTGGGCTTCTATGAGGTCGATCCCGAGGTGCGGAAAAACACCGAGACGGCGCTCCAGGTCTTCCGCGACCTGGGCGCCACGGTCGAGGAGGTCGATGTCGGCTGGACCGCCGATGCCATCAGCACCGCGATGAACCACCTGAACCACATTTTCGGCGTCTTCATCGAAACCTATTACGATCGCCACGCCTATGCGATGACGAGCTACGCCCGCGCCTTCGCCGAATCCGCCCGAAACCACTCGGCCCGTGCCTTCTTCGCCTCTCTGGAGGGGGCGGCGGACATGTACACGACATTCGGGCCGATCATGAAAGAGCACGACATCTTCGTTTGCCCGACCCTGGCCGCCCCCGCAGTTCCGGCCGACTGGGATCAGTCGTGCGACCGCTTCGAAGTGAACGGCAAGAGCCTGGATCCCTGGTTCTGGCTGATGACCTACCCCTTCAACACCTTGAGCCGCTGCCCGGTTCTTGCCGTGCCGTCCGGGCGAGCCTCGAACGGCGTGCCGACCGGAATCCAGATCGTCGGGCGCACCTACGACGACATCGGCGTCTTCAAGGCTGGCCTAGCCTACGAGAGCGCGGTACCCCTGTTCGATACGGCCGAGCGCCGCCCGACATTCCAGTGAGCAGCAGATGACACAAGAGATCTTGAGGAGCGGCGCCGTCGCCATGGTGACCGGCGCCAGCAGCGGTATCGGCTTGGCCACGGCCGAGCGTTTGCTGGCCAAAGGCCTGCGCGTGATCGCAGCGGCGCGCCGGCGCGAAACCTTGGAGGCGGCCTTTGCCGAGCGAGGCGATGCCGTTTTGATCCTACCGCTCGATGTCACCGACGGGGCGGGCGTCGCCGGCCTGCCCGACAGCCTGCCCGAGGGCTGGCGCGAGGTCGATGTCCTGATCACCAACGCCGGATCGGATGTCGGCGGCCGACGCGCCTTCGATGCCGGTACAATCGAGGACTGGTCCCAGACCATCGAGACCAACGTGACCGGCGTCATGCGCGTTTGCCATGCCGTTCTTCCCGGCATGCTCGCACGTGACCGCGGCCATCTCGTCATTCTGGGCTCAATCGCCGGCCAGATGGTCTATCCAGCCGGCAGCGTCTATGCCGCCAGCAAGCATGCGGTCCACGCCTTTGCCAGATCCTTGCGCCTGGATTTCAGAACAAGCGGTCTGCGCATCACCGAGGTTATGCCTGGCATGGTTCGGACCGGCTTTGCCGCCGCCCGTCATCAAGGCGACGAGACCAAGGCCGAGGCCTTCTACGATTCCTGGCCGGCAGTCTTGGAATCCGACGACATCGCCGCGGCCGCCCTCTTCGCATTGGAACAGCCCGCGCGAATCAATATTGCCGAGATCACCGTAACGCCGACCGGCGACAAGTAGCGCTTAGTGGGTCGATTCACGAAACGCTTGGGCAACAAGCGTTTCGATCGGACCACTAGGCCACTTCGACCTTGATCCCCGCCGCCAGCAGTTTGGCGGCCAAAGGTGCCGGCGGCTCCTGATCACTGACTAGAACATCGATCTCCTCGAAGGCGGCGACTCGCACCAGGGCGGTTCTGTCGAATTTGCCATGGTCGGTAATGACCAAGCGTTTTCGGCCGCACTCCAGTACCTTGCGGGCGAACTCGGCCTCGGCGAGCTGCTGATCCATAAGACCGCCCTCGGCATCGACCGCAGAGATCAAGATCACTGCATAGCGCACCTTGAAGCTGGACACGAAGGCGATGGCCGAAGGGCCGAAGGCGGCCCCGTTGTCGCCATGCAGCTCGCCACCAGCCATGTAGACACGGTTGCCGTTCACCGTCGCCAGGGTTCGCGCGACGTCGGAGGAGTTGGTGACAATGGTCAAGCAGCTCTTCGACAGCAGCTCGCGGGCCAGAATGCTGGTCGTCGTGCCGGTATCCATCATCACGCTGTCGCCGTCGGCAATCTGAGCGGCGACATGCCGCGCGATCGCCTGCTTCTCCTTCGAGCGCTCGCGAAGACGGCGCTCGAAGGGCGCCTCGATCAAGCTGACGGCACCGTGCAGCTTGACCAGCGTCCCTCCCTCGACCAGTGGGCGGATGTCGCGGCGGATGGTTTCCAGCGACACCGCCATCTCGTCGGCCAGTTGGCCGATACGCACCGTACCATGCTGCTGCACACTGCGCAGAATGCTGCTTTGCCGGGGACTCTGCTTCATCGGGACCCTTGTTTAACGAGCGGATGGCCTGCGTCTTTGCCCTTTTGATCTGGCACCTCTAGGATAAGGACTCCTTTACAGCGCCAAAACCACAAATATGGGCAAAAACTCAAAACAATACCACATCGACAATTGACGGCAGCCGAACGTGCCCGCAGACTTGCTGCCTGTCGGGAGGTCGCGGACTCCACTCGGGAGACTGCGCACTTCGGCAATAAGACTGGGCCAGAGGGTAGGGCTCTGAGGAGCCTCATCCTCGCAAGGGACCCGAACGAGAGGGAGACAACACGATGCAGAGATCACTGCCGGCGGTGGCTTTGGCCGCAGCGCTGGCCTTTGCCCCCTGGCACGCACAGGCCGAGGTCGAGTCGAACGACCCGATCAAGCTAACCTTGCACGACTGGACCGGCCAGTTGATCACCACGCAGATCATGGGCGAGGTCCTGAAGAAGGCCGGCTACAACGTCGACTACGTGCAGGCCGACTATATCGCCCAGTTCGCCGGCCTGAAGACCGGCGACCTCGACGTGGCGATGGAGATTTGGGAGACCACCGGCCGCGACGCCATGGATGAGGCGACCGCCACCGGCAAGGTGGTTAACCTCGGCGAGACCGGCATGCAGGCGATCGAGGAGTGGTGGTACCCGCTCTATATGAAGGAGGTCTGCCCGGGGCTGCCGAACTGGGAGGCCTTGCTGGACGAGGCCTGCGCGGAAGCCTTCTCGACAGCCGAGACTGCGCCGCTTGGCCGCTATCTCGGCGGGCCGGTGACCTGGGGCGGCTATGACGACGAACGCGCCGCCGCTCTGGAACTGCCGATCGAGGTGGTGCATGCCGGCACCGACGCAGCCCTCTTCGCCGAGCTGGAATCGGCCTATCAGCGCAAGGCACCGGTGCTGCTTTGGGTTTATGCCCCGCATTGGGCGCCAGTGAAGTATGAAGGCGAGTGGGTCGAGTTTCCCACCTACGCAGCCGAGTGCTACGCCGATCCCGAATGGGGCCTGAATCCCGACGGAGGCCTACGACTGCGGCAAGCCGCGCGGTCCGATCTGGAAGGTCGCCTGGGCCGGTGTAAGGGACAAGTGGCCGGGTGCGCACAAGGCGATTGAGGCCTTCACCGTGAACAACGACGAGATAGGTGCCATGGTGGCCAACGTCGATCTGAACGGCCGCACGGTCGAGGAGGTCGTGGCCGAATGGATGGAGACCAATGAGCCGCGCTGGTCCGGCTGGATCCAATAGGGCTCGAGTCCACCCCCCCTTGTCTCCGGGGGCGTCGCACTACCCAATCCGAGCAACGCCCCCTTTTTTTCTGCCAGTGGTCCGATCAATGGTTTGGTGGTGAGAACCAGACAGATGGATAGGAACCATCCGTCTGATTCTCACCACTAGCCCTCTGCCCCGGTTTGCCGTCCGGTCGGAACCGTATGTTATCTGATACGCCCGCCCAAAACCCTGCCTCCCAGGCCAAACTCGCCTGTCGTTCGGTCTGGAAGCTGTTCGGACCGGGCGCCGAGGCTGCGCTCGCTCGCTCCGGCGGAAAGCTGACGCCCGAGGCTGCCAAAGCAGCGGGACTGGTGGCCGCGCTGCGCGACGTCTCACTGGAGGTCGGCGAGGGCGAGATCTTCGTGATCATGGGGCTTTCCGGCTCCGGCAAGTCGACCCTGGTGCGCTGCATGTCGCGCCTGATCGAACCGACCGGTGGCGAGATCCTCTTCAAAGGCGAGGACCTGCTGGCCGCCAGCGACAAGCGCATGATCGAGATCCGGCGCCACCAGATGGGCATGGTCTTCCAGCACTTCGCGCTGCTGCCGCACCTCTCCGTCCTGGGCAATGTCGCCTTTCCTCTAGAGGTGCAGGGCGTCGACATCGCTACACGGAACGAAAAGGCGCTGCGCATGGTCGAACTGGTCGGCCTGAAGGGTCGCGAGTACTTCTTCCCGCGTGAACTCTCCGGCGGTCAGCAGCAGCGCGTCGGCATCGCCCGCTCGCTGGCGGTGGAGCCGGAACTCTGGTTCCTGGATGAGCCCTTCTCGGCGCTGGATCCGCTGATCCGCCGCGAGATGCAGGACGAGTTCATCCGACTGCAGGCGGCGCTGAAGAAGACCATCGTCTTCATCACCCACGACTTCGACGAGGCCATCCGCCTGGCCGATCGCGTCGCCATCATGAAGGATGGCGCCGTAGTGCAGATCGGCACGCCGGAGGAACTGGTGACCAGCCCGGCCGACGACTATGTCGCCGAGTTCACCAAGAGCGTGACCCTGGCCAAGGTGGTGAAGGTCGCCTCGCTGATGCGTCCGCTGGAGGGGGAGAGTGCCGGCGGCGAGATCGCCGTCGATGCACGCATCGCCGATGCCGCGCCGCTGCTGCAGGAAAAGACGGATGCGCTCAGGGTCCTCAACGCCGAAGGTGAGGCCGTCGGCAGTCTGCATCGCGACGATGTCGTCGCCCTGATGATGCGGGCCTGACGGCCATGTCTGCGAATCCGGACAGCCTGAGTGGGGCACGCAAGCAAGGTCTTGCGATCAGCCGCAATCAGGCGATCTGGCTTGCCGCACTCACGCTCTTCATCCTGCTTTGGCAGTTCGGCAAGCCGCTCGCCGGCTGGGCCTTCAAGATCCCCCGCGATCTACGCCTGCCGCTGAAGCGCTGGATCGGCGACTCGATGAAATGGCTGGTCGAGGACGCCTCCTTCGGCCTCTTCAGCTTCACCGAATTCACCCGCTTTCTGGCCGAGATGATCGACTTTCCTTACCGCATCGCGCTCAGTCTGCTCTCCGCCGGGTTCCTCTCGGGTCAAGGCAGCCAAGCTGTCGAGATCCTGCCGCCACTCTCCTGGATCGCGGTCATCGTCATCGTAGCCCTGATGGGACTCTACGCCGGCGGTTGGCGCCTGGCCGCACTGGTCGGCGGCTGCTTCGGCTTTCTGGCGCTCTTCGGGCAGTGGGACAACGCCATGATCACCCTGGCATCGATCCTGATCGCGGCCCCGCTGGGCGTGGCCGGCGGTCTGCTGCTGGGTCTTGCCGGGCATCGCTGGCGCTGGTTTGCCGTAGCACTTCGGCCGGTCTTGGACCTGATGCAGACGGTGCCGGTCTTCGCCTACCTGGTGCCGATCCTCTTCCTCTTCGGCTTCGGTCCGACCTCGGCCGTCGTCGCCACCATCATCTATGCGCTGCCGCCGATGACCCGCATCACCCTGCTGGCGCTGGCCGGTGTTCCCTCGGAGGTGCAAGACCTCGGCCGCATGGTGGGCTGCAGCCGCCGGCAGATGACCTGGCGGGTGATGGTGCCCTCGGCCATGCCGGGGCTCATGGTCGGGGTCAATCAGGTCATCATGCTGTCGCTCAACATGGTGATCATCGCCTCGATGATCGGCGCCGGCGGCCTCGGCTTCGAGGTGCTGGCCGCCCTCAGGCGGCTCGATATCGGCGCCGGGGTCGAGGCCGGATTGGCGATCGTCGCCTTGGCCGTCGCCCTGGATCGCCTGAGCCAGGCCTTCGCCGCGCGCACGCGCAGTCATGCCGAAGCGGTGCCCAAGAGCCCGATCGCACGCCACCCCTACACGGCAGCGGCGCTGGCGATGGTCTTGGTCACCGGTCTCATCGGCCTGGTCACCGGCTTCGTACAGAGCTACCCGGAAGCCCTGCAGATCACCACCGGCGCCTTCTGGTCGGACGTGGTGAAGTGGATCAACGTCAACTTCTTCGATCAGCTCGAGGCCTCCAAGAACCTGCTGCTCTTGAACATTCTGATCCCCTTCAAGCGCTTTCTGCTCAGCCTGCCCTGGGTCGGAGTCGTCACCCTGGTCGGCTTGGCCGGCTGGACCTTGGGCGGCTGGCGCACGGCGCTTTTGACCGCCGTCCTGGCCTTTCTGATCGCCTCGGTCGGACTCTGGGCCAAGGCCATGGTGACGGTCTATCTCTGCGGCCTCTCGGTCATAATCGCCTGCCTGATCGGCCTGCCGATCGGCATCCTCGCGGCTGAGCGCGAACGCCTGTGGAAAGGCGTGCAGCTGGCCATCGACACGCTGCAGACCCTGCCCTCCTTCGTCTATCTGATGCCCGCCGTGATGCTGTTTCGGGTCGGCGACTTCACCGCCATGATCGCCGTCGTTGCCTATGCCGTGGCACCGGCCATTCGCTACACCGCGCTGGGGCTCCGCCAGGTCGATCCGCAGTTGATCGAGGCCGGTAAGGCGGCCGGCTGCACGCCCTGGCAGCTGCTGGTCAAGATCAAGCTGAAGCTGGCCTTGCCGGAGATCATGCTGGGCATCAACCAGACCATCATGCTGGCGCTGTCGATGCTTGTCATCACAGCTCTGGTCGGCACCCGAGATCTCGGCCAAGAGGTCTACATCGCACTCACCAAGGCCGACACCGGCCGCGGCCTGGTGGCCGGGCTCTGCGTTGCCTTCATCGCCATCATCGCCGACCGTCTGATCTCGGCCGGCGCCGGCCGCATGCGTCGGCGCCTGGGTCTGCAACGCTAAGGGACATGAGAGCTTGAGCGACACCGATTCCCGAATTGAAAGCCTGCCGCTTTGGAGAGGCGAAATTGCCTGGCAACCGCTGCATGGCGGTCTCTCCAACGAGTCGTTTCTGGTGACCGACGCCGGCGAGCGCTTCGTCGTGCGCTTCGGCCGCGACTTTCCCTTCCACCACGTCTCCCGACAGCGCGAGGTCATGAACGCGCGTGCTGCCGAGCGCGCAGGGCTGGCTCCGGCCCTAGTCTATGATGCGACCGGGATCATGGTCTCCCGCTTCATCGAGGCCAAGACCTACGCGCCGGAGGACGTGCGTGCCAACATTGCCGGCGTGACCGGCCTGGTGCAACGCTTCCACCAGACCATGCCGGCGGAGGTCAGTGGCCCCGGCTTCATCTTCTGGGTCTTCCACGTGATCCGGGACTACGCCCGCACCCTAGAGGCAGGCAAGTCGCGCATGACCGAGCACCTGCCGGGGTTCCTGGCGCTCAATGCCGAGTTCGAAGCAAGCCAGGTGCCCTTACCCATCGTCTATGGCCACCACGATCTGCTGCCTGCCAACCTCCTCGACGACGGCGAACGGCTCTGGCTGATCGACTTCGAGTATGCCGGCTTCTCTACGCCGCTCTTCGATCTGGCCGGCATCGCCTCCAACGCGCACTTCAGCCAAGAGCAGTCGCTCGAGCTGCTGGCCCGCTACTTCGGCCAAACGCCGGAGCCGGCCTTGCTGCAGGCCCAAGCCGCCATGCAGTGCGCTTCGCTGCTGCGCGAGGCCATGTGGTCCATGGTCTCCGAGCTGCACCTGGATACACCGGGCGTCGACTACATCGCCTACACCGCCGAGAATCTGGACTATCTCGACCAGGCCCTCGATAGCTACCGCTCCCGCTATGGAAAGGCCTGAGCCCATGTCGCTTCCCGACCGTGCAGAGATCGTCGTCATTGGCGGCGGCATCATCGGCTGCTCCACGGCCTATCACCTGGTGCGCGATCACCAGGCCGAGGTGCTGCTGCTGGAGCAGGGCAAGCTCACCTCGGGCTCGACCTGGCATGCCGCCGGACTGGTCGGACAGCTGCGCTCCTCGGCCTCGATCACCCAGGTGCTGAAGTACTCGGTCGAGCTCTACAAGACCTTGAAGGAGGAGACTGGTCTGGAGACCGGCTGGAAAATGAGCGGCTGCCTCCGGCTCGCCTGCAACCAGGATCGCTGGATCGAGTATCAGCGTCTGGCGACCACGGCCGGCAGCTTCGGCATGGAAATGCACCTGATCTCACCCAGCGAGGTCAAGGCCATGTGGCCGCTGCTGAATTGCGACGACCTGGTCGGCGCCAGCTTCCTGCCGACCGACGGCCAGGCCAATCCCAGCGACATCACCCAGTCCCTGGCCAAGGGTGCCCGCATGCGCGGCGTGAGCATTCGCGAGGGCATCCGGGTTACCGGCTTTCGCATGGCCGGCAAGCGCATCACTCATGTGGAGACGAGCGAGGGCGCCATCGCCTGCGAAAAGGTGGTGAACTGCGCCGGGCAATGGGCCAGGCAACTCGGCGCGCTGGCCGGTGTTTCGGTGCCGCTGCTGCCGGCCAAGCACCAGTACATTATCACCGAGGCGATCGAGGGTCTCTCCACCGAAGCCTCCACCATCCGCGATCCCGACCGCCGTACTTACTTCAAGGAGGAGGTCGGCGGTCTGGTCCTCGGCGGTTACGAACCGGACCCCATCGCCTGGACCCAGGGCGACGTCCCCGACGATTTCCAGTTCCAGCTCTTCGACGACGACTGGCATCACTTCGCCCAGCACATGGAACAGGCGGTCGAGCGTGTGCCAGCCTTGAACGAAGCCGGCGTGAAACAGATGATCAACGGCCCGGAAAGCTTCACCCCGGACGGCAACTTCATCCTGGGTTTGGGTTCGGAATGCGACAACCTTTTCGTCGGCGCCGGCTTCAATGCCTTCGGGATCGCCTCTGGCGGCGGCGCCGGCTGGGTTCTTGCCGAATGGGTGGCCTCGGGCGAAGCGCCGCTGGACCTCTGGTCGGTCGACATCCGCCGCTTCTCCGACCTGCATCTGGACCGCGCCTGGGTCTGCGCGCGCACCCTAGAAGCCTATGGCAAGCACTACACCATCGACTTCCCGCACGAAGAGCACGAGAGCGGACGACCGCGCATCGTCTCGCCCCTCTACGAACGCCTGAAGGCGCGTCGCGGCGTCTTCGGTTCGAAGCTGGGCTGGGAGCGGCCGAACTGGTTCGCGCCCGAGGGCATGGAACCACGCGATCACTACTCCATGGGCCGGCAGAATTGGTTCCAGGCGGTCGGCGAGGAACACAGACAGGTGCGCGAGGCGGTCGGCATCTTCGATCAATCCTCCTTCGCCAAGTACGAGGTGACCGGCAAGGATAGCCTGGCTGCCTTGGAATACGTCTGCGCCAATCGCATCGGCAAGCCGCCGGGCCGCCTGACCTATACGCAGCTTCTGAACGGCCGCGGCGGCATCGAGTGCGACCTGACCGTCGCACGTCTTGACGAGCAGCGCTTCCATATCGTCACTGGGACCGGCTTCCGGACCCACGACGCCAGCTGGATTCGCGATCATGTGCCGGCTGGCCTCGAGGTCGCCCTGGAGGACGTAACCGAGGCCTACGGCACCCTCTCGCTGATGGGCCCCAAGGCACGTGCGGTGTTGGCCGGCGTCACCGACGCGGATGTCTCCAACGCCGCCTTCCCCTTCGGCCATGTGCGTATGCTGTCGATCGCCGACGCCGAGGTCAGGGCGCTCCGCGTCACCTACTGCGGTGAACTGGGATGGGAATTGCACGTGCCGCTGCAGGCGACCGGCGAGGTCTTCGACAGCCTGATGCAGGCCGGCCGTGCGCATGACATCCGACCCGTCGGCTATCGCTGCCTGGAATCCTTGCGGCTAGAGAAGGGCTATCGCGCCTGGGGCAGCGACATCACCCCGAACGATTCTCCCTTCGAAGCCGGGCTCGGCTGGGCGGTGAAGCTGCGCACCAATCAAGACTTCATGGGCCGCGCTGCAGCCGAAGCGGCAGCCCAGGGACCGCAGCACAAGCTGCTGGCCGGCTTCACGGTCGATGACCCCGATATCGTCTTGCTGGGGCGCGAGACCATCCTGCGCGACGGCGCCTTCGCCGGCTATCTGACCAGCGGCGGCTTCGGCTACAGCCTGGGCAGAGGCATCGGCTATGGCTATGTCCGAAATCAGGCGGGCGTGACGCCGAACTATGTTCTGGCCGGACGCTATGAGTTGGTAGTGGCCACCCGGCGGGTCACGGCCGAGGTTCACCTGGCACCGCCATACGATCCCGCTGCGGAACGCGTGAAAGTCTGACCCGGAGCCAGACTGAGGACACTGCAGCGGTCGTGATCGGCAGATGCCTTCAGTACCATCCCACCATCAAAGGGGATTTCGCTGTCATTCGAGAACAAGAGGATCGAGGAGGGCACGATGTTGAAGCTGGCTGCACTGTCGGGAATTCTGGTCTGTATGACGCTGGGTTCTGCCCAGGCCGCCGAGTGGCCGACGGACGCCTCGCCGATCAAAAGCATTATCGTGAAGCACGGCCATTTCGAGATGCAGAAGGCCGAAGGGAACTGGGAGGTCACCTCGGCCGGCGACAAGCTGCCCTGTGCCGGCCATGTCGACACCATCCGGATCGAGCGCAAACAGGGCGGGCCGAACCACGATCTCATGTTCCAGGCCGCACTCAATGCCTTCCTCACCGGCAACAACATCAGGACCGAGGTCTTTGCCTGCACCAAGGGACGCAAGGCGCTGCGGGCCAAGAGCATCGAAGTCCTGAACAGGACAAATCCCAATAATGTCACGGTAACCCCGCTTCTGGATTATCAGAGGGACAGGGCGGGCGGACTTTCGCAGGCATCGCAGGCATCGCGGTCTGCGCCATCGGGATCCCCGTCCCCGAACGCGCCCCAGCCATCGTCAAGCGATCCACAGCCGCAAGAGGGCTGGTCCTCTGGACAGGTATTGAACCCGACAGCCCCCAGTCTCTATCTGCGTTACAAGGTCAATCGTCTGCCCACTGGCGAAAAGTCCCTTTGGGAGTTGTCCGACGACGCGACAGGCTTCATGTCAGGCACTGTGGAGGCAAGAACATTCATGAATTTAGCCGCCTACGGTTTGGCCAGGGTGTTCGTTCAAGGCGACAGGTTTACCCAGGCGGAGTTGACCGACATCCTCGATGAACTGAACATCACGCCCAGTATATTCACAAGCGCCCAGGGCCTGAGAGGCTCTCTCAGAGCCATCGACAGACAACTGCGATCTCAGATGCAGCAGTGGCGCCGCACCTTGCAAGATCCAAACAGCACTGCCGATTCCAGGAAAAGCGCGTCAAGGCGACTGAATGCAGCCGAGTTCTTCCTCTATCTGGCCCAGGTACCGCCCACTTTCACAAGCGAGGCGGAATACAATGAAGCGTGGGATAATGGAATCATCGGTTTTGGCAGCGATTTCTTCTATAATGACGAGTATAGAGAGATATCGTCAGAAGAGGAATTTAACGAAATGCAGGCAAACAAATGAGCGACCGAATGGAAACGATTCGCCCCGCGTTGTCTGTAACGTCCCAGGCGCCCGGCGCTTAGACCCAGTTTCACTCACAAGGCAACCGGGCGCCGGACCGATTACGGGGCAACAGGCAGCTACTGCAGGACACAAAACGAAAAGACGCTCGCATCGACGACTACTCTTTCTCCGACTACGCGGCGACTGCCAGCGAGGCCGCCGTCAGGGGCGTCCTCGGCGTCATCGGTCTGCCCGTCGATCTTGCCAATACCTTTCTGAAAGCGACCGACCATGTGGCCCCCGAAGACCGCGAGAGCTGGAATGAAAGCATGTCTTGCCTGCCCTTCTGGATCGACAGAGGCCCCAGTGGGGCAGGTCGCGATCGATCCCTGCGCCTGTCGTCGGACGATCCCGTCGGGGGCAGCAACTGGCTGATCAACAAGCTCGGCATAAACAACTTGGTGGACAACGAGGTGCGGCCACCGGCGTGAGTGAAGGCAGTCACGGCAAGGCGCTTCATCTAAGGCGCTTCATCTTCAGAATCCGGTCGCCACCTCGGCTTTCTTCCGCGCCCTTCTGGATCACCTGGACGGCTGGGCGAGCGGCGGCGAGGCGCCGCCGGCCAGCCGCATTCCCAGCCGGGCCGACGGCAGTCTGGCCACGATGCAAGACTGGCGGGTCGCCTTCCCGGCAATTCCGGGTGTCGCCATCCCGCTGGGACCCAGCGGCCTCGAACTGCTCGACTTCGGACCGGCTTTCGATAGCGAGGGTCGGATCACGGTGAATCCACCCGAACGCAACGGCCGGCATTATCCGATCCTGGTGCCTTGACGCCGAGGGCTTCGACCTGGCCGGCGTCAAGGCACCGATGGTGCAAGCCCCGCTGGGCACCGCGGTCGGCTGGAATCGCGGAGAATGGCCTAGCCGCGTTGATCGGCATCACCGGGGCCTACCTGCCCTTCCCCTCCGATGAGGAGACCCGGCAGTCCGGCGACCCGCGCCGCAGCGTGCTGGCACGCTATCCCAACGCCGAGGCCTATGCTGCGGCCATCGAAACAGCCGCGCGGGCGCTGGCGGCGGAAGGCTTTCTGCTGCAGGAGGACGTCGCACGGGCCACCGCGGCCGCCCGGCTGTGGGCCTCTGGCCTGCCCTTCGAGGACTAAGCTTACCCTTGCCTTGACTCAGGTCATTTCGCGGACCGGATCTTCCTGACAGGGTCGTCGGACTAGGTCGCCATCAGGAAGACTCGCAGATGACCGAGGTGCCAAGCCACTACGGCCGAATGACGGTGCCGCGCTATGCCAGCTATCTCACCGTGCCGCATCTCTCCGGCAGTCGGCGCCGGGGACTATCGCGACTGGCTGAGCGCGCTGGACCCGGCAGCGCCGCTGTCACTCTATCTGCATGTGCCCTATTGCCAGGCGCTCTGCTGGTACTGCGGCTGCAACATGAAGCTGGTGGCCCGCTACGGCCCCGTCGCCGCCTACCTCGAGACGCTGCTGCGGGAGATCGATCTCCTGACCGAGGCCTTGCCGGCAGGCATGCGCGTCTCGCACCTGCACTGGAGCGGCGGCGCCCTCACGGTCTTGATGCCGGACGATCTCGCACGGGCCATGGATCGGCTGCGCCGGCGTTTCACGATCCTGCCCGACGCCGAGTTGGCCATCGAGAGCGACCCGCGCAGCCTGACGCCCGAGATGGCCGAGCGAATCGGCGCCCTGGGCTTCACCCGGGCCAGTTTCGGGGTGCAGGAATTCGATCCGCGGGAGCAGCCTGCCATCAACCGGGTGCAACCACCCGAGATGGTGGCCGATTGCGTCGCCGCGTTGCGTCGGGCCGGCGTCGGCGGCATCAACTTCGACCTGATCTACGGATTGCCGCATCAAAGCGTCCAAACTTTGCGACGCACGATCGCACGAACCTCAGAGATCGGATCGGACCGCATCGCACTCTTCGGCTACGCACATGTGCCCTGGATGGCCAAGAAGCCGCGCCGGATCGATGCCGAGGCCCGGCCCGGCGCGGATGGGCACCTCAGGCGCAATTTTCAGGGCTACGCGACCGACCGGGCCGAGACGCTCTTGGGCTTGAGCGTGACCTCGATCGGACGCACCCCGGGCGGCTTCGTCCAGAACCTGGTCGAAACCGGAGCCTGGAAAGGCGCCATAGAGGAGGGCCGCCTACCCATCGCCAAAGGCCACTGGCTCAGTCGCTACGATCGCCTGCGCGCCGCCGCCTTCGACGCCTATCGGAGGGGATCGGCTGCTCGTCACTCCCTAGCGGTTTGATCGCCGGTAGCCGTCAGGGCGACCTCAGAGATCGGCTGCGCCCTAAATGCAGCGACCGCCGTCGATCTCCAGCAGGACGCCGGTGATCATCGAGGCCTCGTCGGAGGCTAGATAGAGGGCCGCATTGGCCAGATCCTCAGGCGTCGATAGGCGGCCCAGGGGGATGGAGGCGATGAAGGGTGCTCGGGCCTCCTCAGAATCGGGCTTTCCGATGAAGGTCGAGAGCAGGGGCGTTTCGCCGGCCACCGGGCAGAGCGCATTCACCCGGATCCGATCCGAGGCCAACTCGATCGCCATCGACTTGGTCAGGATGTTCACCGCACCCTTGCTGGCATTGTACCAGGCAAGCCCCGGTCGCGGCCGCAAGCCGGCCGTCGAGGAGGTGTTGATGATCGCACCACCGCCTTGGGCACGAAACAGGGGAATCGCGGCATAGGCCGCCAGGTAGATCGCCTTCACGTTGACGGCATAGACCCGGTCCAACTCCTCCTCTCCCACCTCCAGCATCGGCCGGTTCTGGTGCGAGATGCCGGCGTTGTTAACCAAAATGTCGAGGCGGCCGAAGGCCCTCACCGTGTCATCGACCATGGCCTGGCTCTGGTCGCGATCGGCGACATCCGCGGCCAACCCGATGGCAACCTGGCCGGCGGCGACGATCGCGCCTGCCACACGCTCGGCCGCGTCCGCTTTGAGATCGACGACGGCGACCTTGGCCCCCTCGGCGGCAAAGCGCTTGGCGATCCCTTCGCCGAAGCCCGACCCCGCCCCGGTCACCAGGGCCACCTTGTTCTGAAGGCGCATGCCTCTCCTCCTCATTTTCCAAACGATCTGGGTACCGTAGCGGTCGCCGTTACTAGCACGCTCCGACCATCGGTCCAATCGGACGCTGCAGGGTCCAACCCTAGTCGATGGAAAAAGAACTGGGCGCCCCGGTCACCGCCGCCTCGAAGGCAGCCGCGAGGTCTTCGATCCCGGCGCCCTGATCACGCGCACTTTCTATCACCGGAAATGCGGCACGCAGGCTCGCCAAAAAGGAATGCAGAGGCGGTGCCGCGTCACGCTTCGCCACTGCCAGCGCCTGGCTTGCCGAGGCGGCCAGGATCGCCAGCACCAAGGTGAAGCAGTGCGCCGCCTCGACCTCCTGCTCGTAGGCGCGAAAGAGCGGCATGACGATGTCGGTCTGCCCATCGTTGCCGCTGTAGAGCGGGATCAGCGCCGGCTGGGCCGCAGCCTGCGCCCGCGCCGCCAGGTCCTTCGCCGCCATGCCGAGGAAAACGGTGGAGAAACGCGACTCGCCGACCCAAAGCCGCTCGGGCAGACCGGTGACGGCGTGACGATGCAGCTGTTCGACCTGGCGCGCCGCGACCGGCGCCAAGTCCGCCCAGACCTGCGCTTGCCAGTTCATCGCGTGATAGGCCCGCGGCACATGGAAGCCGCCGGTGGTCACGCAGCGGCCGAGCGGCGGCGCCTGCTCCGGCCCCAGGAAGACAGGATTGTCGTTGACGGAGCAGAGGAGTTCGCCCGCCGCCGTCTCGACGTCCTCGACCACGCGCAGCATCTGGCCCAGCATGCGGGTCAGAATGCGCCAGGAGATGGGCGCCTGATAGGCGCGCCGCCCGGCGGTCGCTAGCCCCTGCAGCAAGGCCTGCAGCCGATCGATCGCCGCCGCTTCCTGGGGATCGGCCAGCGGTTTCAAGGCCGGATCGCAGGGATCCAGCCCCATGTTGGCGGCATCGATGGAAAGCGCAAAGACTCGGGTCGCGAGATCTGCACGGCGGCCGGCCCGCAGTGCCAGATCGCCGAGCAGACCAGGCGCACAGGCCGAGCCGTTGCGCAAGGCGTTCTGGTCCCGCAACTGGCTCATCGGGCCCATGAAATCGTGGAAGAGATTGAAAAGCGCCAATAGCTCGCCGGGCGAATCCTGACCGGCGATACGGACGCTGGGCAGCCCGCGGCCGCCCAGCATGGCGGCCACCCCTTCGGCAGTCTCCAGGCTGACCGCGGCATAGCCCGATACGAAGTTGATCAGGCGTCCGAAGATCATCGCCCGCACCACCCGCTCGGGCAAATCCGGACCGACGCCGGCGCCCTGCAGCAGGGGTGGCATGCTGGCCTGCCGTTCCCGCTCCTCGGCCGTCAGCATCACCGCGGCACGCTCGCCGAAACCGCTGGTCACACCATAGATCGGCGTGTCCGGCGAGGCCTCGACATAGGCCAGAAACTCGGCCCGCCGGCGGCGCATCAAGGCAAGCGCCTCCGGTCCGTAGGCGACCGCTTCGCCTAGCCAAGCCACGCGCTTCAGGGTGGAAAGCGAGAAATCCGCGAGGCTGTCGAGGGTAACCGGCACTAGCCGGCGATCTTCTTCGCCCGCCGCGGCTTCTTCTCGGGCTGCGTCTCGGCCTTGGTCTTCTCCTTGTAGACGCAGAGGTCGGCCACCCGGCAGGTCGGACAGAGCGGCCGCTGCGCCTTGCAGGTGTAGCGGCCATGCAGGATCAGCCAGTGATGCGCATGCAGCTTGCGTTCGCGCGGCACCGCCTTCTCCAGTTTCAACTCGACGGCCAGAGGCGTCTTGCCGGGTGCCAGGCCGGTGCGGTTGGAGACTCGGAAGATGTGGGTGTCGACGGCGATCGTGGACTCGCCGAACCAGACGTTCAGCACCACGTTGGCGGTCTTGCGCCCGACTCCTGGCAAGGCCTCGAGCGCCGCCCGGTCTTGGGGAACCTCGCCGCCGTGCTCATCCAGCAGAATGCGGCAGAGCTGGATCACGTTCTTGGCCTTGGAGTTGAAGAGGCCGATGGTCTTGATGTGCTCCTTCAAGCCCTCCTCGCCCAGCGCCAGGATGGCGTCGGGCGTATCGGCCAGCGGGAAGAGCTTGGCCGTCGCCTTGTTCACGCCGACATCGGTCGCCTGGGCGGAGAGCACGACGGCCACCAGCAAGGTAAAGGCGCTGTGGTAGGAGAGCTCGCTGTCGGGTTCGGGGATCTCGGCGGCGAGACGGTCGAAGAAGGTGGCGATGTCGGCTTTACGCATGGGGGGCCGAGTGTATCGCTTCGCCAGGCACCTCGCCCGCTTGGTGGCTGCGATCAGACGCCGCGGCAAACTGGACCTCGAGCGCTGTCTTTTCTAGCCTTGCCGGCATGGCGAGCGACTTCCGACCTGCGGCCTCCCCGCCGGACGCGCCTTTTCCGGGGGAGCCCGACTTCGATGCCCTGCTGACGCCGCATCGCAGTCTGGGCCCGCGCGGCTTCCTGGTGCTGATGATCTGCGTCTGCGTGATCTCCTTCGGCGCCGGCCTGGCCTTCTTCCTCTCCGGCGCCTGGCCGGTGATCGGCTTCTTCGGCATCGACGTGCTGCTGATCTACCTGGCTTTCCGGATCAACTACCGCCGAGCCAAGCAATACGAGCGGGTCCGCCTCTCGCCAGAGCAGCTGCGCGTCGACAAGGTCAGCCATCACGGCCGCAAGCGCGCCTTCGTCTTCCAGCCCTTCTGGATCGCGGTCGAGATGAAGCAACCGGCCGAACCCGACACGCCCTTGCACATCGCCTCACACGGCAAGCGCCTGCGCCTGGGCGCCTTCCTCTCGGCCGAAGAGCGCCTGGCGTTCGCCCGCGCCTTGCGCGATGCCTTAATGCGGGCGCGTGGCGCTGAGCCGACGTGAGGTCCAGCAGGTCGAGCATGC
The DNA here is from genome assembly GCA_965202755.1 of Rhodospirillales bacterium. Taxonomy (GTDB): domain Bacteria; phylum Pseudomonadota; class Alphaproteobacteria; order Kiloniellales; family JACOMY01; genus JACOMY01. The sequence continues at coordinate 25,849 of CBDBCL010000008.1, read as the reverse complement.
CTGGGTGACCTGCAGGTTTCTTCAGGCTTGTGGTCCAACGCCAAGGGAGGTCAGTCAATGCTTCGGATCGCCTTGGTTGCACTTGCACTCCTTGCGGTGCCGGCCAGTGCCGAAGATCCAAATGGCTGGGTCTGCGCAAACAGCGATGTCGAGATAACTTGCCATAACGCGGCTTGCAGCATCATGCCGGACGATGGCTTCACCCCCATGCAAACCTTCGTCGCGGCAGGGCACTTCGAGGTCTGTGCCTACAGCGGATGCTGGAGTGGGAGGCCGTTACTCCTGGAGGATTCACGGTCTCTTTATGCTCTGAGCCATTCCCTGGAATGAATCCATGACGAAGACCCGGAGCCCGCCACCTTCCAGCTGGCCCTGGACAAGGTCAGCCGCATCGCGGTGTTCAATGGCGAGGGTTTCGCGCATCACAGGCATTTACGAACCCTGGACCTGCGGCGAAGATTGCCAAAGCAGCAAGTGAAGTCGATAGGGTGAGGGCTCGCATGCGATCCTGCAGCCACTCTATTGGGTAGCTGAAAGCCCCAGCACGTCGGTCATGTCGTAGAGACCCGGAGCCTGGCCGGCCAGCCAGAGTGCTGCGCGGATGGCGCCGTGCGCAAAGACCTCGCGACTGTGCGCCTTGTGGGTGATCTCGACCCGCTCGCCGGGGCCGGCGAAGATCACGCTGTGCTCGCCGGTGACGTCACCGCCGCGCAGGGTGGCGAAGCCGATGCTGCCGGGCACGCGCGCGCCGGTGTGGCCGTCGCGGCTCTTCACCCAGATCTCTTCCAGCGGCTTGCCGCGGCCGGCGGCGGCGGCATGGCCCAGGCTGAGCGCCGTGCCACTGGGCGCATCGACCTTCATGCGGTGATGTATCTCCAGCACCTCGATGTCGTAGCTCTCGTCCAGAGCGGCGGCGACCTGCTCGACCAGGCTGAGCAGCAGGGTGACGCCCTGACTGGTGTTGCTGGCGATCAGCAAGGGCGCCTTGGCCGCCGCCGCCGCAACGCGCGCGCGCTGCTCCGCCGAGAGGCCGGTGGTGCCGGTCACCAGGGCCGTCTTCTCGGCGGCTGAGACCTTCGCATGCTCGAGGGTCGCGGCCGGCGCGGTGAAGTCCAGCACCACGTCACTGGCGGCGAAGAGTGCCTCGGGGTCTTGCTTGGGCAAGATGCCCAGCGGTTCCAGCCCGGCGAGCCTGCCGAGGTCGATCTCGGCGACGGGATCGTCCGGCAGGCAGGAGCCGGCCACTACCCGGCAGCCCGGCGTCTCGCCGGCCGCCTTGATCAGCATGCGCCCCATCCGGCCGCCGGCGCCGGCCACGCCAATTCCGATCTCCTCAGCCATCGCCCTTCTCCCGAAACTTGCAGGTCGAGCCGCAGCATGTCGGCGGCCCCGGGACCTTGCAAGCGCTGCAGGTCGCCGCAGGCAGACTCCTGGCCAGCTTGCGGTAGCCATGGCCTCGAATGCAGTCTTTTCAAGTGCTTGACCGACCAGTCAGGCCGCCAGCTTTTGGAAGCGCTCCAGCGAGAACGCCAAGCCCCGAAATTGCAAGCGAAAAAATTTCTTGCCAGTAAAGAAGGCCCTCACCTAAAAATGGCCATCCTGTGGCTTTTCGGCCAAAGTATAGCAAAACTGTGTCAGTTTTTTTCGAAGGTGCCCCCCATGCGGATTCTGCCGAGCGTCGTACTTCTCACTCTGGTTTGGATTGGCACGGCAGCAGCGGAAGGGGCAAGCGGACCCTGGGGGATGAACCTCGGCATCGGATATCAGACGGCAGCGGTCAAACGCACCTTGCCTCTACCGCAGGATGCAGAGCTTGCCGTCCGCTATCTGAAGCCGACCGTCATCCGCCATCAGAGCTACTGGTGCGTGCCCTATGCCCGCGCGGTCTCCGGCATTGCACTACGCGGCAATGCCTGGACCTGGTGGGGGGGCGCCAGGGATCTCTATGCCGCGGATCGGCGCCGGAGATTGGCTCGGTACTCGTCTTGAAGAAGGTCCGCTCCATGCGTTTGGGCCACATCGCAACGGTGTCGGAGATCGTGAATGCGCGCATGGTTCGCATCGATCACGCCAACTGGGTGCGCGGCGAGATCCATCGCGGTTCTCTGGTCAAGGATGTCTCGGCAGGCAACGACTGGTCGCGGGTGCGCGTCTGGTACCCGCCGACCGACACGTTCGGCACCACCATCTATCCGGTCTACGGCTTCATCTATCCCCGCCCGGCCGGCGGCTAAGACAAGTCGACCGCCGCGATCCGACCGCTTGAAGACTTCCGCAGCGGCGGATTCCGCGCTTTTCTGATCATTCTCTAGGTGATCGACTTGGCCTCCGACGAGCACTCCAACCGGGCCCGCATCCCAGCAGCATTCGCCCGAAGCTGGTGTCGCAGGACATCGCCATCGACGGCTTGGCGATCCTCGACGATTCCTTCGACGTCCTGGCCTGTTTCCGTCAATCCATCATCGGCGGCCCGGACGCCTTCGTCATCGCAGTCGAGAGCTACGAGGACTTCGCCCAGGCAATCCAGCTGAAGCTGATTCGCGAGATCTCCGGCCAGCCGGTCGCGCTGGGAGCGGGCCCACTACGCGCGGCGCTCGAGCAGGAGGCAGCGCCACTGCCCCAGGTCGCGGGCGCGAAGGAGATCGAGGCCGGCATCCCGATGCGCCTGCAGCACGGCCTCACCCTCGCGGACCAGGAGTCCGGCCAAGATGGCGCGACCGCCGGGCGCTAGATGGCAGGCCAGATCCGGCGCGAAGGCGATCAGCGGCCTGGCCAGGATGTTGGAGAAGATCAGGTCATAGGGCGCCGCAGCCGCAACCCTCGGATCCCGATAGCCGTCGCTGCAGATGGCGGTCACCTGCCCGGCGACGCCGTTCAGTGCCGCATTCTCCGCCGCCACGCGCACGGACTCGGCATGGATGTCGCTGGCGAGCACCCGGCAGGGCCAGAGCCTGGCCGCCGCCATCGCCAGAATGCCGGAGCCGCAGCCCATGTCGAGAACCCGTCCGACCGCTGGCCCATACGCCAGCTCCGAGAGTGCTTCCAGACAGCCGTGCGTCGACTCGTGATGGCCGCTGCCGAAGGCCAGCGCTGCCTCGACCCGAAGCGCGATCAGCTCCGCCGGCGGGGTTTCGCGCACATGCTGTCCATAGACATAAAAGCGCCCGGCCGAGAGCGCCGGCAGACTGCGCTGCACCTCCTCCAACCAGTCCTTCTCCGGCAGCGCTTCCAGGATGATCTGGGCGGGCGGGAAACCGAAGGCCTCCAGAACCGCAGCGATCCCGGTCTCGAGTGCCTGGGCGTCGAGCGCCGCCGGCAAGGTCAGATCCAGGGGCACGGGATCGGGATCGTTCGCAAGATCAGCCCAGAGCGCAGCACCCAGGGAGGTCGCCAATTCGGCGACGGCGGGAAGCGCCGGCGCGGGGACGGCGAGGCGGGCGATACGCAGACCGCTTTCTTGCGCGCTCATTCCGCTTGATCCGCCGGCACGACGAAATCGGCGATGATGCGCTTCTGGCCGGCCTTGTCGAAGAGAATGGTCAGCCTGTCGCCCTCCACCGCCTCGACCGAGCCATAGCCGAACTTGCGGTGAAAGACCCGCTCGCCGGGGCTGTGGCCGCCCAAGGGCTCGACCCGGACCGGGGTGAGCTCCAGCAGGGGCGTGCTCGCACCGGCCCGGGCGCGGGCCAAGCCCGGTGTCGGGCGGCGGCTGTGCCAGCGGTCCAACTCAGGAGCGCCCATCGCCGACCAGGCCTCGTCGCCGGCACCGCCGTAGAGGCCCTGGTCGCTCTCGCGCTCGACGCAGTCCTCCGGCAGCTCGTCCAGGAAGCGCGAGGGCAGGGTCGCGGTCCAGGAGCCGTGCAAGCGGCGGTTGGCGGCAAAGGAGAGGATCGAGCGCTTGCGCGCCCGGGTGATGCCGACATAGGCCAGGCGCCGCTCCTCCTCCAAACCCTTCAGGCCGTTCTCGTCCATCGCCCGCTGGTTGGGAAACAGGCCGTCCTCCCAGCCCGGCAGGAAGATGGTGTCGAACTCAAGGCCCTTGGCGGCATGCAGGGTCATCAAGGTCACCTGATCCTGCGCCTCGTCGCCGCTGCGCTCCATCACCAGGCTCACATGCTCCAGAAAGCCAGCCAGGTTCTCGAACTTGGCCACATCGACGATCAGCTCCTTCAGGTTTTCCAGACGGCCGGGAGCCTCGGCCGACTTGTCCTGCTGCAGCCTGCCGGTGTAGCCGCTCTCGTCGAGCGCGACCTGCGCCACCTCGACGTGGCTCGCCTGCTCGGCCAGTTCGCGCCAGCGGCTGAGGTCCGAGAGGAAGGCCGAGAGCGCCTTGCGGGCCTGCGGCCGGAGCGCCTCGGTGGTGACCAGCAAGCGGCCGGCGGCGGCAAGCGAGCTGCCGCGCGCCCGCGCCGCCTCGTGCAGCACCCTGAGCGTGACATCGCCCAGGCCGCGCTTGGGCTTGTTCACCACCCGCTCGAAGGCCAGATCGTCGCTCTCGGCATGGATCAGGCGCAGATAGGCCATCGCATCGCGGATCTCCTGGCGCTCGTAGAAGCGCAAGCCGCCGACCACCCGATAGGGCAGCCCCAGGGTCCGGAAGCGCTCTTCGAACTCGTCGGTCTGGGCGCCGGTGCGGATCAGGATCGCCATGGTCTCCAGACCCTCGCCCTTGGTCTGCAAGGCCTTGATCTCCTCCCCGACGAAGCGCGCCTCGGCCTCGCCGTCCCAGAGGCCGCGCACGCGCAGCCGTTCGCCCGGATCGTCCTCGGTCCAGAGCGTCTTGCCGAGCCTGACCTTATTGTGGCCGATCAGACGCGAGGCCGCCTTGAGGATATGCCCGGTGGAGCGATAGTTGCGCTCCAGCCGCACCACCAGGGCGCCTGGAAAATCCTTCTCGAAGCGCAGGATGTTGCCGACCTCGGCGCCGCGCCAGGCATAGATCGCCTGGTCGACGTCGCCGACGCAGCAGAGGTTGCGATGGCCCTGCGCCAGCCGCCGCAGCCAGCGATACTGCGAGACGTTGGTGTCCTGATACTCGTCGACCAGGATGAAGCGAAAGCGCTGCTGGAACTCCTGCAGCACCGTCCCCTCCTTCTGGAAGAGGGTCAGGCAGTGCAGCAGCAGATCGCCGAAGTCGCAGGCGTTCAGCTCCTGCAGGCGCTGTTGATAGGCGGCATAGAGCTCCTGGATGCGGCCGGCTGCCAACTCGCCGCGCTCGGCCTGCGGGATCTTGTCCGGCGTCAGGCCGCGATCCTTCCAGCGCTGGATGGCGTTCAGCAGGATGCGCGCCGGCCAGGCCTTGTTGTCGATTCTGGCGGCCGCCATGACCTGCTTCAAGAGGCGCAGCTGGTCGTCGCTGTCCAGGATGGTGAAGCTGGGGGTGAGGCCGACCTTCTCGGCATGGCGACGCAGCATGCGCGCGACCAGGGCGTGGAAGGTGTCGAGCCACCAGCCCTCGACCGGGCGGCCCAGGATTGCGGCGATGCGCTCGCGCATCTCGCGCGCTGCCTTGTTGGTGAAGGTGACGGCCAGCAATTCGCCGGGATGGGCGCGGCCGGTCAGGAGGATGTGCGCCAGGCGCGTGGTCAGCACCCGGGTCTTGCCGGTGCCGGCGCCGGCAAGCACCAGGACCGGGCCTTCGATCGCCTCGACCGCCTGGGTCTGGGCCTCGTTCAGGCCTTGGAGATAAGGCGGCTTCGCCTGCGCGCTGTCGGACATGACTTCCGTTATAGGAGTCCTCTCGGCACTGTCGAGGGGATAAGGCAGCACTACCCCTTGACGGGCTCGGGCATGACGGGCCCATTGGCCGGTATCATGAGTGCCGAGCTTGGAGTCATCGCCGCCGGACACGAGGTGACCGCCAGCGCAGGCGAAGAGGTTCTGCGCGCCGGCGGCAACGCCTATGATGCGGTCCTGGCCGCGGTCTTGGCGGCGGCCGTCGCCGAGCCCGCCTTGTCGTCCCTGGGCGGCGGCGGCTTCCTTCTGGCGGCCAGGGACGGCGCTGAGCCGCTGATCTATGACTTCTTCGTCGAGACTCCGGGGCGAAAGAAGCCGCCGGATGCCCTGGATTTCTACCCGATCCAGGGTAATTTCGGCGACACCTTCCAGGAGTTCCACATCGGCCGGGCGTCAGCCTGTGTGCCGGGACTGGTGAAGGGCCTCTTCGAGGTCCACCGGGATCTGGGCCGCATGCCGATGCGGGATATCGTCCAGCCGGCGGCCCGCTCTGCCCGCGAGGGCGTCGTCATGTCCGACTTCCAGGACTTCGTGCTGAATACCGTCGTCTATCCGATCTTCGCCGGTAGCGCGGCCTGCAAGGCGATCTACGGCAGCCGGACCGAGCCGGAAAAGCTGGCGATAGCAGGCGAGCGCAGCACCAACCCGGCGCTGGCCACTGTCTTCAAGGCTCTGGCGGTCGAAGGGCCCGATCTCTTCTACCGTGGCGACATCGCCGAGGCGATCGATCGCGACATGCAGGATGGCGGGCTGGTGACCTCGGCCGATCTGGCGGCCTACCGGGTGCTGCGCCGCAAGCCGCTGGAGCTGACGCACGGAAGCGTCAAGGTCTGGATGAATGCGCCGCCGGCAGCAGGGGGCCTGCTGATTGGCTTCGGGCTAAAGCTGCTGGAGCGGGCCGGCCTGCAGACCGGGCAGACGGGCTCGGAAGACCACCTCCTGCTGCTGGCCGAGGTACTGCAGAAGAGCACGCAGGCCCGGGCCGAGATCGAAGCGCTGAAAGGTGAGGCGGAGGGGCCGGCCCGGGTCCTGGACGAGGCCTTCCTGGCGCGCTATCGCAGCGGGGTGCTGGGCCGGGCACGGGCGCATCGCGGCACGACCCACATCAGCGTGATCGATCGCGACAGGAACATGGCAGCGCTCACTGTGACCAACGGCGAGGGCTGCGGCTATGTCGTGCCCGAAACCGGCATTCACATGAACAACATGCTGGGCGAAGAAGACTTGAATCCGTGCGGGTTCATGGCCTGGGCGCCGAGGACACGGCTCAGTTCCATGATGACGCCGACCAGCCTGCTGTGGCCGGACGGACGGCGCGCGGCCTTGGGCTCGGGCGGGTCGAACCGCATCCGCACGGCGCTCCTGCAGCTGCTGGCCAACATGATCGATTTCGAGATGCCGGTCGAACAGGCGGTTCGGCAGCCGCGCATGCATCTGGATCGCGACGGGATCCTGCACCTGGAGGCCGGGATCGAGGGGGATCTGAGCCGGCTGATCGAGCGCTTCCCCGGCATGAAACGCTGGACCGATCTCAACATGTATTTCGGCGGCACCCAGGTGGCCAGCCTGGACCGGACGGGGTTTCACGGCGCCGGCGATCCCCGACGCAGCGGCGTGTGCAAGGTCTTGTAGCCCTGCCCCTCCGGGTCGAAAAGGGCGGCTGGATCTCTGGAGCCGGTTGAATGACCGTGATGGCAAGCGCGGCACCGTAATGATGTCCGGGACTCGAAGCCGTCCGGCGGCCGCCGCGCCGCCCTGACCGATCCTGCCCCGCTTTTTCCCCTCCCTTCGAGCGCTTTCCGGAAAGCAGGTCGCTGCCGCTTTCGATGGCGGAGGGATCGCGTCGGATGGCGGTGTCGTGCTGCTGGCGGAGGCGGAGACATTGAGGCGGCGAAGGCGACAGCAGCCACTATTGAAGGACCGTCGGACCGTGACTCGGCCTCTGCACTGCTGGTCGTCGGGTTCGGCCTGGGCCTGGCGGGCCTTTTCCTCGCGGGCGCGGCGCTGGCGGCGCAGGTCGATCAGCGCCGCCGTCGCCGATCAGTCGCCCGCGGTTAGCAGGTTTTCCAGGAACGACAGGCGATCCTGACCCCAGAGCATCTGATCACCGACGAGGTAGGTCGGCGCACCGAAGACCCCCCTCTCCACGGCCGCGGCAGTCAATTCTTCGAGGCGCATTTCCATGGTGGGCTCGATCGCCTTGGCCAGGATAGTGATGCGGTGATGCCCGGTCTCCTCGGCGATGTCCTGCAGGGTGCCGGTGTCGGCGACGTTGCGCTCCTCGATCCAGACGGCCCGGCCGATCGCCTGTGCCAGGCGCAGCGGATCGCCGCCGATCTCGGCCGCGGCCAGGATGAAACGCGAGGCCAGACCGTCGGGGGCGGGAAAGTGCGCCGGCTGCAGGTTGATCGGGATGCCCAGGCGGTCGCGCCAACGGATCAGTTCCTGCATACGATAGGCTTGGCGCTGCGGCGAGCGCTTTGCCAGCGGCAGCCCACCGGTCTGGCCCAGCAGCGCGCCGAAATCGACCGGCTTGACCCGGACCTGGGCCCGATGCTGCTGCACGATCTCGGCAAAGCGCTGGGAGCCCAGAAAGGCCCAGGGGGAAATCGGCGTCAGATAGTAGTCGACGATCTTGGCCATGCGTCTCATTCCTTCTCGGTCTTCGCTTGCCCCTTCTCTACCCCTCGCACTGGCGGAGGACAATGCACGCGATCGGCAGCAGAGATTGGAGCGAAAAGCGACGATCGCAGAGCACCTGGGGATTGGCAATCACGTGGGTCTCGAGCGCCGCCTCGACCTCCCACTCCCGAAACGACGGCCAGGAGAGCAGAGTCTCGGCCGAGGCGGCGCGGCCCTGCAAGCGCATGGCGAGCCAGCCTCTGAGCGACCAGGAGGAGCAACACCTGTTGCCGATGGTGAGATGGACGGTGGTCATGGCCGGATTCCTCTGCGAGAGTGCCAGCGCTGGCGGTCGCCCGCTTCCTGCCGGAGGCTGTCCGGCTTGTCCGGAGACAGCCGTTCGACAACGAGACCCTTGGGGGAAGCGATGCTGGAAAGCCTGCTCGACGAGGCAGCGGACGCGATAGCCATCCTGCCGCATTCGTCCGGCACGGCCGAACCGAGCCACCTGTCCGAATCGCGCTGGCGGCGCTGGGCCGAGACCAGCGGCTTCACCGGCGAGGCCGGCCAGACCTGCCTGCTGCCCGGTGCCGACGGTGTCCTGGAGGCAGTGCTCTTCGCCTACGACCCCGAGACCCTGCCCTGGTGCTGTGCCGCGCTCGCGGCGGAACTGCCGGCCGGACGCTATCGGCTGAAGGGCAGTCAGGACCCTTGGACCCTCGGGCAGATGGTCGTGGGCTGGCTCCTCGGGCACTATCGCTTCGATCGCTACAAGGCGCAGACCGACAGAAAGACACAGCTGGTCTGGCCGGCGGGCACTGACCGTGGCGAAGTCCTGCGTCAGGCACAGGCGGTGCGCCTGGTGCGAGATCTCATCAACACCCCGGCCGAGGACATGGGCCCCAGCGCCCTGGCGGCCGCTGCCGTCGAGGTCGGCCAGGCCTACGGCGCCGCGGTCGAGGCCGTCGTCGGCAGGGACCTCTTGGCACGCAACTTCCCGATGGTGCACACCGTCGGTCGCGCCGCCGCGGACGGCCCGCGGCTGGTTGCCCTGCGCTGGAGCGGGAACAGCACCGGACGGCATCTGGCCCTGGTCGGCAAGGGGGTTTGCTTCGATTCCGGCGGGCTGGACATCAAGGGCGCCGAGGGCATGAAGCTGATGAAAAAGGACATGGGCGGCGCTGCCCATGCCTTGGCTCTGGCCCGCCTGGTGATGGATGCCGGGCTGCCGCTGCGCCTGACCCTGGTGCTGCCGATCGTCGAGAATGCGATCTCCGGCAATGCCTATCGACCCCTGGATATCCTGCGCGCCCGCGACGGCAGCACGGTCGAGGTCGGCAACACCGATGCCGAGGGGCGGCTCATCCTGGCGGACGCGCTCACCTACGCGGCCGAACAGAAACCCGATCTGCTGATGGACTTCGCGACCTTGACCGGGGCCGCCCGCGTGGCCTTGGGGACCGAGGTGCCGGCGCTCTTCAGCAGCGACGACGAGGTCGCCGATGCCTGGTTGGCGGCCGGCAAGCAGGTCAGGGACCCGGTCTGGCGGATGCCGCTGCACGCCGATTACCGCCGTCTGCTGGACAGCCGCTTCGCCGACATTCACAGCACCGGCGAAGGCGGTTTCGGCGGGGCGATCACGGCAGCTCTCTTTCTGCAGCACTTCGTGCCGGAAGGTCTTTCCTGGACTCATCTCGACCTCATGGGCTGGAACAACCGCGCCCGGCCGGGCCGGCCGGTCGGCGGCGAGGCCATGGGGCTGCGCTCGGCCTATGCCATGATCAAAGAGTGGACCCGGGCAGAAGCCCTTTGAATGCCTTGAGAGGCTGGTTCGAAAAGCTGAATTGGCTGACCGTCGAACCGCAGTACATCCTCGACGCCGCTGTTGGGCACATTCCACTGCACGCCAGGCAGGAAGGAGAGGCCAAAGGACCGAACCGTTCGAAGCCGCGCGTCACCAATATTCGACTGTCCCGTTATTGCCCGCTCGGGTGCCAAACTCACTCCAAGACGCGGCGAATCATCATGAATCGATCCGGACGGTGATCCGCAGCTGGAGCCATTGCGTAGAAGCCGTTACATGAGACAGCCGCGAAGACTGCCGTCCGAAGACGTAGTCGGATTTCCTGGGAAGTGGTATGCAAGGATAAGGTTACATGAGACAGCCGCGAAGGCTGCCGTCCGGAGACAGGAGTGAGCGCCGATGCAAACCGCAGTCAAGCAGCCCGCACTGGGCAGTGCCGATATCGCCTTCATCCGCAAAGCCATGGCAGCCCCCCTGCTGGCCCGCGAGGAGGAGGTCGCGCTTGCCAAAGCCTGGCGCGACGAACAGGACGAGAAGGCCCTGCACCGGCTGATCGACAGCCACCTGCGCCTGGTCGCAGCGATGGCGTCGCGCTATCGCGCCCATGGCCTCTCGATGCCCGACATGGTGCAGGAGGGCAGCCTGGGTCTGCTGCAGGCCGCCAATCGCTTCGATCCGGAACGCGGCGTCCGCTTCAGCACCTATGCCTCCTGGTGGATCCGTTCCTCGATCCAGGACTACATTCTACGCAACTGGTCGATCGTGCGATCCGGCACGACCTCGACGCAGAAAAGCCTCTTCTTCAATCTGCGTCGCCTGCGCGGCCAGATCGAACGCGCCACCGGTCGAAACCTGGACAGTGAAGGACGCGAAACGATCGCCAAGGCCTTGAAGGTCGGCCGCCGCGACGTCGAGATGATGGAAGGCCGCATCGGCGGCCCCGACCAATCCTTGAATGCGACCATCGGCGAGGAAAACGATCTCGAGCGCCAGGACCTGGTGAGCGATGAGCGCCCGGGGCCCGAAGATCTGATCATCGGCATCCGGGACGGCGCCACCCGCTCGCGCTGGATTGCCGAGTGCCTCGCCGAACTCTCGGCCCGTGAGCGGATCATCATCGAGCAGCGTCGCCTGCAGGAGGTCGGCCGCACCCTGGAAGACCTCGGCAAGATGCTGGGCGTCTCCAAGGAACGGGTCCGCCAACTGGAAAACCGCGCCCTGAAAAAAATGCGCCTTGCTCTTTCCAGGCGTGTCGAGGTCGACCGCGATCTGTTGCTGGAGGGGTGAGCCAACCGGCAGCCGACAGCGGGTCGCTCAGCAGCTCGACCTGGCCGGGGCTGTGCAACTCCAGGAAGGGACCGTTCCAGCTCTGCAGCCAGCCGCGCAGTCTGACTCGCCGGCCGAGGAGGCTGTCCGGCTCGATCCCGGCCGCCTTGAAGCGCCGCAGATGTCGCCGCGCAATGCGAGCCGTGGTGTCACTGTCCCAGTCCTCACCGAAGTTCAGATAGATGTCGCCGCGGCCGCCGCCAACCGCGGCGACGACGCCTTCGAAGACCTGCAGGCTGCCGATCCAGGGCAGGAGATCGACCGGATCGCTGCTGCGCAGGCCATAGGCCGGATGCGACCAGAGCCCGGCAGCCCCCTCCCGCGCCGCGGCCTCCAGTGCCAAGAACTCCTGCAGGGTCTCGAGCGGAGCCGTGAAGGGATCGACGCGCGCATGTCCCCAAAGCAGCAAACGGCCCTGCAGACAAAGCCCATCGTTCTGACGACAGGCCTGCACCAGCTCGCGGCCCAGGCGGTCGCGCCCCGGCTTGTCGGGTCGCAGCAGCAGGGCTTGCCCCTCGATCAGGTCGGAGAGCGCCCGCACGGCAGCGGCGTGCGGCGCCTCGTGTTCGGGCAGAGCGCTTGCGATGCCGGCCAGCCGCAAGGTTCGGCCGGCTTCCGCCCGCAGAAGCGTCGGCGAGATGACCTCCAACGCCGCCAGCGGTTCGCCAAGTGCCTCCTCCACAAGCGGCAGGACGACGAGAGCGCCCAGTATGCAGCCCCTTCGGCTCAACATGGCTTCGTCTTTACTCTTCAGAGCGCAATAGCCATCCTAGCGTGACCAGGACGCGACCGCCAGAGCGTTGTCCCACCTGACGGCGTCGGCCCGCAAGTGTCCATGGGCGGTCGGGCGGGAATGTGGACCGGCACCGATTTTGGTTGAACGAGCGACGCTCCAGCCGCTCTTGCCTCTTCAAGCACCTTTCACAGGGGCACGGGCGGTTTTGCTATGGTTCTGCGGCTAGCCGCCAGCTACCTATGGCGCAGCTTGCGTGATCGGCCGTTTCGACCGGAAGCGCGCAGTGCTTTGGAACGGGCGGAGTGAGGCTCCTCTCGAGTCGCCCCAGTTTGAGAAGAGTGCATGACCGATCGCGATCTCTATCCTCCCCTGGCTCCCTACGAGAGTGGCACGCTCGAGGTCGGATCCGGGCACCGCCTCCATTGGGAGCTCTCGGGCAACTCGAAAGGCAGGCCGGCAGTGTTTCTGCACGGCGGACCGGGGGGCGGCTGCACACCCGACCATCGCCGTTTCTTCAACCCCGATCTCTACAGTGTCTGCCTCTTCGACCAGCGCGGCGCCGGGCGCTCTCGACCCCTGGGTTGCCTGACCGACAACACCACGCAAGAGCTGGTGGGCGACATCGAGGCCTTGCGTCGCCACATCGCTGTCGAGCGCTGGCTGGTCTTCGGCGGATCCTGGGGCTCCACCCTGGCACTGACCTACGCCGAGACCCATCCGGGGCGCGTCACCGCATTGGTTCTGCGCGGCATCTTCCTCGGCCGGGAAATGGAGCTGAATTGGTGGCTGAAGGGACTGCGCCTTATCTATCCCGACGCCTGGCACACCTTCGCCGGATACCTGCCGGCAGACGAACAGGACGATATCCTGGCCGCCTATCATCGCCGCCTGGTCGATCCCAGCCCAGGCGTGCATCTGCCGGCCGCGCGCGCCTGGGCGCACTACGAGGCCTCCTGTTCCACCCTGCTGCCCTCGCCACGGATAGTGCATGCTTTCGCGCAGGACAGCGTCGCCCTGACGCTCGCGCGCCTGGAGGCTCACTACTTCATCAACCGAGTCTTTCTGAACGAGGGCCAGCTGCTGAGCGAGGCTGATCGTCTGGCGCCGATCCCGGGCGTGATCGTGCAGGGCCGCTACGACGTCGTTTGCCCAGCGATCTCGGCATACGATCTCTCGCGCGTCTGGCGACAGGGCGATCTGCAGATCGTTCCCGATGCCGGGCATTCGGCGATGGAGCCCGGCACCAGGCGCCGCCTGGTCGCAGCCTGCGACCGCTTTGCCGCGTTGGAGTAGAGTAAATCCCGAGCAGATCGGGCCGTCCGTGACGCCGCCATGCTCTTGAACATCCAGCCGGCCTACCTGGTCGTCGCAACGAAGACGCCGTTCCAATCCGCCGAGGGTGGCTCACGTTCCAGTTACTCCAGGCGCTCGCCGAAGAAGGCCAGAACGCCGGCCAGACAAAAGGCCTCCGTCTCTTCGCGCATCTGCGCCAGGCGGGCTCGCACATCGCCCCGATTCTGCCCACGATAGGCGCCGACGAGGCCAGCGCAGGGGCCAGCCCGAAGGTCGAGATGACGGCGCAAACCACCTGCACTGCGCGACGCGACGAAGCCATTTCCCCTCGATTTGCGGTTGCTCGTTCCATCGTGTGGGGCATGACAGCAAGAATTTTCTGCGGCTTCACGTATGTTCTCGCTCTGATTCGACGATCTTGTCACCTGTGTCCTCCCTGTCCTCGTGACCGCATATCCTGGTGACCACGGCGGCGAAAGCTGCTATGAGCAGGTCATGCTGTCCCCGTAGCTCAGCTGGATAGAGCGACAGCCTCCTAAGCTGTAGGTCACAGGTTCGAATCCTGTCGGGGACGCCAATACTCTTTGCGCGGTAACTGGGCACAGCGGCGACGTTTTACGCCGGAGACACGAGTGACACCATCAGCCTGCTGCTCGGGCTGGAGTTCAGGGCCGACCCGGGGACCTCGATAGCAGGCGGTTTCACCGCACACCCCAGGAGCCGGCCATGACAGACATCGAAACGACAGCGCCAACGTTCGCACCGCGGCCCATCGCCCAGGCCTTGACCTCCGCCGGATTGTCGAGGTCGCGACCGAGGTCGGCCAGGTCGGAATAGCGGTCGCCGATGCGGCGATGCGGCTGACCGCCGGTCGCAGCGCCCAGCGCCACCACCAACCTATCGCCCGCCGGCGCATCGTGGATCGAGGGCTGCACCGTCAGATAGTGCGAGCGGCGACCGGTGTCGTGCCTGTCCATCGAGGGGATGTCGATCTGCGTGTTGGCCGGGCCGCGGGTGTTGGTAAAGCCCAGAGAGATCTTCGCCCCCACCGCCTCGCGATGGAAGTTGCCGAAGTGCAGCGTATGGATCGACGCCGAGGCATGCTCCAACTCGCAGTCGGTGCCGGCGATGCAGGCCTTGCCATAGGCCTCGATCGGTGAGCAGCCCCCGCCAGGGGCGGCGCCATCCGCCGGATCTCCGGCGAGAGATCCTCGACATGACCCTGCCCGGTCCAGGGATTGGCCACCGGATTGGCCACCACCGCGGCCACGCCGATCATTCGCAGGGGCGGTTCCACCGGCCGCCCGCCCTCGCGATGGATGTTCTCGTCGAAGGCGACAACTTTCCCGAGTTCGCCACGCGATGGTGGGCACAGACGAGGCTGGCAAGCGATCCCTCCGGCAGCGGCATGTCGGCCTGGCCCGCAGACCGCCCGGCCAGCTGGAACTTCTCCGGCGAGCGCGAGGCAAAGAGCCCGGCGACGGCCTTTTGCTCTTCGCTCAGAACATTGATGGCGAAGTGATTGGCCTGGGCAAAGACATCGCAGCCATGGGCCGACTTCGCGAGGCAGATCGGCACCAGCGGCGGGTCCAGCGACACCGAAGCTGTAAGGAGTTGGCGGTAAAGCCGCGCGGTGTGCCGTCCGATTGCCGGGTGGTGACGATCGTCACCCCTGCGGCGAAGCAGCCGAAGACGCCGCGCAGGGCCCCTTTCCCCTTGCCAGGCAGGGGCGATGCTCCTCTTCCGCCACGGCGGCCTCCCTAGGTCGGTCCGCCCGGCCGGGCCATCCCGCCGAGGGCCCGCTCGAAGAACTGCGCGAGCGGTGTGTTGAAACGCTCCGGCGCCTCTGCCAGTGCCATGTGGCGCAACTGCTGCAGGATCCGCACCTCGGCACCTGCGATCTCGGCAGCGATGGCGCGAGTCATCTCCGGCCCGTTGCCATGGTCCTCGTCTCCGGTCATGACCAGGGTGGGACAGCGAAGCGGCGGGGTCGGAGCGAGGATTTCCTCGATGCCCTGGGCCAGGACCCGATAGACCCGGTGATAGATCTCCTTGCGGTTGGAGACGACCCAGCCTCGGACGAGATCCATCATCTCCGGATTCTGCGCCCGAAAGGCCTCGGTGAACCAACGCTGCAAGGCCGCCTCGACGGTCGCGGAGGCACCCTGGTCATGGGCTTGTTCGACCCGCTTCAGGATCGCCGCCTGCGCCTCCGGGCTTCTGCGATGGGCCGAATGCAGGATCGCCAAAGCCGCGACCCGCTCAGGCACATCCTGAGCGAAGCGGCGAGCGATCATGCCGCCCAGGGAAAAGCCGGCAATGCCGGTCGAGGCGATGGTGCAGTGGTCCAGCAGCGCCGCCAGCTGCCGCGAGAAGAGCGACAAGCTCGGCGTCTCCGGCGGTGTCACACTCTCCCCATGCCCGAAGAGATCGTAGGTGAGGAGCTGGAACCGACCCGACAGCGCCGGCAGCGTCCACTGCCAGCAGGCCCGGTTCAGCCCCAGCCCGTGGATGAATACGATGGCTGGCGCATCGGCCGGGCCGATCCGTTCGAAGACCGTGCCGTCTGCGGTCCTCCCGGTCATTCAGCCCGCCCCGGAGAGCGGCCGATAGGCGACGACCTCGACCTCGACGCGAACCTCGACCAGCAGATCGTTGACGACCGCCGAGCGGGTCGGCGGCTCGCTCGGAAAGTACGCGCCATAGACCGTATCGAAGCCTGGAAAGTCGGCCCGATCGCGCAGCCAGACCATGGCCTTCACCACGTCCGCCAGCTGGCATCCGGCCATGGCCAGGGTCGCCTTTATGTCGTCCAGCACCGCGCGGGTCTGCTCCTCGATCGTGCCCTTGGTCATGGGCACGCCGTCCTGCATCGGAATCTGTCCGGTCAGGAATACGAAATCGCCGGCCCGGATCGCGCGGGAGAGTGACAGGACACGCCCGCCGATTTCCAGCGGCCCGCCGATGACCTGTTTGTTCTTTGCCATGGCTTCGCCTCCTGCTCCGCCATGAGGTTTGACGGCAAATCGGCACGGCATTCTCGTATTTTTCGACATCTGAAGTCGAATTTACGCCGAACTGCCTCGGCAAGGCGTCAAGAATAGAGCGCATGCCCGAAGGAGGACCAGCAGGATGACAGAACTGCAGAGCTATCGGATGTTGATCGACGGTGACTGGGTGGGTGCCTCGGACGGCGGCCTGTTCGACAGCATCAATCCGACCGATGGCGCGGTCTGGAGCCGGGTGCCCGAGGCCACCGAAGCCGACGTCGATCGTGCGGTCAGGACCGCCCATCGCGCCTTCGGTGAGGGCCCCTGGTCCAAGATGATGCCGAGCGAGCGCGGCCGCTGCCTGCGCAAACTTGCCGACCTGCTGGCCGAACGCTCCGAGGTACTGGGGCGCATCGAATCGCTCGACACCGGCAAGATGCTGAAAGAGACCCGCTGGCAGGCAAGGTACATCGCCGAGTTCTTCCACTTCTATGCCGGCTGTGCCGACAAGATCGGCGGCGAGACCCTGCCGATCGACAAGCCCGACATGTTTGTCTTTACCAGGCGCGAGCCGCTCGGCGTGGTAGCGGCCGTGGTGCCTTGGAACTCGCAGCTCTTCCTGGTGGCGGTCAAGATCGGGCCGGCACTGGCGGCCGGCAACACGGTGGTACTGAAGGCCTCGGAGCAGGCCTCGGCGGCGCTGCTGGAGTTCGGGCGCCTGATCGAAGAGGCAGGCTTTCCTCCCGGTGTGGTCAACATCGTCTCCGGTCATGGCGACCCTTGCGGCCGGGCGCTGACAGCCCACCCGCTGGTGGCGCGCATATCCTTCACCGGCGGACCGAACGCGGCGCGCCATGTGCTGGAAAACTCCAAGCGGAACTTCGCCGAGGTCTCGCTGGAGCTGGGCGGCAAGTCCCCCTTCATCGTGTTCGAGGATGCCAACATCGAAAGCGCGGTGAATGCCTCGATCGCCGGCATATTCGGGGCCAGCGGGCAGAGCTGCGTGGCCGGCTCGCGGCTCTATCTGCATGCGGATATCGCCGAGGACTTCCTCGCGCGCATGGTGGCCATGGCGCGAGACATCAAGATCGGCGACCCCTTGGCCGAAGAGACCCAGATGGGGCCGCTCTGCACCCACGCCCAGCTGCAGCGCATCAAGAGCGAAGTGGCTCACGCCGAGAGCGAAGGCGGCAGGATTCTGACCGGCGGCAGGCAGCCGGAAGATCTGCCGGAGGGCCTGGACGGCCTCTTCTACGAGCCCACGATCATTGAATGCCCGCGTCAGGATCTGAGGATCGTCGATACCGAACTCTTCGGACCGGTTCTCTGCGTGCAGCGCTTCCGGACGGAAGAGGAGGTCGTCGCGCTAGCCAACGACACGGAGCACGGGCTGGCAGCCGGGATCTTCACCCGGAACGGCGCCCGCGGGCTCAGGATGGCCAACGCGGTGCGCGCCGGCATCGTCTGGATCAACACCTACCGCGTGGTCTCGCCGATCGCCGAGTTCGGCGGCATCAAGGGCTCGGGCTACGGTCGCGAAAGCGGCTTCCAGGCGATGTACGACTACACGCGCCCGAAGACCGTCTGGATGAACACCTCGGATGCGCCGATGGCCAATCCCTTCGTGATGCGCTGATCGACATCGGCGACGCTTTTTCAAGACAGGGCCGACAGGAGGAGACCCATGGCAGAGGGTGTGAAGGTGGTTCGTGACGGGCATGTGCTGGAGGTCACGCTGGACCGGCCGAAGGTCAATGCGATCGACGTGCCGACCTCGCAGGCGCTGGCCGCGGCCTTCAGGGAGCTGCACGAGGATCCGGAATTGCGTGTCGCCATCCTGACCGGCGGCGGCGAGCGGATCTTCTCCGCCGGATGGGATCTGAAGGCCCTGAACCAGGGCGAGATGCAGCTCGACAGCTGGTGGGAGAGCGACGACTACGGCGTCGGCGGCTTTACCGGGCTCACCGAAAACTGGTTTCTCAACAAGCCGGTGATCGCCGCCATCAACGGCCTGGCCATCGGTGGCGGCTTCGAGATGGCGATGGGCTGCGATCTTCTGATCGCCGCCGAGCATGTCGAATTCGGCCTGCCTGAAATGCCCCTGGGGATCGTGCCCGACGCCGGTGCCTTGCAGCGCCTGCCGCGCCGCATTCCGCACAACATCGCGATGGAGATGTTTCTCCTGGGCCGGCGGATGACAGCGGCCGAGGCGGCGCACTACGGGCTGGTCAACAAGGTCGTACCCGGCGCGCAGCTGATGGAGGCGGTGCGCGAATGGGCCGCTTCCATTGCCTGGTCTGCGCCGCTGGCCATGCAGAGCGTGAAGGAGGTGCAGCGCACGATCGAATGCGTGGCGTTGGAGCAGGCCTTCCACAAGATGCGGACCGACCCCATGCCGACCTATCGCAAGATGCTGAAGTCCGAGGATGCCGCGGAAGGCGTCGCCGCCTTCGTCGAGAAACGCGCGCCCAAATTCAAGGGTCGCTGATGCTACGCCCAGCCGAGAGCGTCACCCGCATCGCCAGCATCGGCGGCGGCCCCATCGGTGGCGGCTGGACGGCACACTTTCTGGCGCGCGGTTACGACGTCACCGGCTATCTTCACGCGGCTACCGAAATACCCGCCTTCATGACCATCCTGGAAACCGCTTGGCGAAGTCTGACGGATCTGGGTCTTGCCCCCGGCGCCTCGCTGGATCGCCTGACGATCCTGCACGACCTCGCGGAGGCAGTGGAGGAAGCCGACTTCGTCCAGGAAAGTGCGCCGGAAAGGCTCTCCCTGAAGCAGGCGCTCTACCGGCGACTGGGCGAGATCGTGCCGCCGGAGGTGGTGATCGCTTCCTCGACCTCGGGCCTGATGATGAGCGACATCCAGGCCGACTGCACCACGCCGGAACGCACGGTCGTCGGCCATCCCTTCAACCCGCCCTACCTCCTTCCCCTGGTGGAGATCGCGAGCGGGGACAGGACGGACGCGACCGCCGTGCAATGGGCCGCTGCCTTCTACGAGATTGCCGGCAAGGCGCCCTTGCTCGTGAAGAAGGAAATCCCCGGCTTCGTCGCGACTCGGCTGCAGGAGGCCTTGTGGCGCGAGGCCCTGCACATGGTCGCCAACGGCGAGGCGACACCCGCCGACATCGACAACGCACTGATGAATGGGCCGGCGCCGCGCATGGCCGCGCAGGGGCAGTGCATGGCCTTCCATGTTGCCTGCGGCGAGGGTGGCATGGCCACCAACCTGGATCAGTTCGGCCCGGCGCTGGCGCTGCCCTGGACCCGGCTGGAGAGCCCGGAGTTGACGCAGGATCTGCGCGACCGGATGGTCGAGGGCTGCAACGCGATTGCCGGCGACCGGCATTTCTCCGAGATGGCGGCCCAGCGGGATTGCGAAATCGTCGCCGTGCTGAAGGCACTGCGTGCTGTGCGCAAGGCTTAGCCCGCGGTCCCTGCTTCAGGCCGCTGCCGATGCATGATAGCCTCACTTCGACAGGCGATCAGGCATGAGAGAGCAGGGCTTCGGGCGCTCTTCGGGGCGCCCTTGTCTCTATGATGGGGTCACCCTCTACATCTTGTGGCTGGGCAGTCCAAGGCCACAGGTTGCAGGAAGAGTCGGGCAACAGTGTGGAGTTTGTACGCCATTGGCGAACTGCTGTGCTCAGCGCGACGCTGAAAAAAGTAGACAAAGCGCCCTATGCGATGGTTTATCTCTTCAGATAAAGGAACGTAGGGAGGCACTCTATGACGATGACAGAACCGTTGAGGGTCGTCGTCTTCAAGGACGGCGAAGCGTGGATTGCGCGCGCACTAGAGCATGACATCTGCGTGCAGGCGATGGATCTCGAAACGCTCTACAAGCGCCTCGAGTTGACCGTACGGCTCGAGTCGCAAGAGGGCAGTGGATTGAGCGACATCGAGCCAGCCCCCGGCGAGTACCATGAGATGTGGGAGAATGCGCCCGGCCGATACACGCCGACAACTGCGCCCGAAACCCTGCAACTGAAGCTCTGCGCGTAGGAAACCGTGGCGTATCCCTTCGGCAACCACCCGACCCTGGGCGAGTATATCGTCTGGGCGCAGGAGCAGGGTTGTCAGTCGCTCAGCGGCTACACAAAGGGATACGATACCTCGACCACCATAAGGGCGCCGAACGGCCGGCGGGTGATAGTCGCAGACATGCAGCAAGATGAGAAGCTGACCCCGACGAAGGTCGGTTACCTGGACAAAAGGCTCGGGCTAGACAGCCCATTCAGCAAACTGCCTGAGTAAGTCAGGCCCCTACACAGCCCCGCTCCGGCGGGGTTTTTCTTTGGGCGTCCTTCGGGGCGCCCTTTTCGTTTGGAGGTTTGGACCATGGGTACAGTCGGAGAGAAGGGTCGTCAGGCCTGGCGCGATTTCAAGACCGACGGGGGGGCGTCTTCTGCGAAAACAGCCTCGACAATCGGAAAAGCTGGAAAGCTGTCACTCGAGAACAGATAAATTTTAATGCTTTCAATGTGGTTCTCACCAACCCGCCGTTCGGGAAAAAACTAAAGATTGATGACCAGTCAATCCTCGGAAGGTATCAGCTCGGGCACAAGTGGAAAAAGGTAAAAGGTTCAGAAGATTACGAGCGGACAGAGACGCTCCACAATTGATCTGATGGCTAGCACAACACACAAAACCACATTTGTGGGATTGTGTTATTCGCTAACCTTGCGCTTTCTGACCCTGTCTTTACGGTTCGGCTCAGTTTACAAGTCGCATGCGTTCGTGTCATGTTCTTTGTGAAATCAGAGGGATGGCGTGACAGGGATCACAAGCGGTTTCAGGACTGGCTATCGGGGATGGACCCCCTCAGCCCGGCGCAGCGCCAGCAGGCCGAAGCGGTGTTCCTGGGGGACAGGGAGACGTCAGCGTCGCTGGCTGGCGTTGAAGCGGCCGTGGGTGAAGATCGCCAGTGCCCGCCTTGTGGCACGCCAGGTGCCCTGTCGCTTGGCCAGGCAAGGGGTCTGCGACGCTACCAGTGCAAGGGATGCAAGAAGACATTCAATGCCGCGACCGACACCCCTTTGTCGAGTCTGCACCGCAAGGACAAGTGGCTTGCCTTGGGAAGCTGTCTTGCCGATGGGCTGACGGTTCGCGCTTCAGCAGAACGTTGCGGGCTTGCGATCAGGACCGCCTTGCGTTGGCGGCACCGATTTCTTGCCGCAAAAGGCCTGAAAGCACGCAGGCTCACGAGCCTTGTGGAAGCCGATGAAACCTCTGTGCCGGAAAGCCGGAAAGGTGCAGGAAACCTTGAGCGCAAGGCGCGACGCAGGGGAGGCAGGGCCAGCAAGCGGGGCCTGTCGGATGAACGGGTTTCGGTCCTGGTTGCCGCCGATCGCAGCGGCGCGACGGTCGGTGCGGTTCTCCCTGCGGTCGAGGCCGATACCTTGCGAGAGGTGGTCGCACCGGTTGTGGACGAGGATATCGTTCTGGTGACCGATGGACAGCGTGCTTATCCGAGATGCGCGAGCGCAATTGGCGCGCATCACGAAGCATTGCACCTGTCACGAAGTGAAGGGGTGCGAGGCACCTTTCACATTCAGACGGTCAACGACCCACACAGCCGCTTGAAGGACTTCTTGCGGCGCTACCGAGGCGTCGCGACCAGATATCTCGACGACTGCCTGCGATGCTTCGAGCGGCTCGAACTGGAGAACGCCTCCCCCGGGCTTGCCTCGCAACCCCCATCAGACGTCCCTGCATGCGACTTGTAAACCGAGCCTTTGGAAACGACCTGATCTTCAAGGGTAAGAACCGCGATACCGCCTGCTACTCGATCCTCGACGACGAGTGGCCGGAGGTGCGCGCCCTCATCGCCGCCTGGCTGGCCGCCGACAACTTCGATGCCGACAGCAAGGCCAGGTCCTCGCTCTCCGAGGCGATGCAGGATCGCCGCCCGAGCCGGCGCGGGAGTGCCTGGGAGCGGGACTCACTCGGCGACCTCCAGGCGATCCTCGCTCTGCGCGCGGCGCGCGCGTGGCAGGAAGCTGGTTGCCGACAGGACGACGAAGGCGGAGGCGGCGAGACCGAGAAACTGAACGTCAAAGCCGATCCCCTCGTGATGCAGGCCGGCGATCAGGGGCACCACCGCCGAGCCCATGCCGAGCGACAGGATGTATTCGACCGAAATTGCCCGTGCCCTGAGGCCGGTGCGAACATAGCGACCAAGCAGCCAGGAGGTGATGGGGATCTCGGCGAAGATCAGGGTGACCAGGACCAGCGCCAGGCCGACGGCCAGCCAGCCCTCCGCCTGGGACAGCAGGATCAGCAGCAGCACCTGACTGCCGAGCAGGGCGAAGAGAAGCGGCCGCGCACCCAGGCGATCCAGCAGGCTGCCGACCGGCAATTGCGCGAAGGCGGCTATGGCAAGGACCGTGCCGGCCGAGGCACCGATCCAGGCAGTATCGCCGCCAAGGGCCAAGAGGCGCTCGTCGAAGAACTTCGGCAGCGAGACGGTCACCGCATTGAACACCAGGCCGCCGAAGAGCGCCGCCACGCAGACCACGGCGAAGACGGTGATCTGTGTGATCCGCGCCGCCGGCTCCGTCCTGCGTGCGAAATTTGCCGTCTGCTCCGTCGGTGCCGGGCCAGACCTCAGGCGGCGCCAGAGCAGAAAGCAGCCGAGCAGCAGCGAGAGCGCACCCGGCACCAGAAAGGCGCTCTGCCAGCCGCCCCAGGCCGCCAGAACCCCGGTCACCACGGTAGCGGCCGCCAGACCCATATTGCCGAACACGCCATTGACCGCCAGCGCCGGACCGCTGCGCCGCGCCACGTCGGGGACCAGGGCCAGACCGATCGGGTGATAGAGGGCGGCGAAGAGGCCGATCGCGCCTAGCCCCAGCATCAGCTCCTGTCGCTCCTCGGCCAGCCCGGTCAGCAGGCTGGATATCCCGCAACCAAGGAAGAAAACCGCGATCAGCAAGGTGCGGTCGAAGCGGTCGCCGAGCCAGCCGGCCGGCAGCGTCCCCAGGGCAAAGAGGACATAGATCGGCGTGCCCGACGCCAGGGCTTCGCCGTAGCCGATCTCCCAGGCGCCGGCGATCGCGATCGCCGCGGTCGGGAAGATCAGCAGGAAGAAATGATCGAAGAAGTGCGCCAGGTTCAGGAACATCAGGGTTTCGTTGCGCGACATGACAGGCACTCCGCCGGAGAAAACTGCTTGTACGCTAGGCGGCCGATCGCCTACAGTCTGTCGATGCCATTCCAATTCACATCGCCAAAGTGCCAAACTTGCATGCGATCGGCCTAGAGGGTCTGGCCACGGACTATCCGGCGGGCGCGCTGATCCGGCCGCATGCGCATGGCGAGCATCAGATCGTCCATGCCCTGGCCGGGGTGATGCGGGTCACCGTCGCAGGCGGCATCTGGGTGGTGCCGCCCGGACGCGCGCTTTGGGTGCCGGCCGAGACCCGTCACGAAATTTGCTGCATCGGCCAGCTTCGGATGCGCACGGTCTATCTCAGGGGCAGGCATCCGGCTTTTCCGAGCTCCGTCCGGGTGACCCGCGTGTCCGACCTGCTGCGCGAGATCATGGTGCGCCTGGCCGAGGGCGCGCCGGCGCACCAGATGCCGCATTTCTCGGCACTCCTGGTCGATGAAATCGCCGCCTCGACCTTCGAGCCGCTGCACCTGCCGGCGGCGGAAGACCCGCGCGTCGCTCGCCTGACCGCGGCCCTGCTGGAGGCCCCGGCCGAGCAGACCGCCTTGCCGGTCTGGGCCGGACGCCTGGGCCTCTCGCCGCGCACTCTGATCCGCCGTATCAGGCAGCAGACCGGCATGTCCTTCCGTGAGTTGCGACGCCAGGCGCGCATCCTGGCCGCTCTGGAGCGCCTGCCGCACGGCCATTCGATCACCGAAATTGCCTGCGACGTCGGCTTCGAGAGCCCCAGCGCCTTCATCCAGGCCTTCCGACGGGTGACCGGCAAAACGCCGGGACGTTACGCCGTGCGAGGCCTGAAGCCGCGATAGTGCGACGCCTGGTGTAGCGCGCCGAAGTCTTTTCAAATCCGGGCGATTTCGGTCGGAAAATGGGCCAGAAAATAGGCTGGAAAATCCGGGCGATTTCGGCTGGAAAATTCCCGACCTGGGGCGCCGGATTTCGGGTCGGGTTCCCGCCGCTGATGGGCGCCGGTTTCAGGGCGTGAAGAGGCGGAGGTCGTCCAGGAACCGCAGGGCGTGATAGTCGGGATCGCCGGCGTTGGCGATGGCGTGATCGATGCTGCCGCCGCCGGCGGCGCCGGTAATCGGTCGGGAGCTGTCCCGGTTTTACGGCGTGAAACAGAAGGTGACGCGCCTGCACGCGGCGACCTGCCCTGCGTGCTGGAGGCTCCAGCCGTCGGGGGCGGCGGCGGTTGTGGCGATGCGGCTGCCCGGGGCCGCTTGCGGGGGCGGGTCGAGGCGAGGGTTCCGCCATCGCCGCCGACCTTCCGGCGGCAGGCACCCGCGAGATCGGCGGCGGCAGAAAGCCCGAGGGCGAAGGCTGGACCCTCGTCTCCCGGGAACGCCACCCACGAATACCTCCACCACCTGCAAGCCGCCCTGCCCGCCCTCGACCGCATCTTCCAGGAACTCCACAGACGAGGCATCGCACGGCCCGACGGCGCGCGCGATCCTGTCCTGAAGCTCACCGACACCACCGGCACGGGGCGCGGGAGGACCGCTACGCCGACGCCTGCCTCGGACGGGAATACGGCAAGGCCCTGCTGCAAGCCCTGGAACTTGTCGAGCGGAGTGGGGGGCTTTTGGCAGGAGCGCGCGCCTGCCCTTGCCGGAAATCGGTCGTATCGGGCGGACGCTCTTCATCGTCGATCGCTCGCTCGATGCCGACATGCAGCGCCCTGCCCGGATCGGTCTCGACCAGGGCGCAGAAGAACGCGCCGCCCGGATGCGCCCGCATCACTCCGCACGGGCGAGTCCAGGCAACACAACAAGGCCTCAGGCCGTCATTCCCTCCCCTGGCGGCTTACCCGAAGGCCCCTTGCCAGGACACCCCTGGGCGGCTGGCTTCAGTCCCACCGGGCATCCTTCAGGCGCCAGTAGGCGGCTGTTCCGACGAGCGGAGAGTCGCCTGGGATCAGGTCGAAGGGGATCCGGCCATCCTCGGTTCGTGCACCGGGATCGGCGCCGCCGTCGAGCAGCGCCGCAATCGCGGCGGCTTGGCCCTTCCCAGCAGCCCAGTGCAGCGGGGGCGGCGAGCAGCGCCGCAATCCTGCCATCCTCGGTTCGTGCACCGGGATCGGCGCCGCCGGCGAGCAGCGACGCAATCGCAGCGGCTTGGCCCTTAAGTGCAGCCAAGTGCAGCGAGGTCCAGCCCAGCTCA
>CBDBCL010000007.1:0-144182 GCA_965202755.1 Rhodospirillales bacterium | reverse complement strand
GGCCTCGATCAATAGCACCAGCCAACGCCCCTGCAGCTCGTGCGAGGCAACTGCCGCACGGACGGCTTCGAAGCAAGACACCGTGACCACCGGCAGGTCCCAGGCCAGCGCCAATCCTTGGGCCGCGGCCAAGCCGATCCGCACGCCGGTGAAACCGCCCGGGCCGTTGGTAACCGCTAGGCTGTCCAGTTCCTCCCAAGGAAGTGCTGCCCGCTCCATCGCTCTCAGCGCCATCGGCACGAGCTGCTCCGACTGACCGCGCTGCATCGGCGCAGACTCTTCGGCCAGGACACGGCCATGGCGCCAAGCCACTACCGAGCAACGGGCCCCGGCGGCGTCCAGCGCCAAAAGACATCGCGACGAGGCCTCGTCCTGTCCCTTTTCGCTCAAGAAGGTCTATTCGAAGCGGCAGGCGTCTTCGGCCGAGAGGCGCGGACCGCGCGGATGCAAGCCTGCGGGATCGCCGTATCCCAGATTGCAGATGAAGTTCGACTTCACCGCCGTGCCGGCAAAGAAAGCCTCATCCACCTTCTTGTTGTCGAAGCCGGACATCGGCCCGCAATCCACACCCAATGCCCGAGCAGCCAAGATGAAGTAACCGCCTTGCAGCGAGCCGTTGCGCATGGCCGTGGTCTCGATGTGCTTTTCCCGCCCGACGAACCAAGCGCGCGCATCGGTGTGCGGGAAGAGCTTGGGCAGCTGCTCGTAGAACTCCATATCATAGCCGATGATGGCGGTCGCCGGTGCCTTCATGGTCTTCTCGAGATTGCCTTCGGCCAGGGCCGGACGCAGCTTCTCCTTGGCGTCCTGGCCGATCACATAGACGACCCGCATCGGCAGACAGTTGGCACTGGTCGGTGCCCAGCGCGCCACCTCGTAGATCTTGGCCAGCACGGCCTCGGACAGCGGCTCGTCGCGAAAGCTGTTGTGCGTGCGCGCGTCGAAAAAAAGCTGATCGAGCGCGGCCTGGTCGATTTCTTGCGCCATGGGCGGTCCTTCTTCGATTCTAGATGATGTAGGGATCGCGACTAGGAGGTCGGGCGCACTTCCACGACTTCCGGAATGTAGTGCTTCAGCATGTTCTCGATGCCCATCTTCAAGGTCGCGGTCGAAGAGGGACAGCCGGCACAGGCACCCTGCATCTGCAGATAGACGACACCCTGCTTGAAGCCGTGAAAAACGATATCGCCGCCATCTTGGGCCACTGCCGGCCGCACCCGTGTCTCCAAGAGCTCCTTGATTTGAACAACGATCTCACTGTCCTCCTCGGCGTGCTGCGGCTCATCTTCAGGGTCTGCCAGCAAGACCGGGCGATCGGCCGAGAAATGCTCCATCAGGATGCCGAAAACCGCCGGCTTCAGGGTATGCCACTCTTTGCTATCGGCCTTGGTGATCGAGATGAAGTCGCTCGCCAAGAACACCCCGGTGATGCCGTCGACATGAAACAGACGCTGCGCCAAGGGCGAGCGTTCAGCACCTTTGGGATCGCGGAAGTCGGCGGTGCCCGAGGTCAGAACCTCGACACCGGGAATGAACTTCATCGTTGCCGGGTTCGGCGTGGCTTCGGTTTGAATGAACATGAGCTTTCTCCGAGGGCAAATCCCGTTCGTTTGGGCACTGTCGCATCGCCGGTAAGGGTTTTGCGCTTAGCGACCACATGGGGAGGCGGTCGGCGCCGGGCAAGCCGACCGCCGGGCACAAGTGCATCACGATACCGCGTCTATGGACGCCTCGCTGAGGTTCCCGGGAACCACGGTCAAGGGAATCCGCAGGCGCGATAGGAACTTGCCGGTGAGCGCCTGGATCAAGGGACCGGGAGAGCCGCTTTGGGTGCCGGCGGCCAGCACCAGGATCGAGATACTGGGCTCTTCCTGTGTCAGCTTCAGCAACTCGTCGCGTCGATTGCCCTCACGCAGGTGGACGACTGGCAGCCGCCCGGAGATCTCCTTCACCTGACCGGCCAAGCGTTGCACCAGCCGCTCGGCTCGCTGTCGCGATTCTTCGGCCAGCAGTTCTCCCACTCCCATGAAGTGCTTAAATTCCGTCGGCTCGATGACGCAGAGCAGGGCGACACGTCCGTCGGTATGACGGGCCCGGCGGCAGGCAAACCGCAGGGCGACCGGCATCTCATCGCTGTCGTCGACCACGACCAGGAAGATACGGCCGGGCTCTGCTTCGGCCTCCACGTCTTTGGATGTCTCGTTCATCGGCAGGCTTCCCTCCATTAAGCCCGGTGGACAAGGAGCAAAGAGGCCCCTTTCCCAAGCAATAGCGCAACCGCACGAAAGATCTCTCAGGATTTCGCCCTATCGGCGGCGGAAGAGCAAGTGCGCGATCCAGCCGATCAACAATGCCACCAGGATGGAGAGGAGACCATAGAGCGCGGAATGCTGATGCGCCAACGCATAGAGCCGTGCCTCCACACCCACCTTGCTGACCGCCAATGGAAGGCTTTGGGCCGCTACATTCAAACCGTCTCGGAAGAGATAGACATCGATCAGATAGGTCCCCGTCGGCACGTTTGACGGCATCTTGATCGAACTGCGGAACAAGCGCCCGCCCAGGATGGTGATCTCCGAGGCCTTGGTGACATAAAGGCCCTGGCGCTGCTTGGCCCGCACCAAGCCGGCCCGCCACTCCGCCAGCAGATTGGGCGAGGCCCGGCCGCTGGGCTGCAGATCCAGATCGTCCATCCCCAGCCGCAGCCTGGCGCGCTCGAAGGGGTCGACCATCTCGTCCAGCGGTCTACTGCTGGCCAAGGCGTAGAAAGAGGGTGCGGTCGGAAAGGTCATGGTCGCGGTATTGACCCAGACCCCGGCGACCGAGCCTTTG
Source organism: Rhodospirillales bacterium (assembly GCA_965202755.1). Lineage (GTDB taxonomy): Bacteria > Pseudomonadota > Alphaproteobacteria > Kiloniellales > JACOMY01 > JACOMY01. The sequence continues at coordinate 141,350 of CBDBCL010000007.1, read as the reverse complement.
CGGTGCACCACGGTGGGCCGCGCTGCACCGCGAACCACGATGGCCAAATCGGCGTCCTTGGGCAGCGTGCCGAAGACCAGAATGTTGGTGCCGTCGAAGCCGGTGTGGATCGCGACCAGATGCTCTGCCAGATCGGCCAATACGACCTGCGCGCGTGCCTCGCGCCCGGCAAGGCCGGCCACCAGCATAATGGCCAGAGAGCAGCCTATGGCAGTCCGGATCAAAATCCCGACCCCAAGACATAGGTGTCGGCCGGCGGCGTGAAGAGCTCGACGGTCAGATTGATGCCGACCCCCACGACCAGCAGGGCCAAGAGCAGGCGCAAGGCATCGCCCTGCAGGCGCGCGCCCACGCGGGTGCCGATCTGGGCGCCGACGACGCTGCCGGCCAGCAGCAGCAAGGCCAGCACGATATCGACGGTCTGGTTCTCCCAGGCCTGCAAGAAGGTGACGTTGATCGAGACGAAAATGATCTGGAAGAGCGAGGTCCCGATCACCACCGTGGTCGGCATGCCCAAGAGATAGATCATCGCCGGCACGATCATGAAACCGCCGCCGATGCCCATCAGGGCCGACAGCATGCCGACGGCAAAACCGATGGCGAGCGGCATCAGCGCGGAGATGTAAAGCCGCGACTTGCGAAAGCGCATCTTGAAGGGCAGACCATGCACCCAATGATGCTTATTCAGCTTCTTGCGCGTCGGCAGCTTGCGCTTGCGGCGAAAGACGGCTCGGCTGGATTCCATCAGCATCAGGGTGCCGACGATGCCGAGCGTGGTCACATAGATGAGCTTGATGGCGAAATCGATCTGTCCCAGGCTCTTCAGCCAAGAGAAGATCACCACGCCAAGTGCGGAGCCGATCAGGCCACCGACCAACAGTACCGAACCCATCTTGATGTCGACATTGCCGCGCGGCCAATGCGCCATCACGCCGGAAATCGAGGTTGCGATCACCGAGTTGGCCTGCGTGCCGACGGCCACCGGGGCAGGCACGCCGATAAACATCAAGAGTGGCGTCATCAGGAAGCCGCCACCGACGCCGAACATGCCCGACAGCACGCCGATAATGCCGCCCAGACCCAAAAGCAGGAAGACATTGAGCGAGATCTCTGCCACCGGCAGATAGATCTGCATTGCGCTCGGCTCCTCCTTAGTCTCTGCCTGTTTCCGTCTGCCCGGTCAGACTAGCGCCTGGCCGTCGAGCGCCGCAATTGACCTACTCTCAAGATCGCGATGGGCGGTACCTCGGGTCGCATCCTCCGTCTGGTCAGGAGGAGCGCAGGAATCCGACTGCATCGTAGACCTCCGCCATCACCGGTTCGGCAATAGCACGGGCCCGGCGGGCGCCGTTGCTCAAGACCCCATCGACATAGCCCGGATCGGCCATCAAGCGCTTCATTTCCTCGCCCACCGGCCCCAGCTTAGCCACCGCCAGTTCGGTCAACTCCTGCTTGAAGCTGGAGAAGGCTGCACCGGCATGCGCGGTCACGACCTGCCGCAGGCTCTGCTCGGCCAGCGCTGCATAGATCCCCAAGAGATTCCAGCATTCCGGCCTCTCGGCACGGGTGGCATCGGCAAGGCCGCCGGCCTCGTCGAGGGTCTCCGGCCCGGGCAGGCTGTCGGGATCGGTGGTCGCCTTGCGGATCTTCTTCGCCACCTCGTCGGGCCCGTCGGTCATGACGATCCGGCTCATGTCCGAGGGATCGGACTTCGACATCTTCTTCTTGCCGGCGCGCAGCGACATGACCCGCGTGGCGCTGCCGAGGATCAAGGGCTGGATCTGCGGAAAGAGTTCGACCCGGTAATCGTGGTTGAACTTCTGGGCGATGTCGTGGGCCAGCTCCAGGTGCTGCTTCTGGTCCTCGCCGACCGGCACGTGCGTTGCCTTGTAGGCCAAGATGTCGGCTGCCATCAGATTGGGATAGACATAGAGCCCAGCCGAGGCCTTTTCGCGATCCTTACCGGCCTTGTCCTTGAACTGGGTCATGCGGTTGAGCCAACCCAAGCGCGCGACGCAATTGAAGATCCAAGCCAGTTCCGCGTGGGCTGCGACCTGGCTCTGGTTGAAGATGATGGCACGCGTGGGATCGATGCCGGCGGCGAGATAGGCCGCGGTCACTTCCCGGGTTTGCGTCTTCAGTTCCGTCGGATCCTGCCAGATGGTGATGGCGTGCATATCGACGACGCAATAGATGCAGTCGTACTGCTCCTGCAACGGGACGAAGTTTCGGATCGCACCCAGGTAGTTGCCGAGATGCAGATTTCCGGTCGGCTGTACGCCGGAGAACACGCGGGCCATGCAAGCGGCCTTTCACCTTTCAGGGATAGGGACGGCTGGCTTATCGCCGCTGATCCCGCAAGGGTCAAGGCAGAGTGCGAAGCGCTCTCTGCCGAGCTGGCCCACGTCGCCGCCAAGATGCCTTCTCCTACACAATCTTGCGAGTCGCAAGGCAGAGCTGTCGGACAGGGCTTCCGACCGAGCTTTATGCTAAAGGTAAGCGCGCGCTCGTTCAGGAAGTTCCAGGCCGGCAGTGCGCCGCAGTCGTGACGATAGAGCTTGGTGCCACCCATTTGGCGCCATACTGGCCGCGAAAGCGCTCCTCGGCGGCAAGCCCGAGGAGCGCTTGAACGAGCTGGCCGGTGAAAATCTGATGATCGGCAAAGACAGTCTCCAAGAAGCTCTTGGCCGCATCGGGGACTTGCAAGGCTTGGCCTTGGAGCCAGCCTGCAGGTTGGTCTCACTCGATCCACTCGTCATGGCTCTCTGTCCTAACTCTTTTTAGCGGTTCGTCGAGCCTTCAGGCTGCGCCAAGCTTGACCGAGAGCCTCGCGCGGCAAAGCACCGATCAGGAAACTGAGCGCCAAGTAGGCAATCAACCCGCCCAACACCAGAAGTCCCAGCGCCGCAGCCCGCGGCACTTCGCCGCTCTCGAGCCAAGGACCAAACGGTGCCAAGGCTAGATAGAGTCCGAGCCCCATAACCAAGGCGGCAAGGCCTTGCCGCCACAGCCGCCGACGCTTTTGCTTGACGATTCTGAGGAGACCGCGCTGGCCCAGATTGCGCCAAAGCACGGCGACATTGACGAAGGCGGCCAGGGTGGTGGCTGCCGCCAATCCCAAATGTCCCAGCCCCCGATCGCGCAGAGCGAAGAAGAGCAGCAGGGAGAGCAGGATGTTGACGGCCACGCTCCAGAGAGCTGCTCGCAGCGGCGTGGTCATGTCTTCACGCGCATAGAAAGCAGGCTGGTAGACCTTGACCGCGACATAGGCCGGGAGGCCCACGGCATAGGCCAGAATGGCGATCCCCGTCGCGGAGGCCGCCGCATTGTCGAAGGCGCCGCGCTGGAACAAGACCGAGGCCATCGGCTCTGCCAGGACGGCGAGCGCGACTGCTGAAGGGATGGTGAGGAAAAGCGCAAACTCCAATCCTTGAGTCAGGCTGGCCGCCGCGGCCGCCTCGCCTTCGCCCTTGAGGCGCCTGGTGATCTCGGGAAGCAGGACTACCGAGACGGCAATTCCGATCAGCCCCAGCGGCAGCTGATAGACACGGTCGGCATAGTAGAGCAGCGAGGCCGCGCCCGGCTGCAGGGTCGCGATCATGGTGCCGGCGAAGAGGTTGATCTGCAGGGCTCCGGCGGAGATCAGGCCGGGCACCATCAAGACCAGCAGTCGACGCACGCCGGGAGTCAAACGCGGCCGCGGCAGGCGCAGGGCAAAGCCGGCCCGCACCGCGGCAATGATGAGCAGAAGAAACTGCGCCGCCCCGGCGGCTGCCACCGTCCACACCAGGACATGGCCCGGCTTCCCGGTGATCGGCACCACGGCCAACATGGCCAAAATCAGGAAAATGTTGAGAAGTACCGGCGCAGCCGCCGCTGCGGCGAAGCGCCGGAGCGAGTTCAGGACACCGGAGAGAAGGGCGGCCAGCGCCATAAACAGGAGGTAGGGAAAGGCGATGGTCGCCATCTTCGTCGCCTCGCGGAACTGCTCGGAGTCCTGCAGAAACCCCGGCGCGATCACTGGCATGATCCAAGGCATTGCGGCCATGGCGATCGCCACCAGCGCCAGTGAGACCGTGAGCAACAAGGCCAAGGATTCTTCGGCGAAGCGCTTGGCCGCCGGTGGCCCCTGCTGCTCCAGACGAGCGGCGAAAAGCGGAACCAAGGCCGCATTGAACGCGCCTTCGCCCAAGACCCGGCGAAAGAGATTAGGCAAGCGAAAGGCGACGACCCAAGCATCTGCGATGGGTCCGGTGCCCAAAGTTCCGGCAATCAGAATGTCTCTGGCAAATCCCAGCAGCCGGCTTACCAGGGTCCAGCCGCCGACAGTCGCCATCGCTCTCAAGAAACGCATGGCTTTAGCTCTTGAGCCAGAGCCGGGCGCGTTGAAGGCGCAAATGCGACAGTTCTTCGAAGAAAGCTGACCGTCGCTTCAGTAAGGACCGCCGGCGTAGATCGCTTTGGGAAATATATCCGGGATCGCCCACGTAGCGCCCGATCACGACGTTCATATTGCCTTGGTCGCTGCTGGGATGCAATCTGAGAGGCGTCGGGGATTGGGAAACGGCCCAGAACGGCCAGGACAACGGGCCGCTGATCGGAAACCCACGGGCCAGTGCCAATTTCGTAGCGTTCCGGGCACAGGTCTCCCGTCGTGAAGTCGTTTTGATTGGCATAGCGTTGGCTCACGCTGGTGTCGGCCGTGGTCGCAAGCGGTCGATCCGATCCAGGATATCGGCGAACAGGTCGCGCGGGAGCGCGACCTCGGCCAATTGGAAGGTGACGTAGCGTCCGTGACGCGCGACTTTTGCCCCAATTTTCACCAGCTTCTCGCGCAGCGTCGTCAGCGACCAATTGCTCACTGGGTCTGGCAAAGCGAGCGTGCGCATGAAGTTGCCCAGGTTGTAGGCCAGTGCATGAAGCTGAAGCCGAGCCGCGTTGGCCTTGAAGCGTCGGCAGGATAGTCGCGTCCAACGGATCGCGTTCTTGCCCTCCCTGATGTGTTGTTCCGCCGTGCCACGCTGGTTGTAGAAGGCGACGATCCGCTCGGCGGGCCGGGACAGATTGGTGACGACGAACCCGACGCGGGGATACAACTCGCCCGGATGCCATTCCACTTTCGCCACCACGCGCCGCGCCTGGGTCCAGCTTCCAGCCCGATAGCTGAAGCTGGCGAAGTAGCGACGGACTTCCATCGGGGGCCGTCCCCTCGGGCGCCGTAGCAGGTGGGCGACGTATCCCTGGAGCACGCTGTTGGCGGGAAGCCGGATGGCGTAGCCGAAGCCCTCGGCCTCCAGATACTCGTAGATGTCCGGTGAGGCGAAGGCGGCATCGCCCCGAAAGTATCGCCGCAGCTTGCGCTCGCGATAACGCGCCACGACCGGGTCCAGCACCGCGCGCCAGCCATCGGCGCTGTGCACGTTGCCGGGTCGCAAGGCGCAGCGCTCCAGATCGCCGAGCTGGTTGAAGACAAAAAGCGGGTGATAGCAGGTGCAGCCGAAGTGGCCGTTGTAGGCCGTGCCTTCCTGTTCGCCGTGGGTGGGGCTGACCGAACTGTCCATGTCCAGGATGATCAGCTTCGGCGGTTTGCGACGATGAACGCGGTCGATCCACAGCCCGGACAGAGCGCTGAGTGCGGTGAGATTGACGTCACCCGTCAGCCATTGCGTCTCGAAACGGCCCATCTGGCTCGATGAGGCCGCACCCCGATCCGTCGCCTTGCCGCCGACAATCCAACGCATCGCTGGATCGCGAGAAAGCCGCTCGGCGTCGTTGACATCCTCGTACCCGGCCAAACGCCCGAACACCGCTTGCCGAAGCATCCCGACGACAGCGTGCCAGCCGTTCTTGCCGCGACGACCGTCTCGCAGCGCCCCGGCCGCCATCTCTGTCAGGCCAAGCGCGTCGTCCAGTTCCCGATACGCGAGCAAGCCGCCGTCCGACGTTACCTTCGATCCAGGGAACTCCAGCTTCACGCGGCGGTCGAAATCCACGCGAAGCAGCCCGTTCTTGGATTCACCCATCGGATGCACCATGAAAACCTCGCTTCAATCGACACAACACCATGATATGTAACCATGAATCAGCACCGTGGATGGCGCAACCTCAACCCCACCTGGGCAATGCGGGCTTAAACTCCTCCAATGCATCGACCACCTGCGAAAACTGATCGGGGAAACTGTTTGCCAAAATGGAAGCGGCATTCCGATAACTGTGAATTTCAAACTTCTGCCTAACGTTCTTGGAGAACATATGTTTTTCGATCTCTGACATGTGTGTTCACCCTGCCGCGACCGAAGAGTTGTACTTGTATGTATCCCATGTTGGTTTGTAGTCGTCGGAAGCCTGATTTCCCCAAACCGTCCAGTTGTCACGGTGACCGCGCCCGAACAATTCCAGATAAGGTCCCCAACTGCAACTCTCGATGATGTCGTATTGCTCATCGGGTTTGCGGGAATGCTCCCTCTTGCGCGTTTCGAACAGATTCACCTGCCGCCGCCCCGGTTGTAGCGTTCTGGCGTTCTTGCCGCGAATGCCAAAAAGCAAAGTCTCGGTCACATTGCGGAAGTAGAAGCCAACACCGCGACCGTCTGAACCGCCATCCTTGCGGATTTTATGCCAGACTATGTACGATTTGTATGTGAAGCCCCAAGCCGACATGGCTTGCAATCCTTCGGGAAGCAAGGCGTTTGGCACCCAAAGATAGCAATGGGCACGGTCTTCAAGATAGTCTGTGACCGGAAGAGCGCAAATGTCTTCCAGATTCATCGTAGGGTATCTGGCAAGCCGCTTGTGTTCGGGTGCCATCTTCCCGTTCGGTTGGTGAAGCGCCATGGCGGATCGGCCATGACGGTTGAAAATCTCTTCTGTCCAAGAAACCGGGATAGGTCGTCCGCAGCCTTTCCGCCACTCATGACTTTGCTCCCGACGCCAGCCCATTTTCGGCGATCAGGTCGACATAGCGAAGTCGCTTCCCGATCATGCCGGAAATAAAGCCGGATATCTGGTGAATGGTGTCCTTCGGGCGGTTATTGTGGCGACTGGCAAATTCGGTCACATAGCGATCAAGATGCTTGGGCGACATTTTGTGATGGACGCCGTTGAAACCCCGCTTGAGCGGCGCCCAAAAACTCTCAAGCCCGTTTGTATGCGCCTGATCCCGCACATATTCGCCAACCGAATACCTGACGGTTTCATGCGACCTGTTGATGCCTTTGTAGGCGCGGGCGTCGTCCGTGTAGACTTGTGCGCCTTCGGCGGTATAATCGGTAACGAATCTCTGAAGAGGCTCTGCATCGGTCTTTTTTACGACTTTGACCACGACCTGACCGGCGGTGCGATCCCTGACACCCGCAACAGCCGTCTTGCCTGCTGGGTCACGTCCTGCTTTCAGTTTTTTGCTTGCATGTTTGTTCTTTTCCTTACCACCTGTGTAGGTTTCGTCAGCCTCGACAGGCCCACCAAAAGGCAAGTCAATACCGTCATCTGCAAACGCATTGCGCAAACGGTGTGCAAGATGCCAAGCGGATTTTTGGGTGATGTCGAGATCCCTGTGCAGCTTCATGCTGGATACGCCTTTCAGGTTGGTGGTCATCATGTAGATTGCTATTACCCAAACCTGATAACCAAGGTTAGAACATTCCATAGGTGTTGCTGTGCGAACGCTGACCGGCCACCTTTGTTCGGTAAACCACTTCTTTGCCGCTGCGTCGTCAGGAAACATCTGAAACAGCTTCCTTAGGCTCATACTCTTGCGATGAAATTTTCCCGGTGCTTTTTTCGCCATTATTGCCACCTCCATCCTGGGTACTATTGAATCAAAATTGATTCAAGCAATCAAGGGGTATTTGGGCACCATCGTATATAATTCCCATTGCTTTCAGTGCCACTTCCAAGGTGGCGATCCGGGCGTCGTAGGCCTCGCCGATGCAGCTACTGGAGGCGCCGCAGGCAGCCCCGGTCTTCAGGAAGGCGCGTTGGCTGTTGAAGATCGCTGCGTGGCCCATGGCGACAAGGTTCGTGACGACCTCGTAGAGTGTGGCCATCTTGACGTCCTTCTGCGCCAGCGCGCAGTTCTTGCAGACTGCTTTCTCATCAGCGGCAGCGGCCTTGGCACAGTTGAAGGAGGCGGCCTGGACTGCACCGCTCAAGACCCAGATCAAGATCGCCGAAAGCAACAGCCGGATCTTCTCATATCGTTCCCCCCGTTTCTGTTCTATGCCACGCGCTTGGTCTTGGACGGGCTCGCTTTCACCCCATCGATCGCTTCGAGCAGGCGCTTCCTGACGCGGCTCAGTTTCTGCCGATCGGTCACTTTCTGATTGAGCGCCGATTGAACATAGAAGCTATCGACCACCTGCGCGCCGAAGGTGGTGACGACGGCCGAGCGGATGATGAGATTGTGCCGTGTCAGCACATAGGTCAGATCATGCAGCAAGCCGGGCCGGTCGCGACCATTCACCTCGATCAGGGTGTGGCTTTCACTCGCCTTGTTGTCGATCAGCACGCGCGGAGGCACGGTGAAAACGGCATAGCGCGAAGGCCAACCAGCTGGCGAAACGTCGAGGTCTCGCCAGGGCTTGAGCGCACCTGCGAGAGTCCCCTCTATGTTGGCCACCAAGCGCGCCAGGCGCGGGGCCCGCGAAATGGCCTCGCCGGTCTGCCGATCACGCAGATAGAAGATGTCGAGCGCCATGCCGTTGGCCAAGGTGAAGATCTTGGCGGCTTCTATCTCCGCACCGCCGGCTGCCAGCGCCCCGGCGATACGGCTGAAGAGGCCAGGATGATCGACGGCGTAGACGGTGAGCTCCGTCACCTCGCGGTGGGCATCGATCTGATGCGCGACCGTGAGCGGCGCGCCGTCGGCCTCGGCATCGCGCACCATGCGGGCGTGGCGGACATGGATGTCGCAGTCGAAGCTCAGCCAGTAGGAGGGATAGCCACGGGCAATGTGAGCCTCCACCAGGGCCTCCGGCCAGTGGATGAGCGCCTGACGCAAGGCCTCCTTGGCGTTGGCGATCCGTCTCTCCCGGCCTTCCGTCGCATGTCCGCCGGACAGCAACTCTTCGGTCTGCCGATAGAGGTCGCGCAGCAGAGAGGCCTTCCAGGCCGTCCAGACTCCAGGCCCCACGGCTCGAATGTCGGCGACCGTCAGCACCAGGAGAAGCCGCAGCCGTTCCATCGACTGCACACGGTCGGCAAAGTTGCGAATGGTCTGCGGGTCGCCCAAGTCACGCTTGAAGGCCGTGTCGCTCATGACCAAGTGGTTTTGCACCAGCCAGGCGATGCTCTCGGTCTCCTCATCCTTCAATCCCAAGCGCGGTCCCAGATGCAGAGCCACCTTCGCCCCGGCATCGGAGTGATCCTCGCGCCGGCCCTTGGCGATGTCATGCAGGAAGACCGCCAGATAAAGCGCCCGACGCGACAGGACATTGGCAATCACGTCGCTGGCAATCGGCGCCTCCTCCTTCAGAAGGCCACGCTCGATCCGTCCCAAGACGCCGACCGCCTGAATCAGATGCTCGTCCACGGTGAAGTGATGATACATATTGAACTGCATCTGCGAGACGATGCGGCCGAACTCCGGCAAAAAGCGACCGAGAACGCCGGCCTCGTTCATTCGCCTCAAGGCCTCTTCGCCGCGCTCCTTGTGACTGAGCATTTGCAGGAACAGCTTGCTGGCCTCGGCATCCTTGCGCAGTCCGTCTATCAGCCGTAGATTCATCGTCACCCAACGCAAGCATTCGGGGTGAATCTCCAGATCGTGCTGCTGGGCGACACGAAAGAGGTACAGCATCTGCAGCGGTTGGTCGCGAAACAGCTGCTTGTTGTCGATGGTGAGCCGGCCGACCTTCATGCGGAAGCAGTCGAAGCGTTTGCGCAGCAAGGCCGGTAGGCGATCGCGCAGGCGGCTGTTGCTCTTGGCCTGCAGCTCCGCGCAGATCAGTCGCGTCAGGCTGCCGACATCCTTGGCCACAAGAAAGTAGTGCCGCATCAGCCGCTCGACCGCCTTGGTTCCGGCATGACGTCGATAGCCCATTCTGGGCGCAATCTGCGCCTGCAGATCGAAAGTCAGCCGCTCTTCACCTCGCCCGGTCAGATCGTGCAGGTGATAACGCAACGTCCATAGGAAGTGCTCCGCCTTTTCGAAGTTACGCACCTCCTCGCGGGTTGCCAGCCCGCGCTCCTGCAGTTCGGCAAAACTATCGACTCCATGCGCGAACTTGGCGATCCATAGAAGCGTCTGCAGATCGCGCAGGCCGCCCTTACCATCCTTGATGTGGGGTTCCAAAGAATAGCGCGACCCGCCGGTCTTGCGGTGGCGTTGATCGCGTTCCGCCAGCTTCTCCTCGACAAAGCAGCTGCTTGGCTCCTGCTGGACCTTTTTGAGGAAGCGTGCCTTGAAGTCGCGGTAGAGACTGGTGTCGCCCCAGAGGTAGCGACTGTCCAAAAGATTGGTCGCAACGGTCTGATCGCGCTTGGCCAATCGCACGCAGTCGTCGATCGAGCGGGTCGCGTAGCCGACCTCAAAGCCCAGATCGAACAGAAACAGAAGCGTGGCCTCGACGACCTGCTCGACCCGCGCGGTTCGTTTGTAGGGGTGAAGGAAGAGCAGATCGATGTCGGAGTAGGGAGCCAGCTCCGAGCGTCCATAGCCGCCGCCGGCGATCACCGTCAGATACTCGCCCGAGGTCGGATTGGCGCTGGGATAGAGGTCCTGGGCGGCATGGTCGTAGAGAATGCGGATGATTTGATCGACCAGATAGGCAGAGCCACGCGCCGTCTCCAGACCGCCCACGCCATCTTCGAAGCGTGCATGCAGACGCTTGCGACCGCGCTCCAAGGTCGAACGCAATATCTGCAGAACCGCGGCACGCTCGGGTATCCCATGATCGGAAGCTGCGCGCAGGGTCTCCAGACTGCGCAAAAGTGCCGAGCGCCGTACTATCTGACCCCGGCGCAGCGGCGGCGAGCGCCCACCATCGCGGTTTTCTTGCGTTCTTATGTCGAGGTCGCTCATGGCCTAGAGAGTCGTCTTCGTAAGGCAGCTTGGCAAGGATCAAGTTTCTCTATCTTGGAGCTGCCCCAGCTTGCAGTGCATGGGGGACCATTGCAATGCGCAAGCGCCAAGATCTTCTCATCGAGCGCATTCTGTGGCATTGCCGCCGCTCAATGAGAGTGTGAGCATAGCCGATTGCAGTGCGGCGTCGTCAAACTCTTGCCCGTTTTCTACGGCCAACTGATGAAGGGTGGCCCTTTAGCCGAGAAAAAAGGGCTTACGCGCGCTTTAGAGAAAGAGATTGGCGATCGCGCTGCATCGAACCTGCCGGTTTCTTAAGGCAAACAGCGGCAGCGCAACAGGAGCAGTTCCGTGAAACCGCTAGTGCAGTCGATGACAGGCAGGATGGTACCCTGCTGTCTGCTGTTCACCATCTCGGCGGTGATCGCGATCCTGCTTGCCTTCTATTTCCTTGCCTTCGGCTCCCAGCGCGGCGCGAGCTTGAACCTCGATCGTCCCAGCCCCTTTCAACTGATCAAGCAGGAACGGCTGCTCGATATCCTGACCGCCAATAAAATTCCCAAAGGTCTGGACTATCGCTTGAACGGCGATCGCATTCTCGATGTCCGCCTGCGCCTGCCGCTTTCCAGCACGACTCTCGATCTACAGGTCGAGGAGGTCGAGGTCGTCGCACTGGATGAGCAGCACTGGCCGCCGCTCTACGGTGACCTGCGCCTGCACGGATTCGACCTGGCTCTGGATGGCGCCGGGCTTCCCGATTGGCTGCAGCGCCTCAAGGGCGACGCCATCGTGACCTATAGGCTCAATCCTGAAAGCCGCACGCTCGATCTGCCCGAACTAGCCATCGAGGTGCCCAGCCTCGGAATTGCCGAGATCGCGCTCTCTTTGGACGACATCAATCCTGTTCTATTGCTTGCAGCCTTGGATGCCAGTGCGATCAGCACGCTTTCGATCACCTTAACCGACGAAGGGCTTGTGGCCAACTGCCTTGCCCTCTTAGCAAAAGAGGAGGGGCTCTCCGAAGCGGTGCTGCGGCAAAACATCTATGGCCTAGCCTCCCTGCTGCAATCCAAGAGCGGTTACCCCTTTCTGCGCGAGGTGCTTGAGGCGATCAAGGTAATTGCGCAGACCCGGAAGGACGGCCTCATCATCAGTCTATCGGCCACGCCGGAGAAGGCTTTTCCACTGTCGCAGCTCTCGCGTCTGAAGCTCTCTCCGCTGCCGGATCTCTCAGTCCTGAATGCGCTCAATCTCCGGATCGACACGGACTGATGCGCGCTACCGCAAGGTCATGAGTTCATAGAGAAGATTCAGGGCCGCACGCGGGCTGAGCGTGTCGGGCTCGATCTCGGCCATGCGCTCACGCAGCCGGTCGATCGCTTCCGGCTCTGGCTGACGTTGGGCGGCGGAGAAGAGCGGTAGGTCATCCACCAACTGTGCCAAGGCACCGGCCTGTTCACTCTTTTCCAGTTGCCGCAAGATCTCCTCGGCGCGGGCAACGACGGCCTTCGGCAGTCCGGCCAACCGGGCGACATGAATGCCGTAGGAGCGATCGGCCGAGCCCGCTGCAACCTCATGCAGAAAGACCACCTCGCCCTGGTACTCGCTCACCCGCATGGAGCGGTTTGCCATGTGCGCCAGCCTGGCCTGCAATCGTGTCAGCTCGTGATAGTGCGTGGCGAAGAGTGCCCGGCAGCGATTGACCTCATGCAGCTGCTCCAGGCTGGCCCAGGCGATCGAGAGACCGTCGAAAGTCGCCGTCCCGCGGCCGATCTCGTCCAGGATCACCAGCGAGCGAGGCGTGGCCTGATTCAGTATGGCCGCGGTCTCGACCATCTCGACCATGAAGGTGGAGCGGCCGCGAGCCAGATCGTCTGCCGCACCGACGCGACTGTAAAGGCGGTCGACGATGCCTATCTCCGCCTTGACCGCGGGCACGAAACTGCCGGCCTGGGCTAGAATAGCGATCAGGGCGTTCTGGCGTAGAAAGGTCGACTTGCCAGCCATGTTCGGCCCGGTCACCAGCCAGAGATGCTGTTCGGCTGAGAGATCGCAGTCGTTGGCGACGAAAGGCTTGCTTTCGCTGCGCAAGGCCTGTTCGACCACCGGATGGCGGCCGCCTTCGATCAGGAAACGATCGTCGTCGCTCAAGGTCGGACGCACATAGTCGTCGCGTTCGGCCAGGGCCGCCAAGGCACTGGCCACATCCAGATCGGCCAGCAGTTTGGCGCTTTCCTGTAGCGCTTCAGCCCGACCAGAGACTTCACCCACCAGATCCTCAAAGAGCGCCAATTCGATCGACAGTGCCTTCTCGTCGGCGCCGGCAATTTCGCGCTCCAGATCGGCGAGCTCGGCCGTGGTGAAGCGCATCGCCGAGGCCAGAGTCTGGCGATGGATGAACGGCGGATCGGCCAGGCGATCGGCCTGCGCCGGATTGATCTCGACAAAATAGCCCAGCACGTTGTTGTGCTTGATCTTGAGAGTGGTGAGGCCGCTTTGCTTGGCATAGCGCACCTGCAGCGTGGCGATCAGTTTCTTCGCATCGCTGCCCAGTGCGCGCAGCCTGTCCAGCTCCTCGTTGTAACCCGATGCGATGAAACCGCCGTCGCGCTGCAGCAACGGCAGATCGTTCGCCAGGGCCCGCTCCAGGCGCTGACGCAAGCCTTCGTGACCGCGGAGGATTTGCATCGAGGCGCCGAAGAGAGCCGCGCCCGAAACCAGGAGTTCCGGCAAGGCTTCTGCAACCAAGAGCGCGCGACGAACCGCCGCCAGATCGTGCGGGCCACCGCGGCCCAAGGTCAAGCGCGCCAAGGCACGCTCCAGATCCGGCAGGCCTTTGAGACGCTCGTGAAGATCGTCTCTGGTGGCCACCTCTTCCAGGAAGAAGGCGATCCTAGCCAGGCGGTCTTCGATCTCCTGCCGCTGGGTCAGGGGCGCCGCCAAACGTTGCGCCAGGACGCGCGCCCCGGCCCCGGTCACGGTCCGGTCGATGGCCGCCAGAAGCGAGCCCTTGCGGCCGCCGGCCTGCGCTTCGAAGAGCTCCAGATTACGCCGGCTTGCGGCATCGATCGTCATGCGATCGGCAAGCCCAGTGCGCAGCGGTCGAGCCAGATGCGGCAAGGCGCCCTTTTGGGTGAGGGCGGCATAGTCGACCAGCGTTCCCAAGGCCGCGACCTCGGCTCGGGTAAAACTGCCGAAGGCAGTCAGATCGGCGACCCCGTAGTGGTCTTTCAAGCGCGCCTCGGCATTGCGGCTGTCGAAGCGTGTCGGCGGCAGCGGCGTCATCGCACTGCGCCACTGGGTAAAGAGCTCGAAAAGCGTCTCGCGCTGCAGCAGTTTCTCCGACACTAGGAGTTCGCGCGGATCCAAGCGAGCGATCGCCGCACCCAACTCCGCTTCGCCAAGTGCCTCTGCCAAGACCTCACCGGTCGAGAGGTCAAGCCACCCAAGGCCAAAGGCGCCGCCGACCTCGGCCAGCGCCACCAGATAGTTGTTGGCCCCGACTTCCAGCAGATGATCCTCGGTCAGGGTCCCGGCCGTCACCAAGCGCACCACGCCACGCTTCACCACCGCTTTGGCGCCACGCTGCTTGGCCGCCGCGGGCGTTTCCAACTGCTCGCAGATGGCGACCTTGAAGCCCTTGCGGATCAGCCGCGCGAGGTAGCTCTCGTGCGCATGCGCCGGCACGCCGCACATGGGAATGGATTCGCCGCGCTGCTCGCGCTTGGTCAGTACGATGTCCAGGGCCGCTGCCGCCTCTCTGGCGTCTTCGAAGAAAAGCTCGTAGAAATCGCCCATGCGGAAAAACAGCAAGGCATCCTCATAGTCCGCCTTCAACGCAAGATACTGCTGCATGAAGGGTGTTTGGCTGGCCGGTCCGGTGGCCGCTTTGTGTTTCTCGGGCATGGCGGCAACACCCTAGATCAGGATGACCTCAAATCGAAAGGACTTGACGCCTTGATCATGCTCTAGTGTTGAGAATCAGATGGATGGTTTGGAACCATCCGTCTGATTCTCAACACCAAGCTATTGATCTGGTCGCCCGATTCACGCAATGCTTGAGACTCAAGCATAGTGATCGGATCATCAGGCAAGGTCGAGCCGACTCGACAACATGGAGGCGAAGGGGCGTCGATCCGGACGGCAGCGCCCGGCGATTCGAACAAGTGGGGACGAGATGGACAGCAACAAGCGCATTACCGATCGTGAAGCCTTGGAATTTCACGCAGCCGACAGGCCCGGCAAGCTGGAGATACGCGCGACCAAACCGCTAACGACGCAGCGCGATCTCTCACTGGCCTACTCGCCGGGCGTCGCCGTCCCCTGCGAGCGCATCCACGCCGATCCCGCACTCGCCTACGACTATACGGCGCGCGGTAATCTAGTAGCAGTGATCTCCAACGGCACCGCGGTCTTGGGACTGGGCAATCTAGGGGCACTCGCCTCCAAGCCGGTGATGGAAGGCAAGGCGGTTCTCTTCAAGCGCTTCGCCGACATCGACGGGATCGATCTGGAAGTCGAGACCGAAGACGTCGATGCCTTCGTCGACTGCGTCCGCTATCTGGGGTCCTCCTTCGGCGGCATCAATCTGGAAGACATCAAGGCGCCGGAGTGTTTCATCATCGAAGCCCGCCTGAAAGAGCTTCTGGACATCCCCGTCTTTCACGACGACCAGCACGGCACCGCCATCATCGCCGCTGCCGGTATCCTGAACGCCCTGCACCTGACCGGCCGCGACTTGAAGACCACGCGCCTAGTGATGAACGGCGCCGGGGCCGCGGCGATCGCCTGCGCCGATCTGCTGAAGGCCATGGGGATGCCGCACGACAACCTGCTGCTCTGCGACACCTCGGGCGTCATCTACGAGGGCCGCACGACGCGCATGAACCAATGGAAGTCGGCACACGCGGCTCGAACCAAGGCGCGCAGCTTGGCCGAGGCCATTGCCGGTGCCGACGTCTTCTTCGGACTCTCGGTCAAGGGCGCGGTGACGCCGGAGATGGCGGCCTCCATGGCCGACAACCCCATCATCTTCGCGATGGCCAATCCCAATCCCGAGATTACGCCGGAAGAGGTCAAGACGGTGCGCAACGACGCCATCGTCGCCACTGGGCGCAGCGACTATCCCAACCAGGTGAACAACGTTCTGGGTTTTCCCTACATCTTCCGCGGCGCGCTGGACGTTCGCGCCCGCACCATCAACATGGAGATGAAGATCGCCGCCGCCGAGGCCCTGGCCACGCTCACCCGCGAGGACGTGCCGGACGAGGTGGATCGTGCCTATGCCGGCCGCCGCTTGCGCTATGGCCCGGACTACATCATCCCGGCACCCTTCGATCCGCGCCTGATCGTGGCGATCCCCAAGGCAGTCGCCAAGGCAGCCATGGACAGCGGTGTTGCCGGTCGTCCCATCGCCGACTTCGACGCCTATGAAGCCACCCTCTCGGCGCGGCTCGACCCGACCGTCTCAGCCATGCAGGCCATTGTGGAGAAGGTGCGTGATCACACTTCGCGGGTGGTCTTCGCCGAGGGCGAAGAGCCGCGAACGATACGCGCCGCCCATGCCTTCTGGCGGGCTGGGCTGGGCTTTCCCATTCTGGTCGGACGCACCGACCGGGTGCACCAGCGCATGCAAGAGCTTGGCCTGTCGGCAGATTTCTGCGAGATCACCAACGCCGGCATCGCCAACACCAGCGAGCGCTACACCGAGTTCCTCTATAACCGCCTGCAGCGCCACGGCATGCTGTTCCGCGACTGCCAGCGCATGGCCAATCAGAACCGCAATGTCTTCGCTGCCTGCATGCTGGCCTGCGGCGAGGCCGACGCTCTGGTGACTGGCCTCACCCGCAACTTCAGCCAGGTCTATAACGACCTCACCCGGGCGCTGGACCGCAAACCCGGAAAGCGGGTCTTCGGCTTGGCTTTGCTGGTCGCCCGCCGTCGCTCAGTCCTGCTGGCCGATACCCTGGTGCATGCCCTGCCCAGCGCCGAGGAGCTGGCAGACATCACCGAGCAGGCGGCCGAGCAGGCCCGTGCTATGGGCCAGGAGCCGCGCGTGGCCCTACTTTCCTTCTCCAATTTCGGCGATCCGCCGGGCGAGCGCGCAGTGCGGGTGCGTGACGCTATAGGGATTCTTGACTGCCGCTGTCCCAACTTCGAGTACGACGGCGAGATGCAGGCCGATGTGGCGCTGAACTATGAGCGTATGCAGGAACTCTATCCCTTCTGTCGCCTCTCCGGGCCGGCCAATATCCTGATCATGCCAGCTTTGCACACCGCCAGCGTGGTAACCCGCTTGCTGCCGGAACTCTCCAGCGTGCACATCATCGGTCCGCTCTTGCTGGGCCTGACCAAGCCGGCTCAGGTGGTGTCTCTCAGCGCCACAGTGAACGATCTGGTGAACGCTGCCGCCCTGGCAGCACACGACTCCATCATTGATCGGCATTACTGATACCTACGCCAGAGCGTCGGCCGCGAGATCCATGCGTTTTTCCAGGATCTCGGGGTCGGGGAGTCAGACGCCGTCGGTCCGCTTTTCTTCAAGAGCAGATGGCGGAAGGCCTCCCCACCCGCTGCCAACCCTTGTCGTAGCTGGCCAGGATCTCGGCGCCTTTGAGACGGCACCAGACTGGTGCCGTCGCTGTCCGGGTCCCATGCCCGGGCCGTCATGGCCTTTACCTTCTGCAGCGGGTCTTCCCCGCCGCGGCGGGGCTGCAGATCGACGTTTCCGGTCACAAGCACACGACTGGGCGTCGTCGAAGGAGTGACAGGGACCACTGCCACAGTACAAGCGCTGCTCGACAGTCCGATCGAGCGCGGGCTCGATCCCGAAGGCGGCGCTTCGAGCAGGACGCAGCGGATGCGTCCGGATCGATCCTCGAAGGTCGCGACGAAATCCCGAACGCGGTCAGGCTGGACTTGCCTCTCGAATTGCGCCGCTCCCTAGTCGGTACAAACATCGTCGAAGCCAGGAAAGGCTTCCATCGCATCGAGGCCTACAAGCAGCGACCCATGCTCAGGCAGGCTCTCATAAATTATCAGCTTGACTGGATCGAGGGCGCCGCATAACCTCCCATCGAGCTGGGACAATCCCGCTTTTCAACGCATGTTATCCTGCATTGCCCAGGTGGGGTTGAGGTTGCGCCATCCACGGTGCTGATTCATGGTTACATATCATGGTGTTGTGTCGATTGAAGCGAGGTTTTCATGGTGCATCCGATGGGTGAATCCAAGAACGGGCTGCTTCGCGTGGATTTCGACCGCCGCGTGAAGCTGGAGTTCCATGGATCGAAGGTAACGTCGGACGGCGGCTTGCTCGCGTATCGGGAACTGGACGACGCGCTTGGCCTGACAGAGATGGCGGCCGGGGCGCTGCGAGACGGTCGTCGCGGCAAGAACGGCTGGCACGCTGTCGTCGGGATGCTTCGGCAAGCGGTGTTCGGGCGTTTGGCCGGGTACGAGGATGTCAACGACGCCGAGCGGCTTTCTCGCGATCCAGCGATGCGTTGGATTGTCGGCGGCAAGGCGACGGATCGGGGTGCGGCCTCATCGAGCCAGATGGGCCGTTTCGAGACGCAATGGCTGACGGGTGACGTCAATCTCACCGCACTCAGCGCTCTGTCCGGGCTGTGGATCGACCGCGTTCATCGTCGCAAACCGCCGAAGCTGATCATCCTGGACATGGACAGTTCGGTCAGCCCCACCCACGGCGAACAGGAAGGCACGGCCTACAACGGCCACTTCGGCTGCACCTGCTATCACCCGCTTTTTGTCTTCAACCAGCTCGGCGATCTGGAGCGCTGCGCCTTGCGACCCGGCAACGTGCACAGCGCCGATGGCTGGCGCGCGGTGCTGGACCCGGTCGTGGCGCGTTATCGCGAGCGCAAGCTGCGGCGATACTTTCGGGGCGATGCCGCCTTCGCCTCACCGGACATCTACGAGTATCTGGAGGCCGAGGGCTTCGGCTACGCCATCCGGCTTCCCGCCAACAGCGTGCTCCAGGGATACGTCGCCCACCTGCTACGGCGCCCAAAGGGACGGCCCCCGATGGAAGTCCGTCGCTACTTCGCCAGCTTCAGCTATCGGGCTGGAAGCTGGACCCAGGCGCGGCGCGTGGTGGCGAAAGTGGAATGGCATCCGGGCGAGTTGTATCCCCGCGTCGGGTTCGTCGTCACCAATCTGTCCCGGCCCGCCGAGCGGATCGTCGCCTTCTACAACCAGCGTGGCACGGCGGAACAACACATCAGGGAGGGCAAGAACGCGATCCGTTGGACGCGACTATCCTGCCGACGCTTCAAGGCCAACGCGGCTCGGCTTCAGCTTCATGCACTGGCCTACAACCTGGGCAACTTCATGCGCACGCTCGCTTTGCCAGACCCAGTGAGCAATTGGTCGCTGACGACGCTGCGCGAGAAGCTGGTGAAAATTGGGGCAAAAGTCGCGCGTCACGGACGCTACGTCACCTTCCAATTGGCCGAGGTCGCGCTCCCGCGCGACCTGTTCGCCGATATCCTGGATCGGATCGACCGCTTGCGACCACGGCCGACACCAGCGTGAGCCAACGCTATGCCAATCAAAACGACTTCACGACGGGAGACCTCTGCCCGGAACGCTACGAAATTGGCACTGGCCCGTGGGTTTCCGATCAGCGGCCCGTTGTCCTGGCCGTTCTGGGCCGTTTCCCAATCCCCGACGCCTCTCAGATTGCATCCCAGCAGCGACCAAGGCAATATGAACGTCGTGATCGGGCGCTACGTGGGCGATCCCGGCTAGGATGATGCGGATGTCCTGATCGATGCGTTCTGGCGTGTCGCCGGCAAAACCCAGGATGTAGCCGGCATAGGCGATGACCCCGCGATCCTTCCCTCTCCAACTTACTAGATTACGGGTCGCCGCTTTCGCTCGCAAAGTTTTCTTGTGTTTGGTCTTTCCCCGATAGGCCTTTGCAGGTAATTCAACCGCAGTGCCACGCCGTCGAACCAAAGCCACATAGGGACTTCGGGTTGAGATGTCGCCGGTTCCGACGCCGCCGATCAGGCTGCTGGCCGAACTCCCGGCGATGGAGAGGAGGCGCGGTCGCACTGGCGAATAAGGCGTTATACACAACCGAAAGGAAACACAATGAGGTATCTGATCATCTTCCAAGCGGTCGTTCTGAGCACTATTTTCCTCAGTGATTCGCGTGTGTTCGCGTGTGGCGGATCGGACGCCTATGACGTGCTGGAATGCATTGACTCGGTAAATGATAATCGAGGAAACTGGTATCTCGCAAATAACTGTAACAAAAAAATTGAGGCCATATGGTGCTACCAAGGCTCTAAGCATAATGACTGTAGAAGTGGCGATCGTTGGTGGTCAAACTCATGGACAATTGGGCCCGGATCACGCTTTCCCGTGGCAGGTGGCGGTAGTACCATTAAGTATGGTGCATGTCGCTATTCTTTCTGGGATTGAGCCTACACAGCATGTTACGCGGTGAAGGTTGTTATTTTTGGCTCAGTGCTGGAAGAAGGTGTTGATCTGGTCATGAGCGAAGAGAAGTATCCAGCTGACCCACCTTCACCGCTTGCGGCGATCATATGAGATATCGCTCGCGTCCCTTGCGAGAACGGTGCTTCCTCCTTTATAGCACGCGGCGACCCTTCCTCCCTAACGCCCGGTAGATCCATGTCAGACATCAAGCGCGTCGTCCTCGCCTATTCCGGCGGCCTCGATACCTCCGTCATTCTCAAGTGGCTGCAGGAGGCCTATCGCTGCGAGGTGGTGACCTTCACCGCCGACCTCGGCCAGGGCGAGGAGTTGGAACCGGCACGCCGCAAGGCGGAACTGCTGGGCATCAAACCCGAGCACATCTTCATCGAGGATCTGCGCGAGGTTTTCGTGCGCGACTTCGTCATGCCGATGTTCCGCGCCAATGCGCTCTACGAGGGCTGCTATCTGCTGGGCACCTCGATCGCTCGACCCTTGATCGCCAAGCGCCAGATCGAGATCGCCAGAGAGGTCGGCGCCGATGCCGTGGCGCACGGCGCCACCGGCAAGGGCAACGACCAGGTGCGCTTCGAGCTCGGCTACTATGCGCTCAACCCCGAAATCAAGGTGATCGCACCCTGGCGCGAGTGGAACCTGACCAGCCGAGAGCGCCTGATCGCCTTCGCCGAGGCCAATCGGATTCCGATCGCCAAGGATAGGCACGACGAGGCACCCTTCTCAGTCGACGCCAACCTCCTGCACATCTCAGCCGAGGGCAAGGTGCTGGAAGACCCCTGGGTGGCGCCGGAGGAGTATGTCTTTTCGCGCAGCGTCTCGCCCGAGGCAGCGCCGGACAAGCCGATGATCATCGAGATCGACTTCGAGAAGGGCGATCCTGTGGCCATCGATGGCGAGCGCCTCTCGCCGGCCGCCCTGCTGACCCGGCTGAACGAGTTGGGTGGCGCCAACGGCATCGGCCGCCTGGACCTGGTCGAGAACCGCTTCGTCGGCATGAAGAGCCGTGGCGTCTACGAGACCCCCGGCGGTACCATCTGGATTGCCGCCCATCGGGCGATGGAGTCCATCACGCTCGACCGCGGGGCGGCACACCTCAAGGACGAGATCATGCCGCGCTATGCCGAGCTGCTGTACAACGGCTTCTGGTTCGCGCCCGAACGCGAGATGCTGCAGGCCTTGATCGACAAGAGCCAGGAGCCGGTCACCGGCCGCGTGCGCATGAAGCTCTACAAGGGCAATGTCACGGCCTTGGGCCGGCAGTCGCCGAATTCACTCTACAGCCTGGAGCACGTGACTTTCGAGGAAGACGCGGTCTACGACCAGCGCGATGCCCAAGGCTTCATCAAGCTGAACGCTTTGCGATTGCGGCTGCTGAACCGGCAAACGTCGGGCTGATTCCAAGCAGGAGCAAACACAGACGCTGACGAGTATATCCCCGTAGGATCTGCGATCACGCATCGGCTGTCAACTCGCGGCCTTGGCCTCTCCGGTCCTCGATGCGAGACCAGGCAGTCGATGAAGAGGCGCAAACACTCCACGCGTCTGTTCTGCTCAGGGTAGTAGAGATAGAAGGGCGGCAGCTCTTTGACATAGGGATTGAGAAGCGATTCCGAGGCATCTGATCTCAGGTGTTCCACCACGGTCGTCCGTAACGACCAGCTGATTCCATGGCCGTCGCGGCTTGCCTCGATCACCCCCATCATGGAGTCGAAGACCAGCCGCGGCGGGGAGGATCGATCGTCTTATCCTGTCCGTCTTCGCTGAAATGCCAATCGGCAAGCTTGTTGGCGGTTGGCAGCTTGTAGCGGATGCAACAGTGCTGGAAGAGATCGCGCGGATGCTTGAGACGAGCGTGCCTCTCCAAGTAGGCAAAAGCGGCGGAGAAGGCCGGAGTCAATGTTGGCGTCAGACGCACGGCCATCACATCCAGCGCCAGCACGTCACCCAAACGGATAACGGCATGAAAACCGTCGCGAATGATGTCCACCAAGCTTTCGTTCAGCAAAATATCCAAAGCGATTCCGGGATTATCCGCCAGAAAGATCTCCAAGATCGGCGCGAGCGCCGTGACGTAGGCGCCGCGCGACAGGCTGAAGCGCAGGGTTCCCTTGGTGGATCTCCCGACCTCTTGGGTCTTCTTGACAGCATAGATCATATCCCGATAGGGCGGCGCCGCTGCCTCGAACAGCAGGCGTCCGGAATCGGTCAACTCGATGCTGCGGGTGGTGCGAAACAGCAGCTTGAAATAGTCCTGATCGTCGGGGCGGGCGTGTTTGTGTTGCGAGGGAACTGATAGTGACACGATGCAGGAGGATTCCATCTGGACAGGTGGTTCGGCGCCAACCCATCACAGCCTGAGATGACGGACCGGACAGCAATGAAGATCGATCTCGATGCCCTGGCCGAGGACTGCGAAGGCGCAACCTGGCCGCGAGTCCAAGCCTATGCGCAGGAAGGTCGGGTGGAGGGAGATCCTGGCTGCATCCGCCGACCAGATCGCGGCGTTCACCCATGGTACGGAAAGCTACACCACAGTCTTCGAACGCCATGGCAACGCGTTGGAAATGCAGTGCTCCTGTCCAGCCTTCGCCAAGTACATGAACCCCTGCAAACATCTGGTTGCGCTCGCGATCTCGCTGACCTTGCCGGAGTGGCGGCGGCGCAGGGAAGAAACCATCAGTAGCAAGGTACGACTGCGCCGATATCTGGAATCACTACAGCCGGAGAGGCTGATCGACCTTATCCTGGAGACAGCCGAGGCCGGCCCTTCGGAGACGGCAGCGGTTCTGAAGAAGGCAATAAGCGGTGCTATCCGCACGCGAGGTTTCGTCGACTATCGGCAGATATCGGACTGGGCGGCCAAGGTCGACGCGGTGATCGATCAAATGCGGGATTCCGTGCGGAGCGGACCTACCGTGGCCCAAGCTGTCGTGACCCTCGTTCCCTACCTCGTAGGACGGCTGGAGAAGGCTGTCGAGAACTGCGACGACGATGGCCACATCGGTTTGCTGTTCGATCAGAGCATTGATCTTCTGGGCGCCGCCGCGGAGGCTGCTCAACCGGACGGCGAATCCCTCGCCTGTCTACTCTTTGACCTCGATATGGACAGTGACTACTTCGATTTGGGTGATCCGCGGTACAAGCCTTCGGCGCATACCTTGGCGAGGCCGGACAGGCCTTCTACCGCCAGGCCATAGAGGCGGAGTGATCGACACTGAAGCCGCTCCGCCCGAACGGCAAACCATCTCAGGGTGACACCGGCCGGCGCCATCAGCTCACCAGCCGACGCTTGGCACCGGCAGAGGCTGCGGAAGTCTATCAAAAAGCAATGCTACGAAGAGGCTTATGATCTCCTGTTCAAGGTAAAGGTGTTGCGGGACAGGACCGGCCAAGCGGACCGTTTCAACACCTGGCTCGACGGTATCCGCCGGACCTACAAGGCGAAGCGAACCTTCATCAAGATGCTGAACGAAAGCAAATGACTATGAGTTTCGTCTCGACTCGATATGGCGGAACGCTCCCTGGAACAGAGTTCCGGCCATCGGCGCGGGCAGGCTCGTACTACGACGGCCGGTCCACGCTTTTCGGTTTCCAGAACTCTCGCGCGCTGCCGCCGGCAAGCTGACGCGGTGAACCCTCCCCCATCGTCGTCGACTAGCCGTTTGGCTCCGTCGGGCCGGCGTCTCGGTTCGCCCTCTTGAGTAAGGACCGGGCTGCAACAAAGACAGAAAGTAAGGAGGAACACGCCGAAAAACGCTTCCCCATGCGCCAGAAGAGGTCGGGGCTTGCCGCCACATAACCCTGTGCGGCCAAGCCATCGCAAATATCGCGCATCACCTGATCGATTCATCCCTCTTGAAAGCCCTCTTCTTAGGCGACAGACTACCAAAGGAGCGCGCGAAGAACAATTGCCGAGAGGGACAAGGAGCCGGAGGGGGCGTCTCACCCTCTCAGCTCCGTTGTCTGTCGGCCTCTTGTCAACTTGCCGAGCCGATAAGCTACTCGTCCAAGTCCAGAAGACAAGGTGAATCTCGCCTGCTCGGCGTTTTTACGTAGCAAAATAAGGGACTTGGGCGGTTTTAGCCCTTGAAGAGCTTGGCCGCGTCTCCGAGATAGGCCTGCTTTCCCGCTTTGATCGCCTCGACGCGCTCCAATTCGGCCTTTAGCGCGGCGGCATAGTCCTCCAGGTCCTCGACCCCGAAACTGTAGAGATCGCAGCCCAGGCTCCACAGCTTCTTTTCCTCGTCCTCCATAACGTCCTCCGCTCCTTTTCGGCCCCGCCTCCAGCCCCAGCGCCTCTTGTCCTGAGATCTTGAAGGGCATTAGATCATGCCAGCAAGGCAGCGCAAGTGGCGCAGAAGGTCAAGGGAGCGAGGACCGGTGGCTCAAAGCGGCGATATGAAAGCGATCGAAATTCGAGAGGCAGGCGCTCCGGAAGTGCTGCAGATCGGTCGGCGGCCGATCCCCGAACCGGCACGCGACGAAGTGTTGATCCGGGTGGCGGCCGCAGGCGTCAACCGCCCCGACGTCCTGCAGCGGATGGGCGGCTATCCTCCACCGCCGGGCGCCAGCGACATCCCTGGGCTTGAGATCGCCGGCGAAGTCGTGGCCATTGGGCCCGAAGCGGCCAATCTAACTGTTGGTAGGGAGGTGACAGCACTGGTCACCGGTGGTGGTTATGCCGAGTACTGCGTGGCATCGGCACGCCAGTGCCTGCCGATCCCGAACGGCCTGTCTTTGCTGGAGGCCGCGGCCCTGCCGGAGACCTACTTTACGGTCTGGTCCAATATCTTCGATCGCGGTGGCCTGCAAGCCGGCGAAACCTTTCTGGTCCAGGGCGGCAGCTCCGGTATCGGCACGACGGCGATCCAGATGGCCAAGGCCTCTGGCGCCAAGGTGCTGGCGACCGCAGGCAGTGCCGAGAAGTGCCGCGTTTGCGAAGAATTGGGTGCCGCGCGAGCCATCAACCACCGCGAGGAGGACTTCGTCGCCATCGCCAAGGAGAAAACCGGCGGCAAGGGTGTGAATATCTTGCTCGACATGGTCGGCGGTAGCTACATCCAGCGCGATATCGCAGCACTCGCGCCGGACGGGCGTCTGGTCTTCATCGCCTTCCTGGGCGGCAGCAAGGCCGAGGTCAACTTTCTACCGGTGATGCTGAAGCGGCTGACGATCACCGGCTCCACCCTGCGGGCCCGCTCGGTCGACTTCAAGGCAGCGATCGCCGAGAAGCTCCTGGAAAAGATCTGGCCATTGCTGGAGAAGGGCGAGATGCAGCCCCTAATTCACAAGAGCTTTCCGCTGGAACGTGCTGCCGAAGCACACGCTCTGATGGAGTCTTCGACCCATATCGGCAAAATCATGCTGACCCTCTAGGCCAGACATCCGGGAACGAGTCTTAAGGAGAACAAGGTCATGGCGCGTCCCATCGTCGAGGGCCCTCAGGAACTCGCAAGCCAGTGGCCCAAGGCCGATAACGAAGTGTCCCGCTGGACCGACCACTACTTCCGGCGCACCAAGGCGGTGGTCGAAACCTTCGGCGATTGCGAGGTCACCTATGCGGTTTTCATGCGCCGCCCGGTGATTTCCGCGCCGCGTCTGGCGCTCGCTTGGCTAGAAGGCGTCGCCGAGAAGCGCGGTGCCAAGATCGAGATCGAGGTTACCCATCCGGAAGGCAAATGGGTCGGCGCCGGCGAGCCGATCTTCTATCTGACCGGCCGCTTTGCCGAACTGGTCGATCTGGAAACCCTCTTGCTGCAAAAACTGGGACCGGCCTGCGTTGCGGCCTTCAACGCCTACACCATGTGCGCGAATCTGCCGAAGGTCTCCTTCCTGGCGATGGATGCTCGCCATTGCTGCGGCACCGAGATGGCGGAGGTGATGGCCTATGCCGCTTCGGTCGGGTCGAAGCGGGCGCGGCGCAAGGTGGACGCCATCGGCTTCATCGGTAATGCGACCGACGCCACTGCGCACTTCTTCGACCGCGAGAGCGGATTGGGTACCATGCCGCATGCCCTGATCGGATTTGCCGGCTCCACCCTGCGCGCCTCGGAGATGTACGATCAGCTCTTTCCGGACGAGCCGATGACGGTCTTGGTCGACTACTTCGCCCGGGAGGTGACTGACAGCTTGGCCGTCGCCGATCACTTTCCAGAGCGTGCCGTGGCAGGCACGCTTTCCGTGCGCCTCGACACCCCGGGTAGCCGCTATGTCGAGGGCCTGGATCCGACGGTGTCCTATGCTGTCTTGGAGCGCAATGCACCGGCCGCCATCCGCGGCTATCGCAACGAAGAAGAACTGCGCTACCTGGTCGGCGCCGGCGTCACCGCAGCCGCGCTCTGGTACATGCGCGAGAAGCTTGACGAGGCCGGCT
This sequence comes from Rhodospirillales bacterium, assembly GCA_965202755.1. Taxonomy (GTDB): domain Bacteria; phylum Pseudomonadota; class Alphaproteobacteria; order Kiloniellales; family JACOMY01; genus JACOMY01. The sequence continues at coordinate 114,471 of CBDBCL010000007.1, read as the reverse complement.
TCGACAAGGTGAAGCTGGTCGCCTCTTCCGGATTCGATCCGCGCAAATGCCGCCTGATGGCCGACGCCGGGGTTCCGGTCGATGTCATCGGCAGCGGTAGTTTTCTACCGGCGCGCTGGGGCGAGACCTACGCGACGGCGGATATCGTTGCCTATGACGGGGTGCCGCGCGTCAAGGTCGGCCGTGAATTCCTTTTACGCAAGCAAGACACATGAGCAAGCGCGGCCTAAACTGGCCCCACTGTAGCATGTGATCGCCGGCTGCGACCTGGGGAGTCCGCATTGGATTTCAAATTAATCGGCCACGTCTTCGGTTTGTTCGTCATGGTTCTTGGCGTGCTGTGCCTCTTTCCGGCTTTGGCCGATTGGGTCAATCAGGGACCCGATACGCCGATCTTTCTGGCCTCTGGCGTAGTGATCATCTTTCTGGGTGGCGGTTTGGCCCTTACCTTTCGCGTTGCCAGCCGCAACCTGACCCTGCCGCAAGCCTTCGTACTAACACCGCTCTGCTGGTTCGGCCTGCCGTTGTTCGCATCCCTGCCGCTCTTGTGGGGGCATCAGAACCTCGGCTGGGCCGATGCCTATTTCGAAGCCGTCTCCGGATTGACGACGACCGGTTCGACTATCCTGACTGGACTGGATTCCATGCCTCGCGGCATCCTGCTCTGGCGCGGCCTGCTGCAGTGGATGGGGGGGCTCGGCGTCATCATGATCGCAATAGCCATCCTGCCGCTGCTGAAGATCGGCGGCATGCAGTTGATGCGAACCGAATTTTCCGATCGCTCCGACAAGGTACTGCCGCGAGCCTCGCAGTTGGCCGCGGCCATCGGCTTGATCTATCTGCTGTTGACGACGCTTTGCTTCGCCGCCTATTGGATGAGCGGTATGCTGCTCTTCGATGCGGCCGTCCATTCGATGACGACAGTAGCCACCGGCGGATTCTCGACCTCGGACCTCTCCATGGGCGGCTTCAATGCGCGCGCGCAGTGGGTCTGCGTACTCTTCATGATCGCCGGCAGTCTGCCCTTCGTGCTGATGGTCCGTGCTTTCTACAGACGGCCGGGTGCACTCTGGCGCGACAGTCAGGTGCGAGCCTTCGTGAAGATATGGGGCGTCCTGGTTCTCTCGGCCGGCCTGTTGCTGTGGCTGGGAGACATCTATGGAGAGCTGGAGCGCAGCATGCGTTTTGCTGCGCTCAACATCACCTCGATCGCAACGACGACCGGCTATGCCTCGACCGACTTCCAGCTCTGGGGCTCGGTCGCCACACCCTTTTTCTTCTTCCTGATGATGCTGGGTGGCTGCACCGGTTCGACGACCGGCAGCCTCAAGATCTTCCGCTGGCAAATCTTGAGCCGCGAGGTCAGGCGGCAGATCGAGCAGACCCTGGATCCCAAGCGGATCGTCACCAGACGGTACAACAAGAAGCCCTTGCCGGCCGAGATCGCACAATCGGTCTGCGTCTATCTCTTCATCGTGCTGGCGCTGATCGGCCTGGGTGCAGCCGCCCTAGCCTCGACCGGCATCTCCTTCATCACCGCACTCTCAGGCGCAGTAACCGCGATCACCAATGTCGGTCCGGGATTGGGTCCGACCATCGGTCCGGCCGGCACCTTCGGCCCGCTTCCGGACTCGGCAAAATGGATATCCTCACTGCTGATGGTGTTGGGCAGATTGGAGATCCTCACTGTGCTGGTACTCTTCGATCCCCGCTTTTGGAATCGTTAGACCTTGATTCGAAAGCAAAGTGTCGTCGCATACGCTGCCGTGTGCTCGGGATTTGCTCCAGGCCCCCCTACTGGTTCATCGAATCGAAGAAGTTGCTGTTGTTTTTGGAGTGCTTCAGCTTATCCTGCAGAAACTCCATGGAATCGGTGATGCCCATCGGCATCAGGATGCGGCGCAGCACCCACATCTTGGTCAAGGTCGCTTTTGCGACCAGCATCTCCTCCTTGCGGGTACCAGACTTGCCAATGTCGATCGCCGGGAAGCTGCGCTTATCGGCCAGCTTGCGATCCAAGACAATCTCGGAGTTGCCGGTGCCCTTGAACTCTTCAAAGATGACCTCGTCCATACGGCTACCGGTGTCGATCAACGCGGTACCGATGATGGTCAGGCTACCGCCTTCCTCGATGTTTCGAGCAGCACCGAAGAAGCGCTTGGGGCGCTGCAATGCATTGGCGTCGACGCCACCCGTGAGCACTTTGCCCGAGGAAGGCACCACGGTGTTGTAGGCGCGGGCCAGGCGGGTAATGGAATCCAGCAGGATCACCACGTCTTTCTTGTGCTCGACTAGGCGCTTGGCCTTCTCGATCACCATCTCGGCGACCTGGACATGGCGCTGTGCCGGCTCATCGAAGGTCGAGGAGACGACTTCGCCTTTGACCGAGCGATCCATGTCGGTTACTTCCTCCGGGCGCTCATCGATTAGCAGCACCAGAAGATAAACCTCGGGATGGTTGGCGGCGATGGAGCGCGCCAAGTTCTGCAGGATCATGGTCTTGCCGGTTCGCGGCGGCGCCACGATCAGGGCACGCTGGCCCTTGCCGAGCGGCGCCACCAGATCGATCACCCGAGGCGTCATGTCCTTGCGCGTGGGCACGTCCATCTCCAGCGAGATCTTCTCATCCGGATAGAGCGGCGTCAGATTGTCGAAGTTGATCCGATGGCGGGCCGAATCCGGCCCGTCGAAGTTGATAGTCGAGAGCTTGAGGAGCGCGAAGTAACGCTCGCCTTCCTTCGGCGAACGAATCTGACCCTCTACCGTATCGCCAATCCGTAAGGCAAAGCGCCGTACCTGCAAGGGTGATACATAGATATCGTCGGGTCCCGGTAGATAATTCGCTTCCGGTGAGCGGAGGAAACCGAAGCCATCGGGTAGAATTTCCAGCACACCGCCACCAGATATCTCCTGGCCATTCTCGGCAAGCTGTTTCAGGATGGCAAACATCATATCTTGCTTGCGCAATATGCTGGCGTTCTCGATATCTAGCTCTTTGGCCAAAGAGAGGAGTTCTTGCGGGGTTTTGGTTTTTAGTTCTTGAAGATTCACGACAGCGTCCTTGCAGCCTTGTCTTTGCACCGAACGGCGGAAAATGGAATCTGGTCGGTCTTATCAGAACGGATGGGTCACTTGCCCGTCATGCCTTTCCTTTGCGGAAACGCGGTGCGTGCAGTCCTGTTCTTGTAAGAAACCTGGGATAGGTGGGTCGGAAGCCGAGTTCCGCTTCCGTCGACATGTGGGTAGCCCGGGCCTCCTTCGCAAGTCAACAGATTTCGATCACACGCGAAAGGATGCCATCTGCGCAGTTAGTTGGCATGGAAGTCAACTTCAAGCTCGCGCCACTGGGCGTACTTGAGGAACCGTCTCGCTGGGCTTAGCAACCTCTGCGTCCGGTGGTAGATCTGCGATCTCACGCAACGATTCTTCCGGGGGACTCGCTGTATCTAGTTCGAGAACTTCTTCTTCGGGTACCAACTCTGCAATGAGGATCGTTCAGGGATTTTGGGCATAGACGTTGTTCACGCAGCCGACATCACGTCCGGACTCAGCCGGAATGTTCAGCTACGCAACGTCGCGGGCGATCTCCTCGTAGTAGGAACCATCGCGATAGGCCTCCGGTACCTGAGAGAGGGCAGCGCCACTGCTCAGCAGGCAGGCAAACACAAAGCTTAGGTGTGTCCCATAAACGCATTGCCTTGCTCCAGCCGGATGGCTGCTTCCCCGACAGGTCGTCGATTTCATGCAACCTACAGCCGACTTCAAGCGCTCTGGCAACCACCTGCCTAAAAGGGTTTCACGATCACGAGGATCACAATGCTGATCATCAACAAGGTTGGAACCTCGTTGATCATGCGGAAGAAACGGGCGCTATGGACGTTCCGATCCTCGGCGAAGGCGCGCCGCCAGCGCGACATCATATCGTGAGACACCTGTAGACAGATGACGAAGAGCAGTTTGGCGTGGAACCAGCCGTTGCTCCAGGCGTCGATCGAGAAGGCGGTCAGAAGCCCAAAAATCCAGGCCAGCATCATCGCCGGATTCATGATGAAACACAGCAGCTTGCGCTCCATCACCTTGAAGCGCTCGCTCTCGGCTGAGCCGGATGCGACCTCGCAGTGATAAACGAAGAGGCGAGGCAGATAGAGCAAGCCGGCCATCCAGGCGATGATCACAACCACATGGATCGCCTTGAACCAGAGGTAGCTGCCGCTCAAAAAGTCGTCCATTGCTTAGATCTCATGTAAGTGCACAGGGACAGCCGGAGCGATCGGCACTGCAAAGCCGTCCTCCGGCCAAAGAACTCAATCCCGGTCCCCGCGCCAGAGCAGCGCGCACCAATTCTGCCAGGCCCCTGATAAAGGCCTCGCCGGCATCGACGGTCGGGACACGAAGGTAGCAGGGAACACCGCTGGTCTTAGCCTCCTCAGCCAGCTCGATGTCGAGCTCGACAAGCGTTTCCGAATGTTCTGAAACGAAGGCAATTGGCGCCAGAACCAAGGGTTTCTTCTCGGCTCCGGCGCGCCTGACCTCGTCAATCGTGGCAGGGCTTAGCCACTTCATGGGCCCGACGCGGCTCTGATAGCAGACCACCAAGTCCAAATCCGGCTGATTCAGCTTCCTCCTGAGGGCCTCGGCAGTCCGTTCCACCTGCCACTGATAGGGATCGCCGGCCGCCACGATCTTCTCCGGCAAACCATGTGCCGACAGCAAGAGACGCGGCGGGCCCTCAATAGAGGCTTCCTTCAGACGAGGCTCGATCAGGTCCACCAATTGATCGACGAAGCCCGGTTCGTCGGGATAGCAACAGACCGTGTGGGTTGGAAGAGCTTCCAGACCGACAGCTTGAGCTACGCTTTTCCATTCCTGCAGGGAAGAACCGCTCGTGGTCGTCGAGAACTGCGGGTAGAGTGGCAGCAGAACCAAGCGATCCGGTTTGAAGGCAGCGACCTCCCTTGCCACCTGCTCGGCGCGTGGATGCCAATAGCGCATGACCGGAAAGACCGCGATCTCTCCGAGGTCAGCAAGGGCTCCGGCTAAGGCATCGGCCTGCGACCGTGTGTTCGACAGGATCGGTGAAGCGCCACCCATCTCGGCATAGATCTCGCGCGCCACCGGAGCTCGCTTGGAGGAAATCAGCTTGGCCGCCAGCATGCGCAGCGGCCAGGGCAAGCGGATGATCGCGGGATCGCTGAAGAGGTTGCGCAGAAATGGCTGAACCGTTTCCAGGGAATCGGGGCCGCCCAGATTGAAGAGGATGATGGCGCTGCGGAAGTCTTGTTGCATGACCTCAAGACTTAAAGCGGCGAACCTGTTCGACAAGCGCGGCAACCTGTTCCGGTGGTGTATGCTGCAGCACGCCATGGCCGAGATTGAAGATGTGCGGTCCCTGCGAGAAACATTCCAGAACCCGCCGGGTCTCGCGTTCCAAGGCCTCACCGCCTTCGCGCAGCGTCTCCGGTGCCAGATTGCCTTGCAGAGCGATGCGAGGCTGCAGGCTTTCCGCAGCCCATAACAGATCCTGATCCTGGTCGAGCGAAAGTCCTGCCGGGCGACCATCCTCTGCCAGAAGTTGCAGAGCACCTTGGCCGACTTGCCTTGGAAAGAGGATCACCGGGACTTCGGGATGTAGCCGTGCGATCTCGCCGGTAATGCGCAGCGAGGGCGCCAGGGACCAGGCGTCGACCTCGTCGTCCCGCAGAAGACCGGCCCAGGAATCGAAGAGCTGAATGACTTCCGCACCGGCCTGGATCTGTTGCGAGAGGTGCAGAGCGATGCTCTCGACCAGGCTATCGATCAACTGGCCGAAAAGAGTTGGTCGTTCCCGCATGGTCGCCAGTGCCTGCGGAAATCCGCCGCCGCCTTGGCCATCGATCATGTAACAGGCCAATGTCCAGGGCGCACCTGCGAAACCGATCAGCGTGACCGCAGGATCCAGCTTAGCCGAGACCAGAGACAGGGCCTCGTAGACCGGCGCGAGCTTGGCCAGAAAATCCGCTTCTCTAAGGCGCGGTATGGCCTCCAGTGCACCCAGCTTTGGGCCTTCTCTCTCCTGAAAGCAAAGCTCTTGGCCTAATGCCTGGGGAATCACCAGGATGTCCGAGAAGATGATGGCTGCATCCAGATCGAAGCGTCTAAGCGGCTGGATCGTGACTTCGGCTGCCATTTTGGGGTGGTAGCAAAGCTCGAGGAAGCTCCCGGCTTCTGCCCGCATCTCTCGATACTCTGGTAGATAGCGTCCGGCCTGGCGCATGAGCCAGATCGGCGGTCGCTCGCCTCGTCCGTTGAGAAGGCAATCCAAGAGCGGTTTTATCTCTGAGCTGGCCATCATGCGCCTTAACTGCCATGCTTTTCCCGATAATCCAAACGAAGACTCTTAAAGGTTAGTTTTGTTTGAAGTGATAGTTGGATAGGGGGAGAGAGGGGAGGGCGATTCTCTCCACTGGATTGTCCACAGTTTGACGAGGGTCCGATCGATCTGGGTAGGATTTCAGGGAATCTGGGTAGGATTTCAGGGATAGGGGCGGAAAGCCGAGCTGTCGCTTGAGAGTCTCGAGCCAGGCAGCCTTGCCTGAATCCTGGGGATAAGATCGAACTGTCCGCCTTTCACGCTCGCGGCTATGCCCAAGTGGATGGAGCTGTGGAGATTGCGGCACGTTTCGGGGACAGTTAATCCTAGCGTTCATGCAAGATCCGGAGATATTCACGCAATGCTGGAATCTATCCACCATCTGCACTTGGTTTCCGATGCAACGGGAGAGACCATCGCCTCGGTCGCCCGCGCTTGCCTAGTGCAGTTCGATGGCGTCGAACCGGTAGAGCATGTCTGGTCGCTGATCCGAACGGTCGGTCAGGTCGATCGGGTCCTGGGCTCCATTGAGGCCAATCCGGGTCCGGTACTCTTCACCCTGGTCAATGAAGGCATGCGGCGCCGACTTCTGGACGGCTGCGAGCGGCTCGAAGTGCCGACCATTGCGGTCCTGGATCCAGTTATCCACCTGCTGGCCGGGCAGTTTCGCGCTCCGATCAAGGGGCGTCCGGGTCTTCAACACGTGATGGATGAGGACTATCGCAAGCGGATCGACGCGGTGCATTTCTCCTTGGCGCACGACGATGGGCAGGCGACGGAGGATTACCAATTCGCCGATGTGATCCTGATCGGTGTTTCTCGAACCTCGAAGACACCCACCTGCATGTATCTGGCCAATCGCGGAGTAAAGGCGGCGAACATTCCCTTGGTGCCGGGGGTCGACCTGCCAGCCTCGGTCATGGTACAGAGCGGGCGGACCGGTCGTCCTCTGGTCGTCGGTCTTACCACCGATCCGAAGGTCTTGACGGCAATCCGGCGAACCCGTTTGCGCCACTTGGGCCAGGTCGAGTCGGAAACCGATTATGCCGAATTGGAGCGCGTTCAGGACGAGCTGAAGTGGGCCCGACGTCTCTTCGTCAAGCATGGCTGGCCGATGATCGATGTGACCCGCCGTTCGATCGAAGAGACGGCGGCTTCGATCCTCAACTACCTGCAGCAGATCGATGGAGGTGTCTCGCGTGTCTGACGACTTGGTTCTGGCGTCCGGGAGCGGAACCCGTGGACGTCTTTTGGAAGTGGCCGGAGTTCCCTTTCGGCAAGTCCCACCCGCGGTCGACGAGAGCGAGATCAAGGAAAGCTTGAAGGTCGAGGGTGTCGATGCGATGGAGGCCGCCGAGGCGTTGGCTGAGGTGAAAGCGCGTCAGATCTCTTTGCGCGAGCCGGCTGCTCTGGTGGTGGGTGCTGATCAGATGCTGGATTGCGAAGGCCATTGGTTCGACAAGCCGGCCGATGCGGCTAGAGTCGCCGATCACCTGAGGCGTCTGGCTGGACGTCGACATCGGCTGTCCACGGCAGCGGTCATCTGTCTTGCCGGTGAGAGGATTTGGCATCGGCGATCCGAGGCCTGGCTGACCATGCGTCGGATGACTCCGGCTTTCATCAACGACTATGTCGCGCGCTTCGGCGAGCGGGCGAAGGAGAGCGTCGGCGCCTATCAGTTGGAGGCCGAGGGCGTGCAGCTCTTCACTGCCGTCGAGGGTGACCACTTCACCATCCAAGGACTTCCTCTCTTGCCCTTGCTGGACTTTCTGCGTGATCGCGGGATTCTGCAGCGATGAGGCTTAGCGGCAAGGCCAAGTTGGCCGGCGTCATCGGCTGGCCGATCAGTCACTCTCGCTCGCCGCTCCTGCACGGGTATTGGTTAGACCGCTACGGCATCGATGGTGCCTACCTCCCGCTGGCGGTTCCGCCCGGCCGCTTGGCAGCGGCATTGGAGGGTCTTTCGGTCCTCGGATTTTGCGGTGCCAATGTCACCATTCCGCATAAGGAAGAGGCGCTTAGCCTCTGCAGTCGCCTGACCCCGCAGGCTGAGGCCATCGGCGCTGCCAACACCTTGATCGTCGAGGAGTATGGGATTCTCGGCGACAATAGCGACGGCTTCGGGTTCCTCACCAATCTTTGGGAGTGTGCGGCTTGGACACCTACCGGTAAGCGCTGCTTGGTTCTGGGTGCCGGCGGTGCGGCACGCGCGGTTCTCTGGAGCCTGCTCGATGGTGGCGCATCCGAGGTCGTCCTGACGAACCGAACCGCCGAGCGTGCCGATCGTTTGGCCGGAGAGTTTGGCGCCCGGACCTGCCCTTGGGAGGTGCGCGAAGCCGCCCTGGAGGGCATCGGTCTTTTGGTGAACACGACGAGCCTCGGCATGCAGGGTCAGCGACCTTTGGATCTTGCGCTCCAGAGACTGCCGAAGGCCGCCTTGGTGACTGACCTAGTTTACATACCCTTGCGGACGCCGCTTCTGCAAGCTGCCGCAATGCGGGGCAATCCCACGGTCGACGGGCTAGGCATGCTGTTGCATCAGGCGCGGCCGGGATTTGCCGCCTGGTTCGGAGTCGAACCACAGGTGGATCAGGATTTGCGTCAAGCTGTGTTAGGCTAACGCAATGCGCATTCTCGGCCTGACCGGCGGCATCGCCATGGGTAAATCGACGGTTGCTAAGGCGCTTGTGCGGCAGGCTGTTCCGGTTCACGATGCTGATGCCGCCGTGCATCGGCTCTATGGTACCGGTGGAGGAGCGGTAGCACCGATCGCAGCGGTCTTTCCCGATGCAGTCGTCGAGCGAGCGGTCGATCGGATGCGCCTTGGGCGACTGGTGCTGGGCGCGCCGGAGAAGCTGAAACAGCTGGAAGCGATTATGCACCCCTTGGTGCGTCAGGTGACGCGCCGTTGGCTCGCAGCCATGGCCAGGCGCCGCCAGGGCTTGGTGGTGCTGGATATTCCCCTGCTCTACGAGACCGGTGGCCAAGCGTTCTGCGACGCCGTGCTGGTGGTCAGTGCTCCGGCATTTCTGCAGCGACAGCGCGCGCTCTCGAGAGCCGGCATGAGCGAAGAGAAGCTGGCTACGATCTTGCGACGCCAAACCAGTGAGTTGCAGCGACGCCGACAGGCCGATTATGTGGTACGGACTGGCTTGGACAAGGGCGAAGCCTTGCGTGCTCTGAGCCAGATTCTGGCGCTGGAACGCAGCAAGACCGGCCGAGTCTGGGGGCCGGCATTCGGGGTGGTAGCGCTTAGGAGGAGAAGAAGATGAGATTGCGGGAAATTGTGCTCGATACCGAGACAACCGGCCTCGATCCCAAATCCGGCCATCGGATCGTGGAAGTTGCCGGGATCGAGATGGTCAATCACCTGCCGACCGGGGAATCCTTCCGCCGCTACATCAATCCCGAGCGCGACATGCCGGAGGAGGCCGAGCGCATTCATGGTCTGAGCGAGGCTTTTCTCGCCGACAAGCCGGTTTTTGCCGCGATCGCCCAAGATCTGGTGACTTTTCTAGGCGATGCCACCCTGGTCATCCACAACGCCAGCTTCGATATGAAGTTCTTGAATGCCGAGTTCAAGGCAGCCGGATTCCCGAGCCTTCCAGCCTCGCGCGCCAAGGATACGATGGAGATGGCCCGGCGTCGCTTTCCCGGTGCGCAAGTGAGCCTAGATGCCCTCTGTCGCCGCTTCGCTATCGACAACTCGGTGCGCACCTACCATGGCGCCTTGCTCGATTGTGAACTGCTGGCAGGGGTCTACTTGGAACTGATCGGCGGACGTCAGCCACAGTTCCTTTTGGCCAAGGAAGAGCGGGCCACGGCCGGGCCGGTGGTGCTCGTGACGCAGACGCAAAGCGAGGTCCGACCGCCACGCCGACACGAGGCCTCGCCAGAGGAGTTGGCTGCGCATGCCGCGATGCTCGAGACTTTGAAGGATCCTGTCTGGAGCTGCGACAAAACTGACGACTAGAGTAAATCCCGAGCAGACGGAAACATCTGCGACGACGATTTGCTTTTGAAACGATGTAATAGAGCGGTTTGGGTGATCCTGTGGTCGCCTGAACCGCGCTAGATGTGATTATTCACGAGGTTGTTCATTCGATCCTGCTCTGAAAGGCTGAATTTATGACAACGAAGCTTTTTCAGGAGAACCGAATGAACATTCACCACAATGCCCGTTTAACCCCGAAAGGTCGAGAATTATCGATTGCCCCTCTTGAACGCGGCAACCACCCCCGAGATGTTGCTACAGCCACGGGTGTGTCGGTGCGCACGGTCTACAAATGGCGCAAGCGGCATCGCCAGGAAGGCCTGGCCGGGCTGAGAGATCGCTCCTCGCGCCCCTTCCAAAGCCCAACACGGACCTGTGCCGCGATTGAGGCGCGGGTTGTTGAATTGCGCAGGCAGCGCCGAACGTTCGATCGGATATCCAAACAGACCGTTGTTTCGCGGGCGACGGCAGGGCGTATTCTCAAGCGCCACGGTCTCAACTGCTGGCGGGACCTGGAACCGCAGGAGCCGGTGGTTCGCTATGAGCGCGCCGCGTCCGGCGAGAGGATACACATCGATATCGAGAAGCTGGGCAAGTTCGACCGCGTGGGCCATCGTATCACCGGTGATCGCCATGGCCAGTCCAGGGGACGCGGTACCGGTTGGGAATTCGTTCACGTATGTGTCGGCAACCATTCCCGTATCGCCAACCAACGGCAAGGCAGAGTGGATCATCCAGTCATCCTAGCGCGAATGGGCTTATGCCATGTCATATACCTCATCTGACTAGGCACCAACGTCAACAACCTGTCGAGACTCCACATCTAGAGCGCGGAAAAGAAGCCTCTTATCTCCGCCTCGTCGCTCATGAAGGAGGCGACGAAGCGATGCCCGCCCGGCCCGGCTGCCGGCCAGGGATAGAAGCGCATCCCGGCTTCCCGCAGGTGTTCGGCCAGACTGTTGGGGAGCTGCGCAAAAACCTCGTTGGCTTCTACCGGAAAGGCGAGAACTGCGCCTGCTGCAAGCAACCCCTCGGCCAAAGCGGTTGCCGCTGCATTGGCACGTCTTGCATTGCGCAGCCAAAGATCCCCTTCGAGATAGGCGAGAAGCTGTGCCGAGAAGAACCGCATCTTGGAGAAGAGCTGGCCTGCCCGTTTGCGCCGAAAGGCCAAGGTCTCGGCGAGCTTCGGGGTGAAAACCAAGAGCGCCTCACCGGCAAAACAGCCGTTCTTTGTCGCCCCGAAGGACAGCAAATCGACGCCAGCCTTCCAGGTTGTCTCTGCCGGGCTGGCATTCAGGCTGACCAGTGCATTGGCGAAACGGGCGCCGTCCATATGCAAGGAGAGCCCATTCTCCCTGGCAACACTGGAAAGCGCGGCGATCTCGTCTGGCCGATAGATCGTGCCGCTTTCACTCGCTTGGGTAATCGAGATGCCGGCTGGCTGGGGACGGTGGACATCTCTGTCACCGCTGATAACGTCTTTCAGCTCATCGGCCAGAAGCTTGCCCTGGCTCCCCATGAGCGGTAACAGCTTAGCGCCGCCGGTGAAGAACTCCGGTCCGCAGCATTCGTCGACCTGAACATGTGCATCCTTGTGGCAATAGATCATGCCCCAAGGGAGCGCCATGGCCGAGAGAGCCAAGGCATTGGCGGCGGAGCCGGTACCGACGGGAAAGACCTCGACAGTGGTCTCGAAGACCTCGGCGAAGCGTTTCTTCAGACGTTGAGTCCAGTCGTCGACGCCATAGGCACCGGCACTGCCGCTGTTGGCATCGGCAAGCGCCGCCAGGATCTCCGGGGAGGCGCCCCAGACATTGTCGGACCGAAAATCCATTGTCATGCTCCTACTCGACGGCGACAGAGTTTTGGCCAAGCCTGATGCGCCCGACTTCCTTGCCGCTCTTGGGGTCGATCAGCAAGATAGCCGCGCAGTTCGAGGTCTCTACGCCTTCCAGTCGCAGGTAGAGCAAACCCTCGTCACTCCAGGCATTGGCCAGAGAACAGTCGGTTACCGCCTCCAGGGTGACCGTGCCAAGCTGCCTTGCCGGATTGTCGCCGCCGACTCGCCCGACGATGGTGACGACCACGAAGGCGAAGACGGTGACGATCAAGATTCCCATGATGATCGCGATGGCTTTCAAAGCCTTCATCGTGCCACCACATTCATTGGACACACACGCAGCCTCATGACCTCAGAGCAATCTATCGTCGTCACCGTGACCGAAGAAAACGCCGGAGTGCGGCTCGACCGCTTTCTGACGACGGCGCTGGCCGATCACCTGCCAGCTATATCGCGCACTCGCATCCAAAGCTTGATCGCCGAGGGCTGCGTGAACGACGCGGCCGGGACATTAGGGGAAGCCTCCGGCAAGGTCAAACAAGGTCAGGCTCTCACCGTCTTTTTGCCGGCAGCCGCACCGGCCAAGCCGCAGGCGGAGGCTATTGCACTCGACGTGGTCTATGAAGACGAGGCCGTGATCGTCATCGACAAGCCGGCCGGGATGGTGGTGCATCCGGCACCCGGCAATTCCAGCGGTACGCTGGTCAATGCCTTGCTGGCGCGCTGCGGCGACAGCCTGCAAGGCGTCGGCGGGGTCAAGCGGCCGGGTATCGTGCATCGGTTGGACAAGGACACCAGCGGTTTGCTGGTTGCAGCCAAGAGCGATGCCGCCCATCAAAGTCTGGTTACCCAGGTCTCGGAACGCAGCGTTCAGCGCAGCTATCAGGCACTGATCTGGGGTTTGCCGGTGCAGATGCAGGGTCGGATCGAAGGCAACATCGGCCGCCATCCCAAGCAGCGCCAGAAGATGGCTTTGCGGTCTAAGGGCGGGCGAGAGGCAGTCACCCACTACAAGGTCTTGAAAAGCCTTGGCGGCGGAGCCGCCGCCCAAGTGCGCTGTCGGTTGGAAACCGGCCGCACCCATCAAATCCGCGTGCACCTGGCCGAACTGGGTCACGGTCTTATCGGCGATCCGCTCTACGGGCGGGTCAGTCCGGCGCGACGCAAAGCCCTGTCGCTAGAAGCCCGCGCCGCGGTGCAGACTTTCAGGCGTCAAGCGCTGCATGCCGAGGAATTGGGATTTCTGCATCCTTTATCCGGAAAGTGCCTTAAATTCTTCTCGTCTTTGCCTGAAGATCATCAATCTTTGCTGGACATACTCAGCATTATGGCCTTTAATGATGATTAATCTAGTCTGATTTGGGCTGGACCGCCAGGTGCTGCTAACGGGCCTGGAAGAAAGAGTAAGGAGGCCGTCATGGCACGTACTAACATTCCTTTGGCAGTAGGCGAGGGTAATCTCGGTCGCTATCTGCAGGAAATCAGGTGCTTCCCCATGCTGGAAGCCGATCAGGAGTTCATGCTGGCGAAGCGCTGGCAGGAGAAGGAGGACGTCGATGCAGCACACCAGCTGGTCACCAGTCACCTTCGTCTCGTCGCCAAGATTGCTATGGGCTACCGTGGTTATGGCCTGCCGGTATCCGAGCTGATCTCGGAAGGCAATGTTGGCATGATGCAGGCGGTCAAGCGCTTCGATCCCGACCGCGGATTCCGCTTGGCGACCTATGCCATGTGGTGGATTCGCGCGGCGATTCAGGAATACATCCTGCACTCCTGGTCCTTGGTGAAGATGGGCACCACAGCCGCTCAGAAGAAGCTTTTCTTCAACTTGCGTCGTCTCAAGGGACAGATGCAGGCGATCGAAGACGGCGATCTGAAGCCCGAGCATGTGAAGAAGATCGCCGAGACGCTCTCGGTGCGGGAAGACGACGTGGTGCAGATGAACCGCCGCTTGGTGGCGCCGGATCATTCCTTGAACGCGCCGCTGCGTATCGACAGCGATGGCGAGTGGCAGGATTGGCTCGTCGACGAGAATGCCATCGATCAGGAGCAGCAGCTGGCCGAGAGCGACGAGCTGGGTAAGCGGCGCGAGCTTCTGATGGCGGCGCTGGAGGCCCTGACCGGCCGCGAGCGTCATATCCTGGAAGAGCGGCGGCTGAAGGACGACCCCACCACCCTGGAGGACCTCAGTCAGGTCTACAACATCTCGCGCGAGCGGGTGCGCCAGATCGAGGTCCGTGCCTTCGAGAAGCTGCAACGTTCGATCAAGAACGCCGCCATCGACCGTAAACTGGTCGGCTCCGGTTAGAACGACAGCATAGTTCGATAGGTCGGGGTGTCCTGCCTCGGACCTGGCAATGCCGGCCGGAAGCTCGCTTTGGCCGGCCATCGCCGTGGCAGTCTCGCTAAGCTTCGGCAAACGGCTGTCGACAGGAAGACACTTCATGCCCCAACAGCAAGTGACCATCGTCAATCGACGCGGCCTGCATGCCCGCGCGGCTGCCAAGTTCGTCAAGCTTGCTAGCGGTTTCGATGCCGATGTGGTGGTCGAGAAGGAAGGCATGCGGGTTTCGGGGCTCTCGATCATGGGGCTGCTCATGCTGGCAGCCGCGCCCGGTTCTCAGGTCCAGATCAAAACCGACGGTCATGCGGGCCCGGAGGCCCTGGATGCACTGGTTGGGCTTATTGACGGCGGTTTCGACGAAAAGGACTGATGTCAAAGGGCGGCGAGGAAAGCCAGCAAAGCCTCTTGCTCGGCCCGATCCAGTGCTGCGTGCCCGTCCGTCGTGCAGCAAAGCCTAGGCGTTGGCGATCTGTTTGGCCCGACCCAGCGCCCAGAGGGGCGGGGTCCGCTCAGCCAAACCATCTCCCATGTCATGCAACAGCAGGTCGCTATTAGGGATGAACCTCCTGGTGGGATAGTGCGGCGAGGGGATGATTGCCGGTCGTCACGGTGGGGCGGTGACAGCCAGCGCAGAGTGCAGCACCGCCGGTCTGTTCGGCAAGGCCTTCGGCCAAGGGAACCGCCAGAGTTCGGCTGTAGAAGACAAGATCCGCGCGAGCCTTGTCGCTGAGCTCGGGTTGGCCTGCTATCTGTCCAAAGGCGCTGGACGTCAAGCCGATACCCTCGAACGCGGCGCGTGCCACCTGATCGGCAAGGCTGGTGCTTCCAGATTTCCAGCTGAAGCGGCCGAGTTGGCCCGAGTCCAAGAACCTGGCTTTGCCGGAGCTTTTATCCGCCAGGTCCAGAATCGTTTCGCGGGGAACGGCCTCCAGCAAACCCAAGCCGGTCATCGCCGGTGGTGACCGTAGGGAAAGGCTATCGCTCGGAGCGAGATCCTTGGCGGAGATGCTCAACAGTGGGTGTCGCAGTCGGTAGAGGCTGCCGTCGGCATAGAGACCTCGTCTCCTCCCACTCGAGGGTCGCGGTACCCTCGCTCGCACCACTTGTCGCCAGCGGCTGGAGCTGGACTCCCAGGGTGGGGTACGGGTCCCATCCATCGGGAGCGTCGCGGGCGATCTGCAAGGGCGCCGTGGTGATCGGATGGCCCGCCAGCGGTGCCGGTCCGCGACCGTCGTTCAGGTGGCAGGCACCACAGCCGGTGGCATTGTAAAGCGGTCCAAAGCCGGTACCGATCTGCTCCGGTGCGGGCGCTTCGCCCCAGGCGCCATGGAACAGCAGAAAGCCCCGAAAGAAGCGCTCCGTCTCCTCGAAAGAGAGGTTGGCGGCCGGCAGCAGGCAGAGGGTGGCCAGACCACGCGTGGCTCGGCTGGTTTCGCCTCCAAGCGCCGCTCCGGTCGGGGTTTCCTCTCCGAGCGCGGGAAGACTCGACACGAGGAGAAGGGCAAAGAGGATCTACATTGCCGGAAGAAGTAGCACGCAGGATCCAGGACCCCAAGCCTACGCACCGGCTTGTGAGCGAGGCTCCTCAAGCCGCTCACGGTGGCTATGCCGTGCTGCTTCTTGTCGCCGCGCCAAGTGGCTGCTAGGTCTCCGCTCAAATACTGATCTGACGAAGGATGCAAGAGGCATGGCTGCCGAAGACTTTAAGGTTAAGGATCTCTCACTCGCAGAGTGGGGAGGCAAGGAGATCGAATTGGCCGAGGTGGAGATGCCCGGCCTGATGGCGCTGAGGGAGCGCTATGGCAAAGAGAAGCCCCTGAAGGGTGCCAGAATCGCCGGCTGTCTGCATATGACAATCCAGACCGCGGTTCTGATCGAAACCCTGATCGCACTGGGCGCTTCGGTGCGCTGGTCTTCCTGCAACATCTTCTCCACCCAAGACCATGCTGCGGCTGCCGTTGCCGCCGCCGGCGTTCCGGTCTTCGCATGGAAGGGAATGAGCGAAGAAGAGTTCTGGTGGGCTATTGAGCAGACCCTGACTGGTCCCGACGGCTGGGCCCTGAACATGGTCTTGGATGACGGCGGCGATCTCACCCAGATCCTGCACGAGAAGCATCGCGACCTGATGGCCGCGGTCCAGGGCATCTCCGAAGAGACCACGACAGGTGTGCTGCGGCTCTATGAGATGGCCAAGAAGGGCACCCTGATGGCACCCTCCATCAATGTGAATGATTCGGTTACCAAGTCGAAGTTCGATAACAAGTACGGCTGCCGCGAGAGCCTGGTGGATGGTATTCGCCGCGGCACAGACGTGATGATGGCGGGCAAGGTCGCGGTCGTCGCCGGCTACGGCGATGTCGGCAAGGGTTCCTGCGATTCCCTGCGCAATGCCGGTTGTCGGGTCATGGTGACTGAGATCGATCCGATCTGCGCTCTACAGGCAGCGATGGACGGCTATCAGGTCGTTTCCATGGAAACCGCAGCACCGCAGGGCGACATCTTCGTCACTGCGACCGGCAACAAGGACATCATCACGCTCGACCACATGCGGGCCATGAAGGACCGGGCCATCGTCTGCAATATCGGCCACTTCGATACTGAGATTCAGACCGAGGCGCTCAGGAACTACAAATGGACCAACGTCAAGCCGCAGGTCGATCTGATCGAGTTCCCCGACGGCAAGAAGCTGGTGCTGCTGGCCGAGGGCCGGCTGGTGAACTTGGGTTGTGCGACCGGCCACCCCAGCTTCGTCATGAGCGCTTCCTTCTCCAACCAGGTCCTGGCGCAGATCGAGCTCTGGAACAAGCCGGAGGACTATGAGCGCAAGGTCTATGTCCTGCCGAAGAAGCTGGACGAAGAGGTCGCCGCTCTGCACCTGGCAAAGATCGGCGTCGAGCTCTCCAAGCTGTCCACAGATCAGGCCGATTACATCGGCGTCCCGCAGCAAGGCCCCTTCAAGGGCGAGCACTATCACTATTGATCGGGAGTGCCAGCGTTATTGCCGGCGCCGAGGATAGAGAAAAGGGCTGCCGACTGCTCTGACCGGCAGCCCTTCATCGTTTCGATGACTGCGTGCGCAGCCTTACTGCAGGACGGCCGTCGGCGGTAAGGTCGCCTCGATCCTCGAGGTGAGGTCGGCGACGCTGCCACCGTTCTCGCCCAGAACAGCGTTGTACTCTTCCTGCAGAGAGGTCGTTAGGCGAATGCCCTCGGCCGAGAAATCGTAAATTAAAAGACCGCTGCCGGCCTGGTGCATAAACCACTCGATCCTGGCGACGTCATCGCCGAGGGTCAGAATGTTGGTCACGGCACCGACGACCTTGGGGTTGCGCGTACTGGTGCGCGTGCTGAACACGTCGAAGGCCTTGCCCTTGTAGTTATCGAAAATCGGCAGGAAGCGGACGATCAGGGTCTCGCGCATGGCAATGGTAAAGCGTTTGCGCTCCTCTTCGGAGGCTGCACGCCAGTAGCGTGCCAAGACCTGCTGGGCGACCAGGCGCAAATCGATGGTGTCGATCAGGAGGCTGCGTAAGCTCTGCACGCGCCTGGCTTCGCTGACCGTGGTATCGGAAAGCTCGCTGATGGCGCGATTTCCCATCTGCGTGAGGAAGGCGTCGGCCTCCGATTCGATATCGGCCCGGGCCGAGGCGCTGCCGGTCGAGGCCAACATGATAGCTCCGGCAAGAGCGGTAAAGAGAGAACGGCGCTTGCAGGTGAACATGGATCAAGCCTTTACGCTGGTCATTCCTCTCCAAACTCGAAGTCCGGCAGCGGGATTTCTCCCGGACGACCGTTGCGGATTTCCGCTTCCCGGTTCTGACGGTAGAGAGAGCGTAGTCTGATATAGTAGTCGATGGAGTCGGCCTTCAAGGTGTCGATCACCTCAATGTTTCGTGCCCTGAGGTCGATGCCCTCCAAAGCGCGGCGGCCGATGAAGGTGTAAGTAATCTCCTCGTCGGAGAGATCGGTCGCAAAATCCAACACGTAGGGCCAGGGGTCGATCAGACCGTCGACCACCAGCCCCACGGTGTCGCGGGCACTGGAGGGACCCAGCAGCGGCAGCACCAGATAGAAGCCTTCGCCCACACCCCAGACCGCCAAAGTCTGTCCGAAGTCCTCGTCGTGATACTCATAGCCCCACTCGGCGGCCACGTCGAAAATGCCGGCAATACCCAAGGTGGTGTTGATCAGGAAGCGCATGGCCGTGGTTTCGGTGCGCTCCCACTCTCCTTGGAAGAGGTCGTTGGCAAAGACCACGGGTGCGCCCATGTTGCGCATGGCGTTACGCACGCCGTCCTGAACCGGGTCCGGCAGTAGGAAACGATAGGTGGCCGCAGCCGGTTGCAGCACCAGGGTGTCGAGCGCACCGTTGATTGCAAAGGTGAAACGATTGACGAACTCTAGGGGATCGTTGTCGTCACCAAAGCTTGCGTTCTGATCCTGGCTGCTGGCGCAGCCGCCGACTAGGGAGAGAGCCAGTATTCCGGCCATACAGGCCTTTGTCGGACGGCAAAGAAAATCGCTGCTCACCGCTTCCCACTCCTTGCTTCTCGCCGACCCTACTCCTCGGCCAACACCTAGCGGGTTTTCCCAGGCAAAGACAAGCCTTTAGATGGCCTGATCTTGACCCTTACCCTAGACTCCAGCCACAATAGCAGCCCCAATCTACCGAGGCGTTATACCCATTCGCGTGTCAAAGGGCGAGTGGCCAATTGTGTCTTCGGGATCATCGTGAAATGGTGTGTTCTAGAGGTCACCCTGTGGCAGTAAAATAGAGGCGACGCGTTCGAATGGGGCGAGAGTGCAAGAGGAGATTGAATGCGGGAATGGGGCCTGAGTTGGTGACGATCGATGGCTATTCGGTTCAGCCGGAGTGGATCGATTACAATGGCCACATGAACGTGGCCTACTACGTTCTGGCCTTCGACCTGGCGGTTGACGAGGTCTTCAACCTAATCGGCTTGACCGAGCGCCATCGCAAGGAGAGTGGGCGCAGCAGCTTCGCCATAGAATCCCACATTACCTGGCAGCGCGAACTGCACTTGGGTGATCCCTTGCGGGTGACCGCGCAATTTCTAGGCTTCGACGGCAAGCGGGTCCATTCAATCTATCACATGTACAACGCCGAATCCGGTTTCCTAGCCGCCACTTCCGAATGGCTGCAGATTTCCATCGATATGTCGACCAGACGCAGCGCACCCTTCGAGCCGGTTGTGGCGGAGAGGATAGCCGCCCTGGTCTCCCGACATCGTGATCTGCCGAGGCCGTTGGAAGTGGGCAGAACGCTTGCCGTCAAGAGGACGGGGGACAAGACGACGCCGTGAGCCTGCTTCTGCCGTGCAAACCTGTCGGCCTCGATCCGCTCGCCGGCCTGCCTTTGCCACTACTCTGTGGCATCGGCATTCTGGCCGGTGCCTTGGGAGCCGGTGGAGCCATTGCCTTCCGCGAAGCCGTCTCGGTGCTTAACCATCTTTTCTACGGCGTCAATCTGGAGCTCAAGGCGAGCGCAACGGCGAGCCTCATCTGGTGGTGGGCACCTCTGGTCTTAGGCCTGTGTGGTCTCGGTGTGGGTCTTTTCGTTCGTTTTGCCTTGCCGGGTGGACGGCCGCAAGGCGTCGCCGAAGTGATTGAGGCTGCCAGCTCGCGGGAGGCGCGCTTGCCTTTGCGCAATGCGTTGCTAGTCGCGGTCGGCAGCGTCAGCTCTCTGGGTATCGGTGCCTCGGTCGGTCGCGAAGGACCGGTGGTACATCTGGCTGCCGGCCTCTCCGGACTGCTGTCATCTTGGCTGCGCGTGAACGCTGCTGCCGGCCGCCTCATCATGGGCGGTGCGGTTGCGGCGGCCGTGGCCGTGTCCTTCAATGCGACCCTGGCCGGAACGCTTTTTGCGTTGGAGCTGGTAGTGCGCCGCTATGCCTTCTCCGCCTTTGCGCCGGTCGCCATTGCCGCATCGATCGGGACTCTGCTCGGCCATTTTGTCTATGGCGATGCGCCGGCCTTCACCATTCCGCCGAACTGGCACATCGTCAGCTACACCGAGCTGCCGGCCTTCTTCGTTCTGGGCATGTTATCGGCCTTCCTGGCCGCTGCTTTCATGTGGAGCATCTTTCGTCTGCGCCGAGTCTTCTTGTGGACCAGTCTGCCGCGTTGGTCTTGGCCGGGCTTGGCCGGCGTGATTCTGGGCTTGACGGTGCTTTGGCGGCCGGAAGTCTTGGGGGTAGGCTATGAGGCCACCTCGCGGGTGCTGGCCGGTGACTTCCCACTCTTCGTCGTGGTGCAGATCCTGCTGCTGAAACTGGCGGTGACGGCGCTCTGTATAGCTTCGGGGTTCGTCGGCGGCGTGTTTTCGCCGGCAGTCGTCCTAGGCGCCATGCTGGGTGCTGCCTTCGGGATGGCCTCGGCTCTCGTGTTTCCCTTCGCCCTGACCGACGACGGTGCCTATGCATTGGTCGGAATGGGGGCGGTTGCCGGGGTCGTCTTGGGCGCGCCGGTTTCGACCATCGTCATGGTGGTGGAGCTGACTGGCGGCTTCTCGATCACCCTGGCAGTTGCCATCGCCGCCGTGGTGGCCTCGGTCGCCACCCATCAGATGGGCGTCATGTCCTTCTTTCAAAGCCTGATCGAGGCCAGGCGCCGGCAGGAGGCGGCACGCGTACCGGAGAAGGATGCCGGCAAACCGACCTAGATTTTGTACTTACGGTCACTGATTGCGACTCACAACACTGGCGTCATCACCGGACTTGATCCGGTGATCTGGAAAGAGTGGCGCTGGATGCCTGGTTCACGACCGGGCATGACGAGGGTTGGGACAAATACCCGTCGGTATTAATCCTCGCCGCTATAGGCCAGATCCGGCAGCCAAGGCTTCTTGTCCGGCGATCTTGGCGATCGGGTGATGGGCTAGCATCAGCTTGTTGGCGCGAAGCGTAAAAATGATGCCCGGTGTCTCAGCCCGGATCGGCAGCCGCGCCGCCCCCGGCGCGGCGGTGGGATCGATCACTTCTGCGATCACCTGTCCGGCGGCGACTTGCTCTTCCAAGGCCACTTGATAGGCCAGAATTCCGCTCACCGGCGTCCGCAGCACGGCGCAGGCATCGATGTCGGTCGCTTCGCAGCCGACCGGCGCCCGGCGTTCCGAAGCGGTGGAACAGCAGGCTTTGGCAGGGGCCCGGGATGGGCGACATCAGCGCACGTCCGTCGCGGCGATAGGTTATGGTGATCGGTCCTTAGGGTCCTCGGTGGCAGCCGTGGCTGCCACGCGTTTTGCCAGGGCGGCAATATAGGAGACCGTGCCGAGCGAGAGGGTGACGGCCAGGGTAAAAAGATAGATGCCGGCGTGCAGCGCGACGTCGGAGACGATCGAGATTTGCAGTGCGACGACGATCAGCGCGACCACGAAGACATCCAGCATCGACCACTTGCCCAGCAGCTCGATCCAATGGAGCGTGCGCAGGAAGCCTGGACGCGTGACCGGTGCCAGGAACCAGAGATAGAGGGCGGTGCTCAGCTTAGCGATGGGGAAAATGACGGAGAAAAGGGTCAGCACGAGGAAGAGAAAAACCTCGCCGTTCTCGAGCAGCCGCCAGATGGAATCCAGGATCGAAACCTGATCGCCGATGAAGACGAAGGTCTCGACAGTCATGATCGGGGTGGCCCATCCGGCGATCAGCATCGCCAGGGAAGCGAAGAGCAGCAAGCCGACGATCCAACACCGGTGGCCGCCGCTCAGTCGTGCCAGGGACTGCTGCATCGCACCCGAATCTTCTCGCCCTTCGGCCATGCGTTCTGACGCCACACTCACCTTTCCCTTTGCGCTGGCGGGCCCGCCCTGGCTATCAAGGACGCCGCTCTATCGTTTGCTCAGGCCATTTGTCATCCAGCTTGCGCGATGCGGCAAGTGCCGGCCGACCGTCAACCCCCCGTTGGAAGGGCAAGTCCGCCATGTCCGAGGAACGCCAGAAGGCCTTGTTGCCGGCCGGCCTCTCCGATCTGCTGGCTCCGAATGCACGCGCCGAGGCCGAGGCCGTCGATCGCCTGATCGGCTGCTGCGAGGCCCATGGCTATGAGCGCGTGAAGCCGCCTATGCTGGAGTTCGAGGAAAGCCTGCTCGCCGGGGCCGGCAGTGCAGTCGCCGGAGAGACCTTCCGCCTGATGGATCCGGTGAGCCAACGCATGTTGGGCCTGCGCGCCGACATGACGCCGCAGGTGGTGCGCATCGCCGCCTGCCGGATGACCGCAGCACCCCGGCCTCTGCGGCTCTGCTATGCTGGCCAAGTGCTGCGTCAGCGCGGCGATCAACTGCGCCCCGAGCGCCAGTTCGCCCAGGTCGGCGCCGAGCTGATCGGCAGCGAGTCGGCGGCTGCCGATGCCGAGGTGGCCTTGCTGGCTGCCGATGCCTTGACAGCGCTGGGGATCCGCGATCTCTCGCTCGATCTCTGTTTACCCTCTCTGGTCGGCACAGTCGGCCGAGCCTTGGGCCTGCCGGAGTGGCAGCTGCGCCTGCTGGGTGAGGCCTTGGATCGCAAGGACGGGGCCGCCGTCGTTGCGCTCGCCGGGGAGAAGGCGGCGCCTTTTCTCGATTTGCTGGCCTCTGTCGGACCCTTGGACGCCGGTTTGGCGCGCCTTCGGGATTTTGAGTTGCCGCCGGCCGCGGCCAAGCAGGTGAAGCGGCTGAGCGAGGTGGCCGGCATGCTGGTCGCGGCTGCGCCCGGCTTGACCTTGACCGTCGATCCGGTCGAGCATCGCGGGCACGTCTATCAGATCGGCCTCTCTTTTACCCTGTTCGGGAAAGGTGTGCGCGGCGAGTTGGGCCGCGGTGGGCTCTATCTGGCTGACTGCCTGGACGGCGGCAGCGAGCCGGGCACGGGCTTCACGCTTTTCGCCGACACGGTGATGCGCGCGATCAGACCGGGCCAAGGTCTAAAACGGCTCTATTTGCCCTTCGGAACGGCGCGCGCGACGGCGGTCGGCTTGCGCAGCGAGGGTTGGGCGACGGTCAACGGTCTTGCGGCCAGCGACGACTTGGAAACGGAGGCACGGCGACTGCGCTGCACTCACCTGTGGCGAGAGGGCCGGGTGTTGGCTCTGGCACCTCTAGAGGAGAAGCGGCAATGAGCAACGTGGTGGTCGTCGGCTCGCAGTGGGGCGACGAAGGCAAAGGTAAGATCGTCGATTGGCTATCCGAGCGTGCCGAGGTCGTGGTGCGCTTCCAAGGCGGTCACAATGCCGGACACACCTTGGTCATCGATTCCGTCGCCTACAAGCTTTCGCTGCTGCCGTCGGGTGTGGTGCGCAACAAGCTCTCGGTGATCGGCAATGGTGTCGTGGTCGATCCCTGGGCGTTGCTGGCCGAGATCGAGCGGCTGGGCAAACAGGGGATCGAGGTGACGCCCGAGCGCCTGCGCATCGCCGAGAACGCGAGCCTGATTCTGCCGATCCACGCTGGCCTCGACCAGGCTCGCGAGGCAGCGCGGGGCGACGCCAAGCTGGGCACCACCGGGCGCGGCATCGGCCCAGCCTACGAGGACAAGGTGGGGCGGCGCGCCATACGCCTCTGCGATCTGGCCGATCCCACTTACTTGGAAGAGCGCTTGACAGCCCTGCTCGCGCACCACAATGCGCTGCTGACCGGGCTCGGCGCGGAAACCTGGACTCTGGATCAGCTCCTAGCACCGCTGCTGGAGATTGCGCCCAACCTGCTGCCCTTCTCCGACTTCGTCTGGCAGATTCTGGATCAGCACCGGCGGCGCGGCAGCTGGGTGCTCTTCGAAGGCGCACAGGGTGCGATGCTGGACATCGACCACGGCACCTATCCCTTCGTCACCTCCTCCAACACCGTCGCCGGGCAGGCCTGGGCCGGTGCCGGCGCGGCCCTGAGTGCGGCGACCTCCGTCCTGGGCATCACCAAGGCCTATACGACCCGGGTCGGCTCCGGACCCTTTCCGACCGAACTGCACGACTCCTGCGGCGAGCGCCTGGGCAAGCGCGGCCGCGAGTTCGGCGTGGTCACCGGGCGCAAGCGACGCTGCGGCTGGTTCGATGCGGTGCTGGTCCGCCAAGCGGTTAAGGTCGGCGGCATCGACGGCATCGCCTTGACCAAGCTGGATGTGCTCGATGGTTTCGAGGAGATCCGCATTTGCACCGGCTACAGGATCGACGGCACCTTCTTCGATCACTTGCCGGCCTTGCCGGCTCTGCAGGCGCGCGCTGAGCCGACCTACGAGACCCTGCCCGGCTGGAGCGAAAGCACGGAAGGTGCACGAAGCTTCGGCGATCTGCCGGCGGCCTGCATCAAATACGTGCGCCGGATCGAAGAGCTGATCGAGGCGCCGGTGGCTCTGCTGTCGACCTCGCCGGAGCGCGAAGACACCATCTTGGTCCGCGATCCCTTCCGCGTGTAAGCGAGGGTCGGAGCGGTAAGAGCAATGCGTCTTTGCCGCATTAAGTCGTTGTGCTAGTGTCTTGTTGCGGGCGTAGGCAGGCAATTGGTCTGCTTGCCCCAGTTAACACGACGGGCGACCATGTCTCCTGGCACGACGAGCGCGAGCGAACTCAGTCCGAAAATCCTGGCGGCAGCGGCCAGCGGGATCGAGGAGCTGATTGCCCGCCATGGGGGCGACGTCGACGCCATCTTCGGGCGCGCCACCATCCGTACCGACCAACTGGCCTCGCCGATCAACGAGCTGAACCTCTATCAGTTCTGCAGGCTCTTCGAAGAGGCGGCGCGGCAGACCGGCTATGACAACTTCGGCCTCCAGTTCGGCCAGGATTTTGCGCCTCAGCGCCTGGGTGCGATCGGCTACATTGCGATTACCTCGCCCACCTTGGCTGCCGGCCTGCAGAATCTAGTGCGCTATTTTCCGGCCCATCAGGACTCCTCGGTCCTCTCCTTGGAGGCCGATCACGATCTGCTGTGGCTGAACTATCAAATCCTGGATCCCCGAGTCGAGGCGCGGCGCCAGGATGCGGAGCTTTCGCTCGGCATGTTCTGCAACGTGCTGCGCAATGGACTGGGACTCGACTGGTCGCCGCTCGAGGTGCACTTCGAGCATCAACGCCCCGACGGTGGCGACGAGCATGAGCGGCGCTTCGGGGCGCCCACCCTCTTCGGGCGGCGCACCAACGCGATCGCCTTCCGGCGCGAGGCCTTGAGTGCACCGATGGCGGCCTGCGATCCCTACCTTTTTTCCGTGATCGAGCCCTTTCTGGCACAGCGTCAGGCGACTAGGCGCACACCGACCGACTTCGTCACCGCCTTGAAGCAGGAACTGAAGCTGCAGCTCGGCGAAGGGGCTTCAACCCTGCGTGCGTTGGCACGGCGGATGGGTGTCGAGCAGGCCGAACTGCAACGCCGGCTGCGCGAGCTGGGCGTCAGCTACAACGACCTACTGCGTGCCGTGCGCCAGGACTTGGCCCTGCGCTACATCCGCGAAAGCGACATGTCCTTGACCGAGATCGCCCTGGCCGTGGGCTATTCGGAACTCTCCGCTTTCTCGCGCGCCTTTCGTGCCTGGACCGGGGTCTCGCCGCAGCGCTACCGTCAGCGGGCCGCGGACTGACGTCTTCTGGCCGGTTGCGGTCTTGCCGAGGGCGATCTAGGCTAGCAGGCTTTCCAAGCAAGAGAGGGCAAAAAAGCCCCGACAGCCGAGAACAGGGAATGCGGAGAGGCAGCGCGCAATGGAAGCAACAAGGCAGACTCGTCGGTCGATGACCCGGTCGTGCCTAAGCGTTCTAGGAAAATGAACAATCGTATTGTATCTTCCTCTTAGCGCGCTGGCAACGAGCGACCGTGAACAGACACAAGACAGCAACAAGAGAGGCCTCATGTCCAACCAGATCGACAAGCTCAGCCGACGCTTCATCTCAGGCGAGATCGGCCGTCGGGATTTCATGCGTGGAGCCTTGGCTCTGGGATTGACCGTGTCCGCCGCCACCGGCTTGGCCGGCAAGGCAGAAGCGGCAACGCCGAAGAAGGGCGGGCGCTTCCGTCAGGGCCTGACCGGCGGTGCGACTTCGGACGACCTGGATCCGGCGACCACGCTCGACACCTACATGATCAACGTCAACTTCAACCAGCTGCGCAACTGCCTGACCGAGATCTCGCCTAGCGGCGAGATGGGACGCCTCGCCGGACGCCGCGACCTGGACCTTCAAGCTGCGCAAAGGTGTGGAGTTCCACAATGGCAAGACCCTGGATTCGACGGATGTGGTCGAGTCCCTGAACCATCACCGTGGCGACGACACCAAGTCCGCCGCCAAGGGCATCATCGCCGACATCACCGACGTGAAGGCCGACGGGCCCGATACCGTGGTGGTCACTCTGGACGCCGGCAATGCCGATCTGCCCTATCTGATGAGTGACTATCATCTGCTGATCTGCCAGGCCAAAGACGGCGGCGGCATCGATTGGGAGAGCGGCAACGGCACCGGTGGCTATGTCCTGAAGACCAACGAGCCGGGCCTGCGCACCTTCACCACGCGCAATCCCAACTACTGGAAAGAGGGGCACGGCCACTTCGACGAGGTCGAGAGCCTCTTCATCCCTGACAACGCAGCCCGGACCGTGGCGCTGCAGACCAGCGAGGTGGACTGCATAAACAACTTGGAGCTCAAGACCATCAGTCTGCTGCGTCGGGCCGGCGGAGTGCGGATCGTCGAGACCACCGGTAACAAGCATTGCCTGATGCCGATGCTGACCGACGTCGCACCCTTCGATAACAACGACCTTAGAATGGCCTTGAAGCTGGCGATCAACCGTGCCGAGCTCTTGCAGCGCGTCTTCAAGGGCCATGGTGAGATCGGCAACGACTTCCCGATCGGGCCGGCCAACCAGTTCCGGGCGACGACGGACGAAATCCCGCAGCGCGACTACGATCCCGACAAGGCCAAGTTTCACCTGAAAAAGGCCGGCTATGACAACATCACGGTGCAGCTGCACCTGGCCGAGACCGCCTTCACCGGCGCGCTTGACGCTGGTGCCCTTTATCAGGAATCGGCGAAGCCGCTGGGCATCGACATCGAGTTGGAGCAGGAGCCCAACGACGGCTATTGGTCCAATGTCTGGCTGGTGAAGCCTTGGGTCGGCAGCTACTGGGGCGGACGTCCAACCGAGGACTGGATGTTCAGCCAGGTCTATGCCGCCGGCGCCGACTGGAACGAGACCAGGTGGGACAACGCACGGTTCATGAAGCTCCTGAAAGAGGGCCGTTCCGAGCTGGACAACGACAAGCGCCGGGCAATCTACATCGAGGTGCAGCGTTTGGTTCGCGACGACGGCGGTGCCGTCATCCCGGCCTTCCTGAGCTACCTCGACGGCATCAGCGACAAGGTCGCCACGCCCGAGCAGATCGGCAACAACTGGGAGCTCGACGGCGAAAAGAGCTGCGAGCGGTGGTGGTTCGCTTAGAGAGTAGCTAGTACTAGTTGCCTCGTCGGCGGCGCGGCGCATTAAGAGGTGTTCGGCACCGTAGATCTCGGGCGTCTCGGCCAGCGCGGTGATGCCGCCTTGGACCACGATCAGATCGACCGTATGCCCTAGTGCCGGGTTCGCGGTGATGCCGGAAAAGCCGTTGGAGCTGCCGTATTGTAGGTCGAGGCAAAGTTCGGAAGCCGGACAGGGCTCGCGCCTGGCCTGGTCGGTGTGCGGCAGCATTTTGCTGACCCGGGCAATGCCGGCCTCGATCGTGCGCCTGAGGCCGGCGATCTCCTGAATGTTCATGGTCTGGAAGAGGGCCCCGGCTTCGATGCCGTAGGCTTCCAGCAGGAAATCGATCTGATTGACCTCGCAGCCGAGCCCGACCAGCAGCACGTCGGCGTCGACGTTGGGATAGGCGGCCAGCTGTTCCGGCCCGAAGGCCTCGGCGATCATGCCGGCTGCTGTGGCCGAGCAGTTGACCGAGGTCAGGACGCCGATGTAATTGCGTGTCCCGATCCGGCAGGAGGGGCGGCGATAGCCTTGGAAGTTGCATTGCTCGGCGGCCGGGCTGGGGCTGTGGGCATCGATGCAGAACTGATAGTTGTGCCCGGTGTTGCGGAACTCCAGATTGTGGCTGTGGACATGTTCGCCGGCGGCGATCTCCTGCTCGACAAGGCCGATGGTCTGAGCATATTTGGTCACTGGCTCGCCGGCAGCGATGGTCCGCGTCGCGATCTTGTGGCCGCGCGGTATCAGGCGCTTGACGGTGACGCCCCCGGCCGCCTCGCCGACCTCGAGCGGGCGGGTGGCGATGACGACATTGTCGGCGGTATTGAGACGGATGCTCGAACGCAATGGAGTCTCCTTACAGGAAGACGGTGGTGAGGCTCGGGAAGGCCAAGAGGAGGCCCAGAGCCAGAAGCTGGATGGCGATGAAGGGCAGGAAGCCGCGGAAGATGTCGGTCAGCGAGATATGCAGCGGTGCCACCGATTTCAGATAGAAAGCGGCCGGTCCGAAGGGTGGGGAGAGGAAACTCACCTGCATGTTCATGCAAAAGACCACACCGAACCAGATCGCTACCCACTTGGGCTCGATCGAGCCGAAGAAGCCCAACTCTTCGGCCGGCAGGCGCAAGACGATCGGCAGGAACACCGGCATTACCAACAGCACGATGCCGACCCAGTCCATTAGGGTGCCCAGCACCAGGAAGATCAGCATCATCACCAGGATGATGCCCATGGTTGGCAGGTCCGTGCCGACGATCAGCCCGGCAACGTAGTTAGGGCCGCCGGAGATCGTGTAGGCGCCGGCCAGCGCGGTGGCGCCGAAGGTGACCCAGAGGATGTGCCGATGGCCTCGGTGATGCCAGTGATGCCGCCGTAAATCGAGCCCAGGACGGTGCCGACCAGCAGCAGCAGCGCGATCTGGCCCTTGCCCATGGTCCAGGCCAAGCTGCGGCGCTTCCGGCCGACGACGAAGGCGAGCAGCAGGCCGAAGACGGCAGCGATGGCGCCCAGCACGATTAGGTGTTCCGTCGACACCATGATGATGCGCTCGACGCCTTCCTCGGGCACGGCCTGTCCCAAGGCGGTGACCGCCAGCACGCGCAGGAAGAGGCCGAGGCGCCGTCCAGGATGATCAGCAGCAGGGTGGCGAAGAGGGCCAGCTTCTCGCGCGATGTCGTGTCGCCGGGTAAGCGCTCGGGCAGAGGGGCCTCATGCGGGCGCAATTGGGTGCGCAGAATGATGTAGATAATGAAAAAAGAGGCTAGGATGAAGCCCGGCAGAAAGGCGGCGGTGAAGAGCGCCTTGATCGAGTTCTCGATCACTAGACCGTAGATGATCAGCACGGTCGAGGGCGGGATCATGGTCCCCAGGCTGCCGCTGGCGCAGATCGTGCCGATCGCCAGATTCTGGTTGTAGCCCAGCCGCAGCATCTGCGGCAGCGCGATCGGACCCAGCAACACGACCTCGCCGCTGATGATGCCGGACATGGCGGCCATGATGGCGGTGACGATGGCGATGCCGCCGCGGTTGAGAGCCAGCCAGACGTTCAGGCCGGAGTACATATCCCGGGCAATGCCGGAGCGTTCCAGCAGGCAGGCCATGAAAATGAACAGCGGTGCCGAGATGATTGCGTAGTCTGTCACTAGGCCGTATACGCGTTGCGCCAGGATGCCCGAGGCGAAGCCCAGCCGCATGCCGATGGCCAGCAGCGCGAAGATCCCGATCAAGAGCCAGACCGGGAGGGGACCAATGGCCATCGGCATGGTGAAGAGCTCTTCCATAAAGTGCCTTTCTCGACCCGGGTCTCGGTTGGTCCGCTAGACCTCGTCCGCCGGGGTGTGGATCTCCGGCTCTTTGTTCCAGTCGCTGATCAGGTGGGCGACTGCCTGCAAGGCGACCAGCACCACGGTGACCAGTAAAAGAGGCTTCATCGTCGCTAGAATCGGCGGGTCCCAGGCGGTGCCAAAGGTCTCCCAGCGCATCAGTTTCTGCGACCTAGAGGGTCGGCGCCTCGAAGAGGTAGCGCATCACCACTTCATAGAACATGATCGCGACGATCAGTGCCGTCAGGAACATGACGATGCGGCTGATTGCGATCGACAGGTGATCGATCCAGCTGGTGACCTCGTGTTCGACCATGGTTTTGCTGCCCGATGAGGCAGGGTTCCGGAGCCGAAGCCCCGAAACCCGACCGTTCTCAGACTACTCGACTAGGCTGAGCTGGGTCGTGAAGACGATGTGGCTGTCGACCAGAGCCCGTGCTTCCGGTGTGCGATCGCCCCAGCGCTGCCAAGCGGCCTTGCGGAATGCGGCACAGTCTTCGGGCGACCAGCCGTAGAGGGTGACGCCCTGCTCGCGCAGCATGGCGACGTCAATGATGCGCTGGATGTACTCCGGCAAGCCATTCCAGACGTTCTTGCGGCAGGCCAGATGGTCGGATGGTAGGAGTGGAAGCCCGGATAGTTGGCATGTTTCACCAAGTCGTAGAGTCCCCGCCTGACGTTGTTAGCCAGACCCGAAGTGTCGGCGCCGTCGATAATGCCTGTCTCCAGTGCGGTGAAGATCTCGGTGAAATCCATGACGATGGGCTTGGCGCCTAACTCGGCGAAGATCTCGGTCTCCAGGCCCAGCGGCGAGCGGAACTTCCAGCAGGTCGGCCGGCCCGGTGATCGACTTGGAGGAGGCGAGCGACTCCTGGCCATAGATCCACCAGTCGACCAAATGCATATTGTGCTCGTTGTAAAGCGCGTTGGCCTTTTCCTGGCCGCCGCCATGATAGAGCTAGGCATACTGCTGCCAGGGCGTGTTGTAGCCGCCCATGATATTGCCGACGAACTGGAAGGCGGGGTTCTTGCCGGTCTGATAGGAGGCAGCGGTCATGTCGCAATCGAGGATACCGCTGGCTGTGGCATCGAAGGTCTCGACCGGTTTCACGACGAAGGAGGAATAGAACTTCTCGATCTTGAGGTGTCCGTTCGACATGACCTCGATGTCGTTGACGAACTGGGCCGCCAGCTTTCCAGACACCGTTTCAGGTGTTATAGTGGGTCTGTATACGCAGGGTATGGTCCTGCGCTTGGGCCGCGCCGATCAGCAGGGTCGAGGCCGCGAGACCGAAAAGAGTTACTCTGATTTACATAGATTTCCTCCCGGAGTTCGCTGGCTCGCTCGGATTGTCGGTCCCTGGTGCCAATGCCGCCGTCGAAGGCGTCTCTGCGGTTCCTCCGCGATTTCGATTGCCTGACGATCGTGGCTTGTGAAAAGCTTAATGCCCGTACCGGAGCGGTGCAAGGCTGGCGATGAACCCGGTTTTGCGGCTTAATTTCGTGCAGATGGAGGCAACCATGGTGCAGAGCGATTTTGCAGACTCCGGACTGCCTGACAAAGATCTGGATGATCCTGGGCGGCCGGCCCGTCGACCCTATGCCGAAGCGGCCGAGGGGATCGGCGCCTGTGCAGACCAGAGGCCTCAAGCGCGGCGACCGTCTGCCCAGCGAGATGGAATTGTCCGCACTGCTGGCGGTCAGCCGGGCGACGGTGCGCGAGGCTCTTGTCGCTTTGGAGGTAAGCGGAGCCTTGGAAGTGCGCCGCAAATGTCGGCGCCATCGTGCGCGACCCGGCACGCAGCCTGCCGGATCTGGTGATCGGCCGCGAAGGTGGACCCTTCGAGCAGATCGAGGTGAGGCTGTTGGTCGAGCCGCAGGCCGCTTCTTCTGGTGGCGGAGAATCGCAGCGAGACCGCCTGCGATGCCCATGGCTCGCGCGCTGGAGCGCATGCGGATCGAGAACCAGACCGGCTATCTGACGGAGTATGGCGACCGCGACTTCCATCTGGAGATCGCCCGCGCCCGCGCCAACTCAGTGCTGCTGTCCACGGTCGAGGACCTCTGGCGCATGCACACGCAAGGCTGGCTTTGGCCGCAGCTGCAGCGCTAGGTCGATATCTCGGTCGCTCGGCCGCGCACCGCGCGTGAGCATGAGCGCACCCTGACGGCGATCGGCAGTGGCGATCCAGCCGCTGCCCATGCTGCCATGACGGTGCACCTGGCGACGGTCCGATTGGGACTGGAAGAGGCCTTCGGCCAATCGCTGGCGTCGTCGCCTGTCGGCAGTTGGTCGGCCTGACCTCTCACTGTCGTGTTTTCAGCAAAGTCTCACTCCAAGGTGATTGGTACTTGAAGCTGATCTCTAGGACCATTGCGACCATGAGTGACGTAGGCAAAAGGACGCTCGGACCGGTCAGTCCGGAACGTCGCCAACTCCTGGCCGGCCTTGGCCTCGTCGGGCTTGCCGCTGCCATACCCATGCGGAGTCCGCTTGCGGCCAACGGTCTGGTGGCGGTGGAGCTCTTCACCTCACAAGGCTGCAGCTCCTGCCCACCGGCCGAGCGGCTGCTGGCCGAATTGGCCGATGGCCCCGACATCGTCGCGCTCAGCTATCATGTTCAGTATTGGGATCACATCGGGTGGCGCGACCCCTACGGCGACCCGCGCTGTCAGCAGCGTCAAGAGTACTATCGGACCTGGCTCAAGACCAGGTTTCTCTATACCCCGCAAATGATCATCGCCGGACGCTATGATGTGGTTGGCTCGCGGCGTAGCGAGGTCACCGATCGTATTCGCCAAGCCGGCGAAGAACCACAAATCGCGATGCAGCTCATGGAAAGCCATGTCGGGCCTTCGGTGAAGTTGCCGGCCAGCAGCGTCGGACCCAAGGGAGCGGTTCTGCTCGCGGTTCGCTATCTGAAGGAAGCGGTCACCCGGGTCGAACGCGGCGAGAACGCCGGCCGCACATTGAAGGAGCGGAACATCGTCCGCGATCTACAGCGGTTGACGGTTTGGGCCGGGGAAGAGCGCATGATCCCATTGCCCGAGAGCCATGACCGGGAGCATGGGCAGGCGGTTCTGCTGCAAGACCTGGAAGATGGCCGCATCCTGGCCGCCGCCAAGCGCCCGCCTCTTTTTGCTTGAGCGGCTGTTGCTGCGACGCCGAGGGGAAAGGTTGGGGCCAAAAGTTTCGAAACCGACTCCGAAGCAGAGGGTTGAGAAGCGTGAGGTCTTGAGACCCTTGGTCGCGCGCATTTGCGCTCGCGCTCGCTCACGAAGCGCGCTATCGGTCTCTGCCCCTACGGGTAGAGGACCAGCCATGCCGACTGCTCTTTTTCGCCACCTCACGCTGCTGCTTACCGCTCTGTTGCTTGTCTCGCTACTCGGGACGGGACAGGGCCAAGCGGCAGAGTTCGATAGCTATAAGGAACTGGGCGTTTTCCGCGACTGGGTGGCCTATGAGGGAGACTTCCAAGGAAAGAAGATCTGCTTCATCCAAAGCCGGCCGCAAAAGATGGACCTCCGTTTGGACAGTCGCCAGCTCAGCATCGTGCGGGCCACAGTGGTCAATCGCCCGGCCGAAAGGGTCAAGGGCGAGGTGGTGTTTCAGACCGGATTTCCGATCGCCTCGGACGTCTTTGCCGACGTCGATATCGACAACAACGGCTACAATATGGCCACCGATCCTTCCGGCATCCTTTGGTTGCCGACCCGCAACGAGGCGGCCTTTATCGGTGCCATGCGGCGCGGCATCGCCATGGTCACCAAGGTGAAGAGCGGCAGTATCGTGGTGAGCGATACCTATTCGCTGCGCGGTTTCACCGCCGCCTTACGCGAGATCGACGCGGCCTGCGGTTAGAGCGTCTTCCGATCAGACTGTACCGACCCTCACCCCCGCCCGCCCACGAAAGTATCTTGGACTGGGCGGGCGGGGGTGAGGGCCGGTATCGATTTAAGTTGAACGAACATCGTTCTAACGGCAATACTCCATAATCGGCGTGATCCCCATTAGGGGCTTCCGCAAGTCATCCCATGCCCCGTCCGGTTTTAGATCAAGCAACGCCAACAGCGTCAGCGCCGAGCGTTCATTCTGTTGCCCTCGAGGCATCCCGAGTGCTTTGACGATCTCAAGAGCTTCATCAATCTTTTGCTGTGCTTCTAGTGGATTTTCATTATCGGTCATATGTGTGAGCTCCCCCTCAATAAGATTATCGATCCCCTGTTGGGAGAGTGTGGTTTTACGCGTCTTCTTTCCGATGCGTTCTAAGGGCCTATTCGCGCTTTATCAGTGCCATCAGTTTAGCGAAATCGTCCTCGCTCTAGGCTGAGGGATCCTCGCCATGCGCGACGACGGCATGGAGCTCGATAAGCTTGACGAGTTCATCTTCGCTGGCGGCGACGACCTTTCCGGGGCAGGTCTCAATACTGGGGTAATCTTTGCAGCTGTAGGAATAGGCGCTTGTCATTACGTCCTCTTTTCGTTCGGTGCAGGCTTTTAGAATTCGGGGAAGGCCGGCAGGCCGTCGGCCAGCTTGATCCAAGGCTGCTTGTGGGAAACGACGACATGCGACTTGGGGATGGTGATCGAGGGGTCGTCGAGGGACGTTGCCGAGAACCAGGCGTCCTTAGCCGGGATCGCCCACGTAGCGCCCGATCACGACGTTCATATTGCCTTGGTCGCTGCTGGGATGCAATCTGAGAGGCGTCGGGGATTGGGAAACGGCCCAGAACGGCCAGGACAACGGGCCGCTGATCGGAAACCCACGGGCCAGTGCCAATTTCGTAGCGTTCCGGGCACAGGTCTCCCGTCGTGAAGTCGTTTTGATTGGCATAGCGTTGGCTCACGCTGGTGTCGGCCGTGGTCGCAAGCGGTCGATCCGATCCAGGATATCGGCGAACAGGTCGCGCGGGAGCGCGACCTCGGCCAATTGGAAGGTGACGTAGCGTCCGTGACGCGCGACTTTTGCCCCAATTTTCACCAGCTTCTCGCGCAGCGTCGTCAGCGACCAATTGCTCACTGGGTCTGGCAAAGCGAGCGTGCGCATGAAGTTGCCCAGGTTGTAGGCCAGTGCATGAAGCTGAAGCCGAGCCGCGTTGGCCTTGAAGCGTCGGCAGGATAGTCGCGTCCAACGGATCGCGTTCTTGCCCTCCCTGATGTGTTGTTCC
The DNA here is from genome assembly GCA_965202755.1 of Rhodospirillales bacterium. Taxonomy (GTDB): domain Bacteria; phylum Pseudomonadota; class Alphaproteobacteria; order Kiloniellales; family JACOMY01; genus JACOMY01. The sequence goes on along the minus strand of CBDBCL010000007.1, from coordinate 79,034 downwards.
GCCGTGCCACGCTGGTTGTAGAAGGCGACGATCCGCTCGGCGGGCCGGGACAGATTGGTGACGACGAACCCGACGCGGGGATACAACTCGCCCGGATGCCATTCCACTTTCGCCACCACGCGCCGCGCCTGGGTCCAGCTTCCAGCCCGATAGCTGAAGCTGGCGAAGTAGCGACGGACTTCCATCGGGGGCCGTCCCTTTGGGCGCCGTAGCAGGTGGGCGACGTATCCCTGGAGCACGCTGTTGGCGGGAAGCCGGATGGCGTAGCCGAAGCCCTCGGCCTCCAGATACTCGTAGATGTCCGGTGAGGCGAAGGCGGCATCGCCCCGAAAGTATCGCCGCAGCTTGCGCTCGCGATAACGCGCCACGACCGGGTCCAGCACCGCGCGCCAGCCATCGGCGCTGTGCACGTTGCCGGGTCGCAAGGCGCAGCGCTCCAGATCGCCGAGCTGGTTGAAGACAAAAAGCGGGTGATAGCAGGTGCAGCCGAAGTGGCCGTTGTAGGCCGTGCCTTCCTGTTCGCCGTGGGTGGGGCTGACCGAACTGTCCATGTCCAGGATGATCAGCTTCGGCGGTTTGCGACGATGAACGCGGTCGATCCACAGCCCGGACAGAGCGCTGAGTGCGGTGAGATTGACGTCACCCGTCAGCCATTGCGTCTCGAAACGGCCCATCTGGCTCGATGAGGCCGCACCCCGATCCGTCGCCTTGCCGCCGACAATCCAACGCATCGCTGGATCGCGAGAAAGCCGCTCGGCGTCGTTGACATCCTCGTACCCGGCCAAACGCCCGAACACCGCTTGCCGAAGCATCCCGACGACAGCGTGCCAGCCGTTCTTGCCGCGACGACCGTCTCGCAGCGCCCCGGCCGCCATCTCTGTCAGGCCAAGCGCGTCGTCCAGTTCCCGATACGCGAGCAAGCCGCCGTCCGACGTTACCTTCGATCCAGGGAACTCCAGCTTCACGCGGCGGTCGAAATCCACGCGAAGCAGCCCGTTCTTGGATTCACCCATCGGATGCACCATGAAAACCTCGCTTCAATCGACACAACACCATGATATGTAACCATGAATCAGCCCCGTGGGTGGCGCAAACTCAATCCCACCTGGGCAATGCGGGCTAAGGCCTCCCGATCTGGATAGTGAAGTGATCGCAAATCCGTAGCGTTCACCTGCGTATGGCCGTTGAACTGACGGAAATAACGATCGACAAGGCTGCTGTTCAAATAAACACTCAGCCCCTTGGCCAACGATGGGGAAACCCCTTTCTGGTTGGCGTGGAAAACATTTAAGTGATTTTCAAAGCCGATCAGCTCACCAGGCAGATCGGAAGCATAGATCGAGGCTACAACGCGCTGCTTTTCTTCCTTCGAAGTAAACCGCCGCGTGATGACGAAATGGCCTTCGTTCGGATAGAGCCATCTACGGCTTTTCTCTGTCACCGCAATGGCGTTCGGCTTCTTCATCGCCTTGGGCCATTCCAGCGTTCCGCCCTGGAAATGCGTGGCATACAGAAGTGGCACCGTACCCTTCGCCGGATCCGAGCGAAGATCCTTGCGCAAACGAAAATCGACCACAGGACCAGTAGAGATCTCCAGCCCCAAATCCGCCAGGGTTGCCGTAAAATGCGCCATCCGATCAACGATGCCCTGTTCAAGATCGTTCGACGCAATGTGAACGAAGCTGTCAGGATCACTCGGCCGGATTACCGATTGATAATCAACGATCCGCTGCGTCATATCCTCGCCAACATAGTCGCGGGAATTCGAGGCAAACTCGAACCCACCTCCCCGGCTCGTTGTAATTGTCACCTTCGAAGGTGCAGCACCCTTCACCGCATGGAGAATGATGTTCTCCTGCAGCACGTCATCACCTTTGAACCGGGATCGCCCACGTAGCGCCCGATCACGACGTTCATATTGCCTTGGTCGCTGCTGGGATGCAATCTGAGAGGCGTCGGGGATTGGGAAACGGCCCAGAACGGCCAGGACAACGGGCCGCTGATCGGAAACCCACGGGCCAGTGCCAATTTCGTAGCGTTCCGGGCAGAGGTCTCCCGTCGTGAAGTCGTTTTGATTGGCATAGCGTTGGCTCACGCTGGTGTCGGCCGTGGTCGCAAGCGGTCGATCCGATCCAGGATATCGGCGAACAGGTCGCGCGGGAGCGCGACCTCGGCCAATTGGAAGGTGACGCAGCGTCCGTGACGCGCGACTTTTGCCCCAATTTTCACCAGCTTCTCGCGCAGCGTCGTCAGCGACCAATTGCTCACTGGGTCTGGCAAAGCGAGCGTGCGCATGAAGTTGCCCAGGTTGTAGGCCAGTGCATGAAGCTGAAGCCGAGCCGCGTTGGCCTTGAAGCGTCGGCAGGATAGTCGCGTCCAACGGATCGCGTTCTTGCCCTCCCTGATGTGTTGTTCCGCCGTGCCACGCTGGTTGTAGAAGGCGACGATCCGCTCGGCGGGCCGGGACAGATTGGTGACGACGAACCCGACGCGGGGATACAACTCGCCCGGATGCCATTCCACTTTCGCCACCACGCGCCGCGCCTGGGTCCAGCTTCCAGCCCGATAGCTGAAGCTGGCGAAGTAGCGACGGACTTCCATCGGGGGCCGTCCCCTCGGGCGCCGTAGCAGGTGGGCGACGTATCCCTGGAGCACGCTGTTGGCGGGAAGCCGGATGGCGTAGCCGAAGCCCTCGGCCTCCAGATACTCGTAGATGTCCGGTGAGGCGAAGGCGGCATCGCCCCGAAAGTATCGCCGCAGCTTGCGCTCGCGATAACGCGCCACGACCGGGTCCAGCACCGCGCGCCAGCCATCGGCGCTGTGCACGTTGCCGGGTCGCAAGGCGCAGCGCTCCAGATCGCCGAGCTGGTTGAAGACAAAAAGCGGGTGATAGCAGGTGCAGCCGAAGTGGCCGTTGTAGGCCGTGCCTTCCTGTTCGCCGTGGGTGGGGCTGACCGAACTGTCCATGTCCAGGATGATCAGCTTCGGCGGTTTGCGACGATGAACGCGGTCGATCCACAGCCCGGACAGAGCGCTGAGTGCGGTGAGATTGACGTCACCCGTCAGCCATTGCGTCTCGAAACGGCCCATCTGGCTCGATGAGGCCGCACCCCGATCCGTCGCCTTGCCGCCGACAATCCAACGCATCGCTGGATCGCGAGAAAGCCGCTCGGCGTCGTTGACATCCTCGTACCCGGCCAAACGCCCGAACACCGCTTGCCGAAGCATCCCGACGACAGCGTGCCAGCCGTTCTTGCCGCGACGACCGTCTCGCAGCGCCCCGGCCGCCATCTCTGTCAGGCCAAGCGCGTCGTCCAGTTCCCGATACGCGAGCAAGCCGCCGTCCGACGTTACCTTCGATCCAGGGAACTCCAGCTTCACGCGGCGGTCGAAATCCACGCGAAGCAGCCCGTTCTTGGATTCACCCATCGGATGCACCATGAAAACCTCGCTTCAATCGACACAACACCATGATATGTAACCATGAATCAGCACCGTGGATGGCGCAACCTCAACCCCACCTGGGCAATGCGGGTCTAAAAGAGATCGCAAAAAGGGATAGTCCGGGACCGCCTGCGGGCCGCCCCGGACTCTCCGAAGGCTCGGCCTAACCGGCAGCCAGCTCCAGCTCCATGCTGTCGGCGTAGGTCTTCTGGAAATGGTGCACGCCGTTCTCGTTGATGCCCGGGCGGTCCGGGTTGATCACGAAGCGACCCTGACGATAGCCCAAGGACTGCAGGCCTTCGTGCACCGAGGTGCAGAGCGCCTCGTCCTCCGGCCAGAGGATATCGCCGACATAGTTGCAGCGCTCCTCCGAGGGTAGGCTTCCGGGGGCGGCCAGCATGTACATCTTCAAGAAGGTCTTGCCCGGCTCGCGTGGCATGAAGATGAAGGCGGTCATGACCTTGTCTCCCGGCATACAGCCGAACTGCGTGTTGGGGAAGATGTGCCAGAAGCTGGCATCCTGAATTGGCGCATCCTGCTCGACCGGATAGGCCTTGTTCTCATAGCGCTTGATGACGCCATAGCTTTTCTGCCAGCGACCGTGTGAGGTGCAGCTGTAGCTGTCGATCGAGATCAGATCGACGAAGGCCGGATGCGCCAGGGTGCAGTGGTAGCACTCCAGGCAGTTCTCGGCGAGGATCTTCCAGTTGGCGGGCATGATCGTTTCGTCGAGGTCACCTTGCCTTGCGTGCGGGATCGGCGCGGCCTCGCTGGCCCAGGGCATGGCGGTCTCCATATCCTCGAAGAGGCCGCCATAGACGCTTGCCAGGGGCGCTGCCTGGGGGTCGAGGTTCACGAAGAGAAAACCCAGCCCCTCCTCCAGCCGCACCGGGGTCAAGCCGAAGTCGCCGGGGTCGAAGCTCGGCAGCTTCTCGGTGCCGCGCGCGGTGCGCAGGCTGCCGTCGATGCGATAGGTCCAGGCGTGGTAGCGGCAGACGATGGTATTGCGCGCATTGCCTTGGCCTTCCAGGAGCTGGTGGGCGCGATGTTGGCAGACGTTAAAGAAGGCGCGATTGACCTCGTCCCGTCCTTGAATGACGAAGACCTTTTGCCCGGCGATCTCCCAGGTCAAGTAATCACCGGGCTGGCGGAGTTGACTCTTGTGGCCGACGAGCTGCCATTCCTTAAAGAAAAGCCTTAAGCGCTCTTCTTCCATAACCGCCGGATTGCTGTAGAGGTATCCGGGTAGTGTGAAAGACTGCGCGGCATCAGCATCCAATGCAGCGAAAGGGGGGCGGTTCGAGAGGTTTAGCGTGCTCATCGGTCTATCTCCTGGGAACGAGGGGTCCTCCTGGGTGTTGATGGTTGGGCCGAAGCCCGGTGAACCTTAGGGATACCGGCTGCGCTAGGGGGCGGATCCGGCTCCCTGCAATGGATAGTGTTTGTGGAAGATCCGCTTCAAAATCATGATAAAGGCGGAGCGTGCCTCTTCCATGTTGGTCTGGTCCGGCTCGGTCAGCAGTTCGAGCCAAAGGCCGCCCATCAAGGCGCGTAAGGACCTGGCCACGATTAGCGGTGATCCCAGGCCGTAGCCGGCTTCTTTGTCCATGGCCTCGATGATGGCGGCGGTCGCCTCGAGGGTCTCCTGGTCGGTATCGAAGTAGCGTTTCTGGTAGATCTTGCGATACTAGGGGTCGGCGTAGAAGCAGTACCAGACCGACATCTTGCGCAGCTCCAGAACCGGCGGGTTGAGGCTGACCATCATGATCGCCACCAGGGTTTCGGCCGGCGTGCCTATCGGATTGCGGTAGTGGTCGCGGATCGAATCGCGCCATTCGTAATTCAGACTATCCATGACCTTGATCATCATGGCTTCCTTGGTGTCGAAGTGCAGGTTGATCAGGCCACGGGACACGCCGGCGCGGGCCACTACGCGCGATATGGTCACAGACGAGAGCCCCTCTTCGGCGATGAGAGAGATCGTGGCTTCGATCAGCTTTCTTCTGTTGTCGTGCTTGCGCAAGGTACGCAAGTTTTCCATCCCCTGTGGCATCGACCCATCCCCTTCCGAAATGTTCTCGGCTGACGGCATCTCTTCGATAATTTGAAGCGCTTAGAGCGGCACAGATCCCTCTCGGATCCGCAGCGAGCCAAGGTCCCCAACCTTACATCTAAGTGAGTCTGAACCTTGCTAAAGGTTTAGACAATAAATAAACGGATGTACAGGAAAATCACTAGCTCTTTCAACTATATGAGTTGGAGTCTCAAAATTGCAATGTTGACGCAGAGTTCGGGCAGCGGCCATTGAAAAAGCGCAACCATGTCCGCGATCCCTTAGGGATCGCCATCGGCACGGGCGGCCGCCAGGAGGCGCTCGCCATCGAGCCCCTGGGGATTGGGGAATTCTCTGACGATATCCATTGCGCGGCAATGCAAGTCGTCGCAGATTTCCTGATCCTTCGGGCCTCTCAGCAGCGGATCCAGGCGAGCCCAAGCGGCGGCAAGGTAGCGCGGCCAACGCGCCAAGGCGCGGTAGTCGGTGTTCACGAAGGGCAAGCCCAATCGGGTCTTGCGTCGCGTGATGAGCTTCCATCAGCACTAGGCGGTTTGGTTCGGTCGCCCTGCTTCTCTCGGCGGGGTAGGGGGCTGCCGAACCGGCAAGGTTGTCGCCGGCCAACAACAAACGTCTGACGCTGGCGAGCAAGAGGTAGGGATAATTGCCGGCCGAGAAGATCTCCAGGGTCTGGCGGATCTCGCCAAGTTCGCGCGCGTCGTATCCCATGGCCCGCAGCTGATTGGCCACGGGCTCGCGCGCTGCCCCTTGCGGCAGGCGTGCCAAGGCCGTTTCGGTTTCCCGGCGCAGCTCCCGACAGTGTGCCTCGAAGAGGGAAGAGAGCTCTATCTCCCTGAGGCCGTCCCAAAGACAATCGCAGAAGCTGCAATGGTAGGCGTGAACCATCGCCACGACACCCATCCAGGGCACGTCGAAGGCCAGTTTCATCTCCTCGTAGCGGGCGCCGAGCGCTTGATCGTCCTGGTATTCCGGCACCGGATGGATCGCGACCAAGCGCTCGAGTCGGCGGCCCGGCAAATCGGGCTGGCTCATGCCGTTCCTTTGCTCGCCTTGTCCGGCCTCGGCCAGAGAATCATTTGACTGCAGCGGAAGAGGGCGATGGTCTTGCCGCTGTCTTCGTTCTGGGCGACGGTGTCCCAGATCTGCGTCGTCCGGCCAGTGTGCGCCGGCGTGGCCCGACCGATCATCCGGCCGCCGGCCTGCACGGTCCCGGTGACGTTGCTCTTCAGCTCGATCATGGTGAAGCCTTCGGCGCCCTCCGGGAGATTGGGGACGGTGCCGTAACCGGCCAGGGTATCCAGCAAAGCGATGACGCTGGCCGCGTGAAGGTAGTCATTCGGTGCCATGACCGCCTTGTTGACCAGCAGGCGCCCGCTGAGCACCGCCGAGCCTACTTCCAAGAACTTAATGCCGAGTTGATCGGGGAGATAAAATCTTGGTTCGCTCGGCAATGACCGACAGGGTCATATCGCTTGGACGCAATATAGTAGGGTGTTCCGTGTTTGCTTGGTCACTCGACGCCGGAGACGCTGCATCCTAGGTCGTAAAGATGACCGTTGCTTAGGCCGTAGATGACCCCGTGAATGGCCAAGGCTTGGCCCTCGCCCCAAGCCTGGCGGATCACTGGTAGGTTTCTCAGGACTCCGACTTGGCGGATCACGTTGAGCTCGCAAAGACGGTCGACGCGCTTATCGTCGCTGCTCTCGCGCGCCAAGCGGTTCAGGTTGCTGGCTGCCAGATCGCGAATCGGCCGCAACCAGTTCTGCAGCACTTCCGGTTGTGGCTCGCCGATCGCGGCACTGACGCCGCCGCATCCATAGTGCCCACAAACGATGATGGTGCGCACTTTCAAGACAGTGATGGCGTAGTGCAGCACGGCAAGACAGTTGCGATCGCCCTCGTGCACTAGGTTGGCGATGTTGCGATGCACGAAGACCTCGCCTGGGTCCAGGCCGCAGATCTGGTTGGCTGGAACGCGGCTGTCGGAACAGCCGATCCAGAGATACTCCGGCGCCTGCTGTGCGGCGAGGCGCTTGAAAAAGCCTGGGTCGGCGCGATTGCGACCGTCCGCCCAGACGCGATTTTGTGCAAAGATGGTATCCAGCATGACGGGCCACAGACTGTGCGTACAGCCGTCCCTTGGCAAGCGGCAAAAAGACGGCAACCGGACGTGCCAAACCCATAGACGCGGCGACCGCCGGTCTGCAAGACTTGGTCGAGTAACCTTGTGCGCTCGATCCTGGGGAGAGGCCACTCGTAAGGGAGAACCATGAAGATGCTTGCCCCCCTTGGGGTTGGGCATCTGCTTCAGCGATCTGGATCGGCTGTTGCCCTTCTATATCTCCGTCTTGAGATTTCGCCATATCGGCACGCTGGAGATTGCGGCCGATGTGGCGGCCAAAACCGGGCTCAGCCTGACCGGCTATCGCGTCGCGCGCCTGCAAAGCTCCTACGGTGAGCGCCTGAAGCTGCTGGAGCCGGTTGAGCCGCCGCGCGTCAACCTAGTCGAAGAGCAACTGTTGGCACGCCGCAGCGCCACTTACTTCACCTTATATCGTAATATCGTAGCCGACCTCGAGGCCATGGTCGGACGCTTGAAAGCGGCCGGCGTGAGCTTTCTCAAGAGCGACGAGCCGGTACCCTTGCGCCCGGGGAGCAGCCTAGTCTTCCTGCGCGATCCGGAAGGCAATGTGCTGGAGTTCGTGACCTATGACGATCTTGCCGCCTACCCGTCCGGATCTGGCGTCACAAGTCTTTGCCGGCGCTTTTGGCTCAAGAAGTCGTCTAAGCGGCTCGACCACATGCTTGGGGCTTTCTGTAACCCCCGCCAAGCAACGACCAGAAACGGAGTCTCCGCAGAATGACGCTCAAGATGTATGACCTTGCCGCAGCCGATCCGGTAATTCGATTCAGCCCACATTGCTGGCGCACCCGCATTGCGATTACCCACAAGGGTCTGGATCTGGATTGCGTGGCCTGGCGCTTCGTCGAGAAGGAGGTGCTGTCGCCGACCGGTCAAGTTGCGGTGCCGGTTCTGGTCGACGGCGAGACCTGGGTGTCGGACTCGAGCCGTATCGTCGCCTACGTCGATCGAAACTATCCAGAGCATCCGCTCTTCGAGAGTCCGCAGGCCCGTGCCCATGCGTGCTTCATCGAGACTTGGACCAATCAGGTGGTGAACCTGGGGATCATCAAGCAGATCCTTTGTGACGTCTTCTCAATCCTTGACGAAGGCGACAAGCCCTACTTTCGCGAAACTCGGGAGAAGCGCTTCGGCGTGAGCTTGGAACAATTCTGCGAGAATGCCGATGCGGCGCTAACGGCCTATCGGGCCTCTCTGGCCCCGCTGCGGGCGCAAAACTATCTGAGGCGATAACCCAGCTACGCCGACTACGTCGTCTTCCAGTGGGCACGTGTGGCGAGCACGCGCAAACTCCTGGAGGCCAGGATCCGATCCTGGCCTGGCGCGACCGCCTGCTTGCAGCCTTCGAGGGTTTGGCAGGCGCGATGCCAGCGCGCGGTGATCAGTAATGGCCTAGGCTTCTTTTGGCCGAGAGGCCTGAAGCCGGTCCGCGCCCATGGTGGCCTCTTCCACCATGCGGTGGATGATGGTCGCCAGCCGCTCAATTCGTTCGGCGAAGGCAGCCGAAGGGCCCATCGACAAGAGGCCGCGCAGTAGGGAGGGATAGATCTTGTGTCCCGGCGCCGGCTTCGAGGTCTTCGGGCAGCGGTAGAGCGCCTCGATCCCCATCCTCTGCATCAGCGTCGAAACACGCCGCTGCCCCACCTCATAGCTTTCTGCCTTCGGCAGGCCTTGCAACATCCGGCTGCCGGCAAAAGGGTCATCCAGATGCAACGCGTCGATCCGGCGCATGAGCGCGAGATCGGTCTGCGAGGCCGGGCGCAGCAGATAGGAGACGCCACCTAGGCTGAGGCCGAGCCGCTGCGCCTGACGGCTGATGCTCAGTCTGTCGTCGCGCTCGATCATCGCTTTGCGCGCGCCGACAGACCGGCCTTGCCGAGCGCTGCGGACAAAAAATCCTTCTCTAACGTCAGCCCGCCAATCTTCGCATGAAGGGTCTTCACATCCACCGCCGGCACCGTCTCGGCCTTGGCTCGGCCTTGGCGGTGTCGCCGAACACACCGGCAGCGCCATCCAACAACTGCCGGCGCCACTGGGTGATCTGGTTGGGGGTGTACATCAAACTGCTGGGCTCACTCGGCCAGCGTCCTCTCGCCCTGGATGGCTGCCAAGGCCACTTTCGCCTTGAATGCTGGACTGTGGTTCCGGTGCGAGCATCTTGCCATGATCTCTCCTCGCTCTCGGCTATCAGGCCGATCTCACGCGAAAACGTCACTTAACTCACCTGTCCAGCTTTCCCGAGCCACCTCTAAGACAAGTGGCTTGCCTTTGGACCCTGTCTTGCGGATGGGTTGACGCTTCGCGCGTCGGCCGAGCGATGCAAATTTGCCGTCAATACCGCATTCCGCTGGCGGTACCGGTTTCTCGCCGCAGAAACCGGGGACGCTCACAAGCTCACGGGCATTGTCGAGGCCGACGAACCCTATGTTCTGGAGAGCCGCAAAGGCGAGCGGCACCTGAAACGCAAGGCGCGTCGCCGCGGTGGCAAGGCCAGAAAGCGCGGCCTGTCAGATGAGCAGGTGCCGGTGCTGCTTGCCGCTGACCGCAGCGATATGACCGTCAGCGCAGTGCTTCCGGCGGTCAATGCCGATACCCTGCGCGCGGTCATTGAGCCGGTCGTGGATGAGCATATCGTGCTGGTGAGCGATGGTAACCACGCCTATCCGCCCTGCGCTGCCACTCTGGGCGTTCGCCACGAAGCGCTTGACCTGTCCAGGGGAGAACGCGTGCGCGACGCCTTTTATATTCAGACGGTGAACAACCCACACAGCCACTTGAAGGACTTCCTGCGACGCTTTCGGGGGATCGCAACACGATATCTCGCCAACGATCTGCGATGGTTTCAACGCGGTTGTCTCGAAAACGCATCCCCACGCACATGCCTCGCCGTTGTCATCGACAGGTCAGGCATACGATTTGTAAACTGAGCCAAAGGGTACTTCCTGCCCGTCGCCACGGTGCTGGGCTTTGCCTTCCTCTATGCGCCCATCGTCAGCCTGGTGATCTTCAGCTTCAACAAATCCAAGCTGGTGACGGTCTGGGGCGGCTTTTCCACCAAGTGGTACGGCGAGTTGTTCCGCGATCCGCAAATCCTGGGAGCGGCCTGGCTCAGCCTGCAGATCGCCTTCGCTAGCGCTGATCCTGGGCACTTTGGTCGGCCTCTGCTCGGCGCGCTTCCACCGCTTTCGGGCCAAGACCGCGCTCAGCGGCATGGTGACGGCACCGCTGGTGATGCCCGAGGTGATCCCGGTCTCTCGCTGCTGCTCTTCGTGGCCATGGAGGCGGCCTTCGGCTGGCCGTCGGGGGCGCGCGATATGGACACCATCATCATCGCCCATGCCACCTTCTGTATGGCCTATGTCGCGGTGGTAATGCAGGCCCGACTGGTCGATATGGACGAGTCGCTGGACGAGGCAGCGCAGGATCTGGGGGCCACTCCTCTCAGGGTCTTCTTCGACGTCACCCTGCCGGTGATCTCGCCGGCATTGATCTCGGCGGGCTTTTGCGCTTTATCCTATCGCTGGACGACCTGGTGATCGCCAGTTTCGTCTCCGGGCCGGGCTCCTCGACCCTGCCGATGGCGATCTTCTCCAAGGTCCGTCTGGGCGTCATCCCCGACGTCAATGCCTTGGCAACCATCATCATCGGTGTCGTGGCAATTGGTGTGATCATCGCTGCCTTGGTGTTCCGCCGCGGCGCCCAGCAGCGCCCGCTTTGACGTGAAACCCTTGAGCTAGGATGACCGGCATGACCGAACCACGCGGCGATCGCGCCTTTAGAACCACGGAGAACAAGGGCCGTGGGCCGGAAATGACCTATGCCGGCGCGCTAAGCTTCCTGCACCGGCGCTACACCCGGGATCTCAGCAGCGTTGACGTGGCGGTCAGTGGAATCAAATCCTCTTCGACTGTGCCGTCACCCATCGCTCCGGCGCCCGCCTGGGTCCGCAGGCCATTTGCGCCGCCTCGGTGCAGTTGGCGGAGCTGAAGGCCTTCCCCCTCGGCTTCGATCCCTTCGATCACCTGGCGGTGGTGAACTACGGCGATTGCTTCCTCGATCCGCGCCATCCCGAGACCGCCCCGGCCGATATCGAGGCGCATGCCGAGGAGATGATCATCAAGGCCGGGGCCTGGATGCTAATCTTCGGCGGCGACCACTTCGTCTCCTATCCCCTGATCAAGGCGCATGCCAAACACTATGGCTCGGTGGCCTTGCTGCATTTTGACACCCACTCGGACACTTGGGACGACGACAGCGATCGCCTCGACCACAGCTCCATGTTCCGCCGCGCCATCAATGAAGGCATCGTCGACGTCACCCGCTCCAGCCAGGTTGCCATCCGCATCTTCAACGACAGCGACCACGGCTTCGAGATTCTGACCGTGCCTTGGGTGCATCGCAATGGAATCGAGGCCGCTTTGGAGATCGTGCGGGCGCGGGCCGGCGACGCGCCGCTCTACATTACCTTCGACATCGACGGCCTGGATCCGGCCTTTGCACCTGGAACCGGCACGCCGGTGCCGGGCAGGCTCTCGACCTGGCAGGCCTTGGAGCTGATCCGCGGACTTCCGGGCCTCAATCTCATCGCCATGGACGTCGTGGAGTTCGCACCCTCTTTCGACCATGCTGAGATCACCGCGCTTGCCGCCGCCACCTTGGCGCACGACTGGCTCAGTCTCTTGGCCGAGGAGAAGGGCGTGGTCCGCCAGGCCGTCGGCAGACTCTAGGGAGAATCGCCATGAAGATCGGAGTGCTTGTTTGCGGCCGGCCGCCGGAAGAGTTGAGCGACCGCTACGCCAGCTACGACGTGATGTTCGCCCAGCTTCTCGCCGGCCGCGGCTTCACCTTCGAAGGCTATGCGGCTTTGGACGGCGAACTGCCGGACGATGTCCATGCAGCCGATGGCTGGCTGCTGACTGGCTCGAAGTTCGGCGTCTACGAGGATCACGACTGGATTCCACCGCTCGAGGCCTTCCTGCGGCGGGCCTACGCCCAGTCCGTGCCGATCGTCGGCATCTGCTTCGGCCATCAGATCCTGGCGCAGGCACTGGGCGGCAAGGTGGAGAAGTTCGCCGGCGGTTGGTCCCTGGGCGTCGAGAGCTACGATCTGGAGGGGCTCGGGCCCGACACCCGAGTCATGGCCTGGCATCAGGATCAGGTGATCGAGAAGCCGGCAGAGGCCGAGGTCGTCGGCTCTTCGCCCTTCTGCAAGTATGCGGCTTTGGCCTATGGCAAGAAGGCCTACACCATCCAGCCGCATCCGGAGTTCATGCCCGACTATGTCGGCGATCTCTTGAAAGCCAGACGCAGCATTCTGCCCGAGGATCGGGTCGGCAAGGCTTTAGCGAGCCTGGACCGGCCGCTCTCGACCGCTGTGGTGGCCGACAAGATCGAGCAGGTGTTCAAGCAGGCACACAGAGCCTGAGACGCGGTCTCCGCGCCCGACATTTCGTGAACAGGAAAGACACATGAGTTCAGGATCGACACGCGACTGGATCGACAGACTTCCAGAGGCCTTCAGGACCTATCTGGATAATCGGTGCTTGAAAGAGGTCGAATGCATCATTCCCGATGTCTCCGGAATGTCGCGCGGCAAGGCCATGCCGGCGCACAAGTTCAGCCCCGAGCAGTCCTTCTTTCTGCCGACATGGCTGTTCTATCAGACCATTACCGGCGACTATGTGGAGATCGCCAGCTGCGACGAGACCGAGCCGGATATGGTCTTGGTCCCCGATCTCAAGACCGCCTCGGCCGTGCCTTGGGCCAGCGATGCCACCATGCAGGTGATCAACGATCTGGTGATGCGCGACGGCACCCCGGTCCCCTTGGCGCTGCGCAACGTTCTGAGACGGGTGATGGGCCTCTATGCCGAGCGCGGCTGGCGTCCGGTGGTGGCGCCTGGCGCCGGAATTGGAGTTCTATCTGACCCGTCCCAACACCGATCCCAACGAGCCGATCGAGCCGCCGATCGGGTGGACCGGGCGCCGCGGCGTCGGTCGCCAAGCCTACTCGATGGTGGCCGTCGACGAACGTGGGCCGGTCATCGACACGATCTATGATTACGCCGAGGACCAGGGCCTTGAGATCGGTACCATGATCCAGGAGGGCGGCATCGGTCAGATGGAGATCAATCTGATGCACGGCAATCCCTTGGATCTCGTCGATCAGGTCTTCTACTTCAAGCGCGCGATCCGCGGGGCGGCGCTGAAACACGGCGTCTTCGCCACCTTCATGACCAAGCCGATGCGCGACGAGCCGGGCAGCGCCATGCATGTCCACCAGAGCATCGTCGACAGCGAGACCGGCGACAACATCTTCTCCAACCCCCGACGGCTCGGCGACCTCTTCCGTCATTTTATTGGTGGATCACAAAAGCATCTTATGGAATTGGTGTCGATGCTGGCGCTTTATGTGAACTCCTACCGGCGGCTGCGGGCGCACATGTCGGCGCCGACCAACCTGGAGTGGGCAGAGGACAATCGCGCCACGGGTCTGCGCATTTCCCATTCGCCGCCGGTCGCGCGGCGCGTGGAGAACCGGGTGATCGGTATCGACGCCAATCCCTACATCGCCATCGCCGCTAGCCTGGCCAGCGGTTATCTCGGCATGGTGAATGGCACCAGCCGCGAGCGGTCGCCAAAGGTGAAGTCTTCGGGATTGTCGAAGGACTGCCGATCAGCCTCGACGACGCCTTGGATCTCTTCGAAGAGGCGAGCGAAGTCCGCAAGGTCCTGGGCGCAGATTTCCGCACCCTCTACGAGGTGATCAAGCGTGCCGAACTGGAGGAGTTCCACGGCAAGATCTCGCCCTGGGAGCGCGAGCACCTTCTACTGAACGTCTAACATCCGGGTCAAGAAACGCACTGCGATGGATATTCTCACGGTCAACGACAAGCCCGCTACCTATCCCCGCTCCTACTATGCCGACAGCATTCCTTTGCCGCCGAAGCGGGCTAAGGCGAAGGGCGCGGCCTCCTGCGACGTCTGCGTCATCGGTGGCGGCTTTACCGGCCTCTCGGCGGCCTTGCATCTGGCCGAGAAGGGCTACCAGGTCGCCCTGCTGGAAGCGCACCGGCTGGGCTGGGGCGCCTCGGGGCGCAACGGCGGTCAGGTCGGGATCGGCCAGCGGGTGGATCAGGATGTCCTGGAGAGTTCCTTCGGCAACGCGCGGGCCAAGGAGCTTTGGCAACTGGGTCTTGAATCCGTGGATCTGGTGAAAAGCCTGATCGCAAAGCACGAGATCGACTGCCACTTCGTCAAGGGCGTGATCCACACCGACCATCGCAAGCGCTTCGTCGCGCACAGTCGCGCCTATGCCGAGAAGCTGCGGAGCAAATACGGCTACGACCGGATCGAGGCCTTGGATCAAGAGCAGGTCCGGGCTCTGGTCGGCTCTCCCGCCTATTACGGCGGGACCCTGGATTGGGGCGTCGGGCATCTGCATCCCTTGGCCTATGCCTTGGGTTTGGCCGAGGCCGCGGAGACCGCGGGCGCTCAGCTCTTTGAAGACTCTCGGGTCACCGGGGTCCAAGAGGGCGATCGTATCACGGTCGAGACCGATTCCGCAAAAATCTCGGCGCGCTTCCTGGTGATTGGCTGCAATGGCTACCATGGCGATCTCTTTCCGCAGATCTCCAAGCGGGTGATGCCGATCAACAACTTCATCGCGGCGACAGAGCCCTTGAGCGAGGCCGAGGCCCGAGGCCTCATTCGCGACAATCAGGCGGTCGCCGATTCCAAGTTCGTGATCAACTATTTCCGCCTGTCGCAGGATCGGCGGATGCTGTTTGGCGGCGGTGAATCCTACGGTTACCGCTTCCCAACGGACATCGCCGCCAAGGTCCGCGGTCCTATGGTCGAGATCTTTCCGCAGCTGGCGGGCAAGCGCATCGACTATGCCTGGGGCGGCACCTTGGGCATCACCATGAACCGCTTGCCCAGCTTCCAGCGGATGGGTGGCAACATCCTGACCGCCGGCGGCTTCTCCGGCCATGGCGTGGCCATGGCGAGCCTGGCCGGTGCGGTCCTGGCCGAAGCGGTGGACGGTCAGGCCGCACGCTTCGATGCCTTCGCCTCGATCCCGTCACCGGCCTTCCCCGGCGGGCGCTTGCTGCGCAAACCGCTGCTCGTCCTGGCCATGGTCTGGTTCTCGCTACGTGACCGGCTTTAAGCGCTGAGCTGCGTGACCTCCCGGCGGAAGGGCAGCGCGTCGCCGATGTCGGGTTCGTCGAGCTCGCGGGCGAAGCGGTGGCCGGCGTAGGTCGCCCAGGCGATCGGACCGGGGGCCTCGGCATCGCCGATGACCTTGATCGACTGGATGCCGTGATCGGCCCAGGTGGCCTCGCGCGCCTTGAGGTCGCGCCAGACTCCGTCTAGTGGCGCGCGGCAGGTGGCCAGGACCACGGCATCGGCCGCCATCTGGGAGGTCATGCCCGAGTAGACGCAGGCCGTACGCAGACCGCCGTCCAGGACCTCCTCGACGCCCCGATTCAGCACGATCTCGACGCCCTGCTCGACCAGGCGCTTGTGGATCTCGCCCTGCTCCAAGGTGTTGTGGCTCCACTCGGAGACCAAGGGCGCCGGCGTGACCAGGGTCACCTGGCAGCCGGACTGCGCCAGCAGTTCGGCCAGGACTCCGCCCATGTAATAGTGGTCATCGTCGAAGATGACCACCCGACCGCTCGGCAGGCGTCCCTCCATGAGGTCGTCTGGCGTGAAGACCTGCATGGCCGGATCGATGGCCATGGGCACGACATGCTGGCGGGCAACCCCATCGCGACGCCAGCGCGAGCCGGTGGCGATCGCCACCTTGTCGAAGCCGAACTCCAGGATCTCCTCGGCGCCCAGCTTGCTGTCGAAATAGATCTCGACATTGGACATCTGGCTCAATTGGTACTGGCGATAGTCCTTGACCCGGCCCCATTTCGCCAGGCCCGGCAGGACTGATTCCCGCAGCACCCGGCCGCCGATCTCGGTTCCGGCCTCGGCCAAAGCCACCTGGTAGCCGCGGACCCCGAGGGCTCGCGCAGCCTCCATTCCGGCCGGCCCGGCGCCGACGATCAGGACCGTTTCGGACGCGCCCTTGGGATTCATGACCTCGGGGTGCCAACCCTTGCGCCACTCCTCCATGAAGGTGGGGTTCTGGGTGCAGCGGGAGATCGACATGGTCATGTCGCCGCTGATGCAGATGTTGCAGCCGATGCACTCACGGATGTCTTCGATCCGGCCTTCCTCGACCTTCTTCGGCAGGAAGGGATCGGCGATCGAGGGCCGCGCGCAGCCGATCAGGTCGAGTACGCCCGACTTGATCTGCTTCACCATGATGTCCGGCGAGGTGAAGCGGCCGACGCCGACCACCGGCTTGTCGCTCAAGGCCTTGATGCCGCTGACCAGCTCCTCTTGCGCCGCCTCTTCCTTGAAGCGCGAGGAGCCGGAGCAGTCTTCCCAAGTGCCGTGCGCCAGATCCCAGAGGTCGGGCAGATCGCGGTTCATCTCGATGAAGTCGCACATCTCGGCATTGGAAAAACCCAGCGCGCCGATGGTCTCATCGAGAGAGACCCGCAAAGTGAGCCCGATGCTGTCGCCGACCGCATCGCGGAGATCGGCGATCACCTCCCGCACGAAGCGTGAGCGGTTCTCCAGGCTGCCGCCGAACTCGTCCTCGCGATGGTTGGTGGCGCGCGAGAGGAAGTGCTGAAAGATGCCGAAGCCATGTGCGCCGTAGAGGCAGATCAAATCGAAGTCGGCGGTCTTCGAGCGCCTGGCGGCATTGACGAACCAGCGGCGCAGGTCGCGGATGTCCTGCTTGTCCATGGCGCGCGCATGGACCGGGTCGTTGGTGAAGGTGCGAATCGGCAGTGCGGAGGGTGCCAGAGGCACTTCGCGGGAATAGAGATTGGGTCCGTTGATCCCGGAGTAGGCCAGCTGAATGCCGGCCAGCGCGCCCTGGATCTTCATCTTCTCGGCCATCCGGGCGAGACCGGGAATGTCCTGATCCTCCCAAAGCCGAAGCTCGATGAAGGGTGTGATCTCGGAGGTGTGGTGCATCTCGCACTGCTCGGTGAAGATGACGCCCCAGCCGCCCTCGGCCTTGACCCGGCGCATTTCTGCCGCCGCCGAAGGGTCGCGGTAGCCGCCGCCGTTGCAGTGCGGCACCTGGTAGAAGCGGTTCTTGGCGGTGACCGGACCGATCTTGATTGGCTTGAAGAGGATGTCGTAGCGCGGATCGCGGGTCATGAAACTAGAAACCTTCGGCGTCGGGAAGATAGACGGCGAGCAGGCAGCCGCCTTCGGAATAGGAATTGTGTTCGGTGCCGGAGCACAGGCAGACCAGATCGCCCGGCTGATAGCGATAGCCGTCGTGATCCACGAGGTCGCCCGCGATCAGCAGAAATTCCTCGTCGCCCAGATGCTTGTGGGCGACCGTGGTCTGCCCCGGCGTCATGCGGTAGACGTGAAAGCCATAGCCTCTGCGTCCGCCATTGACTTGCAGGACCTCGCCGTCGGCCTCACCCTCCTTGGTGAGGAAGGGCTCGAAGCTGCCGGTCTTGATATTTGCGACCCTGCGGTCGTCCTTAGAGATCGGCTTCATGCGTCCCTCATGGCCAGCTGATGGTCATTGCGGTGCCACGCAGCGAAACGTGGCAATGCTCTTGCTTGAGTCTACTTTCTTAGACGGGTCCAGATCTGGTCGTAGACGGCCTGGGTCGCCTCGTCGCAAACCTCGACGAAGGTGCCGGCGGGCGCACCGGCGGGCGGGCTCTGTTCCGGCGAGGTCTTGAGGGCTTTTTCCAAATAGGGATCGACGCCCTTAACTCCGGCGGTGTACTGCGCGAAGTTGGTGACCGCCGCCGCGTTCTCCGGCTCCAACAGGAAGTCCATGAAGAGAATGGCATTCTCGCGGTTCGGCGCATCCTTCAGCAGCACCACATTGTCCATCCAGGCGACGAAGCCCTCCTTGGGGTAGGCGTACTGGATGTTGGCGCCCTCGTTGCGCGCCTTGGCGGAGAAGCCGTTCCAGATCATGCCGACCGCAGCATCGCCGGAGACCAGCACGTCCTTGGCGCTGTCAGAATTGAAAGAGGCCCAGTCGGCCTTGGCGCTTTGCAGCAGTGCATCCAAAGCCTTCAGCTGCTCGCGGTCCGTCGTGCACTGCGGAATGCCGAGATGCAGGCTGGCCAGCAGGATCACTTCGCTTTGCGCGTCGAGCACATTGATCTTGCCCTTAAGCTTGTCGGGCGGATCGAAGATGATGGCGGTGGTGTCGATGTCGCCGGCATAGGCGTCACGGTTGACCGAAAAGCTGGTCGAACCCCACTGATAGGGGATTGAATGCTGCCGGCCCGGATCGAAGGAAACATCCAGCCATTGCGGGGCGATGTTGCCTTTGTTCTTGAGCTCGCCGTCGGCGATGGTGTCGAGCATGCCTTCGTTTGTCAGGATCTTGACCATGTAGTCGCCCGGCACGGCCACATCGTAGGAGCCCAAGGATCCGGCCTTGAGGGCCGCTAGCATGGCCTCGTTGGAATCGTAGGTGTCCATAGTCACCTCGACGCCGGTCTCGTCGCTGAACTTCTGCAGCAGTTCGTCGGGGATGTACTCGAACCAGTGATAGATGGACAGCTTGCCCTCGGCCAGTGCTGCTTGGCTCGACAGCAGCAACGCCAAAGCCGTTGCCCCCAGTGTCAATGTTCTGTTCATAGTACTCTCCCTTGCTGTGCGGCCCTTGTCGCTCAGTCTGCGGCCGCTGGATTCACTTTACGGTCTTCTCACCCATCTTGCTGACGAAGTACGAGAGGGTAACGAAGAGGATCGAGATGCCAAGCATCAAGGTCGACAAGGCCATGATGTTCGGTTTGATGCCCTGCTTCACCGCACCGAAGATCGCCGTCGGCAGGGTCTCGATGCCCGCACCCTTGACGAAGTTCGTGATGATGAAGTCGTCCATCGAGATGATGAAGGCCAAGAGGAAGCCGGAAATGATACCCGGCATCATCAGCGGCATCAGCACATAGCGGAAGGCTTCCCAGCGGCTTGCATAGAGGTCCTGTGCGGCCTCGTCGAAGGTGCCCTCGATTCCCTGCAGCCGGGCCGAAATCGGCAGGTAGGCGAAGGGAATGCAGAAGACGATGTGGGCGACCAGGATGGTGATGTAGCCGCGGGTGAAGCCGACCGAGGTGAAGAAGATTAAGGTCGCCACTGCGGTCACGATCTCCGGCACCATGATCGGCAGGCTGATCAGCCCGAAGGTCGCCGACTTGCCGCGAAAGGTGCCGCCGCGCACCATGGCGATGGCGGCCGAGGTTGCGATCACCGTGGCGATAGAGGCGGCCACGAAGGCGATGGTGATCGAGGCATAGGCGGCGGCCTTGAACTTGCCGGCCTCCAGCCCGAAGAAGACGTCCTCGTACCAGCGCAGCGAGAAGCCGCCCCAGATGGTGATCGAGTTCGAATCGTTAAAGCTGTAGACCATCACCACCAGCAGAGGGGCATAGAGAATCACCAGACAGAGGATGGTGATCGGCAGGAAGCCCTGATAGCGCTTGATGTCGGTTCCAACTGCAGCCATAATGGCGCCCTCCTAGGTCTTGGCTTGTTGACGCGCGTAGAACATCAGCACGATCAACACCATAGTGAGCAGGATCATCGAAGCCGCGGCGCCGAAGGGCCAGTTGCCGGCGTTGCCCTTGAACTGCTCGTCGATCAGCGAACCGATCATGAAGTTCTTGGCTCCACCCAGAAGGTCCGGTGCCAGAAAGGCGCCGAGCGAGGGCACGAAGACCAGGATACAGCCGGCGATGATGCCCGGCTTGACCGCCGGTAGCAGTACCGAACGCAAGGTTACCCAGCGGTCGGCATAGAGGTCGGTGGCGGCTTCACTCAGCGTGAAGTTGTAGCGTTCGACCGAGGCATAGATCGGCAAGACCATGAAGGGCAGGTAGGAGTAGAAGAGGCCCAACTGGACGGCGAAATTGGTGTTCACTAGGCCCAGTGGCTCGCCGATGATCCCGATCGACATTAGGCCCTCGTTCAGCGGACCGGTGTCGCGGATGAGGAACTTCATCGAGACGGTGCGGATCAGCAGATTGACCCAGTAGGGAATGGTGATGACGAAGAGCCAAATCGAGCGGCTGGAGGTCGGCCGTGTGGCGATGAAGTAGGCTGTCGGAAAGCCGATTGCCAGACAGAAGAGAGTCGCCAGCAGGGCCTGCATGATAGAGCGGGCGAAGATGGTGATGTAGGTCCACTCCAGCACCGGCGGCTCGTCGCCGAAGAGGCCGCGGTCGAAGATGAACTGGTCGTAGGCGGCCAGGGAGAACTCCCAGATGACGCCGCCGCGAAACTCCTTGGTCAGGAAGGAGTAGACCAGCATGATGCCGACAGGCACGACCAGGAAGATCCCGATCATCGCCCAGGAGGGAAGCAGCAACCACTTGGTGATCGGCTGAAAGGTACGCGAGACGCTGCGCCCGCCGTCGAGACCGTCCGCCATCAGTCGACCAGCAGGCGCGCGGCGCCTTCGTCGAAGGTGAGTGCTGCGCGATCACCGGGATTGAGATCGACGAAAGCGTGGTGGGCGTTCTGTATGCGTGCGGTCACCAAGGAACCATCGTCCAGACGCACCAGATGCTGGGTGTCGGTGCCGAGGTAGACCATGTGTTCGACAACGCCTTTCGGCCTGGAGGCATCGGACCCCGGTGCCGCCACCGAGATGCGCTCCGGCCGGATCGAGATGTGACCCTTGGCGCCGATCGCGAAGTCCCCGGCCGCTTCCGCCTTGACGCTGCCGCCGCCGCCCAGGCGGCAAAGGTAGCCTTCGACGTCGCTGGCTTCCACGGTGACATCGATCAGATTGGTCTCGCCGATGAAGTCGGCCACGAAGCGATTGTTCGGCCGCTCGTAGATTTCGTGCGCTGTGCCGATCTGCTGAATCTCGCCCGCCGACATCACGATGATGCGGTCGGACATGGTCAGCGCTTCTTCCTGATCGTGGGTGACGAAGACAAAGGTGATGCCGGTTTCCTGCTGCAGCTGCTTCAGCTCGACCCGCATGGCCTGGCGCAGCTTCAGGTCGAGCGCCGACAGCGGTTCGTCCAGCAGCATGACCTTGGGTCCCGGCGCCATGGCTCGGGCCAGCGCCACGCGCTGCTGCTGGCCGCCGGAGAGTTGGCTGGGCTTGCGGTCGGCAAACTGCTCCAGCTTCACCATCGCCAGCATGCGCCTGGCGCGCTCCGCCGCTTCGGCTTTCGGCTTCTTCAGCCGCAGCATGCCGAAGGCGACGTTCTCAAGCACCGTCATGTGCGGGAAGAGCGCGTACTGCTGAAACACCGTGTTCACCGGCCGCTTGTTCGGCGGCAGCTTGCCGATATTCTCCCCGAACAGCAGGATTTCTCCCTCGGTGACCTCTTCGAAGCCAGCGATCATGCGCAGCAAGGTGGTCTTGCCGCAGCCCGAGGGCCCCAGCAGCGTAAAGAACTCATTGTCCTGGATGTCGAGGGTTGCCCCCTTCAGCGCGGTGAAGGATCCATATCGCTTGACGGCATTTCGGACCTCGACCGCCGGTCTCCCTTCAGCGGTTTGCAACGCCTCATCCTCCCTTTCGCCTTTTCTATTTCCAATACTATCCGGCAAGGCAGGGCTTCGGCGAAAGAAAAAAAACTGGCGCATTGGTTCGGGTGAGCCTAATCAAGCAGGTCACGTTCGACCGAAGCCTTGCTTAGGATCTTTTGCCTCCCGCTTGACCGGGCTCGGGCGTTAAGACGGGCTTGGGCGTTAAGAGGGGGGAGCTAAAGCAACAGGAACGCAGGCATGAAATCCACGGACATTCTAGAGAAGCTGGTCGGCTTTCCCACGGTCAGCCGGACGCCCAATCTCGAGCTGGTTGCTTTCGTCAGCGACACTCTGGCCGCCTGTGGGATCGCCTGCGATCTGGTGCCGGACGAGAGCGGAACCAAAGCCAATCTCTATGCCACGGTCGGACCGAAAGACCGGCCCGGCGTGATGCTGTCCGGGCATAGCGATGTCGTGCCGGTCGAGGGCCAAGCTTGGAGCCGCGATCCCTTCCGCCTGGTACGGCAGCAGGGGCGGCTCTACGGCCGCGGCACCGCCGATATGAAGGGCTTCCTCGCCTGCGCCTTGCAAGCCATGCGACTGGCCTCTTCTCGGCAGATCAAAACGCCGCTGCATCTGGCGCTCTCCTACGACGAGGAGATTGGCTGTGTCGGCGTGCGTCGGCTACTGGATGTTCTGGACTCGGCGCCGCAACGGCCGCTCTTCTGCCTAGTCGGCGAGCCGACCTCGATGGCGGTGGCCATCGGTCACAAGGGCAAGACCGCGCTGAAGGTCGCCTGCATCGGTCGAGAGGGGCATTCGGCTTTGGCACCGCAGGCCTTGAACGCGGTCCATCTCGCCTGCGATTTCATCGGCGCGATCCGGGCCACGCAGGAGGAGATTGCGCAGAGCGGTGCGCGCGACGGCGACTACGACGTGGCCTACACCACCTTGCATGTCGGACGCATCGATGGCGGGGTGGCCTTGAACATCGTGCCAAATCGCTGCGATCTGGAATTCGAGATCCGCAATCTCGCCGAAGACGACCCGCAGCAGATTCTTGCGGGTTTGGCCAGAGCTGCGGAGAGGATCGTCGCGCAGGTGCGCTCTCGGGTGCCTGAGGCGGATATAAGGATCAAGCAGGCGAGCGCCTATCCGGGCCTCGATACGCCGCCGGATGCGGCCGTGGTGGCCTTCGTGAAGTCTCTCACCGGTGCCAACGACACGATCAAGGTAGCCTTCGGTGCCGAAGGCGGTCTCTTTTCCGACCGTCTCTCCATTCCGACGGTCGTATGCGGACCGGGTTCCATGGCACAGGGACACAAATCCGACGAGTTCGTGACCGAGGCACAGCTCCTGCGCTGCGACGCCATGCTGGGTAGCTTGCTGGATCGCTTGGAAGCCGGCGTCTAGATCGGCGAGGCCATGCCGGGGATGGTCTGGTCGTTGATCTGGCTTCGACAATGTTCGCGGAAGGCACTGACGATCCGGGTTTCGCGGTCGTTGCGGACGCGCGCCAGGCCCAGGGTCATCGGGCGGCAATCGCCCCGGAGGTGCACTCGCGTGACCTCTTCGCCGTCCGGCGCGAAGCCGATCTTCGATCTTATGTTCAACAGGGAATAGCCGAAACCGTTCGCCACCAGACTGTAGAGAACCGGCAGCTCGCCGGTCCGCTCGGCGATCCGCGGACGAAGATTCTTCGCATGGAACATCGAGAGGAAGTACTCGCGGCTCATCGGCAGATCGAGCAGGATCAAGGGGTCCTCCTGCAGCTCTTCCAAGGTGAGTTCGTCTCTTTCGGCCCAATCATGCTTGCGCGAGACCAGAACATAAGGCGGCAAGGCGGCCAGCGGTTCGAAGGTGATGTGCTGCGGGATCTCCAGATCATAGGTGATGGCGACATCGATCTCGGCCAGGCGCAGCATTTCCAACAGCCCTGCCTGATGCGCCTCGGCCTGGGCCACCCTGGCCTCCGGATAGGCGGTCTCGAAACTTCGCCGCAGCGACGCCAGGACCAAGGGCGCCAAGGTTATCAGGCAGCCGAGGTTGATCGGCCCCCGCGGCTGATCGGAGATGTCGGCGGCCAGGTCGTGCAGCATGTCGGCCTGATCGAGCAGCAATCGCGCCTGCTTCATGAAGCGCCGTCCGCCAGGGGTGAGCGAGAGCCCTTGCGCGTGCTGGCGAATGAAGAGCTGGATGCCGAACTCCTGCTCCAGTTGCGAGACCGCCGCCGAGATCGAGGGCGAGGAGACATTCACCCGCTCGGTGGCCTTCGCCACGCTTCCGGCCTCGCCGACGGCGACAAAATACTCGAGCTGACGCAAGGTGAATCTAAGCGGCATGGCCGAGCATCCTATGGCGCAGCGGAGTGCGCAAGCGCTCCGTCACTCTGGAATGGATCCGGCTAATCTGCGTTGACTCAAGCGGTCCCTACCGCCTGAAGGTGTTTCTTGCTTTGGAAGAGGCTAATCAGAGCTAAGGAATCTGCTTCTTTATCCTAATCAAGGCGGCGCCGACAATCGCCTCTCGGAATGCTGGAGAAGGACCCCATTATGTCTCTTGAGAAAGTAGATACTCTCATTGTCGGTGGCGGCCAGGCCGGATTGGCCATGAGCGAACATCTGCACAACCGCGGCGTGCCTCACATCGTTCTCGAGCGCGATCGCATCGCCGAGAGCTGGCGTACGAGGCGGTGGGACTCTTTGGTCGCCAATGGTCCGGCCTGGCACGATCGTTTTCCCAACATGGAGTTTACCGAGGACGATCCGGATGGCTTTGCCACCAAGGAGACGGTTGTGGACTACCTCGTTGCCTATTCCAAGAAGATCACTGCGCCGATCCGCACCGACGTAGAGGTGACGTCGGTCAGGAGGAATCCGGCCGGACCCGGCTTCCGGATCGAAACCTCGAACGGCCCGGTCGAAGCCAATCATGTGGTCGCCGCCACCGGACCCTTCCAACGCCCGATCATCCCGCCTCTCGTGCCCAAGGCTTCGGGATTGACGCAGATCCACTCGATCGATTACCGCAACCCCGCCCAACTGCCCGCGGGTGCGGTGTTGGTGGTCGGAGCCGGCTCCTCGGGGGCGCAGATCGCCGAGGAACTGGTACAATCGGGGCGGCAGGTCTACCTCTCGGTCGGCCCGCACGACCGTCCGCCGAGAGCCTATCGCCAGCGTGACTTCTGCTGGTGGCTGGGAGTGCTCGGCAAGTGGGATGCCGCCGCAATGGAGCCGGGAAAATCGCATGTGACGATCTCTGTCAGTGGGGCCAATGGCGGCCATACGATCGATTTCCGACGTTTTGCCAAGCAGGGTATGACCTTGGTCGGCATGACGCAGAACTTTAGTGATGGCGTGATGTGCTTTGCGCCGGACCTCGCCAGGAACATTCAGATGGGCGATGCCAACTACCTCTCGATGTTGGACGAAGCCGATGCCTATGTTGTGCGCAACGGCATCGACCTGCCGGAGGAGCCGGAAGCCCGCGCGATCGGCCCGGACCCAGCCTGCGTGACCGACCCGATCCTGACGCTGGACCTGGCGGAGGCCGGCGTGACCTCGATTATCTGGGCAACCGGCTTTGCGCTGGACTTCGGCTGGCTGCAGGTCGAGGCCTTCGACGAGGAGGGCAAGCCGAAGCATGAGCGCGGTGTCTCCTCGGAGCCCGGGGTCTACTTCTTGGGCTTGCCCTGGCTGTCGCGACGCGCGTCCTCCTTCATCTGGGGGGTCTGGCACGACGCCAAGTTCCTGGCCGACCAAATTGCGACCCAACGCAAATATCTGGAGTATCGTGCGCCCAAGCAACGCGTGACCGAGGACGCCTAGAGCGTTGTTCGACAAGACGGCACCGGCCCTCACCCCCGCCCGCCCAGTCCAGGATACTTATGTGGGCGGTCGGGGGTGAGGGCCGGTGCCGCGAATTTCGAAACAGAACCTTTCGGCCCAAATACGAAGGGAGCATCCCATGGCTCACCAGCGAATACGCAAGTTCAACACGAAAGAGACCTATCCCGAGCAGAAGCTGGACAACGACCTCTGCCAGGCCGTCGTCACCAGAGGCGGCAGGACGGTCTATCTGCGCGGCCAGTGCCCGCAATACCTGGACGACGCGCGCAACATCGAGAGCCACGATCCAGTCGAACAGACTCACAAGGTGATGCAGAACATCCGCCAGCTCATCGAGGAGTGCGGCGGCCGGATGGAGCATCTGGTGAAGGTCGTCGTCTACATCACCGATGTGCGTCACCGAGAGGCCGTCTATCGCACCATGGGCGGGTACATTAAGGGCGTGCATCCGGTCTCGACCGGTCTGGTGGTGCAGGCCTTGGCGCGGCCGGAATGGCTTGTCGAAATCGACGGCACCGCCGTAATCCCGGACGAGGCCTGAGATGACCTTCTCTATCGTCGCCCGCTGCGCCGAGACCGGGATGTTCGGTGTGGCCGTCTCCTCCTCCTCGCCCGCCGTTGCGGCGCGCTGCGCCTATGCCCGCGCCGGCGTCGGCGCGGTGGCCAGCCAGAACATCACCGACCCGACACTGGGCACGCGGGGTCTGGACCTGATGGCACTGGGAGCAAGCGCGGCCGAAGCCGTGGAGATCCTGCGCGAGACCGGCGCCCATATCGACTATCGGCAGGTCACCGCCGTCGATGCTACCGGGCTGACCGCGATCCACTCGGGGTCGAACTCGCTGGGCACCTGGTCCGAGGCCAAGGCCGAAAATGTCGCCTGTGGCGGCAATCTGCTGGCCAACACCGAAGTGCCGCAAGCGATGGTCGATGCCTTCCTGGCCTCCTCCGGTCATCTCGGCGATCGGCTGGTCGCGGTGATGCGGGCAGCCCTGGCGGCAGGTGGCGAGGCAGGCCCGGTTCGCTCGGCTGGCCTGAAGCTGGTGCGCGAGGTCGCCTGGCCTGTCGCCGATCTGCGCGTCGACTGGAGCGAAGACTGCCCGATCGAAGACCTCGCGGCGCTTTGGGACATCTACAAGCCGCAACTCGATGCCTATGTCACCCGCGCACTCGATCCCTCGGGTGCCCCCAGCTATGGCGTCCCCGGCGACGAGTAGAGCAGCAGAAGTGTGCCGTGCCATAAGTCTTCCGAAATGGACCTACCTGGACCTATGTGGACCTATCCGGCAGGAAAGGCGTTAAATCAGGGGTTCAGGGGAGGAGCGCGAGGTTCGGCGCGATCGAGGGGGTGACATACGTTTTCCGAAATCCGGGCATTGCGAGGGTGCGAAACGCCCGGGAAAGCGGTTTTGGGGCGCAATACGAGAGGGGCGAAAGACCTGGAAAATCCGGCCGTTTCGCGCCCCTCGTCTTGTCGGGAAAAGAGCGCCCTTGCGCGGGCCTCGCGTGCGCCTGGCTGTGGTAGGTGTCGAGGCCCAGAGGCTCGCGGAGGATCGGGCTGAAGGATATGACCAGCAGCCAGAGGAACGCGGCGGGATCGTGTCCGGGGTCTTCGAGGTAGAGCACGCGCCCTTCGGAGGAGAGGTCGAGCGGCCTGGGCGCCGCCAGGGCCGCCTGCATGCCGGGCACGTTGGAGTGCGTGCCTCCACGGTGCCGGCGACGTCGTCCTGGACGACGGTGCGTAGCGCGCGCTGTCCCTCCATTTGATGGTAAGTTCCCAGAGCCATTCCTCCTGCAAGCATCACAAAACCTGACAGAACGCCGAGACCGCCGGATAGTAGCGGGATTGTCGGTACTCGATTTGCAGAACTCTCGTTTTCCGCCCGCTTACGGCCTGAAACCGAAGCCCCGAAAACCGGCGCCCCCGGACGGGAATTTTCCAGCCCGAAACGCCCCGATTTCCAGACCCCTTTTCCGGCTGAAATCGCCCGCATTCCGGAAAACTTTTGGCGCGCCACAAGAAGGCTTTCTGCCGGACCAGGGTCATGGAGATTTGGAGGACACGCAGACGCCGATGTGCGGCTGTCAATCCCACATGATGGCCGGCAGCCAGAGCGAAAGGGCGGGGAGGGCGATGATGATCGCAAGCGCGATCACGTCCATCACCAGGAACCAGGTGACGCCGCGGAAGATCTCCTGCAGCGAGACCTGATTGCCCAGCGCGCCCTTGATGACATAGACGTTGAGGCCGATCGGCGGGGTGATCAGGCCGATCTCCAGCAGCTTGACGACGATGATCCCGAACCAGATGAGATCCATGCCGGCACCGCTGACCAGGGGCAAAATGATCGGCAGGGTCAGCAGCATCAGACCGATCGACTCGATGAACATGCCGAGCACGACGTAGATCACGGCCACGCCCAGGATGATCAGGAACCAGTCGCCGGAGGTCGCCGAGAGGACGAAATCCGACAAGGTCATCGGCAGTCCGCTGAGGGCCAGGAAGCGGGTGAAGAAGAGCGTACCGATCAGGATGATGAAGATGCTGGAGGTGCCGATCGCGGTGTAAGTCAGGGCCTTCTTGCAGGCGGGCCAGGTGAGCGCGCCTCTGGAGAGCGCGATCAGGACGGCCACGAAGGCGCCGATGGCGCCGGCCTCCGTAGGCGAGAAGAGGCCGGTGAAGATGCCGCCGAGCACCGAGAAGATCAGCACCGGAAGCGGCCAGACGTCCTTGATCGAATCCAGCTTCTCGCCGAGGCTGTAGCGCTCGTCCGTGCGTCCGGCCAGCTCTGGGTTCAGCTTCACCCGCACCACGATCATCGTCATGTAGAGCAGCGCCGAGACCAGGCCCGGCAGGAAGCCGGCCATGAAGAGCTTACCGATCGAGACCTCGGCATAGATGCCGTAGAGCACCATCAGAATGCTCGGCGGGATCAGCGATCCCAAGGTGCCCGAGGCGGCGATCACGCCGCTGGCAAGCGAGGGCGCATAGCGGTGGCGCAGCATCTCCGGCACGGCGATGCGGGCCATGGCAGAGGCCGTCGCGACGCTCGATCCCGAGGCCGAGGCGAAGAGTGCGGTGGCGGCGACGCCGGTGACGGCCAGACCGCCCGGCAACCTGGCCAGGAAGATCCGCATGGCCCGGAACAGACCCTCGGTCAGACCGGTCGTGGCACAGGTGAAGCCCATCAGCAGGAACATCGGCACTGCGGTCAGCGCCCAGTTGCCGATGAAGTTGAAGGGCACCGCCGAGATGATGCCCCAGCCGGCCCGGACCGAGGTCAGGAACATGATCCCGATGATCGACACCAGGCCGAGCGCGACCGCAATCGGCACCCGAAAGGCGATGAGCAGCAGGGCGACGACGATACCGGCGATGCCGATCTCGGTCGGGCCCATCACGAGATGTCCGCCTGTTCGTCCGCCATCGGGTCTTCGGGCGCGGGAACCTTGCCGGTCAGGATGACCTTGACGGCATTGAGCGCGATCGCCAGCATCAAGCTGCCGATACCGATCGGCAGACCCCAGCGGCTGGGCCAGACATAGAAGAGGAAATTGGCCATCACGGTCTCTCTCTCCGCGGTGGCTTTCAGGGCATCGATGAGGGTCTGGCAGGTCAGCATACCGAAGTAGACGAGCGCGGTCGCCGCACCGAAGAGATAGACGGCGATCTGCAGGCGCGCCGGGAACCTTCGAAACAGCAGGTCCACGACCACCTGCTCTTGTCGGAACTCCACCATGGCCAAGGGCAGGAACACGATCGAGACCATGTAGTAGTAGGAGACGGTCTCCAGCGTGCCGACGATCGGTGCATTGAAGAGATACTTCATGACCACGTCGGCAGTGACGTGGAGCATCATCAAGACCAGGAAGATGCCGGTCAGGACCATCTGCGCCTGTGCCAGGCGTCGGATGAGAAATTCGGGCTTCCCGCCGCTGGCCACGGTCGGTCAGGCCGTTCTTTGGCGCGGTTGCGCCTCGTCGGAGAGGAGCATGCGGAGCACCTCTTTCCAGCTTTCCTGCATTTCCAGGAAGTATTCCGGATCTTTGCGCAGGATCGTCTGAATGCTCATGCCGCGCAGCAGGCAGAGCGTGGTGTTGAGCAGAACCCGTACCTTTTGCGGCGCGGCGTTCCTGTTGACGAAAAAGCTGGACCAGAGCTCGTTCAGCGAGCGATGGAACTGCAGGGTGACCGGCACCAGGGCCCGGCGCAGGGATTCGTCGGTGCGGGCGCTGGCGAGAAAGTCGATGGTGATCATGAAGAGGCGCCCGGAGAAGCGCCGCCACATATCGTCGATGAAGTCATCGATGGTCAGCTGCCTGTCGGCATAGGCCCTGGCGACCTTGCGGATGTCGCCAATCTCGTTCTGCAGCAGGGATTGGACAGCAGCAGCGATCAGGCTCTCCTTGGTGGGGTAGTGGTGCAGCAGGGCGCCGCGCGATACGCCGGCCCTGCGCACGATCTCGTTGGTGGAGGCCTTTTGAAGGCCCTCCTCGTAGATGCTGTCGAGCGTAGCCTCCAGAATCTTGCGCCGGGTGATGGCGGAGCGCATTTCCTGGGTTCTCGGTCCTGCCGCTTCACCCATGGGCCAGCGCCGCCTTTTCGCTTCGAGGGGGAGGAAGCAGGGCCGCCTGCCAGGTCCGGCCCTGCTTCCTGCGAATCGAGCCGGCGTCAGTTCACGCCGTAAGTGGCCGGATCGAGCTTGTCATAAAGCTCGGCCTTGATGATCGCCGCAATGGCTTCCGCGTCCTTGCGGTCCACATCGGCGAAGAGCGCAGTCCACTTCTGAACGCGGTCATCGAAGTTGCCCAGGGTCCCTTCGGCGTCTGCCAGGCCGTGCTTTTCGCGCGCGGTCTCATAGACATTGGCGACATTGCCCTTGGCGAAGGCGGTGATCGAATCCAGGATGTCCTGGCTCGGTTCATAAACCGTCACGCCATGCTCTTCGGCTTCCGCCAGGGCCTCGTCGATGGCGGCGTTGTAGCCGACATGGAGTTCAGCCAGGGCCCTGGCATGCGTATCGAAGAAGAGCTGGCGGTCGGCCAACGAGAGCTCGGCCCAGAAGTCGGGATTATAGGCCCACATGGGACCCGACCAATACATACCCAGGGGCGCCATCGTGGTATGCTTGGCGACGTCCCACAGGCTGCGCGACTTCAGATCGCTGGCGACATTGACGGCGCAATCCAGGGTGCCCTTATCGACGCCCTGATACATCTCGCTGGAGGGGACGTTGACCGGCACGGCGCCGACGGATTCGGCCCAACGCGAGAGGGCGGCGCCGGCGGTGCGCAGGCGTTTGCCTTTCAGGTCGTCAAGGCTGGTGATCGGCGTGCTGCACATCAGATTGTAGGGCGGTGTGCTGTAGCCGCCGCCATAGACGACTCCGGCCTTCTTCCACTGCGCCAGAGCCTCGGCATCGGTCATGTTGAAGTCGGTGGCGGCGACCATGGCCGCCAGCGGGTCGGCGTAGTTGAAGCCGAGTTCCTGAATCGAGTTGGAGATCGGCAGTTCTGCCGGGGTGTAGGTGCCGGCGTGATAGCCGACTTGAGCGATGTCGTCGCGAACGCCCGACATGCCGGAGCGCGGCGGCAGCAAGGCCGTACCGGCGAAGACCTGAGCCTTCAGGCGGCCGTCCGACTGCGCCTCCAGCGCCTTTGCCCAATCGACGTAGCCGTGCTTCGCCAAAGGGTGCTGCGGTGGGAAGAAGATGTTGGCATTAAAGTCTTTCGCCAGGGCCGACTGGCCGGCCAGCGCACAGATCGCGCCGACTGCGGACAGGGTGGACAGCGTCTTGAGCAGTTTCATCCCGCATTGCCCAGGTGGGATTGAGGTTGCGCCATCCACGGTGCTGATTCATGGTTACATATCATGGTGTTGTGTCGATTGAAGCGAGGTTTTCATGGTGCATCCGATGGGTGAATCCAAGAACGGGCTGCTTCGCGTGGATTTCGACCGCCGCGTGAAGCTGGAGTTCCATGGATCGAAGGTAACGTCGGACGGCGGCTTGCTCGCGTATCGGGAACTGGACGACGCGCTTGGCCTGACAGAGATGGCGGCCGGGGCGCTGCGAGACGGTCGTCGCGGCAAGAACGGCTGGCACGCTGTCGTCGGGATGCTTCGGCAAGCGGTGTTCGGGCGTTTGGCCGGGTACGAGGATGTCAACGACGCCGAGCGGCTTTCTCGCGATCCAGCGATGCGTTGGATTGTCGGCGGCAAGGCGACGGATCGGGGTGCGGCCTCATCGAGCCAGATGGGCCGTTTCGAGACGCAATGGCTGACGGGTGACGTCAATCTCACCGCACTCAGCGCTCTGTCCGGGCTGTGGATCGACCGCGTTCATCGTCGCAAACCGCCGAAGCTGATCATCCTGGACATGGACAGTTCGGTCAGCCCCACCCACGGCGAACAGGAAGGCACGGCCTACAACGGCCACTTCGGCTGCACCTGCTATCACCCGCTTTTTGTCTTCAACCAGCTCGGCGATCTGGAGCGCTGCGCCTTGCGACCCGGCAACGTGCACAGCGCCGATGGCTGGCGCGCGGTGCTGGACCCGGTCGTGGCGCGTTATCGCGAGCGCAAGCTGCGGCGATACTTTCGGGGCGATGCCGCCTTCGCCTCACCGGACATCTACGAGTATCTGGAGGCCGAGGGCTTCGGCTACGCCATCCGGCTTCCCGCCAACAGCGTGCTCCAGGGATACGTCGCCCACCTGCTACGGCGCCCGAGGGGACGGCCCCCGATGGAAGTCCGTCGCTACTTCGCCAGCTTCAGCTATCGGGCTGGAAGCTGGACCCAGGCGCGGCGCGTGGTGGCGAAAGTGGAATGGCATCCGGGCGAGTTGTATCCCCGCGTCGGGTTCGTCGTCACCAATCTGTCCCGGCCCGCCGAGCGGATCGTCGCCTTCTACAACCAGCGTGGCACGGCGGAACAACACATCAGGGAGGGCAAGAACGCGATCCGTTGGACGCGACTATCCTGCCGACGCTTCAAGGCCAACGCGGCTCGGCTTCAGCTTCATGCACTGGCCTACAACCTGGGCAACTTCATGCGCACGCTAGCTTTGCCAGACCCAGTGAGCAATTGGTCGCTGACGACGCTGCGCGAGAAGCT
The DNA here is from genome assembly GCA_965202755.1 of Rhodospirillales bacterium. GTDB lineage: Bacteria > Pseudomonadota > Alphaproteobacteria > Kiloniellales > JACOMY01 > JACOMY01. The sequence continues at coordinate 45,862 of CBDBCL010000007.1, read as the reverse complement.
GGTGAAAATTGGGGCAAAAGTCGCGCGTCACGGACGCTACGTCACCTTCCAATTGGCCGAGGTCGTGCTCCCGCGCGACCTGTTCGCCGATATCCTGGATCGGATCGACCGCTTGCGACCACGGCCGACACCAGCGTGAGCCAACGCTATGCCAATCAAAACGACTTCACGACGGGAGACCTGTGCCCGGAACGCTACGAAATTGGCACTGGCCCGTGGGTTTCCGATCAGCGGCCCGTTGTCCTGGCCGTTCTGGGCCGTTTCCCAATCCCCGACGCCTCACAGATTGCATCCCAGCAGCGACCAAGGCAATATGAACGTCGTGACCGGGCGCTACGTGGGCGATCCCGGTTGATGCTGCGACGGGCACAGTCTTGGCGGGTCTTCATCGCAAAGACAAGTGGCTTGCCTTTGGACCCTGTCTTGCGGATGGGTTGACGGTTCGCGCGTCGGTCGAGCGATGCAGGTTCATACCTGGTTCTCCTCTGCATTTCGGCAAATCGAACGGACGTGGGTGTGTGGGGATCGGGTCTCGGGCCCTCCGCGGTCAGGGACTCGGATGTCTTGCTTCAAGATGGCCCCGTCCTTCAGCAGCAGCTTCAGGTGTTGCTCGGGATTGCGCATCACCTCGATGTTCGCCAGGGGATCGCCGTCGATTGCCAGCAGGTCGGCGCGCGCGCCTTCGATCACCTCACCGATCTCGCCGGTCATCTGAAAGAGATCGGCCGCCGTGGCGGTCGCCGAGCGGAGGATTTCGGCCGGTGTCTGGAAGGCGCTGCGGATCTTGAATTCGAGCAGCTGATGGCGATGCATCGAACCCAAGAGGTCGGTGCCATAGACCATCTTGACGCCGCGGCTTTGCGCATGGGCGTGGGTGATGTGGCCGGCTTCGACGACATCGAAGACCTTGTCGCACATCTCCTTGGGCATGCCGGCAGCGACCCCTTCGGCCGCCAGCACCTCGTGGGTCGACATGGTCGGCACCAGGAAGGCATCCTTCTCCAGCAGCAGATCCATGGTCGAGTCGTCGATCAGGTTGCCGTGTTCGATCGAACGCACGCCACATTTCAGGGCTCGATTGGCGGCGCGTGCGGTATAGACGTGTGCGGCGACGTAGGTCTCGGCCGCCTCGGCTTCCTCGACGGCTGCGACGATCTCCTCTTCGGAGAACTGAGTGCTGGTGATCCGGTCGGTCGGGGAGGAGATACCGCCCGCGGCCATGATCTTGATGAAATGCGCGCCCTTGCGGATTTCCTCTCGGCAGGCCTTGCGCACCTCAGGCACGCCATCGGCGATGGCGCCCAGTCCGGCGCAACAAAAACAGCCCTCCCAGTTCTCGCCGGGGCCGCGCATGTCACCATGCCCGCCGGTCTGTGAGATCGCATGGCCGCTGAACAGCAACCTGGGGCCGAGGAGAACGCCTTCTTCGATCGAGCGCGCGAGCCCGAAATCGGCACCGCCGCAGTCGCGAACCGTGGTGAAACCGCGCATCAGCATGCCGGACAGGATCTCGCTGGCCCGTGCGGCCACATACATCGGCGACCAGCGCTGCAGTTCGGGAAAGCTCGCCGTAGCTGCCACCACGTGGACATGCGCATCGCACAGCCCGGGCATCAAGGTCTTTCCGTTCAGGTCGATGACCTGCCCGACATTGCCGGGCGGTGCTTCCGAAATTCTTGCGATACGGCCGTTTTCGATCGTGACGTTACGTCGACCCAGGAACCTTCCGGCGCGCGTATCCAAGACCTGGGCATTGATCAGTGCGATCGAGTGATCCGTCTCTTCGGAAACCATCTGAGCGACCCGGACTCCCTGATTTGACGATCCTGTGCCTGTGGTATAGCGGCGTGCGGTCGAAAGAACAAGCAATCTGTCCTGTCTGTTTCCTCGACCTCACGGCGAGACCGACAGGCTGAGCTCCCTGAGCGCGGTCGCGACGGCGGCCATGTAGTCCTCGTCATGGCCGGCCTCGTTCTCCAGGACGCTGAGGAAGGCGCAAGCGAGGCCGCTCTCAAGATCGACCAGCAGGAACTGTCCACCATAGCCGGCATGCCCGACAAGGCGGCCATCTGTCATCAGGTGGTTGGAGTATCGCAGCCAGTCCCTGGGTGGCGATAGCCTGGGCGCCGGACGCTGCAGCGAGGCCTTGAGAAAGTCGGTGTTCGCGAAGGTCTTGCCGTGGATATCGCGGCCGCCGCGCGCCAGGAGCAAGCCGAAGCGGGCCAGGTCGCGGGCGCTGAGGCAGCCGCCGCCGGAGAAGGCCGGCAGATGCTCGGGCGAGAGGCTGATGTGGAAGGCGCTCTCATGGCCGACGGCATCGGTGATCGCCTCGAGCTGCGCCGCCAAGGACAGCGGCGAGACCGCGGCCGAGATCAGGGTCAGAACATCGGTGTTGGCGGACTTGTAGTCAGCCTGGCCGCTGCGGTTGGTGAGATCGCCGCCGGTGATCCTGCAAGCGAAGTCCCGGAGGGTGATCTCAGGCTCTCCAGACGGCGGCAGGCGCCAGCCCAGGGCGATCTCCTCGGCATAGCAGTCGGACAGGTGATCGCCGTAGTCCTCGGAGAAATCATTGGCGAGGTTCATGTCCAGCAGGTCTTGAATGCGCGCGCCGGCATAGCCCGAGCCGATGTCCGGCAGATAGTGCTGCACGGGTTTCTCGAGTTCGAGCAGTCCTTGGGCCAGCAGGCGCCCGATGATCAGGTGCATGTGCAGCTTGGTCACCGACTGGATCGAGTGCGGGCGGCGCGTGTCGAAATCGGCGGCCTGGGCCTCGAAGAGAATGCGGCTTCCCGCGGCGCAGACGAAGGCCGAGAAGGCCGGATGTGCCAGCAGGTCTCGCAGCCCGGGCGGTATGGCGGTTTCCAGCCTGTCCGCTTCCAGAACCAGCTGCTCACGCGCACGCAGCAGCAAACATCGTCGGAACAGTTTGTGGGCGTTGTGGAATCCCTGGCGTCGATGCTGCGTCTGGTTCCAGCGCTGCTTGTTGTCGGCGCCGACAACGAGGTCGGGATTGGCACGGATCGAAGGCCTGCTCATCGCTCAGCCGGCCGATGCAGCAGGACATCGATGGCCATGATCGAGTCGGGGTAGACGAACAAGGGGTTGATCTCGAGTTCGAGCAGGCTGTCCCGATGTCTCAGAACATGCCGGCAGAGAGCGAGAAGCATCGCTGCGATCCGATCCAGGTCGGCGGCCTGGCCACCGCGGAAGCCTTGCAGCAGGCGGCCCGCCTTGAGGTCGCCCAGCGCTTCGGCGATCTCGGCCGCCGTGCAGGGCAGCATCAGGGTTCGGGCATCACCTACCAGCTCCACCAGGATGCCGCCGCTGCCCAGGGTCAGGGCATGGCCGAACTGGCGGTCGTGGCGCAGGCCGACGATCAGCTCGGCCAGCGGCGGCGCACACATGCGCTCGATCAGAAAGCTGTCGGTGACGGCCGCAGGATCGTGACACGCCACGCGCTTCCGCATGACTGCGATCGCCTGAGCGACCGCTTCGCCATCGCTCAAGGACAGTGCGACGGCGCCGGCTTCCGTTTTGTGCGCCAGCTTCGGACTCATCATTTTGATCGCCACCGGATAGCCGAGTTCGTCGGCTGCCTGGCGCGCAGCGGCAGCGGATACGCAGCGCCCCTCGGGCACCGGCAGACCGGCCTCGGCCAGCCAGGCCTTGCCCTCGGATTCCAACACCATCTCGGGCTTGCCCAGGGGCTGGCCCAGGGGCTGGCCGATCGCCAGGGCTGGCGGAGGCGCGGCCAGCAGTTTGCGTCTTGCTTCAGCCCAGTGGGCGGCGTCGCGGATGGCATTCAGGGTCTCGTGGATGCCTTGCATGGGCGCCAGCCCCTGCGCGATCAGATGCGCGCGCGTCGCCGCATCCATGTTCTCCGGGAAGGTCGCGCAGATGGCGCTCGGCAAGCCTTGTGCTGCTGCGGCCTTGGCGAAAACGTCGGCGTCCTTCCGGTAGTAGATGGCCTGCGCGTCCAGCCCGACCGGAGGATAGTCCTGGATCAGAAGGGCGCAATCCACTTCGACCCCGGAGAGGGCCTTGGCGAATACGGAATAGGTCACCTCCGGCAATCCCCAGATCGGCGTGGTGTAGTCCAAAGGGTTGGAGACCGTCGCGATCGCCGGCAGGAGATCCACCAGGTCCTTTGCCACCTCGGGTGTGAAGCTGGGGAAGGTGAGCCCGATCTTCTCGCCGTGATCGGCCAGCATCGTCGCCCCGCCGCCCGAACAGGTGAAGCCGGCAACCCGGGTGCCTTTCGGCGCGTCGACCAGGCAGAGGTACTTCAAGGTCTCCAGCATCTGCGAGGGGTTCGAGACGCCGATCACTCCCGTCCGCTCGAAGAGTGCCTGGTAGAGCTCGTTCGAACCGGAGAGCGAGCCGGTATGGCTGACGGTCAGGCTGCTGCCGATCGCGGAGCTGCCGGTCTTGAGCGCCACGATGGGCTTGCCCCGGCGCAGCGCTTTCAGCGCCGCGCGCTCGAAGCCGGCGATGTCCTGCAGGCCCTCGATGTGCAGACCGATGGCCCTGACGGCCGGGTCCTCGGCGAAAAGATCGAGATAGTCCTCCAGACCCAGCACCGCCTGGTTCCCGGCCGAAACCATGTAGGCCAGCGGCAGCGAGCGCTGGCTCATGGCGACGTCGGACGACAGCATCCCGCTCTGGGTCACGATCGCCGCGCCGTATCCGGGCGAACTGCCGCCATGCTCGAAGGACCAGAGGGCGACCCTGTCGATGTAGTTGATCAGGCCGTAGCAGTTGGGGCCGATCAGCGCCATCTCGCCGTTGGCCTGCTTCAGGGCAGTCTCGAGGCGTGCGCCCTCCGCGCCGGCCTCCTTGAAGCCGGCCGTATAGCAGACCACGCCGCCTGCACCCATGGCCGCCAATCGAGCCAGGCAGTCCACCGCTGTCTGCGCCGGGACCGCCAGATAGACCGCATCCGGCACTCCGGGCAGAGCGTCGAGACCGGCGTAGCATGGCAGGCCGGCAAGCTCGGCTCGCTTCGGATTGACCGCCCACATCTTCCCGGCATAGCCGCGCCGTCGCGCCTCCCTGATCGCGACCACGGCGGCGTCGCCGCCGATGAAGGCGATCTGCCGAGGCTTCAGCAGCCTGGCGAAATTCCTGCGCTGAGCCGGCGTCATGCACCCAGCGGCCTCAGGATGGAGCGGGTGACGATGTGGCGCTGGATCTCGCTGGTGCCGTCCCAGATACGCTCCAGCCTGGAATCGCGCCACAGGCGCTGGATCGGCATCTCCTCCATCAGACCCATGCCGCCGTAGATCTGCACAGTGTCGTCCGCCACCTTGTTCAGCATCTCCGAGCAGTAGACTTTCACCATCGCTGCATCGGCGTCCTGCATGGTACCGGCAGCGGCCCGGCGCACCGCGTCGGCGACTAGCAGGTCGGCGGTCCGCAAGCCGATGGCCATGTCGGCCAGGCGGAAGCCGGTGGCCTGAAAGCTGCCGATCGGCTTGCCGAACTGCTTGCGATTGGCAGCCCAGTCGGCCGCCAGTCCCATCAGCCGCTCGGCCTTGCCGCAGCAGGTCGCGCCGACCCAGATGCGCCCCATGCCCAGCCACTTGCCGGACAGCTCCAGGCCGCGGCCTTCCTCGCCCAGGATCTGACCCGGCCCCAGCCGCACGTCGTTGAAGCTCAGCTGGAAGGTCTTGTAGCCGCGATAGCTGACGCATCTGTTGCCTTCGCGGCAGTCGAAGCCGGGGGTGCCGACATCGACCAGAAAGGCGGTGATCCGCTTGCGCGGACCGCGCCTGGTCTCGTCCAGGCCGCTGGCGGCGAAGACGATGGCGAAATCCGGTAGGCAGGGCCCGGAGATGAAATGCTTGGAGCCGTTCAGGATCCAGTCGTCGCCATCGCGCTGGGCACGGGACTTCATGCCCATGACGTCGGAGCCGGCCTCGGGCTCGGTGAGCGCGAAGAGCTCGCGCTTCTCGCCGATCACGCTGGGTTTCAAGTAGCGCTCGATCTGCTCGCCCTCGCAGGCCAGCAGCAACTCGGTCGGCCGCCCGATCCAGCTGTGCAGCGCGTGGCTGGTCTTGCCGTACTCGCGTTCGATCAGGGCCATTTGGCTGTAGTCCAACCCGCCGCCGCCGACGCTTTCCGGCAGGTTCGCCGCATAGAGCCCGACCGCCTTGGACCGCGCTTCGATCTGCCGGCCCAGCTCCTCGGGCACCTCGCCCAGGCGATCCACCAGCGCCTCATGCGGATAGATTTCCGCCTCCATGAAACTGCGGACGGAGTTCAGCAGCAGGTCGTCTCTGTGCGAAAGGGTCAATTCCGGTCTCCGGTCAAGGATTGCTCGGCGCGGCGCCGCGAGGCGATCGCGTAGGCGGCAAAGGCAATCAGAGTGGTGGCGATCAGAACCACGGCGGCGGCGGCCACGGTCGGATCGGTGTTCTCGCGGATGCCGTTCCACATGCGGCGCGGCAGGGTGTAGACGTCGAACTTCGAGATGAAGAGTGTGACCACGATCTCATCCCAGCTGAGGATGAAGGCGAAGAGCGCGCCGGCGAAGATGCCGGGCCTGATCGAGGGCAGGATCACCCGGCGCAGGGTGACTCCGTTGGAGGCGCCCAGGTTGCGCGAGGCCTGCTCCAGCTTCGGATCGAAGTTTGCCAGAGAGGCGCTCACCGTGATCAGCACCAGGGGCGTCGCCAGAATCGTGTGCGCCAGGATCAGGCCCGGATAGCTGTCCAGCAGACCCAGCGGGATCAGCAGGCGATAGAACACCATGGCCGAGATGATCTGCGGGATGATCAGCGGCAAGAGCAGGAAGGCGCGCACGACTTCGCTGTACCTGGACGAGACACGCCAGAGGCCGACGGCGCAAAGCGTGCCCAGGATGGTCGCCAGGATCGAGGTCGCCAGGCCGATCACGGCGCTCTGAAAGAAGCTCGACATCCAGTCCCAACTGGTGAAGAGCTTCTCGAAATGCCGCCCGGAGAGCGCGTCCTTCGGCATCGAGAGAAAGCGCTTCGGCGTCAGGGAGACCGGAATCGCGATCAGTGCCGGGGTGACCAGAAACAGCAGCAGGACCCAGGCACCGACCCGGTTGAAGTGCGAGAGGAAGCCCGGTTTCATGTCGCGCTGCCGCCAAAGACGGCGCTGAGCTTCATGAACCTCGACATGATATAGAGCAGCGCCAGCACCCCGAACAGCATGAGGCCCGCCAGCATCGCCGCCGTACCCCACTTCAAGGTCACCAGCACCTGGACCGAGATGTACTCGGCGATCATCAGCACCTTGCCGCCGCCCAGCACCGCCGGGGTCACGTAGAAGCCGAGGCTGAAGATGAAGATCAGCAGGGTCGAGGCCACCAGTCCCGGCGTGGTCAGCGGCAGATAGATGCGCCAGAAGGTCTGCGCACCGCTGGCGCCCAGATTGCGCGAGGCGTTCATCACCCGCTCGTCCAGGGACTGCATGTTCACCAGCAGCGGCAAGACGGCATAGGGCACCATGTAGTGGACCATCCCGATCAGCACACCCAGCTCGTTGCGCATGAAGGCAATGGGTTCGGAGATGATCGCCAGGCCTTCCAGCGTCTCGTTGACCAGCCCCTTGCGCCCCAGCAGCATCAGCCAGGAGAAGGTGCGGACCAGGATCGAGATCCAGAAGGAGATCAGCAGGAGGGTCAGCATGTAGCTCTTCTGCCGGCGATGGCTGTGCACCATCGCATAGGCGATGGAATAACCCAGCAGAACGCTGAAGACCGTGGTGACGATACAGATCCTGAGCGTGGTCCAGAGGATGCGCGCAAGGGTGTCGCTTTCATAGAGCTTGGCATAGTTGCCCAAGCCCGGCTCGGGTTCGGTGACGGAGAGCCAGAGGATGTCCAGGATCGGACCCAGATAGAGCAACACCACGAGCAGGAGGAAGGGCGCGACCGGCAACCATCCCGGATGAATATGTTTTCTGAGTGCCGTCATCGCGGATCCGCCGGGCCGTCCGACAGGCGCTTCTGCGCTGCCGGACGGCCCGCCCGGCTCAGCTGATCGCTTCGAGGAAGGCGTTGACCGCGTTGCCGCCGTTCTCGCCCCACCAGACCGGATCGTTGAAGGCGATCGCATCGATGTTCATCGCCGAGGTGATCGCGTAGGGCTGCTGATCCGCCGGGATCTGCGCGAAGGCCGCGGGATTGGAGGGGGTCATGCCCAGACAGTCCAGCAGGCTGAGCTGGGCGGCCGGGTCTTGCGCAGTGGCGATGAAATGCATGATGGCCTCGCGTCCGGCCGGGTTGCCCTTGGGCACGATGTAGGCGCCCGGCATCGCCAAGGCCTGGTTCATCACCAGCTTGTAGCGCCCATCGGTATCATTCTCGATGTTGCGGCCGCGATTTTGCCAGATCATGCCCATGCTGACCTCGCCGTTCACCACCATCGAATGAGCCTCGGCCCCCGATCCCCAATAGAGGCTGTTCTCCTTGATCGATTTGATCCTGGTCAGCGCCCGTTCCATGTCCAGGGGATAGAGCGCATCCTTGGCCACGCCGTCAGCCATCAAGGCGCCTTCGAGCGATCCATTGGCCCATTTGTAGAGCGATCGCAGGCCGGGGAACCTGGCAACATCGAAGAAGTCGGCCCAGCTGTTCGGCGGCGTGTCGCCATAGGCCTCGGTGTCATAGACGAAGGCATAGCCGTAGAGGATGATCGAGACCCCGTATTCCAGCGCGTAGTGCGGCAGGGTCTTGTCCTTGCTGACGATGCTGTAGTCGATCGGCTCCAGGAACCCGGTCGGCCCCAGGGCGATGGCGTCGAAGAGGTCGGCATCGGCCACATCGGCAGTGACATTGCCGCTATCGACCATCTCTCTGATCTTGCCCTGCAGCGGGCCGGAGGTGTCGAACCGCAAGGGCTTACCGGTGGCGGCCTCGAAGGGCTTGCCGATGGCATTGCCGTGGCACTCCTCGGACTGCCCACCCCAGTTCCACATCACGATATGGTCGGCTGCGGCCTCGGCACGGCCGGCCAAGACGGCCGAGGAGGCAAAGCCGGTCATGGCGCAGAGCGTCAGGAACGCGCGCCGATCCATTCTGCCTGTCTTGAAGGCCTGGGCGCCTTCCACCAGCGTTTCCCGCATGAACTGCTTGTCTTGCATGTGTCCTCTCCTCGTTGTTTCGGTCGGACCGCCGTCCTCCCGTTTGTTGTCCTCGACGCCATTGGCTGGCGCTCCGCTTTGCTGTCGCTAGGTATCTTCCAGCCTTACCGCGGCGCCGTCTTGCCACAGCAGGTCGATCGTTTGCCCTTCACTGAAGGGGTCCCGGTTGCGCCAGGAATCGACATCGACTTCCAGGTTCTGGCCTTCCGGCGTCACCGCGATGACGCGCTGCATCGAGCCAAAGTAGGCGATCGAGCGGATTCTGCCGGTCAGTCGGGCCGGTTCGTCGCCCTGGCCGGCCGGACGAATGTCGATCTTCTCCGGGCGCAGCGCGAAAACGCCCTCCGGGGTGCGCAAGAAGTTGCTTTTGCCCAGAAAGCTGGCCGCGAACTCGGTCGCCGGATGCTCATAGAGCCGAGGGGGCGTGCCCACCTGTTCGATCGCCCCGTCGCGCATGATCACGATACGATCGGACATCGACAGGGCCTCTTCCTGGTCGTGGGTGACGTAGATGAAGGTAGTGCCGACCCGCTTGTAAATGTCCTTCAGCTGCTCCTGCACCTCCACGCGCAGTTTCCTGTCGAGCGCGCCCAGCGGTTCGTCGAGCAGCAGCAGCGGCGGCTCGAAACAGAGCGCGCGGGCCAGTGCCACGCGCTGTTGCTGACCGCCGGAGAGCTGCCGGGGCTTGCGCTCCGCGAAGTCCTGCAGGCGAACCAGTTCCAGCATGGCATCGACGCGCGACCTGATCTCCTCGGACGGCCGCTTTCGGACGCTTAGCGCATAACCGATGTTGTCCCTGACCGTCATGTGCGGAAAGAGAGCGTAGCCCTGAAACACCATGCCGAAATTTCGCTTTTCCGCCGGCACGTCAGCGATCGAAGCGCCGTCCAGCGCGATGTCGCCGGAGGAGATGTCCAGGAAACCGGCGATCATCATCAGCAAGGTGGTCTTGCCCGACCCGGAGGGGCCGAGCAGGGTCAGGAACTCGCCCTGCCGAATCTCCAGGTCGATCTTGTCGACGGCGCAGAAGGAGCCGAAGAACTTCGAGAGTTCCCGTAACTGAAGGCTGCCGCGACTGCTCCCCGAGGCCGGCATGTCACCCCACCGCGCCGCGCAGCTTCAGCCTGTTGCGGGCTTCTTGCGGGGTGACCGCCCTGGCGCCCATGCGCTCGATGATCTCGATCACGCGGGTCACCAGCTGGGCGTTGCTCGCCAGCACGCCGCGGTCGAGATAGAGGTTGTCCTCCAGGCCGACGCGCACATTGCCGCCCATGGCCACGGCGGCAGCCGCCATCGGCATCTGCATGCGCGAGATGCCGAAGCCGGCCCAGCAGGCATCCGGCGGCAGCTGGTCCTTCATCACCTTCATGGTGTCGACGCTGTGGTCGGCGCCCCAGGGAATGCCGAGGCAGATCTGGAACAGTGGCGGATCGGCGATCAGGCCCTCGGCGATCATCTGTCGGGCGAAGCGGATATGGCCCAGCTCGAAGACCTCCAGCTCCGCCTTGACGCCCCAGGCCTTGGTCAGCTCGGCCATGCGGCGCAGGGTCGGCGGTGTCGAGATATAGATGTTGTCGCCGTCGCCGAAATTCAGCGTGCCGCAATCCAGCGAACAGATGTCTGGCAGGCACGCGTGCACGTGGATCAGCCGCTCTTCGGCGCCGATCATGTCCGTACCCGGACCCGGCATCGCCGGGTTCCTGCCGTCCGGCACCCAGTCCCCACCCATGCCCGCCGTCAGGTTGATCACCACGTCGGTGCCGCTGTCGCGCACCCGATCGACGGTTTCCTCGAACAGCTTCGGGTCGCGGGAGCCCTTGCCGGTCTCCGGATCGCGAACATGAATGTGAACCACGGCGGCGCCGGCCTTCGCCGCCTCGATCGCGGATCGGGCAATCTCCTTCGGCGTCACCGGCACTTTCGGGCTGCGCCCCGTCGTGTCGCCCGCACCGGTGACGGCACAGGTTACGATCACCTCATGGTTCATCGTTCTCGGCTCCCTGCTTCGCATCGATTTGAAGACCCGGCGGTCGCATTTCTTGTCGATTATTCGCCCTATCTCGTGCTATCCTGGCGAAAAATCGCACTAGAGTGGGGTGGGCGCAAATCGTCGTCGCAGAGATTTCCGTCTGCTCGGGATTTGCCTTCATTTTTCGAATCGGGGAGCGGGCGTGGACATTGAAATCGACGGCGGGCCGGGCGCCTCACGCGGGCAGAGGCATGCGATCTTCGTGATCGTACCGCGTTTCAACCTCACCACCCTGATCACCATGATCGAGACCATGCGGATCGCCAACTACCTCTCCTCGCAGCCGGCCTTCTCCTGGGAGGTCGTCTCCTTCGATGGCGAGACGATCGTCGCCAGCAACGGTATGAAGGTCTCTGCCCGGGCCGGTCGGGAAGATCTGGGTGCGGCCGAGTGGATCTTCGTGCTCGGCAGCTGGGGGAGCGAGCACTACAACAATCGCGCGCTGATCGCCTGGTTGCGCAAGCGGGCGCGTCAGGGTGAGAAGATCTGCGCCGTGGAGCTGGGCTGTTACATAGTCGCCCGCGCCGGGCTTCTCGCCGGCAAACCGGCGACGACGCACTGGTCCTGGATGCCGGGTTTTCAGGAAAGCTTCAGCGACATCGAGGTCGCCGAACAGCTCTTTACCATCGAGGACAAGGTGATGACCTGCGCCGGCGGGTTGGCCGGGGTCGACCTGATGCTGAGGCTGATCGAGACCACGCACGGCAGCGGCTTCACGGGCGAGATCGCCGACCAGATGATGCATCATCCGATCCGCAGCGAGTCCACACCGCAGCGCCGCACGATGGGGCAGGGGACCGACACCATGGCCCCCATGGTGCGCCGTGCCATCGCCTTGATCGAGCGCAACATCGAAGATCCCTTGAGCGTGCCCGAAATCTCCCGTTCGCTGGGCGTGTCGCAGCGCCAGTTGGTACGACAGTTCAAGCATCACATCGGCTGCACCGTGGTGCAGTTCAGCCTGCTGTTGCGCCTGCAGAATGCGCGGGTCTTGCTGATCTCGACCAACCTCGGCGTCCGCGAGATCGCGACGGCTTCAGGCTTCAACACCCTGTCGCACTTCGCCTGTTCCTTCGGCAAGGTCTTTGGACGCCGACCGTCGGAGTATCGTGAGGCCTGGCCGGACGATGAAGCCGCGCCCACCTGGCCCGGCACCTTGACGGAGTTTCTGAGCGCTCTGGAACTCAGGATTCAGCGCTCCAAGGGAGGCTGATCGCGACCGAAAGCTGGATGAAGACGATGGCATCGATGCCGGTGAGAAGCGCACCTGCCGGGATGGTGGTCCCGACGCCCGTTTGCAGGGTATCGCTGCCGTCGCCGCCGTCGTGGATCCTGCCGGCCGCGATGTCGCCCTGGCTTCCTCGAGGCTGCCGAGGCTCTCGCGGTAGCCGTCGGCCTTGACAGCGACCGCAAGCAGCAGCGAGACGTTGCGCACTTCACCTGCCCGACTGCGCTTCAGGACAATGCCGTCCAGATAGAGGTAGGGCCGTCCAGATAGAGGGCCGTCCAGATAGAGGTAGGGGTGTTCGCCCTCGATCGGCCGGTTCCGCCAGGTCTCGATCTGGGAGTAGAGCTTCTGGTTGAGAGTGGAGAGCGTGCCGGGGCTCACCCGCGTGCCCCACAGGGCCTCGGTGATGGCCTCCACCCGGCGTAGCGACACACCAGCCAGATACATCTCCATCAAAGCCTCTTCGAGCGAGCGCGCGCGTCGCCGGCGATGCTGCCAGCTCGTGTGTCGCCGCCCGCCTCACTGCGCTCATGGCGCCCTGAATTGCAAAGCCCACCCGCCTCTGCCTCCAGCAGGCTGTTCAGTGTCTCCTCGACGCTGCCTCGCACGATCTGCCTCAGACGATCTTCCATCCGACCGGCGTCGATAGGGACCACGTTCGACAGGCCCTTCGTGTCATCCGCGTCCAGGGTGGCTCTGGCCTCCTCTAGGGGAATGGCTTCGATGCGCTGCACGATCGCTTTCGCGAGGTTCCTCTTGCCGCCGATCCAGGGTGCGAGCGGCTCGGCCGACTGGACGGGCGTCAGCGCGGGCGCGGCATCGGGCGCATTTTCAGGAATGGACAAGCGGGCGATCTCCCACGATCATGGCCCCGCCTCGTGCGAGGTGGCGGGACGACCGGCGCTGGGCCGGTTCCGGTTCGGGGCGTTGGCGCGCCCCGGCCCCCGTCCGGCCTTTTCGGGCCCTTGAGGGAATCGTCTTCGGGGGGTAGCATGCCGCTCGGGGCCTTGTGCAGCGGACCATGGTCCGTCGCGTGCCGCGCGATCTGGTTCGGGCCGGAGAATGCGGCGGTGGTTGGGGGGTGAGAATGCGCCACATGCCTACTCAGGCAACAACTTCATGGAGATGAAGGGAGAAAACGACATGACGAAGAAGGGCACAGACAACAGAGCAAAACCGGCTTCTGGCGGTAAATCGACGACCGGCGACCGTGCAACTTTTGTCTCAAGGCCGACCAAGGACTTCCTCATGACATGGCAAAGCGATCTGCCAACCGAAAGTTCCTCGCGCCTGTTCAGGCTGTCGGAGAAGCCGCCACCTAAGAAGTAGGTCTTCGACGGGCGCGTAGCTCGACATATTCGATTTTGTTGGCGGGACGGCCGGCACTGGGCCGGTTCCGGTCGTGGGAGCGCTGACTCCCGGTTCGGGGCGTTGGCGCGCCCCGGCCCCCGTCCGGCCTTTTCAGGCTCTCGAGGGAATTGTCTTCGGGGGTAGCATGCCGCTCGGGGCCTTGTGCAGCGGACCATGGTCCGGGGACGAGGGCTATGACACGATGAAGAGACCTAAGGATCGTAGGGGGGAGCTTCGGGATTGGTGGAGCCGATTGTGGGTGTGGCTGACCCTGCTGGTGTTATTGGCCATTGCGGTGGTGTTGGTGGTGTGCTTCTGGGAGGATATCCGTCACTGGGCGTATGATGATACAATGCCCAACGGCGATACTCTGCGCAGCTTGGTGCTGGCCTTCGCGGCCGTCATCGGCCTGACGCTGGCAATATGGCGGAGTTTCGTCGCTAACAGGCAGGCGGAAATTGCTAACAGGCAGGCGGAAACTGCTAATAAGCAAGCAAAAGCTGCTAACAGGCAGGCGGGAACCTCCGAGCTTGGACTTCGGAACGAGCGCTATCAGAAGGGCGCGGAGATGCTGGGCAGCGACATGCTGGCCATCTGCCTGGGAGGCATCCACGCACTTGCGCGGCTGGCTCGGGAGCACCCCGAGGAGCATCACGTCGGAATCATGGAGCTGCTTTGCGCCTTCGTGAGGCACCCGACCAAGACCAAAGCGGAAAGTGAAACCGACTCTGCTAAACAAAGGTTACAAGAAAAGAAGAGAGTTTTTACAGGAACGACCAATATCAAAGCGGAAATTAAAGCCGGCGATGCGGAAGCAGCGGAAAAAAATTGCCCGCCGTATGTCGGGGCGGCGGCAAAGGCGGTGGGGGAATGCCGAAGACTTCTGTCCGACGAAGGCAGGCTGAAGGACATCGAAGGCGACCTGATACTTAACCTCATCGGCGCGACCCTCGAAGGCGCGATCCTCAAAGACGCGAACCTTGAAGGCGCGATCCTCTTCGGCGCGAACCTCGAAGGCGCGATCCTCTTCGGCGCGCACCTCGAATACGCAACCCTCTTCCGCGCGAACCTCGAAGGCGCGGGCCTCCACGGCGCGCACCTCACCGGCGCGCACCTCGAATACGCAACCCTCTTCCGCGCGAACCTCAAAGGCGCGGGCCTCCACGGCGCGGACCTCGAAGGCGCGGGCCTCCACGGCGCGGACCTCGAAGGCGCGGGCCTCCACGGCGCGGACCTCCACCGGCGCGGACCTCACCGGCGCGGACCTCACCGGCGCGGACCTCGAAGGCACTATCCTCGCCGGCACGATTGGCCTGACGCAGGAGATGCTGGATAGCGCCCGGCCCTCACCCCCGCCGGAGAGTCTGCCGGATGGCCTGTCATGGCCGTTCGAGGAGGGCGAGGACGGTCAGTGGCACTGAGGCCGCAGCCGTAGGCGAGCGTGACAGGGTTCCAGCCGCAGGCGCCGCTATCGCGTGTTGCAGACGGCTTCCCACACATCGAGGAAGCGGGCCCCCTCGATCTTGCTTCGTTCGCTATCGGCCCGGCTCCAGGTCGGCAGGGCGGGCCGCAGCGCATCGCAGACGGCGCGCGCCGGGGCGGGCACGGGCGTGGCTGAGCAGCCGCTGAGCGCGGCCGCGACGACGAGCGGCGCGGCGAGAAAGAGCGGGGCGGGTGCGGTTCCAGTCGTCATCGCGGAGCCTCCCGTGCTGGGCCAGCCGCCGCTCGGCAGGGCGGGTATCGTCTTCCGCCCGCTGCAGGGCCTGGTCGGCGCGGTGGTGAATATCCAGGCTGGCGCGGGCGGTCTCGATCTCCGCCTCGGCCTCGGCGGCCTTGCGGCCGGAGCGGCGGCTGGCTGGACGGGCGTCAGCGTGGGCGCGGCCCACGCGGCAACATCGGGCACATTTTCGGGAATGGATAAGCGGGCGATCTCCCACGATCATGGCCCCGCCTCGTGCGAGGTGGCGGGACGGCCGGCGCTGGGCCGGTTCCGGTCGTGGGAGTGACCGCTCCCGGTTCGGGGCGCTCGAACGCCCCGGCCCCCGTCCGGCCTTTTCAGGCTCTCGAGGGGTCGTCTTTGGGGGTAGCATGCCGCTCGGGGCCTTGTGCAGCGGACCATGGTCCGCCGAAACGGGGGCGATGACGCGATGGAGATGCTCAAGGATCGTTGGAGGAGGCTTCGGGATTGGTTCGGGCGGCGCCGATTGTGGGGCTGGTTCAAGCGGTCTTTTGTGGCGCAGCCGGTGTTGTCGGCCATTTCGGCACTGCTGGTGCGAAGTTGCGTCGCTTGCAGTAGGGGGCTTCGGTATTGGTCCCGGGTGGCCCCTATTGTGGGTGGGGATCAAGCGGTACTTTGTGGAACTGCTGGCGTTGTTGGCCATTGCGGTGGTGTATTATGGCGAAACGATCTGGTGCTGGGCGCATGGGGGGAGTGCATCCAACGGCGAGACCCTGCGCAACCTGGCGCTGGCGGTCGGCGCCTGCCTCGCAGCTTTCATCGGCCTGCCGCTGGCAATATGGCGGAGTTACGTCGCTAACAGGCAGGCGAAAGCTGCTCACATGCAGGCGGAAACCTCCGAGCGTGGACTTCGGAACGAGCGCTATCAGAAGGGCGCGGAGATACTGGGCAGCGACATGCGGGCTACCCGCCTGGGCGGCATTGCTGCACTTGCGCGGCTGGCTCGGGAGCACCCCGAAGACTATCACGTCCAGATCATGGATCGGTTTTGCGACTTCGTGAGGCACCCGGCCAAGACCGAAGCGGAAAGTAAAGCCGTCGCTGCGGAAGCAGCGAAAAAAAAGTGCCCGCCGGATATTGAGGCGGCGGCAAAGGCGGTGGGGGAATGCCGAAGACGTCTGTCCGACGAAGGCAGGCTGAAGGACATCGAAGGCGACTGGAGACTTGACCTCATCGGCGCGGAACTCACCAAAGCGGCCCTCTGGGGCGCGCACCTCACCGGCGCGACCCTCTTCGGCGCGCCACCTCGAAGGCGCGATCCTCGTCCGCGCGCACCTTGACGGCGCGGACCTCTTCCGCGCGCACCTTGACGGCGCGGACCTCACCGGCGCGGACCTCACCGGCGCGGACCTCACCGGCGCGGACCTCACCGGCGCGGACCTCACCGGCGCGGGCCTTGACGACGCGGACCTCACCGACGCGAAATTCGGCGGCGCGAACCTCGCCCACGCGCACCTTGACGGCGCGGACCTCACCAACGCGAGGCTCGCCCAC
Source organism: Rhodospirillales bacterium (assembly GCA_965202755.1). GTDB lineage: Bacteria > Pseudomonadota > Alphaproteobacteria > Kiloniellales > JACOMY01 > JACOMY01. Next base: position 28,909 of record CBDBCL010000007.1, on the reverse strand, counting down.
GCGACCCTCTTCGGCGCGCACCTCGAAGGCGCGATCCTCGAAGGCGCGATCCTCTTGCGCGCGAACCTCTCCGGCGCGATTGGCCTGACGCGGGAGATGCTAGCCAGCGCCGAGCCTTCACCCCCGCCGAGGAGTCTGCCGGAGGGCCTGTCATGGCCGTTCGAGGAGGACGAGGACGATCAGTGGCGCCTAAGGCCGAAGCCATAGGCGCCCGCGACAGGGTTCCAGCCGCAGGCGCCGCTATCGCGTTTCGCAGACGGCTTCCCACACATCGAGGAAGCGGGCCCCCTCGATCTTGCTTCGTTCGGTATCGGCGCGGCTCCAGGTGGGCAGGGCGGGCCGCAGGGCATCGCAGACGGCTTGCGCCGGGGCGGGCGCGGGCGGGGCTGAGCAGCCGCTGAGCGCGGCCGCGACGACGAGCGGTGCGGCGAGAAAGAGCGGGGCGGGTACGGTTCTAGTCGTCATCGCGGAGCCTCCCGTGCTGGGCCAGCCGCCGCTCGGCGGGGCGGGTATCGTCTTCCGCCCGCTGCAGGGCCTGGTCGGCGCGGCGGTGAATATCCAGGCTGGCGCGGGTGGTCTCGATCTCCGCCGCGGCCTCGGCGGCCTTGCGGCCCGAGCGGCGGGCCAGGAAGAGCGCCAGCGCGGCGCCGCCTGCGAGTGCCACGAAGCGCCCGGCGCGGGTGCCGGCGAGCCAGCGCCGGCGTCATAAATGGCATCAGGTCGCGTCGCCGGCCCAGCGGCGCAGGCGCTCACGCGCCACCCAGAGGGCGGCCAGCGCGGGCGCGGCATCGGGCACCTTCTCAAAAGTGGACAAGCGGGCGATCTCCCACGATCATGGCCCCGCCTCGTGCGAGGTGGCGGGACGTCCGGCGCTGGGCCGGTTCCGGTCGTGGGAGTGTCAGCTCCCGGTTCGGGGCGTTCGCGCGCCCCGGCCCCCGTCCGGCCTTTTCGGGCCCTCGAGGGATCGTCTTCGGGGGTAGCATGCCGCTCGGGGCCTTGTGCAGCGGACCATGGTCCGTCCGGCGGGGCGGGGGCGATGACATGATGAAGATGATCAAGGATCGTTGGAGGAGAGCGTCGATCTTGACCGGCTGGCGCCTATTGTGGGTGGGGCTCAAGTGGCTCTTTGCGGCACTGTTGGTGCTGCTGCTCATTGTAGGAGTGTTGTCGGTTATTCCGGCGTCGATGTACTGGGAGGAAATCTGGTCCTGGGCGCATGGGAACGGCGCATCCAAGAGCGAGGCCCTGCGCAACCTGGCGCTAGCGTACGGGGCCTTCCTCGCAGCTTTCATCGGCCTGCCGCTGGCAATATGGCGGAGTTACGTCGCTCACAGTCAGGCGGAAACTGCTAACAGGCAGTCGGAAACTGCTAATAAGCAGGCGGAAATTGCCAACAGGCAGGCGGAAACCTCCGAGCGTGGACTTCGGAACGAGCGCTATCAGAAGGGCGCGGAGATGCTGGGCAGCGACACGTTGGCCACCCGCCTGGGCGGCATCTACGCACTTGAGCGGCTGGCCGGGAGCACCCCGAAGACTATCACGTCCAGATCATGGATCCGCTTTGCGCGTTCGTGAGGCACCCGACCAAGACCGAAGCGGAAAGTGAAGCCGACGATGCGGGAGCAGCGGAAAAAAAGTGCCCGCCGGATGTCGAGGCGGCGGCAAAGGCGGTGGGGGAGTGCCGAAGACTTCTGTCTGGCAAAGGCAGGCTTAAGGACATCGAAGGTGACCGGAGAACTTGACCTCATCGGCGCAACCCTCAACCTTGCGGACCTCACTGAAGCGAACCTCGCCCGCGCGAAGCTCTTCCGCGCGAACCTCAAAGGCACGAACCTCTTCCTCGCACACCTCGAAGGCGCACACCTCGAAGACGCGCACCTCGAAGACGCGTACCTCGAAGACGCGACCCTCACCGGTGCGAACCTCGCCCACGCAAACCTCACCCGCGCGAACCTCGAAGGCGCGAAACTCTTCCGCGCGAACCTCGCCCGCGCGAACCTCAAAGGCGCGAAGCTCTTCTGCGCGACCCTCGAAGGCGCGTACCTCACCGGCGCGATCCTCAAAGGCGCGAACCTCAAAGGCGCGAAGCTCTTCCGCACGATCCTCGAAGGCGCGATCCTCGAAGGCGCGATCCTCGAAGGCGCGATCCTCGAAGGCGCGACCCTCGAAGGCGCGATCCTTGAAGGCGCGACCCTCGCCGGCGCGACCCTCGAAGACGCGAACCTCCGCAAAGCGTTCCTCGCCGGCGCGAGTGGCCTGACGCAGGGGATGCTGGACAGCGCCCGGCCCTCACCCCGGCCGAGGAGTCTGCCGGAGGGCCTGTCATGGCCGTTCGAGGAGGGCGAGGACGGTCGGTGGCGCCGGAGGCTGTAGCCACCGCGTCTAGATCGCTGCCGCGCGGGCGCCGCTATCGCGTGTTGCAGAGGGCTTCCCACACGTCGAGGATTTTCGCGCGGTGGATGGATGACCAGAAGCCTTCCGGCTGGCCCTTTCCGTCCGTGCGCCTGTCGGCGGCTCTAGGTAGTGTCCAGGATCTTTCGCACATTGGGGTTGGCGGGCTGTTCCATCAGGCAACCCTGTCCGGTCGGTCTTGACAGCGACCGCAACCAGCAGCGAGACGTTGCGCACTTCACCTGCCCGACTGCGCTTCAGGACAAGGCCCTCCAGATAGAGGGCCGTCCAGATAGAGGTAGGGGTGTTCGCCCTCGATCAGCCGGTTCCGCCAGGTCTCGATCCGGGAGCAGAGCTTCTGGTTGAGAGTGGAGAGCGTGCCGGGGCTCACCCGCGTGCCCCACAGGGCCTCGGTGATGTCCTCCACCCGGCGTAGCGACACACCAGCCAGATACATCTGCATCAAAGCCTCTTCGAGCGCGCGCGCGCCGGCGATAGCGCTCGATGATTGCCGTCGTCGATGCGTCTGCGTGCGAAGCTTCGACACCTTGCAGCTGCACCTCTCCGGCGCGCGTGTGCAGCTTGCGCGCGGAGCGGCCAGCGCGTGTGGCGCGGCGCGCCTCACTGCGCTCATGGCGCCCTGCATTGCAAAACCGATCCGCCTCTGCCTCCGGCAGGCTGTTTCGTGTCTCCTCGACGCGGCCTCGCACGATCTGCCTCGGATGATCTTCTATCCGACCGGCGTCGATAGGGACCACCTTCGACAGGCCCTTCGTGTTATCCTCCTCCAGGGTGGCTCTGGCCTCCTTTATTGGCTGCTCCGTCTGGCGACTGAAAGCCTGAGGGATGCGGGGCCACCAACCCCACACAAATGTGCGAAACCTTCTCTACGTCATCAACGGCACAGTCAATCGAGGCAACGCAAATGAAGAATCCTCGCTGAGACGTGTTGCCGCGTCTCAATGTGATCGCTCGGCCGGTAGGTCGCACTTCAAAATCAAATAAATATCCTTGATTTTTTCTATTTTTCTGTATTACTATTAGTTATTACTTCTAATGAATAGTATATATATTAATAATTTATCAAAAACTAAAATTTTTTATTGTAATCACTAAGAAATACTCTTAAACGTGCAGACAGTACCTTATCTTCCTTGAGTTCGCATTCCCAAATTGTGAGCACCGACCATTGTTCTGTTTCGAGTTCTTCTAGCTGCTCTGCGAAGCGCACAACGTTTCGCCTGATCTTTTTAGACCAATACTCGGTATTCGTCGCCGGTGTGCGGGCACCGCGTTTACAGTCATGTCCATGCCAAAAGCAACCATGGACAAAAATCATCTTGCGACGAGAGCCGAAAACGATGTCTGGCTTTCCAGGTAAATCCTTACGGTGAAGACGATAGCGATACCCCATACCATGCAGAAGCCGGCGAACAATCAGCTCAGGGGTAGTATTTCGGCTTTTCACAGCGCGCATAGTTTGGCTGCGCTGCATGGTTGTCGCCATCATGATCGCCGGATTGCGGTCGGGTCAGATTCCCTCTGCGCTGCTCCATTTCGAGTGATCTTCGTTGTTCGCACCGTATCAGCATCATGGTACGTAACATCGAAATTCACGTAGTTGATTTCCTCCGGTTCGCAGCGGAAGCAATCATTGAACGCTTTCATGATTTGCACATCTGCGAGTGCCTGGGGTTGAGGGTTAGGGTTGTTCCTTGGGCTTGGAATGGTGGCCGGTAACTGGTACAGGCACGGAGGCGGTAAGGTGAACGGCCCCACGTCCGTGCGGCGTGCAGGGTCATCGACTACTTTGGGACAAGGCCTGCCGATGGTGCCGCAAACCATATCCCAGATAACAATACCGTCGACGCGCTGTTCTCGGGAAATGATCTCAGCGCTCAAACGGGTATGAATACCTGACCAGGCGTTATGCCGTGGATCCGCGCCCGCGTTCGTGCATACGCTCCAAATGATGAACTCGTTAGCGTGTGGCGGCCGCTCGAAAATATTGGTGTTGTTGCCATCCAGACAGCCTTTCAATTCAATAATGGCTGTTCGACCCGAGTTGAGATGAACGGCATAGTCGTGCCGATTGGCTTCACCAGCGGATTCCCATTCCCCGATAAAACCTTGGTCTTCCATATGATTGAGAACATGCCGAACGAATTCGCGCTTCTCTCGCATGGTCGCGGAAAACTGGCCTCTGACCCCGCATTGCCCAGGTGGGATTGAGGTTGCGCCACCCACGGGGCTGCTTCATGGTTACATATCATGGTGTTGTGTCGATTGAAGCGAGGTTTTCATGGTGCATCCGATGGGTGAATCCAAGAACGGGCTGCTTCGCGTGGATTTCGACCGCCGCGTGAAGCTGGAGTTCCCTGGATCGAAGGTAACGTCGGACGGCGGCTTGCTCGCGTATCGGGAACTGGACGACGCGCTTGGCCTGACAGAGATGGCGGCCGGGGCGCTGCGAGACGGTCGTCGCGGCAAGAACGGCTGGCACGCTGTCGTCGGGATGCTTCGGCAAGCGGTGTTCGGGCGTTTGGCCGGGTACGAGGATGTCAACGACGCCGAGCGGCTTTCTCGCGATCCAGCGATGCGTTGGATTGTCGGCGGCAAGGCGACGGATCGGGGTGCGGCCTCATCGAGCCAGATGGGCCGTTTCGAGACGCAATGGCTGACGGGTGACGTCAATCTCACCGCACTCAGCGCTCTGTCCGGGCTGTGGATCGACCGCGTTCATCGTCGCAAACCGCCGAAGCTGATCATCCTGGACATGGACAGTTCGGTCAGCCCCACCCACGGCGAACAGGAAGGCACGGCCTACAACGGCCACTTCGGCTGCACCTGCTATCACCCGCTTTTTGTCTTCAACCAGCTCGGCGATCTGGAGCGCTGCGCCTTGCGACCCGGCAACGTGCACAGCGCCGATGGCTGGCGCGCGGTGCTGGACCCGGTCGTGGCGCGTTATCGCGAGCGCAAGCTGCGGCGATACTTTCGGGGCGATGCCGCCTTCGCCTCACCGGACATCTACGAGTATCTGGAGGCCGAGGGCTTCGGCTACGCCATCCGGCTTCCCGCCAACAGCGTGCTCCAGGGATACGTCGCCCACCTGCTACGGCGCCCGAGGGGACGGCCCCCGATGGAAGTCCGTCGCTACTTCGCCAGCTTCAGCTATCGGGCTGGAAGCTGGACCCAGGCGCGGCGCGTGGTGGCGAAAGTGGAATGGCATCCGGGCGAGTTGTATCCCCGCGTCGGGTTCGTCGTCACCAATCTGTCCCGGCCCGCCGAGCGGATCGTCGCCTTCTACAACCAGCGTGGCACGGCGGAACAACACATCAGGGAGGGCAAGAACGCGATCCGTTGGACGCGACTATCCTGCCGACGCTTCAAGGCCAACGCGGCTCGGCTTCAGCTTCATGCACTGGCCTACAACCTGGGCAACTTCATGCGCACGCTCGCTTTGCCAGACCCAGTGAGCAATTGGTCGCTGACGACGCTGCGCGAGAAGCTGGTGAAAATTGGGGCAAAAGTCGCGCGTCACGGACGCTACGTCACCTTCCAATTGGCCGAGGTCGCGCTCCCGCGCGACCTGTTCGCCGATATCCTGGATCGGATCGACCGCTTGCGACCACGGCCGACACCAGCGTGAGCCAACGCTATGCCAATCAAAACGACTTCACGACGGGAGACCTCTGCCCGGAACGCTACGAAATTGGCACTGGCCCGTGGGTTTCCGATCAGCGGCCCGTTGTCCTGGCCGTTCTGGGCCGTTTCCCAATCCCCGACGCCTCTCAGATTGCATCCCAGCAGCGACCAAGGCAATATGAACGTCGTGATCGGGCGCTACGTGGGCGATCCCGGCTTGAAGGCCTCGTTCTGCAAACGCCGCATCGGCGCCACCGTGAAAAACCGTCATGGCCGTCTGACTACGCTCGATGAGGCGCTCGGAATGCCCCTGCGTTTCGCCGCAAAACGCATCGAAAATCGCGCACTCCCGATCCTCGCCACCACCCTCGAACCCCAGCGCGCGCTTGAAGCCTGCAAGAAACGCTGGGCCATCGAGCGCTTCGGCGACGTCGAAACCCGCGGCTTCGACCTCGAAGATACCAGGTTCTCCAATCCGGCTCAACTCGACACTCTCTTCGTTCCGCTCGCTCTGGCCGTCGCCTGGGCCGCCAAAACCGCTGACATCCTCGTCGGCAAAAAGCACCGCAAAACGAAATCTCACGGCTATCTCGCCACATCCTACTTCCGCATCGGCTTCGACCAACTCCGAAATTCGGACACTTCATCGACCGAGAGCTGCCGCTGCTCTCTGCAAACCTCTACGATCGTGATCCAGGAGAGTCCTGTCGTGTGGATCAGATTAGCAGGTCAGGGAGATGGGATCGACAGGTTACGCGGCTCGACGGAAGAATCGGTGTCTCTCGGCTAAGCGGTGCTGACAGGGTCTCCGGCCTTTCAGGCGATGACAGTCTCTGCAGCTCCGACGTTAACCTCCTGGGAGGCAAGAGCGCCGACAGCCTCTACGGCGGCGCTGGAGACGACAAAAGCCTCTTCGGCGACAGTGGCAACGACCGGCTGTTTGGTGGCAGCGGGTCGGACGGCCTGTCGGGTAGCCTCGGCGATGACGACTTGCGTGCCGGCAGCGGCAGCGATAGCGCCTTCGGTGGTAGCGGCGCCGATATGGACTACGACGGTGCCAACAACGACACCATCATCGTGGAGACCATCAGTAACATCGCGGATTATATGTATAGACCAACGAACCCGCAGTTCAAGAAATTGGAAGATCTATTGGCTCATATTAGAAATCCACACTATCGATCTGGCCGCCGCTGGATCGTGATCTAACGAGTTCATGCAGTTCTGCATCGCAAAAAGCTTCACCAAAGCGCTGAGTAAGCTGAGCGCGCAGGAGCAGTCTGCGGTGAAGATCACTTTCTTCGACCTGCAGCAGGACCCGTTCGCGCCCGGCCTTCAGTTCCACCGCATCGAAAAATCAAAAGACCCGAATTTCTGGTCGATCCGCGCTGGAATCTCTCGGCCAGCGCCGAGAAGCCGGATTCGTAGACCTCGCCGACGACGGCTTCGGCATCGGGCCCCGCGGCCGTGAAGGTGGCACCCCAGACCAACACCGCGCCCGAACCCGCAGCACTCAAGGCCAGGATCGAGCGGTAATCGCTCACCGGCAGGGATCCCGTGACGATCTCATAGCCATAAGAGAAGCTGTCGTTGCCGAGGGATCGCTCCAGAATCTCTCCGCCGCCGACCAGGCCCAACCGGCGATGCTCAACCCCGTCGATGATCTCCAGGGCCGAACTCTCCACCGCAGGATGCCAATCGACCAGGGCCTGAAAACTGCCGACGACCTTCCAGATCTCCTCCGGCGGAGCCTCGAGGTAAAGTGATCGTGTAATTTGGGTCATGAGCCGGAACTCCCCTTCGCAAGATGAGTGAGGTGCCGTTCCTGTGACGCCCTGCTCGATCCCAACAATTGACCGGCAAACCGCTGTTTTGGCTGTTTGCTCTCTGCGTTCGCCACGGCCTCGCTTGCCATGACCCTCCTTGTCGGAAGATCATAGAACCAGCTTTCCGCAGTTCCGGACTGGACCTTAGTCGGAGGATGTCTGAGGCAAAGCGGGGCGGCGGTGCCGGAGACCGCTGGAGGCGCACAACCGGATCATTTCCGCCCTGTTTCGCCCGGAAGGATAGCCTCTGCCCGGCGAGTGGCGGCCTCGCCGCCGGAAGTGAAGGGCCATGGTACGGGTTGCCTGGATGTGGCCGTTCAGAGCCAAGAGTTCCGCCGCCCAACAGTCCGCGCTCAGTTCCTGGTCGCGCACCACCCGTCTGGATGAGCGGCGGCCGAAGAGCCCACTGCTGGTCGTGTGTCTGAGTACATGATGGGCATTCGTGGGCTGACAAGAAAGCGAGACGGGCGGTTTCGGTCTCCGCCGCCAATCTGGGATTCAGGACGATGACGGGCAGACCGCTGGCATCTCTCAAGGCAAGTGAAATCTGCAGTGTCGGCGCCAATGAGAGCAGCATGCCACAGGCCTGCCGATAGCCTTCGAAGGGCTGAAATCCAAACGACCTTGCCTGCCCCGACGGCCGGGCCGAGGGCTGCTGCGACAGGGCAAGGAGCCATAACGCCACGGCCAGGCACCCGGTGCCCCTCCTGGCAAGTGCCAGAGCCAGAGCGACAAGTAACGTCGAGCATGACGCCCGCCGCCGCCGCCTGGTTTTCAGGGCAGGCCCGCAGCGATTTGGCCAAAGAAAATTCGGGCGCATGGAGTGTTTCAGGCCTGATTCAAGCGCAGATCTCGTACCAATCCCTGGCGACCATCAGCACGACCCGGAGTGACGAGAACCCCACACGTGAATTGCATTTCTTAAAGTCTTATTAGAAAAAACCCTTTGACCGGAGGGTCGGATTTGTGAATAAGGTTCCTAAGGCATCGCTTTGCGCGAGGCTGCCGACAGATTGGGAGGATAGTTGTATGGCTTGGACCGCACCGAAGATCGAAGAAGTTTCCTGCGGGATGGAAATCAACATGTACGTTGCTGCCGAAGGGCAGCGCTAGCAGGGCCAATGCGGGTGCGGACCGGCGCCAGCCGCCTCCGTGCCCTCATCCTGGGAGCCGCCGCAGGTGGCGGCCTGCCGCAGTGGAATTGCGGCTGCGATATCTGTAATGCCGCCAGGCGCGGCGATATTCCGAGTTTGACTCAATCGTCGCTTGCCGTTTCTGGCGAGGGTAGCTTTTGGGCTGTTTTGAATGCCTCGCCCGACATCCGTATGCAACTGGCTGCCAACGCTCCGCTGCATCCAACCGGGCCGCGGGTCTCGCCAATCGTCAGCGTTCTCGTTACCAACGGCGACATCGATCATGTCGCCGGCCTTCTCACACTGCGCGAAAAGCAAAACTTCGAACTCTTCGGCACGCGGGAGATCCTGTCAGTGCTGGAGGCCAATCCGATCTTCGCCGCGCTCGATCCCGACATCGTAATTCGCCGATCGGTGGCGCTGGACACCGCCTTCACTCTTGCACCCGATCTGACCGCTACGCTGTTCGCCGTCCCCGGCAAAGTGCCCCTCTATTTGGAGGGCGAGACCGTGGTGACCGATCTGGAAGGCGAGCAGACGGTCGGCGTGCAGCTGGACTGCGAGGGCACGCGCGCCTTCTATGTTCCGGGCTGCGCCAAGATGACGCCGGCTCTGGTCGAGCGCCTGCGGGGCGCCGAGCTGGTGTTCTTCGACGGAACCGTTTGGCAGGATGACGAGATGCGCCAGAAGGGCGTCGGCAGCAAGACCGGGTCGAGAATGGGGCATATGTCCATGTCGTCCGAGCGGGGATCGATCGCCGCTTTCGCCCCCTTGAATGTTCGCCGCAAGGTCTTCGTACACATGAACAACACCAACCCGGTTCTGCTGCCGCGCTCGCCGCAGCGTCGCGAGGCCGAGGCCGCCGGCTGGACCGTCGGCCAGGACGGCATGGTCTTCGAGGCATGAGCGAAGCCCTGAGCCCGGAGGCCTTCGAGGCGCGGTTGCGCCAGATCGGCGCCGAGCGCTACCACGACAAGCATCCCTTCCATCATCGTCTGCATAGCGGCGCCTGCACGGCCGATCAGGTGCGTGCCTGGGTAATCAACCGCTACTACTACCAGTCGCGCATCCCGATGAAGGACGCCGCCTTTCTGTCGCGCTGGGAAGATCCGGAGCTGCGGCGCGCCTGGCGCTCGCGCATCGAGGATCACGACGGCAGCCCAGGCAAGGAAGGCGGAATCGCCCGTTGGCTACGCCTGGCAGAGGCCGTCGGGCTCGATCCCGACTATGTCGCTTCGGCCAAGGGCGTGATGCCGGCCACCCGATTCGCCGTGGAGGCCTATGTCCGCTTCGTGCGCGACTCCAGTCTGCTGGAGGCGGTGGCCTCCTCCCTGACCGAACTCTTCGCGCCAAGGATCCATGCGCAGCGTATCGAGGGTCTGCTGCAGCACTACGACTTTGCCAACGAGTCCAGCATGGCCTACTTCAAGACCCGGCTGCGCGAAGCACCGAAGGATGTCGCCTTCGGTCTGGCCTGGGTTCTGGAGCATGCAAAGAGCGCCGAACAGCAGGATGCCGGCGCCGGCGCGACTGAGCCTTCAAGACCGAGGTGCTTTGGGCCCAACTCGACGCGCTGGAGGCCGCCTATGTTTCGCCGGCGCGCATCCCGCCCGGCGCCTGGCAGCCGGACGAAGGACTGCTGGATGTGCAGGCGGCCCGGGCGAGCAACGGATGACCCCAGCGGACCGCCCCTTCCTGCCGCGCGGCGTGCGGCTGCACCATGACAGGGTTCGCGGCAGCTGGGTTCTGCTGGCGCCCGAGCGCGCGGTAAAGCTGGATCAGGTCGGACACGCCATCCTCAGCGAAGTGGACGGCGAGCGCAGCCTTCAGGCCATCGCTGCCTGCTTGTCGGAGAAGTATCAGGCGCCGCTGGATCAGGTCGCCAAGGACACCGAAACCTTTCTGTCGAGCCTACGCGACCGTCGCATGGTAGAGATCCGGGCATGAACCAGGCAGTCGCAGACAGCAGTACCGAGACGAAGGTTCGAGCGCCGATCGCTATGCTGGCGGAGCTGACGCATCGCTGTCCGCTGGCCTGTCCCTACTGTTCCAACCCGATGGAGTTGACCAAGCGCGCGCAAGAGATGAGCAGCGCCGAGTGGGGTGACGCCTTCCGCCAAGCGGCCGACCTGGGCGTGTTGCAGTTGCATCTCTCCGGCGGCGAGCCGGCCTCGCGCCGCGATCTCGAAGATCTGGTCGTCGCCGCCCGCGAGGCTGGGCTCTACACCAATCTCATCACCTCCGGCGTCGGCCTGACCGAAAAAGCGCCTCCAGGCCCTGGACGAGCATGGCCTGGACCACATCCAGCTCTCGCTGCAAGGCGTTCGATCCGAACTCGCCGACGAAATCGGCGGCTACAAAGGCGGCTTCGAACGCAAGATGCAAGTGGCCGCCTGGATCGGCCGGATCGGCTTTCCACTCACCCTCAATGCGGTCATGCACAAGCGCAACCTGCACCATTTGCCGGAGACCATCGACCTGGCAGTCAGCCTGGGCGCCAGGCGCCTCGAGGTCGCGACCGTTCAGTTCCACGGTTGGGCCGCGGCCAACAAATCAGCGCTCATGCCTTCGTTGGCACAGGCGCAGGAGGCCAGCCGATTGGTCGAGAAGGCGCGTGAACGCCTGCGCGGCGTCCTCGTGGTCGACTATGTTCCCGCCGACCATCACGCGCGCTATCCCAAGGCCTGCATGGGCGGCTGGGGTTCCAGCGGCTTGAACATTGCGCCCGATGGCGAGGTTCTGCCCTGCCATGCGGCGCACACCATCAAGAGCCTCTCCTTCGAAAAGGTTCAAGAGCGGTCGCTGAAGGAAATCTGGGAGGACAGCCCCGCCTTCAACGCCTATCGCGGTCTCGGGTGGATGCAAGAGCCTTGCCGATCCTGCGAGCGGCGTGAGATCGACTTCGGCGGCTGTCGCTGCCAGGCCATGGCTCACGCCGGCGACCCGGCCGCGACCGACCCGGTCTGCTCGCGATCGCCATTGAACGAAGGTCTTGTGGCGCAGGCGAACGCCGATGCCGATGATAGCCAATCGAAGTTCGTCTATCGCGCTGCGCCCGGATAGGGCTGGATCGCCCGAGGCGACGGCCGAAGCTTTCAAGGAGGGCGCCTATGTCGTTGCTACGCTTCTTGGTGGTGAGCCTTCTGGTTTTCAGCCTGGCCGACGACGCCAGGGCGCAGAGTGCGCTGGCCGGTGTCGACCTGGAGTCGCCGGTGATGACCGAGGCGGAGATGACCCGCGAGCAGGTGGTCGAACTCCTTGCAGGAGCCAGCCGCAGCCAGCCCCTCGACCTCAATCGCAAAAAGCTGAACGGGCTGGACCTCTCGGGCCTGGACTTCAAGGGCGCCGATCTGAGCGCCGCACGCCTGAATGGTGCCAACCTGGAAGGCAGCAATCTGGACGGCGCAACACTGAGCCAGGCCTGGATGCTGAAGGCCGACTTGAAGGGGGCCAGCCTGCGCAAGGCCGAGATCTTTCAGACCCAGTTCACCTGGGCCGACCTGAGCGGCGCCGACCTGAGCGAGAGTCGCGCAGCCGCCGACTTCACCAGGGCCAATCTCACCGGCGCCAGCTTTGCCGGCGCCGATCTCTCAGCCGATATGAAGAACCAGTCCATGGGCTTGATGCGCGGCGTGCTGACGAATGCCGAGGCCGACGGTGCCGACTTCAGCGGCGCCAAGCTGATGCGTGCGGACTTGGAGTTCGCATCGCTACGGGGCGCAAACTTCAGCGATGCCGATCTGGCCATGGCAACCCTCGGCGCCGCCGATTTCACCGGGGCAAATATCACCGCAGCGAACTTCAAGAACGCCGACGTGACCTCCACCCGGCTGATCGACCTTACGGGCGTCGAGCAATCCAATCTGTCCGCCGCCAAGAACCTGAAACGCGCCTTTCGGAACTAGGCCGCCGGTTCGGCTGCTAGGAGCACCTGCCCGGAAAGCGATCGCAACCAGCCTGTCGGCAAGGAGGAGCCTGCCGAAATGCCCGATAGCAGACCGCGCGAAGCCGGCCCGGACACTGAGTCGCGGATTCCATCGCCGCGCCGGCCAACAGCCTGAAGCGCCGATTGGTCGGCCCAACGCCCTTGATCGAGCGCCTCCTGATCGGGCTTCTCGCCGCCGGACACCTCCTGGTCGAGGGAGATCCGAGCCTGGCCAAGACACGGGCCGTCAAGCTGCTGTCAGAGGGCCTCGAGGCCTCCTTCGCCCGCATTCAATGCACCCCGGACCCGATGCCGGCCGATCTGACCGGGGCGCCCGGACCGTGGCGTCTTCGAGTGCGTGGAAGGGCCGGTGTTCCACGCGCTGATCCTGGTTGACGAGATCAATCGAGCCCCGCCCAAGGTGCAGTCGGATCTCTTGGTGGCCATGGGCGAAAGACAGGTCACCGCCGGCGGCATAAGCTACCCCCTACCCGATCCCTTCATGGTGGTCGCAACCCGAAATCCGATCGAGCACGAGGGAACCTATCCGCTACCGGAGGCCCAGCCTGGCCGCTTCCTGCTACATGTCGTCGTGCCCCTGCCGGATTCGGCGGCCGAACTCGAGATCCTGGATCTGGTCGAGGAGGAGACCACGGCACAGCCCGCCTGCGGCGACGCATCGGCTGCCGCTCGCGGCCATCCATCGGGCTCAAGCCGCGACCATGAGCACCTACCTCTCTCCTGCCTTGAAGACGACATCGTCCGCCTGGTGGTCGCCACGCGCGATGGCCGCAGTGGTCGGCGGCCTGATCGCGGCCCACAGCAGCGCGCTTGACGCCGCTTCAGACAGGCAGAAAAGCAGCCCGGTCACAGAACAGCCGCTGGCCGAGGCCTTGGAACAAGCCCGCGCCGTCGCGCCGAGTGGGGTCGGTGTTCCTGGCAAGCGCTCTGGATCGCCCCGGCAAGAGCTTCGACGGACTGCCCCTATCGCTGCAGCGGTGCGTTCAGGTCACCGTCCTCCTGGTGGTCGATGCCTTCGAGCGCGCCGCGCCAACCGGCAGCTACGCCTTTTCGATCGGCGGCGAGGCTGTTCGCTGGGGCCGGCTGCTTCGCCGGGAAGAGAAGGGCCGGGACATCGATCCGCGGCATGGCTGACTGAGAGCACTGGGAGTGGGGGTCGTCGAGATCGACGCTGCCTCTCCACCCGAAAGGATCACCGAAGATCTGGACCGCGCTCATGGCCAGGGATTCTAACGCCCTGGAGCATCTGCACCCCTTGCGCCTTCCCGCCACCGAAGGTCTGGAGTGCATAGCCGAGGCTGCTCTTGGGGTCGCCCTGGGATGCTCCTCTTCGCGCTGGTCGTTCGCGCTTCGCGTTTCCTGACACGATCGGCCCGGACGCGCCGCTCGAAAGCCTTGGCGGCACTTGCCGGGACTCGCACGCTGCCGCCCGACCAGCGCCTTATGGCCCAGGTCGCCTTGCTGCGAGATCTTGTGCCGAAGGCTGGCGCAGCGTCAGGCCTTTCCGGCGACCAGGCATGGCGATTGGCATTGGACCGACGCCTGAGCACGACCTTCTTCACCCAGGGCTCGGGCGCCGCCTTGACCGCCGACCTCTATCGTCGCCAAGGCGCCATCGACCCCGACAGGATCGATCGCGACCTGACCTTGTTGCTGCGTCGAATGCGGGGTTAGACCGCGATGTGAAGTCTCGCCGCCCCCTGGTTCTTGCTGCTCCTGCCCCTGCCCTTGCGCTGGCTGCCGGCAGCGCGCAGCGGTAGCTGCGGTCTCATAGTACCGGCCAGTGTCGGCTATCGTCTCGAGTGATCGGGCGCGGCCGGGGTGGACCGGGCCGGTCCAAGACTGCTGCCGCTCATCCTCTGGATCGCCCTGGTGGTCGCTCTGGCCGGCCCACGGCAGCTCATTGCCAATCTTGCCTTGCCCCTCGAGGGACGCGACATCGTCTTGACCTTGGATCTTTCGGGCAGCATGGAGGAGGAAGACTTCGCCATCGACGGCGAAACACTCGGTCGCCTGGAGGCCATGAGGCAGGTGGCGGCCGCTTTCGTCCGCGGGCGCGCCGGCGATCGGCCGGGATTGGTGATCTTCGCCGAGACGGCCCATGTGGCCGCACCGCTGAGCCACGACGTCGAGGCCGTGGCCAGGACGATTGAGGAGGCCGCAATCGGGATCTCGGGCCGCTCGACCACCATTAGCGACGGCCCGGGGCTGGCGCCAAAGCGCTTGCAGGCAGCTCGATCGACGGCACGCGTGGTCTTTTGTTGCTATCGGACGGACAGGACACCGCCGGGTCGGCCGAGCCGGCGGAGGCGGGAGCCCTGGCGCGGGATTTGGGTGTGACGGTGCACAGCATCGCGCTCGGCCCGCAAGACCTCGCCGAAGCCGCAGGCAGTCGCCAGGCAGTCGATGCCAAGACCCTGAAGCAGGTCGCCGAAAGCGGGGGCGGCAAGGCCTTTCGCGTGCGCACGCTGGCCGACCTGCAGACGGTCTTTGGTGAGATCGACCGCCTGAATGGCAGCCCGACCAGTGGTCCAACCGTCGGGATCTACCAGGATCTGTGGGCCTGGCCTGCCGGCCTGGCCTTTCTCGCCGCACTTGGCCTGCTGACGATCCAGCGGAGGGAGGCATGATCGAGGCTGGGGACATGGCTTTGCTCCGGCCCTGCTGGCTCGTCGGCGCGCTCGTGACGGTGGATCTGGCGCCGTGGTACCGCCGTCGCGCCTGGGCGCTCGGAGGCTGGGAACGCGCCGTCGACCCACTGCTGCTGGCTGCGCTGGAACGGCTGGGACAGGTGATAGCGGGGCCGGGGCGCCGCTCTCGGGCCGCGGCCGCCATCCTGCTTGCCTTGGCGCTCTGCGGGCCGGCCAAGCAGTCGCACGACGCCGAGAGCCTGCTTGAATTGGATGGTTTGGTCTTCGTCCTCGAGCTCTCTCCATCGCTGACCGAGGGCGGCCATCTGGAGGAGATGCTGACGGCTGCGCGCCTGCTCTCGGCCGGGGCCGCCTCCCTGGCAGCAGGCCTTGGTGGTCTTTGCCGGTGATGCCTATCTGGCCAGCCAACTCAGCCATGACAGGCGCAGCCTCGGCACCGCCATGGCTCTCCTCGACGGTAGTTTCATACCCGACCCTGGCAGCCGGCCGGAGCGCGGGCTGGCTCTGGCGCGCGCCAGCCTTGCCGCTGCCGGCCTGGTAACCGGGGATATCCCGATTTTGAGCGACGGCGGCGGTCTCGGACCGGCGGCCCTGGACGAACTGTGCAGTGCCAAGGTCTTTTGAAGTGGACCTGTCCGGCCCGAAGGGCGTTAGATCGAGAGGTCAGGTGAAAGACGGGATTCGGTGCGATCGAGGCGGTGCGCCAAAGTCTTTTGAAATCCAGCCGATTCAGGGGTCGGAATCGCCGAGAAAAGCGGTTTCGGGGGCGCAATTCGAGGGGTGCGAAAGGCCTGGAAAATCCGGCCATTTCGCACCCCTCGTCTTGTCGGGAAAAGAGCGCCCTTGCGCGGCCCTCGTAGGGGGCCTGCAACGCCCTTGCAGGCGGCTTGCAGCGGGGTTGCAAGAGGGCAGAAGCGCCGCTGTCCGTGCAAGGCAGATGGGAGGCCGCCCGGCGCTCAAGGAAGCGCGGCCTGACAGGGCGTAGACCCTCAACAGATCGCAGCCATGTCAGGCCGGGCGGGCCGCCTGCTCGCCTGTCTGGTCTTTCGGGCTCGTTTCCCGATCTGCGGGACTGGCGTGCGCTCAGGTGTAGTAGGTATCGAAGCCGATGGGCCAGCCGTTCTCCAGGTAGCCGGTGAGGTTACCGTCGGCATCGCGTTCGGCCCTGGGGCCATGGGGCTGAGTTCGACGCCATCGAAGACGGGCGGCAGGGTGGAGCGCAGCGGCTCGTCGAGGATCGGGAAGAAGGATGTGACCAGCAGCCAGAGGAACTCGGCGGGATCGTGTCCGGGGTCTTCGAGGTAGAGCACGCGCCCTTCGGAGGAGAGGTCGAGCGGCTTGGGCGCCGCCAGGTCCCGCTGCATGCCGGGCACATCGGAATGCGTGCCTTCCACGGTGCCGGCGACGTCGTCCCAGATGACGGTGCGCGGCTCGCGCCGTCGGGCCGTGCGGTGCGTCGTCTGTGGCGTTGCCGGAAGAGGCGGTCGAGGGCGGGCAGGGCGGCTTGCAGGCGGTGGAGGTATTCGTGGGGGGCGTTGCCGGGGTCTCGGGAGACGAGGGTCCAGCCTTCGCCCTCGGGCTTTCTGCCGCCGCCGGTCTCGAGGGTGCCTGCCGCCGGGAGGTCGGCGGCGATGGCGGAACCCTCCACCTCGACCCGCCCCCGCAAGCGGCCCCGGGCAGCCGCATCGCGATCACCGCCGCCGCCCCCGACGGCTGGAGCCTCCAGCACGCAAGACAGGTCGCCGCGTGCAGGCGCGTCACCTTCTGTTTCACGCCGCAAAACCGGGACAGCCCCCGACCGATTACCGGCGCCGCCGCGCCCGGCGCCGCCGATGACGGCCTGAAACCGGCGCCCCGAAAACCGGCGCTCAGGGGCGGGAATTTTCCAGCCCGAAACGCCCCGATTTCCTGGCCCCTTTTTCGACCAGGATCGCCCTGAACGTTGTAGCGGTCCCGATAGACCGAACCTGACGGCGGACGGCGACCGATCGATCCGGCAGCGGAAGAAGAGGGGGCTTGGGCGCGCCAATTTTCCGCGGCTCTTGGCCGAGCAGAGTGTCCCCGAGGCGGTCGGGGCTTCGGGGACGCCCGGGCGTCTCTTCCATGGCGACCGCGCAGGGTGTATCGTGCAGTCTATCGCGCGGGAGACAATCGAGGCGGAACCGACCTTCAGGGCAACGGCGATGCCGTTTGCGCCGGGGTTTGCGACCCGATGGGATCGGCAGATGCCGTTCCCGGCGTCCCTGCGCGCGGGCAAGACCGTCGTGACAGCAGAGCGACGCGGTGCTAAACAGGGGTCCGAAAGGGATTGCTGGCGTTGCGGCAGACAGGATCCCGCGTCGCGCCAGACGCGGGTCGTGGAGTGATCCCGGCAAGATCCCCTGTCCGCAATCGGGGTTGGAAGTGGGAGGATAGCGGTGTGAGGGTTGGAATCTTTGCGATCTTGACGGCGATGGCGGTCTGTCTGAGCGTGCCGGGCGCGCGGGCGCAGGCCGACTGCGCAAACTGGAACAGCCGGGATTTCTTCGAGACAGCCAGCGCTGCGGATGTGCGCGCCTGTCTGCGGGCCGGCGACGATCCCGGTGCACGGGACGTGTATGACCGGACCCCGCTGCACTGGGCTGCGTGGGAGGGCCATGCTGCCGCGATTGCGGCGCTGCTCGCCGGCGGCGCCGATCCCGGTGCGCGGGACCAGTGGGGCTGGACCCCGCTGCACTGGGCTGCGAGGTACGGCCAAGCCGCCGCGATTGCGGCGCTGCTCGACGGCGGCGCCGATCCGGACGCACGAGACAAGGATGGCTGGACCCCGCTGCACTTCGCTGCACAGGAGGGCCAAGCCGCCGCGATTGCGGCGCTGCTCGACGGCGGTGCCGATCCCGGTGCGCGGAACGAGTATGGCGTCACCCCGCTGCACTTGGCTGCACTTAAGGGCCAAGCCGCGGCGATTGCGGCGCTGCTCGCCGGCGGCGCCGATCCCGGTGCGCAAACCAAGGATGGCTCGACCCCGCTGCACCAGGCTGCGTGGGATGGCCATGCTGCCGCGATTGCGGCGCTGCTCGCCGCCGGCGCCGATCCCGGTGCACGAACCGAGGATGGCAGGACCCCGCTGCACTGGGCTGCACAGGAGGGCCAAGCCGCCGCGATTGCGGCGCTGCTCGCCGGCGGCGCCGATCCCGGTGCGCGGGACGAGGAAGGCGACACCCCGCTGCACTCGGCTGCAAGTCAGGGCCAAGCCGCGGCGATTGCGGCGCTGCTCGACGGCGGCGCCGATCCCGGTGCGCGTCGGAACGAGGCTGGCTGGACCCCGCTGCACTTCGCTGCACAGGAGGGCCACGCCGCCGCGATTGCGGCGCTGCTCGCCGGCGGCGCCGATCCCGGTGCGCGTCGGAACGAGGCTGGCTGGACCCCGCTGCACTTCGCTGCACAGGAGGGCCACGCCGCCGCGATTGCGGCGCTGCTCGACGGCGGCGCCGATCCCGGTGCGCGGGACGAGGAAGGCGACACCCCGCTGCACGAGGCTGCGAGGAAGGGCCAAGCCGCGGCGATTGCGGCGCTGCTCGACGGCGGCGCCGATCCCGGTGCGCGTCGGAACGAGGCTGGCTGGACCCCGCTGCACTGGGCTGCACAGGAGGGCCACGCCGCCGCGATTGCGGCGCTGCTCGCCGGCGGCGCCGATCCCGGTGCGCGTCGGAACGAGGCTGGCTGGACCCCGCTGCACTGGGCTGCACAGGAGGGCCACGCCGCCGCGATTGCGGCGCTGCTCGACGGCGGCGCCGATCCCGGTGCGCGGGACGAGGAAGGCGACACCCCGCTGCACGAGGCTGCGAGGAAGGGCCAAGCCGCGGCGATTGCGGCGCTGCTCGCCGCCGGCGCCGATCCCGGTGCGCGGGACGAGGAAGGCGACACCCCGCTGCACGTGGCTGCTTGGAACGGCCAAGCTGCCGCGATTGCGGCGCTGCTCGCCGGCGGGGCCGATCCCGGTGCGCGGGACGAGGATGGCTGGACCCCGCTGCACGCGGCTGCGTGGAAGGGCCAAGCCGCGGCGATTGCGGCGCTGCTCGACGGCGGGGCCGATCCCGGTGCACAAGCCAAGGATGGCTGGACCCCGCTGCACGAGGCTGCGAGGAAGGGCCAAGCTGCCGCGATTGCGGCGCTGCTCGCCGGCGGCGCCGATCCCGGTGCGCGGGACGAGGAAGGCGACACCCCGCTGCACGAGGCTGCGTGGGAGGGCCAAGCCGCGGCGATTGCGGCGCTGCTCGACGGCGGCGCCGATCCCGGTGCGCGTCGGAACGAGGCTGGCTGGACCCCGCTGCACGTGGCTGCACAGGAGGGCCAAGCCGCCGCGATTGCGGCGCTGCTTGGCGGCGGCGCCGATCCCGGTGCGCGGGACGAGGATGGCTGGACCCCGCTGCACGCGGCTGCAAGTGAGGGCGAAGCCGCCGCGATTGCGGCGCTGCTCGCCGCCGGAGCCGATCCCGGTGCGCGGGACGTGAAGGGCTGGACCCCGCTGCACCGGGCTGCAAGTGCAAGTGAGGGCGAAGCCGCGGCGATTGCGGCGCTGCTCGACGGCGGGGCCGATCCCGGTGCACAAGCCAAGGATGGCTGGACCCCGCTGCACGTGGCTGCGTGGAAGGGCCAAGCCGCGGCGATTGCGGCGCTGCTCGACGGCGGCGCCGATCCCGGTGCGCGGGACGTGAAGGGCTTGACCCCGCTGCACGTGGCTGCGTTGAACGGCCAAGCTGCCGCGATTGCGGCGCTGCTCGACGGCGGGGCCGATCCCGGTGCGCGGGACGTGAAGGGCTGGACCCCGCTGCACGCGGCTGCGTGGAAGGGCCAAGCCGCGGCGATTGCGGCGCTGCTCGACGGCGGCGCCGATCCCGGTGCGCGGGACGAGGATGGCTGGACCCCGCTGCACGCGGCTGCGTGGAAGGGCCAAGCCGCGGCGATTGCGGCGCTGCTCGACGGCGGCGCCGATCCCGGTGCGCGGGACGAGGATGGCTTGACCCCGCTGCACCGGGCTGCAAGTGAGGGCGAAGCCGCCGCGATTGCGGCGCTGCTCGCCGCCGGAGCCGATCCCGGTGCGCGGGACGTGAAGGGCTGGACCCCGCTGCACCGGGCTGCAAGTGCAAGTGAGGGCGAAGCCGCCGCGATTGCGGCGCTGCTCGACGGCGGCGCCGATCCCGGTGCGCGGGACGAGGATGGCTTGACCCCGCTGCACTTGGCTGCAGTTCTGGGCAAAGCCGCTGCGATTGCGTCGCTGCTCGACGCCGGAGCCGATCCCGGTGCGCGGGACGTGAAGGGCTGGACCCCCTTCGACCTGATCCCAGGCGACTCTCCGCTCGTCGGAACAGCCGCCTACTGGCGCCTGAGCGATGCCCGGTGGGACTGAAGCCAGCCGCCCAGGGGTGTCCTGGCAAGGGGCCTTCGGGTAAGCCGCCAGGGGAGGGAATGACGCCCTGAGGCCTTGTTTTGCCGCCTGGACTCGCCCGTGCGGAGTGATGCGGGCCCATCCGGGCGGCGCGTTCTTCTGCGCCCTGGTCGAGACCGATCCGGGCAGGGCGCTGCATGTCGGCATCGAGCGAGCGATCGACGATGAAGAGCGTCCGCCCGATACGACCGATTTCCGGCAAGGGCAAGCGCGCGCTCCTGCCAAAAGCCCCCCACTCCGCTCGACAAGTTCCAGGGCTTGCAGCAGGGCCTTGCCGTATTCCCGTCCGAGGCAGGCGTCGGCGGAGCGGTCCTCCCGCGCCCCGTGCCGGTGATGTCGGTGAGCCTCAGGACAGGATCGCGCGCGCCCTCGGGTCGTGCGGTGCGTCGTCTGTGGCGTTGCCGGAAGAGGCGGTCGAGGGCGGGCAGGGCGGCTTGCAGGCGGTGGAGGTATTCGTGGGGGGCGTTGCCGGGGTCTCGGGAGACGAGGGTCCAGCCTTCGCCCTCGGGCTTTCTGCCGCCGCCGATCTCGAGGGTGCCTGCCGCCGGGAGGTCGGCGGCGATGGCGGAACCCTCCGCCTCGACCCGCCCCCGCAAGCGGCCCCGGGCAGCCGCATCGCCACAACCGCTGCCGCCGCCGACGGCTGGAGCCTCCAGCACGCAGGGCAGGCCGCCGCGTGCAGGCGCGTCACCTTCTGTTTCACGCCGCAAAACCGGGACAGTCCCCGACCGATTACCGGCGCCGCCGCGCCCGGCGCCGCCGGCGGCGGCAGCATCGATCACGCCAACGCCGGCGATCCCGACCATCACGCCCTGCGGTTCCTGGACGACCTCCGCCTCCTCACGCCCTGAAACCGGCACCCATCAGTGGCGGGAACCCGACCCGAAATCCGGCGCCCCAGGTCGGGAATTTTCCGACCGAAATCGCCCGGATTTGAAAAGACTTTGGCGCGCTACAGGAGCATGGGATGATGCGGCTGGAGGACCCGGCCACCTAGCGGGCCGCGACCCCACCGTGGGAACGGCAGCGGCGGCAGACCGTCACGATAACCGGCATTCCCCGGCCGGTTCCCCAATCCGGTCCCGATTGTAACCGAACCGGTTCCGTTCTGGAACCGAGACCGGCATCTTGGGTCCGCCGGGTGACCCTCTGGCGGTGGAGCCCTCCTTGGCTGTTCAATTCGAGCCGATTTCATCCCGTTCGGACACACGTCTCCCCGGTCATCTTGCCCTTTCCTCCGTTCGGGCCGTCGCCGAGGATGGCCGCTGCAATTCGGCTCTAAGACCTGCGTGAGATCAGCAACTCCCGCACCCGGGGATTCCCGCGGCCGGATGCCGTATAGATCGTGGCGACCTCTTCGAGAGTCGCCCAGTCAAAGAGCGTCCGGATTTCGGGGCGGTCGTTGATCGACAGCAGGAAGCGGCCCTCGATGCCTTCCAGCATGGCCGCCAGGCGGGCGAAGTCGTCCCGCGCGAAGATCTGGCGTCCGTAGTCGGCCTCGTGGCCCCAATAGGGCGGGTCGATATAGAACAAGGTGCCGGCCAGGTCGTAGCGCGGAATGAAGGCGCTCCAATCCAGCCGCTCGATATGCACGCCCTGGAGGCGCGCGCCGGCGGCGCGGATCAAGCGGATTGCGCGCGGGCCGGTGGTGCGCGCCGGCGCTCGTGCGGAAGGCCCGAGCGAACCCGGCGCGGCCAGATGCGCAGGCTTGCCGCCGTAGGAAAGCCGCTGAAGATAAACCCAGCGCGCGGCGCGGCGGATGTCGGTCAGCGACTCCGGCGGGGTGGCAAGCAGGCGCGCGAAAATCTCCCGAGACGCGAGGCAAGGATCGAACTGGGCGGCGAGCGCGTCGGGGTGGTCGCGGGCGATGCGGAAGGTGTTGACGATCTCGCCATTGATATCGTTCAGGATTTCCGACCGGGGACGATTGGGCCGCCTCAGGAAGATGCCGCCCATGCCGCTCGACAAGGCTCTGCGTAGCAGGTGTGGGGAATGGCTTCGATGCGCTGCACGATCGCTTTCGCGAGGTTCCTCTTGCCGCCGATCCAGGGTGCGAGCGGCTCGGCCGGCGGGACGGGCGTCAGCGTCAGCGCGGGCATGGCATCGAGCATATTTTCGGGAATGGACAAGCGGGCGATCTCCCACGATCATGGCCCCGCCTCGTGCGAGGTGGCGGGACGGCCGGCGCTGGGCCGGTTCTGGTCGTGGGAGGTCTGACTCCCGGTTCGGGGCGTTCGCGCGCCCCGGCCCCCGTCCGGCCTTTTCGGGCCCCCGAGGAATCGTCTCGGGGGTAGCATGCCGCTCGGGGCCTTGTGCAGCGGACCATGGTCCGCGAAATGGAGGATAACGATGGAAGCGATTTGGGAATTAATCCCAGAGGGTTGGGAGTTGCCTGTCTTGACGATCGGCATCCTAGCGGTTCTACGGATCGTGGCTCCTTCCTGTCGGTGGCTTGGAAACACGAGCCCCGGGAAATGGTTTCTTATGATGCCTAAAGATCCCGATGAAGAGTTTCGCACCTGCTTCATAAAAGGCGTCGAGCTTCTGGGTATTCTGATTGCCGTGATTGCAATCGTTCAAGAATTCGCGGTTGAGAAGCCTCGCGACAGAGCGCTGCGGCAGGGTCAGCTTCTCGCGCAATTCGCCGAACTGGCCTCCACTACGGTCGATTTGGACGAAACGGTAAGGGAGGAAATGATCGAAATGGTCAGCCCGGCCATACGCAAAACCGTCGAGCTGCTTGCCGAGGAAGATGTCGATATGAGCAGGATGGTCTTCCCTGTTCGCACCAATCTGCGCGACGCGCACCTCGCCGGCGCGCACCTCGAAGGCGCGTACCTCGAAGGCGTGTACCTCATCGACGCGCACCTCGCCGGCGCGCACCTCGCCGGCGCGTACCTCACCGGCGCGTACCTCGAAGGCGCGTACCTCATCGACGCGCGCCTCGCCGGCGCGCACCTCGAAGGCGCGTACCTCGAAGGCGCGAACCTCACCCGCGCGCACCTCGAAGGCGCGGGCCTCGCCCACGCGTACCTCACCGGCGCGAACCTCTTCGGCGCGAACCTCGCCCACGCGTACCTCACCGGCGCGAACCTCGAAGGCGCGGACCTCTTCGGCGCGAACCTCGCCCACGCGTACCTCACCGGCGCGGACCTCGAAGGCGCGGACCTCGAAGGCGCGGACCTCCTCAGCGCGTACCTCGAAGGCGTGGATCTCGCCGGCGCGAGTGGCCTGACGCGGGAGATGCTAGCCAGCGCCCGGCCATCACACCCGCCGAGGAGTCTGCCGGAGGGCCTGTCATGGCCGTTCGAGGAGGGCGAGGACGGTGAGTGGCGCCCGAGGCCGCAGCCGTAGGCGCCGCTATCGCGTGTTGCAGACGGCTTCCCAGACGTCGAGGAAGCGGGCCCCCTCCTGCTTGCTTTGCGGGGTATCGGCCCGGCTCCAGGTGGGCAGAGCGGGTCGGAGTGCATCGCAGACGGCGCGCGCCGGGGTAGGCGCGGGCGGGGCTGAGCAGCCGCTGAGTGCGGCCGCGACGACGAGCGGCGCGGCGAGCAAGAGCGGGGCGGGTGCGGTTCCAGTCGTCATCGCGGAGCCTCCCGTGCTGGGCCAGCCGCCGCTCGGCGGGGCGGGTATCGCCCTCCGCGCGCCGCAGGGCCCGGTCGGCGCGGCGGCGAATGTCCAGGCTGGCGCGGGCGGTCTCGATCTCCGCCTCGGCCTCGGCGGCCTTGCGGCCCGAGCGGCGGGCGAGGAGGAGCGCCAGCGTCGCCCCGCCTGCGAACGCGGCCAGGCGCCCGGCGCGGGTGCCGGCGAGCCAGTGCCAGAGGGCCAGCGCAGGTGGCATAAACGGCATCAGGTCGCGTCGCCGGCCCAGCGGCGCAGGCGCTCACGCGCCACCCAGAGGGCGGCCAGCGCGATTGCGCCGGCCAGGGCGAGGGCGACGATCTGGGCGGCGCCATCGAGGGCGGAGAGCGCGGTGGCGCCGCTGCCCGCGGCGGCGGCGATCTGGGCGGTCGAGGCCTGCAGCGTGGTGGGGTAGTGTCCAGGATCTTTCGCACATTGGGTTTGGCGGGCTGTTCCATCAGGCAGCCATGTCCCGTTGCTTGAGCAGGTCCCTGTTCCTGTAGCGCTTGCTGGACCCTTTGGTGCCAGCGATGTGTCTCACCCTGGCCGCGGCCGGGTTGAGGGCCGCCTGGTCGTCGGGGAAGGCTCCGACGACGCGGGTTCGCCGCCCGATCTCCCGCATGGTCCTCTCCAGAGGATTGTCGGTCCTGATCCGGTGCCAATGCTCATTGGGGAAGGCATGGCAGACCCAGGTCTCCTCGACCGTCTCCTCCAGCCAGTCGGCGCCCTTGGTCAGGCGCATGGCTCCGAGTTTGGCGGCCTTGGCGCGGGCCGCCTCGCGGCTCTCCTGGGCATGGATAGCCTTCAGCATGAGAGCGACGTCACGCATCTTGCCGGTCGGCAGCGGGCACGAAGGCATCCGATGCACGACGCAGCGCTGCCACTGGGCGTCCGGATAGAACGCGGTCGCGCTCTCGACGAGCCCCCTGCAGGCATCCGAGACGATCCACGCGACAGCCGTCAGGCCGCGCTCCTTGAGGTGCTTGAGGAAGGCGCTCCAGCCCTTCCTGTCTTCCTTGGCTCCCTCGAGGCTGCCGAGGGTCTCGCGGTAGCCGTCGGCCTTGACAGCGACCGCAAGCAGCAGCGAGACGTTGCGCACTTCACCTGCCCGACTGCGCTGCAGGACAATGCCGTCCAGATAGAGGGCCGTCCAGATAGAGGGCCGTCCAGATAGAGGGCCGTCCAGATAGAGGTAGGGGTGTTCGCCCTCGATCGACCGGTTCCGCCAGGTCTCGATCCGGGAGTAGAGCTTCTCGTTGAGATTGGAGACCCTGCTGGGGCTCACCCGCGTGCCCCACAGGGCCTCGGTGATGTCCTCCACCCGGCGTAGCGACACACCAGATACATCTCCATCGAAGCCTCTTCGAGCGAGCGCGCGCGCCGGCGATAGCGCTCGATGATTGCCGTCGTCGATGCGTCTGCGTGCGAAGCTTCGGCACCTTGCACCTGCACCTCTCCGGCGCGCGTGTGCAGCTTGCGCTCGGAAGCGGCCAGCTCGTGTGTCGCGGCGCGCCTCACTGCGCTCATGGCGCCCTGCATTGCAAAGCCGATCCGCCTCTGCCTCCAGCAGGCCGTTGAGTGTCTCCTCGACGCTGCCTCGCACGATCTGCCTCAGATGATCTTCTATCCGACCGGCGTCGATAGGGACCACCTTCGACAGGCCCTTCCTGTCATCCTCGCCCATGGGTGGCTCTGGCCTCCTCTATCGGCTTCTCCGTCTGGCGACTGAAAACCTGAGGGATTCGGGGCCACCAACCCCACACAAATGTGCGAAACTTTCTCTACATCATCGACAGCTACGCCGTCAGACGAGCCCTTCACCGGACGCGACGCGCAGAGGCGAGCCAAGAACCGGAGGCCGTGGATGGACGAGATACGACCCAACGCGCAGCCCTCCAGTGAGCCCTCTAGGGACCGCAGAATTCGGAAGAGCCGAGAGGCCGGCTCAAGCAACTGACCGCGGCCTGGCTGCGCGCTCGACGCCAGGCAGGGAAGAGCAGACGCAAGGCCTCATTTTAGGATGCATCAGGCCTAGTGCTGACTGAGGAGCCGGGAATTCGCGCGCTTCCACCTGATTTGTCACTCAGGCAAACCGCGGCATCAGAAGGGTGGCATCCTCGAGTCGAGGCCGAGGGCCGGCACAAGCCTCTCGGCCAGATCGAGAAGACCGGCCTCATCGTACCAGCGGCCAACGATCTGTAGGCCGATCGGCAGGCCGTCCTCGGTCCAGCCGCAGGGCAGCGTCAGCGCCGGATGTCCGGTCAGATTCATAGGAAAGGTATAGGGATACCATCCGGCTCGAATGCGGCCGCAGTTGACACCAGCAATGACGATGTCGTCATGCGTGTTTGTCTCGGCCGGGACGGAGGCCGCGGCCAAGGTCGGCGTGACAAGGTAGTCGACCACCTCGAACTGGCTCTCGAGCAGCCTGAAAAGGTCCGTACGCCTATTGGCCGCCGCCTGGACCTCGATCGCCGAGCGCGCCAATCCCCTCTCGACGGTCTTGACGAAGGTCGGGTCGAACAGCCGGGGTTCGCTTTGCACTCGCGCCGTCGTGCGAGCGGCCAGCATCGCTTCGAGATTGGCCCGCATGGAGGGCTCGAACTGTACGAAGTCGATATCGAGCGGCATGATCGCGGCGCCAAGCGCAGCCAGAGCCTCGACGGCCGCCTCCACCGAGGCAGCGACCTCAGGCTCAATCGACGGGTTGCCGACCTTGAGGGCAAAGCCGATCCGCAGGCTGTCACGGGGGCCGGCGGCCGCCAAGACTTTCGACCAGGGATCGGCCGGCGCTTCGCCAGCGATGACCGCGTAGAGCAGACGAAGATCTTCGAGAGTGCGCGTCATCGGACCGATGCAGGAGCTGTTGGCGAAGAGGTCGGGCGCTTGGGCATGGGGAATGCGTCCGAGCGTCGCCTTCAGGCCGTAGAGCCCGCAGATGCTGGCCGGGATGCGCACCGATCCGCCGCCATCGCTGCCGAGCGCGATCGGCACCTGGCGGGCCGCAACCGAGACAGCCGCGCCGCCCGACGATCCGCCGCTGGTATAGGCCCGGTTGAAGGGGTTGAGCGTCCGGCCGAACAGCGGGCTCTCGGTAATCGCCTTGTGGCCGAACTCCGGCGTCGTGGTCTTGCCGAGGATCACTGCACCGGCGGCGCGCAGCCGGGCGGCCGGAATCGCGTCGGTGGGCGCCGGCGTACCGGCAAAAGCCTTCGATCCGAAGGAGGTCGGCATGCCGGCGACATGGGTCAGATCCTTGATCGAAACCGGGACTCCGGCCAGTGGGTCTGGCGCCTCGCCGGCCGCCAGCCGACGGTCGAGGGCATCGGCGGCGGCGCGTGCCCCATCGGGGTCGATATGAATGAAGGCATTGGCTACAGGCTCGCTGGAGGCGATGCGCGCCAGGGCAAGATCGGTGACGGCGCGGGCAGAGACTTCGCGCCCGGTCACCAGCCTGGCGATCTCGGTCGCAGATAGCGTGAGGTACTCGGATTCGGTCATCTCAGATCATCCAACGGCCGCCGTCTACCAGCAAGGTCTGTCCGGTGATGTAACGGCTGGCCGGGCTGGCCAGGAAGACCACCGCATTGGCGACATCCTCCGGCTCCGCGACATAGCCGAGCGGTACGGATTGGCGGATCTTGTCGAGCAGCGCCGGGGGCAAGCGATCGTGCGCGCGTGTCCGGATGGCGCCGGGCGCGATGGCATTGACGCCGATGCCTGATGGCGCCAGTTCGCGGGCCAGTGAACGGGTGAAGCCGATGACGCCCATCTTCGCCGCCGCATAGTCGGCCAGCCCGACCTCCCCAACGAAAGCCGACTCCGTCGACATGTTGACGATCCGCCCCCGCCCGCGTTCCACCATGCCGGGAGCGATCCGCCGAGAGACTCGCAAGGTCGTCAGCAAAGAGACCTCGAGGACGAAGCGCCAGGTTGCCTCTTCCGACTCGATAAAGGGCCCGGCCCGCTCGCGCGCGCTCTGACCGACGTTGTTGAAGAGTATGTCCACCGCACCCAGCCGGCTCTCGACCGTCCCGATCGCATCTTCGACCCAAACGGCGTCGGTGCAGTTGAGCTCGATGGCCAAGGCCCGCCTGCCGAGCGCCTCAACCTCCCCGACAAGATCGGCCAGGGGCTCGAGATCGAACATCGCCAGGTCCGCACCGGCCTCTGCCAGCGCCAAAGCGCTGGCGCGCCCGATCCCGTTCGCAGCACCGGTCACCAGGGCAACACCGCTCACGTGGCAGGTTGTCATGGCATCCCCT
>CBDBCL010000006.1:0-3991 GCA_965202755.1 Rhodospirillales bacterium | reverse complement strand
GCCGAAGCCGGTCAGGAGGGCCGCCGCGCTCAAGACGGCGACGACTGCACCCCAAGGCAGCATGGGCGCCAGATGCCGTTCAGGCTGATTGCCATAGCCGTCAAAGCATCGACCCTACGATCGTAAAGCAGCGGAATGACAAAGACGCCGATCGAGAAGGCAAAGGCGGCAAAGAGCCCGCCGACCGCAGAGTCGACGATCAGGAGGCCCCAAGCCCTCTGAGGTGCCGAGCAGACGGCAGGGTCTCACCCAGGCCCTCGAAGGGCGGCAGACCGAAGCAGAGCGCATAGAGGATAACCGCCGCCCGCATCCACAGCAGCATCAGAAGCAAGAGCATGACCCCGGCAAAGAAGACCTGTGTGCTCGATTTCGCACGCACCAGAAGCATCGTGCGCAGGCTGAAGGGCTCGCCCGCCTCCAGTCGCCGGCTCTTGTCATAGAGGCCGAGCGCCAGGAGCGGGCCGACGATCGGAAAGCCGGCCAGGGCGGAAAAGAGAGAGGCACTAAGGGCAAAGGAAAGCAGGCTGATGACCAGGATCCAGCTGACCAGGAACAACAGCAACCCATAGACAACGCTGGGCCAACGCCCGGCTTTGAGATCCCGCCACCCCAGCTGGAGCCAGCGCCGGGAGGCGGTTCAATCCCAATGGCGCCTGGATGGTTTGGATAGTGAGGCCGGCTCGGCTTGCGAGGGCAGCATAAGAAATCCTTCGCTAAAACACCAACGGCTGATCGATCTTTTATCCCACGAAGCGCCCCGGCGATCAATCGAACTTTGCCGCCCGGAGGCGACGGCCAAGCGTCCTCGTTTCAGCCCTTGTTCTTCTTTTTGCCGCCCTTCTTGTCTTTACCCTTCCCCTTGGCTTCTTTCGCCTTGGGCTTAGGCGGTGGCTCGTCCCGCGGTTTGGCGATCGCGGCCATGGCCCGACTCGACATGGTACGGGTCGCCGGCGGCGCTTTTGCCTTCTTGACGGCCGTCTTGTCTTTGGGTTCGGGGTCGAGATCGCCCCCGGCCAATTGCAGGAGATGGCCGCGCACCCAACTGGGGTCGGCCATACGCAGGCTCAGGTGATATGGGTCGATGCGCAGAGCCAGGCTCCTGACCTCGGCATCGCTCATCCCGTCGGCCACCAGCAGGAAGTTATTGTGGCCAAGCACTGCCGCAACCGACCGTAAGCCCTCTATCCCCAGGCTGCGCTGGCGCAACTGCTTCACCACCAGGCTCTGTGCGGTGCGACTGAGTTCGGAGTGGCTGGCAGGAAAGACCTCCGGCGCGTCAATGAGGATGCGCAGCACCTCCTTGCCATCGAGTTCAAGCGGCATCGAGCGCTCCTTCAACCTCGTTCACCAGTTGATCCAGGACCGCCACCATGCGCGCTCCCCACTTGTCGCGGAAGGTTGGCGCCTCAAGGACACGCTCCAGCGCGCCGGGAACTGCGGTCAATTGCGGCACCTGCGTTTCGAACAGCCGGAAGCTCGCATCTTCGGCCTCACTCTCCACCTGCAATCCGGCAAGACTGCCGCGCTGGGCGCGATGGCCGGTGACGCGCGTGGCCAGCACCCAGGGACGCCCTTTCGGCCCCGGCAGGCTGGTCTTGCGCGCCAGGGGATCGCGCCAGACGTTGTTGCAGAAGGCCTGCAGGCCCAGGGTCGAGATGAAATCGGGAATGGTTGGAACGATGACCAAGTCGGCCAAGCGTATCGCCACCTCGGTATAGGCGGAGATGCCGGGCGCACAGTCGAAGATGATGAGATCGTAGCGCTTGCGGGCGCGCTCGACCTCCTTGCTCAAGATCTTCCAGACCTGCTCTTCGATCGCCCGCATGGAGTAGCCGAGCTCGGTCAGATGGTAGATCAGCTCCCGCTCCAGGGTACGCAGTGCCGGGCTCGCCGGCAGCAGCGCCAAGGGCAAGGGCTCGGCCAGGTGGGTCACCCGGCTCACCTGATTGCGCAGATAGTGCTCCAGGCGCACCTTCTCACGATAGAAGACCGCGTCCTCCAGGAAACAGGTGACGCTCTTGCGGTCCTCGATCATATCGGCCAGCAAGGCGTCACCGGCCAGACACCATGAGGCACTCGCCTGAGCATCGAGGTCGATCACCAAGACCTCGCGCGCCCCGGCGGCCAGGGCCTCCGACAGGCTGACGACGCTGGCCGTCTTGCCAACGCCGCCCTTCATGTTGGCAACCGCAATGACCTGCCCTGCCATGTCTCCCCTTTCTTCGGATTCCAATCCGCCCGGATAGCGGTCTGGATACACCTGCCCAAGCCTACTGAAAAGGCGAGCGAAGCCGGTTTTCGCCCCAAGTCGCAGATCCAGTCGCAAAGGCAAGAGACTCTTACCTATTTCAAAGGCCTGAGCCAGGGTGAAACGGGGAAGCTGCTAACCACAGTCTGTCGCATGCACCCGGCTAAAGCCGAGAAGCGCGAGGCGTTAGCGACCAGGGGGGAGAAATGACGATGACGAAAGGTTTTCTTGCAGCCTGTGCTCTTGCAATCGCTTTTGCGGTGTCTGCGCCGGTGGCGAAGGCAGGAGATCTGCAACCCAGCGGCGCCGTGACCATCAGCCAGACCCAGGTCACCTTGCTGGTAAGCGGCACCGTAGGTGGAGGCCATCGCGCCTAAGGCGGAAAGAACTATCCCTTCTCGATCGATGGGCTCGGCGTTGGCGGCATTGGTGTCTCGACCCTGGAGGCCAACGGCTGGATCGCCTTCACGCATTCCAAAATCGGAACCAGGTGCGACGTTCTCCTGACGCCGGAACTGGCCGAGCTGCTGGCCCAGACTAGAGAGGGCAGGGGTGCAAGTGGTCATCGACGAAGCCACCATGCGGCCCTATGGCGAGCACGCCTTTCGGAAGGCCTTCGCCAAGGTCAGGGAGGCTGCTGGTCTTGAGGGGCAGTTCATGGGCCTGCGCCGATCCGGGATGCTCGAAGCAGCACATGCCGGCATTGAGAGCTTCGTGACATCGTGGCCCGGTCTGGCCATCGGATAGAGCACACGATGGCGACTGAACACCTATCTGCCGGCAACCAAGGCGATGGCAGCCACCGCTGTTCGGAAGGTTTCGGAGGCCCAGAACAACGGCGGAACGGATAAGTTGGATCAGGAGCTGGACGCAGTTGGATCAAGGGACTGAAAATAGCCTGCAATCTATTGATTTCTTTGGTGGGCACACAAGGACTCGAACCTTGGACCCGCTGATTAAGAGTTTGCGCATCCCACGTTCCGATTCCTTCCGCGCCGTGCGCCTCCGTTCCTTAACTCACTGATTCACAGTCACCTACCTTGCCGCGACGTTCGCCTTCGTGCCGTTGATTGTATCTCACGTGCATGCTATATGATAGCTAGAATGTGGTCCAGCAATCACCGAGGTGGCGTTGCCTCAATTCCTCACCAAGAGACTGGTCGATGCCGCGAAAACGGGGGCGAAGGATAGCTTCGTCTGGGACGCCGACACCAAGGGCTTTAGCCTCAAGGTGACGCCAGCCGGCCGCAAAGTCTTCGTCCTGCAGTATCGTCGCCCACCGGGTGGCAGAGCCGCACCGCTGCGTCGTTACACCATTGGCACCTATGGTGGTTCCGCCTTGGACTGTGGATGCAGCCCGGAAGGAGGCGCAGAGGCTTCTAGGGCTGGTGCGGTCCGGTCAGGACCCGAACTAAATGCGTCGCGACGAGGGCGAGACGGCGCTTGAAAGGCTCTTCAAAGCCTTCTTCAAGGTGATCTTCTGGTGGATTGTCGAGGTCGGCGTATTGTTATGGATCGGCTAAGTCATCCTCTCCCTCGCGGCCTTGCATTATGGTAACTTCTTTGCGATCCTCAGAATCGGCTTCCTCATCATGGTGGCGGTGGATCTGGCGCTCGCGGCCTTGATGGCCGTCGTGCTTGGTGCCGCGATTCTGTTCACCAGCGCATCCAACTACGGCTTCATAGGGATCGGCCTCTATATCGCGCTGTGGGTGACGATCTTCCCCGTGATGGCCATCATCG
>CBDBCL010000005.1:0-7970 GCA_965202755.1 Rhodospirillales bacterium | reverse complement strand
CAGACAGTCACTGCCAGGTCACAGGCGCCAACGCTTTCACAAGGTTAGCCCGGACTTCTCACCGTAGGGAGGCTGATGTTTTTCGCTGCCGCTTTTTCTTTGCTCGGATGCCTGACTTTTTTCCGGACATGGTGAGAGGTCCGGCAGTTTTGCCGGTTGGGTGGACCTGGCTTTTCCTCTGTTGTTTTGGCTCGGGGTTTGGGATCGGCGGCGTCAGCAAGCCGCCCTAGATAATCGCTCGTGGGCGATTGAGAATTCAGTCTGCCAGGAATGCGCCGAGGCCATGGCGGCGATCTTGATGCGCCGCACCGAGACCGTCGCCCGGGCGCCAAGCTTCAACAGCTTGAGGCGGATCGAACCCGCCGTGGCCCTGGCAAGCGCCGTGCCGGGAAGCGCGATGCGGCGCAGGCTGTCGACCAGGACATGGGCGAGCGAGGCGAACCAGAGCCGGAGTTGGTTGGCCTGCATCGCCGCCGCCGAGGTGCGGTCGGCGAAGAGGTCAAGCTGGCACTCCTCAATCCGGTTCTCCATCTCGCCCCGGGCGCAGTAGAGCCGTTCGTAGAGCCGCTTGGCGTCGACTGCATCGGGCCTGATCGAGGTGACGACGAAGCGCGGATTGGCGCCCTTCGCCAGATGCTCTGCCTTGCCCACTACGCGGCGCGCCCGGCTCCAGCTCTTGCGCGTCGAAGAGCTGAAGTCGGCGAAGCGTCGCGCCGCCCGGCCCGTCCTCGTGTGCGCAGCCTGCGCCGCCGCCGCCTCGCGCGCGACCCGCTTCCGCAACCGGGCGTTCTGGGCCAGGCCGAACAGAAAGCCGACGCCGTTCGCCTCGCACCACGCCATCATGTCTTCGCGCGCAAAGCCCGAGTCGGCGCGCAACAGGATCCCAACCCGGGGCCAGCGCTGGCGGATCTGTGCGATGATCCGCGCCACCTCCTCCAGAGCGCCCGCCGCGCCATCGATGTTGGCCGCCCGCAGCTTCGCCGCCAGCAGGTGGCGCCCACAGGTGATGTAGAGCGGAAGCTGGCAGAGCTCTTGTAATAGCCGTGATGGAACTGGCCTTCTTGAGTGCCGTGCATCGGGGCGTCCGTGGCGTCGAGGTCCAGAACGATCTGTGCCGGCGCCGCCGCGTGGGTATCGAGATAGAGGTCGACGAACAGCCTCTCCATCGCCTCTCCGCCATGGCCGATCCGGTGGTAGCGGCCCGGCGCGCCGAACGGAGCGTGCTTCAACCGGCCTCGCGTGCTCTTGCCGGAAAGCACCGCGCAGTCCTTCCGCTTTGCCTCCAACCGGTCCGACAACAGGGCCAGGACCGGGTCGTGGCGCAGCTGGTCGTGGCCATTGAGATCCTCGTAGCCGAGCGCGATCCCACAGAGCCGCTGGCCGACCGGGGTGGGAAGCTCATGCACCACAAGTTCCGGCGTCCGGCAATCGATGAAGCAGGACGCGACGCGATCGAACAGTCCGATCGCGCGGTCGCAATGGCGCAACAAAAGCGCGCCGGCATCCGTACTGATCGCGCCGCCATCGAACGCCGCGCCGCCTATCGAAGGCTTCAAACTCAAGCTGTTCCGGGATACACTCTGGTCGCATCGGGCCTCACTCCGAATTCTGTCAAGTCGTTATTGTAAAATAACTTTACAGAATTCAAAAAACCGATGCACTCCCTTGTATGAGAAATGCGGGATAGTCAAGGGCGAGAGCTGACGGGACGCCTCGGCCTTGGCCTTCCATTCGGGCGAGGCTGCAGCCTCTTCGAGCCAGGCGCGGGTGTAGGCGGCAGGACCGCCAAAAGCTTCGACGGTTTCCTTGTCGATGAAATGGGACTTGTAGCCCGTTTCCGTGATCGGCAGCGGGGTCTTGCTCGCAGCATGGATTTCGAGATGGGCAATGTGGTGATAGGCATTCTCGCCAAGCCAGCCCGGGCACCATTTGACCAGGAGGGCGCTGCACTCCCATTCGATGTGATGGCCGGTGTAGTCGAAGGCGCTCATGACGCGCCTCCTTCCACGGCAAGGGTGAAGTCCAGCCAGTCGATGGCTTCCTCGACGCCGCGCAGGAATTGCAGCTTCTCGCGCTCGGTCTCGAAGCAATAGGTTTCGATGGCACCATGCTCGCGCAGCACTTCGGTGTCGGTCGTCCCGTCCTGGTAGAGACGGGCAGCGCCGGAGCCGAAGATGATCTTGGCTTCATGCCAGGGTGCAGAGCCCCCCTGCGGGCATGCCCTCGTGATCGGTCAGCACCATGTCATCCGTGATGGAGACGAAGAGCGGGGCGATCTGGAAGTCGTCGTCCTCGCGCGCGGGCGGTGTGACGGAGACGATGGCGGCGGCGGGCTCCCCGCCGATGAAGCAGGAAAACAGGGCGTTGTTGTGCTCGCCGCTGGTCAGCGCCTCGAAGGCGCTGATGTGTTCGGGGCGGATATTCGTGCTCATGCCTTGATCCTCCCGTCCCAGACGGCGTTCAGGCCGTAAGCGCCAATCGTCACGGTCGGCTTGAAGTGACGGTCGCGTTCGATGGGCAGGCCAAGCGGTCCCCGCGCGGATTCCGGCTTGCTGATCCGCACCGTGCCGAACTCGGGGCAGCCGACGCCAAGGTCGCACAGCCCGAAGGCGATGTCGGGATCGTCGGGGAAGATTTCGGACAGGAGCCAGGTGGCTGCGCCGTCAGGCATGAAGAGCTTCACCACGGGGTAGAAGTCGATGTCGTCGTCGCCTGCGGCAACCCTCTCGGCGTTCGCCTGCCCGTTCTTCCTGAGCTGCTCGATCTGGGGTTTGGTGAATAGTTTCATAGGCGTGTCTCCTCTTTCGTTTCGGGTTTTCGTCCTCTTGGACGCGAAAGAGGCAGACCACCCAAGCCTGAAGGAGCACAGGGATAACACGGTCGGGGCGTGCCCCGAGTGGTGCGGGCACCCCTTGATCCGAAGGTGCGGCCTGTCAGAACAGCGGACGAGACTAGAGGACAGAGACCGAAACGGGAGACGAAGCTCCCTTCGTGAAACGGCCAAACCCCGCGAGCGCAAAGGCACGGGCGGGAGACAAAAGATAGATGGTCGTGGGTGCGGGGAAACATCTCTGGCTGACCGGAAGCGCGGCAGCCGTGGCGGGCAGGACGCCCTGGCCGAAAGAAGAACTCCAATCTCCCGCTACAGCGGCGGTTCAGCGACCGGAGTTGATGATCGCCAGCCCGACGATGCGATCCAGTTGGGGAGACGAAGACGCTGTATGCGGCTTCACAGCCACGTCAGTGCAGCCGCTTCTTCATGCGCTCGATCTGCTCGGGCGTGCCCTCGAAGGTGTAGCCCTCGCGGGTCTTCTTCATCCGCACGCCGGAACCGGCAGCCTTCTTCAAGCTGTCTTCGACGTGCTTCTCCATGCCGCGCGTCAGCTCACGCTGAAGCTGGGCGGTGGAGGTGATCTTGCGGCCACCCAACCGCATTTCGATACGAGCCGTTGGGTCGTTCCTTTTCTGTCAGCCCTTCGGCAGGAAGGGATCGTTGCCGTAGGTGTGACGCTCGCGGATGCGTTCTCGCCATGGATCAGCATTTCGCTGCCCTGACGAATGGCGGTTTCACGCGCGGCCGCTATGGCTTCGCACTGCATGCCGTGGACGGAAGACGCACGGCTGTTGCCCACCCCCTTCACTGCCCAACCGCTCTGATAAAGAAATGGCGCTTGTCAATCACAACAACACCCACCGGGAGAGGGCGATGTTCGGACAAAGGCTCAGACTGGTCCGCAAGCGGGCTGGTCTGTCCATGCAAGCACTCGCAGACCGCGTGACCCCAAGCGTGTCGGCGCAGGCCATCAGCAAATACGAGGCGGACAAGATGATGCCGTCCTCGGCGGTGCTGGTCGGCCTCGGCAAGGCGCTTGGCGTGTCCCTCGACTTCCTACTCGGTGGACAAGTCGAAGCCCTGAAAAGCGTCGAGTGGCGGAAGAACTCGACCGCCTCGGCGCAGGATCGCGCTATGGCGGAAGCGCTCGTAATCGAGAAGCTCGAAGACTATCTCGCCATCGAGGACATCCTCGACCTGCATCCAGCCGATGACCCCTTCGCCGCTCTGCGTGTGGATCAGATCGCCGATGAAGAGGCCATCGACGCCAAGGCGCGTGAGGTGCGCAAGAAGTGGGAACTCGGGATCGACCCCATCCCGAGTATGGCCGCGCTGCTCGAAGACAAGGGGCTCAAGGTCATCGAGGCCGATCTCCCCGAACGCATCAACGGGCTGGCCTGTCATGTCGAGCGGGCGGACAACCCGCCCACCGAAGTGATCGTCGTCTCACGGCACACCAATGTCGAGCGCAAGCGCTTCAACCTCGCCCATGAGATCGCGCACCGGATCATCACCGCGACCGCCAATGCGGCGCTGAAGGAACCGACCATGGACCGCTTCGCGGGGGCATTCCTCATTCCGCGCAAGCATCTGGAAGAGGAATCTGGCCGGAACCGGCACGGCATGATCTGGATCGAGATCATGCGGCCAAGCGCACCTATGGCGTCTCGGCCGCCGCGATGCTCGTGCGTCTCGGACAGGTGGGCATTCTCTCCAAGCCTGCCGTCGAATACGCCTTCAAGACCCATGCGAGAAGCTGGCGGCGCGAAGAGCCGGAGCCTATCGGGCCAGGAGAGGGCTTCGCGGCTTTCGATAAACCGCAGCGCTTCGAGCGCCTCGTCTGGCGCGCGCTTGGCGAGGAGATGATTTCGCCTGTGCGGGCGGCGCAGATGCTCGGGCTTCCCTTGAGCATTGTCGAGCGCGACATCAGGGGGCCGCGTGACCAGTGGCCTGTGTCGTCGTCAATGATGCTTCCTGCCTGATCGACCTGAAGAAGGGGCAACTGCTGCACGTCCTGCTGCGGTTGCCCTATCGGTTCATCGTGCCCCTGCCGATCCGTGAAGAGGAGCTTCTCGACTTCACGGCGCAGGAATGGCGGATGCTCGAAGACGGTGGCCTCGCCACCTACGACCTGCCAGGCGAGGAAGTTGCGCAGGTCTTGGCGCTGAAGCGCGAGCATAGCCGCTTGTCGGCGAATGGCTGCTTCGCCCTGGTGACAACCGCCTGCCAAGAGAACGGAATCCTCCTGACCGGTGACAATCTTTTGCGGAAGGTGGCCACGGCGCGTGACGTGCGCGTTCACGGCGTGCTTTGGGTCATCGACGCGCTGCACGCCGCCGAAGTCTGCGAGGTCGAGCTTATCATCTCCACCCTGGAAATTTGGCGGGTGAATGATGCGGTCTTCCCGCCCGTGGGCGAGATCGACAAGCGGCTGCGCCGTCTTCAGGGGCATAGCTTCAGGGGCTTCAGGGGCGGCTTCCTCTCACTGCCCTGTGTTCAATTCCTGATCCCACCTGCTGCCAGATCATGGGACGCTGGCGGCAAGGCGCTGCCCGCGCCTCCTGTCCTGTTCATTTCGGCCTTGTCAGGCGAAACCTGTAGCTCGCGGTGCCTCA
This sequence comes from Rhodospirillales bacterium, assembly GCA_965202755.1. GTDB lineage: Bacteria > Pseudomonadota > Alphaproteobacteria > Kiloniellales > JACOMY01 > JACOMY01. The sequence continues at coordinate 2,522 of CBDBCL010000005.1, read as the reverse complement.
GCGCCGCATAAAGTCTGGCCTGCCCTTTTGCCGTGAATTGGAACCTTACGGGAGAAGGAGCCCTGCCATGATCCAAGCCATTACCCTCGACAGCCTGCACAACCTGTCCGACACCGCCCTCTGGGCGCTGTTCGATGAAACCCAAGAGGCTCGAAGAGCTGCCCTGAGGCTCCTGGGAGCGCGGCATCGCGCTCGCCAATCTGCGCATCATCGTCTCGGATCGACCGCCATCGCTTGCTCGTCATCGGCGGCTGAAGGCTGGCGAGGAAGTCGCTGGCCTTGGCTGCCGCGCTCGCGGCAGCGAAGATCGCCTTCTTGTCGCCCTTCATGATGCGCAGCCAGTGGTCGATATAGGCGGCGTGGTCGGGGCGCGGCTCCGCCATGATCCCGAGATCTGCGCAGAGGAAAGCCGCACCAATCTCCGCGACTAGCTCTTCCATCGCATAGGCGTCATCGCCGAAGCGTTCGCCGAACTCCCGCGCCATGCGGGATTCTGCGCCTGTCCAGTGGATCAGCTCGTGCAGGAGGACGGCATACCAGCTTTCGGTGGCGGTGCTCGTGTCCGTATCCTTGAAGCGGAAGCGGTCGGGCATGGTGATGGTGTCGTGGGTGCGGTGATAGAAGGCGCTGTCGCCGCCCTCGGTGACGGTCGCCTCCGTGCCCTGGATGAAGGCGTCAGCCGCCGCGATGGATCGATGGGATCGGCGATCAGGTCGATCTCTTCGCGCTCGTAGCCATCCACCTGCTCGACGTTGAAGACGCAGGAGGCTTGGACTATGAAGCCGCCGGTCGAAATTGGTCAGGCCGTCTTCCCGCTCTTCGTCATCGCGCTCGAACTCCTTGTAGAAGATGATGAGCGAGGCCTTCTCGTCTCTGCGCACCTGTGCGCCACAGTCCTGCCATTGACGGTAGGTGCCCCAGAGCCCCTCGGCGTAGCCGCCGGTCGCGGCCACAGCCCAGAGGGCAATCGTGTTGATGCCGCGATAGGCATTACCCGTCGAGATGTTCTTCGGGCGCGTGATGGCTACGCCGCTCCTGTGCCAGGGCATAGCAAACTTGCCCCGCCCCCGCCTCAATGGCGGTGATGATCTGGTGGGTAACGGCTTCATAGACATCGAAGCGCTGTTTGGTCTTGGTGGTCATGTCGTCTCTCCTCGTCTTGGGCTTTGAAGCCGCGCCCCTGTAGCGCCCTAGGGTTATTGAGACACTTTTGAAACTTACGCGGCGTGAGGGATTTTGTCCATGGCGTCGCGTCTGAACCGGTTCGGCGATCGAGGCCCGTGGCGCTGGATCGGCCAAGGCTCGTTGTCGTCGTCCTTGAACTGCTGGATGGTTTCGAAGCTCCCGATCCAGAGCAGGTTTTCCTTCAATGTTCGGATGCAGCGCTCAGCACAGCCCTTGCCTTCGGGGGCGCGAACCAAGGACGGGGAGGATGTCGCTCCCCGCCAAGCGACTTCGTTCTGGAAGTCGTGGCCGATGTATTGTGAGCCCTTGTCATGGCGGACGATCGGCACTGCGGCCAGGTCCTTGCCGATTGCCCCGAAGCATTCCCGCACGCTCTGGCGGATCGGCTGAAGCGCCTCGAAGCGCGTGCCCCGCGTGGCGGCATGGATGCCAACGCAGTCTGCCGAGCCATGATCGATCGCGGCAAGGACAGCGACCTGACGCCCTGTTCCCAGAAGCGTGGCGGTCATATCTGTGCCCCACATCTCGTCGATACCGTCCGGGACGATGGTCCCGTCATGGGCGCGAGGACCCTGTGCTGGCCCTCGGCAGGGCTTCGCACACAGGCCGCTCTTGCGCATGTGCCGCAGAACCCGTGCCTGTGAGGTGCGGATGCCCTTGTAGCGCAGGCGCGCCCAGACCTTGCGATCGCCCTCGCCATGGAACCTAGCTGTCCGTGATGACCTGCCCGATCTCTTCGACCAGGCGCGCATCCGGCACTCGCATCCGACAGGGGCCCCTGCGGACCCGGGCAGCGGCTCCGGCTGGGCCTCAGCCTGGGTCGCTTGCAAGTCCCGGTACACGCTGGGTACACGCTGGGTACACGCTGGCCCGGCTCAGACCCCAGACCCGGCACACCCGTGATACACCCTGGGCCTTGCCCGTGGAGATCGAGGTGACGGCGCGCATCGCTTCGACCTCCGGCGCCCGAAAGGGTGGCCCGCCTCCCTCTTCGCGCTCGTAGAGACGCTCGTTGTCCATGGCGATCTCGCCCACCTTGGCGCGCAGCCGGTCACTCTTCGTCACGCACATCGCCGGCGCGGTGCTTCAGTCCAGATGCGCCCGTCTTCCAAGAACACGTCCCGCCAACCGCTGACAGCGGCTGCCGGCGCGTCGATACTGCGAGCCACCAACAAAAATCTCCTCGCCCTGCAACACCCGCAGAACGGCCTCCCTGCTTGCGCGCCGCCGTCTGTCTGCGTCGTCGGGCCGGAGCCGGATCTGCTGCGATATGTGAAGCCTCCGCAGCTCCGGCTCCTTCCCGATCAACCTTCTTCTGTTCCGTCATAAAGCACCTT
>CBDBCL010000004.1:0-147942 GCA_965202755.1 Rhodospirillales bacterium | reverse complement strand
TACCGACCTGATCTTTCTGGGACTACATCGTGAAGGCGTATGTGTTCGGCCCGTATCTCGATGCCAACGTGTCTTTTGAGCGTGGAGGTTTCGATTTCCCCAAGAGCGGCGACCTGCTTCATCCAATTTCACAAGATGAGATTGAGAAGGCCGCAGCGCATATTGCACGTGATGCATTGGGCGATACGATAACAGTGCGCCAGGAGAAAAAGCGTACGCAGGTTCGCAGCTATGTTGAGGGCTCAGCGCCTTGGCACCGAACGATCGCAGAGGACATCGACCTGTCGTCGATGCCCTATAACCCGACGCCAGAACAAATAGAGACAGTATTACAGAAGGAGAAATTCGCCCAGGAAGTGGCCATCCGGCAGCAAATCGATCGGATGCTCGACGAAACTGACGCGGCAGGGATCAAGGACGGATTGCCGAAGATTGTGGACCAGATATCAAGGACCAGTCGCAATGACCTGACCCACTATGTCGCACTGCGAAAGCAAGTACTCACGCTCTTTGAAAAGAGCTTTGAGCTTACCGAAGATCAAAAATACCTGTCCGAGGGCACCGTTCACGACATCATTTTCCCTCGAAAGGGAGATTCAGCAGAGACGGCTTATGAAGATCATAATCTCTGGATCATCGACGAGCGACTTAACTTCACAAATTACGTGAGTTCAGACAAACCGCTAGATGGTCGGGCGACCGACCGCCCTGACCTATGCGTGTTCGATAATCCGGTGCTGTTCAGGGGTGACAATGAGGCGAGCAACCCGATCACAGTCTTCGAGTTCAAGAAGCCTGGACGCGAGAATTTTGTGAACCCGTCTTACAAGGAAGACCCCGTTCAACAGATCATTAGATATGTGAACAGAATTCGAGAAGGAGGGTTTAAGACACTCAAAGGCAGACCCATCCAAGTCACTGATAACACGCCTTTTTATGGGTACGTGATATGCGAGACTGGTGAGAAGGTCAAGAAATGGCTCGAAAAAGAAAAGCAGTTCACCCCCATGCCGGATAACATGGGTTGGTTCCATTGGTTCGCGAATATCAGGTTGTACATGGAGGTCCTGAGTTGGGACAAAGTTCTCCGAGATGCCAACATGCGAAACCGGATTTTCTTTCACAAGCTTGGAATCGACTAATCGTTCGCTTTACGAGCAGAAATCGCGCTAAATCGGTTTCTTGTGGGGCCTGTTCTGGTCGTTCGAGGAAGGCAAGGACGGTAAGTGGCACCTGAATCCGGAGTGACCGCTGCGGGCGTGCGCGGGTTGCCGGGTGCCAGTCTCACGATGCCCGGCGGCTCACCCGCCCCCTGAGACCAGCAGTTCCCGGACCCGGTGATTCCCGCGGCGGGCTGCCGTATAGATCGTGTCGACCTCTTCGATCGCCGCACTGTCAAAGAGCTTCCGGATTTCGGGCCGGTCGTTGATCGACAGCAGGAAGCGGCCCTCGATCCCTTCCAGCATGGCCGCCATGTGGGCGAAGTCGTCCTGCGTGAAGATCCCGCGCCCGTAGTCGGCCTCGTGCCCCCAATAGGGCGGATCGAGGTAGAACAGCGTGCCGGCCAGGTCGTAGCGCGGAATGAAGGCGCGCCAATCGAGCCGCTCGATATGGACGCCCTGAAGACGCACGCCGGCGGCGCGGATCAGCCGGATTGCGCGCGGCCCTGAAAGGAGCGAGGGCCGTCGTGCGGACGGCCCGAAACCGCCCGGCGCTGCCAGATGCGCAGGCTTGCCGCCGAAGGAAAGCCGCTGAAGATAAACCCAGCGTGCCGCGCGGCGGATGTCGGTCAGCGACTCCGGCGGGGTGGCAAGCAGGCGCGCGAAAATCTCCCGAGACGCGAGGCAAGGATCGAACTCGGCGGCGAGCGCGTCGGGGTGGTCGCGCGCGATGCGGAAGGTGTTGACGATCTCGCCGTTGATATCGTTCAGAATTTCCGACTTGGGCCGCTTTGCCCGCCTCAGGAAGATGCCGCCCATGCCGCTCGACAAGGCTCTGCGTAGCAGGTGTGGGGAATGGCTTCGATGCGCTTCACGATCGCTTTCGCGAGGTTCCTCTTGCCGCCGATCCAGGGTGCGAGCGGCTCGGCCGGCTGGACGGCCGTCAGCGCGGGCGCGGAATCGCGCACATTTTCGGGAATGGACAAGCGGGCGATCTCCCACGATCATGGCCCCGCCTCGTGCGAGGTGGCGGGACGGCCGGCGCTGGGCCGGTGCCGGTCGTGGGAGTGCTGTCTCCCGGTTCGGGGCGTTGCTGCGCCCCGGCCCCCGTCCGGCCTTTTCGGGCCCTCGAGGGATCGTCTTCGGGGGTAGCATGCCGCTCGGGGCCTTGTGCAGCGGACCATGGTCCGCCGAGACGGGGGCGATGACGCGATGGAGAGACGTAAGGATCGTTGGAGGAGACTTCGGAATTGGTCCGGGTGGCGCCGATTGTGGGTGGGGCTCAAGGGTTACTTTGCGTTTCTGGTGTCGCCGGCCATTTCGGCACTGCTGGTGTTACTGCTAATTGTGGGGGCACATTATAGCGAAACGATCTGGCGCTGGGCGCAAGGGGAGAATACATCCAAGGGCGAGACCCTGCGCAACCTGGCGCTGGCGCTCGGCGCCTGCCTCGTAGCTTTCATCGGCCTGCCGCTGGCCATATGGCGGAGTTTCGTCGCTCACAGGAGGAGGCTTCAGGATTGGTCCGGGTGGCGCCAATTGTGGGTGAGGCTCAAGTGGCTCTTTGCGGCACTGCTGGTGTTGTTGGCCATTGTGGTGGTGTTGGTGGTGTTGGTGGTGTTCTGGGAGGATATCCACCACTGGGCGTATGGGAAGGAAGCGTTCAACGGCGAGACTCTACGCAACCTAGCGCTGGTCTTCGCGGCCGCCATCGGCCTGCCGCTGGCAATATGGCGGAGTATCGTCGCTAACAGGCAGGCGGAAACCTCCGAGCGGGGGTTTCGGAACGAGCGCTATCAGAAGGGCGCGGACATGCTGGGCAACGCTACACTGGCCACCCGCCAGGGCGGCATCTACGCACTTGAGCGGCTGGCTCGGGAGCACCCCGAAGACTATCACGTCCAGATCATGAAGCTGCTTTGCGACTTCGTGAGGCACCCGACCAAGGCCGAAGCGGCAATTGAAGCCGACGATGCGGGAGCAGCAGAAAAAAAGTGCCGGCCGGATGTCGGGGCGGCGGCAAAGGCGGTGGGGGAATGCCGACGACGTCTGTCCGGCAAAGGCAGGCTGAAGGACATCGAAGATAACCTGATACTTGACCTCTTCGGCGCGCACCTCGAAGGCGCGGGCCTCATCCGCGCGAACCTCGAAGACGCGAACCTCGAAGGCGCGCACCTCGAAGGCGCGGATCTCGCCGGCGCGGACCTCGCCCACGCGGACCTCAAAGGCGCGAACCTCGAAGACGCGATCCTCTTCGGCGCGCACCTGGAAGTCGCGCGCCTCAAAGGCGCGAGCCTCGCCGGCGCGCACCTCACCGGCGCGATTGACCTGACGCAGAAGAGGCTTGCCAGCGCCCGGCCCTCACCCCCGCCGAGGAGTCTGCCGGTGGGCCTGTCATGGCCGTTCGAGAAAGGCGAGGGCGGTCAGTGGCGCCCGAGGCCGCAGCCGTAGGCGAGCGTGACAGGGTTCCAGCCGCAGGCTAAGATAGTGTTAACACTCTGAGGAGGCGATCGGTTGGCGCAGAAATCCGAGATCGAATGGACGGACGCGACATGGAACCCCGTGACCGGCTGCACGAAGGTCGGTCCTGGATGCGACCACTGCTATGCGGAGCGCTTCGCCGAGCGTTGGCGCGGCGTGCCCGGTCATCCCTACGAGCAAGGCTTCGATCTGAGGCTCTGGCCGTCGCGATTACAGCAGCCTTTCCGGTGGAAGCGTCCGCGGATGATCTTCGTGAATTCCATGAGCGACCTGTTCCACAAGGACATCGAGCGCGCGTACATCGACCGCGTTTTCGATGCGATGGAGCGAGCGGACTGGCATGTCTTCCAGGTCCTGACGAAACGCAGCTCTCTCATGCGCAATTACGTCGAGGCGCGCTACGACGGCAGGCCGGTTCCCGCGCACATCTGGCTGGGCGTCTCGATCGAGGATGCTGCGCACGTCAGCCGCATCGGCCACCTGAAAGGCGTGAATTCGCAAGCGCGCTTCATCTCCTTCGAGCCCCTGCTTGGGCCGATCGATGAGGTCGACCTGCATGGAATTGCCTGGGCAATCGTCGGCGGCGAGAGCGGCCCTGGCGCGCGGCCGATGCAGCCGGAGTGGGCCCGTCGGCTCCGCGACATCTGCGAGCGTGACGGCGTCGCATTCTTCTTCAAGCAGTGGGGCGGTGCCCGGCCAAAGTCTGGCGGACGGCTTCTCGATGGGGCGGAGTGGAATGGCTTTCCTTGGCGGATCGTCCCCGATCCCGTCGTTCGCGGGGCGAGCAGCCAGGCAGCGCTCTTGACGTAGCGGCCGCCGGCGCAGCCGCAGGCGCCGCTATCGCGTTTCGCAGACGGCTTCCCACACGTCGAGGAAGCGCGCGCCTTCCTGCTTGCTTCGTTCGGTATCGGCCCGGCTCCCAGGGGACGCGGACGTCAATCGCCGGATCTGGCATGCCGCTTCGGGGCCTTGTGCAGCGGACCATGGCCCGGCGGGCCGGAGGTGATGACATGATGGAGATGCTCAAGGATCGTTGGAGGAGGTTTCGGGATTGGTCCGGGTGGCGCCAATTGTGGGGCTGGCTCAAGCGATTCTTTGTGGCACTGCTGCTGGTGTTGTTGGCCATTGTGGCACTGCTGGTGGTGTACTTCTGGGAGGATATCCATTGCTGGGCGTATGGGGAGAAAGCGTCCAACGGCGAGACCCTGCGCAGCCTGGCGCTGGCGGTCGGCGCCTGCCTCGCAGCTTTCATCGGTCTGCCGCTGGCAATATGGCGGGGCATCGTCGCTAACAGTCAGGCGAAAGCTGCCAACAGGCAGGCGGAAACTGCTAACAGGCAGGCAAAAATTGCTAACAGGCAGGCGGAAACCTCCGAGCGTGGACTTCGGAACGAGCGCTATCAGAAGGGCGCAGAGATGCTGGGCAGCGACACGCTGGCCACCCGCCTGGGCGGCATCTACGCATTTGAGCGGCTGGCCCGGGAGCACCCCGAGGAGCATCACGTCGAGATCATGGAGCTGCTTTGCGCCTTTGTGAGGCACCCGACCAAGACCGAAGCGGAAAGTGAAGCCGTCGCTGCGGGAGCACCGAAAAAAAAGTGCCCGCCGGATGTCGAGGCGGCGGCAAAGGCGGTGGGGAAATGCCGAAGACGTCTGTCCGACGAAGGCAGGCTGAAGGACATCGAACGCGACCTGGTACTTGACCTCACCGGCGCGCACCTCGAAGGCGCGTACCTCGAAGGCGCGCACCTCGAAGGCGCGGACCTCGCCCGCGTGCACCTCGAAAGCGCGGACCTCAACGAAGCGCACCTCGAAGGCGCGTACCTCGTCGGCGCGCACCTCGCCCGCGCGCACCTCGAAAGCGCGGACCTCGAAGGCGCGTTCCTCGAAGACGCGACCCTCACCGGCGCGAACCTCGCCGGCGCGGACCTCACCGACGCGGACCCCACCGACGCGGACCTCACCGGCGCGCACCTCGCCCGCGCGATGGGCCTGAAGCAGGATATGCTGGATGGTGCCCAGCCCTCACCCCCGCCGGAGAGTCTGCCGGAGGACCTGTCATGGCCGTTCGAGGAGGGCGAGGACGGTCAGTGGCGCCTGAGACCGCAGCCGTAGGCGCGCGGACAGGGTTCCAGCCGTAGGCGCCGCTATCGCGTGTTGCAAACGGCTTCCCACACGTCGAGGAAGCGCGCGCCTTCCCGCTTGCTTCGTTCGGTATCGGCCTGGCTCCAGGTCGGCAGGGCGGGCCGGAGCGCATCGCAGACGGCGTCTGCCGGGGTAGGCGCGGGCGGGGCTGCGCAGCCGCTGAGCGCTGCCGCGACGACGAGCGACGCGGCGAGAAAGAGCGGGGCGGGTGCGGTTCTAGTCGTCATCGCGGAGCCTCCCGTGCTGGGCCAGCCGCCGCTCGGCAGGGCGGGTATCGCCCTCCGCCCGCCGCAGGGCCTGGTCGGCGCGGCGGTGAATATCCAGGCTGGCGCGGTTGGCCTCGATCTCCGCCTCGGCCTCGGCGGCCTTGCGGCCGGAGCGGCTCGGCCGGCGGGACGGGCGTCAGCGCGGGCGCGGCATCGGGCGCGCTTTCGGGAATGGACAAGCGGGCGATCTCCCACGATCATGGCCCCGCCTCGTGCGAGGTGGCGGGACGACCGGCGCTGGGCCGGTTCCGGTCGTGGGAGCTCCAACTCCCGGTTCGGGGTGTTCGCGCGCCCCGGCCCCCGTCCGGCCTTTTCGGGCCCTCGAGGGATCGTCTTCGGGGGGTAGCATGCTGCTCGGGGCCTTGTGCAGCGGACCATGGTCCGTCCGGCGGGGCGGGGGCGATGACATGATGAAGATGCTCAAGGATCGTTGGGGGGGAGCTTCGGGATTGGCGGTGCCGATGTGGGTGTGGCTCAAGTGGCTCTTTCCGGCACTGCTGGTGTTGCTGCTCATTGTAGGGGCGTTGGTGTACCTCTGGGAGGATATCCGTCACTGGGCGGGGGAGAATTCATCCAACGACGAGATCCTGCGCAACCTGGCGCTGGCAGTCGGCGCCTGCCTCGCAGCTTTCATCGGCCTGCCGCTGGCAATATGGCGGAGTTGCGTCGCTCACAGTCAGGCGGAAACCGCCAACAGGCAGGCGGAAATTGCTAACAGGCAGGCGGAAACCTCCGAGCGTGGGCTTCGGAACGCGCGCTATCAGAAGGGCGCGGAGATGCTGGGCAGCGACACGCTGGCTACCCGCCAGGGCGGCGTCTACGCACTTGAGTGGCTGGCTCGGGAGCACCCCGAAGACTATCACGTCCAGATCATGGATCTGCTTTGCGCCTTCGTGAGGCACCCGACCAGGACCGAAGCGAAAGACTATCACGTCCAGATCATGGATCTGCTTTGCGCCTTCGTGAGGCACCCGACCAGGACCGAAGCGAAAAGTGACGCCGGCGATACGCTCCGGCGTGCGATTGTCCAGCGCCGCCGCCGCTCCCCGACCAAGACCGAAGCGGAAAGTGACGCCGGCGCTGCGGGAGCACCGAAAAAAAAGTGCCCGCCGGATGTCGAGGCGGCGGCAAAGGCGGTGGGGAATTGCCAAGGATTTCTGTCCGGCAAAGGCAGGCTGATGCGCATCGAAGACGACCGGAGACCTGACCTCACCGGCGCGAAACTCACCGAAGCGCACCTCGAATACGCGCACCTCGAAGGCGTGGACCTCCGCGACGCGGACCTCGAAGGCGCGCACCTCCGCGGCGCGAAACTTGCCCGCGCGGACCTCCGTGACGCGCGCCTCGAAGGCGTGGACCTCTTCGTCGCGCACCTCGAAGGCGCGAAGCTCTTCGGCGCGAATCTCACCCGCGCGAAGCTCTTCCACGCGAACCTCACCGACGCACACCTCGAAGGCGCGAATCTCACCCGCGCGAACCTCAACAACGCGAACCTCCGCGGCGCGTACCTCAACGGCGCGAACCTCAACGGCGCGGACCTCGCCGGCACGGACCTCGAAGGCGCGATTGGCCTGAAGCAGGAGATGCTAGACAGCGCCCGGCCCTCACCTCCGCCGAAGAGTCGGCCGGAGGGCCTGTCATGGCCGTTCGAGAGGGGCGATGACGATTGGTGGCGCCGGAAGCTGTAGCAGCCGCGGCTAGAGCGCTACCGCGCTCGCCTTCGGCTTCGGCCGTCGGTGCGCGCTCGCCGTTATCGCGTTTCGCAGACGGCTTCCCACACGTCCAGGAAGCGGGCGCCCTCAATCTTGCTTCGCGGGGTATTGGCCCGGCTCCCAGGGGGCGCGGACGTCAATCGTCGGATCTGGCATGCCGCTCGGGGCCTTGTGCAGCGGACCAGGGCCCGGCGGGACGGAGGTGATGACATGATGGAGATGCTCAAGGATCGTTGGATGAGGCTCCGGGATTGGCCCGGGTGGCCCCTATTGTGGGTGGGGCTCAAGCGGCTCTCTACGACCGCAGCGACTATCCCTATCCGCAATCGGTGGAGCTGGACCTGATCGCCGCGATGGGCGGGCGGGTTTACAGCCCCTACACGGGGCGGAGCTTCGCCGACCGCCGCCAGACCGACATCGAACACATGATCGCGACATCGGAAGCCCACGACAGCGGGCTGTGCGCGGCGGAGGCCACAACTCGGCGGGCTTTTGCGCGCGATCTTCTGAACCTGACGCTGGCGGCGCCGGAGGTGAACCGCTGCGGTCGCGGCGGAAAGTGCGGGCTGGACGCAGCGGAATGGTTGCCGCAGGTGAATCGCTGCTGGTTCGCCGGCCGGATCGTTCAGGTGCGACGCAAATATGGCATGACCATAGATCGGCGGGAGGCCGAGACGCTGTCGGGCTGCACCTCGACGGAGAGGGTCGTGCACGTCGCCGCCAGCGGAACGGCGCCCGCTGCGCCTGCGCCGGGTGATTTGGTTCGGTCCGGAGAGGGCAGCGGTGGTTGGGGGGCGATCTCGCGACCTGCGTGGGCAATGGCAAACCCTCTTTACAATTACACCAGCGCCAAACTAGAACTTTGGGGAAACCTGAAGCGGGAGACAGGAGATGGCCGACCATAATGAAGAATTTCAAACCCTTCTCGATCAAGCCATCGAGCGCCCAGGCGTGCGAGAGGCCATGGAAGTTTATCGAAACTGGCTAAACGTCAAGCAGGAAATGGGTATGCAGTCTCAAGCGGCCGGCAGATTTGGGCAGAGCATTTTCACAAACTCGACCACATCCGGGCGATCAATTTAACGGACAGGGGAGCAGACCGACTTGGCAACCTGGAGTGATGTGCTTGGTGAATTGCAGGAGTCGGGACAACCGCCAGACTGTGATGGCGTACGCCGCAAACACATGGCTTCGCTTTACACGAACACCGGTCGTAACGTTATTTTTTACGCATCTGGCTGGCTGCAGAAACAGAGTTTGAACGTAGCGGATTTTTCGATCTCCGACGAAGACATGCTTGGCCTCATGGAGGTAAACTACGGGATGTCCGGAGATCAGCTCGATCTCATCCTCCACAGTCCCGGCGGCTCGGTCGAAGCAGCTGAATCCATCGTGGCTTATCTTCGTGCCCGGTTTAGCCACATAAGGGTGTTTGTTCCGCATCTGGCAATGTCGGCGGCGACCATGATTGCCTGTGCCGCCGATGAAGTCATTCTTGGCAAACACTCCTTCCTAGGCCCGACAGACCCACAAATCATCGTGCCATTTCAGGGCGGACGGAAAATGGTTCCTGCTCAGAATGTTCTGGATCAATTCGAGCTTGCAGAAAAGCAGGCCAGTGATCCGAAAAAACTTGCGGCCTGGATGCCAATGCTGGAGCAGTATGGGCCCGATCTTCTTGTCACTTGCCAAGCCGCCCTTAACATGTCGAAAGAATTGGTCGCTCAGTGGCTCGATGATTGGATGTTGCGCGGTTGCCAGGATGCGAGAACGAAAGCGCATGAGATTTCAGATTGGCTCTCGAATCAGAGTCATCACAAGAGCCACTTACGCCATATCGGTTTCGATGAACTGCAATCCAAGGGCATACGCATAACCAGGCTGGAAGACGATCCCACTTTGCAGGATCTGGTCTTGTCAGCGTTCCACGCTACGATGCATACGTTTTCCATGACACACGCCATAAAGATAATCGAAAATCAGGCTGGGCGTGCCTACATCAGACAGGTTGCGCCTCGTCCTGCCACGCCGCCACTTGATGTTCAGGTCGAAATCGCTCCTCCTCAAGGAGCAAAAGCAGATAATGCCCCTCATCCTCTCTGAGATCAGCAACTCCCGGACCCGGCGATTTCCGCGGCGGGCTGCCGTATAGATCGTGTCGACCTCTTCGATCTTCGCCCAGTCAAAGAGCGTCCCGAAATCCGGCCCCCAGGATCGCGAATTTTCCAGCCGAAATCGCCCGGATTTGAAAAGACTTTGGCGCGCCACAGCAGAGTCTGTGGGACGGTTTCCTGCCGACCCAGACTGGAAGGCGGGGTTCGAGGCGCGGCCCGAAGGTTCCAACGAGACGAAGATCCTCCAGCTTCTCAAAGCCAAGATGAAGGAAGCGGAAGTCGCGACATATCTGCCGAACATGGCCATTCGAAAGCCGTGAGAGGATCGGGTCAAAATGCGGCTGATACTCGGCACACATGGCGGATCCGGAGTGGAGGTCTTCCGGACCGTTCAGGAAAAGGTGGAGCAAGAGGCGATCCGGACTCGCCACGCCATCCAGACCGAGGAGAGCGGACAGTCGCAACTTTTCCCCGAGGAGCAGATCATCGCGTTCGAGACGGATCGCGTCGGGGTTGGTTGCCCGGCCCATATGGGACGGGCTGCCGATCTTCTGCTTCGTACGGTGTCAGAGAGACCAGGGATCGCGTTTGGCGTGCTCGCAAGTGAAGTGATGGAAGAGGTTCCGGTACGTGAGACCCAGGTGAAGGACATAGCAGTGGAGAAGCGAGATGCCGCTGGGCTGGAGAGCTTGCGTCGAACAGGGTCGGGCACCCGTTCGGTCATGTTGCCAGCCCGACAACCTGATTGCCTGTGCTGTCGACCCGCATGTCGAGAGAGCGACATTTCGACAAGAGATAGGCACGCGAGCCGCCGAGGGAGAAGGGGTAGATGATCGGGTTGGAGCCGATGCCGGCTACCGGAAGGGAACGATCCGCATATCTCACGCATGCCTCCGCCAGCCATGCTGCCGCGGCGGATGCGTCCAGGTCGATCGAGGGCTTTCGGACGATGCGCCTGCCCTTGTCCACTCTCTCGAGGGCTCCCCAACTCGCCTGAGACTGCAGAACCCTGTTCGTCATTCGCCGAGTGCCCTCACGTTCGCCGAATACCTCAGCCATTCGTCGATGGACCTCCGCAGAGGCGCAGTCGCCTTGCAGTGTCATGAGGCGACCGACGATTTCCGCCACCTTCCCGAAGAATGGGTAGGTCGCCAGGGCCATACCCCAGGTCAGCGCAGCGATCGGCGTGTCCGGCGCCTTGCGGTATATCTTCACTCCACGATCGGCGAAATCAGCCAGATCCGGGTACGGTTCCAACCAAAGTCGGTTCAGAACCGTTCGGGTCTTCTTCTTGGCGGCGGGCCCGGAATGGGTGGCATCCATGCGGTCGGTCAGGTCATCCAGACTGGACAGGCCCGCCCTCACGCGCAGCGCAGCGGCGGCCCAGTCCAGCTGTATGAAACGATCGAATCCGATTTGTGGGCGTGGTGAATTCATTGATCCAGGTTCTCAACCGAAACCTTTACGAAAGGGACAATCAGCTCCTCGACGGATATTCCGCCGTGGGCGACGATCTGATCTCCCTGCGATACGAATGCGCCTCGGGTGCCGGCGTATAGCGGCAAGAAGTCGGGCGGTAGTCCAGCGAGATCGAAGCGGAAAGCGTCGATGTCTTCCGGGACCGACGCGGCAAGGGCGTCGCTGCGATAAGTACGAACCCGCTCGCCCCGGAGCTCGGAAACGACGCCCTGGCTAAGCCGGCCGATACCCTCTGCTTCGACATTCCCGTGATCTGCGGTGAGGTAGATGCGGTATCCGTGCAGGGCGAGCAGGAAGAACAGCCGCTCCACGAAGCCGGTGTCGCACCACGCGGCGATCTGACCGGTGATGCCGCGCTTGCCCAATGTCGCCCCGTGGACGATCTCGTCGATCATGTCCACGACGATTCCGGCAACCTTTATGGCCGGTTGCGAGAGGTCGTCCGCCAGCTCATCCAGCTGCCCAGTCCGCTTGATGCTTTTCCGATAGAAAATCTCCGGCTTGCACAGGCCGTTCTCCTGCCAGAACCGCGCCCACAGAGACGGCTCTTTGCTGGTCGTTTCGATGGAATCGGTAAACTCGCGCGGCTTGAGGCCGGAGAACAGGGCCTGGCGCGAAACCGATGTAAGGGTGGGAAGCCATGCAAAGCAGGCCTTCTCCTGCACGGTCAGACCGGGAGCGCGGCTCGCTAGGTGCTCACGGATCTGAAACCACTGATCCATCGCCAGGCCGTCGAAAACGAGCAGAGCGATGCGTTCCTCGCCCGCGCTGCGACGCATCGCGAGATATCGTGGCACGTGGTGGACCATGACCGGGCCCTTGGCCGCCGGCAGGGACGGCAGATCGGCAAAATGCTCGAAAACCCACTCCGTCAGACGGGAATCGGCATCACGCTGCAGCGCACGGACTTGCCGCTGTACGCCATTCGCCTGCTGCGCACTCAGGCCATGGAAGCGATGGATGACCTCGCCAAGACGCCGGGCGAAGTCGCTCCAATCTCGGTGCGACGAGTCCGCTCCGGGCAGCTCTGCGCCGATCCTTTTCGTGCCCTCGGCGACCAGGTCTCCCAGGGCGTTCGCATCGCTCTTCAGCCCGACTTTCGCCCAAGCCGGAAGACCCGATGACGACCCCTCGATTGCAACCGGCTGAAGCGTGCCTTCGAGGAACATATTATCGACGATGACCCGGACGTCGGGATGATCGAATGGGATCGAGATTGCGTGGGGGCCGTCTTGATCCGTGTCGGGGGATCGCTGGCTGCGGACATCGTACCGGGCCAGGAAGCGATCCCAGGAATTCTGCAAGACACGCAGAGTGAAGCTCTTCGACGAAAGCAGCCTGGCGACCGGCAGGTCTTCGAGATCCGGATTGTCGGCCAGAATATCGCCGACATGGTCGGCCAGCAGCGGGGGCAAGCCGGATCCGCGGTAATGCAGGCGCAGAAGTTCGTGCCAGAAGTCTTCAGCCCGGTTGAGCAGACAGGGGCTGATACGGAAGATGTGCGTGAGGATGAAATCCCTGGTCGCGCCTTCCCCGAGCGGCTGCGTCGTGTGCCTGTTGTGTGCCTGGAACAGTGCCTCGTGGTGTTGCGAGTCGATGTGTCGGATCACGCCGTAGCCAAGCTTGGGAAAAAGGTTCGCCAAGCCGAGGCTGACCTTGCGCCCCTCGCGGACATAGTCCCAGGGCAGCGCATTCAGGTCGGTTCCGCGCGGCTGCAGGATCAGCGCCTTCGCGGATCCATTCTCGCCTCGGTCCCAGGCGGCCCGGTAGCGTTCCTCGTACTCCGTTCGGAACGCGATGGAATCCTCGAAGGGCAACACCTCGAAGCCGCGTTCCCGAAGGCTGTGAAGGATGCGCTCGTCCAGCAGGAGATCGTTCGGGTCGCAGGCGATCCAGAAGCGGGCCAGGTCGGCGGGAAACTCCCGCAGGATGCGATCGATCCAGGCACTCATGACGCGTCCGCCCTCTGCTCGCCGACGCGCAGCATCAGGATCGCATCGAGATCGGGGGGATAGGCCTCGGCCGCGTCGAGCCGCGCCATGCGGGCGTCATGGTCTGCCTTCAGACGTTTGCGACGATAGTCCCGCACATTCTGTAGCCCGATGCGGCCGATTGCCTGGTGTCGCGCGTCATAGGCATATCGGGCGCGCGCGCGCTCCTCCCGAATGCGGGTTCTGTGCTCTTCTACCAGTTCGGCGAAAACACGCTCACCCTGAGCCAGAGCGGCGGTCCTGGATCGGTCGAACCAGCCATCGGTATCCGGCGTGGCTGACGGCCCCGCCAGATCGATCTGCTCCGTGAGAAGGAGATCCCAGATCCGCTTCGCCGTCGGCAGGAAGGTGCGCCCTTCGTCGTTCACGAACACGGCCAGGAAACGCCGCCGGCTGAAGTCGTCGGCCGACAGGCTGATCTCCCAAAGCGACCAGACCCCGCTAACGGTGTCGGGGAGCCCCGCAACCCGGACGGACGGCAGCGGCAGTTCCGCCACGCAGCGTGGCAACTCGCCGATCATGGCTCGCGCTCGCGGATCCTCCAACGTCACCCACTCGATGTCGGGGCGATCCTCGGCGGTGCGGGCGTCGAAGCAGACTTTCGCGGACTCGCTGCCGTCGGCCCAGCGCACGCGCCATGCATCTCCCTGCTTGATCGCTTCGCCGCCCCGCGCGGGAAGTCCCGTCGTGATTGCCCGCTCGAGCCAGAACTGCGCCGGGTGATCCCGCCATTTCCGCGCGTCGTCGGCGTCGAGCTCATGAGCACCGGGAAGGAGCGCCTCGTTCTTTTGGCTGTCCGCGATCGTAGAGCGGAGCTCCGATACGACGGCGTCGCACTCGGATTCGATCGCGTCCGGGTTCTGCAGGCTCTGGACGAAGAGCTCGTCGAACAGCGGTTCGGTTTCGACGGAGTCCATGATGTCGGCGGCCTTGTCGACGCCGAATTCCTCGGCAATGATCGCGAGCCTGGTTTCCAGAACCTCGCGCACGCGGTGCTCGACCGTGTCTTCCAGCACGAAATTGATCGCGCGAACGACATGCGGCTGACCGATGCGGTCGACGCGACCGATGCGCTGTTCGACCCGCATCGGATTCCACGGCATGTCGAAATTGATGACGATGTGACAGAACTGAAGGTTCAGGCCTTCGCCGCCGGCGTCGGTGGAGACCAGAACGCGCACATCGCGCGAGAACGCCTGCTGGGCCCGGCTGCGGGCGTCGAGATCCATGCTGCCGTTGAGCGTGGCGACCGAGAAGCCGCGGCTTTCCAGAAACGCCGCGAGCATCGTCTGCGTCGGCACAAACTCCGTGAAGATCAGAACCTTCAGCTTCGGATCGCTCTCCTCCTGCTGGATCTTGTAGATCAGCCCCAAGAGCGCTTCGGCCTTGGCATCCGTGCCCTGCGCTTCCGTGGAGCGGGCGAGTTCGAGCAGGGTGTCGACCTCTGCCTTCTCCATCTCCCAGCCCTGGGTCTGGACAGTCAGATCCACCTGTGTCTGACCGTCGAGCTCCGCCCATTCCTCGGCGTCGGCCGTTTCGAACAGGGAGGTCTGGAGCTGCGGCTGATCCAGCACGGCTTGGCGCTTTTCGAGTGTTGTGCGGATGGCGGCGGTGCTGGAGGTCACCAGCCGCTGCATCAGAATCATCAGGAAGCCGATGTGGCGCTGCTTCGCCGCCATGGCCTGGTTGTAGCCGTGGCGCACATAGTCGGTGATCGACTCGTAGAGCTTCTGCTGCGCCGCGTACCGATCCTGCCAGGCGACGGGATGAAGCCGGGTTATGCGCGGCTTGAAGAGCGGCTTGCCCTGGGCATCGATCGCGACACGCTTTTCCGTGCGCACCACGAAGGGCCCCACGCGCTCGCTCGTCACGCTGCTCTCGTCCGGGAAGGAATCCCGGTCGATCAGCTGCATCAGCCGATGGAACTGATCGGTCTTGCCCTGATGCGGCGTCGCCGACAGGAGCAGGATGCAGGGCGCCGCTTCCGCGAGTGCTGCGCCCAGCTTGTAGCGCGCCACCTGATCGGTGCTGCCGCCCATGCGGTGCGCTTCGTCGATGATCACCAGATCCCAGGATGCAGAAATCAGATCCTCGAAGCGCTCCCGGTTGCAGGTGCTGAGCTGTTCGAGGCTCCAGCCGCGACGGCCCTCCAGCGGTTTCACGGAGTCGAGCGAGCAGATCGCCTGATCGTGCAGCCGCCAGAGGTTTTCCTCGTCGTTGCGCCATTGCCGGAAGGCGGAAAGCTCGGCCGGTTCGATGAACTGGAAGTGCTCTCCGAAATGCAGCCGCATCTCGGCCTGCCACTGCCGGACCAGCCCCTTGGGCGCGACCACCAGGATCCGCTTCGCCATGCCGCGCAGCTTGAGCTCGCGCAGGATCAGCCCCGCCTCGATCGTCTTGCCGAGCCCCACTTCGTCCGCGAGCAGATATCGGATCCGGTCCCGGCTCATGGCGCGGTTGAGCGCGTAGAGCTGGTGCGGCAGCGGCACGACGCTCGACTGGATGGGCGCCAGCAGGAGATTTTCCTCCAGCGAGTCCAGCAGCTTCGCCGCCGCCGCGGTGTGCAGGATGTGCTCGACCCTGGGCTGGACGGAGTCGAGCGACGCCAGGTCGGCTGCGCGGGCGCGGACAACGGAGTCCTTGTCGGGCAGCCAGACCCGATAGGCGGTCTCGCCCCAAATCTCTTGCGCATCGACGATGCGGCAGGGGGCGGCATGTCGCTCATGCCAGCACCACGCGCCGATGTCATGTACCCCGCCCGCATGCGTCACGCATCGGCCTCCATGCGGGTGACCGCCTGGTCGTACCAGAGCAGCAGCTTCTCATCCTCCTGCAGCGTCTGGTTCGGGATCTTTCGGGCGATGGCGATGATGGTCCTGTAGTCCCTGGCCGCCCAGGCGGCCTTGAAGCCGGCGCGCAGCACCTCCAGCCGGAACTCCCTGAGCCTGCGGCCCGGCGCGGTCCTGTAGGCCTCGAATTCCTTCAGCATCGACCGCTCGCGCTTCTGCTCCAGATCCCTGGCCTTGCTGGGATCGGGCAGGTACCAGCGATCCCTGGCCTTGGCCATCAGCCGCGGGTCGTTCTTCGCCAGTCCGCGCAGGTTCTTGAAGTTGGTCGAGAGGTAGCTGTGAATCTGGTTCGGCACGTCGCTATTGCCGTCGTAGCGCAGGAAGTTGTCTTCCAGCAGCGCGGCAAGTTCGGGCTTCTCCTCGTGCTTCTTCCAGCCGGCTCCCATTTGGACTGTGAATTCCGGGTGGATGTCCTGATAGGTCGAGGGACGCTTGCGCAGGAAATCGGTCAGCCAGTCGATGGCCGAGCGCTCGTCGGAGACGAACAGCTCCATCTGCGGCGCCTGGATGGCCTGGGCCCGCTTGCGGTCGTATTCAGCGGCCTGTTCGGGCAGGAAGACCATGCCATCGCGTTCAGGGAGGCGGTTCCGCAAGCCTTCCTGGAATTCCTGGCTGGACAGCGGCACTGGAGCATTGTGGCGAACGAACCAGGCGATCATCCGGTCGTAAATGCGGCGTGGGTCGCGCTCAACAACGATTTCCAGGCTTCCGTTCTTCGATTTGGAGACCGGCAGCTGGCGCAAATGAGTCTGCACGAAGTCCCATGCGGATTCGGGTGCGGCGCCCCGCTCGGCCAATCGTTGTTCTAGACCGCCATTGGGTTTGTACGCCGAGATGATGAGGTCTTGCTTCACTGCAACTGTGGTAGTGACGGACTTGAAACTTCCCTGTTTCTTGTCGAGCGCAGAAACGTTTGCGACAACAAAGCCCGCCTCTTGCAACGCGGTCTGAAGATTATTCCAGACAGATGCCTTTGTGTTGGAAAAGACGACCGTCATCCATCGGCCTGGCTTGAGCACTCGATAATAATCTTTGAAACAAGCAGCCATCAAACGACGATAGTCATCAAGCGACTTCTGTGCTGTACGGTTTTCTTTTGAGCGATCAACGATAGCGTCGAGGCGCGCGTCCGTCATGACACCATGCCAAGCTTCAACGAGGAAGTTTAGCTCGGCATAGGGGAGGTTTTCACCGAATGGCGGATCAGTGAACACATAGTCAATCGTCGCGTCGGGAATGTTCAAACCTGCGGCTGTTCCCGTGTTTACGACGACGCTTCCTTTTTTTGTTTTAAAGTTCCGAAAGGCTTTTTCGAGGCGATCTAATTTCCCAGATACATTATAGGTCGGGCTTGGTTCTGCGCATTGAGATGGCACGTAATAGACGCCAGTCAGATACTGATTCACCTGTGAGAAATGAGACGGGCTGTATCGGTTAAGAATTGAGAAGCCCCATATTGCTTGTTCTACCATGAATAAGAGAAACGCCCGAGTTCGGCGGTCTGAATGAGCCTGCGCCTTGTCCCAGAGAACTCCCATGGCCTGCGCAGCGCGTGGCAGGAACATGTGATGGGTGAAGGAGATGCCTTTGTCCCGCATGCGTGGTGCTTCCCACATATCCGCAAAGGGAAAGCGGACAGTTGGAACTTCCGCTGGTATGGCGAGGCCATCAATTTTTTGCAACAGAGCAATATCCGACGTATCGGGCTTCTTCTCATACCGTGTGCCGGCTACCTTGTAAGAAATCAACGATGGAGCCCGTTTCGGTACCGCAATGAATTCTCCGGTCGCCGCATCGAATTTGTTCTCGTAAAGGCGCTCTAGCTTCTTTTTCGTCAGTTCTTTGGAACAATGCGGGCACGGAAACGAGTCCTTGACACGACTGGTGGCTTTGTCCAAGGCTTCATCGTAGAAGACGATGTCACCAGCACACTCTGGACAGGAAAAGACTTCACTCCAAACCGTGTACTCGATCCTCGCCCTTGTTTTTCCGTCCGAGTGCAGCGTCTCGTACATCCAGCCCAAGTCACGCTCGACTTCGGCGAGCAGTTTCTTGCCGGACTTTGCGAAGGCATCGACATCGAACGGCAGGTTGTAATTTGCCCCGATGAAAGTCGCGGCGGGCGACAGGTCGTTCAGCACGACCCTGCGCGCCCCCCACTTTGGCGCGGGCATGCCTGCCTTCTTCCACTCCATCTGCAATCGATGACGATAAGAAGCTGGAGCCGTTCCGCACCACTGGGCCGCAACGCCGGTCATGCCCGAGCCGGCAAACCCGTCGAGAACGATATCGCCCGGCTCGCTGTAGTGCAGGATCGACGGCACGATGGCCAGATGCGGCACCTTGGTGTGGTAGGAGTGTGCCTTGTAGATCGGATCGGTCTTGCCCACCGACACGTCGATCGCCATCGGCTCTCGCGAGTAGTCTTGGTTGGGATCGTAAGGCTTCCCATGCTGCTTCACGAAGTCTTCGAGCCATGGGTTCGGGCAGGCCGTGTAATGGGGCGGATCGGACATCGCGAGGATCGCCGCGTCGGTCCCCTGCGGAAATCCCTCCTGGTTCCGGAAGTCGGGATCCTTCAGCTTCTCGGCCAGCAGATTCAGGAAGTGCTCCCGCCGCGCATCCTCGCCGGGGAACGTCATGCCGAGGCACTCGACGGAGCCGCCAGCGGATCGTTTGTCGGCTTGAAGAGGGTCGCTCATCGGATCAATCTCGTCATTCTCAACTGCTGGCATGCGCTCACTCCACCACGAAGCGCAGCCTGGTGGTGTCCTTGCCCTTGCAGCGGTCGTTCAGGTGGGCCTCGAAGCGCTTGCGCAGATCCTCCGGCGTTGCCGGCGATCCGCCCTGGAGCAGCGCCTGTTTGATGTCCTCGCCGGTCACGGTGATCTTCTCCAGCCCCGAGAGCGCCTCCCGAACGGCGGCGATGAACTCGGGCGTGATCATGTCCGGCAGCGTCCCGCTTTCCGCGAAGCCATTCACGATCTTGCGGGACGAGTCCTTCAGCAGCTCGAAGTTGGACTGGATGATCGGATCTTCGAGGTTGTCGACCAGCGTCTGAACCCAGTTTTCGAGCAACCGGTCCAGTTCGTCGTCGAGCTGCTTGAGGACCTTGGCCGCAGGAAGCATGTCGCCCTGCTCGTTCGCCGGCCGGAAGTTGCAATGCGGGCAGACCGGGCTGGCCGCCAGTTCTGAGTCGACCAGCGCAGCGCAGCTCTTGAGCCTGTCCAGCTTCTCCTCGAAAGTCGCCAGCTGGCTGGTCGGCAACAGGGAAATGCCGGTCAGTGCGCGCATCGAGACGAGCCGGGGATCCTTCTGCAAGGCAGACTTGGTCCTGTCTTCCGCCACGCCCAGCCGGGCCTTGCTGTGCTGTGCCGTGTAGGCGGCGATGTAGTCCTTCTTCAGCTGGCCCAGCGTCTTTCGATACTCGGCGGCGTGCTGCGCGGTCCGGTCCGCGGCCAGCTTGCCGTGCACCTGCTTTCGCGTGTCCTGCGCCTTCTTCACCCAGTCGTGGTCGGGCGACAGCACCATTTCGGCCTGGGACAGGTAGCTCGCCGTGCTGCCCAGTTCGCCGACCAGTTTCAGCATCCGCTCGACGGCGCCCAGGACTTTCAGGTTCTTCTTCTGCGCCGCGATGTCGTCGGATCCGATACGCAGGTTCTTCAGCTTGCCGACGGTGTTGTAGGGCGCGAGGCTCTCGGAGAAGCCCTTCAGCGCGTCGAGCCTGGTGCGCCAGTCGGAAATCTCCTCCTCGCGCAGAAGCGGCTGACCCCAGAAGCTCAGCCGGCCCTGCATGTCCGTCGTGGCGCTCAGCACCCGGCGCGTGAGCTTGCCGACTTCTTCCTGGAGCCGCTTGACCGGCTCATCGGAACCCTGGGTGGCCTGCTGGGCGAGCCCGGGCGGCAGGTCGAGCATCTCGAACAGCGAGCGGAGGACCGCGAGGTTGATTTCCTTCGGCGCCTCGACGTGCTTGAAGTGCGTCAGCTCGTCCAGCAAACGTTCGGCGAGCAGGCTGAGCTTGCCGGAGTCGATCTTGTCGCCGGTGATCGCCAGGACGAGGTCGCCCGCATAGATCAGCCCACCCAGCACGGTCACGAGCAGATCCGGCTCGAGGCGGGATTTGAGAGGGGCGAAGTACTCGACGTCGGAATCGCCGCTGAGCAGCTCGCTGCGGTTCAGCACCTGGCCGTGCCCCTTGGCCTTCAGCCGGGAAAGCACCTCCTGCGCAGGGCGCGAGCGCGTCGGATCGATGCGGTCGCCGTCGAGCATCTCCAGGCCGTCGAGGATGACCTGGGCGTCCCTTGTGCGCTTGCCGCCGGCCAGCGCGCGTAGAGCGTTCCCGACGAGCTGCTTCCGGTTGGACTGGGTCACCAGCGCCGAGAAGGTGGGATACTCGGGCGCCAACTCGGCGAACCGGTTGTTCAGCGCGAAGCCGGAGATGGCATTCACCACGTCGCGAAAGTTGATGCGCTCCTCGGGTCCGAGCCGCGCCTTGTCGCGAAGCGAGATGCCCCTTGTCCACGCCTGCAGGGTCTTGGCCTTGCCCTGATAGGTGACCTCGTAGGCCGACATCTGCTTTTTCTGCAGCCACCTGCTCATGTCGCGCAGGGCGTCTTCGGCCTTGCCGAGGTAGATGGATTTCGCGCCGCCGCTGGCGGTCGACGCCAGGTCCTGCGCGGCGGCATAGAAGGAGAGGTGACGCCGGATCGCGTCGTCGAGCCCTTTCAGCCGGAAGAACACCTCTTCCGGCCTGTGGTCGTCGCGGAAGCGCGGCGGCTCGAACGGCTGGATGAAGTAGATGTAGAAGTCTCGCTCGGGCTGGGCGGTCGGGCGGTCGTTCGGCGCGCCGAAGAAGAGGTAGCCGTCGCGCTCGACCCGGCGGTCCTGCCATTCGACCCGGTATTGCCAGATCTGGTGGCCGGTGACGTAGCTGGCCTCGTCGGTGCGCTCCATGAGTTGGCGGATGGCGCTGTAGTAGGCGCGATCCAGCGCATCGTCGGAGAGGGTGTCGGCGCGCTTCTCGATCTGGGCGTCGTAATCGACGTCCTTCTTGAGGTCGAGATAGTACTGCTCGGTGTCCGGCGCCTTGGAGATGAACTGGCCGTTGACGGTCCTCAGCGTCTCCCGCAGGACGGTTTGAACCTGAGAGAGGAGGTCGGCTTCGGGATCGCCGCCCATGTCCTCGATGCCCGGCTGGTAGAGGCACAGCGTGTCGCGAAGCTCCGCCGCGGTCGGTCCGACGGGCACATGGATGTCGCCGCCGGTCGTCAGCCGCTGTACAGAGAGGCCGTCGATTATTCGCAGCGCCATCGGCCTGTAGGCCGGGCGGGTGAACGCCCTGGTGACGCGCTCCGTCAGCACCTCCGATACCTTGAGCACCGGGCCGATGTTCGGGTCGGCGCGCAGCACCTGGTTGGATTTCACCGTCTCCCAGAACTTGTCGTAGCCGATCAGGCCCGGCCGATCCTCCGGCACCTCGTCGTCCAGGATCGCCTGGATCTGGTCGCGGAGCGTGACGAGGGCGCCGCGTTTTTCCGTGAACACCAGCCGCTCGAACGTGCCGATGTAGTCGGGATGGACGGGAAACAGTCGGACGTACTCGTCCCTGCGCTCATTCATGGAGCCGTAGAACCTGGCGAAGGGCGTGAGGTAGTCCCGGATCTTGCTCTGCTGGTCGGTCGACTTCTTCAGCAGGCGCTCCGCCACCACGAAGCTCACGTCCTGCCGCGCGAGGAGGACCTGCGTGAAGCGATCCTTCACCCGGCGCAGGCTGTCGGCGACATGCTGGAAGCGGCTGCTGTCGAAGATCTGCTCCTGGACGCCGGCCACGAAACGGAACCGCAGGTGCTTGGTGACCTCGCCGATCTCGCGCAGGAAGGACAGGTCGAGGATGAGAGCGTGATCCTTGCGGGAGCGGAGATAGTCGAGGAACTCGTCGACGACGAGAAGAACGCCATGGTTCGGGTGAACCTCGGCGAACGCCGCCATCATGTCCTCGAAGGCCGCCTTGTTGTTGGTGACCTTGTCGGCGGGGGGGAAGGTGTAGCTGACGCCGTGTTTTTCGAGGAAGAGTTCGAGTTCCTGTGTGATGATGTTCCGAAGCGACATCTGACTGGAAATCTCGATCCGATGGACCTTGAACTTGCCGGCAATCGACTCTGCCGCTTCGGCCACTTTGGGGTGCTGGATCAGCGGCAGGTAGGCGGCGTCCTCGGCGACCAGCGAAAGCACCGACATCAGGTGCGACTTGCCGGTCCCGTAGTTGCCGACGACGAGTACGCCCATATGGTCCACCGCCTCGTCGAACGACAGCTGGATCGTCAGCGTCGCGATCCGCGCGGCCATGTCGTCGGAGATGACGTAGGTCGAGACCAGCTTCTTCGCTTCATCGGGGCGTTTGGCGTCCCGAAGCTGAATGACCGATTCGATCGGCTCGAACTGAATGAGCTCCCCATAGCGCATCGGCATCGCGCCTTCCCCCTTCAATGAATTTCAAACGGGACCAGACCATCGATGCCGTAGTCCTGGTGTTCTGGATGTCCTGTCGTGGCGTAGGAAAGCCGGTTTTCTCGAAGCGCCCCTGGCCAGACGGCAATGACGCGGCGCGCGTGGGCGTGTCGCTTCAATAAATCGAGCGGATCGAGCTGCAGAGTGCGATCGAAAAGCAGCTCGATGTTGTCCAGGAGCAGCATGCCTTGGCGCGCTGTCTCGTCGGCCAGATCCTTCAGGAGGTCCGCGGCCCGGAGCTGTCGGCGCGTGCTCGGTATTGCGAGCAGCTGTCGCCCGAGCGCTGCTCCAACATTCAGAACGGGCGTATTTCTGCGTTCGGACAGCTGGGCAAGGAGGCTGCTCTTTCCGGATCGCGGTGGGCCGATCAGTAGCACGAGCTTGCTATTCAGGGTCGCGATGTCGTCGACCAGATGCTCAAGCTTCTCGATCATGCGTCAGCCCTCCACCCTCGACGCGGAGTCCTGAGCCGGCGTCCGCGCGTCGAACTCGGCGGCGTTCAGCAACACGATCTGTTGGTCCCGGGCGCGCCGTGCGGCGGGGTCGGTGTCGAGGCCTGGTCTCTTGAGCGCGTAATGGAGGAGGGCCCTGCGAACGGGGATCTTGGCTTTCCCACCCTTCATTCCGTAGTCGAGAGCGATGATCTTCTGCTGCGTGTCCGACAGTTCGGGATGCGGGCCAATCCAGGCGTCAGTCCGGTCGAGGATACCGTCGGCGACGGAGTGCAGCTGAGAGAGGTAGCGGCTGGCGTCCGGATTCAGGAACAGTGGCTCGAACCTGGTGCCCCGGATGTAGGTTCGGGCGCTCTTGTCGTAGACCATGTTGTCCGGAGCCATACCGATGTAGCGGTTCAGGTCGCTGGAAGCCTGGTTCAACGAGACACCGAAGGCATCCATCAGATCGCCCCGATTCACAATCCCCCTCCCAAAACAGGCGGAACTCGATGAATTCGAGCCGTTGCGCGACTCCCCACCGAAGATCTGCCTTATGTGTTCCCACCATTCACTCCCAGCGACATGATCCGTCTTTTGACTAGGCGAGCCCAGTTACTGATCATTCGCCCAGGCTATCCGAGAAGTGGAGAGAGTTCAATCGAAATTGGGAGAGCCAGTGCGCAGGCGAGCACGGAGGGAAGGATGACGGCCGTACCGCAGCCGGCCGTCATCCAGGAGCGGTGTCAGGCACCGGCTTGCTGAGCGTGGCCGGGGTTCGAGGTGCTGGAGCGGATCATCGCCTGCGCGTATTCCTCGATATCCGACAAGCGGTAGACAACCCGGCCGCCAACCTTGAGGAACCTTGGCCCCTCACCGGTCCATCGCCACCTCTCAAGCGTGCGATGGCTGATCGGTAGTGTCCAGGATCTTTCGCACATTGGGTTTGGCGGGCTGTTCCATCAGGCACCCCTGTTCCGCTGCTTGAGCAGGTCCCTGTTCATGTAGCGCTTGCTGGACCCTTTGGTGCCAGCGATGTGTCTCACCCTGGCCGCGGCCAGGTTGAGGGCCGCCTGGCCGTCGGGGAAGGCTTCGACGACGCGGGTTCGCCGCCGGATCTCCCGCATGATCCTCTCCAGAGGATTGTCGGTCCTGATCCGGTGCCAATGCTCATTGGGGAAGGCATGGCAGACCCAGGTCTCCTCGACCGTCTCCTCCAGCCAGTCGGCGACCCTGGTCAGGCGCATGGCTCCGAGTTTGGCCGCGTGGCCTTGGCGCGGGCCGCCTCGCGGCTCTCCTGGGCATGGATAGCCTTCAGCATGAGAGCGCCTTCACGCATCTTGCCGGCCGGCAGCGGGCACGAAGACATCCAATGCACGACGCAGCGCTGCCACTGGGCGTCCGGATAGAACGCGGCCGCGCTCTCGACGCGCCCCTGCAGGCATCCGAGACGATCGACGCGACACCCGTCAGGCCGCGCTCCTTGAGGGGCTTGAGGAAGGTGCTCCAGCCCTTCTTGTCTTCCTTGGCTCCCTCGAGGCTGCCGAGGGTCTCGCGGTAGCCGTCGGCCTTGACAGCGACCGCAACCAGCAGCGAGACGTTGCGCACTTCACCTGCCCGACTGCGCTTCAGGACAATGCCGTCCAGATAGAGGTAGGGCCGTCCAGATAGAGGTAGGGCCGTCCAGATAGAGGTAGGGCCGTCCAGATAGAGGGCCGTCCAGATAGAGGCAGGGGTGTTCGCCCTCGATCGACCGGTTCCGCCAGGTCTCGATCCGGGAGTAGAGCTTCTCGTTGAGAGTGGAGACCCTGCTGGGGCTCACCCGCGTGCCCCACAGGGCCTCGGTGATGGCCTCCACCCGGCGTAGCGACACACCAGATACATCTCCATCGAAGCCTCTTCGAGCGCGCGCGCGCGCCGGCGATAGCGCTCGATGATTGCGTCTGCCTGCGAAGCTTCGGCACCTTGCAGCTGCACCTCTCCGGCGCGCGTGTGCAGCTTGCGCTCGGAGCGGCCAGCTCGTGTGTCGCGGCGCGCCTCACTGCGCTCATGGCGCCCTGCATTCCGACCGGCGTCGATAGGGACCACGTTCGACAGGCCCTTCGTGTCATCCTCGTCCAGGGTGGCTCTGGCCTCCTCTATCGGCTTCTCCGTCTGGCGACTGAAAGCCTGAGGGATTCGGGGCCACCAAACCCACACAAATGTGCGAAACTTTCTCTACGTCATCAATGCGCGCCGGCGCGGGCTCGGAGGGTCCGAGCGAACCTGGCGCTGCCAGATGCGCAGGCTTGCCGCCGTAGGAAAGCCGCTGAAGATAAACCCAGCGCGCGGCGCGGCGGATGTCGGTCAGCGACTCCGGCGGGGTGGCAAGCAGGCGCGCGAAAATCTCCCGAGAAGCGAGGCAAGGATCGAACTCGGCGGCGAGCGCGTCGGGGTGGTCGCGCGCGATGCGGAAGGTGTTGACGATCTCGCCATTGATATCGTTCAGGATTTCCGACCGGGGACGATTGGGCCGCCTCAGGAAGATGCCGCCCATGCCGCTCGACAAGGCTCGGCGTAGCAGGTGTGGGGAATGGCTTCGATGCGCTGCACGATCGCTTTCGCGAGGTTCCGCTTGCCGCCAAGCCAGGGCGCGAGCGGCTCGGCCGGCGGGACGGGCGTCAGCGTGGGCGCGGCATCGGGCGTGTTTTCGGGAATGGACAAGCGGGCGATCTCCCACGATCATGGCCCCGCCTCGTGCGAGGTGGCGGGACGGCCGGCGCTGGGCCGGCTTCGGTCGTGGGAGTGTACGCTCCCGGTTCGGGGCGTTAGCGCGCCCCGGCCCCCGTCCGGCCTTTTCGGGCCCTCGAGGGATCGTCTTCGGGGGGTAGCATGCCGCTCGGGGCCTTGTGCAGCGGACCATGGTCCGCCGAAACGGGGGCGATGACACGATGGAGATGCTCAGGTGCCATTGGAAGGGGCTTCGGTATTGGTCCGGGTGGCGCCAATTGTGGGGCTGGCTCAAGCGTTACTTTGTGGAACTGCTGGTGTTGCTGCCCATTGTGGGGGTGTTGTCGGTCATTCCGGCGTTGGTGTACTGGGAGGAAATCTGGTCCTGGGCGCATGGGAACGGCGCATCCAAGGGCGCGACCCTGCGTAACCTGGCGCTAGCGTACGGGGCCTTCCTCGCGGCTTTCATCGGCCTGCCGCTGGCAATATGGCGGAGTTTCGTCGCTAACAGGCAGGCGAAAACTGCTAACAGGCAGGCGGAAACCTCCGAGCGTGGAGTTCGGAACGAGCGCTATCAGAAGGGCGCGGAGATGCTGGGCAGCGACACGCTGGCTACCCGCCTGGGCGGCATCTACGCACTTGAGCGGCTGGCTGGGGAGCGCCCCGAAGACTATCACGTCCAGATCATGGATCAGCTTTGCGCCTTCGTGAGGCACCCGACCAAGACCGAAGCGGAAAGTGAAGCCGGCGATGCGGTGGACCGGGAACCAAGGTGCCCGCCGGATATCGAGGCGGCGGCAAAAACGGTGGGGAAATACCGAAGACGTCTGTCCGACGAAGGCAGGCTGAAGGACATCGAAGGCGACCGGAGACTTGACCTCGTCGGCGTGCAACTCACCCGCGCGGACCTCTGGGGCGTGCACCTCGTCCGCGCGAACCTCGAAGGCGCACACCTCGCCGGCGCGCACCTCGTCGAAGCGCACCTCGCCGGCGCGCACCTCGTCGAAGCGCACCTCGCCGGCGCGCACCTCGAAGGCGCGCACCTCGCCGGCGCGCACCTCGCCGGCGCGCACCTCGCCGGCGCGCACCTCGAAGGCGCGCACCTCGAAGGCGCGCACCTCGCCGGCGCGCACCTCGAAGGCGCGCACCTCACCGGCGCGATTGGCCTGACGCAGGAGATGCTGAATGGCGCTCGGCCCTCGCCCCCGCCGAAGAGTCTGCCGGAGGGCCTGTCATGGCCGTTCGAGGGGGGCGAGGACGGTCGGTGGCGCCTGAGGCCGCAGCCGTAGGCGAGCGTGACAGGGTTCCAGCCGCAGGGGCCGCTATCGCGTGGCGATGACACGATGAAGATGCAAAAGGACCATCGGAAGGGGCTTCGGGGTTCGCCCTGGTGGAGGAGCCGATTGTGGGTGGGGGCCAAGTGGCTCTTTGAGGCACTGTTGGTGTTGCTGTTCATTGTAGGGGTGTTGTCGGTCATTCCGGCGTGGATGTACTGGGAGGAAATCTGGTCCTGGGCGCATGGGAACGGCGCATCCAAGAGCGAGACCCTGCATAACCTGGCGCTAGCGTACGGCACCTTCCTCGCAGCCTTCATCGTTCTGCCGCTAGCCATAGTGCCCAAGTTGCTCTTTGCGACACTGCTGGTGTTGTTGCCCATTGTGGGGGCGTTGTCGATCATTCCGGTGTCGGTGTATTGGGAGGAAATCTGGTCCTGGGCGCATGGGAACGGCGCATCCAAGGGCGAGACCCTGCGTAACCTGGCACTAGCGTACGGGGCCTTTCTCGCGGCCTGCATCGGCCTGCCGCTGGCAATATGGCGGAGTTTCGTCGCTAACAGGCAGGCGAAAGCTGCCAACAGTCAGGCGGAAACCTCCGAGCGTGGACTTCGGAACGAGCGCTATCAGAAAGGCGCAGAGATGCTGGGCAGCGACACGCTGGCCACCCGCCTGGGCGGCATTGCTGCACTTGCGCGGCTGGCTCGGGAGCACCCCGAGGAGCATCACGTCGAGATCATGGATCTGCTTTGCGCCTTCGTGAGGCACCCGACCAAGACCAAAGCGGAAAGTGAAGCCGTCTCTGCGGGAGCACCGAAAAAAAAGTGCCCGCCGTATGTCGAGGCGGCGGCGAAGGCGGTGGGGAAATGCCGAAGAGATTTGCCCGACGAAGGCGCGCTGAAGCGCATCGAAGGCGACCTGATATTTGACCTCGCCGGCGCGAACTTGGAAGGCGCGAACCTCTTCCGCGTGCACCTCGCCGGCGCGAACCTCATCGACGCGAACCTCGCCAGCGCGAACCTCATCGACGCGACCCTGGAAGGTGCGAACCTCATCAGCGCGAACCTCATCAGTGCGAAACTCGAAGGCGCGGAGCTCGAAGGCGCGAACCTCGTCCGCGCGGAGCTCGAAGGCGCGACCCTCGAAGACGCGCACCTCGAAGACGCGGACCTCGGCAGGGCGATCCTCGTCGGCGCGATCCTCACCGGCGCGATCCTCACCGGTGCGAACCTCGCCGGCGCGACCCTCGAAGGCGCGACCCTCGCCCACGCGCACCTCGCCCGCGCGAACCTCCACGACGCGAAGCTCGCCGGCGCGACCCTCGAAGGCGCGGACCTCATCAACGCGATTGGCCTGACGCAGGAGATGCTGGACAGCGTCCGGCTCTCACTCCCGCCGAAGAGTCTGCCGGAGGGCCTGTCATGGCCGTTCGAGTGAGGGCGAGGACGGTCAGTGGCGCCCGAGGCCGCAGCCGTAGGTGAGGGCGACAGGGTTCCAGCCGCAGGCGCCGCTATCGCGTGTTGCAGAGGGCTTCCCAGACGTCGAGGAAGCGGGCCCCCTCGATCTTGCTTCGTTCGGTATCGGCCCGGCTCCAGGTCGGCAGATCTGGCCGCAGCGCATCGCAGACGGTGCGCGCCGGGGCGGGCGCGGGCGGGGCTGAGCATCCGCCAAGCGCGGCCGCGACGACGAGCGGCGCGGCGAGAAAGAGCGGGGCGGGTGCGGTTCCAGTCGTCATCGCGGAGCCTCCCGTGCTGGGCCAGCCGCCGCTCGGCAGGGCGGGTATCGTCTTCCGCGCGCCGCAGGGCCTGGTCGGCGCGGCGGTGAATATCCAGGCTGGCGCGGGCGGTCTCGATCTTCGCCGCGGCCTCGGCGGCCTTGCGGCCCGAGCGGCGGGCCAGGAAGAGCGCCAGCGCCGCGGCGCCTGCGAGCGCGGCCAGGCGCCCGGCGCGGGTGCCGGCGAGCCAGTGCCAGAGGGCCAGCGCAGGCATCGGGCGCGCTTTCGGGAATGGACAAGCGGGCGATCTCCCACGATCATGGCCCCGCCTCGTGCGAGGTGGCGGGACGGCCGGCGCTGGGCCGGTTCCGGTCGTGGGAGTGCCAGCTCCCCCGGTTCGGGGCGGTGGTGCGCCCCGGCCCCCGTCCGGCCTTTTCGGGCTCTCGAGGGATCGTCTTCGGGGGTATCATGCCGCCTGGGGCCTTGTGCAGCGGACCATGGTCCGGCGAAACGGGAGCGAGGACACGATGAAGAGACTCAAGGATGGTTGGGAGATGCTGGGCAGCGCTACACTGGGCACCCGCCTGAACGGCATCTCCGCACTTGAGCGGCTGGCTCGGGAGCATACCGAGGAGTATCACGTCCAGATCATGGATCGGCTTTGCGCGTTCGTGAAGCACCCGACCAAGACCGACGCGGAAAGTGAAACCGGCGATGCGGGAGCAGCGAAAAAAAAGTGCCCGCCGGATGTCGAGGCGGCGGCACAGGCGGTGGGGGAATGCCGAAAACGTCTGTCCGACAAAGGCGCGCTGAAACGCATCGAAGGCCGCCGGAGACTTGACCTTGACTTTGCGAACCTCACCGGCGCGAACCTCGAAGGCTCGAACCTCGAAGGCGCGAAACTCGCCCACGCGGACCTCATCGGCGCGAACCTCACCAACGCGACCCTCGAAAGCGCGAACCTCATCGGCGCGGACCTCATCGGCGCGAACCTCACCAACGCGACCCTCGAAAGCGCGAACCTCATCGGCGCGGACCTCACCAACGCGAACCTCACCAACGCGACCCTCGAAAGCGCGAAAGCCCACGCGGACCTCATCGGCGCGAACCTCACCAACGCGAACCTCGAAAGCGCGAACCTCGAAAGCGCGACCCTCGAAAGCGCAAACCTCTTCGGCGCGACCCTCGAAAGCGCGAACCTCGCCCACGCGACCCTCGAAGGCGCGACCCTCGAAGGCGCGACCCTCGCCCGCGCGAACCTCCGCGACGCGAACCTCGAAGGCACGAATCTTGGAGGCGCGAACCTCTTCCGCGCGCACCTCGAAGGCGCGACCCTCATCGGCGCGACCCTCGCCCGCGCGAAACTCGCCCGCGCGACCCTCGCCCGCGCGAACCTCACTGGCGCGGACCTTGAAGGCGCGACCCTCGCCCGCGCGCGCCTCGAAGGCGCGACCCTCGCCGGCGCGATTGGCCTGAGGCAGAAGATGCTGGACAGCGCTCGGCCCTCATCCCCGCCGAAGAGTCTGCCGGAGGGCCTGTCATGGCCGTTCGAGGAGGGCGAGGACGGTCAGTGGCGCCTGAGGCCGCAGCCGTAGGCGCCGTTATCGCGTTTCGCATACGGCTTCCCACACGTCGAGGAAGCGGGCCTCCTCGATCTTGCTTCGTTCGGTATCGGCCCGGCTCCAGGTGGGCAGGGCGGGCCGCAGCGCATCGCAGACGGCGCGCGCCGGGGCGGGCAGGGGCGCGGCTGCGACGACGAGGGGCGCGGCGAGAAAGAGCGTCAGCGGGACGGATGCGGTTCTGGTCGTCATCGCGGAGCCTCCCGTGTTGGGCCAGCCGCTGCTCGGCAGGGGGCGGGTATCGCCCTTCGCGCGCCGCAAGGCATCGTCGGCGCGGCGGCGAATGTCCAGGCTGGCGCGGTTGGCCTCGATCTCCGCCCCTGGACTTCGACTTCGAGCCGCCGGCGCCGCCCTCGAACGCTCGCAACGCACCGGCAGCAAAATCTCCATCGAACTGGGCGGCTTCCACGGCGACCTCATGGCCGAAGCCAGGCTCGACCTCCAAGGCATCGAGCCCGAACGCACCGGCCAATGGCTCACCACCCGCGTCCAGCACCGCCTCGCCGATACCCTCACCACCAGCCTCCAGGCCGAAAGAGACAACGAAACTGCGCAAAGCCGATCACACCCTGGGCCACATGACTGGCGCGCTTGGGCCATCTATCGTGGCGCGCTACAGAAGTGACGACATAAGGCGCGGTCAGGGCGATGGTGTTGCCGGGCTGGACGCAGTTTTTCATCACGGGATCCTTTCAGAAATGAGAAAGGGCGGCCTGATGGCCGCCCTTCGGAAAGTCGTGCGTTCTTGTTTGGGGTCAGGTCGAAGGTGTCTGCAGCACCAAGTCCTCCAGCAATCCAAGAAAAGCTGGATCATATTCCTCATCGACGTGATTATTGTTCCAAAGCCCGGATCGACGCACCCGATCCCGACCGCTGAATTGGCCCAGCCACTGGGAACTTGACCGATCTGGTATCGCTTCGTGGTAATTGCTGAGCAGTGCGATGGCATTCCGCTCGATGATGCCACGGGCACTTTCCGAACCAGGAGCGTCCGGCACCGAAACGAACAACAGCGACATGGCACCGATGTATTGGCTGACCAAAGCCTCGTGCTGCCGTTCGATGATCCTGATTTCCCGCGTTGCCGAAGACTTTCTCCCCCAGCTTTCAATTTGCAGTGTGGGATCGCGGGTCATCAGGGCTTCCCCGGACAGTAGCCGGAAGATCGAACCCCGATGATTGCCACCACGCGGATTGGTCGTGCCCCTGTGCTGGCTGATCCGTTTCCACAGTGTCGTCCCGGATTTCGAGGTCAAGGCATGAGTACCGACCCGCACGACGCGGGATGTCGGCGGATTACCATCGCGCGTCTCTCCCGGTTCGAAGAAGAAATAGACACCGCGTTCCGGCCAGTTCATCCGCCCGTGGCACTCTCCCAGAAGCCGCCGCCCGCCGATCCGGCTCTCAAGTTCGGCCAGCAGGCCATAGAAGGTGTCGAGATCAGAGCGTCTTTGCATTATCCATCCAGTTCAGCTGCCGTCCGATCGTCAGTCCTTCCATGGGCACTGTGACAGTAGGAAAGTGCACTCGAAGATAGGGCATCAGGTTCTCACGGTAGCGGTTCCCCGCCAAAACGATGATTTCATCGGCCTCTGGGAGTTCCGCGTCCATCTGATGTTGGACCCGCTCTGCCCAAGCCCGTCTCTCAACGGTCTTCATGTCATTCAGCGACTTGTCATAAGGCCCGATTGTCTTGTCGGGAGCAAGCAGTCCGTGTTCTGCTGACAGGATAAACCAGGGCTCACCGGTGGCCTCCACCAATCGACGAGCTTTGGTAAACCACGGCGACGTATAGAGATCGGCTGCCCGGTGCAGACCAGCCTCCTTTTTGGCCACGCAGGATACAAGAAACACCCGATTCAACATCGCCAATCTCCATTGGATTTATTGGCGAAGTCTAACGCCCATCTCCTCCGCGATCAAGGATGGTGTATCACTACAAGCCCGGTTCATGCGCCTGCGACCGCGGCGGGCCGGTGTGCAAAGGCCTCCCCTGCATCGTCGGCGAACGCGGCCGGGAACTCTTCGTCCCGACCGCCGCCGGCGCCATCCTGCCCAATCGTGCCTTCCAGGCTGCCCCGGCCGCGCCATCGCACCCCCAGTCGCACCCGCCAAGCGCCTCGAGGCGCACCCCGCCCTGTCCGTGGCACAGCCCGCACCGCAGATCCTCCGCCAGGGCGACACCATCGCCATCCATAGTCACCCCGCCCCCGGCCTCAACCCCGAGGACATCGCCCGCGAGCCGGCTCTGCAATACCTCGGACCCGATAACCAGGAGGTCTCGATCAAGGGCACGATCTACCCCCGCTTCCGCGGCGGCCTGCACCAGATCGAGCAGATCCGCCACCGCGCCGCAAACGGTACTCCCATGATGATGGTCGACGGACCAAGGTAGGTCTGGAGGCGCCGGGTCGTCGTCCGCATCGAAGAAACCAGAAGCCACTTCCTGCCCGACGGCGCACCGCGTCGCATCGCATGCACCCTTGGAAGCTAGGGACCCGATGCCGAGCGCCGCCCCGCCGGCGCCATAGATCAACCTGTCCGAGCCCGATCCGCCGAAAAGGCTGTCTTTGCCGTTGGCACTCGATAGGAGGGTATCTTCGCCATCGCCGCCTTCGATGCGGTCATCTCCACCGTTACCAAAGAGGCTGCGGTCGTTTCTGCTACCGTCTCCTCCCTAGAGCTTGTCGAGGCCGTAGCTGCCGTTGAGTTGATCGTCGCCGGATCCGCCGAAGATACTGTCGTCATGATCTCCGCCATGGAGACCCCGGTCGTTTCCGCTGCCGCCCGGGGTACATGCCAGCGAAGTGAAGGATTGTCCACTTGGGCTCTTGCCAAGGTGCCCGGCTTCGTGCTTTGCCCCTCGATAGGAGGATCAGATGGCATCATGTCTCGCTTTTCGCCATTCGCCGAATCTCTCTGGTCCGACAGCGCAGCACCCGCACCCGATCTGCCGAGCCTGGAAGAAGAGATCAAGGCAGACGTCTGTATCGTCGGTGGCGGCTACAGTGGCCTCACCACGGCGATCTCCCTGGCCAGGTCGGGAATCGACGTGGTCCTAATGGAGGCGCAGGAGGTCGGTTTCGGTGGGTCGGGGCGCAACGCCGGGCATTGCACTCCCACCTTCCACCACCACTCGATCCCCGGCATCCGCAAGCTGCTGGGACCCGAGCGGAGCGAGCGCTTCATCGCCCTGCAGACCGGTGCTGCAGAGCGGGTGGGAGGCTTGATCAGGGACTATCAGATCGACTGCGAATGGCAACAGCGAGGCTATGTCATGGCGGCCGCCACGCCGCGCGCCATTCCAGGCCTCGAGGAGAAGGTGCGCAGCTACAATGCGGCCGGGCAGCAGACCCGCCTGCTGTCTCGCGAGGAGGCGATGGAGATCACCGGCTCCGAGCGTCAGTTCGGCGGCTGGTATCACCCGGCCGGCGGTCACCTCAATCCACTCGGCCTCTCCCGCGGGCTGGCCAGGGCGGCCGTCAACGCCGGTTCCAGGCTCTTCGTGCGCAGCAAAGTGACCGGCGCCAAAGCCGAATCCGGCCTATGGCGGGTTACGACGGTGACCGGCTCGGTCTTGGCGGAGAAGGTAATCTATGCGACCGGCGCTTATACCGAGGCTGCCTGGCCCGGCCTGGAGCGCAGCTTCCAGATCCTGCGAGTCTTCGTCGCCGCCAGCGAGCCACTGCCGCAACTCCGCGACCGCATCCTGCCGCAGAACACGACGATGCATGACGGCCGCAGCGATATCTTCGTCTATAAACGCGACCGGCAGGATCGCATCGTCGCCTCCATGTTTCCGCGTGGTCGTCGCGGTCGCGACCTGGATTTCACGCGAAAGCTCCTGACCGAGCGGCTCCGTTGGCATCACCCTTTAGTGCCCGAGACGCTCCGCTGGGACTATCTCTGGGGTGGCGAGCTGGATATGCAGCGCCACACGATCCCGCGCCTCTATCGCTTGGGACCCGGCGCGATCGCAGTCACCGGTCTCTCCGGACGCGGCGTGCCGACCGGCTGCATTCTGGGTGACATCCTCTCGGACTGGGCCCGTGGCCTGCCGGAGCAGGGCCTGGCCCTCCCCCTCGAACCATTGCGGCCGATCCCGCTCTACATGACCGTGGCGCCCAAGTTGGCCCTCGGCTACTACGCACTGCGCGCGCGCCTTGCGGAGCTCCGAGAAGGTGTGCCGAGCCCGCCCCGGCCTTAGATCCGGCCCGCTGCTTGACCGCCTCTTGTGGTAGCGCATAGGATTTGGACGTCCATATAGGGCGCTGGAAGTAGTCAGCGGCGAGATCGGGCCGCAACGCGTGCCCACCTGACCCGGGAGGTCACGACGGCAGGCATTTACGGTGTTGCGGGCCAAGACAACAGTCTGACCGGCACCCCGCAGGTCGATACGATCTAGAGCATAAAGGGCAATCGATGATGTGGCGGCGAACCTCAGGCTGCTGTGCGGATACGGCAAATCCACCTCGGACATCTGCCGCCGCGCCTGCGGGTTGAAAAAATCATGCTCGACCGGGCCCTCGACATCTTGATCGCCGCGCCGACCCGAAACCGGGCCGTCTTGGAAGAGCATGAAGGCTTTTACCATACCTATACCTACCCCGATCCGGCGCGTGGGATATTCTTGCGTTCGCTGACGCGCCTCTATCAAAAAGACGGTCATTGGTTCAGCAAGACCATTGAACGCCATCTGGACACACACTTCATGCTGCCAGCGACCTTGAAGTACAGCGGCATCGTCTTCGAGGGCTTCAATCGGATCGTCATCTACGAGCGCGAGCAAGGCATGGGCCGCTCTTTGTTCGCCACCTTCCCCTATGCCTCCGAGCGCGCGGCGCCAACCTTCCTCTCCGGCCTTTTCGACGGCTTTGCGCCGGAGGGTTCACACGATGTGCACTGCCTGAGGACGGTCTGGCAGTACCTCGGCAAGGCCCCGGATCTGCGCTTGGCGCTGAGGAAATGCGGCGCGGTCGATCAAAGCCAGGAGACCTTTCCCGATATCGTCATTGCCTCGACCGACAATCGCATGCTGGATAATAAGGCCATCTTTGCGCCCCGCTTCTAGAGCAAAACCCGCGCTGATGGACTCATCAGCGACGACGAATCCAGCGCTGCCAAATCCACAAGGCACGCAACATCACCGACCGGATTGTGCCCAGGCACCATGCCGCCGTGCGACGCGCCTTGAAGCAGGCCTGGGAGCTGGACGATGCCGACAAGGCCGAACGCCCGATGCGTAATCTGGCGCGGCGCTTCGAGCAGGAAGCGCCGGATGTGTCCCGATCGATCCTCGAAGGTCTCGACGAAATCCTGACAGTGGTCAGTCGCGGCTTGCCGCTTGAATTGCGCCGGTCGTTCGCCAGCACCAACATCATCGAGCCCATGAACAGCGTCATCCGGCAGGTCTGCCGAAACGTGAAGCCCTGGCGAGATGCCAAGATGGCCCTACGCTGGACCGCGGCGGGCATGTTCGAAGCCAAGAAGGGCTGCCGGCGCATCGAGGCTTACAAGCAACTGCCCATTCTCAAGCAAGCTCTCATCGAGCAACGCCAAAAGCACCTGCTTGACCAGATCGAGGACGCCGCATAACCTCACATCAAGCAGCGGCACTCAGACGAGTTTCAACATCAAACGGGACATTCCCAGGCGCTGATCGACCTCGTCCGACGGCATCTTGGCCTCGGTCAGCGGAAAGGTGATGTTCTCGCGCCCGGTCATATGCGGAAAGAGCGCCAGATTCTGGAACACCATGGCCAGGTTGCGCCGATCCACACCGACACCGGCGACATCCTCTCCATCGATCAAGATGCGCCCCTCGTCGGGTTTCATCAGGCCCAGCATGGCCCGGAGGATCGAGGTCTTACCCGACGAGGGTGGGCCGAAGATCCCGAAGAATTCGTTGTCCTGGATGGTGAGTTCGATCGGCCCCAGGGTGAAGGAGGGATAGCGCTTGGTCAGCGTCTCGAGCTGAATCTGAGCCATGTCAGGCTGCCCGCCCCGCGCGCAAACGCCTGCCGTCGGCGGCGCTGAAGGCCAAACAACTCTCGGCACTCAAGGACAGTGTGACCCTTTGGCCCGGACGTGCCTCGGCAGCATCGTCCATGGCTCTGATGTCGTGCGTGCCGACCCGCAGATGCAACTGCCGCTTCGGCCCGACACGCTCGATCACATCTACTTCGGCACTGACCGAGCGATCCTCCTCGCTCTGTGGCTCGCCCAAATAGATGCTCTGCGGACGAATGCCCAAGACTGCCTCTTTGGCACCGGGTTCGCTGGCGAAGGCGGCGACCACAGGCGGCGGCAGAGGGATCTCGCTGCCTTCGGCCAGGCGAAGGACTACCTCGTTTCCGACCTCCGCCAGATGGCCCTCCAGCAGGTTCATGCTGGGGCTGCCGACGAAGTTGGCGACGAAGCGATTGTCGGGCTCGTTGTAAACCTCCAAGGGTTCGCCGTACTGCATCAGCTTGCCTTGGTCGATGATGGCGATGATGATCACGATCTTCATCCGCGGGATGATGATCTTGCGGAAGTTCTGCCAGTTGGAACCGCCCAGCAGTTTCGCCGCCAGCAGCTGGTCGGCCGGCACGCCCAGCATCCCGGCCAACAGGATCAGGAACATCAAGGGCGTCCACTGCCAGATGTCGGCGATCATCACCGCGATGAGGGAGCGGTTGTTGTCGGCCAGCCAGGAGAAGTTCGAGGGCAGTCCCAGGTGATCGTTGATCGGGCCGGTGCCCTGGAACAGCAGGAAGAACATCAAGCCGACCACGGCCGGCACGATCATCATCGGCGTCAGCAGGATGCTGTAGAAGAGCTTGCGGCCGGGAAAACGATCGATGAAGAGGTAGGCCAGCCCCAATCCTAAGAAGAACTCCGCCGGCACCACCACGATCATGATCAGGACCGTGCGCCAGATCGCCCCCAGAACTCACTGTCAGTGAACAGCAGCTCGTACTGCTCGAACCAGATGAAGCCCTCGTAGGCGTAGTACCAGGGGATGCCGTCCAGCGGCGTCCACCAGGTCAGGCTCAAATAGACCTGCATCAGTAGCGGAAAGACGGCGATGAACAGCAGGAGGCAGATCGTCGGCAGGACGAAGCAGAGCCCCAGCGCCTCGGGATTGCGCGAGACCCGGGCCCAGAAGCCGGCCTGCGGGTTGCCGTCCAGTGCGCTCATTGCTTCAAGGCTCCGAAGGTCAGGCCGCGCACCAGATGTTTCTGGATCAGCCCGAAGCGCACCACCGCATAGGAGGAAAGCGTCCCGGCCACCACCGCCAGCAGGGAGCCGACGATCGAGGTCACCAGGCTGGAGATCAAGGGCCCGACGATAGTGCGGTCCAGCGACACCACCAGGCCTTCGGCCCGGCCGGCGAAGATGAACTCGAAGTTCTGCAGGGTCGGGTTCTGCGGCAACCAAGTCAGACCCGACACCGTCGTCCACTCCGGATGCGGCTTGAAGGCCATGGTGATCATCCAGACCAGAGGATACATCACCAGCAAGGTCGCCAAGACGATAAAGGCGTATTTGACGACAAGGGCCAAGGGGGAGGATTTCACGACCCGATCCACCTTTCCGTTCCACTTTTCAACCTCGTAGAGTGCGATTCAGACGACAGACCCTTTCGATTCTGACGTCATCGCGCTCCGGGCCGACAGGCGGCCAGAAACTCCACGGAACCGACGCAGGTCTCGATCGTCTGCCGATCAAGACCTGCGCCTGAACATTCACGGTCCCCTCATGGACATACGAGGGGTCAAGCGATTAGGGCGAAAGCCTAATCCTGATCGACGATGCTTGGCCAAGTCTTCCGGCTGGCGGCGATGTGATCCAGGATGCCGTTGCGCTCCTGCTTGCGGATGATGCGCTCCCACTTCTTGGAGGCGTTCTTCATCGCGTCTTCCGCCGTCTGCTGACCGGTCAAGGCTGCCTGAATTTCCTCATCCAGCGCGTTGTCCAAGGCCGTCTGCCCGGCGAAGTTCAAGGTCGGTGCGGAACGCGCGATGGTCTCGGGGATCGTGCGCATCGAGTAGTCGTGGTAGGTCGCCGCCACCAAGGGCTCCTTGAAGTTCGCCTGCTGCATCGGATCGAAGTAGCCGCCTGGATTGCCGGCCATCCAGGAGTAGATCCGGGTCGAACTCAGCCACTGCATGAAGAGATAGGCCGCCTCCGGATACTCGCTCTTCGACGAGATCCAAGCCGTAATGTGGTAGTAAAGCACCGAACGGCGGTTGATCTTGTCGCCGAAGCGCCGGCCCGGCGGCAGATGCGAGTTCAGCTTGCCCGTCGCCTTGCTCTTCGGTGTGCCGTCAGGATTGTAGCCGTCGCCGAACTTCACCAGGTTGGTATAGATCGCCGTGTGCGGGATCTGCAGGTTCCACATGCTGGCATAGGCTTCGGCCCAGGTGAAGGTGAGCGCGTCCGGCGGCGACCACTTGAAGGAGTTCACATGCTCCCTTGCCGCCTGGATACCCAGGTCGGTCGCCAGCGCCGGCGAGCCATCCTCCTCGAAGAAGTAGTTATTGGGGAAGTCCATCGAGGCGAAGCGGCCATAGAAGGTCGCCAAACCCCAGAAGGGGCTCATCAGGTTGCCGTTGCCCGACATCGGGCCGTAGCCGACATCCAGTCCGGTGAAGAACTCGGAGATCCGGTCGACGTCCTCCCAGGTCTGCGGCGGACCCAGCCAGACGCCATACTTGTCGGAGAACTTGCTCTGTACGTCGCCGTCGTCGTAGATGCCCTTGGTGTAGAACCAGGTCTGGAAGTCGCCGTCCAGGCTGAAGGCGTAGTAGCTGCCGTTATAGGTGTAGAGCAGCTGCTCCATCTCCGGCGTCGGCGTGCCGCGCTCCGGATCGGCCCAGTCGGGCTTGTACTTCTCGACATACTCGTCGCAGTTGACCGCACCGCCGGAGGTCACCAGATCGCCGGTGGAATTCCAGGGGCCGGTATAGACATCGAAAGAGCCGGAGCCTGTAGTGACGTCCTGCATGACCTTCTTGAAGATGTCCTCGGCCGGTGCACCGATGATGTCGATCTCGATCCCGGTCTCCTCCTCCCAGAGCCCCTTGACTGAGGGAGCGCCCTCGGGGAAGGGACCCAGCTGCCCGACCTTGCCGACCGGGAAAGGTTTGGTGATCTGGCCGATCGCTCCATCGGTCAGCAGCATCGTTATCTTCTTCGGCGCATTGCCGGCGGCCTGTAGCTTCTTGATGCCCTCGATGGCACGGCCTTCCGACATGCCTTCGTTGTACTGGAAGCGCTCGGCCCCCTCGAAGCCGGTCGGCCCGCCGGTCATGCCAGAGGCCAAGCCACCGGCCGCTCCGGCAGGGCGAATGTAGCGCGGCATGATTCCCACCGCAGCCGAGGCCGCGAGACCGCTGACCCCCAGCTGAAGTGCCTTTCGGCGCGATACG
Organism: Rhodospirillales bacterium; assembly: GCA_965202755.1. Classification (GTDB taxonomy): domain Bacteria; phylum Pseudomonadota; class Alphaproteobacteria; order Kiloniellales; family JACOMY01; genus JACOMY01. The sequence goes on along the minus strand of CBDBCL010000004.1, from coordinate 108,076 downwards.
GTCTTGGGTGACGGCTCGGACTCAGATGCCGAGGATTGAACATGCCTTTTAGCCATTGACAGCCTCCCTGAAATGCCTGTCAGAGGTATTAAGCAAGTTTCGTGCAATCAAAATTTGGGTCATGCCTAGCCCGGATTATTACCGTGATCGACTCGGATGGCTGGCGCGGCTACAACGGGCTCGTCGACCCCGGCTATGGCCACTACCGCGTCGACCATTCGAAAGACGAATTCGCGCGTGGCCGCGTTCACATCAACGCTATCGAGGGATTTTGGGGTTTGGCCAAGGTGCGGCTGGCAAAGTTCAAGAGCTTGCCCAAACACACCTTCCATTTGCATCTCAAAGAAACTGAGTGGCGCTACAATTATCGGGCTTCCGACAAGCCAAAGTTCTTCCTACGCTACCTTAGAGAATACCCTCTCAGATAGGTATGAACCCAAAATTTAAGTAAATGTAATCAATAATTTACCAGTTCGACGCAGGAATCGCCTTCGACGCAGCGGCAGCCACGCAGCAGCGGCGCCACACCTGTGGCGCCACAGCAGGGATTTAGCCCTGATTATTCATCACGCGCTGGCGTGTCCGTTGAAGTCGCATCTGATTGGGTGATCGGACAAGGTTGATGGTAGCGCAGTCCTGCGAGCGCGGGCGTCAGAGTGTGTCGGATTTCGGTTCCGGGTGACTGGGCCAATGGCGATGGTTTGTCAGGGCGCTTGTTGGTTTGGAGATGGCGCGCCCATGAGGGTTCACAGAAGGTCGATAAAGGCAGCCTTGTCCGGACAGGCTGCCGCGAATGCAATGCGAATGCGGGTGGCGGTCTGGATGACGCGGGCAGCTGTTTTGACGAGATGGCGCTGTAGGGTGGCGAACTCGGCCTGGCGCAAGGGGTGTGTTTCCGGAATGGCCCGGCGTACGGAGCAGAGCAAGCAGTATGCGGCGGTATGCAGGATCAGCCTGATCTGATTGGCCAGTGCCGAATGACAGGACGCCGAATGACAGGACGTGGGGTCGCTTTGAGCTGGGTCTTGTGGAGTTTGATGAGGTTCTGGGCTTGCCCCGCGGGCAATAGTCGAACTCGTAGGCCGCTCGGGGGTGCTGCCGGTCAGCGAGGTGACGAGGGCACGTATGTCCATAGCCAGCGTCGTGGCGTTGATGCGGGCGTTGATGCGGGCGATGGTTTCGGCGCTTGAGGTCGCCCCGGCTTTTGGCGGCATGGGTCGTCTCGCCATGGGTCTGGTGCAGGGGCAAGTTCTTCTCGGCCCGGAACAGCGCGCAGGCGTCCGTTGCCGCGGCGAGCAGCAGGTCGCGCCGCTCGCCGCGGCATTGATCGGCAGGCCAAACAGGAAATCGACGCTGTTGTCCTCGTATGATGCCATCAATGCGGGCCGGGCATAGTGGCCGTCACCGCGCAGCAGGATGCCTGTCTCGGGCCAGTGGCGGCGGATGCGCCGGATCGGGCGGTGGACAGGGGCGCGGGTCTCGACGCCCGAGGGTGTCCTGGCAGGGCGGAGCACGACGGCGAGGGGACGCGCGCTCTAGGCTTCATGGACAGGGATCGGCGAGAAACCCCGCGCGCCGTGGAACCCGTTCCAGAACGCCATTTGCCGGTCGCCTTGTGCGGCATCGAAGCTGTCATCGATTGTCCAGCGTGATTGTCTCGGGCGGCGCAGCATGGCTGTCGCAGTAGAGAGCGATCATCGCCTATGCCATCGCGATCACGCTGCGCAGGTCCGGAGCAGTCTCCCAGCGCGACAGGGTTGGCGGACTGGCCAGACCGAGCCCCGCTTCCCCCCGCTTCCGGCGTCTTGCGCAACGCCATCCTGAATGCCGGGTCATGGCGCAGCGCATCCGGATCGTCGGCGTCTTCATGCCCTGTGCCAATCGCCAGAATGCCTGCCCGCAGGATATCCCCCAACAGCTGGCGAACCCGCGTCGGATCACGCAGTTCAGGCATCGGTTCGGCCAATCTGTCGGCGATGGCGAGCTTGCGTTCCGCCTCCGCCAGCAGCACTACACCGCCATCCGACGTGATCCGTCCGCCATCGAAAGCGGCAGTGACCTGCTTTCCGGAAAGCGCTTGAAGTGAGGGGAAAGGCGGGGCAGGATCGGTCATGGTGGCGGGGTGGTTTCTGTCCAACGGAGGGAGGGGCTTCGACACCCAATTCCTTAACCTGGATAGAGGCTTATGCCACCGACGCCAGCCTCCAAACGCGGGCCTGGTGAATAATCCGGGTTAGGCCGGTTAGCGCTGATTTGGCGGCGCCAGGCCCAGGCGCTTCATACGCCGATGGACCGTCGTGCGATCGACTCCCAGACCGCGGGCCACGGCAGAGACATTCCACTTCTCTTTGATTAGAAGCTGCTCCAGGGTGTCGTAGTCGCTGCCTGCTTGCGCCGCAATGCCATCGCTGGCCGGGGGCGGGCTGGCGAGAACCTCCTCGGGAAGGTCCTCTACGTGGATCTTGCCATTACTGCAGAGCGCCTTGGCCAATTCCAGTGCATTCAGGAGTTGGCGAATGTTGCCCGGCCAGTGATAGGCCTTCAGGCGCTGCATCGCCCGGATGTCGACGCCGAACTTCTCTCTTCCAGGAAGGCGCTCTCAAGAAGGTTGTTCGCCAGCCACTCGAGGTCTTGGCGCTCACGAAGCGGCGACAACTTCAGAACGACGCCGTTCAGTCGATAGTAGAGGTCCTCACGAAACTTGCCGGTCTTGACCAAGGTCAGCAGGTCCTTATGGGTCGCGGAGAGCACCCGCAGGTCCACGGGGATAGCTTTGTCGGAACCGACCGGCAGGATCTCTTTCTCGGACAGAACGCGGAGCAGTCTGGCCTGCAGTGCCAACGGCATATCGCCGATCTCGTCCAGAAAGAGCGTACCGCTGTTCGTCTGTTCGATCAGCCCGCGCTTGCCCTTGGCCAAGTCGCCGGTGAAAGAGCCGGGCGCGTAGCCGAAAAGCTCGCTCTCGATCAGCGATTCCGGCAGCGCCGCGCAATTGATGGCGACATAGCGCCCCGGCACCTTGCGCGAGCTGTGGATCGCGCGAGCCAGGACCTCCTTGCCGCTGCCGGTCTCACCCTGCAGCAGGATGGATATCGGCGTATCGGCCAGCTTTGCGGCACGCTCGGCAAGCTGCGCCATCGCCGGGTCGCTGCCATAGAGCCGCGCGAGCGGTGTTGGAATCTCGGCCTTGGGGCGTCGCCGCTGGGGGCGCGGTTGCGGCACGATTGCATGCGCAAAGACCGAACTGCCGGAGCGATTCGAGATCAGACGCTCTTCCAGCGGTACCGATCGCGTGAGGTCGCGCAGGTCATTCAGGTCGAGGTCGAAAAAGCTCTTGAAGCTGACGTCGATGATGTGCTCCGCGTCGTGCCAACCCAGACCGGTGCTGGCTGCCAGCATCCTTTGTGCTTGATGCGTCATACCGGCAATACGCCCATCCGGCCCTACGGCCAGCGCGCACTCCGGATCGACATCGAGAAACTGAGGCGAGCGGCTGAAGCGGGCCACCCAGTCATCGGCAAAGTTCGACATCAGCGAGGCCAGCTCGATCCGACGGGCGGAGTTGTTCACCTCGATGGCCAGAGCCTAGCTCTCTTTCGCTTCCGGTGAATGCAGGGCAGAGATATCCAACACGGCTGCGAGTTCGCCGCAATGATCGTAGATCGGCGCGGCCGTGCAGGTGAGCTGGCCGTGCATGGCGTCGAAATGATCGGTTTGATGGGCGGTCAGCGCCTCGCCGGTCTCGATGCAGGAGCCGACACCGCAGGTCCCGGCCCGGCTCTCCGACCATTCTGAGCCCAGATAGAGCCCGGCCGAACAGAGCTCCTCTTTCAGATTAACATCGCCGATGTAGTCCACCGTGACACCTTGGTGGTCCGTCAGAAGCAGAACATAGCCATGTCCCGACACACGCCGATAGAGATCCTCCAAGCCATAGCGCGCGATATGCAGGAAAGCCTCCATCGCTTGCTGGCGCGTCTTCAAGATTCCTTCGGGGACGATGTGAGCTTGCTTCTTCTCAACGGGATCAAACCCGTGTTTGGCCACGCAGTGTCGCCACGAGCTCAAGATTGCCGGGTCGCGATGACTCTGGCCGCCTTCCGAAACGCGCTGCACCTCGTGCACATGCGTGATGTCCTGCCGCGCTGACATCACTTCGTTCGCTCCCTGGATGGCCTTGGTTTCCTCCAGTGTCAGCCCTTTCTCTACACCATCAAACGGACGGCTGGCAATCGAGCAGGGCACGCCAGGGCCGAACGCAGATGGCGAGCAGCCTGAAGCCGAGGAGCGATGAGCGACAAGCGTCGCATCGGACCGGCCGCCTAACCGTAGACGATCACCTCAACATTGGTAATGAATGCAGCGGCCGGGATGGTCACTCCTGCGGCCAGATACGAGCTATCGACATCACTGCCGCCATCGAGGGTTTCCCCGACTCCAATCTCACTTTGCCCGGCGGCGACAGAACTATCATTGCCGGCATCGCCAAATAGCGTATCTACGCCGGATCCACCGATCAGGAGGTCCTGGCCACCACCGCCATAGAGCAGATATGCTCCGTCATCGCCCTGCAAGTTATCGCCGCCGCCGCCGCCATAAAGCGTCGTGTCGTCACCATTGCTGCCGAACAGGCTGAAATCACCGGGACCGCCGCCATAGAGGCTGTCGTCCTTGGCCAGGCCGAAGAGGAAGTCCCGCTCGCCCAAGCCGTAGATCCGATCTGGAAACTCCGTACCGGTCAGGATATCGCGCCGATTGGAGCCGATCAGGAAAAAGTTCTCGATCCCAAGGCAGGTCACATCCGAGGGCAGGGTGGCGCCGTCGCGAACGATAAAGCTGTCCGAGCCGGCACCGCCATCGAAAATCTGGCCGGCCGCGAAGTCACCTTGGCTCTCGACGATCAAGCTATCGCTGTTGGCACCGCCGAAGAGCGAATCTCGGCCGGGTCCGCCATTCAGGACATCGGCCGCCGATTCACCAAAGAGCTCGTCGTTGCCTCCTCGACACGCGTGCGCACCAGGCCTGCGGGATCGAAAGCAAAGGACTCCAGGATAAGCCGGTCGACGCCACTGCCGCCGTCGAAGAAGGCGCCGGCGCCCAGTTCGCCCTGACTGGAGACCGGCAGGGTGTCGCTGCCGCTACCACCGAACAGGCTGTCCAAGCCGCTCGACCCATAGAGGACATCGCCACCCTAATCGCCGAAGAGAGAATCGCGACTGGAGCCGCCGAAGAGCGAGGCATCGGCAGCACTGCCGCCAAAGATCGTGTCACCGCCGCTACCACCATAAAGACCGCTGTAGGCACCGGCACTTCCGGCCAAGAGGTCGTCATCCGTGTCGCCGAACAAGGGTCGTTTCCCTGGCCGCCGAACAGGAGCGGTCGCAGCCGCTATCGCCGAAGAGGCTGCTGTCGGCCCCTGCCCCGCCGTAGATGTAGTCGTAGCCGGTACCGCCGAAAAGCAAGCGGTCATCACCGGTTCCGCCATAGAGTCGGTCGAGGTAAGAGCTACCGAACAGGGTCTGATCGCCACCCCCGGCCCCGAAAATCGAATCATCACCGGAGCCGCCGAAGAGGCTGTCGTCGCCGCTGTCACCGAAGAGGCTGAGGTCGGATCCGATGGCACCATAGAGGCGGTCATCGCTGTCCCCGCCGACAAGCAGTCTGTCGGCTCCCGATCCGCCGTAGACGCGATCATGCTCGGTGCCGCCGAAGAGGCTGTCATGGCCGGCATCGCCTTGCAATCACTGATCAACCGGAATTGCCCTCCAGGGTGTCGTCGACGCCGCCGCCGAACAAGAGAGAGTCCGCCGCCGATCCTGCGGCCACCCGGTCATTCTGGGCGCCGCCATAAAAGCCGCTGTCTTTCGCGTTTCCGCCAAAGAGCCTGTCTTCGCCACCGTCTCCGTAGAGGCCGGCGTCCTGTCCTGAGCTGCCATAGAGGCGGTCGGCGCCGTTGCCGCCGTAGAAATAGCTAGAGCACATTCATTTTATGAAGTGTCATAGCCTGCTGGTGCGAAATAGTTTGCGCACTCGTGCGGCTCGAACAGACTCGATGATGTTGCCCACGGTATTCCAGAGGGTGCTGACGGTTCTTTCGGCCTTTGCGCGGATCAGTGATTTGAGCTTGGCGAATGACATCGCGATTGGGTTGAAGTCGGGACTGTAGGGCGGCAGATATGTGAGGGTGGCGCCTGTGGCCGCGATGGCCTGGCGGACGCCGGCGGCCTTGTGCGCCGGCAAGTCATCCATGATCACGACATCTCCGGGATTAAGGGTCGGCGCCAGTGCCTGCTCGATATAGGCAAGAAAAGCGACGCCATTCATGGTGCCGTCGAGCACCATCGGCGCGGTCATTCCGGTCAGCCGAAGCGCACCGGTAAAGGTGGTTGTCTTCCAATGCCCGTGGGGGATGCCCGTGGGGGATGCCCGCGCGACAACGCTCGCCCCGCTTGGAACGCCCACGCAGTCGCGCCATCTTCGTCGACAGGCCCGTCTCGTCGATGAAGACCGGCCTGGCCGGATCGAAGTCGAGTTGGCTGTCAAACCAGGCCTGGCGCTTTCTCAAGACCTCTGGCCGCTCCTGCTCCAATGCGTACGCGGTCTTTCTTGTACGTGAAGCCACACTTGCGCAGCCAGTTGTTCAGCGCGCTCCGGCCAATCCGGACGTCGCGCTCGTCCGCGAGGCGCGCCACCATCTCATTGAGCGTGATGTCCTTGTCAGTCTCAATCAGGGTCAGTCTCAATCAGGCCCACGATGAAGCCTTCATGCCCATCAAGGCTCGACCCGCGTCGCCGACCGGTCGGTCGCGGCTCCACCTCACCGGCTTTGGCCCGCGATATCCAGCAGATCGCGGTCGATGGCGCCACACCGAACCGCGCCGCCGCACCACGCGCCGACAGGCCCGCCTGCGATGCCTTCGAAACACGAACCCGCAGATCGCCACTCGATGCTCGTCCCATCCAAGACCTCCATGTCTGGAGACCTTCAATCAGACTTGCATCATCCCGTCACATCACAATCGATTCAGTGATTGGTGCATCTGCTCTATGCAGTAGCTCTTGTAATAGCCGTGATGGAACCGGCCTTCTTGAGTGCCGTGCACCGGGTCGTCCGTGGCGTCGAGGTCCAGAACGATCCGTGCCGGCGCCGCCGCGTGGGTATCGAGATAGAGATCGACGAACAGCCTCTCCATCGCCTCTCCGCCATGGCCGATCCGGTGGTAGCGGCCCGGCGCGCCGAACGGGGCGTGCTTCAACCGGCCCCGCGTGCTCTTGCCGGAAAGCACCGCGCAGTCCTTCCGCTTTGCCTCCAACCGGTCCGGGAACAAGGCCAGGACCGGGTCGTGGTGCAGCTGGTCGTGGTCATTGAGGTCCTCGTAGCCGAGCGCGATCCCACAGAGCCGCTGGCCGACCGGGGTGGGAAGCTCATGCACCACAAGTTCCGGCGTCCGGCAATCGATGAAGCAGGGCGCGGCGCGATCAAACAGTTCGATCGCGCGGTCGCGATGGCGCAACAAAAGCGCGCCGGCATCCGTACTGATCGCGCCGCCCATCGAAGGCTTCAAACTCAAGCTGTTCCGGGATACACTCTGGTCGCATCGGGCCTCACTTCGAATTCTGTTAAGTCTTTATTGTAAAATAACTTTACAGAATTCAAAGGAACGATCCATTCCCTTGTATGAGAAATGCGGGCTAGGCCTGTTTCAGGGCGCGGCGCACGGTGGCACGGTGCCTGGGCACCAGCCGGTCGGCGATGTTGCGTGCCTTGTGTATCTGACGACGCTGGATGGGAATGTCTGCTCCAAAGGTGCGGCGCAGCGCCTTGCCGAGCGCTCTGGCTTGCGTCCACGATGAAGAGATGGCAGTCTTCGGGATCGAGCCCGCGCTCGATCGGAGTGTCGAGCAGCGCTTGTACTGTGGCAGCGGTCTCTGTCGCTCCTTCGACGACGTCCAGTGGGCGCTTGTGACCGGAAACGTCAATGCCAACAGCCCCGATCGTCAACAGAGGGTCGTCCAGATGCAGCCCGGCGATCCGGATCACCACAAGATCCAGCTGCGAGAGATCGGATCCCATCCACGCATCGAATGTGGCCTGCGTCAGCGCCTTGAACCGCCGGGATAGCGCAGATTTGGACAAGCCGCTGCCCGCCTCAACCGAAACACCGGTCTCGGACAACCCAACGGCGCGGTGAAACTTGCGTGTGGCCACATTCATCGCCATCGGGTTCATCGCCCACCGATCGAGACATTCACCCGCCGAAACCTCCTCCCAGCTCGGCAGGGGCATCTCCTTGCCCGTGGTCCTGCCGCGAACCCGAGGGCGATCAACGTCGATCTTGCCACCGTGAAAGCCAACCTGCGCCTGCCAATGGCTCCAACGGTAGCCTAGCTTGTCCGGACAATACTCATAGCGCCCCCTGGCAAGCCGCGTCGCGTCTTCGTTCATAAACCGGGTCAGGCTTTCAATGCCTGCCATCGGACAGAATTGCTCGAAGCTCTCCGTCAGCGCGTCATACGCCTTATCCACAAGCGAAGGTACGTGCAGAGCGGTAGCCAAAGCCAGGGGGATATGGCGGTCGCCTTCATGACGTTGCTTCCTTCTTTGGTTTGAACACCCCGAGCCTAAGTCTCAGGGGAAGCAACGCCACACTAAATCAAAGTTTCAACAGAACCTGGGACATTCCCGGCGATCGAGAAGGAAGCATAGATCCCGACCTTGGGATCGACGCCGGCGATGATAGAGAAGGCAATGGCCTCGGGGATCAGCGCCAAGGCGACGACCAAGCCGGAGAGCAGGTCGCCGCGAATGTTGCCGAACCACTGATGGCGATAGGCAGTAAGGGAGAACATGGGAGATCCGAATAGGGTTTGGCCGCGCAGGCGAAGAGCGGTGATCGCACCCGCGTTCGAGGCGATGTCCTGATCGTTACCAAGCGACTGGGAGAAGATTGCACCGGTCGCGTGGGACCGATTGGAAGCCAACTTAGTCATACCTATGCTGCGGTGCAACATAAATGAGCAATATGAAGTCAGCGTCGGGCTTGGTCAGCATTGGGGCTGTCTATCGACTAGGCAAACAGCTTGGGAAGTTCGGTGCCAAAATCGTAGAGTATTATCCGTGAGAGGAGACCAACTATATTGCGGCAAGCGCTGCATCCGGGTGAGATACTTAAAGGCGAACTCTCTGAGCTGGGTGTGACGCCGACAGCTTTTGCGCGACAAATCGCTGTCCCTACGAACTGCGTCCGCCAGATTATTGCCGGCGAGCGATCGGTTACCGGCGACACCGCATTGCGGTTCGGACATTGGTTCGAGATCGATCCTCAGTTTTGGATCAATCTGAAAGCACAATTCAATCTTGCCGTCGCGGAGCGTCAGTACGGTAAAGACATCAAGCACCTGCCGACCAAAGCAAGCATGCCGGATGCTTGAAGCACGACGTTCCTACGCCCTATTGGCCCGCGCCAAGACCGCGTGCAGCAGCACGTTCACACTTGGGATGGCGTCCTCCTTGGCGACGTTTTCCGCTTCGTTATGGGTGATGCCGCCCTCGCAGGGGCAGAAGAGGAGGGCGGTGGGGCAGACGTGCGTCATGTTGTAGGCGTCGTGGCCGGCTTGGCTCTGCATGTCGATGTAGCCGTGGCCCAGGCTGTCGGCGGCTTGGCGTAGCAGCTCGACACAGGTCGGATCGAAGGTCTCGTCGCCGAAGCGCCAACGTTCCAGGATTTCGATCTCGACATTGGCCTTTTTTGCCACCTCCTGGATGGCGGATTCGACCTTGGCGAGCATGGTCTCCGCACCGGCGACCGTCGGGTGGCGCAGGTCGAGCGAGGTGTGGGCCAGCTGCGGCAGGATGCCGGTGTTGTTGGGCCAGATGTCGATCTGGGTGGCGGTGGTCTTGCCGCGCTCCTCGTGGTGCGCCCAGCCGATGTCGTTGACCGCAGCGATGAGGTAGGCGGCGCCGACCAGTGCGTTGCGGCGCTTGTCCATCGGTGTCGGGCCGGAATGAGCAGTCTCGCCGCGGATCTCCACCCGCATGCCACGGGTGGCATAGCCGCCGGTGACCACGCCGACCGGCAGCTTCTCCGCCTCCAGGATCGGGCCTTGTTCGATGTGCAGTTCGAAGTAAGCGTCGATGTCGCGGCCGCCCATCGGTGTCTCGCCGATATAGCCGATTTCCTTCAATGCCTCGCCATAGGTGACGCCGTCGTTGTCCTTGCGGCCATAGGCCCAGTCCAGTTCTCTCAATCCGGCAAAGACGGAGGAGGCCAGCATCGCCGGATTGAAACGGGCGCCCTCCTCGTTCGACCAGTTCACCACCTCTATGGACCGCTGGGTCTCCAGGCCGTGGTCGTTCAGGGTTTGCAGGATCTCCAGGCCGGCGAGCACGCCGAGAATGCCGTCGAAGCGGCCGCCGGTCACCTGGGTGTCCAGATGGCTGCCGATCAGCACGGGCGGCAGCTCGGCGCGGCTGCCCTCACGCCGGGCGAAGATGTTGCCCATGCCGTCCACCGTCACCATGCAGCCCGCGGCCTCGCACCAGGAGACGAAGAGGTCGCGCATCTGGCGGTCCGCCGTGCCCAAGGCCAGGCGATGGAGGCCTTGGGCCCAGCCGGGGCCGATCTCGGCGGAACGCTCGATGGTGTCCCAAAGGCGGCTGTCGTCGATGCGGAGCAGGTTGTCTCCAGCCTGGGTCTCCTTGGCGGGCATTGCGGGTCTCCTCCTGACTTCCCGAGCATCCTGCGGGCAGTTCCGGAAAGGCTGCAAGCCCCTCTGTGGAACAAGCATAGCGCCGGCCGAGAAAGGGCTTGCGCACCGGCTCAAGGCGAGTATTGTGCACATATTGTATTTTCTAACGAAAGCCGTTCATGGACACTGCCACGAAGAGCCGTCGCGGGGGCCGCAGCGCCCGTCGTGAACTGCGTACGCAAATGAAGACGCCGATGCTGCCGGTGCTGCGCCGCGGGCTGCCATTGGTAGAGCCGATGAGCCAGGAGCAGGTCGAGCGCATCGACGAGGCCTCCCTGTCGATATTGGAGGATGTGGGGGTCATCTTTCGCGACCCCATCGCCTTGGAGGACTGGGCGCATGCCGGCGCCGACGTCCGCGGTGAGCGCGTGCATCTGGATCGCGGTCTGGTCCGCGAGCTGATCCGGACAATCCCCAGCGAGATCACCTACTACGCGCGCGACCCGGAAAAGAACCTGCCGATCGGCGGACCGCGATCGATGTTCGTGCCGATGACCGGGGCGCCCTATCTGCGCGATCTGGAGGACGTGCGGCGCTATCCTACTCTGAAGGACCTGGCCGACTTCCACAAGCTGGCGCACATGCTGCCGGCGATCCATTCCTCGGCGCACCACATCGTCGAGCCGATGGATATGGTGGTGGCGCATCGCCATCTCTGGATCACCTATTCCTCCATGAAGTATTCCAACAAGACCTTCATGGGCATGACAACCTCACCGAAGAACGCCGAGGATGTCATGGAGATGTGCGCCGTGTTATTCGGCGAGGACTATTTGGAAGATCATCCAGTCACCACCGGCAACTGCAACGGCAACTCGCCGCTGGTATGGGACGAGACCATGTTGGGGGCGATGCGCGCCTTCTGCCGCCGCAAGCAGCCGGTGCTCTGCTCGCCCTTCGTTTTGGGCGGGGCCAATACCCCGGCCTCGACGGCGCCGGCGGTGGCGCAGCTCAACGCCGAGGCGCTCTCGGCGCTCGCCTATACCCAGGTGATTCGCAAGGGCACGCCGGCGATCTACGGGCATTACCTCTCGACCGTCTCCATGCAATCTGGTGCGCCGATGGCAGGAACGCCCGAGATCAGCCTGATGAACTTCATGATCGGGCAGATGGCGCGCTATTACGGCGTGCCTTGGCGCACCTCCAACACGCTGGGCGGGGCCAAGACCTTCGATGCGCAGGCCGGCTACGAGAGTGCCACCACCCTGATGGCGGTGCTGATGAGTGGGGCCAACTACATCTGGCATTCGGCCGGCTGGAACGAAGCCGGCATGCATTGCTCGATCGCCAAGTTCGTCGTCGATGCCGAGCAGTGCGCTATGGGTTACCGCATGGCCGAGGGTATCCGCTGGGACGACTTCGACGAGGCGCTGGCTGCAGTGCGCGATATCGGGCCGGGCGGGCACTATCTGGGTCATCCGCACACGCAGGAGAACTTTCAGCGGGCCTTCTTCATGCCGCAACTCTTCGACAACAACTCGGTCGAGCAGTGGATCGCGGAGGGTTCGAAGGAGATCACCGAGCGGGCTTTGGCCTATGCCAAGAAGCTGCTGTCCGAGTATGAGGAACCGAGCCTCGATCCGGCCAAGGATGAGGCCTTGCTGGACTACCTCGCGCGGCGCCAGCGGGAGATCCCGGCGGTCGACGCGCTGAACACGGAGCACTAGCCGTGCCTTTACAGGGACGGCGTGCCCTGGTCACCGGGGCTGCGGGTGGCATCGGCCGGGCTCTCGTTCGCCGATTGCGAGAGGAGGGGGCAGCGATCGCGGTCGCCGACCGCGATGTCTCGGAAATTGAGGTTGAGGCGCACCTGCCGGGTGACCTCAGCGACTCTGCCTACTGCGATGGCCTGCCGGGGCGGGCGGCCGAGGCCTTGGGCGGACTGGATATCCTAGTGAACAATGCCGGCGTCATGCGCCGCGGCAAGATCACCGACGCCACGGATGAGGATTTTGTGCTGTCGATGGCGATTAATGTCGAAGCGCCCTTCCGTCTCTGCCGGGCAGCCATTCCGATCATGGCCGACGCCGGGGGTGGGGCGATCGTCAATATCGCCTCCTGCTGGGGGCTGCATCCCGGGCCGGATCATCCGATCTATGTGATGACGAAAGCGGCGCTTGCTTCGCTGACGCAATGTCTGGGGCGGGATCACGCGCACCAGGGCATCCGGGTCAACGCCGTCTGTCCGAACGAGGTGGATACGCCGATGCTGCGTAGCGGCTTTGCCATCCGCGGCCTCGACCCCGCGTCTGCCGTGGCGGAGCTGGACGCGAGCGTACCCTTGGGACGGATCGCCCAGCCGGAGGATATCGCCGATGTGATCGTCTTCTTGGTCTCGGATGCAGCGCGCTACGTCTGCGGTGCCCTGCTGGAGATCAATGGTGGGAAACCGGTGGGATGAGACGCTTCGATGGCAAGGTCGCCCTGGTGACCGGCGGGCGCAGCGGGATCGGTCGTGCCTGTGCGGAGCGTCTGGCAGAGGAGGGCGCGCGAGTCTTTACCGCCCAGCGCAGCGCGGCCAAGTGCTTCGAGAGCATCGCCACCGACTTCGCCAACCCGGCGGCACCGGCGGCGGTGGTCTCGGAGGTGGTGGAGCAGGCCGGGCGGCTGGATGTGTTGATCAACAACGCCGGCATGATGAAGGAGGCTAAGGTCACCGAGATGGCCTTGGAAGACTGGCTGCTGACCTTGCAGGTCAACCTGACCGCGCCTTTCCTGCTGATCAAGGAGGCCTTGCCGCACTTGGCGGAGCGCGGCGGCAGTATCGTGAACATCGGCTCGATCGAGGGATTGGGTTCGAACCCTCGCCATGCAGCCTATTGCGCCTCCAAGGCCGGTCTGCATGGCCTGACCCGTGGTGTGGCGGTCGATCACGGTGGAGAGGGGGTGCGCTGTAACGCCGTTGCACCAGGTTGGATCGGCACCGCTCTGAACGAAGATTTTGTCGACTCTCTGCCCGATCCCGAGGCTTTTCGCACGCAGATTTGTGCCATTCATCCGGTCGGTCGGACCGGCCGGCCGCAGGAAGTCGCAGCGCTGGTGGCCTGGCTGGCCTCTGATGAAGCGACCTTCGTCACCGGCCAGGTCTTCACCGTGGATGGGGGACGGACGACGAAGCTGAGCCTGCCTTAGCGCAAAATGATTCAGTTCGGATGCCTGCATGGGGCAAGTCGAGAGCGCGACCGAGTTCTATCCGGACGCCCAGTGGCAGCGCTGCGTCGTGCATTGGATGCCTTCGTGCCCGGTGCCGACCGGCAAGATGCGTGACGTCGCTCTCATGCTGAAGGCTATACATGCCCAGGAGAGCCGCGAGGCGGCCCGCGCCAAGGCCACGCGGCCAAACTCAGAGCCATGCGCCTGACCAAGGTCGCCGACTGGCTAGAGGAGACGGTCGAGGAGACCTGGGTCTACCATGCCTTCCCCCATGAGCATTGGCGCCGGATCAGGACCAACTCTCCTCTGGAGAGGATCATGCGGGAGATCCGGCGGCGAACCCGCGTCGTCGGAGCCTTCCCCGACGGCCAAGCGGCCCTCAACCCGGCCGCGGCCAGGTTGAGACACATCGTTGGCACTAAATGGTCCAGCAAGCGCTACATGAACAGGGAGCTGCTCAAGCAGCGGGACAGGGGTGCCTGATGGAACAGCCCGCCAACACCAATGTGCGAAAGATCCTGGACACTACCGCGGAGTCCGCGCTCGCAGGATCGGTCAGGTCGATCCAGATGGTTTTCAACTCGGTGTATTGATCATGCACATGTAGCGAGTTGTCGCGACCGCCGAAGCCGGACTGCTTGTAGCCGCCGAAGGGATTGGTGATGTCGCCTTCGCCATAGCAGTTGATGGTGACCGTGCCGGCCCGGATGGCCTTGGCGGCACGGAGCGGGCGTTTGCCATTGGCGCTGAAAACGCTCGCGGCCAGGCCGTAGTTGGTGTCATTGGCGACCGTGATGGCCTGCTCGTCGCTGGCGACGGTGATCACTGAAAGGATGGGACCGAAGATCTCCTCTCGTGCCAAGACGTCGTCCGATGCTACCGGGTCGAAGATGGTGGGTTCGATGAAGCCATCGGCGCCCTTGCCGCCGAGCACTGCGGTGCCGGCATCGAGGTAGCCGCTGACCTTGGCAAAATGCTCGCGATCGACCAAGGCGCCGAGATGATTGACGGGGTTCAGTGGATCACCGATGCGCCAAGCCTTGGTCCGCTCCAAGATCAGGGCCATGAGCGGCTCTTTCACCGCCTCGTGCACGATCAGGCGGGGGTTGGCCGAGCAGTCTCGCCCATGTTCCAGAAAGCAGCATTGACGACGTGAGCTGCCACCTGATCGAGGTCCTCGGCGTCATGCAGGACGACGGCCGGTTTCTTGCCGCCGCATTCCAGAGTGACCTTCTTCAGATTGCTGTCGGCGGAATAGCGCGGGAAGCGCCGGCCGGTCTCGGTCGAGCTGGTGAAGGAGATCATGTCGACGTCAGGATGCAATCCCAAGGGTTCGCCCGCGCCCGGGCCGTGGCCGGTCACGACGTTGAGGACGCCGCGCGGGATACTGCTGGCTTCCAAGCCCAACTCAGCCACGCGCAAGGCGGCCAGGGAGGTCTGCTCGGCCGGCTTCACGATCATGCAGCAGCCGGCGGTGAGCGCAGGGGCGATCTTCCAGGCCAGCAGCAGCAGCGGAAAATTCCAGGGCAGGACCAAACCGACCACGCCGATCGCTTCGCGTGCGATGATCGCCAGGGCGTCGTCGCCGACCGGTGCGCTTTGGTCGTAGATCTTGTCGATCGCCTCGGCATGCTAGCGCAGCGTGTTGACGGTCTCTGGGATGTCGATGCCGGCGCAGTCGCGGATCGGCTCGCCGCTGTCGAGACTATCCATGATGGCCAGTTCGTGGCGATTGCGCTCGATCAGCTTGGCCAGGGTGAGCAGGCAGCGCTTGCGCTCGGCCGGATGCTGGCGCGACCAGCGGCCGTCTTCAAAGGTCGCGCGGGCCTTGGCGACAGCAAAGTCGACGTCCTCGGCACCGTCGGCCGCCACTGCGGCCAGCTGGGCGCCGTCGGCCGGATTGACGGTCGGGAAAGTCTTGCCGGACTTGGCCGGGCGGAAGCTGCCGTCGATGAAGGCGTTGGCGGGAAAGCTCAGGCCCTTGGCGGTCGCTTGATAGTCTTTGTGGCTCAAGAGGTCGGACATCTCATCAATCCGCTTCGATCGAGGCAAGGGTGCGGTCCATGACCCGCACTGTCTCTTCCAGTTTGCGAATGTTGTCCTTGCTCAGAGGCTGGAGTGGGCGGCGCGGCGGTCCGACCGGCAGGCCGCGCAGGCTCATGCCGTGCTTGATGCACTGCACGAACTTGCCGCTCTGCTCCAGGACCTGCATCAGCGGCAGCATCGCCGACATGATCCGCCGCCCCTTGTCGAAGTTCCCCTCGAGCGCGCAGGCGCGATAGAGCTGAAGGTGTGCCTCCGGTGCGAAGTTGGAGCCGGCGCAGACCCAGGAGCGTGCACCCCAGGCGAAGAATTCGAGCGCTTGATCGTCCATGCCGCAGGAGAGCTGGATGTGGGGATAGTGGCGGGCCAACAGATGCACGCGGTTGATATCGCCGGAACTCTCCTTGACAGCGCATACGTTGGTCGAGCGGCTCACGCGATCGAGGTACTCTTCGCCCATCTCGGCCGCCATGCGGCCGGGGTAGTTGTAGAGCATGATCTGCAGACCGACGGCTCGGTCGACCGCCAGGGCATGCAGCGCATTCTCGCGCTCGGTCGGGACGGAGTAGGGTGGGGTCGCGATCAGAATGACGTCGGCGCCGGCCGCCTTGGCCGCTTCGCCAAGCGCAATGGAGTCTTCCGTGCGCAGGGCGCCGGTGCCGACGATGAGCGACAGGCGTCCCTTTATCACTTCGGCTGCCAGACCCATCAGGGCCACACGTTCTTCGATCGTTTGCGCGTAGTATTCACCGGTCGTGCCGGCGATCACCAGGCCATGCACGCCGCTGGCGATGAGATGCTCCAGGACCGCTGCGAAGCGCTCACGGTCGATGCTGTGGTCGGCGCCATAGGGCGTCGCCACCGGTGTGTAGATCCCTTCGAAACGCATCGAGCTTTCTTTGTGTACAAATTTTGTACATTCTTAATCGGACAGACCGAAGGACGCAAGGGCAAAGGCGCAAAGCAGCCAGATCAAACTTGCAGAGATGCGTCTTGCGGTAGGGGATCGGGGTGCACGAAGAGTTCCATGTGCTGGCGCGAGAGGCCCCAATGTTCCGAGGTGAGCGCGACTGCGCCTTCTTCGTCTCTGGCCTCGATCAGGTCTATGAAGCGGTCGTGTTGCTCGCTCGCGATATCGATCCTCGCCTCTTCGCTGCTGCGCGATCGCCAGAAAGTCTGTCCGATACGAGCGTGGTCGATCAGCAGGCGCTTGAGGCTGGGCATCAGGTACTGATTATCAGCCATCTCGCCCATGATCAGATGGAACTGATCGTTCCAATAGACCATGCCGTCCGGTTGGCGCTCGGTGACGGCCTTGCGGAAGGCGGTCTGCGCCTGCTTCAGGCGTTCGATCTGCTCGGGCAAGGCGTTGCGCGCGGCCAAGCGCGCGATGGTGGCATAGACCAGGGGCGCAGTCATGAAGAAGTCACGCAGGGTCCGATGGGTCATCGGCGCTACGAAGGTGCCGCGGTTGTCGCGGATCTGGATATAGCCCTCTCCGGCCAAGCGGCGGAAGACATCGCGCAAGGGGGTTCGCGAGATGCCGTAGATCTGGCTCAAACGGGTCTCGCCGAGATTCGAGCCGGGCTCCAGCTCCAGGGTCAGGATCTGGCGTTTCAGGTCCTCGTAGAGCTGTTCCTTGCTGGTTTTGCTCATGCTTCTCCGCTCGCTCGGCCGGGCGTCAGCTGATACCGATCTTGCCCATCTTCAGGAACTTCTCGCGGCGCTGCGTGACCAGTTTCTTGGGGCTCTTCGCTTCGAAGTCCGCCAAGGCACGCTGCAGAGCGTCTTGTACGCTGGTGACCGCTTCCATGGGAGAGCGATGCGCACCGCCCAGCGGTTCCGGCAAGATCTCGTCGATGACGCCGAGCCGCTCCAAGTCCTGCGCCGTCAGTCGCAAGGCCTCGGCAGCCTCCTTGTTCTGCTCGGCTGAACGCCAGAGGATCGAGGCGCAGCCCTCAGGTGAAATTACTGAGTAAACCGAGTGTTCGAGCATCAGGACGCGATCGGCGGCGGCCAGCGCGATGGCACCGCCTGATCCGCCCTCACCGATGACGACGGTGAAGACCGGAACCTTGAGCGTAAGCGATATGTAGACGCAGCGCGCGATCGCCTCTGCCTGCCCACGTTCCTCGGCACCGACGCCGGGGTAGGCACCTGCCGTGTCGACGAAGGCGATCAAGGGAAGCGAGAAGCGTTCCGCCAGCCGCATTAGGCGTTGCGCCTTGCGATAGCCCTCCGGCCTGGCCATGCCGAAGTTGTGCTTGACCCGGCTGTCCATGTCCGAGCCCTTCTCCTGGCCCATGATCATGACACTGCGGCCTTGGAAGCGCCCCATGCCACCGATGATTGCACGATCTTCGCCATAGAGGCGGTCGCCGGCCAAGGGCGTGAACTCCTCTATCATGGCGTTCAGATAGTCGGTCAAGTGCGGCCGGTCTTGGTGACGCGCAACCTGCGTCTTCTGCCAGGCGGAAAGCTTGGCATAGGTGGTGCGTAGCAGCTTGTCTGATTTGGCTTGTAGGCGGCGGACCTCTTCCTCAATGTTGACGCCTTCGCCCTCGCTGTCGGAGAGGTGGCGGAGATCGGCAATCTTGCCGTCCAACTCGGCGATCGGTTTTTCGAAGTCGAGGAAGCGGCGCATGGAGGGGCCTTGTTGCATTGCACTATCCAGACTTTAGTTCTAGCAGAGCCGAGCGAATTTCACTAGAGCGGTTCAGCTGTCGACAGGACCACCTGAACCACTCACCACGTTGCTTCAAAAGCAAATCGTCGTCGCAGCCGCTTACATCCGCTTGGGGTTCGCACTAGGTGGGGATCGCGGGAAGGTACGACCCCGCCACCAGATTGGCGGCCTTCAGCGGATTTCCATACCAGGAGGCGATTGCAAGCAAGCTGCTCTTGCCGGTCTTGGTGGCATGTGTTCGCCAAGGGCGATGGTGTACGAGTGCGCCCGGCGATCGGGTCTGCCAGTCCTCGCCTTCGCGCCACCAGTGCGAAGGGCCAGCCAGCAGGTGATAAACCTCTTCCGCCTCATGGGCATGCGCCGGATAGAGGCGCTTGGGCCCGATCAGTAGCAGGGATACCAGAATATCCTCGGCTTTCAGAAGACCATCCGGTTCGGCGATGACGCAGTAGGCGTAGTTGGCCATGTAGCCCGCGCCCATCTTGGCATCGTTGTAGTTCGGGTTCTGGACCCAAGCGGCTTCAGGTTCCAAGGCGGCAAAGGCAGTCGCCAGTGAGGTGAGCGGCCCGAGCGACGCCTCCTCGATCGCTGTAGGCAGCAGCGCCAAGGCCGGCAGTTGCTTGCGATGCGGTCGGCCTTTTTCGAGAGCAGGGGCACTCAGCCGGCTGGCGATGACTGTGAGCGCCGTTGCAGCCTCCGCAACGCGCGCGGCTTCTTCCAGGTAGAAGGCGATGAGCGCGTTACGGAAGCCGGCAAGGGCATCCGGCATGGAGCCGCGGTCCGAGCTTAGCCGCCGGCGATCTGGGCGGCCTTGCGGACCAGGTTCTCGGCCTGCTTGATCGAGGCGATGTCGATCAGACGACCGTCGAGCGAGACTGCGCCTTTACCTTCGGCCTGTGCCTGCTCCATGGCCTCGAGGATGCGCTGAGCCTTTGACACCTCTTCCTCGCTGGGGCTGTAGACCTCATTGGCGAGATCGACCTGAGAGGGATGGATGGCCCACTTGCCTTCGCAGCCCAAGACCGCTGCGCGATAGGCCTGAGCCTTGAAGCCGTCCGGGTCGGAGAAGTCGCCGAAGGGGCCGTCGACCGGGCGCAGGCCATTGGCACGGGCGGCTACGACCATGCGTGCGATGGCGTAGTGCCACATGTCACCCCAGTGGAAGTCGCGGGCCGCGCCGTCGTCGGTCTTGTCGGTGAGGACGCCGTAGTTTGCGTTGGGGCCGCCGATGACGGTGGTACGGGCACGGGTCGAGGCGGCATAGTCGGCGACACCGAAGTGCAGGCTCTCCAGGCGCTTGCTGGCGCAGGCAATGCTGTCGACATTGGCCATGCCGAGCGCGGTCTCGATGATCAGTTCGAAGCCCAGACGCTTCTTGCGGCCGACGGCGTCTTCGACCTGGGTGGTCACCATGTCGACGGCGTAGACGTCGGCGGCGGTGCCGACCTTGGGGACCATGAAGAGATCCAAGCGTTCGCCGCCCTGCTCGATGATGTCCACGACGTCGCGATACATGTAGTGGGTGTCGAGACCGTTGATACGCACCGAAATGGTCTTGCTGCCGAAGTCAATCTCGTTCAGCGCCTTGATGATGTTGATACGGGCTTGCGCCTTATCGTCCGGCGCCACCGCGTCTTCGAGGTCCAGGAAGATCACGTCCACGGGGGCGGCGGCGGCCTTCTCGATGAAGCGGTAGTTGCTTCCGGGCACGGCCAATTCGGAACGGTTCAGGCGTGCGGTGGCCTGCTCGACGATGGTAAAGCTCATCTGTTTTTATCCTTCCCCTAGGGTGGGTTGCGTTACTTGGAGCGAGGACCGTCCAAGCCGGTGAAACGGATCGTGGTGTTAGTGGTTCAGGAGGTGGCGCTTGTCAACGTCATCCAGTGCCGCGGCGCGGCGAAGCGATCGAATTCAGCCCAACTAAGACCAAGGCGCGCAGGCGCTCAAGCCTTGGTGTCGCCGGCACTCCGTGACAGAGGGTGGTGGCGTTCGATCAGCTTGCGTAGGCGGGCGGCGGCGACATGGGTGTAGATCTGCGTCGTCGCGATGTCGGCATGGCCCAAGAGGCTTTGAACGGCGCGCAGGTCGGCCCCGCCTTCGACCAAATGGGTGGCGAAGGCGTGGCGCAGGACATGCGGCGAGATGCGATCGGGAGCCAGGCCGGCTTTGGCGGCGAGATCCTTGATCGCCCGGCCCACCTGCTGGCGGGAGAGGTGCTCCGTTCGGCTCTTTGCCGGAAAGAGGAACAGCGAGCCCTTCTGCGCGGTTGGGACCTGGTCGCGGTGGCGACGATAGGCGGCCAGCGCATCGCGCGCCGTTTCGCCGAGTGGCACCAAGCGCTCCTTGTTGCCTTTGCCCAGCACCGTCAGCAGTGTCGGATCGCGGGCCAGAGCGGAGTCGGGAAGCTGCACCAACTCCGACACGCGCAGGCCGCTGGCGTAGAGCAGCTCAACAATGGCCAGGAGGCGCAAGCCTTCGGGCGAGCCGTCTTGGCGCGCCGTTTCGAGCAAGTGGGACATCTCTTCGACGCTGAGCACTTTCGGCAAACTTCGGCCCTGGCGAGGGGCGTCCAGAGTGTGGCAGGGGTCGTCCGCTCGGCGACCCTCGCCAAGCAGGAAGGCGAAGAATTGGCGCAGGCAGGAGAGACGCCTGGCCTGGGTCGGTGTGGCCATACCGCGCGCGGCCAGGCTCGCCAAATAGGCCTGTAGCCGAGCCTTGTCGGCCTGCAGGAGAAAGGCTTCTCCGCCGAGGAATAGGGCTGCATCCTCCAGGTCGCGACGATAGGCAGCAAGCGTGTTGGCAGCCGCGCCGCGCTCTGCAGCCAGCATCTCTAAGAAGGCGTCGATTTCCGCGATCATCAGCGGCCTGGGGGCAGGGCGGCCTAAATGCCTGCGTTGTGCGCTGCCTCGATCGCCAATGCGCGCGCTTCCAGCGGCAGTCCGACACGGTCCAAGGCCTCGACCGCCAGAGCCAAGGTTTGTTGATCGGTTTGACCGTCCTTATGGCCGTCGATGAGGATGAGGATGCGAACCAAGGTCTCGCCGAGGCGGCCGGAGGAGCTGGCAGCACGCAGCGCAGCGGCAGAGTTGCTGGCCGAAGCCGTGGAGGCGGTGGCCTCTTGCGGTACGGCCAGCCAGCCTTGATTGAAGCCGTCCCCCAAGGCACGCAGCAGGCCCAGAAGCAAGGCTTCGCGAGCACTGACGATGCCTTCGGGTTCGTGGTTCTGGGTGCTGCGCCAAGCGATCAGGCCGGTAGTGTCGTTGGGAAAGGCGAGCCCGGCCAGGCGGGCATAGGGCCAGAGCCGCCAGCTCGCGTTGGCGGCGCGGGCAGAGATCGTGCTGTCGCGTCTGGCCACCAGCATCCAAGCCGTCGCCTCCTCGTAGCGGCCCATCACATAGAGGGCGCGCCCGGCAAGATCCGAGGTACCTGGGATGGCCGCATTTTCGGGCGAGAAGTCCAAGCGCGGCAGCAGCACCGCCGCAGCGCCGGCATAGCAATGGTCAGCGCGCGCACCTTCTAGCGCGATCAACAGAAGCGACAGGCGCTTTTGGGGATCGGTCAGAATGCCCAGGCTCTGCCAGGCGAAGGCACGGGCGATCGGTCCATCCAACTCCAGCTCGGCTCGAGCGCCGGCCCGAAGGTCCTGTTCGGCAAAGGGAAAGTCTTCATAGGCTGCGGCCAGCCGCTCGGCGGGCAGGCGTTCGGTGGCCACGGCCCACTCTCTGGCAAGGGCCCTTAAACGAAGATCGCTGCGCCGGTCTTGAGCCAGTGCCATGCGACCAGCGGCCGATATGCGATGCCACAAGGGACGCACCTGGAGATAGGCGAACTGGGGGAGCAACTGCACCTCGGGCGAGCCGAAGCTAACCTCCTGCATACCGATCAGCAGAGCATCGCCCAGCGATTGCCCCTCCAGCAATGCCCAAGCTAAACGTGCGGTCTCATTGTCGATGCCGTTTTGTTGCAAGCCTTCGAGATGGGCGCGCAGGGCCTTGGGGTCATTTCGTTCGACTTGGCAGATCGTGGCAACCTCCTGCCAGAAACGCTCGTCCCGCAGCCTGGGGGATTGTGTCGGTTGCTGCCTCTCGCTCAATTGGCACAAGAGAGTCCGGTCACCGGACAGCAAGGCTATTTCAGCTTGGGTGCGCTCGCGAAGCGATCCCACTTGATCTGCCGGCAGGAGGGCCAAGAGCCGTTGCAGGCCGGTGAGATCGCCCAAATCTGCGAGCCGTTCCACCCGCAAGGCTTGCCAGGTTGCATCCTCGATGCCACTGGGCGGGACTGCGGCACTCAGCAAGAGCCGGCGGGCCAACTGATAGGCACTGGCGGATTCGCGTGCGTTGGGCAGGGATCGAACCAAGTCGAGAATCGTTTCCGGCGAGCTGCCTTGCCAGATGTCTCCGGTGAAGCCGCCCTCCGAGAGGTCCAGCACCGGCGACTGCCAGCGCGGCGCCGACCAGGGAGCCTCTTGCCACCCGGCAGTACCCATACCGTTCAGGGGCGCGAGTGCGCGAGAAGTCGCGAGCGTTGGATGGTCACTGAGCTCAGCACCCAGAAGCCCGCTGATGGGACCGGCATAGGCTGCACTGCTCGAGGACTGCTGCGCGCGCAATTCGCCGATACTCGGCGGGAACAAGAGGCTGAACGCCGTTGCGCCGACGGCTAAGGGGAGTCTCCACCTAGCGCGGGAAGCGATCATCCGGGAAGACCTTCTCGACTAGGCGAACCTGCGGCTCCATCTTGAAAGTCAGCGCGAAGAGGCCCCCTGCCGATAGGACCAAGACTGCAAGCGAGATATAGACCAGAGTCATTTTGCTCGATCCCGTAGAACCGTACTGCGACCCACGCCTTGCCACGTCAGAAACCTCACGCTGTTCAAACTACACAACGACCTCGGGAGGAGGCCGCGCTGTCAATCGATTCACCTTCGCACCAAGTGTCGTGCCAAAGCCTCTTTAACTGCTATCGTTTCACTGTGGCGACTTTACGGCGCTGACTGTGGCAAGTACGACAAAGTGAGGCACTGATGATGACCGAGATGACGACATGACACCCTTGGATAACCGTCCCGAAAGCCGTTTCGCAAGCGAAGGCCGCAGCATTGTGCTGGTCGGGCTCATGGGAGCCGGAAAAACTTGCGTCGGTCGCAAACTGGCAACACGTCTGGGTCTACCTTTCCTTGATGCCGACGCGGAGATCGAGGCAGCCGCCGACTGCACAATCAGCGAGATTTTCGAGAAGTATGGAGAGGCCTACTTTCGTGACGGCGAACGGCGGGTCATCGCCCGGCTCTTGAGCGGCTCGCCTTGCGTGCTGGCCACCGGCGGCGGGGCTTTCATGGATCCTTTGACTCGCGACGAAATTGCCGCGCGCGGCTGGTCGGTCTGGATTCAGGCGGACCTGGACCTTCTGGTGCGCCGCACGGCGCGCAAGACGCATCGGCCGCTGCTGCGTCAGGGCGATCCGCGGGCGATCCTCGCCGGTTTAAAGCAAGATCGCGATCCGATTTATGCCCAGGCAGATATCAAAGTCGAAAGCAGCGACAGGCCGGCCGAGGACACTGTGGCGGTGATCGTTACGGCACTGGAAGAGTGCGGCGCGAAGGGTCTCGTGCGCTAAGCGCCTGGCAAAGGGAGACGGCCGGCCTTGCGGCAAGGGGCTATGCCCACTAACAGTGGGGTGACGATGCGTCGGTGCGTGCCGATCGCTGCAGTGCAGCGCGTGACACGGAACATTTGGAATGGCCCAGTTTACAGATCGTGTGTGTTGATGGTATATTTCTTTCTAGATCAGAGGGATAAATTGGTGATGGATCACAAGCAGTTTCAGGAATGGCTCTCAGGGATAGAGCAACTCAGCGCGGCGCAGCGGCAGGAAGCCGAAGCTGTGTTCGCAGGGGGGTCCGCAAGCGTTAGCTTCACTGGCGGCTATTGAAGCGAGCGTGGGTGAAGATCGCCGTTGCCCGCATTCCGGCACACCCGGAGCGATATCGCGTGGCAAGGCGCGGGGCCTGCGGCGATATCGGTGCAAGGGGTGCAAGAAGACATTTGATGCTGCGACGGGCACAGCCTTGGCGGGTCTTCATCGCAAAGACAAGTGGCTTGCCTTTGGACCCTGTCTTGCGGATGGGTTGACGCTTCGCGCGTCGGCCGAGCGATGCAAGTTTGCCGTCAATATCGCATTCCGCTGGCGGTACCGGTTTCTCGCCGCAGAAACCGGGGACGCTCACAAGCTCACGGGCATTGTCGAGGCCGACGCGCCCTATGTTCTGGAGAGCCGCAAAGGCGAGCGGCACCTGAAACGCAAGGCGCGTCGCCGCGGTGGTAAGGCCGGAAAGCGCGGCCTGTCAGATGAGCAGGTGCCGGTGCTGCTTGCCGCTGACCGCAGCGGTATGACCGTCAGCGCAGTGCTTCCGGCGGTCAATGCCGATACCCTGCGCGCGGTCATTGAGCCGGTCGTGGATGAGCATATCGTGCTGGCGAGCGATGGTCACCGCGCCTATCCGCCCTGCGCTGCCGCTCTGGGCGTTCGCCACGAAGCGCTTAACCTGTCCAGGGAAGAACGCGTGCGCGATGCCTTTCATATTCAGACGGTGAACAACCCACACAGCCACTTGAAGGACTTCCTGCGACGCTTTCGGGGGATCGTAACACAATATCTCGCCAACGATCTGCGATGGTTTCAACGCGGTTGTCTCGAAAACGCATCCCCACGCACATGCTTCGCCGTTGTCATCGACAGATCATGCATACGATTTGTAAACTGAGCCTTTGGAATTGACTGACATGGCGATGACCGCAGGGGCGGGTGAGGCGGCCGGGACCGGTGTGCGAAGCCTGCGCGTGGCGTTGGGCGAGCGTGGATACGACATTCTGGTCGGGGCGGGGCTACTCGAGCACCTGGCCGAGGAGGTCGGGGCGCTGCTGCGTCGGCCCAAGGTCTTTGTGGTGACTGAAGAACGGGTTGCGGCCTGCCATTTGGCGCCTGTCGAGGCGGCCCTGCAAGGTAAGGGAATCGTCGTCGAAAGCTTGATCCTACCGCCCGGGGAAGGCACCAAGAGTTTGCACTATTTGGAACGGCTCTGCCGCGATCTGATCGGACGAGGGCTGGAGCGGAGCGATCTTCTGATTGCGCTGGGCGGCGGTGTCGTCGGCGATTTGGTCGGCTTTGCTGCGGCCATTCTCCTGCGCGGTATCGGCTTCGTCCAGGTGCCGACGACCCTCCTGGCCCAAGTGGATTCTTCTGTTGGCGGCAAGACGGCGGTCGACATCCCGGAAGGCAAGAACCTGATCGGGGCTTTCCACCAGCCGCGCTTGGTCGTGGCCGACAGCGATCTCTTGGCCAGTTTGCCGGCCAGAGAGATGCGGGCCGGCTATGCCGAGGTGGTCAAGTACGGCCTGCTGGGCGATCGGAGCTTCTTCGAGTGGTTGGAAGATGCCGGCGCTTCGGTCCTGAAACGCGATCCGCTGGCCTTGCAGGAAGCAGTCTTGCGGTCCTGCGCGGCCAAGGCGGGTATCGTGGCCCGCGACGAGTTGGAATCCGGGGATCGGGCCCTGCTCAATCTGGGGCATACCTTCGGCCATGCGCTGGAAGCGGTTGTCGGCTATGACAACTGTCTGTTGCATGGGGAGGGTGTTGCACTGGGTATACGTTTGGCCTTCGATCTCTCGGTCAAGCTGGGTTACTGCGATCCCGCCGAAGCGGCGCGCGTCAAATCGCATTTGACGCGACTGGGGCTACCGACGCAGGCGCGCTTCCTCAAGGGGATCTCCCTCGATGCCAAGCAATTGGTTGCCCTGATGCAGCGAGATAAGAAAGTTGCTTCGGGCCGCATTACCTTCATACTTGTGCATGGCATCGGCGCGGCTTTCGTCGCCCCCGATGTCAATCTGGTGGCGGTTGAATCCTTGCTGGAGACTTGGCTGGCAGGGTGACCACCCCCCCGGGCCAGATTCCAAGAGTGGGAGCGCCGCGGTAGCGACCCGACGGTGATTTGAGAGGACATGGACAGCGAATATCTACTCTTGGGTGCCATTCTGGTGCTCTTGATCCTTTCGGGCTTCTTTTCCAGCTCCGAGACGGCCCTCACAGCCTCATCGCGCCATCGCATGCACACCTTGGCCCAGCAGGGCGTCAAGCGTGCAGCCTTGGTCAATCGCTTGTGGCAAGACCGCGAGCGCGTGATCGGCACGATCCTGGTCGGCAACAATCTGGTGAAC
This sequence comes from Rhodospirillales bacterium, assembly GCA_965202755.1. Lineage (GTDB taxonomy): Bacteria > Pseudomonadota > Alphaproteobacteria > Kiloniellales > JACOMY01 > JACOMY01. The sequence goes on along the minus strand of CBDBCL010000004.1, from coordinate 81,226 downwards.
ATCCTGGCCTCGACCTTGAGCGCCAGTCTCTTCATCACTTGGTTCGGCGACGCCGGCATCGTCTATGCCACTTTGATGATGACGGCGCTGGTGGTGATCTTTGCAGAGGTACTGCCTAAGACCTACGCCATCAACAATGCCGACCGTACGGTTCTGGTCATGGCGCCAGTGCTGCGCAGCTTGGTCGTGGTCTTCGCACCGGTGACCTTGGCATTGAATTGGACGGTGCGCGGATCCTTGAGCCTGATCGGCGTCTCCACCGCCGATTCCGCACCGGACCGGGAGGAGCGGGAAGAGGAGCTGCGTGGCGCCATCGACCTGCATGCGGGGGCCGAAGACCGTGAAGAGCGGGCGATGTTGCGCTCGATACTTGATTTGGCCGGGGTCGAGGTGTCGGAGATCATGACCCACCGCGGCGATGTGGTGACAATCGATGCGGATCTGCCGGTGTCGCAGATCATCGATCAGATCCTGGACAGCCCCTATACGCGCATTCCCCTCTGGCAGGAGGACGCCGACAACATTGTCGGAATCATTCATGCCAAAAGGCTGCTGCGCGCTTTACACAAAGGTGAAGACTCAGCCGCCCGGATCAACGTGATCGAGGTCGCGAGACGGCCTTGGTTCATCCCCGATACGACTGATCTTCTGTCGCAGATGCAGGCTTTCCAACAGCGACATGAACACTTTGCCGTGGTGGTCGACGAGTACGGCGTGGTGCAAGGGATCGTCACCCTTGAAGATATTCTGGAGGAGATCGTCGGCGAGATCGCCGACGAGAACGATGAGGTGATCGAGGGTGTCCGGCGCCAAGTCGACGGCAGCATGCTGGTCAACGGTCGCGTTACTCTGCGCGATCTCAATCGTCAGTTCGACTGGCGATTGCCGGACGACGATGCCTCGACCATCGCCGGACTTTTGCTCTATCAAACGCGAACCATACCGGAAATCGGACAGAGCTTTGCGCTGGAAGGGCTCAGGTTCGAGATTATGAAGCGGGAACGCAACCAGATCACCGAAATCAAGGTGACGCCGCTGCCCACTGCTAGCGAAATACCCGAGTAGGTCCGCAAACGACCGTTCTTCCCATGAGTTTGGAGCCCACAATGCCGCTGTCGCCCGCCAAGCCGCGAGAGTTCTTGCACCCGCGCCGCTACGACTTTCAGGCCTTCGGTCGTGAGGACGGCCTATGGAACCTAGAGCACATTCATTTTATGGTGGGTCACAGTCTGCTGGTGCGAAATCGTTTGCGCACTCTTGCGGCTCGAACAGACCGGTGATGTCGCCCACGGTATTCCAGAGGGTGCTGACGCTTCTTTCGGCCTTTGCGCGGATCGGTGATTTGAGCTTGGCGAATGCCATCTCGATTGGGTTGAAGTCGGGACTGTAGGGCGGCAGATATGTGAGGGTGGCGCCTGTGGCCTCGATGGCCTGGCGGACGCCGGCGGCCTTGTGCGCCGGCACGTTATCCATGATCACGACATCTCCGGGATTGAGGGTCGGCGCCAGCGCTTGCTCGCTATAGGCAAGAAAAGCGACGCCATTCATGGCGTCGTCGAGCACCATCGGCGCGGTCATTCCGGTCAGCCGAAGCGCGCTGGTAAAGGTGGTTGTCTTCCAATGCCCGTGGGGGATGACCGTGGGGGATGCCCGTGCGACAACGCTCGCCCCGCTTGGAACGCCCACGCAGCCGCGCCATCTTCGTCTACAGGCCCGTCTCGTCGATGAAGACCAGCCTAGCCGGATCGAAGTCGAGTTGGCTGTCAAACCAGGCCTGGCGCTTTCTCAAGACCTCCGGCCGCTCCTGCTCCAATGCGTGCGCGGTTTTTTTGTACGTGAAGCCACACCTGCGCAGCCAGTTGTTCAGCGCGCTCCGGCCAATCCGGACGTCGCGCTCGTCCGCGAGGCGCACCACCATCTCATTGAGCGTGATGTCCTTGTCAGTCTCAATCAGGGTCAGTCTCAATCAGGCCCACGATGAAGCCTTCATGCCCCTCAAGGCTCGACCCGCGTCGACGACCGGTCGGTCGCGGTTCCAACTCACCGGCTTTCGCCCCGATATCCAGCGGATCGCGGTCGATGGCGCCACACCGAACCGCGCCGCCGCACCACGCGCCGACAGGCCCGCCTGCGATGCCTTCAAAACACGAACCCGCAGATCGCCACTCAATGCTCGTCCCATCCAAGCCCTCCTTGTCTGGAGACCTTCAATCAGACTTGCATCATCCCGTTACATCACAATCGATTCAGTGATTGGTGCATCTGCTCTAGAAGGCCGCATCACCGACAAGAAGCCCTATAGCTTTCCGAACAAAGACCGAGAGAGTGGCTGGGTGGCCGCGGGCGAGGCGATCCACGACATGTGGATCCGCCTGACCCTGGACGATAGCCTGACGATCGTCGCGATCAAGGTGACGACCGATAGCGGCCCGCATCGCATCTGCCCGGCGATTGCGCCGAACTTTCAGCGGATGGTCAGCGTCAAGGTGGGGATCGGGTGGCGGCGGGCAATCACCTCGTGTCTGGGCGGTGTGGATGGCTGCACGCATATGGTCGAGCTGCTCTATGTCATGGCGACGCCGGCCTTCCAGGCTATCGTGCCCGCCTTGTCCCGGCGGCGTCGCAAGTTGGCGGAGAGCGGCGAAGCAGCGGCCGAGAGTGACAAGGCGAGACCTGCCGCCACCTGGCCGACCCTGCTGAATTCCTGCCATGCCTATCACCACGATGGTGACATTGCGCGCCGCAACTGGCCGGAAGCAGCCGCCGAGGCGGCTCGCCGAAATGTCAAGCAGGCGGGCAAACTAGCGACTTGAGGGCCAGCTATCGGGGAGGGATTTCCATGTACGATGCGATCATTGTCGGTACCGGTTCGGCTGGTTGTGTGCTGGCTGCCAGGCTGAGCGAAGATCCGCAACGTCGAGTTCTCTTGCTAGAGGCAGGCGAAGCGGTGCCGCCAACCAGCGACATGCCTGCGATGTAGCTCAGCCACGTCGATAGCGAGATCGATTGAGCCTATCACACCCTGCCGCAGCTAGGTTGCAAGATGCGCCGCATGGCCTGGCCGCGGGGCAAGGCGGTGGGCGGGTCGGGCGCGATCAATGCCATGGTCTATATCCGCGGTCTGCCGTCCGACTATGATCGCTGGGCGGCCATGGGTTGCCCCGGCTGGGCCTGGAAAGACGTTCTGCCAAGCTTCAAGGCAAGCGAGCATAACGAGCGCTTCGGCAACAGTGACTACCATGGCTCCGGCGGGCCGCTGAACATCACCGATGTGCCTTTTATCGATCCGGTCGAAGATCTCTGGTTGGAGGCGGCGCAAGCGGCCGGGCTGCCGCTCAACGACGACTTCAATGGTGCCAACCATGAAGGCTGTGGACGCTATCAGGCCTACTGCAAAGGGGGCCAGCGCTTCGGGACGGCTGAGGCCTATCTTGTGCCGGCGTTGCCGTGCCCGAACCTGACGGTCAAGACGGGCGTCTTGACCTTGCGCCTATTGCTCGAGGGCGGCCGTGCGGTCGGGGTCGAGTATCTAGAGAAGGGGCGACCGGAGATCGCCCGCTCATCGGGTGAGATCGTGCTGACGTCGGGCTCGATCGGTTCGACGCAGATTTTGTTGCAGTCAGGCATCGGGCCGGCCGAGGAACTGCGCCAAACCGGAGTGGCGCCAGCGCACGTCTTCCCGGTGTCGGCAAGAATTTGCAAGACCACATCAATATTCCGATCACCTTCCACAGCAAAGGGCCGGTGGGGATTAACGGCATGAGCGATGCCGAGATGGCTCAGGCGATGGCCGAGTGGCAGCAATCCCGTAGCGGACCCATCGCCTCGAACTGGGTGTCGACGGGTGGTCATGTCCGCAGCGGACCGGATGTCGCCAAGCCGGACCTGCAGTTCTATGCGGCGGCTGCTTCGGCAAGGGACCATGCCCGCTATCTAGCGGCGCGGCCGGGCCTGACCCTGCATTCCACGTTGCAGCGACCGCGGTCGCGCGGTGAGATCCGCCTGTGATCGGACAATCCGCTAGAGCACCCCATCATCGACCCCAAGTACTTCTCCAGTGACCAGAGCGGCAGCGATTTGGCGACCCTGGTGGCTGGAGTTCGTCTCAATCGAAAGATTGCTGCCCAGTTACTCTTGGCAGAGATACTCGACAAGGAGATCACGCCCTCGGCCGAAGCCCAGAGCGACGAAGAGATCGGCGATTTCGTTCGCGGCCACTGCACGACTCTCTACCATCTCTGCGGAACCTGCCGCATGGGCAGAGATGACATGAGTGTGGTCGATCCGAAACTGCGTGCGCGCGGGCTCGAGGGCGTGCGTGTGGCCGATGCTTCGGTGTTTCCGAACGTGACCTCCGGCAACACCCAGATGCCGACGATCCTGGTTGCCGAGCGCTGCGCGGAAGCCATCGAGGCGGGCTAGAGCGTGGCTTAAGTTGTCTAGAAAATCAGCGACTATCGCGTTGAACTTGCTAGGATTCTCGATGAGCATGAAGTGCTGCCCGCCTTCTTCCTCTTCAAAGATCTCCAGGCGCGAGCCGGGTATCTGAGCCTGCATCCAGGCACAGGCGGTCCAGGGAATGAGGCTGGCCCGTCCACCCACGATCAGTGTCGGGAGCCTGATGCGAGGAATTGTATCGCGCCAGTCGATGCTGGCGTGATCGAGCAGTAGGCTTGCGGCATGGCGGCGGGGAAATTGCAGGTTGCAGGCGATCACCCAGTCGCGAACCTCCTGCGACATGGCTGCGGTCACCATGTTGCCGATGAAGCCCTGCGTCGTCTCCACGCCCCTAGGGCCGGCCAGAACGTTCACCGTTTCGTAGAGGCTCTCCGTGGTGAAGGGGGTGCCATAGTCCTTGGCCTCCGCCTCGCTCCACGCGGGATTTTGGGTGACGACCGGCATCTGGTCGATCAGCAGGATCTTCGAGAGGTGCTCGGATCCGAAGAGATCCCAGTAGTACCAGATGACCGAGTAGCCCATGGAATGGCCGAGGATTGCGACCTCTTTCAGATCCATGGCCTCGATCACCTCGTGGACATCCTTGGCCAAACGGCTGATCCGGTATCCATATTCGGGTTTCTCAGATTGCCCATGACCGCGCATGTCCAGCGCGATGACGCGGTAGCGGTCACTAAGGCCGGTGATCTGATGCTTGAACTGCTTGGCAGTCTGCGACCAGCCGGGGATTATCAGCAGCGGCTGACCACTGCCTGCCTCCAGATAGTGCAGGGTGATGCCGTCGCCGGTCTGGATCTGGCCTTTGCGCCCTGGAAGTTCACTTATTACTCTTTCCTCTGTGGATATCCGCAATCCTAGTCGAGCAGCGCTTCGACCTCCGGGCGTGGCGGAATTGCAGTCTGTGCGCCGCTGCGCGTGCAGGTGAGGGAGCCTGCCGCTGCGGCATAGCGCAGAGCTCTGGCATCGATGCAGCCTCGCCGCGCCAGAGACTCGGCCAGGTAACCACAGAAGGCGTCGCCGGCGCCCACCGTGTCGATCACAGAAACAGGAAAAGCGGGTTGCTCGAATGCCTTGCCGCCGATCTGCGCCACCAGCCCTTCGGCGCCCAGAGTGATGACGACATCGCTCGCGGTCGCCTCTGCCAATGCAGGAGCGAGCCGGTTCAGACGAGTCGGCTCCAGGTCGATCTCGGTGGCTAGTGTTTGGGCCTCGCCTTGGTTCAAAATCAAGGCGTCGGCATTTGCCAGGAAGGCAGCGGCCTCCGGTCGGAAGGGTGCCAGGTTCAACAGCACCCTCGCGCCGGCGGCCTTGGCGCGGCGCAGAACCTCGGCGGTGACGGCGAGATCCATCTCCAATTGACTGAGAAGGACTTCGTCAGGACCGAGAGTCATCGCCGGGAGAGCGTCGCTCGCCAGGGCATAGTTGGCGCCTGAGGCAACGGCGATGAGGTTCTCGCCGCTCTCCTCGACCAGGATCAGTGCGGTTCCCGTTGGTTGCGGTAAGCGGAGAAGTCCGTCCAGATTGACTTTGGCCGCCTGCAGCAAGGGCAGCGATTGATCGGCGAAGGCATCTTCGCCGACGGCGCCGATCAGTACGGTTGCAGCGCCTGCGCGCGCCGCGGCCAGTGCCTGGTTTGCACCCTTGCCTCCTGGAGCAGAGAGAAAGCTGCCGCCTGTCACCGTCTCGCCGGGCTTGGGTAACTGCGGGACCTGGACGATCAGATCCAGATTGACCGAGCCGAAGACCGTGACCTGAGACGGCATTGTGTCACGCGTCCTTGCTTGTGGCTGGCCGGGGCGAAGGATCAGTCAAAGATCACGCCCTTGCGAAGTAGGAAGCAGGCATAAGGGCGCGCCTCCGTGGTTTGCACCACGGCAAAGGCCTTGCGGGCGGCCACGTATAAGGCGTGGTGCTCCGGGCTCGACATCGTGACGGTTTCCGGCTCGGCACGATTGGCGAGGGTGAGGACCTCTCGATGGACATCTAGGATTTGGTCGGGTCGGTCGACCACTTGCATATGCACCAGCAGTGTCTCGACGAAACTGTCGAGAGGGAAGAGCGAGAGGATGGCCTCGGCGGGTTAACCGCTATCGGCACCCTCCAATCGAATGAGGCGACCGGACGCGGTGGCCATCGCTGTCGAACCGGCCGGGAAATTCCGATCGACCAAGGCGAGGTCGTCGCCATGGCCCATGCTTTCCAACACCCATAGCAGATCGACGCCGAGAAGTGGGGAAAGCCCCCTCAGCATGGTTGAGCTTTGGGGAGGGCGCGAGTGCACGCATCCACAGTAAGTCCGCTCTCGTTCAGAAATGTTTTCATCAAACGGCCCTTAGATGCTGGAACAGAAGGGAAAACCGCCCGCGCCTAGAGGGCGCGGGCGGTCGGCTTCTAGATCTTGTATCCAAGCGCACGCGCGCCATCGATGAAGTTCTTGTACTGCGCCTTCTGGCTGTCCAGTCCAAGCTTCTGGGCAATCTTCACCCACTCCTCGGCGGCCTCGTCCAGGGCCTGCTGCGAAGTCAGGTCGCCGGAGATCGCTTTGGAGATGTTGCGACCGAGCGCGTCGGCGTACTCAGGCGCTCCCTCCCAGAAGAACTGGGGGTAGCCGACTTCGACATTGGCAAGACCGGCATCGAGGTGGTTTCGCGCCGTCTCGAAGGTCTTGAAGATGCCGTCGTTGGTCGGCCAGAGGTCCGAGGTGCTGCGCTGCGGGTTCGGCTCGATATAGTACTGCGCCGCATAGTCGGTGTAGTGCGACGAGCCGAAGGGATCGGACCCGCAGTAGGGATCGGCCACGATGTGGTCGGAGTAGTCCGGGTGGGACATGCGGTAGATGAAGTAGAAGGCCGCGTCCTTCACGTCCTGCGGCAGGTTCTTCGGGATCGAAGCGGTCCGACACCAAAGCGAGATGGCACGATGGGTGATCGAATTGTCGTCGTTCACCCAGCCCGGTACGATGGCGCCGCGCTGATCTTCGGCTTTTTCCGGACCCTGCTGCTGGACGGTGAACTCGGCCAGATCGATCCACCAGACGCTCATCACGTCGGAGCCCGACTGCCAGCGTTGGATGGTGGTGCCGATGTCCATGGCTTCCGCGCCCGGCGGGCCGAACTTGATAATCTCCTTGTACATGTCCAGGCTCTCGGCAGCTTTACCCTGGTTGATCACCGGGTTCATGTTCTCGTCGAAGTAGTTGACGCCGGCCGAGGCGGCGATGTCCATCCAGAAGCCCCAGCCGAAATTAGGCGGGTTGACCACCATCGAGGTGCCGTAGATGCCTTGGCTGGAAAGTTCCTCGGTCATGAACTGCGTGACCTTCAGGAAGTCCGGCCAGGTGGTCGGCACGGCCAGGTCCTTCTGGAAGCGCTTGGAGTACTTCTTCTGCAGGTCGGGGTTGTCGAAGTAGCTCTGGCGGTAGTGCAGGATGTGGATGTCTCCGTCCAGCATCAAGCCGTAATTCTTGCCGTCCCACTTGGTGTAGAACTCGCGATAGGCCGGCATCACCCAATCGAGGTAGTCTTGGGTGCCGTCGTACTTCTCGTAGTACTCGTCCAGCGGTTCCAGCTGTCCGGTGGAGGCGAAGGCACCGAAAAAGAGCGAGGGGTACTGAACCCAGTCGAAACGCGGCTTGCTGGTCAGGAGCTGCGGCAGGATCTTCGCCACGGCATCGCCGCCGTCATAGAGCTCCCGCGATTTGATGCCGACGCCGGCCTCTTTCTGCAGCAAGGGCGACAGCCAAAGCGGCGCGTTCAGCCAGTTGGAGTCCTGGAAGTAGCGCAGATCTATGTCATTGAAGAGCTTCTTGCCGGGCGGGACCGGCTGAGCACCCCAAGCGAGCTTGCCCGGTACACTTGCCATGGCCGCGCTACCGGCGCCCATCGCCACGTTGCGTATGAACTTGCGCCGGGTCCATCCATTAAAAAGAGACATCTTCTCCTCCCTTCTCCTGTTGAAACGCCCAGTTTGCCCCTCGGTGCGATCCCTCGAGGCCAAATGCTTGGCTCTGCCCGCATGATTGCGGATCTTGGTCTTGTCGATGTCCAGGTTAGATGATCAGGTTCTCCGTCTTGGCATCGAAGATCATGACACGCGCCGGGTCGTAGTGCAGCGCAATTGCATCGTTCTGCGCCGCAAGGGTGCCCGGTGGCACCAAGGCGCGGAAGCGCGCGGTGCCATTCTGAAGCGTGAGGATGGAGCGTTCGCCGAGGTACTCATTGATCGTGACCTTGGCCTCCAGGGAGCCGCCGGCCGGCTCCAGGGTCAGATTCTGCGGCCGGAGCCCCACCGTGTAGGCAGATGCATCTGCATTGCGGAGCAGGTTCTGCGCTTCCTCAGTCAAGTCGAAGGCGATCGAACTGTCGTCCACCTGGAGACGCAGGCTGCCGTTTTCCTGATGGGGATGGGCCTTGAAGAAGTTGGTCGGCGGCTCGCCGATGAAGTCGGCCACAAAGGCATTGGCAGGGCGATTATAGAGGGTGGCACGGTCGCCGATCTGCTGCAGCTTGGCATTCGACATGACGGCGATTCGGTCGGCCAGGGCCAAGGCCTCGACCTGATCGTGGGTCACGTAGATCATGGTGCGCTTCAGATCGCGGTGCAGACGCTTCAGATCGAAAAGCATCTGGAACTTCAGGTGCGCATCCAGGTGGCTCATGACCTCGTCCAGGATGAAGACTGCAGGATCTCTGATGAGTGCGCGTCCAAGTGACACGCGCTGCTGCTGGCCGCCGGAGAGCCCTGGTGGCTTTTCCTTGAGGATCGGCGTGATGTGCAGCAATTCAGCCACTTGCTGGACTTTGCGCTTGCGTTCGGCTGCCGGAATGCCACGGACCTCGAGTGGGAAGGCCAGATTCTCTTCGATGATGAAGTTAGGGTAGAGCGCATAGGTCTCGAAGGCCATGGCCACATTGCGTTGCTGCGGCTCCAGATGGGTGACCTCGGTCTCGTCGAAGCGAATGCTGCCGGAAGTCACGCTCTCCAGGCCGACGATCATGCGCAAGGTCGAGGTCTTGCCGCAGCCAGATGGGCCGAGCAGCGCGACGAACTCGCCGTCTTCGATGGCGAGGTTCAAGTCTTGTACCGCGTGCACGGCGCGGCTGCCGGAGCCGTATATCTTGTTGATGACATTGAGGGTGACGCGGGCCATCAGGCCTCCTCCAGCAGGCTCGAGCCGCTGTCGGCGTCGAAGAGATGAAGCGCTTCGCTGTCGATGGTCAGGCGCACGTTCGCACCGGGGTCGAAGTGGCGCTCCGGGTCGGTCAAGGCGATCAACTGCACGCCCGCGGCCTGTGTTATCATGATGCCGTTGGACCCCAGCGCCTCGAAGATGTCGACCTTGGCGTCCATCTCCAAGCCGTCGCCTCGGTGCTCGTCCGTGGGGCGGACGTGCTGAGGCCTGAGGCCGATCACCACGCGGCACACATTGGCGCCGTTCAACAACCGGCTCTGGCGCTCGGAGAAAGCGAGGCGAAAGGCGGCGCTCTCGGCACAGGCGTAGAGTTGCCCTGCCTCCTCCTGCAGGGTGGCGGGGATGACATTGATCGTCGGCTGCCCCAGGTGCTCGGCGACGAAGAGCGTCTTGGGCCGCTCGAAGAGTTCGCGGGCGGTGCCGACCTGAACCAGACGGCCGCCGTTGCCCATCACGCCGATCCGATCGCCGAGCGACAGGGCCTCGGCATAGTCGTGGGTGACATAGACGGTCGCGACCCGGCGGAGATCCTCGAGTGTGTGAAACTGCATCCTAAGCTCGTGGCGGATCTTGGCGTCGAGGTGCGAGATCGGCTCGTCCAGCAGGAAGGCCTCGGGGTCGGCAACCAAGGTACGACCCAGCGCGGTGCGCTGCTTCTGCCCGCCTGAGACCTCGCCCGGTTTGCGATCCAGTAGGTGGTTGATGCGCAGCAGCTTGGTGACCGCCTTGACGCGGGCCTCAATGGTGGTGCGGTCGGCCTTGCGGGCGCGCAAGGGGCTGGCGATGTTCTCGAAGACGGTGAGGTGAGGGTAGAGGGCGTAGGACTCGAAGGTCATGGCCACGCGGCGGCGGTAGGGGGGCAGGCGGATGATGTCCTTCTCGCCCAGACGCACGCTGCCGCGGTCGGCCGACTCCAGGCCGGCGATCAGGCGCAGCAGGGTGGTCTTGCCGATGCCCGATGGCCCGACGACCACGAAGAACTCGCCTTCTTCGATCTCGAAGCTGAGGTCGTCGATCACCGGGAAGTCCCAGCCCTTGCAGAGGCCCTCTACGCTGAGTCTCGCCATGCCGCTAGCCCTTCACGACGCCGAGCGAGAGACCGCGCACCATGTAGCGGCGCAGCACGATGAAGAGCACCACCGGCGGAATCATCGCGATGAGAGAAAAGGCCATCTGCAGGTTCCAAAGAGTCTGCGAGCCGTGCGTGAAGGTGGGAATCACGATGGTGTAGGTGCGCACGTCCGAGCCCACGAAAAGGTTGGCGAAGAGGTACTCGTTCCAGGCGAAGATCCAGCAGAGCATGGCGACCGAAATCATCCCGGGCAGGACCAGCGGCAGGGTCACCTTCACGAAGGCGCGGAGCGGGCGCCAGCCGTCCAGATAGGCGGCTTCCTCCAGCTCGCGCGGGACATCGCGGAAGAAGACCATCATCAGCCAGGTCGCCAGAGGCAGGTTGAAGACCAGATAGAGGATGATGAGCGATATGTGGCTGTCAGTGCCCCAGGGCGTGTTGTCGAAGAGGAAGAACATTGGCACCAGAATGGCGACCGGAGGGAACATGCGATTTGACAGCATCCAGAAGGCCAGGTTTTCGCCGCCGGCCTGCCTTGGGAAACGGGCGAAGGCATAGCCGGCGAGGCTGCCCAACAGCAGCGCCAAGAGGGTGTTGCCGGTAGCGATGATGAAGCTGTCGACCAGCGCGCTGAAGTTGGTCGGCTCGGCGAAGACGCCGACGAAGTTCTCGGGAAACCATTCCCTCGGCCAGAAGGTCGGCTGTGTCAGGTTGGTCTCGGCCGCCGACTTGAAGGCGGTAATCGCCATGAAATAGAGTGGGAAAAGGGTGAAGAGCAGCCAGAAACCCAGAAAGATCAGGAAGAGATAGCGGACCATGCGCCAGCGCTCTGCTGCCTGTGCCTCGGCATCCCCTGCCATCATCTCTGCGCTTGCGGTCACGGCATTCCCCCTAGTGGTGAGCATCAAACGGATGGTTCCCATTCACCGGTCTGATGCTCACCACCAACCTATCGATCTGGTGGGCCGATTCACGCAACGCTTGGGACCCAAACGTTGCGATCGGACCACTAAGCAAGACCTTGGGCCTTCATGACGCGCTTCATGTACTTCAGGAAAAGAGTCACGATGATGGCAGAGATGGCGAAGATGATGATGGCGTAGGCGGCCGCCTCGCCGATGGCGAACTCACGGATGCCACGCTGGAAGGCGATGTAGGTGGGTAGCTCCGAGGACTGTGCCGGACCGCCGGAGGTCATGACATAGACCAGGTCTACGAACTTGAAGGCGTCGGTGAAGCGCAGTATGAAGGCGATCGCAATCACCTCTTTCAGCATCGGCAGAGTAATGCGGCGAAGCACCTTCCACTGGCCAGCACCGTCGACGCGGGCGGCCTCGTAGACCGCCGGCGGCAGCGAGACCCGGCCGGAATAGACGATCAGAAGCGGTAGCGCGGTCCAGTTCCAGATGTCGGCGATGATGATCGACCAGAGCGAGACGCCGGCGTTGAACCATTCAATGTGGCTACCGATAAGTCCGAGGTCCAGCAGGGCCTGGTTGATGGCGCCGTTGGAGGGCGTCAGCAGGAAACGCCAGAGGGTGCCGACGATCGAGGGCGGCAGCATCATCGGCAGCACCAGGAGGATCAAGACCAAGGCACGGGCCAGATTGGACTTGAGGTACTCGTAAATGATCAGCGCCAGGACCGTGCCCAAAAGGACCTGAAAGCAGGCCCCGAAGAATAGGTATAGCGCCAGATGCCAGAGCGAGTCGTGGAAGCGCCCGGAGTTCACCACCGTCGCATAGTTCTCAAAGCCGATGAAGGTCGTGTTACCGGTGAAGAGCCCGGTGATGTTGGTGTCCCGCAGCGAATGATAGAACATCCAGATCGTCGGATAGATGACGATCGCCAGCAACACTAGGACCGGCAGGCCGACCAGGAGAATCGGCACCCAGCGTGAGACGATCAGTGGCTTGGAGCTTTTGCGCGCCTGGAACCAATCGGGATAGGTCGCGGGATCGCCGCGCACGATTTGGCTCGGTGGGCTGGCCGGTCCCGGGCTTTCCAAGCTCATGCTGTCTCCTTTCTTGGGGCGGATACCATACCCGGACCGAAGCCGACCGACTGGCGCTCGATCAGGCGCGGCGGCAGGGTCACGGGCGCATGGCTGCTCTCGTTACCCTCGACGAGAGCGATCAGATGCTGAGCGGCGGTGCGGCCGATTGCTAATGTGGGCTGGCGGATTGTGGTCAGCGGCGGTTGGCTGTAGGCCGCCATCTCGATGTCGTCATAGCCGATGATCGAGAGATCTCGCGGTACTTCCAGCCCGGCCTGGCGGGCCGCGTGCATGGCACCGATGGCGCTCAGATCATTCATGCAAAAGACGGCTTCGGGCGGCCGATCCTGTTCGGCAAGTAGGCGCTGCATCGCCCGGTCGCCGCCGGCCAGGGTCAAGTCGGCGGCGTGGACCAGAGCCGATTCGAGTTGCAGGCCCGCCGCCTCGAGGACGGCGGCGAAGCTGGCCAGTCGGCGGTGCGCCCGCGGGTGATTGGTGGGGCCGGCAATAACGGCGATGCGACGAAAGCCGCGATCCAGTAGAAAGCGTGCCGCGAGCCCGCCGCCAATCTCGGAATCGTCGTTGATGACGATGACCTGATCCAGCTCGTCGGTGTCGATGGCAACCAGATGCAGCCCGCCCAGGCTGCGCAGGTCTTGGAATATTCTGGGCTCGTCGTTGGTGGTCATCACCACCAAGCCGTCGATTCGTTTCTGCAGCATGGTGGCAAGCTGCGCACTCATGCGCTCGCGGTCTTCGCCGGTGTTGCAGAGGATTAGGGAGTAGCCCAGTTCAAAGCAGCGCTCCTCGACACCACTGATGACCTCGGCAAAGAAGGGGTTGGTTGAAGAGGTGGTCAGCATGCCGATGGTTCCGGTGGGCTCTCCCTTGAGCGCGCGGGCCAAGGTCGAAGGCGAGTAGCCCAACTCGTCGATTGCAGCCTTGACCCTGATTCGCGTCTCGGCGGCCACCGGGCGGGTCTGATTGAAGACATGGGAGACGGTGGTGACGGAGACGCCGGCAGCGCGCGCCACATCCTTGATCGTCGGCGCCTGTGCGCGCGCTTCCGATCCTCCGGCCTGTCCTTTGGCCGGGCTTCTCCTTACCCGACTGCTGGCTTGCGCTGCTGGGCGCGAACTCACACCGCTTCTCCTCCGAACAGTCCGGCTGCCTGCAATCCCGCTGACAACGCGGGGCATTACATGGCAGCACAGAGCCCTCCGAGCGGACTTGAAATACCACGTCGGGAAGTAGCCTAAGCCGATAACGACTCCTTGCGCAAACGTTTTGGGAATCGCTGTGAGATTTCACCCTAGCTCCTAAGCGCGCTGGACAGGGCGCAGCGTGCTGGCAATGATCGGCAGGCAGAAGAGAGGAGAGGGAATGACCTATGGTTGCTAGCTTGCCGGTTCCGCCCGGTTATCGAGCACTCGGTCCCGAAGATCTTGGCGCCTATGCCGCAGAGCAGGAGACGATTGCGCACCGCCTGGGCGGCAAGGCCGGAGATTGGCAGATCGAGGAGGTAGGAGACGGCAATCTCAACCTGGTGTTCAAGCTACGTGGTCCGGCCGGCGGTCTGGCCGTCAAGCAGGCATTGCCCTACGTGCGCCTAGTCGGCGAAAGCTGGCCCCTGCCACTCACCCGGGCGCACTACGAGCATAAGGCCCTCACCTTGCAGGAGGAACTGGTACCAAGTGCGGTCCCGAAGGTCGTTCACTACGACGAGACCTTGGCCTTGATCGCGATGGAGTTGCTGGAGCCGCATATCATCATGCGCCACGGCATGATCGCCGGGAAGATCTATCCCGGCTTCGTTGAGGCAATCACCGAATTCACCGCCAAGACCTACTTCCACACCAGTGACCTGGCGCTCACGGCAGAGCGGAAGAAGGGTCTGCTGGAGGCCTTCGCCAGCAACACGGCGCTCTGCAAGATTACAGAAGACCTGATCTTTACCGAACCCTACATGCTAGCCGAGAAGAATCGCTGGACCAGCCCGCATTTAGATCGAATGGCGGCCGAACTCAGGGAAGATTGGGCGATGAAGCGCGCCATCTCTCGCCTGAAGATCGCCTTTATGAACAATGGTCAGACCCTGTTGCACGGCGACCTGCATGCCGGCTCTATCATGCTGACGGAAGAGGATACGCGGGTGATCGACCCGGAATTCGCCTTCGTCGGACCGATCGGCTTCGATTTGGGTACACTTCTGGCCAACCTGCTGATGAACTATTTCTCGCAGTCGGGACATGAGGAAGAGCCGGGCGCACGTGATGCCTATCGCGAATGGATCTTGCAGTGTGTCGAGGGCTGTTGGATAGGCTTTGCCGAGAAGTTTCTGGCACTCTGGCGCAGCGATGCCGCCCAAGGCGACGGCTATCCGGCTTGCCTGTTTGAGGGGACGGCCGGGAAGGTGGCCTTGGAGGAGGAGCGGCAGGCTTGGATGCGTGACCTCTTCGGCGAAACCCTGGGTTTCATCGGCGCCGAATTCATTCGCAGGACTCTGGGCTTGGCGCACAACATCGATTTCGAGTGGATCGAAGATCCCGTGAAGCGTGCGCGCGGCGAGGCACGCTCGATTGCCTTGGCGCGGGACTTGATGGTTCCGGCTCGGCCGATTGCAACTGTCGCCGATCTGGTTGCGGCCGCGCGGCGACGCGAAGCATGGGATCCACCCCTTGCCGATTAGACTCAAAACGATCTCCCATTGCACTGGAGGGGCGGGTGTCTTTCAGGGCCGTCCTCTTAGCACTTCGGCCCTCTATGCGCTCTCGGCGCTTGCTGCCGAGGCGCGAGCATCCGACGGAATCACCCTCAAATTTGGCGGCTACTCCAATACGCTCTTTAGCGCCGGGTCGATCAACGATTCGCCCAGCCGCGACGACCCGAGCGATGTGACCGACTATGGCTCCACCGGCTTGTGGAAGAACACCAAGCTGGAGTTGGCCGGCCGCTACACGCACGACAACGCTATGCAGTTCGGGGCCACCATCGAGATCGAGATCTTTGCCTTCGAACCCAACGAGATCTTTACCGTTGAACAGCGCTTTGCCTGGGTCGAGTCGTCGCTGGACCGTCTTGAACTCGGGAGCAACTACTCGGCAGCCTATCGCACTATGCGGCACCGGTCGTCAGCCTACCGCTTAACTCCGGCTGGGTCACGGTTTTCATTCCACCCAATACCGATAGCACCGTGATCTTCATCTCGCCTGCGACCTCGACCTAATTTGGATTTCGGTGAGACCGAGCATGTGGTAATTTACTACACGCTGCGCATGTCCGGCTTCCAACTCGGTGTCAGCTATGCACCCGCGATCAGCGACAAGGGTGGCGGGCAGAATTTTCCGGATAAAGCGGACAGGAACCTGCAGTACTACAACGGTATCTCGGTCGGGGCGAACTATGTCGAGACCCTGGGCGAGGTCGACGTCGCTTTTGCTACAGGCTATCGACGAGCCCAAGCATCTCGAGCAGTCGAGGACCTCGGCGGAAAAGACTATCAAGCCGTCACCTTCGGCATCAATATGACCTATGCCGGCGTGACCATCGGCGGCTCCTACGCCAATGAATTACACAAGGTGAGCTGGATTTCGATAGCGAGCGGCTCGTGCGGTCGACCACGGGGCAGTCTTGGGACGCCGGGATCTCTTACAGCTCCGGCGACTGGCTATTCTCACGGCGAGATGGAGGGAGCCCCGCCGGGAACGCTAGGTTTGGTTGGCTCCGATCGCCAAAGTCGCACGACGGCAGCAACGGTCGGTTTCGATTATCGACTGACATCAGGCATACACACCATCTGCGGCATCATGTATGGCCGCTGGGACGCCGAAAGCGGTGCCATCAACACTGGAGTAATCGCTGTGATTGGGTTAACTTTTTACTATTAGACCAGATGGTTACATGCCTTTACTCGCGCTATCTGGAAAGAGATTTGCCAAACCCGATCTGCTGGCTTCGGCAATGCCGACCTCGGTGATCAGGCCGGTGACAAGGCGGGCCGGTGTCACGTCGAAGGCGTAGTTCACGGCGGTCGAACCTGCCGGAATGAGAGACACGGTCTCGATCTCGCCCCTGTCGTTCTCGCCAGTGATGCGGGCCACCTCGTCGGGGCTGCGCTCCTCGATCGGAATCTGGGCGATGCCGTCGTCCAAGCTAAAGTCAATGGTGGGCGAGGGAAGGGCGACGTAGAAGGGGACGCCGTTGTCCTTGGCGGCCAAGGCCTTCAAGTAGGTGCCGATCTTGTTGGCGACGTCGCCGCTGCCGGTGGTGCGGTCGGTCCCGGTGATGACCAGATCGACCAAGCCATGCTGCATCAAATGGCCGCCGGTGTTGTCGGCGATGACGCTGTGCGACATGCCCTGCTGGCCTAGCTCCCAGGCGGTCAGGGCCGCACCCTGGTTCCGCGGCCGGGTTTCATCGACCCAGACATGCAGCTTGATGCCCGCTGCCTGTGCCTTGTAGAGCGGTGCCGTCGCCGTGCCCCAGTCGACCGTGGCCAGCCAGCCGGCGTTGCAGTGGGTCAAAACATTGACCCGATCGCCCTTCTTGCGCTCGGCGATTGCGCGCAGCAGCGGCAGGCCCTGCTCGCCAATGGCAGCGTTGATACCAACGTCCTCTTCGGCGATTTTTGCGGCCAGCCGATAGGCGGTCTCCACCCGCTCTTGCGGCGGACAGCGCCTGAGATCGGCAGAGATGCGATCCAAGGCCCAGCGCAGATTGACCGCCGTGGGTCTGGTTGCAAGCAGGCGGCGATAGGCACTGTCCAGGTATTGGTCTGTCCGATCCTGGCGCATCGCCAAGGCCAGACCGTAGGCAGCCGTGACGCCGATCAGCGGCGCGCCGCGAACCACCATGCGCTCGATCGCGTCTGCGGCTTCCTCCAATGAGGTCAAGTGCAGGCGAAGGAATCGGTGTGGCAGCTTGGTCTGGTCGATGACCTCGACCGTTTCGCCGTCGTCTGCGACCCAAATGGTGCGATAGGCCTGCCCCTCCACGTGCATCGCCGTCTCCTCCTTGGTTTCCGATGAGGATGATGCTAGCGCTATGGGACTTGTTGCATCAATGCGACGGCCTATGCCTTCCGCGGCGGTCAGCACTGAAAGCAAAGAAGAGGACTTGCGTTAAGGGGGGCGTCATGCCTATCTCTTGCATTGAAGCTGCGTGCGTAGGTTGACTCTTGGAAGTCGGCGGCGCAGCCTCGGCGGATGGATCACTTGTGTGACAGAAGGCTGACCCATCGACAGAGTGCCCTGGATGGCACACCAACAGGCAGTTCTTCTACGCAGACTCCCTAAAGAACACTCGCTCCGGCCGTTGGCATGGGTCTTTGTCCTTTGTCCCTGTCGGGTTATGAAAGATTACGTTTGACTTCCTTTATCGATCTCGGCCTGGCCGAGCCTCTTCTTCGGTCCCTCGGCAGCGAGGGCTACAGCCAAGCAACCCCCATCCAAGACGCCGCAATCGGCCCGTTAAAGCAAAATCGCGACCTAGTCGGCATTGCGCAAACCGGCACCGGCAAGACTGCGGCCTTTCTGCTGCCGATCCTGCATCAGCTGGCAATTCGCAAGGGGCAGACCGGCGGTCTGCGCCCGCGCAGCCTGGTACTGGCACCCACCCGCGAACTGGCAGGACAAATCGAAGACGGTGTGCGCCGTTATGGGCGCTTCATGCGTGTCTCCTCGACCCTGGTCATCGGTGGTGTCAGCTCGCGCAATCAGCTGCGTGCCCTGCGCGGCCGCCCCGATATCATCGTGGCGACGCCCGGCCGTCTCCTGGACCACATGACCAATGCCTCGCTCGATCTGGGGCAGATGGACACTGTCGTCCTAGACGAAGCCGACCAGATGCTGGACATGGGCTTTCTGCCGGCCATGCGGCGCATCATGCAGGCCCTGCCGCGCGATCGGCAGACGGTTCTCTTTTCCGCCACCATGCCGCGCGAGATCCGTGTCCTCGCCAAGGACTTCATGCGCGATCCTGTCGAGGTAGCGGTTTCGCCGGCAGCCAAGCCTGTGGAGTTGGTCGAGCAGCAGGCGCTCTCGGTGCCGGCGGCAGAGAAGCGACGAAAGCTGGTCGAACTGCTGCGCGCCGATGACGTGACCCGCGCGATCGTCTTTACCCGCACCAAGCGTGGCGCCGACCGAGTCACTCGTCATTTGGAGCAGGATGGCCTCTCGGCCGCCGCCATCCATGGCAACAAGACCCAAGGCCAGCGCGAGAAGACCTTGGCTGCCTTCAAGGCGGGCCGGGTCCGCACCTTGGTGGCGACCGACATCGCCGCTCGCGGCATCGATATCGAAGCGGTTAGCCATGTTTTCAACTTCGAGCTTCCGAATGTGCCCGAGGCCTATGTGCATCGCATCGGACGGACAGCGCGGGCCGGGGCATCCGGTCAGGCGATCTCTCTGGTGGATGTGAACGAGCGCGGTCTGCTGCGCGACATCGAAAAGCTGATCGGCAAAGTGCTGCTGCCCAACGGCGCGCACTCCAGAAACGGGCAGCAAAGGTCGAACGGAGCAAAGCCGGACGCGCGCCCTGCCAAGCCGAAAGCGCGCCCTGCGAACGATGCTGCGAGGGGTTATAGCGATTACGCCGGAGTGGTGCGTGCGCTGGCCGAGCCCGACCGCCCGCTGAAGCATCGCCGGAGTTCCTCGCGTCGCGCAGCTGCCTGATCTGTTGGGGCGAGCTCTGCTCGCTCCCCAAGAGCCAAACCTTACCCTCTACCAAAGACGTCTAATTCAAGAAGGAGAGACGATTATGGCCACAGGTACCGTTAAGTGGTTCAACGCCACCAAGGGCTACGGCTTCATTCAACCCGACGACGGTGGAGCCGATGTCTTCGTGCACATCAGCGCTGTCGAACAGTCCGGCATGGGTGCGCTCAATGAGGGCCAGAAGCTGAGCTTCGAGTTGCAGCGCGACCCCCGCAAGGGCAAGATGGCTGCCGCCAACTTGAAGGCTGTCTAGTCCAGCCACGCTGGCGACAGTTCTCGGAAAAGGGGGCGCCATGACGGAGCAAGGCTCGGTCATGGCGCCCTTTTTTTGTTGCATGGCTCCGGCAGTGACAGATTTGATGGAGGCAGGCAGCTGTGCCAGTAGTGAGAACTTCAGTGGGAGATGGCAATGGGCAAGGTGCTCTATGAGAAGGACGGTCGGATCGGGCGTATCACCTTGAACCGGCCCGATGCCTTGAACGCGATCGATAATGAAGTGCCGATCCAGTTGGAGGCGGCGGTTGTCGAGGCGGAGGCCGATCCCGGCGTACATGTAATCTTGCTGTCGGGCAAAGGGCGCAGTTTTTGCGCCGGCTACGACCTGAAGTACTACGCCGAACGTTCAGGCCCGAACGAGGGCATTCAGGAGATGCCTTGGGACCCGATGCGCGACTACAGCTTCATGAAGCGAAACACGGATCGCTTCTTCAGCCTCTTTCACTGCAACCGACCGGTACTCTGCAAGGTGCAGGGCCACGCGGTTGCTGGCGGCTCCGACATTGCGCTTTGCAGTGATATCGTGATCATGGCCGAAGATGCCATGATCGGTTACATGCCGGCCAGAGTCTGGGGCTGCCCGACGACGGCCATGTGGGTCTATCGGCTAGGCCCGGAGCGGGTCAAGCGCATGCTCTTCACCGGCGACAAGGTGACCGGTCGCGAGGCGGCCGAGATGGGCCTGGTCTTGAAGGCGGTACCGGCGGAGGCTCTCGACGGAGAGGTCGAGGCCTTGGCCGAGCGGATGGCAAGCGTGCCAGTCAATCAACTGATGATTCAGAAGCTGATGATCAATCAATCCTTGGAGAACATGGGTTTGCGCAACACCCAGATGCTCGCGACCCTGTTCGATGGGATCAGCCGGCACTCGCCGGAGGGCATGGCCTTCAAGCGCCGATCCGAAGCCGTCGGCTGGCAGACAGCGGTGCGCGAACGCGACCTCGGTACCTACGACTGGACGCAGGACCGTCCGATCAACAAGGCCGACTAATTGCATTCCGGCAGGGTCGCAAGGCTGTGTCACCTCGTGACATGGCCTTGCCGCAATTGCTACCCATTCTTGGATGAGAAGAGCCCAATTGCAGGAGGATTCGCATAACCATGACCAAGGGCAAGACAATCTGGAAGGGGAGCCTGGCGGGACTACTGGTCGGCGGCCTTTTGTTGCTGAGCGGGCCTTTGGCCGCGGCCGAGTGGCGTTTGCCGACCGTGCTGCCGGAAGGCTCGGTTCAGGTTCAGAGCCTGGAACTCTTCGGCCAGGACTTGCAGGCGGCGACCAACGGGCGGATTTCGCCAGCCATCTATCCTGCCGACAGCCTGGTCCTGACCAATGGGCTCTTGCACGCGGTGCAGACAGGCGAGGTCAAACTGGCCGCTTTGCCGCTGGACGCCATGGCAAACTGGGGGCCGCTGTTCGAGGCCGATTCGCTGCCGACCTTGGCCAGCGACTATGCTTCTGCCCGGCGGCTTTGGGGGGTGATGCGCGGCCCGCTGCAGGAGGATCTCTGGTCACGCGATTTGATTCTGCTCTTCGCTGCGCCGCAGACGCCGCGCGGGCTACTGGGCCCCCGGCAGCTGCGTACGGTGAATGACCTGAGCGGCATGTCGTTGGGTGGAAGCAGCGGCCTGATTGAAGATATCGCCCGCAATCTCGGTGCCACGCCACGCCTCGCGGCACCGCATCTGCTGGCCGAGGCATTTCGCTCCGGGCGATTGGATGTCGCCTTCCTGGGTGCACCGGAAGCACTGCGTGGGGCCGAGGACGATTCCGCCTTCTATCCGATGAACTCCTGGATACCGCTGACCGTCATCGTGGCCCATGAGCCGACGTTCGAGACTCTAAGTCGGAGCGACCAGGAAGCCTTGCGCCGCGCCGCCGAGGCTGCCGAAGAGCAGGCCTGGGCTGCCGGTCAGGCGCAGAATGCGGCCCTGGTTCGGCTGCTGCAGCGCGACGGTCTCTTTCAGGAAGCGCCGGCTTTGAGAGAAAGCGTCAATGCGGCCGGACGCCAGGCAGCCAGCGATTGGCTGGCGCGTGCCGGGCTGGAGGGAGAAAGACTGCTCCGCAATTTCAGGAACTAGGCCCGGCGCCTCTTGTCCCCTGAGAGGTTTGCGCTGACGAGGCCATAGTGTAGCACTGTGGCCATTGGAGCTGGGAGGGCTCTTACGATGACTGCGATTCCCAACATTCGACCGCTGGCCGGTCCCAAGGCCTTGGCGGCTGCACTGGGTGATCTGCGCACCGTCTTTGCAGAGCGGCTCTCGACCGCGCATGCAGTGCTTGAGCAGCATGGGCGTGACGAGACCTCGCACGAGGCCTTTCCGGATGCGGTCGTTTTTGCCCAGTCGACGGAAGAGGTGGTGGCGGCAGTGACGATCTGCGGACGTAATGGCATTCCGATGATTCCATTCGGTACCGGGACATCCCTGGAGGGGCACATTGCTGCCGTTCACGGCGGCGTTTCCATCGACGTCAGCCAGATGAACAGCGTTCTGGAGGTCAATGCTACCGACCTCGATTGCCTGGTCCAGGCCGGGGTCACGCGCAAAAAATTGAACGACTACATTCGCCATGACGGCCTGATGTTCCCGATCGATCCGGGTGCGGATGCCTCTTTGGGCGGTATGGCGGCAACCGGTGCATCGGGCACCAACGCGGTGCGCTACGGCACAATGCGGGAGAATGTACTGGGCCTGACCATGGTGCTGGCGGATGGCCACGTGGTGCGGACCGGCGGACGAGCGCGCAAGTCTTCGGCCGGCTATGATCTGACCCGCCTGATGGTCGGCTCGGAGGGCACCCTCGGGATCATTACCGAAGTCCGTCTGCGGCTTCATGGGATTCCGGAGGCAATAGGAGCTGCCGTTTGCTCGTTCGATACCTTGGAGGGTGCGGTCACCACGGTCATCGAGACCATCCAGATGGGCGTGCCGGTCGCCCGGATGGAGCTGCTGGACGATGTGCAAATGGATGCCGTCAATCGCTACTCTGGTCTCGGTTACCCGGTCTTGTCGACCCTCTTCTTGGAGTTCCACGGGACGCCGAACTGGGTCGAGGAGCAGGCCAGGATCGTCGCCGATTTGGCCGAAGCCAACGGCGGGTCAGGGTTCGCCTGGGCCAAGGAGGCCGAGCATCGAGCCAAGCTGTGGCAGGCCCGGCATGATGCCTTCTATGCGGCGCTGGCGCTGCGGCCTGGCTGTCAGGGCTGGGCGACGGACGTCTGCGTACCGGTTTCCCGATTGGCCGCGTGCATTCTGGATACCAAGAAAGACGTCGAAGACAGTGGTCTGATCGCCCCGATCGTCGGTCATGTCGGAGATGGCAACTTCCACCTGATCTATGTGCTGGACCCGGAGCGGACGGAAGAGTGGGAATTGGCCCAGAGGCTGAACGAGCGCATGATCGAACGGGCGCTGGCGATGGGCGGGACCTGCACGGGAGAGCATGGCATCGGCTGCGGCAAGATCGACCTGTTGGCGCAGGAACATGGCGATGTGCTGCCGGTGATGCGCGCGATCAAGCAGGCGCTCGATCCCTCCGGTCTAATGAATCCGGGAAAGGTCGTGCGCGACTGAACGCGACCGCAGCAAAGAGGCCACAGGTGATCTTTCCGACTGCAGCTTGTGGCCGCAGCGGCTTGACCGAGGGCCCCACGCTGGGCAGGCAGAAGCCATGAGTGACTCCCAGATTGAGGATCGCCTTTCACAACTCGCCGCAGGTGGCAAGGCCGCCATCGCGCAGGCTTTGGCGCGCCTGGAGAGCCAAGCGGAATCGGCGGAGAGCCTGTCGCTGCTGGCGGCAGCCTGGCGTCTGGCTTTGGCCGGCGAGGGCGGGCAGGTGGTCGGCATCACGGGGCCTCCGGGGGTCGGCAAGTCGACCCTGACTGGCGCCCTCATGAAGACGGCGCGCTGCCGAGGGCAGCGGGTGGCGGTTCTGGCCATCGATCCTTCCTCGCGGCGTAGCGGCGGCGCCCTGCTGGGCGACCGGCTGAGAGTCATGAGCCAGGTCGGCGACCGTGGCAGTTTCGTGCGCTCGATGGCAGCGCGCCATCGCCTAGGTGGCCTGTCCGACGAGGCCTTTCCTGCGATCACGCTTCTGCGCGCGCTCTTCGATCTGGTGCTAGTGGAGACCGTCGGCGTGGGGCAGTCGGAGACGGATGTCGCCGATATGGCTGACAGCGTTGTCTTCTGCGTGCAGCCGGCATCCGGCGATGCGGTTCAGTTCATGAAGGCCGGGATCGTCGAAATCCCGCAGATTGCCGTGGTCACCAAGGCAGACATGGGTGCCCCTGCCGAACGCGCATTGGCCGACCTGGAAGCGGCGATCGGCTTGAGCCCGCCCAGTGCCGGCTGGTCGGTGGTTTGCCTCGCCCTGGCAGCACAACAGCCCGGCGCCGCCGAGCGCCTGTTGACCCTGGCCGAGAGCCACCTGCGCCATCTGAAGGATAAGGACCTGCTGACGGCGCAGCGGGCCGGACAGGGCCGGACCTGGTTGCTGCAGACCCTGCGTGCCGACTATGGGCGGCGGGGTTTGGCCAAGGTGGTCGGGCAGATCGAGCAGTCGGCCGACTCACCCTTCTCCTTGCTTGCCGCGCTACGCAGGCGCCTTGGCTGAGGCGGCGGCCTCAAGCCATTCGGACAGGCGCGCTTCTGGATCTTTGGCGCGCAAAACGTCGGTCACCACACAACAGCTATCCGCGCCGGCGGCAAAAGCACCGGCCGCGCGCTCGACAGTCAATCCACCGATTGCGACCAGGGGTGTCTCGCCCAACTGCTCTTTCCAGACGCCGAGCTTCTCCAGACCCTGTGGGTTCCAGCGCATCGCCTTGAGGATCGTCGGATAGATCGGACCGAGCGCCACATAGTCGGGCTGCAGCGAAAGGGCGCGGCGCAGTTCCTGCTTATCATGGCTCGAGATGCCGAGTCGCAATCCGCCTGCCCGGATCGCGTCAACATCGGCCTCGTCGAGATCTTCCTGACCCAGGTGAAGATATTCGCAACCGAGGTCCAGGGCCAGCCGCCAATGGTCATTGATGACGAGTTGGCAGCCGGCCTCGGCACAGAGATCGCGGGCGCTTGCGATTTCGCGGCGCAGGTCCGGCTCCGGCAACTCCTCGATGCGTAGTTGCACAAGCTTAAGTCCGAGCGGCAGGAAGCGCTCCAGCCAATGCATGCCATCGACGATGAGGTAGAAGGGCGGCAGCACTGGTTAAGCCTCGCTCATGGAGAAGGGGAGGTCGGCGAGTGGGGTCGAGGGACTGGCCATGTCGCGCTCCTCCATCGGCTGTGCCTCGAAGGCAAGTCGTCCGGCCGAGACTGCCCGGCCGAAGGCCTCGGCCATGGTGATGGGGTTGCCGGCCTTGGCGACGGCAGTGTTGAGGAGGATGGCGTCGTAGCCCAGTTCCATGGCCTCGGCTGCGTGCGACGGCCGACCGATGCCGGCATCGACAACCAAGGGCACCTCGGGAAAGTGATTGCGCAGGGTGCGCAGTCCGTATGGATTGTTTAGGCCGCGGCCGCCGGCCGTCTCGCGCCTGAGGGAGAGGGTCACGATCTCCGCACCCGAGGCTGCGATGGAACGGCGAAGGATCTCCGGCGAAGGATAAAGCGCGCTGCCCAGCAGCAGGCGGGAGCCGATCTCGACATCGTAGAATCTGAGACCCATGGGCTTAGCCTCCCTGCATGGGGACGACGACATCGATCGAATCGCCGACCCTCAAGAGGGTCCCGGCGCGCAGGGCAGCGCGGACGAAGTCGCCGTTCACCACGGTTGCCACCTTGCGCTCGGCATAGCCTAGCTCCTGCAGCAGGGCCTGCAGGCTGCTGGCTTCGGTCTCATGCTGCCGGCCGTTCATCGTCACCGTCATCCATCACCTCCGAGTCTCGTTGCCCTTGTAGTAGCCAGTCCGCTGCTCGCCTTGCCAAGGCCGGGGCCAGCAGGAAACCGTGTCGGTAGCAGCCATTGATGTGCAGGCACCGGCCCTGCTGGACCAAGCGCGGCAGGTTGTCGGGAAAGGTCGGGCGCGCATCGACGCCGATCTCGACCACCTCGGCCTCGCCGAAGGCCGGATGCAGTGCATAGGCGCTGGACAGCAGCTCGATCAAGGAGCGCGCGGTGATACGGCTGCTGTCTTCGGTCTCGATCATGGTGGCGCCGACCATGAAGAGATCGTCGTCTCTCGGCACGATGTAGAGCGGAAAACGCGGATGCGACAGGCGCACAGGACGAGAGAGCGAGATCTCGGAACTGCGCAGCAGCAACATCTCGCCCTTCACGCCGCGCAGATCGGCGAGGCTGTCGCGCGCGGCCAGGCCGCGGCAGTCGAAGCGCCAATCGGCTATCGAGGAACGCTCCAGTTCGTCTCTCGAGAGGCGACGCCCCGTTTCCAGTTGCGCGCCCTCACTCTGCAGAAGGCTCCAGAGATGTTGCAAGGTCCGGCGAGGATCGAGATGCCCTTCTGTTTCGAACAAGAGGCCGCAGCGGAAGCGTCCGCCGCGGTCGGGTTCCAGCCTTGCGATTTCTTCGCCCGAAAGGCGTCGCCACCCCTGGGTCATGCGCGCGAAGCGCTCGAGGTCGGCCATGTCGCGGCGTGGCGCCAGCACCAGCAATGCTTGAGAGTGCGTCGCAACCGTCCGCTGCCAGAAGGCCATGCTCTCCCGACCCAGCTCTCCGATGAGGGGCTCGGCCGACTCCATCTCGCAGTCGGGCGCCAGCATGCCGCCGGCCCACCAGGAGCAGCAATCGCTGTCCAGGCCCTGACTGGTCGTCACCAGACGCACGCGGCAGCCGCGCCTCGCCAGTTCGAGCGCAGCGGTCAGGCTCACGACACCGCTTCCAATCACCTCCACAGAGGTCACAAATCCCCTCTCCGCTCTGCGACCGAGAGCCTGGCGAGACATGGTGCTGTAAGGAGTGGCACCATCCCTTCGCCGGCATGACCCGGATCAGGTTCTAAGAGTCCCGCGCATGGCGATCAGCGCAATCTCAGCCCCCTGCTGGGGGCACCCCTTGGTACGGTGGCGATGTTAGGGCAGATGGCGAGCCTGGGCAAGCCAAGCCGGATTAGGACTGGTGAGGCAGGGTCTCGACGAAGCGCAGTGGCGCACCGCGAGGGGTGCCGACAGCCTGGCCGTCGCGCATCACCGTCAGGCCGCGCACTACTGTCATCATCGGCCAGCCGGTCACGAAACGGCCCTCGAAGGGCGACCAGCCGCAGCGACTGGCGAGCCAGGAGGATTCGATGCGGCGGTGGGCGTCCAGATCGACCAGGGTGAGGTCGGCCTGATAGCCCTGCGCGATGCGCCCCTTGCCGGCCAGGCCATAGATGCGCTGCGGACCGGTCGAGGTCAGATCGACCAAGCGCTGGAGGCTGAGACGCCCGGCGCTCATGTGGTCCAGCAACAAGGGTAGCAGAGTCTGCACGCCCGGCATGCCGGAAGGGCTGGCGGGGTAGGGCTTGGCTTTTTCTTCTTCGGTGTGCGGAGCGTGATCGCTGCCGACCACATCGACCAGGCCGTTGGCAATTGCGCCCCAAAGCGCTTGGCGATGGCGCCCGTCGCGGATCGGCGGATTCATCTGGGCGTAGGTGCCGTGCTCCTCGTAGCAGCCGGGCGCCTCCAGGGTCAGATGTTGCGGCGTTACCTCGACCGTGGCTAGGTCGCGGTTGGCGGCCAAAAGAGGAAGCTCATCCGCCGTGGTGATATGCAGGACGTGAACCCGGCGGCCGGCCTTGCGGGCCAAGCGCAGCAGGCGCTCCGTGGCCAGACGCGCGGTCTCGACATCGCGCCAGACCGGGTGCTGTGCGGGGCCGCCGTTGCCGGCCAGCGCCCTGCGGGCACGCAGGCGCGGCTCGTCTTCGGCATGGATCGCCATACGTCGGCTGCCGGACCTGAGGACGGCCTCCAGGGTATCGTCGTCCTCGACCAGAAGGGAGCCGGTGGAGGAACCCATGAAGAGCTTGACGCCGACCACGCCGGGCAGGCGCTCCAGTTCAGCCAATTGGTCCACGTTTTCCGCTGCGGCGCCGACGAAGAAGGCATGGTCACACCAGGTTCGGCCTTGGGCGCGGCGCAGCTTGCCTTCGATTGCGGCGGCGCTGGTCGTGGTCGGCGAGGTGTTGGGCATCTCGCAGACTGCGGTCACGCCGCCGAGGACCGCGGCCTTGGTACCGCTTTCCAAATCCTCCTTCTGCTCCATACCGGGTTCGCGAAAGTGCACTTGGGTATCGACGACGCCGGGAAGGACGGTCAGGCCGGTGACGTCGAGCCGTTCGGCAGCGGGCGCTTGGGAGAGTGCGCCCAGGGCCGCGATCTTGCCGCCGGCGATGGCGATGTCGAGCTCTTGCAGGCCGCCGGTCGTATAGACCGAGCCGCCCTTCAAGATGAGATCGTAGCCTTGGCTCATGGTCGTTCCCCTGTCTTGGCCTGCCGCTTGTCAGGCAGAGTGGCCACAGCCGAGCCCCGGCATCAAGTCTCCTCCGATCCGCCCCGACGCAATCGTTCGAAAAAAGTGAGGTAGGCCTCTGCGCCCTTGTCCTCGGTGAAGCCGGCCAGATAGGCCTCGCGACCACCTTCGGCGAGGCGGTGGCGGTGCGCAGGATCGGCCAGCAGATCGCGCAGGGCGGCGGCCAAGAGGGCTGGGTTGCCCGGCTTCACCAGCGCGCCACTCAGCCCCTCTTCGATCAGCCAACTGGGGCCTGCGCCGGCGCTGGCCAAGACCGGGCAGCCGGCCATCCAGGCCTCTATGATCACATTGCCCAAGGGTTCTTCGCGCGATGGCACGACCAGAAGATCGGCCATGCGGAGCAGCACAAGAGGATCGCCCTGCCAGCCGAGAAAACGCACCCGCGCGGTCAGGTTCAAGGCGCCGGCCAGGTGCCGGAGCGGCACCTCCTCGGGGCCGCTGCCGGCCAACCAGAGGGTGGCGCCCGGAACGGCTGCCAGAGCCTGCAGCAGGACATCGAAGCTCTTGACTTGGTGGAAGCGTCCGAGCGCCAGAATGAGAGTACCCTGGTCCGGACGCGGCAGGCCTGGCGGCGGCCTGCGTTCCTCAGCGCGGTCGGCGATGAAGTTGGGCAGCAGGGTCGTGCGCTCGCGCGGCCAGCCGGCGGCGACGATGTGCTCCAGCAGATGCGGCGCCGGAGCAATCAGGTGATCGCAGTGGCGGAAGCGTTTCAGCGGATAGGGACCGCCAAGGCGCCCGACCAAGGCGTAGCTACCTTTGGGCGTCAGTGCGGCCGCGCGCTGCATGAAGGCCAGTACGATCTCCGGGGTTTGCGCAGCGAGACTACGTTTTAGGGTCTTTCTGGTCGTCAGATCGAGCCGGGGGTGAAAGGGCGCCGTCTCCGGCTTGATGCCGGCGGCCGCAAGCCCGGCCAGGAGCTGCGGATGTGGCCGGACGACGGCAGAAACCGCGATCTTGCGGCGTGTTAGGGCCGCAGCAAGCCGAGCAAAAAAGGACTCCGCGCCGCCACCTCCGCGCCCTGCCATGGTCATCATGACCGAAAGCGCAGGTGGGGCAGGGTTCGTGGCCTTCTCGTCCCGCGGCTGTGGGGAGAGCGGTTCGTCCTCCATGCTTCCTCCCTGGCGGCCGCGGCCCGATTTCGTCAAGAGGCGGCGCACACCAAGCCTTGCGATCCGATCGCAAGCGGACCACATCGCCAGCATGAGCACCAGCAAAGACAAGAGATCAAAAGGCCTTGCCCACTGCCGGCTTCCAGAGCGCGGACTGATCGCGATTGAGGGCCCCGATGCCCGCAGTTTCCTGCAGGGCGTCATCAGTAACGACGTCACGAAAGCGACTTCGAATCAGGCTATTTGGGCCGCCTTCCTGACGCCTCAGGGGAAGTACCTGCACGACTTCTTTCTGGTCGAGCACGTCGGCGGTCTGTTGCTGGAAACCGAGGCTGCACGCCTACCCGACCTGCTGCGGCGCCTGAAGCTCTACAAGCTGCGCTCACAGGTTCAGTTGCAGGATGTTTCGGACGACTGGACCGTCGCCGCAGTCTGGGGCGGGGGAGCCATTGGCGCTTTTGGATTGGGCACGAAAGCAGGATCCAACAAGCTGCTGTCTGACGGTCAGGGCTTGGCCTTGGTTGATCCACGACATCAAGGGCTTGGACTGCGTGTTTGGCTGAGGGCTTTGGAGGTTTTGCCGGAGATTCCGGTCGGTGACAGAGCCGACTACGAGCGGCGACGGATCGCTCTGGGTTTGCCCGACGGTAGCCGCGACATGGAAGTAGAGAAGGCCATCCTGCTGGAGAATGGCTTCGATGAGTTGGCAGGCGTCGACTGGAAGAAGGGCTGCTATATGGGTCAGGAACTGACGGCCCGAACCAAATATCGAGGGCTTATCAAAAAACGCCTTCTTCCTATTGAAAAGAAAAGTGATTTCGGCGTAGGAGCCGCTGATGTCATGCAGGGCGACAAGGCGGTTGGAGAACTCCGCTCGGTCTGTGGTCGTCATGGTTTAGCGCTGCTGCGCTTGCAGGCTCTCGAAAGTGATCAAGCCTTGACCGTCGGCGATGAGATCGTGTCGGTGAAGATTCCCGACTGGGTCGACTTGCCGCAGCGCACAGAGGCAGTCTTGTGAGCGTTGGGCTGGAGCTTCGTTTCGTGCATGGTCTGGTCTGACGACTGGTCGCCGCTCCGTCGGGAATTGGGTGAGGCCTATCGGACCTCGGCGCCGGATCTCGGCTTCTTCGAGCCGCAGGTGGAGCGGGAGCCGATTTGGCACCCTGATGCGCTGGCTGCTCGGGTGACTGCAGAGATGTCTTCTGTAACGGTCTTGATCGGGCATAGTCTCGGCTGCCGTGTGGTTCTGCAGGTTGCCTGCGATCGGCCGGTGGAGACGCGCGCCATCGTGCTGATCGAGGGCAGCAGTCTGGCGGAGATGGATCCTGAGGTTCTCTTGCGGCCGATCGCGCACGATGCTTCGGCATTCATGGAGGTTTTTTTTGGCCAGATGATCGGTCCAAAGATGCCGGACCTGCAGGGCCGGGCGCTCATCGAGCGGGCCAAGGCGATGCCGGCGGCTCGCTTGGCAGACGTTATGAAGGTGATGCTGCGTTGGGACCGGAAGCAAGGCCCGGCGGCCTTAGCGGCGCTTTAGAACAAGCCGATCCTTATCATTCAAAGCACGACCCTAGGGCGCGATGGCAATCGCCGCCCCTTGCAAGCCGGGGAGAGCAATCCTTGGATGCGGACGGTTGCAGCGGCCTGCGGGGAAGCCGAGATCGTCAGTCTTGTCGGGCTCGGGCACTTTCCGATGATCGAAGAGCCCAAATCGGTTGCCGGGTAGTGTCCAGGATCTTTCGCACATTGGGTTTGGCGGGCTGTTCCATCAGGCACCCCTGTCCCGCTGCTTGAGCAGGTCCCTGTTCATGTAGCGCTTGCTGGACCATTTGGTGCCAGCGATGTGTCTCACCCTGGCCGCGGCCAGGGTGAGGGCCGCTTGGCCGTCGGGGAAGGCTCCGACGACGCGGATTCGCCGCCGGATCTCCCGCATGATCCTCTCCAGAGGATTGTCGGTCCTGATCCGGCGCCAATGCTCATTTGGGGAAGGCATAGTAGACCCAGGTCTCCTCGACCGTCTCCTCTAGCCAGTCGGCGACCTTGGGCAGGCGCATGGCTCCGAGTTTGGCCGCGTGGCCTTGGCGCGGGCCGCCTCGCGGCTCTCCTGGGCATGGATAGCCTTCAGCATGAGAGCGACGTCACGCATCTTGCCGGTCGGCACCGGGCACGAAGGCATCCAATGCACGACGCAGCGCTGCCACTGGGCGTCCGGATAGAACTCGGTCGCGCTCTCGACGAGCCCCATGCAGGCATCCGAGACGATCGACTCGACACCCGTCAGGCCGCGCTCCTTGAGGTGCTTGAGGAAGGCGCTCCAGCCCTTCTTGTCTTCCTTGGCTCCCTCGAGGCTGCCGAGGATCTCGCGGTAGCCGTCGGCCTTGACAGCGACCGCAACCAGCAGCGAGACGTTGCGCACTTCACCTGCCCAACTGCGCTTCAGGACAATGCCGTCCAGATAGAGGTAGGGGTGATAGAGGTAGGGCCGTCCAGATAGAGGTAGGGGTGTTCGCCCTCGATCGACCGGTTCCGCCAGGTCTCGATCTGGGAGTAGAGCTTCTTGTTGAGAGTGGAGACCCTGCTGGGGCTCACCCGCGTGCCCCACAGGGCCTCGGTGATGTCCTCCACCCGGCGTAGCGACACACCAGCCAGATACATCTCCATCGAAGCCTCTTCGAGCGAGCGCGCGCGCCGGCGATAGCGCTCGATGATTGCCGTCGTCGATGCGTCTGCGTGCGAAGCTTCGGCACCTTGCACCTGCACCTCTCCGGCGCGCGTGTGCAGCTTGCGCTCGGAGCGGCCAGCTCGTGTGTCGCGGCGCGCCTCACTGCGCTCATGGCGCCCTGCATTGCAAAGCCGATCCGCCTCTGCCTCCAGCAGGCTGTTCAGTGTCTCCTCGACGCTGCCTCGCACGATCTGCCTCAGATGATCTTCTATCCGACCGGCGTCGATACGGACCACGTTCGACAGGCCCTTCGTGTCATCCTCGTCCATGGTGGCTCTGGCCTCCTCTATTGGCTTCTCCGTCTGGTGACTGAAAGCCTGAGGAATTCGGGGCCACCAAACCCACACAAATGTGCGAAACTTTCTCTACGTCATCGGTTGCCGCGCCCTTGCTCGGGTTTCTGCAGTCCCTTTCAAACTAGCTCGGATCTTCGCACCAGTCGTTTAAGGCATAGGCCTATGCAGGACGGGTGGCGTTGCGCCCTTGCGGCTGCGGGGCTATGTCAAACGGATCTAAGGCTCTTACACCCGCCAAGCCTAAGGAGAGATGCCATGTCTGCCTGTATCGTCGGTTGGTCGCACAGCAAGTTCGGCAAGCACGAGAACGACGACCTGGAGAGCCTGATCGCAAAGGTCGCCGTCCAGGCGGTCGAGGACGCCGGGCTGCAGCCGGAGGACATCGATGAGATCGTGCTTGGCAATTTCAACGAGGGTTTCTCGCAGCAGGCTTTCCCTGCCTCTCTGGTGCTGCAGGCCGATGATCGCTTTCGCTATACGCGGGCGACCCGTGTCGAGAATGCCTGTGCGACCGGCACCGCGGCGCTGCATCAGGGCATCAAGTCCCTGAAGGCGAAGGATGCGCACTTCGTGCTCTGTGTCGGTGTGGAGAAGATGACCGGACTGCCGAACCGCGACATCGGCAATTTCCTGCTGAAGGCCTCCTACGTGAAGGATGAGGCCGACATCGAAGGCGGTTTCGCCGGGGTCTTCGGCAAGATCGCAGATCTCTACTTTCAGAAGTACGGCGATCAGTCCGACGCGCTGGCGATGATCGCAGCCAAGAACCACAAGAACGGTTCGGTCAATCCCTTGGCGCAGATGCAGAAGGATCTGGGCTATGATTTCTGCCGGAACGTCAGCGACAAGAACCCCTATCTGGCCGGACCCTTGAAGCGCACGGACTGTTCGCTGGTCTCCGACGGTGCGGCCGCGGTGGTGTTGACCGATGTCGATACCGCCCTGCAGATGAAGAAGGCAGTGGTGTTTCGGGCCACCCAGCACGTGCAGGACTTCCTGCCGATGGCGCGTCGCGACATTCTGGAGTTCGACGGCTGCCGATTGGCGTGGCAGTGGGCGCACGCACAGGCCGGCACCAGCCTGGACGATCTCTCGTTGGTCGAGACGCACGATTGCTTCACCATCGCCGAGCTGGTGCAGTACGAGGCCATGGGCCTGGCCAAACCGGGGCAGGCGGGCGATGTCATCAAGGAAGGCATCACCCAGAAGGATGGCAAGCTGCCGATTAATGCTTCCGGTGGCCTGAAGTCGAAGGGGCATCCGATCGGTGCCACTGGGATCTCCATGCACATCATGGCCTCGATGCAGCTCTTGGGTCAGGCAGGACTGATGCAGGTGGCCAATTCCAAACTGGCCGGCGTGTTCAACATGGGCGGCGCCGCCGTCGCCAACTATGCCTCGATCCTGGAGCCGCTACGCGGTTAGACGGGAAGGCAAAAAGCATGGGCTTTGGGAGGAGGTTTTATGTCCGGTGAAGGTGTGTCCGGTTTCCGCTATGCCATGACCATCAAGAGGTTCGGCTCCGTTCCGGAGCCGGGCTTCGAGGATCCGGGCGAACAGCAGGCGACCTGGGGACAGGTCTGGGGCTGCGACAGCGATGTCGGTCGACTGCGCAAGGTGCTGGTGCACCGACCGGGCGCCGAGATGAAGATCGTTGATCGCTCCAAGTATATCCGTGAGATCGATGCTTATGGCGATCCGGAGGTCGGCTGGTACTGGCAGCACAACACCATCCCCGAGGTCGAGGAGATGCAGGCGCAGCACGATGCCTTGACCGCCGCCTTGGAGGCCAAAGGGGTCGAGGTGATATGCCTGGAAGGTGTTCAGGCGCCCTTGATCAAGGCCTGCTACACCCGCGACAGTGTGATTGCGGTCAAGGGTGGGGCCATCGTCTCGCGCATGGCGCCGCGGATTCGCCGCGGCGAAGAGCTCTGCGTCACTCGGACCTTGGGGAAGATCGGCATGCCGATCCTCAGGACCATAACCGGCGTCGGCATGGTCGAGGGTGGTTCCTTTGCCTGGATCAACAGCAAGACGGCCGTCATCGGGCGCTCGATCCGGGTCAACGACGAAGCCATTCGGCAGCTGGACGAGGTGCTGCGCGCCCAGGGCGTCGAGTTGATCGTGGTCGACCTGCGCGGCTACGACATCCACATCGACGGCAGTTTCATGATGATTGATCGCAATCTGGCCCTACTTGCCGCCGAGGGGCTGCCCTTCACCTTTCTCGAGCGTTTGAAGGAGCTGGGCGTGAGGACCATTGAGATCACGCCGCAGGACGATCCCTGGATCATCAACTGCCTGGCGGTCGCGCCGGGCGATGTCTTGATGCCGCCGGGCGCTTCCAATCAGACTATGGACCGCTTGGCCGAGGCCGGGGTCAGCGTGACCCAAATTCCCTACGGTAAGGTCCAGACCAACGGCGGCTCTCTTCACTGCTCGACCAGTCCTTTGTTGCGCGATTCTCTTTAGATTTCGGGGGCTAATGGTTAAGTAGTAGGAGGGGAAGGGTCTCGCGGATTCTTGGGATCGTATACGCTGGAGCGAAAGTCGGTGAGCAAAGACAAGGCAAAGAAGAGGAAGGCGTCGAAGCAGGCGGCAGCCCTCGTGGCGATCGCTGGAATTGGTGCGAGCCCAACTGCTTCTGGCACGTGCCGACAGCAGCAAGCGCAATTGAGCAGCTCTGCTGGCATTGTTCAACCAGTCGGCACCGGCCCACACCCCCACCCAGCCACCCAACAATCATACTCCCGATGGGCGGCTGGGTGGGGGTGTGGGCCGGTGCCGCTTTAAGATTTGAACGGGATGAGAGTGGCCGAACGGATGGGCAGTTTGAGGCGATGAGGGGCGCCGTCAATCTAGGGCGCCTGCTGAGCGATACGGCGCGGCGCTTACCTGACGCACCGGGTCTGATTTGGGGCACGCAGAGCTGGACCTGGGCCGAACTCGACGGGCGGGTCAATGCTTTGGTCGCTGCCCTAGAGGCACGTGGGCTGGGTAAGGGTGACCGCATCTTGGTGCTGGCCAAGAACTCCAATCAGATGTTCGAATCGATGTTTGCGGCCTTCAAGCTGGGTGCCGTCTGGGTGCCCTGCAACGCGCGCCTGACGACGCCGGAGATCGCCTATCTCGGGCAGTCTTCCGGTGCGGTCGCCATGTTTGCCGATGCAGGCTTTGCCGAGCATGTTGCCTATTGCCGGGCGGAGGTAGCGGCGCTCACGCTCTTCGTGACCATCGGTGAGGAGACCTTGCCGGACAATAGCCTGGCGTTCGAGGCCCTGGTGGCCGAGGGGGCGGGCGCCGTGGCTTGGGAAGCGAAAGTCGCGCCGGGCGATCCTTGCTGGTTCTTCTACACCTCCGGCACCACCGGCCGACCAAAAGCCGCCGTGCTGACGCACGACCAGATGGGCTTCGTGGTCAACAACCATTTGGCCGATCTCATGCCGGACACGCACAGCGATCAGGCCTCGCTGGTCGTAGCGCCCCTGAGCCACGGTGCCGGCGCGCACATCCTGCCGCAGGTGGCGCGGGGTGTGGTGTCCGTGCTGACGGCGTCCGCCTCCTTCGACGAGGAGGAGTGCTGGCGTCTGGTCGAGCGCTATGCGGTCGCCAACCTCTTTGCCGTGCCGACCATATTGACGCGGCTTTGCCGCCATCCCGCTGTGGATCGCTATGACCATAGCAGTCTGAAGTATGTGATCTATGCTGGCGGGCCGATGTATCGGGCCGACCAAAAGCACTGTCTGGAGAAGCTGGGCAAGGTTTTGGTGCAGTACTATGGCTTGGGCGAGGTCACGGGAAACATCACCGTGCTGCCGCCAGCTCTGCACGACCTGGAGGATTCCGTCATGCGGGTGGGGAGCTGCGGCTATCCGCGGACCGGCATGGAGATCGCAATCAAGGATGCAGAGGGCGAGCGCCTGGAGGCTGGCGAGCAGGGTGAGATCTGCGTGCGCGGACCGGCGGTCTTCGCCGGCTATCACGATAATCCCGAGGCCAACACCAAGGCGCTGAAAGACGGTTGGTTCCACACCGGAGACCTGGGGCGCTTGGATGAAGCCGGTTTTCTCTACATCACCGGTCGAGCCTCGGACATGTATATTTCCGGCGGCTCCAACGTCTATCCGCGCGAGGCCGAGGAGATCTTGCTGAGTCACCCGGAGGTGGCCGAGGTCGCGATCTTGGGTGTTCCCGACGAAAAGTGGGGCGAAAGCGGTGTCGGCGTGGTGGTGATGGAGGCCGGGAGCGTAGCAACGGAAGCCGAGTTGCTGGCCTTCCTCGATGGCAAGCTGGCCAAGTACAAGCGGCCGCAGCGGCTGCATTTCTGGGAAAGCCTGCCGAAGAGCGGTTATGGCAAGGTGCCGAAGCACCTGATCTTGAAGACGCTCAGCGAAGCCGGTTTGCTCGATGCGTGAGCCGTGTGGTCGGCCGCAGATAGGAAAGGATCGTCGATGCGCCAAGGTCAACATCCGGGCCCGCCAGAGGAACCGCGGCGCCTGAGTAGTCGGGCCGTTAGTGCCGGCGAGTATCGTATTTGCTTGGGCCAGGGAGAGGAACTGCACGGTGGCCTCTTGAAGGCGCTCGACGGGCTAGGCCTAGAGCATGCGGCGATCTCCCTGCTGTCGGGAACCTTTGCGGCCTTCAGTTATCTAACCGGTCAAGCCGGTACGAGCGGAGAGCGCTTGGCTACCTATGGTGCGCCGACGAGCCCTCAGATTCCAGTCAGGCTGATCGGTGCCAATGCTTTGGTCGGAAGCGACGCCGAGGGTAGACCTCTGTTGCATTGTCACGCCGTGGTCGTCGATGCCGAGGGCAGCGTGCATGGTGGGCATCTGCCGCCGGGCGCCTGCATCGTCGGGCCCGATGGCCTGAAGGCACAGATCTTGGGTTTGGCCGAGGCCGGCTTCGCCGTGGCCTACGATGCCGAGACCAACTACGCCATCTTTCATCCAAGAGCCCTAGCGGCCGGGGAGGCGAGGCGATGAGCGCGAGCGAGGTCGAGAAGGGGCAGTTGGGACGCATTGCGGTTGTGCGCATCAAACCGAACGAAGACCTTTGTCGCGCGGTCGCCGCGGCGGCCGAAGCCGAGGGATTCCGCTGCGCCTTGGTGCGCGGTGCCGTCGGTAGCTTGCTGGATGCCGCTGTAGGCTATGGCGCCGGGAAGCGCTGGGATGTCGACGGGCCCGGCATCGAGATACTGACCTTGAGCGGCGAGGTTCGGCCAGACCCCGATGGGCGTCCGGAAGCGCGGCTGAACGGCACCATCTCGGACAGGCAAGCACGGGTCTATGGCGGCCGCTTTCTGCCTGATGCCAATCCGATCTGTATCACCTTGGAGCTGGTGCTGCAGGAGTGGAGACCCGAGACCGGCTGACGCTAGCGGCGCAAGATCTCTTGCCGCGTTGCCAAGTGCGATCCACTGGCTATGCTGCGGCCGAACACTGACAAATGGGAGACGGAGATGTTCAAAGCCCTCGTTCTGAAGGAAGCGGACGGTAAGGTCAGCAGTGCGATAGAGGCGCTGGAGGAGAGCGCCTTGCCGGAGGGCGATGTCACCGTTCGGGTTTCGCATTCTACCTTGAACTATAAGGACGGGATGGTGGTGAATGGCATCGGCCGGCTGGTGCGCAACTACCCGCACGTGCCGGGCGTGGATTTCGCCGGCACCGTCGAGATATCCGATCATCCCGACTACAAGGCAGGCGACTCGGTGGTGCTGACCGGTTGGCGGGTCGGCGAGACCCATTGGGGTGGCTATGCCGAATTGGCACGGGTCAAAGGCGATTGGCTGGTGCCATTGCCGTCGGGATTGAGTGTCAAGGACGCCATGGCGGTGGGAACGGCCGGCTTCGCCGCCATGCTGGCGCAGCACGCACTGGAGGCGCAGGGGGTCAAACCGGACGGTGGGCCCATCCTGGTCACCGGGGCCTCGGGCGGGGTCGGATCGGTCGCCGTCAGCCTTCTGAGCAAAGCCGGATTCGAGGTAGATGCGGTCACTGGGCGTCCGGAGCAGGTCGACTATCTGACCAAACTGGGGGCCAAGCAGATCGTCGCGCGACAGGAACTCTCCGAAGCACCGACACGACCGCTGGATAAGGAACGCTGGGCCGGGTGCATCGACAATGTCGGTGGCACTATGATGGCGCGAGTACTCACGCAGATGGCCTATGGCTCTGCCTTGGCCTCGGTCGGTCTAGCGGGAGGCAATGCGCTTTCGACGACCGTGCTGCCCTTCTTGCTGCGCGGCGTGTCGATTCTGGGAATCGATTCGGTCATGTGCCCCAAGGCTAAACGCCTGGCCGCTTGGCAGCGGATTGCCCAAGACCTCGATCGCGATCTCCTACAGTCCATGACCGAGACTGCATCCTTGGAAGAGGTGCCGGACCTAGCCAAGTCCATTCTGAAGGGCCAGGTACGCGGCCGCATGGTGATAGAACTCTAGCACCCTCATCGTGCCTTGTCGGGTCCAGGTAGATGTGGACTCGGCAAAGCAGGGTCTCAGCCCCGGCCAAATTTGCGAAGGGATCATCTTGCCGCCCACCACGACTCCTACTGACACAGACTTGTCAAGAAGATCGACGCGACGCCGCAATCTGTTTTAAACACAAGTGCTTAGGGTGAAAATCCTTGCCACTCATGTGGGGTTCTGCCCGCAAGTGCATGTTAGGAAGACCTAATGAAACGCTTTCTCTGCGGTCTCTTCGCGCTGTCGGTTTCTTTGGCACTTTATTTACCCGGAGAGCTTGCGGCCGACGAGGGGCAAACGATCATCGTGCCAGGAGATGCCTCGGTCGGCATTAACTTGCGTGGCTTGCAAGAGCGAGCCGATGCGGGAGACGCCGAATCCGCCTATCGCATTGGGCGGATAGAGGAGCGTGGCATTGGCCGACCTACCAGTCCGGAAAGGGCTGCCCTGGCCTATCGGCAGACGGCGGAACTGTGACATGTCACGGCGGCCTTGCGCCTCGGTCTGCTTTACGCGGGTTCAGCCTTGGGCGAAGCGGACTTTGCCGAGGCCGGGCCGTGGTACGTGCAGGCGGCCGCGAGCGGCGAGGGGATCGCAGCCTTCAACCTTGCTGCCCTTTTGGAAGAGCGGGGATTAGGCGGGCCCTTGGCCATGCAGTCCGCCCTCGGGCACCGTCGCTGCAGGGATCCCCGAAGCGGCCTTGCGTCTGGCCGAAGCCCTATCGGAGAGTATGGCGGAAGAGCAACGCGCCCAAGCTCAAGAATTGGCTGCTCTGCTCTGATGCTGCGTTCGGCCTTGTGAGGTGGGCTCTGGTCAGATACCGCGCAAACCCCTTAGGGAGGGATTCGAGGAAGAGGTCTCATCCAGGCAAGCAATCGGACCGAGAGCGGACAGGCTTGGTGGGCCGATTCGCATAACGCTTGGGACTCAAGCGTTATGATCGGGCTGGACTGGCCGCCAATTGGAACGGACACCCGTCGTAGCCCTGGAGGCTTGAGGATATCCTCAAGGATAGGCTTATGTCGGAAGAGGGATTTCGGCGTGTCGAGGTGATCGCCGGCGTTGCTCGTCGGCGTCGCCGGTCGGGAGATCGGAAGCTGTGGAGTGTTGAAGAAAGCGTGTCGTCGACCGCACAGCGCCATGGCGTTGCGCCGCACTTGTCGTATCGTTGGCGGCGTCCGATGAGCGAGGGAGGCGCTAGGGCGGTTCAGGCTGACGATGGAGACGGTCAATGGCGAGGTTCGCCGCCTGGAGGCGCGGGTGCGTACGCTTGAGCGCCATCCTGGTCGCAAGATGCTTGAGGTGGAGATCTTGCAGGAGGCTCTGGTCAAGTCGCAGTCAAGAAAACAGACCTTGCTGTCCTCGTCGCTGTTGAAGGATCCTTCCCGGTGAAGGCGGTTGCCGACAGCCTATCAGTGTCGCGCTCGAATCTAGAGCAGATGCACCAATCACTGAATCGATTGTGATGTGACGGGATGATGCAAGTCTGATTGAAGGTCTCCAGACATGGAGGTCTTGGCTGTGACGAGCATCGAGTGGCGATCTGCGGGTTCGTGTTTCGAAGGCATCGCAGGCGGGCATGACGGCGCGTGGTGCGGCGGCGCGGTTCGGTGTGGCGCCATCGACCGCGATCCGCTGGATAAAGCGGGCCAAAGCCGGTGAGGTGGAGCCGCGACCGACCGGTCGGCGACGCGGGTCGAGCCTTGATGGGCATGAAGGCTTCATCGTGGGCCTGATTGAGACTGACCCTGATTGAGACTGACAAGGACATCACGCTCAATGAGATGGTGGCGCGCCGCGCGGACGAGCGCGACGTCCGGAGGTAGTGTCCAGGATCTTTCGCACATTGGGTTTGGCGGGCTGTTCCATCAGGCAACCCTGTCCCGCTGCTTGAGCAGGTCCCTGTTCATGTAGCGCTTGCTGGACCATTTGGTGCCAGCGATGTGTCTCACCCTGGCCGCGGCCAGGTTTGAGGGCCGCTTGGCCGTCGGGGAAGGCTCCGACGACGCGGGTTCGCCGCCGGATCTCCCGCATGATCCTCTCCAGAGGATTGTTGGTCCTGATCCGGCGCCAATGCTCATTGGGGAAGGCATGGTAGACCCAGGTCTCCTCGACCGTCTCCTCCAGCCAGTCGGCGCCCTTGGTCAGGCGCATGGCTCCGAGTTTGGCCGCGTGGCCTTGGCGCGGGCCGCCTCGCGGCTCTCCTGGGCATGGATAGCCTTCAGCATGAGAGCGACGTCACGCATCTTGCCGGTCGGCACCGGGCACGAAGGCATCCAATGCACGACGCAGCGCTGCCACTGGGCGTCCGGATAGAACTCGGTCGCGCTCTCGACGAGCCCCCTGCAGGCATCCGAGACGATCAACGCGACACCCGTGAGGCCGCGCTCCTTGAGGGGCTTGAGGAAGGCGCTCCAGCCCTTCTTGTCTTCCTTGGCTCCCTCGGGCTGCCGAGGGGCTCGCGGTAGCCGTCGGCCTTGACAGCGACCGCAACCAGCAGCGAGACGTTGCGCACTTCACCTGCCCAACTGCGCTTCAGGACAATGCCGTCCAGATAGAGGTAGGGCCGTCCAGATAGAGGTAGGGCCGTCCAGATAGAGGTAGGGGTGTTCGCCCTCGATCGACCGGTTCCGCCAGGTCTCGATCTGGGAGTAGAGCTTCTTGTTGAGATTGGAGACCCTGCTGGGGCTCACCCGCGTGCCCCACAGGGCCTCGGTGATGTCCTCCACCCGGCGTAGCGACACACCTGCCAGAATCTCCATCGAAGCCTCTTCGAGCGAGCGCGCGCGCCGGCGATAGCGCTCGATGATTGCCGTCGTCGATGCGTCTGCGTGCGAAGCTTCGGCACCTTGCACCTGCACCTCTCCGGCGCGCGTGTGCAGCTTGCGCGCGTAGCGGCCAGCTCGGGGTGTCGCGGCGCGCCTCACTGCGCTCATAGCGCCCTGCATTGCAAAGCCGATCCGCCTCTGCCTCCAGCAGGCTGTTGAGTGTCTCCTCGACGCTGCCTCAGATGATCTTCTATCCGACCGGCGTCGATACGGACCACGTTCGACAGGCCCTTCGTGTTATCCTCGTCCATGGTGGCTCTGGCCTCCTCTATTGGCTTCTCCGTCTGGCGACTGAAAGCCTGAGGAATTCGGGGCCACCAAACCCACACAAATGTGCGAAACTTTCTCTACGTCATCCGTCCGGATTGGCCGGCGCGCGCTGAACGACTGGCTGCGCAGGTGTGGCTTCACGTACAAAAAAACCGCGCACGCATTGGAGCAGGAGCGGTCGGAGGTCTTGAGAAAGCGCCAGGCCTGGTTTGACAGCTAACTCGACTTCGATCCGGCCAGGCTGGTCTTCATCGACGAGACGGGCCTGTCGACGAAGATGGCGCGGCTGCGTGGGCGTTCCAAGCGGGGCGAGCGCTGTCGCGCGGGCACCCTCCACGGGCATTGGAAGACAACCACCTTTACCGGTGCGCTTCGGCTGACCGGAATGACCGCGCCGATGGTGCTCAACGGCGCCATGAATGGCTTCGCTTTTCTTGCCTATAGCGAGCAAGCGCTGGCGCCGACCCTCAATCCCGGAGATGTCGTGATCATGGATGACTTGCCGGCGCACAAGGCCGCCGGCGTCCTCCAGGCCATCGAGGCCACAGGCGCCACCCTCACATATCTGCCGCCCTACAGTCCCGACTTCGAACCCAATCGAGATGGCATTCGCCGAGCTCAAATCACCGATCCGCGCAAAGGCCGAAAGAACCGTCAGCACCCTCTGGAATACCGTGGGCGACATCATTCGGTCTGTTCGAGCCGCGCGAGTGCGCAAACTATTTCGCATCAGCAGGCTATGACACTTCATAAAATGAATGTGCTCTGGATCGATACCGGCATCTCCTCAACAAGCTGCTCAAGGAATGTCAGGGTTGAGGCCGCAGTCCTCCGGGGACACAACCCGACCACCTGATAGCGCGAGCAGTCGTCGATGGCCGAGTATTGATAGAGCACTGGCCGGACCCTGCAGACAGCTATCTGTACCCGATCGCCTGGGATCGGCCGTGCGTAGCGCTTCGAGCCCTTGCGGACGAGACGGCGCCGCTTCAGGCGGTTCAGACCGTGCCGGCAGAGTATCTTGTGGATCGTATCGATCGACAGCTTGATCCCGTGCAAGCGGCTCAGCTCATTGCACAGGCGTTTGATACCGAGCTGGCGGTCTCTCGCAGCGTGATGATGCGCTGCTCCACCACCGCCATGACCTTATACCAGCGGCAAGAAAGGTTGACTTGGATGATTCCCGACGCGGGTGGAGATGTGATGCAAGGCATGCGAAGGAGGATCGCCATGCCATCGAGTGTTGAGCTTGGCGACGATTATAGTGTAGCCAGCCTTCGGGGACTGGCCAAGCGCTGTGAGGATCCGAGGCAGACCCGCCGTCTTCTGGCCCTGGCGGCCGTCTACGACGGGATGAGCCGGGCTGAAGCGGTGAAGCGGCGGAATGGATCGCCAGACGCTGCGGGATTGGGCACACCGCTTCAATGTCGAAGGGCCGGATGGCCTGACGAACCGCCCAGGCGCCGGGCGTCCGCGTCGTTTGTCGGCGGAGCAGATGAGCGCGCTGGCGGCGATCGTCGAGGCCAGCCCCGATCCGGCAGTCGCCGGCGTCGTACGCTGGCGACGGGTCGACTTGAAGCGGGTCATCGAAGAGCGTTTCAAGGTCATCTATAGTGAGCGTAGCGTCTCCGCGCTGCTCCGGGTTCTCTCTTTTTACTTGGTCCATTTTACAAATCGTATATGTTTATATTATGTTTCTTTCTAAATCAGAGGGATAAATTGGTGATGGATCACAAGCAGTTTCAGGAATGGCTCTTAGGGATAGAGCAACTCAGCGCGGTGCAGTGGCAGGAAGCCGAAGCTGTGTTCGCAGGGGGTCCGCAAGCTTCAGCTTCACTGGCGGCTCTTGAAGCGAGCGTGGGTGAAGATCGCCGGTGCCCGCATTGCGGCACACCCGGAGCGATATCGCGTGGCAAGGCGCGGGGCCTGCGGCGATATCAGTGCAAGGGGTGCAAGAAGACATTTAACCCTGATTATTCATCACGCGCTGGCGTGTCCGTTGAAGTCGCATCTGATTGGGTGATCGGACAAGGTTGATGGTAGCGCGGTCCTGCGAGCGCGGGCGTCAGAGTGTGTCGGATTTCGGTTCCGGGTGACTGGGCCAATGGCGATGGTTTGTCAGGGTGCTTGTTGGTTTGGAGATGGCGCGCCCATGGGGGTTCACAGAAGGTTGATAAAGGCAGCCTTGTCCGGACAGGCGGCCGCGAACGCAATGCGAATGCGGGTGGCGGTCTCGATGACGCGGGCAGCTGTTTTGACGAGATGGCGCTGTAGGGTGGCGAACCCGGCCTGGCGCAAGGGGTGTGCCTGCGCAATGGCCCGGCGTACGGAGCAGAGCAAGCAGTATGCGGCGGTATGCAGGATCAGCCTGACCTGATTGGCCAGTGCCGAATGACAGGACGCCGAATGACAGGACGTGGGGTCGCTTTTGAGCTGGG
Organism: Rhodospirillales bacterium; assembly: GCA_965202755.1. Taxonomy (GTDB): domain Bacteria; phylum Pseudomonadota; class Alphaproteobacteria; order Kiloniellales; family JACOMY01; genus JACOMY01. Next base: position 36,930 of record CBDBCL010000004.1, on the reverse strand, counting down.
TCTTGTGGAGTTTGATGAGGTTCTGGGCTTGCCCCCGCGCGCAATAGTCGAACTCCTAGGGCCGCTCGGGTGTGCTGCCGGTCAGCGAGGTGACGAGGGCACGGATGTTCATAGCCAGCGTCGTGGCGTTGATGCGGGCGATGGTTCGGCGCTTGAGGCCGCCCCGGCTTTTGGCGGCATGGGTCGTCTCGCCATGGGTCCGGTTCAGGGGCAGGTTCTTCTCGGCCCGGAACAGCGCGCAGGCGTCCGTTGCCGCGGCGAGCAGCGGGTCGCGCCGCTCGCCGCGGCATTGATCGGCAGGCCAAACAGGAAATCGACGCCGTTGTCCTCGCACCATGCCATCAATGCGGGCCGGGCATGGTGGCCGTCACCGCGCAGCAGGATGCGTGTCTCGGGCCAGTGGCGGCGGATGCGCCGGATCGGGCGGCGGACAGGGGCGCGGGTCTCGACGCCCGAGGGTGTCCTGGCAGGGCGAAGCACGACGGCGAGGGGACGCGCGCGCTCGGCTTCATGGACAGGGATCGGCGCGAAACCCCGCGCGCCGTGGAACCCGTTCCAGAACGCCGGTTGCCGGTCGCCCTGTGCGGCATCGAAGGTGTCATCGATGTCCGGCGTGATTGTCTCGGGCGGCGCGGCATGGCTGTCGCAGTAGAGAGCGATCGTTGCCTATGCCATCGCGATCACGCTGCGCAGGTCCGGAGCATTCTCTCAGCGCGACAGGGTTGGCTGACTGGCCAGACCGAGCCCCGCTTCCGGCGTCTTGCTCAACGCCATCCTGAATGCCGGGTCATGGCGCAGCGCGTCCAGATCGTCGGCGCCTTCATACCCTGTGCCAATCGCCAGAATGCCTGCCCGCAGGATATCCCCCAACAGCTGGCGAACCCGCGTCGGATCACGCAGGTCAGGCATCGGTTCGGCCAATCTGTCGGCGATGGCGAGCTTGCGTTCCGCCTCCGCCAGCAGCACGACACCGCCATCCGACGTGATCCGTCCGCCATCGAAAGCGGCAGTGACCTGCTTTCCGGAAAGCGCTCGAAGTGAGGGGAAAAGCGGGGCAGGATCGGTCATGGCGGCGGGGCGGTTTCTGTCCAACGGAGGGATTGGCTTCGACACCCAATTCCCTACCCTGGATCAGAGGCCTATGCCACCGACGCCAGCCTCCAAACGCGGGCCTGGTGAATAATCCGGGTTAGATCCTTGTTGCGGCGGGCGTAAGCGAACTGGATCGGCGTCTTGTCTTGCTCGCGCATGATGGATTCGAACTCGGCCGCCGGAATGTTCTTCCGAGTGGCGTTCGTGGGTCAGGGTTTCGACCTCGAGCGGTTTCTTGGGCCTGCAGGCCATTATGCTGCCTCCTCCGCATTGGGGTCGGGTAGGTCAAAGCCCTCGTCATCCTGAGCCACATCCTCGCCGTCCTCGGGCGCAGGCTCGGATCTTGTGATCGCGTGGCCGGTCGCTTTCGAGATCATGTTGAGCAAGCGCGTCTCGCGATCGGCCATGAAGCCCGCGAAGTCATCGGCGCGGAGCAAATTTGGGTCCATCGCGTGGGAGGCGAGGTACTCGTCGAGCGCGGAGGCTTCGATTGGCGGCGTGTCTTGGCCACCCGCTTCAAGCTTGGCGAGATAGACCGAGGGGGCGACCCTGCCTAGGGTGCGGTTTGTCTTGTAGCTTAGCGGGGTCTTGTTCACGACCGTGTCGAAGTCGCGTTTGTCGATCCCCTTCTTCTTGCACCAATCCTGCGGGAAGATGTGGTGGATATCGACGTATTCGTCGAAGAACACCGTCTGGCCGAAGGGCTGTCCCGAGCGGAAGTCGATGGCGCCTTCTGCCATCATGAGGGCGTGGATGCCTTTGTAGGCGGCCGACAGGCGGGTGCGCAGGGTGCGCAGCCGTTCGGGGCGGAAGCGACCGTCGATGATGGTGGTGGGTTCCGGTCCGCCATCAAGCCAGGCAGGAACTTCAAGCACGTCCTTGGCGAAACGGGATTCGATGGCCGAGCCATAGAGTTCGCCGAAGATGCCGCACCAGAACCAGCGTGCCAGCTGGTCGCGCACTGCAGCATGGTGGAACTTGGGCCCGATTATCGCGAGGATTGCGGCAAAGGGGACGAGCTGCCCCTGATAGGGCAAGTCGATCACACGGTAGACGTGGTTCTGGCGCAGGAAGCGGGCAGCTGTCTTGAACCCTTCCTCAATGGCTGCGCGGTGTTTGAGATACGCCTCAAGTGGCAGATCAAGCAGCGACTGGCGCGTGGCGCGAACGGCGGAGAGTTCCGATTCCTTCTTGCCCGCGGCGATTTCGGCCGCGCGTTTCTCGGCCCCATGCAGCAGCGCTATGGCTTGCAGCACATCCGTCGCGGCGACCTTCTCCAACACGCCGAACTTCTGCTCAGCGGCTCGGCCGTACAGCTGGAGCTGGGTTTGCAAGCCAGCCTGACCGTCGGCACCCAGCCAGTCATCGCGCAGCCTGTGCCCTCTGGCGGCGTACATCGCTGTGATAAGCTCGAAAGCGTCCAGTGGCTTGCCGCCGGTGTTGACCTTCTCGAAGACGAGGCAGACCGCCTCGTGTGAGGTGTCGGGACTGAGCGCGATCACGGGTAGCTGGTATGCCTTGAAATTCTGCAGGATGTCATCCTTGAACTGCCTGAAGAGCCTGCGCGTCTCCCGGTCATTCTCAAACCAGTAGTCGTTGAATCCGTCTTGCCACTCGTCCCAGTCTAACACCTGGTTCAGCGGGAACATTTGGTTCCGGTATTCAAGCTCGGGCGTTGAAAGGTCAAGATCAATCCTGCGGTTGAAGTCGGACTTGATCCGTTTATCTTCGGGTACAGAGACGATGGCATGTTCCCGATCCTCCGCGGGGTTCATCGCCCTGCAGATGTCGATGTAGAACCAGCGTTTCACCAGCTTGAGCCGTGGCGTGACCGTCTGGACGACCTCCCGGCGCAGACAGGTCTGGTATAGCGAAGTCATGCGCTGCTGGCCGTCCAGAAGGAGCTGGTCTGGCGCATCTGCCCCTGCGGCTTCGGCACCTTGGATCGGACGCCGGGCAAAAGTATCAGCGGAGCCTGGCTTGACCTCAAGTGTCATGATCGCACCGACCGGAAATGCCTGCGAGATCGACGCAACAAGGCCCTTGATACGCTCTTCGTCCCAGACCCAGCTGCGTTGGAAGTCCGGCAACTGGATCTTTCCATTCCCGCAAAGGCGGAGCAGTTCTTCAAGGCTGACCGGATTGGTCTTGAAGGCAGTTTGTCTAACCAATCTCAACACCTCTTATTCAATTTCGGCCGGGGCTGACGCGGGAATGTCCCGTTTGATTTTGAAACTCGTCTGAGTGCCGCTGCTTGATGCGCCGGCAGCCCTTCTTGGCTTCGAACAGGCCCGCCGTGGTCCAGCATAGGGCCATCTTGGCATCTCGCCAGGGCTTCACGTTTCGGCAGACCTGCCGGATGACGCTGTTCATGGGCTCGATGATATTGGTGCTGGCGAGCGACCGGCGCAATTCAAGCGGCAAGCCGCGCCTGACCCCTGTCAGGATTTCGTCGAGACCTTCGAGGAGCGATCGGGACACATCCGGCGCTTCCTGCTCGAAGCGCTGCGCCAGATTACGCATCGGGCGTTCGGCCTTGTCGGCATCGTCCAGCTCCCAGGCCTGCTTCAAGGCGCGTCGCACCGCGGCATGGTGCCTGGGCGCAAGCCGGTCGGTGATGTTGCGTGCCTTGTGGATTTGGCAGCGCTGGATGGGGATATCCGCGCCGAAGGTCCGCCGCAGTTTACTGAGAGCCTTGGCACCATCCACGATGAAGAGGTAGCAGTCTGCGGGGTCGAGCCCGCGCTCGATCGGATCGTCGAGCAAGGCCTGTAGGGTTGCAGCGTTCTCCGTGGCCCCGTCAATGACGCCCAAGGGGTGTTTTTGCCCGGAAACCTCAACGCCGAAAGCCCCGATCATCCACAGGCGGTCGTCCAGATGTAGCCCGTCGATCTGGATCGCAACGAGATCCAGTTCCGATGGATCGGACCCCATCCACTCTGCGAATGTGGCCTGCGTCAGCGCTTTGAACCGTCGCGAGACCGCAGATCTGGACAGGCCGCTGCCCGCGTCCGCCGGAACGCCGGCCTCGGGCAGCCGAACGGCACGGCAAAACTTGTGCGGGGCCACATTCATCACCATCAGGTTCATGGCCCACCGGTCGAGAAACCCTGTGGCCGAAATCTCTTCCCAACTCGGCAAGGGCATTTCCTTGCCCGTGCCCTGGCTGCGCACCCGAGGACGATCCACGGCGCTCTTGCCGCCGTGAAAGCCAACCTGCGCTTCCGAATGGCCCCAACGCTAGCCGGGCTTCTCAAGTGAATGCTCGTAGCGCTCACCGGCAAGCCGTGTCACGTCCTCGTTCAGCAGTCGGGTCAGGCTTTCCATGCCTGCCATCGGACAGCATTGCTCGAAGCTCTCCCTCACAGCTTCAAACGCTTCATCGACAAGCGAAGGCGCAGTCGGCGCTGTGGCCAGAGCAAGGGGGGATGTGGTCGTCGTCTTCATGGTGTTGCTTCCTTCTTTGGTTCAAGCACACCGAGCCCAAGGCTCGGCGGAAGCAACGCCACACTAATTCAAAGGTTCAACATCAAACGGGACATTCCCGCCATCGAGCCATCGCCCCTTGGCGGATTGCGTTTGCTTTTTACCTTACCTATAACAGACAGCGAAAAGGGCAGCGCATGAACAAGCAGATTATGATCGTCGAGGATGAAGAGCCCTTGGCCGATGTGCTATCCAGCTATCTTGAGCGGTAGCGCTTTGACGTGCTGTTGGAAACCAACGGCGCACGTGCCTTGGAGCGTTCCGAGAGCCGCTCGCCGGACCTGATGGTTTTGGATCTGATGCTGCCGGGACTGGACGGTCCGCAGGTCTGTCGGCGCCTGTGCCAGAAGTCCGCCATGCCGATCATCATGACCACGGCCAAGGACGAGGAGATCGATCGCCTGCTGGGCCTGGACCTGACGCCGACCGAGTTCCGGCTACTGTCGGTCTTGAGCGGCCGTCCCGGTCGCGTTTTCTCCCGCGCGCAGATCCTGGAACTGGCCTATGCCGACGAGCACGAGATCTACGACCGCGTCATCGACAGTCACGTCAAGAATCTGCGGCGCAAGCTGACCACTGCCGGCATGTATCAAAGCGTCATCCGCTCGGTCTACGGCGTCGGCTACAGCTTCGACGGCACGACCAGGAAAGCCGATCCTAAAGAGGATCGGAACGACGTGGACACAGCTTGCCTGCCTCTGCGTTGATTCTCCTGTCCGAGAGCAAACATACACCAAGATGCGGTGAGGATGGCTCACCGCTTCGCAACGGTCTCAAACCTGTATCAAGTCCGATTTCTATCTGCAGATGACCGTGCGCGCGGGAGGGGACACCGGTCATCGTTTTCGGGCCGCAAGGGTCGGGCTGGCAAGGAAGCGAGCCAAGCAGGGCTCGCCCCAGGATCACCTACAACCAGACGAAGTCTGTCGCCGTCAGCAGGTTCGCGGCTGTGACGCCGTCCACCAGGAAGGCTTGGTCGGTCACCCCGTCGCCGTCCTGATCGACCTGGATCTGCCGCGGCCCGGCATAGCGTGCCTCCGAATTGCCGCCGCCGGAGAAGGCGGCGCCGTCGATATAGGTAAAGCTGCCGCCCCCCAAGCCTGTCGCATAGACGATCTTGTCCTCGCCATTGGCCCCATTCGCCGAGACCCCGTCGAAGTCGCGGATCACCGGCCCGCCCGATCCCAAGTTGCTGTCGTTGAAGAGGAACGCGTCCTCACCCGAACCGCCAAGCGCCACATCGTTATTGCCGATGTTCAGGGTGTTGGCGCCGCTTTCACCCTCGAAGGTATCGCCTTACCCTCCGCCGAAGACTGTGCCGTCGCCCTCACCGGCGATGATGTGGTCGACACCCTGGTTCCCAGCCAGGCGGTGTGCGCCGCTGTTGCCCGCGACCGTGTTGTCCAGGCTGTTGCCGGTGCCGTCGATGTCACCCTTGCTGCCCTGCGTGCGCAGGCTCTCGATAAAGGCCGTTGCCGTGCCGTCCGGCAGAGTGAAGTCGACCTCGGCACGCACCAGGTTCGTGCCTTCACCCACCAGCTCGACAAGCTGGTCGGTTTGGGTATCGACCACGAAGGTGTCGTCACCGAGACCGCCGACCAAGTTGTCGCTGCCACCGCGGCCGTTCAGGATGTCATCACCGCTGTTGCCCTGCAGGAGGTTATCGAAGGAGTTGCCAAGCAAGGTGTTGGCCCGCTCGACGTAGCCATCGTCTCCGCCGGCCAGGGTATAGGCCTAGGGCGTCAGAGCGGATGACATCCTCTGCTCCGCCAGCTGCGGTCTCGCGCACCACGTCGGCGGCAGTGTTCACGATGAAGGTGTCGTTGGCCTTGCCGCCCGAGGCCGTGTCCACGCCCGAGCCGCCGTTCAGACGATCGGAACCGATGCCGGCGTCGAGAAGCGTCGCTGCCCGAGCCAACGCCCAGGCGGTTATTGCCGTCGGCACCGTAGGCCGTGTCGTCTCCCTGATCACCGCAGAGTGTATCGCGCCCGCTCTGCCCCCGCATGAGGTCGTCGCCGTCCTGGCTGCGGATCTGATCGTCACCGCTACCTCCGTAGACCGTGTCATCGCCACTGCTGGCGCGGACGTCATCACCACCGAGGTCGCCATAGAGATAGTCGATGCCGGAACCGCCCGTCAGGTTATCGTCACCGGAGCCACCGTAGAGGCCATCCGCTCCGTCGCCGCCGTAGAGCGCCAGATCGGCGCCACTGCCGCCGCTCATACTATCGTCGCCAGCGTCACCATAGAGAGGCATCACCGCCACCATCGCCGTAGATCCGGTCGGCGCGGCTGTTGCCCCAGAGGCTAGTGTCATTACCGCTTTCACCCGAGAGCGTGTCGGCGGCAGACCCACCTTCAAGGCGCCGATCGACACCGCTACCGCCATAGATGGAATCATCGCCGTCGTTGCCGAAGAGGCAGCTGTCATTGCCCTCGTTGCCGAACAGCAGGTCGTCGCCCCTGTTGCCGTCGAGGAAACTGTTGGCATCGTAACCGCCGCCGCCGATGTCGTTGCCTGTACCACCGTAGAGGTAATGATCCTTACCGGTACCACCATAAAGTATATCGGCGCCACTGCCGCCAAACAACTTTTTACTTTTGATCAAACCGTAGAGCCGATCATTGCCACTAAGGTCATAGATCGTGTCGCTGAGATTGCTTCCCGTTAGGGTGTTGTTCTGACCCGCGGTGCCGAAGATGATCGCCATGTCGCCCCTACTAAACATTGATTGCTTTTTCCAGCAAGGATTCCCTATTTCGCTGGCCTCTCTTGAAACTACTGCGAGCAGACCCGACCTTCCAAGCTTTTACTGTCCCCGCGTGTTGGGGAACGCCCGGTGCCGGCGACGAACCTTGGCCAAATGGAACGCTCTGTCCGCAGTTGATGTCGTTCAACCCCTTTTCAAGCACAGCTGTCCGACAACGTCGCCCCGCCAGGATCGGTCAGGCCGAGAGCATCGTCCAGTTCCCGATCGGCTAGAGCGCGATGACGTCAAGTCGAATCGACTTGGCATCAACCGCACTCTACAGTGTTTGGAGAATAGAGCGCATCGCGGTCAGGCAGAATCACCTGTTCGCGACAATGCACTCTCGTGTTGCAACGCTTCGGCAATCTCGGCGGCACACTCGGGTAGGCTGGCCGCGACAGCACCAAAGGCGATCTCCAGCGCGTCTCTACGCGTCATCTCACCCTCCTCGGAGAGATAGAGCCTGAGCCAAAGACCGTCGACCATGGAATCGATGGCCATCGAGAACCTATCTGTCTGCTCGATCGGCCTTGCCAATTCTCTCAGCAGAGCAGCGCAGACCTCACGCATCATGTCGACCCGCACGCTGTCGTAGAGGTCAAGGATCTCCCTGTAGTGCGGCCGCGCGCGCACCTCTCCCCAGAAGGCCTGCCAGACGATCAGTGCCTCGGTCGAACAAACAACGGAATCGAAGTCACATCGTAGGATAGCGAGTAGCTGGCGCAAGGGACCTGGACCCGCCTGCTCCTTCGCATCGAGCCATGCGGCCTGATAGACCGCGTAGTGATGGCGCAGGACTTCGGCCAGCAGCCCCATCTTGGTTTTGAAGTAAAAGACCGCGACACCCTCGGAGAGACCTGCCTCCTTCGAGACGCTGGCCAGGGTGGTGGCGCAGAGGCCGTGTTTCACGATCGATCGCGAGGTGGCCGCGATGATCTGACGGCGCCGTTTCACCTCCGTCCGGGACGGCACTTCCCGGGCCTTGCGTTGCGCAACAGCCACCATTTCCCTCACCCCTCAATCACCTGGCACTCATCGGGCCTGACGATTGGCGGCTCCGGCGGCCAAGGTTTGCCGCCAATCGCTGGGTTCCTCAAGATAGATTTGCATAATTTGAGCGGATGTTCAAATATTTTCTGATTTCTCCTGAGGCGCCAGGTTATGGCCTGGGGAACAATCCAAGCGCTGTGTTTTGGGCGCTTGGCGTTGTTCCAGTCTCAGGAGAAGACACTATGGCAAACATCACCGGAACCGCAGGCGTCAACAACACCATTTTCGGAACCTCCGGTGCAGATCGACTCTTCGGGCTCAGTGGCAACGACACGCTTTACGGAGGATCGGGGCGATACGTCCTGCTGGGTCGCATCGGCAACGACCGGCTCGAAGGGCAAGGCAACGACGATTCCTTTCTTCTCGGCGGAAATGGAGCCGACCTGATCTTCGCCGGCGGTGGCGATGATGTCGGCCTCGACGGTGGAGCGGGAAACGACGATCTCTTTGCGCAGACCGGAAATGACACCTCCCTGGTCGGCGGCGGAGACAATGACGCCACCTTGCGCGGCGGTTCCGGGATCGATCGCGTGCAGGGAGGCGGCGGCAACGACCACATCCTCTTCGGAGACACAGGCGACGATTCAATTGAGGGAGAAGCTGGAGCCGACACCTACTTGCTGGGTTACAACGGCAAGGACCGAATCTACGGTGGCGGCAGCAACGACTTGAATCTTGGCGGTGCTAGCGGCAACGACACGATCTGCGGCGATGCGGGTGGCGACAAGACCTTGGTCAGCGACAGCGGTACGGATTTCATATTCGGCGGGGACGGAAACGACACCGCACTCGGCGGCGGCGATGGCTCCGATCTGGTCTATGGTGGCAGCGGTGCCGATCGTACCCTGCTCGGCAATGGCGGTAGCGACGGATGACGTAGAGAAAGTTTCGCACATTTGTGTGTGGTTGGTGGCCCCGCATCCCTCAGGCTTTCAGTCGCCAGACGGAGAAGCCAATAGAGGAGGCCAGAGCCAGCATGGACGAGGATGACACGAAGGGCCTGTCGAACGTGGTCCCTATCGACGCCGGTCGGATAGAAGATCATCTGAGGCAGATCGTGCGAGGCAGCGTCTAGGAGACACTGAACAGCCTGCTGGAGGCAGAGGCGGATCGGCTTTGCAATGCAGGGCGCTATGAGCGCAGTGAGGCGCGCCGCGACACACGAGCTGGCCGCTCCGCGCGCAAGCTGCACACGCGCGCCGGAGAGGTGCAGGTGCAAGGTGCCGAAGCTTCGCACGCAGACGCATCGACGACGGCAATCATCGAGCGCTATCGCCGGCGCGAGCGCTCGGTCGAAGAGGCTTCGATGGAGATGTATCTGGCTGGTGTGTCGCTACGCCGGGTGGAGGACATCACCGAGGCCCTGTGGGGCACGCGGGTGAGCCCCAGCAGGGTCTCCAATCTCAACAAGAAGCTCTACTCCCAGATCGAGACCTGGCGGAACCGGCCGATCGAGGGCGAACACCCCTACCTCTATCTGGACGGCCCTACCTCTATCTGGACGGCATTGTCCTGAAGCGCAGTTGGGCAGGTGAAGTGCGCAACGTCTCGCTGCTGGTTGCGGTCGCTGTCAAGGCCGACGGCTACCGCGAGACCCTCGGCAGCCTCGAGGGAGCCAAGGAAGACAAGAAGGGCTGGAGCGCCTTCCTCAAGCCCCTCAAGGAGCGCGGCCTGACGGGTGTCGAGTTGATCGTCTCGGATGCCTGCATGGGGCGCGTCGAGAGCGCGACCGAGTTCTATCCGGACGCCCAGTGGCAGCGCTGCGTCGTGCATTGGATGCCTTCGTGCCCGGTGCCGACCGGCAAGATGCGTGACGTCGCTCTCATGCTGAAGGCTATCCATGCCCAGGAGAGCCGCGAGGCGGCCCGCGCCAAGGCCACGCGGCCAAACTCGGAGCCATGCGCCTGCCCAAGGTCGCCGACTGGCTGGAGGAGACGGTCGAGGAGACCTGGGTCTACCATGCCTTCCCCAATGAGCATTGGCGCCGGATCAGGACCGACAATCCTCTGGAGAGGATCATGCGGGAGATCCGGCGGCGAACCCGCGTCGTCGGAGCCTTCCCCGACGGCCAAGCGGCCCTCACCCTGGCCGCGGCCAGGGTGAGACACATCGCTGGCACCAAATGGTCCAGCAAGCGCTACATCAACAGGGACCTGCTCAAGCAGCGGGACAGGGGTGCCTGATGGAACAGCCCGCCAAACCCAATGTGCGAAAGATCCTGGACACTACCGTAGCGGGCGGCGATCGAGATAGCTTCCTCTACGGCGGAAACGGCAGTGACAGGATTGAAGGCGAAGCGGGCGACGATGCCGTAGTGGGCGGCGGTGGAGACGATCTGGACCTTGGAGGGGAACAGGGAGACGATCGCATATACGATCGCATATACGGTGGAAGCGGCGCTGACTCAGATTTCTACGGGGGCTCCCTAGAGGGCAAGGATACCATCCACGGCGATTCTGGCCACGGCGTTCTGGCGACGATACCACCTACGGCGGTGACGGGAATGACCGGCCGGGTGGGTGGCTCCGGGACCGACTATCTCTACGCCGGCATCGGCAGCGATCGGCCGAATGGTGGCTCGGGCGTCGACACCGCCTCCGGTAGGCGTGCCAACGATACCTGCATCGTCGACACCGCGGCCGACGTAGTGCGCGAGACCGCCATGGGCGGCGCCGAAGACGTCATCCGCTCCGACGCCAACGCCTGCACCCTGACCGGCGGCAGCGACGGCCATGTCGAGCGGGCCAATATCAACGAGACCGCCGGTGCCGCCAGCCTGGTCGGGAACTCCAGAGCCAACACCCTGGTCGGCAACGGGGCCGGCAACATCCTGATCGGCAACAGCGACGACGATATCCTGAACGGCCGCTCGGCCGGCGATATCGCAGAGGGCGGCCTAGGCGACGACACCTTCGTCGTCGATACCTCCAGCGACGTCGTGCAGGATCTCTCAGGTGAAGGCACGGACCTGGTACGGGCCGAGACCGACTACACCCTGCCGGACGGAGCGGCCACGGCCTTCATCGAGAACCTGCGCCTGCAAGGCACCTTCGGCGATATCAACGGCGATCCCTTGGGATCGGGCGGTTCGGGGCGGCCCGGTCATCCACGACTTCGACGGCGCGCTGGTGAACGCCGCCAACGGCGAGGACAAGCTGGTGTTCTCCAGCGGTCTGGCAGCTGGCAACTTTAGCTACATCGAGAGTGCGGCCTTCTTCGGTGGCGGCGATTTGGAGGCGCGTTCCGCCGGTGTGCGCCAGGTGCAAGTGGACCAGGACGGCGACGGTACCGCCGACATCAATTTCCTGGTGAACGGAGCATCGGCCGCCAATCTTGTCACCGCCACAGACTTCGTCTGGTTGTAGGCGAAAACGAAGCATGGAGTTCCACGCTCTGGATCTGCGTCGACGGCACGCTGCGACGCCTGGGAACCTGTCGTTCTATGCCAAATCGGTGTAATCCAAGCTCATGCTCGGCAGGGGCGGTGCTGTCGGGGAGGATCTGCACCGCTACGGGCTCGGGCTCTATGCAGAATTCTTAGGAGTGACGATCAATGACCGAAACCTCGATTTATCCGGTGCGCGACGAGTTGGCCGAGAAGGCCTGGGCAACGGAAGCGAACTACTTCCGTATGTACGAACAGTCGGTCAAGGATCCCGATGGCTTCTGGGCCGAACACGGCAAACGCATCCATTGGTTCAAACCTTACAGCGAGGTCATGGACGTCTCCTACGCCGCCGAAGACCTGCACATCCGCTGGTATGCCGACGGCACCACCAACGTCTCCTACAACTGCACCGACCGCCATCTGACGACCAAGGCGAGCGACGTCGCCATCATCTGGGAAGGTGACGACCCTAGGGATCATCTGCACATCACCTACGGCGAACTGCACGGCTATGTCTGCCGCCTGGCCAATGTGATGAAGGCGAACGGCGTCAAGAAGGGCGACCGGGTCACCGTCTACATGCCGATGGTCCCCGAGGCCGCCTATGCCATGCTGGCCTGCACCCGCATCGGTGCTGTGCACTCCATCGTCTTCGGCGGCTTTTCGCCGGACGCGCTGGCCGGGCGCGTCACCGACTGCGAAAGCGAGTTCATCATCACCGCCGACGAGGGCCTCCGCGGTGGCCGCAAGGTCCCCTTGAAGGCCAACGTCGACGCCGCCCTGGAGATCGCCAGGGGCGTGCGCAATGTGCTGGTGGTACGCCGTACCGGTGGCGCCATCAAATGGCAGGACGGTCGCGACCTCTGGTATCATGAGGAGGTGGCCAAGGTCGACGAGGATTGCCCGGCCGAAGAAATGAATGCCGAGGATCCCCTCTTCATCCTCTATACCTCGGGCTCGACCGGCAAGCCGAAGGGTGTCTTGCACACCACCGGCGGCTATCTGGTCTATGCCGCCATGACCCATCAGTACATCTTCGACTATCACGATGGGGACATCTACTGGTGCACTGCCGACGTCGGCTGGGTCACCGGGCACAGCTATATCGTCTATGGCCCCCTGGCGAACGGTGCCACCACCTTGATGTTCGAGGGCGTGCCTAACTATCCCGACAGCTCACGCTTTTGGCAGGTGGTGGACAAGCACAAGGTCAACATCTTCTATACCGCCCCAACGGCGATCCGTGCGCTCATGCGCGACGGTGAAGATCCGGTCAAGCGCACCGGCCGCGAGAGCCTGCGGATCCTGGGCTCGGTCGGCGAGCCGATCAATCCGGAAGCCTGGCTCTGGTACTACAATGTCGTCGGCGAAAAGCGCTGCCCGATCGTCGACACCTGGTGGCAGACCGAGACCGGCGGCATTCTGATCACCCCGCTGCCGGGTGCGACTCCACTGAAGCCGGGCTCGGCCACCCGCCCCTTCTTCGGCATACGGCCGCAGATCGTCGATGCCGAAGGCATTCACATGGAGGGCGCCTGCGAGGGCAACCTCTGCATCACCCATTCCTGGCCCGGGCAGATGCGGACCGTCTATGGCGATCACGAGCGCTTCGTCCAGACCTACTTTTCAACTTACAAGAATCGCTACTTTACCGGTGACGGTTGCCGCCGCGACGAGGACGGCTACTATTGGATCACCGGGCGGGTCGACGACGTCATCAACGTCTCCGGCCATCGCATGGGCACGGCCGAGGTCGAGAGCGCGCTGGTCGCCCATGGCAAGGTCGCCGAGGCGGCCGTGGTGGGCTATCCGCACGACGTGAAGGGCCAAGGCATCTATGCCTACGTCACCCTGATCGCCGGCGAGGAACCGAGCGACGCGCTGCGCAAGGAGCTGGTCGAGTGGGTGCGTCAGGAGATCGGCCCGATCGCCTCACCCGACCTCGTTCAGTGGGCGCCGGGCCTGCCCAAGACCCGCTCCGGCAAGATCATGCGCCGCATCCTGCGCAAGATCGCCGAGAACGACTACGGCTCTCTGGGCGACACCTCGACTCTGGCCGAACCGGCGGTGGTCAACGACCTGATCGATAATCGGATGAACCGGGATTAGCAGCGCTCTCGCGGCATTGGTCCGTCGGGAGTGCGGGCTGGTCGGACGACGCGCTATCCGCGGTAAAGCGCTTTCGGCCAACGCCGATGCAACCAGAACCACTGGCCAGGGTCCTCGCGCACCCAGGCCTCGATCCGCGCGGTCATGGCGGCCGTCAAGGCAGCCACATCGGCATCGCGATCACCGCTGTCGAGCAGCACCAAGGGCGATTCGACAGTGATGCGGAAGCGTGCGCCCTCAAGCCTTTGGGTGCGGCAGGGCACGATCGGTAGTTTCAGGTGCAGTGCCGTGCGGGCCATGGCCGGATTGGTCATGGCCTCCTGACCGAAGAAGGGCACGGGCAGACCGCTGTCGTAGCGCTGGTCGATCAACTGGGCGACGTATCGACCTTGCCGCAGGGCATGGGCGGTTTGCATGCCGCTGGTAAAGCCGCGATCAAACATCCGCGCCGCACCGCGCCAACGCTTCAGGGCGTGATCGAGGATGGCGTTGTTCGGGCCGCGGGCGAAGATGTTCAGGCGATGGCCCTGGCCTGCCACGAAGCGCGGCACGATCTCGAAGTTGCCGAAATGGCCGCCGATAAGGATCGCCGGCTGCTCGCGCGCGACCAGGTCATAGAGAATCTCACCATCTACGACCTCGATGCGTCCGCTGTCGGGCGCAGCAATGCGCGGCAGGTGCGGATACTCGAAGAGCAAGCGACCGAAATTGTCCAGCATCCGCTCGGTGATGGCCTGTTTTTCCGCTTCCGGCATCTCGGGAAAGGCTATGGCCAAGCCGCGCTCGGAGCGACGCCGCAAACTGGAAAAGCGCGGCCCTATCTTGCGTACCATCCAGCCGCCCAGCGCCGAGGCGCGGTCCACCGGCAAGAAGCCGGCGATGCCGAGCAGGATGAAGACCGGCAAGGCCTCCAAAGGATCCTGCAGGACGCGCCGCAAAAGGGAACGGCGCCCGCTAGCCACGCACCGCTCCGGAGAGGCTCCGATCGAGCAAGCCGCTGAGGGCTGCCTCCTCCTCCCAAAACACTGAAATCGGAAAGTCGGCGATGCCGTCGCGCTGGTCTTCGCTTAGCCGCACCAGATCCTTCTCCGTGGTTATCAGGGTCGCTCGGGCGGCCTCGGCCTTGCGGCGCAGTTCGGCGAGCTCTGCGACTGCGTAGCGGTGATGGTCGGGAAAGGCAAGACTGCCGGCCAGCTCGGCACCGGCAGCGCCGAGACTGGCGAAGAACTTCTCCGGCCGTCCGATCCCGGCAAAGGCGAACAGCCTTTTCCCGGCCATTCGGTCACGCGGCGCCAAACGGGCACTCAGGCAGGGTAGTGCGGCCGGCAGGTCAATGGCTCGAGCGGGCTCGCTCCCACGAAGCAGAACCAGCGCATCGGCCCTCGCCAGTCCCTCGGCCAGGCCCTCGCGCAGCGGCCCCGCCGGCATCACGCGACCATTGCCGAAGCCGTAGGCGGCATCGACGACCAGCAGGGAGAGATCCTTGACCAGGCTCGGGTTTTGAAAGCCATCGTCCAGGATCAAGATCTCGGCGCCCTGCTCCACTGCCAGGCGCGCGCCGCTGGGCCGATCGCGCGCCACGACGGTTGGGGCCGCTCGAGCGAGCAGGAGCGGCTCGTCACCCACCTCTGCAGCTTTATGCTGCGCCGGATCCACCAGCAGCGGCCCACTAAGCCGACCGCCGTAGCCCCGACTGAGAAAGCAGACACGCAGGCCGCGCGCCACGACGAGCCGAGCCAAGGCAAGCGCCACTGGGGTCTTTCCGGCCCCGCCTGCAACCAGATTGCCGACACAGAGGACCGGGATCGACAGCCGCAAGCCCACGCGGCGCTGCCGATGTTGCCCGGCGCAGGCAAAGACCGCGGCAAAGGGCGACAGCAGGGCAGGTAGCAGCCCCTCGCGCTGCCAGAAGTCAGGTGCTCGCACTCTTGCCGCTTTCAGCTTGCTTCCTTCGGCTCTTCGGTCGCTTGCCGCTGTCGGCTCCGGGCTCGAGGACCGCACGACCGCAGCGCCGGTCGGCCTCCTGCGTCAGCGCGATCAAGGCCTCCTCGACCGCCCGCCGCGTTTCCTCCAACGCTGTGAGAGAGCGCCCCTCGGGCACCGCGATCGGTTGCCCGAACAGCAGCACCCCGCGCGAGAAGGGCCAAGGCAGGACGAAACGGTCCCAGGTTTTCAGATAGTTGGCCCGGCGCTGCGCCAAGGCGAAGGGGACCAGCGGGATATCCGCTGTCTTGGCGACCCTGACGCAACCGCCCTTGACCCGCAGGAACGGACCTCTGGGTCCATCCGGCGTGATGCCGATGATGTCTCCTCTGGCGGCGGTCGCGCTCAGCGCCTGCAAGGCCTCCCGACCGCCCTGCGCTGGCGAGGTGCCGGAGCCGCTGACGACCCGGGTGCCCAAGCGCTCCACGGCACGGGCCAGCAGCAAGCCGTCGCGATGGCTGGAGGTCAGCACCGTCAAGCGCTCGACCGGCCACTGCCAAGAGGGATAGGTCAAGGCAATGCGGGAGTGCGAGAAACAGCCGACGAAACCTTTGCGATCCTTCAAGAGACGCATCGTTTCCTCCGGCGCCTCCAACTGCCAGCGGGTGGTCAGACGCAAGACGCGAAGGTAGCTCGCGATCAACCAGGCCAGCGTTTCCCGTACCCAGGGGCGCTCCAGCGCGCGGGTCTTGGTCCTCGGCACGACAGCCTCTATGCCCCGGCGGGAGCCAGGCCTGCAGCCGAGGAGGACCCCTCGCCCATCAGCTGCAGGCTGCTCAGCTTGGCATAGACCCCATTCAGGGCCAGGAGCTCCCTGTGCGAGCCCTGCTCCACCACCCGTCCTGCATCCATCACATAGATGATGTCGGCATCGACGACGGTGGAAAGCCGATGCGCGATCACCAGGGTGGTGCGGCCCACCATCAGCACCTTCAGTGCCCTTTGCATATGGCGTTCGGATTCCGTGTCAAGCGCGCTGGTCGCCTCGTCCAACAGCAGGATCGATGCATTCTTCAGCATCGCCCGGGCGATCGCGATGCGCTGACGCTGACCGCCGGAGAGCTTCACGCCGCGCGGACCGACCTGGGTTTCGTAACCTTCGGAAAGCTCGCCGATAAAGCTGTGCGCACCGGCATTGTGCGCCGCCTCTTCGATCTCCTCCTGGCTTGCGGTGGGACGTCCGTAAGCAATATTGGTGCGGACAGTCTCGTCGAAGAGAATGACGTCCTGACTGACCAAGGCCATGCCGGCGCGCAGGGATTCGATGGTCACCTTGCGCACGTCCTGGCCGTCGATCAGGACGGCCCCCGCGTTCACGTCGAAGAATCGTGGCAGGAGGTTCAGGACCGAAGTCTTGCCGGCCCCGGAGGCACCGACCAAGGCGATCGTCTTGCCGGCCGGCGCGGTGATCGAGAGCCCGTTCAGCGCCGGCGCCTTGGCGTGATAGGAGAACTCTACCTTGTCAAAAACGATCTCTCCACCCGACACCTGCAGCGGTTTGGCATCGGCTGCATCGACGATCTCCGGCTTGCTGTCGATCAGCTCGAAGATGCGATCGGCAGCGGCCAGGCCTTCCTGCAGATTGGTGTTGAGCTTGGCCAGACGCTTCAGGGGCTCGTAGGCCAGCAACACCGCGGTGATGAAGGCGAAGAAAGAGCCGGTGTCGTTGCCGTCCATCAGCACTTGATCGGCACCGTAAAGCAGCACGGCAACGATCGAGAGGCCGCCGGCCACTTCGGTCAGGGGATTGACGATGGCACGGGTGACGGCCGCCTTTTGCGTCAGGCGAAAGACTTCGTCGATGACGCTGTCGGCCCGCCTGGTTTCATAGGCCTCCAAGTTGTAGGCCTTGACGTGACGAACACCCTGGAAAGACTCGTCCAGGAGCGTGTTGAAGCGCCCCATCTCGACCTGATTGCGCGCCGAAACACGGCGCATGCGCCGACCGATGGCGACGATCGGCAAGGCCACCAGGGGGATCACGACGGTGGCCAGAAACGCCAGGACCCAGTCCTGATAGAACATCACGCCGATCAGGGCTGCGGCAGTGAAGAAGTCACGGCCAAATCCGACCATGGTATCGACCACCGAGCCCCGTACGCGATGCACGTCATTGGTAAAGCGCGAGATCATCGTGCCCGGAGCGTTGTTGTTGTAGTAGGCCAGATCCATCGACAGAAGCTTGCGAAAGAGCTCCTGCTGCATGTCGGCGACGACGCGGTTGCCGACGTGGCTCATGAGCACGCCCTGGCCGAAGGCGGCGAAGCCCTTGACCGTAAAGATCACCACGATGACGACGGCCAGGATGTAAAGCGTTCCCTCGTCGCGGGTTTCGAACACCTCGTTGGCAAGCGGCTCCATGACCTGCGCCATGCCGGCCGTGGTCGCGGCCACCAAGAGCATGCAGATTACAGCCACCACCAAGCGCCAGACATGGCGGCGCACGTAGTCGCGCACCACCCGCTTCACCAGAGGCCAGGTCGCAGCATTCAGCTTGATCTTGTTTCGATAGACTCTTGCCACGAGATTCTTTGCTTCCCAACTAGGCCAGCACCGCACTCAGCCGATGGCGCAGCCATAGCATGATCGCAGGTGGCCTGTCAGGCGAAGGGCGCAAGGTGCCCCAAGAATTGCTCGGCGCAGGCCTGCCATGAGAAACCCTCGGCACAGCGGCGCGCGCGCGCCGGATCGATCTCGAGCGCTGCCTTGGCGGCCGTACCGAGATCTTCATCGAGAACGCCGGCGCCGCTCTTGCCGACCACGTCGAGCGGGCCGGTAACAGGGAATGCGGCCACCGGAAGCCCGCTGGCCATGGCCTCCAACAGCACCAGGCCGTAGGTGTCGGTGCGGCTGGGAAAGACGAAAACATCGCCAAGGACATAGTGCTGCGCCAGGGTCTCGCCCGCCTTCGGTCCAACGAAATGAACCTCAGGATAGCCCCTTTTCAGGCTCTCCAACTGCGGGCCGCCGCCCACCACCAACTTGCTGCCTGGCAGGTCAAGTTTGAGGAACGCTTGGATGTTCTTCTCCACGGCGACACGCCCGACATAGAGAAAAATCGGACGCGGCAAGTCCAGGATCGCTGCCTCCTCGGGTTGAGGTCGGAACAGCGAGAGATCAACGCCGCGGCTCCACTGCCGCAACTCAGTGAAGCCGCGTCCGTCCAGTTCGCGTTTCAGCGAGGGGGTCGCCACCATCACTCCGGCGGAGGGCCGGTGGAACCAGCGCATGAAGCGATAGCCCCAAGAAATGGGAATCGGCAGCCGCGCCGAGAGGTACTCCGGAAATCGCGTGTGATAGCTGGTGGTGAAGGGCAAGTTTCGCTTTAGACAATAACGCCGTGCCGCCATCCCCAGCGGCCCCTCGGTCGGCAGGTGGATGGCTTGGGGCTCTGCTGCATCGAGCAGGCGCGCCACGCCGCGGCCCGGTGCAATGGCCAAGCGAATTTCCGGATATGTGGGACAAGGCAGGGTCTTGAAGTCGGCCGGCGAGATCACCGTGACCTCGTGCCCTAGAGCCGTCAGCTCGTCGCGGACGCGGCTCAGGGTCCGGACCACACCATTGATCTGCGGATACCAGGTGTCGGTGACCAGGGCGATGCGCACTTGCAGACTCCCTTTAGGCCGCAGTACTGACGCGCGGGGGTGCGGGTTCCTGTAGCATCGAGAAGGATCTTTCCTCGGCCCAATGCAGAATCTCGAGGCGACCATCGTGGTGCTCCACCAGAGCGGTGCAGCTTTCTACCCAGTCGCCGTCGTTGCAGTAGAGGATACCCTCGATGTCGCGCATTTCGGCGTGGTGAATATGGCCGCAGATCACCCCGTCGACGCCGCGCTTGCGGGCCTCCTCGGCGGCGGCGGTCTCGTAGTTGTCGATGGACTGCACGGCATTCTTGACCTTCAGCTTCATATAGGCGGACAGCGACCAGTAGCTGAAGCCCAGGCGACGGCGAAGCAGATTGAGCCAGGTGTTAAAAGCAAGACAGGCAGTGTAGGCGCGATCACCTAAGAGAGCCAACCACTTGTGATACTTCACGATGCCGTCGAAGGCATCGCCGTGGATCACAAGATAGCGTCGCCCTTCGGGCGTCTCGTAGATGTGATCGCGCATCACCTCGACACCCCCGAAATGAATCCCGCAGTAGTTCCGGAAGGCCTCATCGTGATTGCCGGGAACATAGTAGATCTTGGTGCCCTTGCGCGCCTTGGGCAGCGGCTTCTGCACCACGTTATTGTGCGCTTGCGGCCAGTACCAGTTCTTGCGCAGGCGTCAGCCGTCCACGATGTCACCGACCAGATAGAGCCGTTCGCACTCACTGTGTTTCAGGAAATCCAACAGATACTCGGCCCTACAGCCCTTGGTACCCAAGTGGATGTCCGAGAGGCAGATCGTCCAAGACTGGCGAACTTCTCTTGCCTCGAGGTGGTCGCCCTGATCGTTGGCAGCTTGAACCATACCCTCGACTCCAGCTCCTGTTCGAGACTGCACCGGTAACGGCATGTTATGCTGGTCAACCGCCAGAAAACATGCCTTGGTTCATGCTCTATAGACACAAGCCACTGGCGTCGACGAGAGGGGATCGGCTCTTGTCGCGAAAGTTTCACTAATCCGCCAAGGAGAAGAAACTCTCGTGTTTCAAAGCCTGTCTCAGAAGGTGAACGGAAAGAAGCAGTGCGCATTCTGGTGATCTTCAACCCGGTCGCCGGGCGCCGCAGGCGGCAAAGGGTGCAGCGCTTCATCGATGCTTGTGCCAACGGTGGCGCCAAGGTGGATCTACATCAGACTATCGGCCCCGGCGATGTCTTGACAGTCGCCGGTCGCACCACGCGCGAGCACTACGACATCCTAGCCCGCATTTCTCATACAAGGGAGTGCATCGTTCCTTTGAATTCTGTAAAGTTATTTTACAATAATGACTTAACAGAGTTCGGAGCGAGGCCCGATGCGACCAGAGTGTATCCCGGAACAGCTTGAGTTTGAAGCCTTCGATGGGCGTCGCGGCGTTCGATGGCGGTGCGCATGAGGACGGGCCGGGCGGCGCGACGCTTCGCCGACTTCAGCTCTTCGACGCGCAAGATCTGGAGCCGGGTGCCGCGTGGTGGGCAAGGCAGAGCATCTGGCGAAGGGCGCCAATCGGCGCTTCGTCGTCACCTCGCTCGGGCCCGATGCAGTCGACGCCAGGCGGCTCTACTGCGCCCGGGGCGAGATGGAGAACCGGATCGAGGAGTGCCAGCTTGACCTTTTCGCCGACCGCACCTCGGCGGCGACGATGCGGGCCAACCAGCTCCGGCTCTGGTTCGCCTCGCTCGCCCATGTCCCGGTCGACAGCCTGCGCCGCATCGCGCTTCCCGGCACGGCGCTTGCCAGGGCCACGGCGGGTTCGATCCGCCTCAAGCTGTTGAAGCTTGGCGCCCAGGCGACGGTCTGGGTGCGGCGCATCAAGATCGCCATGGCCTCGGCGCATCCCTGGCAGGCTGAGTTCTCAATCGCCCACGAGCGATTATCCAGGGCGGCTTGCTGACGCCGCCGATCCCAAACCCCGAACTGAAACAACAGAAGAAAAGCCAGGTCTACCCAACCGGCAAAACCCCCGGACCTCTCACCATGCCCGGAAAAAGTCAGGCATCCGAGCAAAGAAAAAGCGGCAGCGAAAAACATGCGCGTCCCTACGGTGAGAAGTCCGGGCTACGGCTATCACCGTATCACCGCACTGCTGAACCGCGATCGGGCCGCCCGGGACGAAACGTCCTTCAATCACAAGCGCCTCTATCGGATCATGAAGCACCATGGCCTGCTGTTGGAGAAGCACTCCGGCACGCGGCTGGGACATTGTCACGACGGTAAGGTCGTGGTCATGCGCTCCAACTTGCGCCAGTGTTCGGATAGCCTGGAATTCACCTGCCGGAACGGCGGGTGGTCCGGGCGGCCTTCGTCATCGACGCCCATGACCGTGAAATCGTCGCCTGGAAGGCGCTGACTGGGGCCGGGATTTCGGGCTCGGACGTGGCGACATGCTGCTCGAAGCCGTCGAGGGCCGGTTTGGCGGCCTCCAGGCACCGCAGAGGATCGAGTTCCTGGCCGACAATGGCTTCCACCCTACACGGCTCTGGAAACACGCTGCTTTGCCTACCCAGCTGGGCCTGCTGCCCTGCTTCATGCCGGTCGCCAGCCCGCAGAGCGACGGTGTCTCGGAGTCCTTCGTCCGGACCTTAAAGCGCGACTATGTCCGCGTGAAACTCTTGCCGAGTGTTGCCAACGCTCTCGGCCAGATCGCCGGATGGTTCGAGGGTTACAACGAGAACCATCCTCACTCAGGGCGCAGGATTGGCGTCTCCAAGGGCGTTCCGAAGATCTCAATACCTAGCCGAGGGATCCGCTTAAACGGGAGCAACATCAGCTGTCAAGGTCGGACCGAAGTCGGCATAGTTCTCCCGAACCAACGTCAGGGCATAGTCGCGCTCGGCGGCATGGTTGTTGTTCGGTGGCCTGCCGCGGGCCTCATGACGGATCGCCGCCACGCCATCCTCACGAAATCGCTTGAGCAGCCTGTGAACCTGCCGGCGACTCAGCCTCAACACCAATGCAGCACCGCCTGCCGTCATTCGCCCCGAGACGACTTGGCTTAAAACCTCGATGCGATTCAGTGCGCGCGCTCATCACAACCCAGCCCAAAATCACACCCCTTTGCTGCTATCCGATAGCGCAGGTGTCACCTTTCTGCTTTGCTCAACTGGGGCATATTGGCTTTGCGCGTGCATCACCATTCCGACCAATTTGGCACATGGCGCCGGGGGCCCGGCGGCACTAACTTCTTCTCGTACCGAGCCTGATCGGGAGACTCCCGCCAGGCCCCAGGGATTGCCGAACGCCCCGAGGGAACTTGGTGATGGATTACGAAACCTTCTTCAGCGACCAACTCGCCGCCCTGCGCGAGGAAGGGAACTATCGCGTCTTTGCCGATCTGGAACGCCATCGCGGCCAGTTCCCCAAGGCGACCAATCACCACGACCGAGGCATCCGGCCGGTCACCGTCTGGTGCTCCAACGACTATCTCGGCATGGGTCAGCATCCTAAGGTGTTGGCCGCAATGCACGAGACGCTGGAACGCTGCGGCGCCGGCGCCGGCGGTACCCGGAACATCTCCGGCACCACGCACGAGCATGTCCTGCTGGAACGCGAACTGGCCGATCTGCACGGCAAGGAAGCAGCACTGCTCTTCACCTCGGGCTATGTCTCGAACTGGGCCGCACTCGGAACCCTGGCCAGCCGCGTTCCGAACTGCATCGTGCTGTCGGACGCCTTGAACCATGCCTCGATGATCGAGGGGATCCGCCACTCCAAGGCCGAGCGGCAGATCTTCAAGCACAATGACGTCGCGGACCTAGAGCACCGTCTGACCAGCCTCGACCCTGAACGCCCGAAACTGGTGGCCTTCGAGTCCGTCTATTCGATGGACGGCGACATCGCCCCGATCGCTGAGATCTGCGATGTGGCCGAGCGCTATGGCGCCATGACCTACCTGGACGAAGTCCATGCCGTCGGCCTCTATGGGCCGCGCGGTGGCGGCATCGCCGAGCGCGAGGGCCTGATGGAGCGCCTGACGGTGATCGAGGGCACTCTGGGCAAGGCCTTCGGCGTGGTCGGCGGCTATGTCGCAGCCTCGGCGGCACTCTGCGACTTCATCCGCTCCTTCGCGTCGGGCTTCATCTTTACCACCGCCCTGCCGCCGGCCGTGGCCGCCGGCGCGCGCGCCTCGATCCAGCACCTGAAGACCAGCGGGCTCGAGCGCCGGCAGCAGCGCAACGCGGTCGCCAAGGTGCGCCACAAGCTGGCCGCGCTCGGCATCCCGACCCTGGAGAACCCCAGCCATATTGTGCCGATCATGGTCGGCGACCCGGTCAAGTGCAAGATGATCAGCGACTGGCTGATGGACAATCACGGCATCTACGTGCAGCCGATCAACTATCCGACCGTGCCGAAAGGGACCGAGCGCCTGCGCATCACCCCCTCGCCGGTGCATGGCGATACGGAGATCGATGCCCTGGTGACGGCCCTCTCGGAGATCTGGTCGCGTTGCGCGCTCAGCCGCAACGCCGCGGTGGCCTAGTCTGTATGCTTAACAGCACTGGCTCATGCCCAAGCAGAGCATGCTAGGTTGGACGGCCGGGCGGGGCGTGGGCTGAGAGATCGGTAGCAATCTCTACATAGCCGCTTTTCCATTCCGCTGGTTTGCAAGCCCCCCTCGGCCTGCTAGGAAGCCGCCATGACAGATGCACAGCCGCGCGTGGGCAAGGTCACGCGCAACACCAAAGAAACGCGCATCAGCGCCACTTTGAACCTGGACGGCAGCGGCCGGTCGGAGATCGAGACCGGTCTGGGCTTCCTCGACCACATGCTGGATCAGCTCACCCGCCACGGCCTGATGGACGTCGAGGTCAAGGCCGAGGGCGATCTGCACATCGATGGCCACCACACGACCGAAGACACCGGCATCGTCATGGGCAGGGCCTTCACCCAGGCGCTGGGCGACCGCAAGGGCATTCGCCGCTATGGCCATGCCTACATCCCCATGGACGAGACCCTGGTTCGCGTGGCGCTCGACGCCTCGAATCGGCCCTATCTCATCTGGAAGGTGGAGTTTACCCGCGACAAGCTGGGCGTCATGGACACCGAACTCTTCAAGGAGTGGTTCCAGGCCTTCGCCCAGAACGCCGGGCTGACCCTGCATGTCGAGGTGCTCTACGGCGCCAACAACCACCATATGATCGAGGCCTGCTTCAAGGGCCTCGCGCGGGCACTCCGCCAAGCCTGCGAGATCGACCCTCGCGCGGCACACAGCCTGCCGACCACCAAGGGCATGCTCTAGCCCCATCGCCAAAGGAGGACGCCGCATGGCGCGGTCCCTCGTCACCTTGATCGACTATGGCTCGGGCAATCTGCGCTCGGCTGCCAAGGCCTTGGAGCGCGCTGCCCGCGAAGGCGCGCATCAAGCCGAGATCCTGGTCACCGATCGGCCGGACGCCGTCGCCCAGGCCGAGCGCGTCGTGCTGCCTGGCGTTGGCGCCTTCGCCGACTGCTACCAGGGCCTGGCCGCCCATGCCGGCTTGATTGAGGCCCTAACGGAGGCGGGCATCGCCAAGGGTCGACCGCTGCTCGGCATCTGCGTCGGCATGCAGCTGATGGCCACGCGCGGCCTGGAGCACGGCACCACCGAGGGCTTCGACTGGATCCCGGGCGATGTCGTGGCGCTGGAACCCGACGATCCCTGCTTGAAGATCCCGCATATGGGCTGGAACGGGCTGACCGACCTGGCGTCGCATCCGCTGTTGCAGGGACTCAAGCCCGAGGATCAGGTCTACTTTGTGCACTCCTATCATCTGCAGGCCGAGAAACCGGCCCAAGTGCTGGCGCGCAGCGATCACGGCGGGCCGGTGACCGCAGTGGTCGGGCGCGACAATCTGGTCGGCACGCAGTTCCATCCGGAGAAGTCTCAGGCCGTAGGCCTGCGGCTGCTCTCCAACTTCCTGGGCTGGCGGCCATGATCCTCTTTCCCGCCATCGACCTGAAGGCCGGGCAGGTAGTGCGCCTGCTCTACGGCCGAGCCGATGCCGTCACCGTCTATGGCGAGGACCCGGCCGGCCAGGCCCAGGCCTTCCAGGCCGCGGGCTTCGATTGGCTGCATGTCGTCGATCTGGATGGCGCCTTCTCCGGTAGCGGCGGCAATTCCGAGGCCGTGGCCGAGATTCTTAAGGCCATCGACCTGCCGGTGCAACTGGGCGGCGGCATCCGCGACCTGGCCCGCATCGAAGACTGGCTGAGCCTCGGTATCAGCCGTGTCATCCTGGGCACGGTCGCGGTCAAGGACCCCGATCTGGTGCGCCAGGCCTGCCGGCTCTTTCCCGAGCGCATCGTCGTCGGGGTCGACGCCAAGGAAGGCCATGTCGCCGTCGAAGGCTGGGCCGAGCGCTCCAGCCTGACCAGCCTGGATCTGGCCGGCCGCTTTCGCGATGCCGGCGTGGCCGCCCTACTCTACACCGACGTGGGGCGCGACGGTGCCTTGACGGGTGTCGATGTGGCAGGAACCGCGGATCTGGCGAAGCAATCCGGTCTACCGACCATCGCCTCGGGCGGGGTCGCCGGGATCGGCGACCTGGAAGCCCTGTTGGCAGCCGGGGAACCGGGGATCGAGGGCGTCGTGGTCGGCCGCGCGCTTTACGACGGGCGCATCGATCCGGCGGCGGCCCTGGCGCTGCTGAAGGAAACCCCATGCTGAGCGTACGCGTCATCCCCTGCTTGGACGTTAGGGAGGGCCGGGTGGTCAAGGGCATCAACTTCGTCGGCCTGCGCGACGCCGGCGATCCGGTCGAGCAGGCCAAGCGCTATGATGCCGAGGGCGCCGACGAGCTCTGCTTCCTCGACATCACCGCCAGCCACGAGCGCCGTGACATCCTGCTGGACGTGGTGCGCCAGACTGCCGAGGTCTGCTTCATGCCACTGACCGTCGGCGGCGGTGTACGCACCCTGGAGGACATCCGCCAGCTGCTGCTGGCAGGCGCCGACAAGGTCTCGATCAACACCGCAGCCGTCAGCAATCCCGACTTCGTGGCCGAAGCCTCGCGCAAGTTCGGCAGCCAGTGCATCACGGTCGCCGTCGACGCCAAGCGCGTCGACGGCGACCGCTTCGAGATTTTCACCCACGGCGGTCGCAGGGCGACGGGGCTGGAAGCGATCTCCTGGGCCGAACGCCTGGTGGCCCTGGGGGCCGGCGAGATCCTGCTGACCTCGATGGACCGAGACGGCACCCGCGACGGCTACGACCTGCCGCTGACCCGAGCCATCGCCGACGCCGTCCGGGTCCCGGTGATCGCATCCGGCGGGGTCGGCGGTCTGCAGGACCTGGTCACCGGCGTGCGCGCAGGTCATGCCTCGGCCGTGCTGGCGGCCTCGATCTTCCATTTCGGTGAGGCCAGTATCGCCGATGCCAAGGCCGCCCTGGCCGCGGCCGGAATGCCGGCGAGGAGGCTGTGATGTCGAGCGAGCATGCCTTCGATCGTTTGCATGCGATCCTAGCGGAACGCCGGAACGCCGACCCAGGCGAGAGTTACACGGCGAAGCTGCTGGCCAAAGGGCCGGAGAAGATCGCCAAGAAAGTGGGCGAAGAGGGAGTCGAGGCCGCCCTGGCCGGCGCTTGCGGCAGCCGCGAGGAGTTGATTGCCGAGTCGGCCGATCTGCTCTATCACTTGGCTGTGCTCTGGATCGCCCGCGGCGTCGAACCCGAGAGCGTTTGGCAGGCATTGGAGGAGCGGAGCGGACAGTCCGGCCTGGCCGAGAAGGCCGCCCGGCCCAAAGAATAAGAGGCCCAAGGATGAGCTACGATCCGCAGAACATCTTCGCCAAGATCATCCGCGGCGAGATCCCCTGCAACAAGGTCCATGAGGACGAGCACACGCTTGCCTTCTACGACATCGATCCGCAGACGCCGACTCATATCCTGGTGATCCCCAAGGGCCCCTACGTCTCTTTCGACGATTTCTCCGAGATGGCCAGCGAGGCGGAGATCGCCGCACTCGTCCGCGCCACCGGCAAGATCGCCCGCGATCTGGGGTTGGAAGGGCCCGGCTATCGGATGCTGTCCAACGTCGGCAGAGACGCCCACCAGGAGGTGCCGCATCTGCATCTGCACATCTTCGCCGGCACCGACCTCGGCCGCATGATCAAGCCGCGTGAGAAACAGGCGGACTGACCGGCATCAAAGCGCGCTAAAAGAAGTTCAGCAGGCGCTTGATGTAGTCGCGTTCCTGGGCCGGGCGGCCGTGATCGTCGCGACGTTCGCGCAGTTCTTCCAGGATCTCACGCGCGCGGGTCAACTCGCCGGCGTCGGGAATGCCGATGTTCTCGCGGGTGTCGATGCGACCCTGACCGGCCTCGCGGCCCAAGGGATCTTGCGAGGGCTCGCGGCGATTGCCGAGCGGCGCCACGCCCTGACCGTCCTGCGGCGGGCGCGTCTGCGGCGACATACGCTGCGCCAGATCCGAGAGGCCTTGGCGCATCTGCTCGAGCGCCTCGCCTTGCGCACCGGCCGCACCCTGGGCGTCGTCTTCGCGCAGAGCCTCCCCGGCCCGTCGCATGGCCTGCTCCGCCCGGCCCAGATTCTGCGGAACCTCGCCCAGCTGCTGGGCCAAGTCGCGCATCATCTGCCCCAGTTCGCGCCGCAGCTGATCCTGGGCCGTCGCATTGCCGTTGAGCGGGCGATTGCCCTGCCCTTGCCCCTGCTGCTGGGCGCGATGGCTCTCGTCCAGCAGCTCCTGCTGGCGACGCAGCATGCCCTCCAGCGCACGCATCTGCTCCAAGGTCTCGGCGGCCGAGGGATCGGGCTGGGCATAGGGTTGGGCGCGCAGGTTCTCCAACAGGCGCTGCAGCTGCTCCAGGCGTTGGCGCGCCAGATCGCGGGCGCCGGCTTTGTTGAGGTCGCGCAGTTCCTGCATCGTCTGCTGCAGGCTCTCCTGCGGAATCATCTGGCTGTTCTCCGGCATCTCGCCGGGCATCTCACCGCGCTCCATGCGGCGATGCATCTCTTCCGCCATGGCCTGCAGATAGCGCTGCATGGCCTCTTCCAGCTCGTCCAGGAGCGCCTTGATCTCCTCTTCGGAAGCGCCGCGATCCAAGGCCTCCTGCAGGCGCTTCTGGATATTGCGCAGTTCCTGCACGAGCAGCGAGACATCGCCCTCTTCGATGCGCAGCGCCGCCTCCCACAAGAGGCCCTGGACGGCAGGAACGGCGGCCTCGGACCGGTCGTGCTGCAGGCGACTGGCGGCAGCAATCATGCCGAGCGCTGCGACCAGGTCGTGATCGAAGGCCTCCGGCGCGTCGACCAACGCGTCCAGAGCCTGCGCAACCGCCTTGCGGGCCTTGGGAGTGACAGCCAGATGCCGGCGCAAGGCCACCAGCCTCTGCGCCACCGGGTGCAGGAACACGCGCTCGGGGATGACGATGGCTGCGGTCTCACTGCGACCTTCCTGGCCGCGCCCGTCCGTCGCCACCAGGGTCAGGCGCGCCGGCAGACCGGCCCAGGGATGGGCGGTCAGGTCTTCATAGTTCTCGCCTTCGACCTCGGCGACGCTGCCCTCCGGGGCCGCCAGAATGTAGGTCAGGGTGCTGCCGTCGCCACCCTCCGTCAGGGTTAAGCTGGCAAGGACGGTCTCCAGCCCATAGTCGTCCTCAGCGTGGAACGGCACCATCAGGGCCTTGCGGTCGCTCTCGGCCACCTCTCCGGTAAAGGCCACCTTGGGTGCTTGATCCGGCAAGACGGCGATCGGCCAGACCGCGAGGTCGCGCTCGCCCTCGACGATCGCCAAGCGGTTGCCGCTCTCCACATGGCTCTCCAGGCGGTGCAGGTCCGGCGCCAGGGTCTCGAAGGCCGTGTCGATCTCGTCCAGGCGCAGCAGCGGCACGCTTTCCAGGCCTTTGACCTGGGCGATCAGGCGACTGCCGGCCGGCACCTGGACGGTCTCGCCGCTGCTGGCCGAGAGGTAGATCGGTGCCAGATCGGTGTAGTCCGGCGGGTCGACCCAGGCCTCCAGGCTCATCGGCTGTACCGGAATGGCCCGCAGGCCGGGAGTCACGGCAGCAGCCAGCCGGTTCCAGGCATCGCCGCCGGCGGCGACCAGGGCCACCAGGAAGACCAGACCGGCAAGCGGCAGCACCGCGAAGCGATCGCGGGCCGCCAGCACCGGGCGCGGCCCGGCTGGCCTCAGCTGCGACAGCAAGGCGTGCATGCGGGTGCGATGCCGGCGATAGAGCGCCACCGACACGGCGTCGTCGCTGGTCGCCACCTGCTTATCGAGATAGCCGCTGAGCGGTCGATCAGGTAGGTCGCTGGCGTGCTCGGTCCGCTGTCGGATCTCCGCCGCGGTCGGCCAGGAGAGGCGGCGGAACCCGCGCCAAACCGAAACGACGAGGCCAAGGACACTGGCCACGAGAAGAGCCAAATGGACCCAGCCGTCCAGTCGCTCCATCAGGCCGCTCAGTGCCAAGGCCAGAACCGCGAAAAGCAGGGTCGAGGCCGGCCAAAAGGCCGCCAGCAAAGCCTCGCTGATCAGCGAGTATCGGGTCCACTTGAGCGCGCGCGCGACCTGCTTGGGAATCTTGCCGAGGCGCCGCTCCTGCTCGTGTGGCGAAAGTATCCTGCTCAAACCAGTCTTCCCGCGTTGTCCGTCCGGCCGTCTCCTCCCTATAGAAGGGCCGAGCCCGCGAGATGTAAACCCGCATTGCCACGAGAAGAGCCAAATGGGGTGACCCAGCCGTCCAGTCGCTCCATCAGGCCGCTCAGTGCCAAGGCCAGAACCGCGAAAAGCAGGGTCGAGGCCGGCCAAAAGGCCGCCAGCAAAGCCTCGCTGATCAGCGAGTATCGGGTCCACTTGAGCGCGCGCGCGACCTGCTTGGGAATCTTGCCGAGGCGCCGCTCCTGCTCGTGTGGCGAAAGTATCCTGCTCAAACCAGTCTTCCCGCGTTGTCCGTCCGGCCGTCTCCTCCCTATAGAAGGGCCGAGCCCGCGAGATGTAAATCAATTGCGCGGGATCGCTGTCAAGTCTTGAACCAGGCCGGTACCGAGTCCTGTGCGATCAGTTTTGCATAATCCAGGCGTGGACGCACCAGAGAGTGGTCCCTGCCCTCGACCAAAGCCTCGGGCGTGAGCGGGCGGCTATTGTAGGTCGAGGACATGACCGCGCCATAGGCGCCGGCGTGGCTCAGCGCCACCAGATCGCCGGCGGCCAAGGGAGGCATGGCGCGCGCTTTGGCCAGATAGTCGCCGCTCTCGCAGATCGGCCCAACCACGTCGGCCGGCTCCAGCACGGCATCGGCCGCCGGCTCGCGGATCGGCAGGATATCGTGCCAGGCCTCGTAGAGGGTCGGGCGGATCAGATCGTTCATCGCCGCATCGAGGATGACGAAACGGCGCACGCTGCCCTGCTTCACGTAGATCACGCGCGCCAGCAAAACGCCGGCGGCACCGACCAGATGCCGACCGGGTGCGCAGATCGGATCGGCATCAAGGTCGTGGACCGCTTCGGCGACGGCAGCGGCATAGGTCTCGGGCGTCGGCGGTGTCTCGTCGCGATAGGCGATCCCCAGGCCGCCGCCCAGATCCAGACTTTCCAGGGGCCAGCCTTCGGCCTTCAGATCGCGGTAGAGTTCGGCCAGGCGCGCGAACGCGGCCCTGTAGGGCTCGATCTCCACCAGCTGCGAGCCGATGTGGACGGCCAGACCGCGCAGGTCCAGACTGGGGGAGCGGCCGATGAACTCCAGCACTGCGGGTAGAATCTGCAGATCGATGCCGAACTTGTTCTCGGCCCGGCCGGTGGTGATCTTCTCGTGCGTGCGCGCATCGACGTCGGGATTGACGCGCAGCGCCAGCGGCACCCTCAGGCCTTCCTGTTCGGCAATGTCGGCCATGGCCTCCAGTTCCGGCAGGGACTCGGCATTGAAGCGGTAGATGCCGGCCTTGAGCCCGGCCCTGATCTCCGCGTGCGTCTTGCCGACGCCGGCGAACACCAGTCTATCGGGCGGCACTCCGGCGGCGAGCGCGCGGGCCAACTCGCCCTCCGAGACCACGTCGGCACCGGCGCCGCGGCGGGCAAAGGTCGAGATCACCGCCTGGTTCGAGTTGGCTTTCAGGGCATAGCAAATCAGCGGCGCGATGCCTTCCGCTCGGAAGGCTGCCTCGAAGCGGTCATAAGCCTCTTCCAGCGCCGTCGCCGAATAGACATAGAGCGGCGTGCCATAGGCATCCGCCAAATCGGTGAGATCGACGCAATCGGCATTGAGCCGGCCGTCGCGATAGGAAAAGCGGGTCATTCGTTCTCGACGCTCAGGGCGTCGTCGGGGTCTTCGAAGCCGGGCACGACCGGCTGCTCCAGGGTGGCGGGGCCGGGGGCCGGCTGCACTTTGCCCTTGAAGTTCGGCACGACGGTTTTCGGGTGCGGGTAGGTGTAGCTCTCGTCCGGCTTGCCGATCGCCCCTTTGCGCCCGCAAGCGGCCAGCAGCCAGGCGGTGCCGCCCAACAGGGCGAGACGCCGGCCGATCACGATCCTGGCTCCAGGCGGGCCCGCGCGGCTTCTGCGGCGGCGCGTACCAGATCGGGTGCCGTGCCGCCGAGGCTGGTGCGGCTGGCGACCGAGCGCTCGACCGAGAGCACGTCGTAGACGCCGTCGTGGATGGCGGCCTCGACCGCCTGCATGTCGGCAAGCGACAGCTCGGCCAGGTCGCAAGCCTGCCGCTCGGCCTTTTGCACCAGCTGTCCGGTGATGTGATGGGCCTGGCGGAAGGGCAGACCCAGCACCCGCACCAGCCAGTCGGCCAGATCGGTCGCGGTCAGAAAACCCTTGGCGCAGGCGGTCCGCATCGCCGCACGCTCGACCGTCATGTCGCGGACCATCCCGGCAGAGGCCGCCAGCATGAGCGCCAGGTTGTCGACGGCGTCGAACAGCGGCTCCTTATCCTCCTGCATGTCCTTGCCATAGGTCATCGGCAGGCCCTTCACGGCGACCGCCAGGCTGGTGAAGGCGCCCAGGATGCGCCCGGCCTTGCCGCGCACCAGCTCGGCCGCGTCGGGATTGCGCTTCTGCGGCATGATCGAGGAGCCGGTGGTGAAGGCATCGGAGAGGCGGATAAAGCGAAAGCCCTCGCTCATCCAGATCACGATCTCCTCGGCCAGGCGCGAGAGGTGCGTTGCCAAAATGCCGCCGGCGGCCAGGAACTCCAGCACGCAGTCGCGCGCCGCCACGGCATCCATCGAGTTGCGCATCGGCCGGGCGAAGCCCAGCGCCTCGGCCGTCATATCCCGATCGATCGGGAAGGAGGTGCCGGCCAGCGCGGCCGCGCCCAGGGGCGATTCGTTCATCCGCCGGCGGCAATCGGCCAGGCGGTCGCGGTCGCGCTCCAGCATCTCGACATAGGCCAGAAGATGATGGCCGAAGGTCACCGGCTGTGCCGCCTGCAGATGGGTGTAGCCGGGCATCAGGGTCTCGGCCTCTTCCTCGGCGCGCCCGATCAGTGCCTCCAGCAGATCGGCCAGGGCCTCGTCCAGTTGATCGAGAGACCGGCGCAGGAAGAGGCGGACGTCGGTGGCAACCTGATCGTTGCGCGAACGCGCCGTATGCAGGCGCCCGGCGGCATCGCCGATCTGCTCCTTCAGCGCGGCCTCCACATGCATGTGGATGTCTTCCAGCTCCGGCTTCAGTTCGATCTCGCCCCGCCGAAAGGCCTCCAGCACCTGGTCCAGACCGGCCAGGATGGCGGCACCGTCATCGGCCGGAATGATCTCTCGGGCGATCAGCATGCGGCAGTGCGCCTTGGAGCCCTCGATATCCTCGGCCACCAGCCGCCGGTCGAAGCCGATGGAGGCATTGATCTCGGCCATGATCGCTGCCGGACCGGCGGCAAAGCGCCCACCCCAAAGGTCGTTGGCCCTCTCGTTCGTCTTGTTGCTCATGACCGCCAGTGCATCGGGGCTTTTATGCTCACCGTCAAGAGGGGCCGTTTGGCGATCAACCCGCGGGAGGTTATTCTTTTGCCACAGACCGCGATTTCGCGAGGACAGGGGAGAGCTTCGGTCATGAGGTGGATTGTGCAAAGCGGTGCAGCTATCGCACTCCTTTTTGTCTTGGTTTCTGCGCGTGTGGCCGATCCCCTGTCGTCCTGGCATGCGGGCTCGACAAAGGCCTCGATCGTCGCCTTCGTCGAAGCGGTCACCGATCCCAAGAGCGAGGATTTCGTGCCCGCGGCCGAAAGAATTGCAGTCTTCGACAACGACGGTACGCTCTGGGCCGACCACGCCAAGGGCCTCCTGGAGGTTTTGCATGTCTCCGACGCCAACATCACGGTTGCCGACGGCATCGCCGACGTCAGGCTTTGGCTGGAGACCGCGCGCCACCCCGAGACCGGGCAGGCCTACGACGCCATGCTCTATCAGCCGCTGCTGGCGCTGCTGCGCTATCTGCGTGACGAGGGCTTTGACACCTAACATCGTCTCCGGCGGCGGCATTCACTTCATCCGCGCCTTCGCCGAGGCGCGCGACAACATTCCGCCGCAGCAGGTGATCGGCTCCCAGGTGATCGGCTCCATGGGCAAGGAACGCTTCGAGGTGGTCGAGGGCGTGCCGCAACAGATGCAGGAAAGCGGGTTCTTCGTCGACGACAAGGCCGGCAATCCGATCCCGATCGACCGACACGTTTGACAGGACCGGCGGTCTCGCCGTTACTGCATTGCAGCGAACTGCCGAGGGAGGGGTCGGGTGACCGAGGCAAAGCGAGCGTCCCACTGTCTGGATTTCTGGTTCTCCACCGAGAGCGAGTCCTGCTGGTTCGTCAGAAACGATGCTTTCGACGCGCGCGTACGCGCGATCCTGGGGTCCCTGCATGCGGCAGCATGCGCGGGCGTCTTGGAGGCCTGGCAGGACGAGCCCGAAGGCAGTCTGGCGCTGGTCCTGTTGCTGGATCAGGTGCCGCGCAATCTGCACCGTGAGAGTGTCGAAGCCTATGCCCAGGATGCCAAGGCACGGGCAGTGGCGAGGCACGCGATTCGGCGCGGCCAGGACCTGCGTCTGGTACCCGAGCGGCGGGTCTTTCTCTACATGCCCTTCGAGCACAGCGAGGACCTGGTCGATCAACACTTCTGCGTCGCCTTGATGGGCGCCTTGCCGAATCGCGAGCCGGTCGAGTGGGCACATAGGCATCTGGACCTGATCGAGCGCTTCGGCCGCTTCCCGCATCGCAATGCCGTCCTGGGTCGGCCCTCGACACCTGAGGAGGCGGCCTATCTGGCAGAGCCCGGTGCCGGATTCTAGAGCCCCTACGCTTGTTCGCCGCTTTGTGCCAAGCTGGCGATGACAGGCGATGCACTGAGAGGAACGAAGCCTCGTGAGCCAAGACAGCGACAGCAAGACCCCGGACGTCTATGCCGAGGCCGAACGTCTGGGTGCCGATGCGATCTATGCCGATTGGGCCGGCAGCTACGACTCCGACACCGCCGCCCTGGGCTTTCGCCTGCCGGCCATGGCCAGCGCTTTCGCTGCCCGCCATCTGCCGGTCGAGGCGACGCCGATCCTCGATGCCGGTGCGGGAACCGGCCTGGTCGGCAGCTGCCTCAAGGTCCTGGGCTATCAGGGCATCGTCGGCATCGACCTCTCGGACGCCATGCTCAAAATCGCCGAGCGCCGCGATGCCTACGCCAGTCTGAAACGCCAGGTCCTGGGCGAAGCCCTGGACTTTCCCGACGGAAGCTTCGCCGGCGTGCTCTGCATCGGCTCCTTCGGTCCCGGACACGCGCCGCCCAAGACCCTCGACGAGCTATCCCGTGTGGCCCGCAAGGGGGCGCCGATCATCTTCAATGTGATCGAGCGTTTCTGGCAGGGTCAGGGTTTTCCGCAGGTCATCGAAGAGCTTGCCGCCGCCGGTCGCTGGCGTCTCCTGGAGGAACGCGGGGCCTGGCGCCCCTACACCATCGGCAAACCCGACCTCTTGACCCGGATGTTCGTCTTCGAGGCGATGTAGCGCCGAGCTTCTCTTTACAGTATCCCTATTGGGTCAAGCGGGTCTGTCCTCCCAGATTCGCTCTTCGCGAAAGAGGGTGTCGGCGAGGATGAGGCGTTTTCCGATGACGGCAGCGATGGCGCGTTTTTTGGCTTTGCCTGCTTTCACGAGGCGTCGCTAGAGGGCCTTGAGGTCGGGGCTTCGGAACGCCCGGGCGTCTCTTCCATGGCGACCGCGCAGGATTTATCGCGCGGTCTGTCGCGCGGGAGACAGTCGAGGCGGAACCGACCTTCAGGGCAACGGCGATGACGTTTGCGCCGGGGTTTGCGACCCGATGGGATCGGCCGATGCCGTTCCCGGTATTCCTGTGCGCAGGCCTGCGCACAGGCAAGATCGTCTTGACAGCAGAACGGCGCGGTGCCAAACAGGGGTCTGCAAGGGGTCGCTCGCGTTGCGGCAGACAGGATCTCGCGTCGCGCCAGACGCGGGTCGTGGAGCGATCCCGGTAAAATCCCCTGTCCGCAATCGGGGTTGGAAGTGGGAGGATGACGGTATGAGGGTTGGAATCGTTGCGATCTTGACGGCGCTGGCGATAAGTCTGGCCGTGCCGGTCGCGCGGGCGCAGGCCGACTGCGCAAACTGGAATAGCATGTATTTCTTCGAGACAGCCAGCGCTGCGGATGTGCGTGCCTGTCTGCGGGCCGGCGCCGATCCCGGTGCGCGGGGCATATTCGGCTCCACCCCGCTGCACCGGGCTGCGAGGAACGGCCAAGCTGCCGCGATTGCGGCGCTGCTCGCCGCCGGAGCCGATCCCGGTGCGCGGACTGAGCTGGGCTGGTGGACCCCGCTGCACCGGGCTGCTGAGCACGGCCATGCCGCCGCGCTTGCGGCGCTGCTTGCCGGCGGCGCCGATCCCGGTGCGCGGGACGAGGATGGCGAGACCCCGCTGCACTGGGCTGCTGAGCACGGCCAAGCCGCCGCGATTGCGGCGCTGCTCGACGCCGGCGCCGATCCCGGTGCACAAACCAAGAAGGGCTGGACCCCGCTGCACGAGGCTGCACGTGAGGGCCAAGCCGGCGCGCTTGCGGCGCTGCTTGCCGGCGGCGCCGATCCCGGTGCACAAACCAAGAAGGGCGACACCCCGCTGCACTTGGCTGCGTTGAAGGGCCAAGCCGCGGCGATTGCGGCGCTGCTCGAAGCCGGAGCCGATCGCAACGCGCTTGCCGAGTACGGCTACACCCCGCTGCACATTATCGCGCTGGAAGGCGATACCGCCGCGATTGCGGCGCTGCTCGCCGGCGGTGCCGATCCCGGTGCACGAACCAAGAAGGGCTGGACCCCGCTGCACATGGCTGCTGAGAACGGCCAAGCCGGCGCGATTGCGGCGCTGCTCGCCGGCGGCGCCGATCCCGGTGCGCGGGACGAGGATGGCTTTACCGCTGCACTTGGCTGCGAGGAAGGGCGATACCGCCGCGATTGCGGCGCTGCTCGACGCCGGTGCCGATCCCGGTGCACGGGACGAGTATGGCAACACCCCGCTG
>CBDBCL010000003.1:0-21303 GCA_965202755.1 Rhodospirillales bacterium | reverse complement strand
GCGGGTGAGCCTTACTCCCTTGCCGAAAGGCTTCGTATATCTGTCAGTAAGCGTCCATCAACGGGTCCGAAGCGGACACACGCTCGATAGCACAAGGATCCAATCCATGACCTGTCGTCCCTACGTCGTAGACGGCACCATCCCCGGCATGGCCGAGGCAGAGGTTAGACGCCTGACCGATCGGAAAGACTGCAACCGCCGCGGGATCAGCCGCCGCCTGTTGCGCGATCTCGGTCTCGACCGCGACGCCTCCTAAGGCGGCGCGGTCATCCGGGGGCATTGACAGCACAAGCGGGCAAGGGGAAAAAGACCTTCGCCATGCGACGCATTCATTGCACCGGCCTCAATCGACAAAGCGAAGAATGATGCTGTGCCGGGCCTTGAAGGGCGTCGGGTGAAACTTGGCGTCTTGCGAGAAGAGCTTATTCAAGAACTCCTTCAGATTGCCGACCCCGATAGGGCGGCCTCGCACCGTCTGCTTCTTGAGGCCGATTATGTCGGCGGAGTCTAGGTGCCAGCCCGAGGTCGGCTCCAACCAAGCCAGGTCCACCTGCTCTCGATCCTGTTCGAGGGTCAGGTCGAACTGAACGAGAACCTCGTCCCCACTGTAGAAGGTGGCATTCCCCAACAGGGCTTGTCGAAGCGACAGTTCGCCGGATGCAGAGACCGTACGGGTAGCGGGCTGCACCTGCAATGAAACCTCAAGGGACGCCGGTTTCGCCTCTATCAGGTTCCAGGTGTGGCCCCAATGCGTGGACCATTCGCAGTTTTTAGGTAACGCCCCAGTGAGTTACGACCACCAATCCGAAACCTTCTGGAGGGGACCGACGACGGCCGGAGCGCGAAACCAGAATTGGAGATCCTTTTGGCTCCAGGTGACCCGCTTGGCTGGGTCTTGCGGACAAAGTCCGGGGCGATTGTCCGACAACCGCCAACAGACGGTGTGGCTGGGAGAACCGCCGTCGCCGGAAAAGCGTCCGAGGTGGACGGTAAGGGCGGTGGCAGCGCCGTCTTGCCACGCCATCTCGGCGAGTTTGCTCAAGCTGAGCTCCAGGAGCGGCAGTTCGTAGATCGTCTTGCCTGCGATCGGTAGACTCGCGACCACCCTGCCCCCCGCACCTCCCCAAGGTCGCCACCCATGGTAGGCCCAGCCTGCCAGCTGGGTAGGAAGGCCTGCTTTCGGGTTCGCATCGGCTTCAACGCTCTGCCGGACGCAATCAGGTCCGCCATCGGATGGCCGAAATTTCCGACCTCCTCGTGTAGGTTTTGCTCGAAGGCCCGTACGACCGTTTCCGCCCCCACGGTGACGACTTCCCAGAGGCGTGTGCCCTTCAAAACGTAGCCACCGTGATCGCCGCCGCAAGCGATGCTATCTTGCAAGGCCTCACAAGCGGCGCGAACCACCGGATCGAAGCTCCGATTGGTCTCTTGTTCGAGCCTCTGCACGAAGCCCGCCATCCCGGTCGAAGCGGCGGGCACGAGCGCTCCGAAACGCCCCTCCCGCAAGTCTGCAGTCGCATGGCAAAGAATACATCTTTTACGTTTTTCTTCAATATATTTTACTACTTTTGCGCGCGCAAAGGGGATTTCTCTCGGTGGTGTTCGCCTCGCTCGCGGCAGAGGGGCCGGCACTGCAGACACAGACACGCGAGCAAGGAACAAGAACCCGCGGACGCCCGCCGATGCGATCAATCGCGAGGATTCCGGGGCTCCGGACGCCATCGGCCTCCTGACCTCCACCGTCTACTATCTGAAGCTCACCGTCAGGATGCTGATCGGCTATCTCGGCTAGGAGAACCGCCCGATCGAGGTCGAGCGAGAGCCGAGCTACCGCGACGGAGGTCTCCTGCAGCCGGTTGTCGACCGCGGCCCGATCTTCCGACCGACACCGAAGCACGCTTGAAATAGTCGCACTTTCTCCGGCCCAGTTCTGACAGTCGGTGTTGGCGACATCTGCCTTGAGCCATCCGCCGCCTGTCACCTCCCAGTTCGGATCGGCGACGGTCACGTAGTTCCAATCGTCGTCGGGAACATGAAAGAAACCCACATACTCGCCTCGGGCGATCCGGCCGATGATCGCGGAGGATGCGTCACTGCCCGCTTGGAGCGGGGCCTTCGCCTCCAGCCAGCCCAAGCTGCCCGCCGGAAACTCCTCGGCGATCGGAAGGTCGAACAGGCGGCGCCTGATGGAAAGATCATCAAGCTCAAGCTGTCGACGCGTGGTGTCGACGGCACACCCTAATGCGATCTCCAACCCACGAATCTTCTCGACCAAGCGTGCGGACTCCACATCGAGGGAGATGCTCTTGCCGCGGCAATCGCTGTTGTCGAAGGTCGCCGGCCCAAGGGTCGAGCCAAAGCAGTAACCTGCCCGATCCATAATCAGATTGCGGGTGAACCAAAGGTCATGACAGGCATCGCCGCCCGCAACGGCAGCTCCGGTCATCGTCGCAAGCCCTGCGAGCGCGAGGAGTAAATTGCGCATAAGGCAATCTTTCGTGCCGGCGACCGCTCTGTCAAGGAACCCGGGCACAGTGATGATGAAGCCTGGTTTCCGGCTCCACTCGCAAGCCAATCACCGAATCCATCGATTTCAAGCAATCGCCGGCGACATCGCTTTGGCCCCCCCCAGAAATCAGCGCCAAGGCGATCCATTCTCCAAGAATCATCTTGATTTCCATAATTGGATACAATATAAGATAGGCAAGATGGGCAACGAGGGTTGGCGACATCTCATGCAGCACGATCAGGATCAAGTGGGGCAGCGGGACTCCCTGGGCGCGGAGCAGCCGCGAGCGCTGCGGGTGACGCGGCGGAGCATCCCGGCCGAGATCGCCGATTCGCTGAGGCAACGCATCCTCAGCGGCGAGTTGCTCGAGGGCATGCCGCTGCGTCAGGAGACCCTGGCCGAGGCTTATGGCGTCTCGCGCATTCCGGTGCGCGAAGCTCTGCAGCGTCTGCAGGCCGAGGGTCTGATCAGCATCGCACCGCATCGTGGTGCCCGGGTTTCCGACCTGGCGCTGGGCGAGATCGGCGATCTCTATGAGCTGCGGGCCTGCCTCGAGGGGGAACTCGCAGCAAGAGCCGTGCCGCGCTTACAAGCACAAGATCTGACGGCCATGGAGCAAGTCTTGGCGGCCTACGAGCAGGCGCTGCGCCGGGAAGACATCGGCGACTGGGGCACCTTGAACTGGCGCTTTCATTCGGCCCTGCTGCGGGCCGCCGAGCGGCCGGTCTGGCTGGAGGAGATGAGGAGCCTGAACGAGCGCACCGAGCGCTATGTGCGCCTGCAGTTGGCCCTGACCGGGGCGCTGAGGAAAGCACAGGCCGATCACCGCAGCCTCCTGGCGCTCGCCCGCGCCGGCGATGCAGACGAAGTCAGCCGGGTGATGCGCAGCCACATCGAAGAGGCGGGCCGCGCGCTTGTCACCCGCCTGCAAGAGCAACGCAGCGAGGCTCCATGAAAATCGTCCATATCGCCGTCCATCAGGTCGATTTGCCCCTGAAAGAAGGGCGCTACAGCTGGGCAGACGGCAAGTTCGTCGAGGTCTTCGATTCCACCCTGGTTTCGCTCACCACCGACGACGGCCGGGTCGGATGGGGCGAGGTCTGCCCCTTGGGTCCCTTCTACCTGCCGGCCTACGGGCCCGGAGCCCGCGCGGGCATCAAGGAGTTGGGGCCGCATCTGATCGGTCTCGACCCGCGCGAGTTGGACCGGGTGAACACCGTCATGGACCGGGCCCTGCTGGGCCATCCCTACGTCAAGTCACCGCTGGACATGGCCTGCTGGGACCTGTTGGGCAAGGCCGCCGGTCTGCCGCTGGTGACCCTGCTGGGCGGACGCGACGGCAAGGCGATCTCGCTCTATCGAGCGATCAGCCAGGAGGCGCCGGACGCCATGGCGGTCAAGGTCGCGGGCTACCGAGCCGAGGGCTACGGCAAGTTTCAGCTCAAGGTCGGCGGCCGGGTCGAGGAGGATATCGCCCGCATTCGCGCCTGCCGCGCCGTCCTGGAATCGGGTGAGCTGCTCATGGCCGACGCCAATACCGGTTGGCAGCAGCACGAGGCGCAGCGCGTGGTGCGCGCCGTCGCCGACATTGACGTCTATATCGAGCAGCCCTGCCCCGGCTACGACTCCTGCTTGGCGATCCGACGCAACTGCGACCACCCTTTCATTCTGGACGAGGTGATCGACGGCCTGCCAGCCTTGCTGCGGGCACAGGCCGATCTCGCCATGGACGCGATCAACCTGAAGATCTCGAAGGTCGGCGGCCTGACCAAGGCCAGGCAGATTCGTGACCTCTGTGTCTGCCTGGACATCGCCATGAACCTGGAGGATTCCTGGGGCGGCGATGTCACCACGGCGGCGATCGCCCACCTCGCACACTCCACCCGCCAGGACCTGCGCTTGGCGGCGACCGACTTCAACTCCTACGTGACCGTCTCTACGGCCGAGGGCGCGCCGCGGCGTGTCCAGGGCCGTATGGCTGCATCCGACCAGCCCGGCCTCGGCATCCTCCCGAGAACCGAAGTCATCGGCAAACCCCTCTTCGAAATCTCCTGACCCACCCGAAAGGATCACGATTATGAGCGCCAACTGGCAGGGCGTCTTCCCCGCCCTCATGACCGAATTCAAGCAGGACGGAGCCCTCAATCTTGTAGCTACCGCCCAGCATGTCGAGTCCTGCATTACCGCCGGCGTGAACGGCTTCATCATGCTGGGCACCTTGGGCGAGAACCTCTCGCTGACCACGGTGGAGAAGTCGGCCGTGCGCGCGGTTGCGGTCGAGGCCGCCGCCGGCCGGGTGCCGATCCTCTCCGGCATCTCGGAGTACACCACCGACTTCGCCATCGAGAGCGTCAAGCAAGCCAAGGCTGACGGCTGCGAGGGCGTGATGGTGCTGCCGCCCATGGTCTACAAGACCGATGCCGAAGAGACCATGGCCCACTTCGAGACCGTAGCGGAAGCCAGCCCGCTGCCGATCATGGTCTACAACAACCCGGTCAGCTACGGCATCGACATGAAGCCCGAGGGCTTCGCCAAACTGGCCCGTCACGACAGCGTCGTGGCGATCAAGGAGTCCAGCGACGACGTGCGCCGCATCACCGATCTGAAGAACACGGTCGGCAATCGCTACATTCTCTTCTGCGGTGTCGACGATCTGGTCCTGGAATCGGTCCTGCTGGGTGTCGATGGGTGGGTCGCCGGCCTAGTGAACGCCTTCCCCAAGGAATCGGTAGAACTCTACCACTTGGCCAAGGCGCGCGACCTCGATGCCGCGCTGCCGCTCTATCGCTGGTTCATGCCGCTGCTGCACCTCGATTGCCACGCCAAGCTTGTCCAGTACATCAAGCTGGCCAATGCCATGACCGGCGAGGGCAGCGAATGGACCAGGCGGCCGCGTCTGCCGCTCGCAGGCGAGGAACGCGGCCGGGTCGAAGCCGTCATCGCCAAGGCCTTAGAGAGTCGACCCAGCCTGTAGCTTTGCGATAGCCTCCCGGCAAAGAGGGAAGGCTCTGGTCATGACCCAATCGGTTCCCATCACCAAGTCCGCGTTGCAGGCTCAGGCCAGCACCCTGCGCAGCTACGAGCGTCTTCTGGCTCTCGAGTTGGGTGGCTTGGAGCAAGACCAACTCTACGAGTTGGTCTTCTCGCGCCTGATCAAGCCGGACCCTTTCCGCCTCTTCCAGATCGGATTGGAGCCGCACGCGCCCTTCATGCTGGGAACCGATCAACGCGACCACATCGTCCCGCGCCTGGCCGAGCGGCTGATGCCGCTGCGGCCGGGTGCCGTGGTCCTCGACGTCGGCTCGGGTGACGGCCAAACCACTGCCTACTCCCTGGAAGGGCGTCTGCAGCCGATTACCTTCCTACCGTTGGATACGGCCGAGGGCGCCCTGCAACGCTATCGCGATCTCTTCGCCAGCCGCTTTCCGCAGGTCACCGTTCCGCGCGGCATTCAGGCCGGTATCGACAAGGTG
Organism: Rhodospirillales bacterium; assembly: GCA_965202755.1. GTDB lineage: Bacteria > Pseudomonadota > Alphaproteobacteria > Kiloniellales > JACOMY01 > JACOMY01. The sequence continues at coordinate 15,321 of CBDBCL010000003.1, read as the reverse complement.
GTAACGGCGGCGCCCGCCAGCGCGGCCGCCATGGAAGAACGCCTCGACATGATTATCGTGATCCACGCGATCTACTTCACCACCGACATCGCCCGCTTCCTGCGTTTTGCCCATGATCGCCTGCTGCCGGGTGGCAAGATGGTTATTGCTTTCGGCGAGAAGAGCGGTGTCTATAGCGGGCGCATGACCGAGGAATACCTCGCGATCCATTCGCGCCCGGAGGGAGGCCGCAATTACCTTCTGGGCGACGTCCTCGAGCGCTTTTTCGGCATCGAGACGGCGGCGGCGAATGCCGAGGGCGATCGCCGGACTTGCGAAGAGAAGCTGGCCGAGCGGCTGGGTTCCGATCTCTTCCGCGTCACCGAGGTCATTCACCAGCCGACCCGCCTCTTCGCGCACGACTTCGGCGATCTTATTGCAGCGGCATTGATCTCCGGACTGGTCCCAACAGACGACGATGAACTCCGCCGGCAGATCGCATTCGTCTCCGAGCGCCTGCAGGAAGATCCCGAAGGTTACGACCTCCGCCTTACTCTGACCGGCTCTAGGGCGCGCATGCTCTCCGTCGCGCAGCCGCAGATCGTCATTGGCCTGGAGAAGCTCTAGCCCTGATTATTCATCACGCGCTGGCGTCTCCGTTGAAGTCGCATCTGATTGGGTGATCGGACAAGGTTGACGGTAGCGCGGTCCTGCGAGCGCGGGCGTCAGAGTGTGTCGGATTTCGGTTCTGGGTGACTGGGCCAATGGCGATGATTTGTCAGGGCGCTTGTTGGTTTGGAGATGGCGCGCCCATGAGGGTTCACAGAAGGTCGATAAAGGCAGCCTTGTCCGGACAGGCGGCCGCGCACGCAATGCGGATGCGGGTGGCGGTCTCGATGACGCGGGCAGCTGTTTTGACGGGATGGCGCTGTAGGGTGGCGAACTCGGCCTGGCGCAAGGGGTGTGTTTCCGGAATGGCCCGGCGTACGGAGCAGAGCAAGCAGTATGCGGCGGTATGCAAGATCAGCCTGACCTGATTGGCCAGTGCCGAATGACAGGACGCCGAATGACAGGACGTGGGGTCGCTTTTGAGCTGGGTCTTGTGGAGTTCGATGAGGTTCTGGGCTTGCCCCCGCGCGCAATAGTCGAACTCCTAGGGCCGCTCGGGGGTGCTGCCGGTCAGCGAGGTGACGAGGGCACGGATGTCCATAGCCAGCGTCGTGGCGTTGATGCCGGCTTTGACGCGGGCGATGGTTCGGCGCTTGAGGCCGCCCCGGCTTTTGGCGGCATGGGTCCGGTGCAGGGGCAGGTTCTTCTCGGCCCGGAACGGCGCGCAGGCGTCCGTTGCCGCGGCGAGCAGCGGGTCGCGCCGCTCGCCGCGGCATTGATGGCAGGCCAAACAGGAAATCGACGCTGTTGTCCTCGCACCATGCCATCAATGCGGGCCGGGCATAGTGGCCGTCACCGCGCAGCAGGATGCGTGTCTCGGGCCAGTGGCGGCGGATGCGCCGATCGGGCGGCGGACAGGGGCGCGGGCCTCGACGCCCGAGGGTGTCCTGGCAGGGCGGAGCACGACGGCGAGGGGACGCGCGCTCTCGGCTTCATGGACAGGGATCGGCGAGAAACCCCGCGCGCGCCGTGGAACCCGTTCCAGAACGCAACGCCGGTTGCCGGTCGCCGTGTGCGGCATCGAAGGTGTCATCGATGTCCAGCGTGATTGTCTCGGGCGGCGCGGCATGGCTGTCGCAGTAGAGAGCGATCGTCGCCTATGCCATCGCGATCACGCTGCGCAGGTCCGGAGCAGTCTCCCAGCGCGACAGGGTTGGCTGACTGGCCAGACCGAGCCCCGCTTCCCCCCGCTTCCGGCGTCTTGCTCAACGCCATCCTGAATGCCGGGTCATGGCGCAGCGCGTCCAGATCGTCGGCGTCTTCATACCCTGTGCCAATCGCCAGAATGCCTGCCCGCAGGATATCCACCAACAGATGGCCAAACCGCGTCGGATCACGCAGATCAGGCATCGGTTCGGCCAATCTGTCGGCGATGGCGAGCTTGCGTTCCGCCTCCGCCAGCAGCACGACACCGCCATCCGACGTGATCCGTCCGCCATCGAAAGCGGCAGTGACCTTCTTTCCGGAAAGCGCTCGAAGTGAGGGGAAAGGCGGGGCAGGATCGGTCATGGTGGCGGGGTGGTTTCTGTCCAACGGAGGGAGTGGCTTCGACACCCAATTCCTTAACCTAGATCAGAGGCTTATGCCACCGACGCCAGCCTCCAAACGCGGGCCTGGTGAATAATCCCGGCTAGATCGCCTAACCGGCCGTCCTCAGGTCTTTAAGGCGTCGAGTATCGTCGATCAGGTCGAAGTAGGCTTCGTGACGGCTCCATGTGCGCCTGAGTTCACCCCTTAATTGACCAGTCGCATCGCCGTGTGCCTCGGCAAGAAGGCACCCGATGTAGCAATGTATTGGGCCTAGATCGATCAAGCGTCGTCGCACTCTGGCACGATCGACATAGGGAGAATCGATCGCACTAAGGCCATTGAGCTGCTGCAAGTGCTCACCCTGCCGGGCCAAGACGTCATGTAGGCAGCTAGAGCAGATCCACCAATCACTGAAGCGATTGTGATGTGACGGGATGATGAAAGTCTGATTGAAGGTCTCCAGACATGTAGGTCTTGGATGGGACGAGCATTGAGTGGCGATCTGCGGGTTCGTGTTTTGAAGGCATCGCAGGCGGGCCTGTCGGCGCGTAGTGCGGCGGCGCGGTTCGGTGTGGCGCCATCGACCGCGATCCGCTGGATAAAAGCGAGCGAAAGCCGGTGAGGTGGAGCCGCGACCGACCGATCGTCGACGCGGGTCGAGCCTTGATGGGCATGAAGGCTTCATCGTGGGCCTGATTGAGACTGACAGGGACATCACGCTCAATGAGATGGTGGCGCGCCTTGCGGACGAGCGCGACGTCCGGATTGGCCGGAGCACGCTGAACAACTGGTTGCGCGGGTGCGGCTTCACGTACAAAAAAGACCGCGCACGCATTGGAGCAGGAGCGGCCGGAGGTCTTGAGAAAGCGCCAGGCCTGGTTTGACAGCCAACTCGACTTCGATCCGGCCAAGCCGGTCTTCATCGACGAGACAGGCCTGTCGACGAAGATGGCGCGGCTGCGTGGGCGTTCCAAGCGGGGCGAGCGCTGCCGCGCGGGCATCCCCCACGGGCATTGGAAGACAACCACCTTGTACCGGCGCGCTTCGGCTGACCGGAATGACCGCGCCGATGGTGCTCGACGGCGCCATGAATGGCGTCGCTTCTTGCCTATATCGAGCAAGCGCTGGCGCCGACCCTTAATCCCGGAGATGTCGTGATCATGGATGACTTGCCGGCGCGGTCCGACAGGCCATCGAGGCCACAGGCACCACCCTCACATATCTGCCGCCCTACAGTCCCGACTTCAACCCAATCGAGATGGCATTCGCCAAGCTCAAATCACTGATCCGCGCAAAGGCTGAAAGAACCGTCAGCACCCTCTGGAATACCGTGGGCGACATCATCGGTCTGTTCGAGCCGCAAGAGTGCGCAAACTATTTCGCCGCAGCAGGCTATGACACTTCATAAAATGAATGTGCTCTAGATCGTTTCGCAGGTAGCGCCGCACGAAGGCCGGAAGGCGATCGAAGGCAAGAGGCGCCTTGTCGGGCGGATCGATCCGATCCGACGCCAAGGCTCGGCCGAACATAACATCGGCCCGCAGTTCAGTGAGGGCGTATTGCTTCTCGTAGCCGTCCGCGACCCTAAGCCTCCGGTCATCCGCTTTGGGCGCAGCAAGTCCCAGCCCTTGGCGAAGCAGATCAATCGAGGCTTCCGGACGAAGCTGGAACTCCGTCGTATCTAGCACACCCGCCAGTTTCCCGGCATAGTATCTACGCACGATTTCGATCTGCCGGTGGGCGTAGAGCCAGCCGCCCGGCTGGTATTTCAGCAGGTCCGAGAGATAGGGCGCGTGGGCATCGAGCGTGGCAAAATCGAGACCGACGAAGCGATTGAGCAAGGCTCGCCAATCTCCACGGCTGGCGGGCTGCAGATAATATGAGGCCGCTGCATCCTCGTTACCGGCAATGAAGACCCACCTTGGATCGGACCAGGCTTCGTAGCGAAAGGCTCTCGAGGTCAACATGGTGTTGGCGTCGTACATCAGGAGTTTGCTTATGGAGCGAAAATCACACCTCGCCTCGCAGTGCGCGATGTGGCTGGACCAGGGTCTGGCGTCCTCCTCGGGGATGTGACTGAGGTCGGTCCCCGGCAGGACCCAGCCCTTGGCCAGGATATCCTCATTGCTTAGAGAAGCGAGCGCGACCGCATCGCAAATCCGGCCCAAGAGAACCAGAAAGGATTCCAAGGACAGTACGGAATTGCGGACCGTGAAGGCGATCTTCTATGCCAGATCGAACAGGCGGCGGGCCTCGAGCTCCGGACCCACCGAGGAGGTGATGATGGAAAGCAACAGGCGCTTCACGCCGTCCTGCAAGGGACGCGCCTCCTCGATCCCCTCCAGAATGCTCTTGTAGGATTCCTTAACGCGGTTCTCGCCACGGCCGAATTTCGAGGTGGGTTCGTTGAACCACAGTCCGATATCGCTCTTCTGCGCGAGGGTCTTGCCGAGAATGGTGGAGAGCGTTCTGGGCGGCGACAGGATCAAGTAGAGATCGACTCGTCCCACCTCCACCTGTGCGCGAACGGCCCCGTAGGCGGCCCCTTCTTCCGCATCGTAAGGGTGCTTCAGTTTCGGTGCTGCGGAGGACATGGTGTTCCTTCCGATGACTCGTCTTGCCATCATAAATCGGAATCCACTTTGAAGAGATAATGAACGAGGCTTGGCACCTTGGCGGCTCCCCGATAGCCGGAGTTACAGACCCAGACTGGCGCGTAGGCCCTCGGGCGTCCAGCCCGCCTCGCGCAGAGTTTCAAGGCTGCGCGCATCGTCGCGCTTGGCTAGGCGTTTGCCGGTCTCGTCAGTGATCAGGCGATGGTGCCACCACTCAGGCACCGCCAGGTCCAACAGCGCTTGCAGCAGACGTTGCATATGCGTGGCGGCAAAGAGATCTTGGCCACGGGTCACCAGGGAGATCCGCTGCTCGGCATCGTCCAGCACGACCGCCAGGTGGTAGCTGGCGCCCAGGTCCTTGCGGGCCAGCACCGCATCGCCCAGCAGTTCCGGCTCGGCGGCCTGCCAGCCCTTTTCACGATCGTACCAAGTGAGCCGACCGCAACGATCGCTGGCCCGCACGACATCCAGCCGCCAGGCTGGCAGGGCGCCCTCGTCCAGGCGCGCGCTCGCCTCCGCACTCGGGATCGCTCTACAGGTACCCGGATAGAGCGGCCCTTCAGGGCCCTGCGGCGCCTGTCCGGCCGCGGCGATCTCCGCGCGGGTGCAGAAGCAAGGATAGAGCAACCCGGCGTCGCGCAAACGCACCAAGGCTTCGGCATAGAGAGGGCCACGCGCCGACTGCTTTATCGCCGGGCGCGGCCAGTCGAGGCCGAGCCAGGTGAGATCGCGATCGATGGCCGCCTCGTAGGCCGGCCGGGCACGCCCCTGATCCAGATCCTCGATGCGCAGCAGAAAGCACCCTTCGGGACCGGCTGCCTCGGCGGCGAAGAGCGCGGCATAGGCATGGCCCAGATGCAGCAGACCGCTGGGCGAGGGGGCGAAGCGGGTGATCTCGGCAGTCATGGCTTTCAGGCTATCCATCGCCGCCGCGCTTCGCTATGGCTCAGCGTATGGCGAAGCCCCCCGATCCCAAATTGGCAGCACCGCTGGAGGCGCTGGCAGCGCAAGACTCCGACCTTGCCAAAGCGCTGGATGACTGCGGACTGCCGCCGCGGCGCAAGAGCCCGATCGGCTTCCCCGGACTGCTGCGCATCATCGTCTCGCAACAGGTCTCCACGGCCTCGGCGGCGGCGATCCTGAGCAAGTTGAAGACCCGCATGCCGCGGGCGACACCACGCGCCTTCCTGAAGCTGAGTGAGACCGATCTGATCGCCAGTGGCTTCTCGCGCGCCAAGATGCGCTACACCACGGCCCTGGCCGAAGACCTGCTGTCCAAGCGCATCGATTTCGCAGCCTTGGAGGCAATGGAGGACGAGGCCGCGATCCTGCATCTGACCGCGGCCAAGGGCATCGGCCGCTGGTCGGCCGAGATCTATCTGCTGTTCTCGATGGGGCGCCCGGACATCATGCCGGCCGGCGACTTGGCGCTACAGGTCGCCGCCCAGCGCATGAAGGGCTGGAGCGAGCGCCCGGACGACAAAGGCCTGCGCGCGCTGGCCGAAGCCTGGAGCCCACACCGCTCCGCCGCCGCCCGCTTCCTCTGGCACGCCTACCGCCATCCGGGCCTGCCGGAGGCCTAAGAGTCATCGGAATCGGACGATTCGCTCAGGCAACCGACGATGTCGTCGTGGTTTCGGTAGCGCGCCGCCGCATCCTTCCAGGCGAGCCAGTAGCCCTGCTCCATCCTGAGAGCCGACTCTGGCAGACGCAGCAGTCGGCCGGAGTCGAGCTGCGCGCTCACCAGCGGCAGCGAGGCCAGCAGCACGCCCTGCCCGGCCAGCGCCGCGGCCAGCGCTTGGGCAAAGGAATCGAATCGCAACATCGGCTGCCGCGGCGGCAGAACCGCAGCTGCTGCTGCCCACTCGCGCCAACCGTCGCGCGGGCCGGTCACCGCAATCTGTGGAAGCGCGCGCCAAGCGCTCGCGGCCTTCAGCAATCCGGGTGCGGCTACGGGCGCCAAGACCTCGTCGAAGAGCTTACGGGCGCGCTGGCCAGGGAAACTACCGTCACCGAAACGGATCTCCAGATCGCCTTGCGCTGCGGCGTAGTCGGCGAAGCGATGCACGGTCGCGAAGGAGACCTGCAGGTTGGGAAAGCGTGCGAGCAGACTTGGCAGCCTCGGCACCACCCAGAGTGCGATCACCGAGGTCGAGCCGGCGATCGACAGGCGCTCTCGCGGCGCGCTGAAGAGATCTGCGGTGCTGCGTTCCAGGACGGCGAGGGCTTGGCGCACATGCGGCGCATAGGCCTCGCCGTCCACAGTCAGCTCGACCCCGCGCGGTAGCCGGGTGAAGAGCGTACGCCCAAGCTGCGCCTCCAGGTTGCGAATGCGCTGGCTGACCGCTGCCCGGGCCAGGTTCAGGGCCTCGGCCGCGGCGGTGAAGTTTCCCGTCTCGGCGACAGCGTCGAAGACGCGGAGCCATTCCAGGGGCGGAAGCGCAAGAGAGTGATCTAACATAACGGATTCGATGCCTTAGGGTTTATATTCCTTCATTGTCATTATGCTAGCGCGGGTCGATTTTGTCGTCAGCTTCAAACCACCAGTTCGATCTTAGGAGGCGCGCAGTGACGGACATGACCGCTGCCGAGATGCTGGACGAGGGGGCGGCGCTGCGCCTGGAGTGGCGCGATGGGCTCTCGGCGCGCTTTCACGCTCTCTGGCTTCGCGACAATGCGCAAGACAGCGCGACCCGCGATCGCGCGAACGGACAGCGCCCGATCACTCTGCAGCAGATCCCGGCTGAGACGCGCATTGCCCAGGCTGAGAGCGACGGCAATTCCCTGAGACTGCGATTCCAGCCGGAGGACAAGGCTGTCACCTTCGAGTCCGCCTGGCTCAGGGCGCACATCTACGATCGCCCGACGGCAAGCATTGCGCCGTGGCCGGCAGCCGAAATCCAGACTTGGGATCGCGGTCTCGATCCTGAGAGCGTCACCGGCGATTACCGATCTCTTACTCAAGATCCCGCTGCCTTGCGCCTTTGGCTGAGACACGTCCGCCGCTATGGCTTCGCACGTCTCATCGGCGGTCCGCTGGAGCAGAAGGCCTTGCTCAAGGTCGCCGACCTCTTCGGCTTCGTCCGCGAGACCAACTACGGCCGCTGGTTCGAGGTCCGCACAGAAGTCAATCCCAGCAACCTAGCCTATACCGGGCTCGGCTTGCGGGCGCACACCGACAATCCCTACCGCGACCCGCAGCCGACCCTGCAGATCCTCTATTGCCTGGAGAACGCGGCCGAGGGCGGCGACAACTTGGTGATCGATGGCTTCCGGGTCGCCGAGCGGCTCTATGCCGAAGACCCCGAGGGCTTTCGGCTGCTGGCCAAACACCGCGCCCGCTTCGAGTATCGCGGCAGCGCCTCGGTGCACTTGAGCGCACAACGCCCGATGATCGAGCTCAGTGCCGATGGCGAGATCACCGGAGTGCGCTTCAACAACCGCAGCACCGCGGCCATCACTGCGGTTCCCTATGACGAGATGGCTGCCTACTACCGTGCCTATCGGCGCTTCGGCGAAATCGTCGAGGATCCGGCCATGGCCATCGCCTTCAAACTACAGCCCGGCGAGAGCTTCATCGTCGACAACACCCGCGTCCTGCATGGTCGCAAGGCCTACAGCCAGACGGCCGGTTCGCGCTGGCTTCAGGGGTGCTACGCCGACAAGGACGGGCTGCTCTCGACCCTTTCGGTCCTGGAGAGGGGCCAAACCGCGGAGGTCCGATGACTGAGAAAGCGAAACCCACTGCTGAGACCATCGTCACCGCCTTGGAAGAGGTCTTCGAGGGCCTTGGCAAGGAAGCCTATCTGGGCGAGCCGGTGACCGTCGCCCAGCATATGCTGCAGGCCGCCAGCCTGGCCGAGCACACCGGCCAGTCGGAGATGGTGATCGCCGCCGCCTTGCTGCATGACGTCGGCCACTTCACCGGCAATTACGGCACCTTCACCATGCAGGACACGGAGGATCGCTACCACGAAGCCAATGGCGCTGACCTGCTGAAGGGGCTCTTTCCGAACGCCGTGGTCGACTGCGTGCGCCATCACGTCTCTGCCAAACGCTATCTCTGCGCGACCAACCCCGACTACTACGAACGACTGACCGATGCCTCGAAACACTCCCTGGATCTGCAGGGTGGGCCGATGAGCGCCGACGAGGTTGCCGCCTTCGCCAAGAACCCCAATCTCGAGGCCATTCTGCAGGTGCGCTATCTGGACGATGCCGGCAAGCGGATCGGCGCTTTGGCCAAGCCCTTTTCACACTTCGCCCCGCTGCTCGAGCGCTTGGTCGCCGAAGAGAAAGCAGCGGCATGAACGCGCCCAGCTATCTCTTCAACCCGGCCAGTAAGCCCGCGCTGCCCTGGCATCACGTGCCGCTGGTGCCGGCCACGGAAGACGCCCTCGCTGGCTATGGCTATCTGGTCGAGGACCCGGAGGCCTGCGAGATCGAGATCGTGCGTTGGCCGGCGCAAGGCTGGCGCCCGGTCGACGAGGACAGTGGCGACGAAGCCGGATGGGTCGAGGGTATCTTCCATGGCGAGTGGCAGGGCGACCTTCTTTATGGCCACAACGAGGCGGTGGACGGTCACTACCTGCTGGGCTGGTCGGCTGACCCGCAAACGGCACGCCGCGACCGCGCAAACGGCCCACGCGAGCAGGTCCTACTGTGGCATATGAACTATCACCCCGACGGCGGGCAGCTTTTCTTCCCGCAGCAACCCGAGCCCTTCGTGATGCCGTTGGCGCTGCCGGGGGACGATCTGAGCCTCGACAAGGTGGTAGCCTTCTGGTGTGACGGCAGCAGCGGCCTCTACATTCACCCCAACGTCTGGCACGAGGGCATCTTCCCGATCAGCGAGCGGCAGAGTTTCCTCGATCGCCAAGGCCGAGTCCACGCCCGCGTTTCCTGCGACATCGGTGACGAGTTCGGCCATTACCTCTCGATACCGCTCAGTCTCTAGAGCGGCAAGACGACTGCCTGGCGTCGGGTTTGCTGAATGCATGCCCGCTACGCCCCCCTTCGACCTATCCCTGCTGTCCGGACAGGCGGCATGAAGTTCCCCGTTCAAGCCGGGGAACGACACGGAGGTGTGTAGGCGCCCCGCTGGGCTATGTGCGAAGACAGCGTTTGGCTGAAGAGACGCTTTCAAGCAGTCTGTTGCGCTCTTCAAGGCGCGTCAAACGCATCCGGCTAGAGCAAATCCCGAGCTGATGGACTCATCAGCGACGATAATTTGCTTGTTCACACAAAGTTATAGAGCATCGCAGACGAGCACATGCACTGTTACACGACAGTAAGGCGGTGCGCGGATGTGGTGTGCTGAGATGGAAGAGTCTCTTCTCGCAAGAAGGGACCTTCCGATGCAGCCAACCGTCATCCGCACTCTCACCGTCACGCTATCGTCGCACTTGGCGTTGAGCAAGAGCCGGATCGACGCCTTGGCCTTCTTGTCGATCGGCATGGTGGACGCCCGGACCGTCTATTCGAGCCACCTTTCGAGCCAGTTTCCGGGAGCTGTTCAGGTGTCATCGAGCGACCGGCGCCCGCAGCGCTTCTTTCAGTATATCCACTTGCGCTCCGACCGGTCGGAGCCTCTGGCGGTGCAGCTTCTCGGCCTGCAGGCCCCCTGGTTGCTGTACCTCGACCGCACCGACTGGAAGATCGGACGCAAGGATGTAAACATCCTCATGCTGGCCGTGGTCGCCAAGCGCCTGCGTATCCCCCTGCTGTGGACGGTTCTGGACAAGGCCGGGGCAAGCAATAGCGCAGGGCGCATCGCCTCGATGCAGCGCTACCTTGCCTTGTTTGGCGCCTCCCCGGTCGAAACACCGCTCGGCGACCGTGAATTCATCGGCGCAGACCGGATCGAATGTCTCCTGAAGAACGGCATCCCTTTCGCGCTGCGCGTGAAGGAAAACATGACCGTCGAACGCGACAACGGCCAGAAGCTCTCCTTGAAGGTCTCGCTCTGCAAACGCCGCATCGGCCCCACCCTGAAAACCGTCATAGCCGCCCGACCACGCTCGATGAGGCGCTCGGACTGCCCCTGCGCTTCGCCGCAAAACGCATCGAAAATCGCGAACTCCCGATCCTCGCCACCACCCTCGAACCCCAGCGCGCGCTTGAAGCCTGCAAGAAACGCTGGGCCATCGAGCGCTTCTTCGGCGACGTCGAAACCCGCGGCTTCAACCTCGAAGATACCAGGTTCTCCAATCCGGCTAAACTCAATACTCTCCTCGTTCCGCTCGCTCTGGCCGTCGCCTGGGCCGCCAAAACCGCTGACATCCTCCTCGGCAAAAAGCACCGCAAAACGAAATCTCACGGCTATCTCGCCACATCCTACTTCCGCATCCGCTTCGACCAACTCCGAAATCGGACACTCCATCAACCAAGAGCTGCCGCTGCTCTCTGGAAACCTCTGCGATCATGATCCAGGAGAGTCCTGTAGTGTGCCGCTGCAACCTCACGGTTGACCCGTCACAGTATCGCTTACGTATCCGACGTTGTTTCAATTCCCTCAGCGGCAGGGCAACCGCTGCAACTGTCACTTACGTTGTTGGGCCGCACACCGGCAAACCAAGCGATCGCGTCATCTTTATTCACGTCCTAGTTCAAGGTGACGGGCGAGGATTGTCGGCGAAGAAATCCGGTGACCCTAGGTCTCCGCCTGAGCGTTTGGACCCTCAAACGGGACACCGCCCCGCCGGCTTCCTAATCGCTGGACGGGTGAGGGCCAGAGCCACTGGACCAGCGAAATATTGGCGATGACGGGCGCCCTGTCAACCCTCAAACAGGAACAGAGGTGGCTCGGTAAAACTGGACAGGTGAGTTAAGTGGGGTTTTCGCGTGAGATCGGCACTATAGCCGAGAGCGAGGAGAGATCATGGCAAGACGCCCGCGCCGGAACCACAGTCCAGCATTCAAGGCGAGAGGGCACTGGCCGAGTGAGCCCGGCAGTTTGATGTACACCCCCAACCAGATCATCCAGTGGCGCCGGCAGTTGTTGGATGGCGCTGCCGGTGTGTTCGGCAACACCGCCAAGGCCGAGCCAGTGCCGGCGATAGATGTGAAGACCCTTCATGCGAAGATTGGGGAGCTGACGTTAGAGAAGGATTTTTGTCCGCAGCGCTCGGCAAGGCCGGTCTGTTGGCGCGCGCAAAGCGATGATCGAGCGCGACGACAGACTGAGCATCAGCCGTCAGGCGCAGCTGCCCAGCCTTGCCGAGGTAGCGTCTCCTATCTGCCGCGCCCGGCCTCGCAGACCGACCTCGCGCTCATGCGCCAGATCGACGCGTTGCATCTGGATGACCCCTTTGCTGGCAGCCGGATGTTGCAAGGCCTGCCGAAGGCAGAAGGCTATGAGGTGGGGCGGCTGCGTGTTTCGACGCTGATGCAGAAGATGGGGATCGAGGCGCTCTACCGCCGCCCGAAGACCTCGACGCCGGCGCCGGGACACAAGATCTATCCCTCCCTACTGCGCGGCCTCGCGGTCAGGCGCCCTGACCGGGTCTGGGCGATGGACATCGCCTACCTGCCCATGGCACGGGGCTTGGTCTATCTTGCTGCTGTCCTGGACTGGTTCAGCCGCAAGCTTCTGGCTTGGCAGTTGTCGATCACGCGTGAGGCAGAGTTCTGTATCGAGGCCCTGGAGGAGGCGCTGGCACGCCATGGCAGGCCAGAGATCCTCAATATCGACCAAGGCAGTCAACAATTCACGTCGCTGGACTGCGTTCAGGTCCCAAAGGACGCGGAGATCGCGATCTCCATGGACGGCAAGGGAGCCTGGAGGGACAAGGTTTTCGTGGAGCGCCTCTGGCGCAGGGTCACGTATGAGGAGATCGACCTGCATGCCGACGCCAACCTGCCGGAGGCGCGCGCCTCGATTGGGCGCTATCTGGCCTTCTACAACAGCACGAGGCCACATGCGTCGCTTGGCGGGCAGACGCCCGATCAGGCTTACATCAGCGCGCTGCAGCCAATCCCGGCAGCGGCTTGACCCATACGGAAATTCACTTGGCGATCGCTCGAAACCTGTTCAAACAATCCGAGCCACCTCTGCCAGCATGAGGATGTTTACATCCTTGCGCCCGATCTTCCAGTTGGCGCGGTCGAGGCACAGCAACCAGGGGGCCCGCAGGCCGAGAAGCTGCACCGCCAGAGGCGCCGACCGGTCGGAGCGCAAGGGGATATACTGAAAGAATCGCTGCAGGCGCCGGTCGCTCGACAACACCTGAACAGGTGGTCCCGGAAACTGGCTCGAAAGGTGGCTCGAATAGACGGTCCGGGCGTCCACCATGCCGATCGACAAGGCCAAGGTGTCGATCCGGCTCTTGCTCAATGCCAAGTGCGACGATAGCGTGACGGTGAGGGTGCGGATGACGGTTGGCTGCATCGGAAGGTCCCTTTTCGCGAGAAGAGAATCTTCCATCTCAGCACATCCGCGCACCGCCTTACTGTCGTTTAGTTTGACGATAGAGGGTAGAGGGCCCCACCAGCAACCGACCAAGGACCTCGAGCCATGTCACAGATGAAACGTCGTAGCTTTCTCGCCGCCGCAGCCAGCCTCCTACCGGCCTCGGCGCTTGCCTTCGATCTCCGCTCCGGCTCCGACGGCCGCGGCGAACGCGATGAGCCCTTGGGCAGCGGACGGCTCAGCAAAATGCTTTTCCGCGGCGAGGGCAACCGCCAGTTCGGGCTCTCGAACCTGCTGGTCCTGGCCGAAAGTGGTGCCTGGTATGCCGACTTCCGAACCCGGGTGGTGCGCCGGGACGAGGACAGGATCGGCATCCTGCATGACATTCCGCTGGTCGGCGATCTCTTCGCACCGCGGCTGCGCGGCAGCGATTTCAACGCCGGACGACAGATCGGCCTGACTTTCCAACTGGACGACACCCTGCTGATCGACCTGCACCGCAGCGAGTTGGCTCGCCGGCAGTTGGCCCAGCAGATCGTGTCCAGCCAGCAGACGATGCCGGCCCTGACCCTGCCGAACGCACCTGGCCCGGTGCGTAGCGTCGGCGCCGCCAATCAGAAGATCAGCTATTTCCTGATCGGCGGACCGGCCCCGGTCTCGAGCTCGCAGCCCCCCAAACCGCTGCGCTCCCTGGCCAATGGGGCAGAGGCGACCCAGATCGGCGCAGCCTACAACAACGGCGAGGCGCTCCTCGCGCTTGTACGTCCTTCGATCCTCAACGGCTGGAGATAGCGCGGCGCATGAACTTCTACCGGGTCTACGGGCGGCCGGGCACCGGCTCTTTTGCGCCCGAGATGTTGCTGACCGAGATGGGTCAACCCTATGAATTGGTGCCGATCTCGGCCGAGGCGGCGCAAGGTGCTGCCTATCTGGCGATCTGCCCGACCGCCATGGTCCCGGCCTTAGGCCTGCCCAGCGGCGAGATCATCCACGAATCGGCTGCCATCTGCATCCACCTGACCCTGGCGCACCCCGAGGCGGGCTTGGCGCCGGAGCCGGGATCGGCCCAACACGCGCGCTTCCTCCAGTGGATGGTCTACTTGTCGACCACGCTCTACGGGGCCTATCGGCGTGTGAACTACGCCGATCGCTTCACCACGACAGGCGCGGCCGACGCCGAGAAGGTGCAAGGCAAAGGCCTCGCCGATGCGCTGGCCGCCTATGACCTGCTGGAGCAGGCGCTGCATGAGGGACCGGGCCTCCTTGGCGCAATCTCCGCGGTCGACCACTATCTCTTTATGCTGATGACCTGGCACCCTGGTGGCGAAGGTGCCCTTTATGGGACCTATCCGCGACTTTGGGCCCTGGCCGCGGTCCTCCGTTCCCGCCCGCCGCTGCATGAGCTCATTGCGGAGAATGCGGGACCGGCACCCGCTGCCTAACCGGCAGGCGCTTGCTCCAGGCCACGCAGAGGAAAACCGCGACGGCGAAGATCTTGGTGGTCAGATCGATCGGCTCGCCCAACAGCAGCCAGGCAAAGCCCAAGGTCAGGAAGGTCTGCAGCAACTGCAGTTGCCCCACCTTGGCGACGCCGCCCAAGGTCATGCCGGCATACCAGGCGAAGAAGGCCAGGTACTGGCTGATCAAGGCCAGATAGAGGAAGGAAATCCAAACCTCCCAGGAGAGATCGCGCCAAGGCACAGCATCGAAGGTCAAGGCTACTGGCACCGCCAAGACCGGGGTCGAGAGCACCAAAGCCCAAGAGATCACCTGCCAGCCGCCCAGCTGACGCGCGAGGCGCGCACCTTCGGCATAGCCCAGGCTGGCCGCCAGCACGGCAGCGATCAGTGCCAGATCGGCCAGATGCAGGCTGCCGGCGCCGCGCTCGACCGCGAAGAGAATGACCAAGCCGCTGCCCAGCAAGGACACCAGCCAGAAGGCGCGTGACGGCCGTTCGTTTGCCCGGAGCGCGGCAAAGAGCGCCGTCGCGATCGGCAGTAAAGCCAGCACGATCGCACCATGGCTGGACGGCAGGTGCTGCATGGCCCAGGCACTCAGAACCGGAAAGCCGAAAATCACCCCTGCGGCGACCACGGCTAGGCTCGCCCACTGCCGTCC
>CBDBCL010000002.1:0-53991 GCA_965202755.1 Rhodospirillales bacterium | reverse complement strand
GCGAAATCGTTTGCGCACTCTTGCGGCTCGAACAGACCGAATGATGTCGCCCACGGTATTCCAAAGGGTGCTGACGGCTCTTTCGGCCTTTGCGCGGATCAGTGATTTGAGCTTGGCGAAAGCCATCTCGATTGGGTTGAAGTCGGGACTGTAGGGCAGCAGATATGTGAGGGTGGCGCTTGTGGCCTCGATGGCCTGGCGGACGCCGACGGCCTTGTGCGCCGGTAAGTTATCCATGATCACGACATCTCCGGGATTAAGGGTCGGCGCCAGCGCTTGCTCGATATAGGCAAGAAAAGCGACGCCATTCATGGCGCCGTCGAGCACCGTCGGCGCGGTCATTCCGGTCAGCCGAAGCGCACCGGTAAAGGTGGTTGTCTTCCAATGCCCGTGGGGGATGCCCGCGCGACAACGCTCGCCCCGCCTGGAACGCCCAGGCAGCCGCGCCATCTTCGTCGACAGGCTCGTCTCGTCGATGAAGACCAGCCTGGCCGGATCGAAGTCGAGTTGGCTGTCAAACCAGGCTTGGCGCTTTCTCAAGACCTCCGGCCGCTCCTGCTCCAATGCGTGCGCGGTTTTTTGTACGTGAAGCCACACCCGCGCAGCCAGTTGTTCAGCGCGCGCCGGCCAATCCGGACGTCGCGCTCGTCCACGAGGCGCGCCACCATCTCATTGAGCGTGATGTCCTTGTCAGTCTCAATCAGGGTCAGTCTCAATCAGGCCCACGACGAATCCTTCATGCCCATCAAGGCTCGACCCGCGTCGACGACCGGTCGGTCGCGGCTCCACCTCACCGGCTTTCGCCCGCGATATCCAGCGGATCGCGGTCGATGGCGCCACACCGAACCGCGCCGCAGCACCACGCGCCGACAGGCCCGCCTGCGATGCCTTCGAAACACGAACCCGCAGATTGCCACTCGATGCTCGTCCCATCCAGGACCTCCTTGTCTGGAGACCTTGAATCAGACTTGCATCATCCCGTCACATCACAATCGATTCAGTGATTGGTGCATCTGCTCTAGATAGAGCGGTTCAGCCTTGAAGTATTCGCTGTTGCCGAGAATTCTAGCCACGATCTCGAACCTCAGTCGCGATGGAACGTGCAGTCGGAGGGACTGAGCGGACAGGAGCCTACGGTAGGTGCCGGTGAATCGAAGGCGATGGTCGACCTACAGGCCTGTTCCAGGGTGGCAAGGAGGCGATTAATCCGCTTTGGATCGACGGGCGGCTCTCCGGTCTGCGCGAGGGCGGTCAAATCATCTTGCAGTCGCTCCAGTAGCGCCAGTAGCTCCCTAACGCTCTCGCTCATCCGCAGGCCTCTCGAATGGAAAAGGAACCAACCCCAATGACCGATAGCTAATCTTGCCGATCGCTCAAGTAAAGCCAGCTTGACCAGGTAATTGTTGCACAGGAAAGCTGCTATTGCAACTGGTAGGCTTCTTGGTCGTCAGGGCATCATCACCAAAGTATCAGATCCAGCGGGCGGCGTGTCAAGCAGTTCCAGCAAAACACCGTCGCGCCAGCGCTCGACCAGGTTGCCGTAGTAGGGGGAGAAGATGTTGCCGGAGTTGCCGGTGGAGATGATGAAGCCGGAGGCGTCGGGGTCGGCCATATCATAGACACCGCGGTAGCCCGGCCCGTGGCGGTCGTGGAAGGCACGCGGGATCGGCAGGGCATAGTTGGAGCCGGCACGGTTCACCGTGTCCTGGCCGCCGGGCGTTGCGATCTGGATGGCTGTCATGGCATTCACCAGAGGAACGAAGCGCAGGACAGGGTGATCGAAGCTGGCGAGGTGCGCCTCGCCCCATCGCCAGTCGCCCGGCTTGTCACCGTACTCGCCGACCAGCTCGGTCAGCGCCTGGGTCAAGGCGTCGGCGATCTGCATATCACAGGTCTCCTTGACCTCGGTCGCGACGTCGTCACACCAGAGGCTGTCCTCGCTGAGGAGCGCGTAGACCCGCCAGGAATCGCCTTGGGCAAGCTCGACGAAGACCTCGCCCAGCTCATCGGCGATCAGCTTACGCTCCAGTGCGCGCAGCCAGGCGCTATAGATCAGTGGCTCGGGCCGTTGCCGCTCCATGCGGAAATCCCACTTGCGCAGCAGATCGACGGCCGGGTCGGCATTGGCCGGCAATTCGGCCTTGAGAAAGCGGCCCATCAAGCGGCGGGCGCCGAAGGAAAGCACGTCCAATTGCATCTCGCGCAGGCCCTCGGGCGACCAAACCTCCTTGGTCTTCAGCATCTCGGCGATGCGCGCGGACCGGTCGGGATGCGCCCATTCGGCGGCGATTAGATAGGGGTACTCGTCGCCGACCAAGCGATTGTTGGCGGTGATCAAGACGCCGCTCTCCGGATCGATGCTGCGCGGCAGGGCGTCGTAGGGGATCTCGCCGATCCAGTCATAGGCACCCTCGGCGCCGAAGACCGGCAGCAAGCCGTTGCCGGCGCGACGGACCGGCACGCGGCCGGGGGCGACCAAGGCGATGGAACCGCGCGAGTCGGCCAGGATCATGGTCTGTTGCGGCGAATCCAAATCCCGCAGGGCGGCGATCGCGCGCGGTACGTCGCTGGCGCGATTGAGACGATAAAGGCCCTCGGCCGTGCGGTCGTCGCCTTGCAATGCGGTCCAGGACAAGGCCAGGACATTGTCGTCGGGATAAAGGCCTTGGGCCTGCTCGACCACGTCGCTGACTACGGGCCCGTGATAGCTCTTGCGCACGGTGAAGGTGATCGGGTCTTCGCCAGCGACCTGGAGCGTTTCCACGCGGGTTTCGAAGTCGCGCCAGCCCTCCTTGGTGCGATAGCGCGTCGGATCTTCGGGGTCGACTTCCTCGATGAAGAGATCCTGGGTATCACTGTAGGTCGTGGTGAAGGTCCAGGAGAGCGTGCCGTTATGACCGAAGATCAACAGCGGCACGCCGGGCGTGGTGGCGCCGGCCAAGGTGAGGTCGGGCGTGTCGATCCGGACCAGATACCAGTCGCCGGGCGCGGTGAGAGGAAGGTGCGGGTCGCCGGCCAAGAGGGTCCCCCCCGTCGTGCTGCGCTTGGGTGAGAGGGCCCAGGCGTTGGAGGCGAGCTTGGGTCCAATTTCCCAAGGCAGAATCTCCATCATCTCCTTCAAGAGGCCCTGCTTCTCCATGGCTTGCAGGACCGGAACCGCGCTCGGCGCCCAATCGGGCCAAGCCGGAAAGAGTTGCTGGACCTTCTCCTTGGGCAGGATGCTGAGCAGGCGTGCGCACAGTAGCTCTTCCTTGTAGTTGGCGGAGAGAATCAGCGCCATCAGCCGGCCCCAGGCGACGCTGTCGATCGGCTGCCAGGGCTCCGGATCATGACCGGTCAGCGAGAAGCCGATCGGCAGCGGGCCGCTGCGGTTCTCCAGATAGGCATTGACGCCGGCCGAGTAGTCTTCGAGTGCGCGGCGGACCTCGGGGGAGAGCACGGCGAGATTGGCTTCGGCAAGGCGATAGAGACCCAGGGTCCGGAAGAACTTGTCGGTCCTGATCGTCTGCGGCCCGACCACCTCGGACAGGCGTCCGGACACCAGGCGGCGTATCGTGTCCATCTGGAAAAGCCGGTCTTGGGCGTGGGCATAGCCAAGAGCGAAGAGGGCATCGCTTTGGTTCGCGGCCTCGATGTAGGTCAGGCCGTCCGGACTGCGGCTTAGCCGGACTTCGTCCCTGAGACCGGTGACACTCTCCTCGCCGGAAAGATCGGGAAGGGAGCCTCGCTGCCAGACATAGAAGCCGACGAGGGAGAAGGCCAGCAGGCCGAAGAGGATGGCGACGGCATGTAGCCACCAGCGGAGTCGGCGCTTAGGGTGGGGCAGGGTCTGGTCGCTGGTCACGGGAATCCTCTTCTCTCGGCAACTTCTATGGGCGATCGTTTGTCAGCCCCTTATAGACCGGCCCGATCGCCTTGCCTGCCAGGTGCGGCAAAGCGTCGAGCACGGTCCGTCACACTGCTGTCCTAAGTTGCACCCAGAGTTTGTTTGACCAGACGGCACCGGCCCGCACCCTCACCCGACCGCCCATCGGAAGTATGATAGTGGGCGGTCGGGTGAGGGTGCGGGCCGGTGCCGATTCAGTTAATGGACAATGCTCTAGTGGTGCGGGTGACGCTCTGCGAGGACAAGGATCGGATGGAAGCAGTCGAAGAGAGTGCCATAGAACGAGCCTGGGGCAACCTGGCGCGCGGGTTTCGGGAGATCGCGACCGGTACCGCCAGAACCTTGGGATTGAGCAGCGGTCCGGTGGCAATGAACAAGGCGGCCCTGCGTGAAGCCATGCAGAGCTGCCTCGAGGCCCGCGGCGGCGACGTTGCGGCAAGAATGAAGGCGGCCGAGTTAGGCGAGGCCTATTCGCAGGCCAAGCGCGAGCAGCGCACGACCTTCCTCACCATCCTAGCCGAAGAGTTCGATGCCAAGCCGGAGGTCATCGCCGAGGCCATTGCCGCTTGGCAGGCGACGGACAGTGAACGGAGCGCCGCTCAGGACACCTTGCGGCGCGCTCTGCAGCCGCCGCGAGTGAAGCTGATCACCCGCTTCTTGAGCCTGCCTGCCGGGGTGAAGTTCCTGGTGGATTTGCGCGCCGACTTGCTGGCCATTGCCGGCAAGGAACCAGCACTGCGGGCCTTGGATCGCGATCTTCGCAGTCTTTTGGAATCCTGGTTCGACGTCGGCTTTCTGGACGTGCGTCTCATCTCTTGGGACAGCGCCGCCTCGCTGCTCGAGAAGATCATGAACTATGAAGCGGTGCACGAGATTCGCTCCTGGTCGGATCTGCGCAACCGCCTGGAAAGTGATCGGCGCCTCTACGGCCTGTTTCATCCGCGCATGCCCGACGAGCCGCTGGCCTTCGTCGAGGTCGCCTTGACCAAGGGCCTGGCCACGAACGTCCAGGCCTTGCTGGATGAGAAGGCACCGGAGAAGGACCCCAAAGCCGCCGATAGCGCGATCTTCTATTCGATCTCCAACACCCAGACCGGCTTGGCCGGCATTGCCTTCGGCGAATGGCTGATCAAGAAGGTGGTCGGACATCTCGGCAGCGAGCTCCCGAACATCAAGACCTTCGCCACCCTCTCGCCGCTGCCCGGCTTTGCCCGCTGGCTGGTCGAGCAGAAGGCGGCGTTGCTTATTCGTATGACTCCCGAGAGCGAGCGCACGAAACTGCAAGGCAAGTTCAAGGAGGCGAAGAGCTTTCCGCAAGCGCTGCGTAAAGCCCTGGAGCAGGACAACTGGGCGGAGGAGAAGGCGGCCGCCGAGGTGCTGCAGCCGATTATGCGTCGGCTAGGCATGCGCTACCTCATGGAGCGCCGCAGCGACGGGCAGAGCTTGGATCCGGCGGCGCGTTTTCACCTGCGCAACGGCGCGCGCCTGGAGCGTATCAACTGGCTGGCCGACATCTCAGCCAACGGCCACAAGACGGCGCATGGCCTGATGGTCAACTACCTCTACGATCTCGCCACCATCGATGCCAATCACGAGGCCTATAGCCAGCAGGGCAAGGTCATCCTGTCATCGGAACTGCGAAGCTTGGCGAAGCAGGTGACCGGGCCGCGAATTCCGGCGCTGCACGGCCCAACGGCGCAATAGAGGAGACCCGGGACGTGCGCGTCGAGTCTTTCCTGGGGCTGTCCAGCCTCGGCTTTCACCGCATCGTCTATCGCGAGTGGGGCCCGCGCGAGGGTGGCCGGACCTTGCTGTGTCTGCACGGTCTGACCCGCAACGGTCGCGATTTCAAACCGCTGGCGGAGGCGCTCGCCGCCGAGGGCTGGCATGTGGTGGCGCCGGATACGGTGGGCCGCGGCGACAGCCAATGGGCCGCATCCGCTGGGGTCTACGGCTATCCGCAGTATCTGGCCGATATGAATGCCCTGATCGCGCGCTTGCAGGTGGAGCGGCTGGATTGGCTCGGCACCTCGATGGGCGGCTTGGTTGGCACGATGCTGGCGGCGCAGCCGGGCTCTCCTATCGGCAGGCTTATCGTCAATGACGTGGGCCCCTTCATTCCCAAGGCCTCGCTGGAGCGCATTGCCGGCTATGTCGGCCAAACGGTCGAGGTCGCGAGCCTGGCCGAAGCCGAGGCTCACTGCCGTGAAACCTACGCCAGCTTCGGCAGCAACCTGAGCGACGAGAACTGGCGCCTGATGACCGAAGTGACCTTCAAGGAGGCCGATCCCGGCAGCTATCGTCTACGCTACGACCCGGCTATTGCCGAGGTCTTCCGGAATCAGCTGATCGCGGACGTCGATCTCTGGCCGATCTGGGATGCGATCAAGCAGCCGACTTTGGCCCTGCGTGGCGCCGAGTCTGATCTGCTTCTGCCGGAAACCGCTGCGGAGATGCGCGCGCGCGGCCCGAAAGCCCAGTTGGTCACATTCGAGGGATGCGGTCATGCGCCTTCGCTCTTCGAGCCGACGCAGATTGACGCCATCGCGCACTGGCTGAAAGGATAATGGCAGGGAATCACGCCGCCTCGACATCCATTAAAGCCAGTCCCGAGCAAGCGGACTCGACTGCGACGACCATCTGATTTTGAGTGAACCACTCTGGTACCAACTTTCTTCACTAGATGTGGAGTCTCGACAGGTTGTTGACGTTGGTGCCTGCTCGGCTGATTGGTGTTTTTCTGTTTATCCCGACATGTGGCCGATGCCAATCGTATTGGTGCAGCCAGTACGGCAATTCGTTCTTTCGCCGATCAGATTCAGATGAGGTATATGCCCTGGCATGAGCCCATTCGCGCAAGGATGACTGGATGAACCCGCTCCGCCTTGCCGTTGGTCTTCGGTGTGTAGGGTTTGGTTCGGATGTGTTTGATCCTCAACGCCCTGCAAGCCGCTGCAAAGGCTTTGGAACGGTCGCATGATCCATTGTCGGTCATGACCCGGTCAATGGTGATGCCAAGCTTTCGATACCGGGCCACGGCTGCCTCGAGGAAGGCGATGGCGCATTGCTTTCTTTCGCTTTCCAGCACCTGTGAGAAGGCGATACGGGAATGGTTGCCGACACATACGTGAACGAATTCCCAACCGGTACCGCGTCCCCTGGACTGGCCATGGCGATCACCGGTGATACGATGGCCCACGCGGTCGAACTTGCCCAGCTTCTCGATATCGATGTGTATCCTCTCGCCGGACGCGGCGCGCTCATAGCGAACCACCGGCTCCTGCGGTTCCAGGTCCCGCCAGCAGTTGAGACCGTGGCGCTTGAGAATACGCCCTGCCGTCGCCCGCGAAGCACCGGTCTGTTTGGAGATCCGATCGAACGTTCGGCGCTGCCTGCGCAATTCAACAACCCGCGCCTCAATCGCGGCACAGGTCCGTGTTGGGCTTTGGAAGGGGCGCGAGGAGCGATCTCTCAGCCCGGCCAAGCCTTCCTGGCGATGCCGCTTGCGCCATTTGTAGACCGTGCGCACCGACACACCCATGGCTGTCGCAACATCCCGGGGGTGGTCGCCGCGTTCAAGAGGGGCAATCGATAATTCTCGACCTTTCGGGGTTAAACGGGCATTGTGGTGAATGTTCATTCGGTTCTCCTGAAAAAGCTTCGTTGTCATAAGCTCAGCCTTTCAGAGCAGGATCGAATGAACAACCTCGTGAATAATCACATCTAGGCCTTCGACAATCTTCATCGTAGCGGTGTGAATTGAGATCATCTGGACCGCCAGCATCGCCTCGGCCTCGTCTTGGGGTGCGATTCCTTCAACGGCGGCGAGTTGATGATTTGCGCGGCCCTGATACTCATCGACGCTTGGTTCAACCGCTCGGCCCAACTGCTTCAATAGGCCTGATGCAAAGTCTGGATCCTCGGTTCCAAAGGTCCGGCAGAGCGCGGCGCTCCCCTCTGCGGCCTTCATGTTCATCTGGAACGCCGTGGTGCCGTCTTCATCGGCGACCGCTCTGAGACGTGGCCCCGGCTTTCTGGCTCCGGCAATGCCGTTCACCGCGGTACCGTTGACCTGTTTGGAAACTGCTGCCATCGCGATGTCTCCTGTTGGCCTGTGCCAATGATCCTGGTTCAACTCTGCGCATCCATCGGAGTGATTGCCGGCGTCCTTGGCGATGTTGTGCCATATCCCGGGTCCAGAAGTGTCTGAGAGGCCAAGACGCGCGCCAGATCTGATGAGATCTTGTCCTCGACTACCTCGGCCAAGGCTTCAAGAGAGACGCAACAGCGTTGTTCTTGGCGCCATGCGGCCGCCCTGCCTTTCTCATCGCTCACTCCTCCCGTTCGGGGTGGTGTGTTTGCTCCGTCTGCGCGGTGATCGCCAGGAGCGCGCCACGCCGCACGGCCCAAAGCGCGAGCCTCTCCTTGTGAGTCCGCGACAGCTTCGCCCCGGCGGCGTCCATTTCGTAGGCGCGGCGCATCCCCTTCGCCACCTTCGGATCGTAGAGCGCGCCGGCCAATATTTTTCGAGCGCCTGAGGGCCGCCAGCGCATCCGTGTCATGCCACACATGGTGAAACAAATCGGCCATGACCTCTTGATCCCCAAGCGGCTTGCGCAAGAGCTCGCCTCCGGCGACCTCTCCGCCCTCGTAGCTGTCCAGCAGCTTGGTCAGGCGCTCGCGTCTATGGCGGCGGCGCGACCGGCCAACTCGGCTTCGCGGGTTAGCAGGGCGACATTGGCCTTCTGGATTTTCGATACTTTTTTGGCAATTTCGGGAAACTCCGCAACCACCTTGCCGTAGCGCTTCTGCCAGTTTGCAAAGGCCTTCGAATCGATCAGGCCTTCCCTCACCGTCGCGTTGTAGAGGCTGTCGAGGACGATGGCTTCATAGGCGCGCATAGCTTTAGGGTCAGACCCGACCATGCGCTTGAGCTCTCGGGCGTGCGTGACGCCGCCCCGATCCTCGATTTCAAAGAAATGGCCAGCCACGACCTCGGGCTCGGTTCGATAGAAGCCTTTCCCGTCACGGCGGAGAATATCGCGGGTGAGCGCTCGCTCGAAGACATCGACATGTTCTCGAAAATAGGTGTCTATGTACGTGCGATAATTTTCTGCAAGCTCCTGCGCGCGAATCGGCGCCTCGGCCGTTTTTTCGATGAAGTCGTCGATGCTCTCCCGCATCGAGGGAAGCGCCCTTGCCCGTGTTTCGGCTCCCTGCACACCCTTTGGTATCTGCCGCTGGACCGCGCGATATTCGTCGCCGATATCCTCGCGCAGCTTGACGATCTCGCCCAGGGTCCAGGGGGTCTTCTTCGCGCGCATCCTTCCCAGGACGTCGGGCACCCCCAAAGGGGTGCCCTGGAGCCTTTCCGCCGCGTTGCCGCCGGTTTCCGTGATCCTCTCAACGTCCTGGACAATCCGCTCGCGCGTTTCCTCGAAGGAGACCGTGACGTCCATGTCGTTGATGCCCAGATCCTCCGCGAGCACGCTCATGCGCTTCTTCGATTTGTCTCGCGCCATATTGATGGTGCTGCGAAGGATTTCACCTTATTCGGCCAAGTTTGCCTTGGTCAGCTCTCCGGCCAAATCCTCCTTGTCTCGTCGCAAAGCAAAGCCCTCCCCCCTTGTCGCGTTCGCGGATAATATAGAGTTCAGAGCCGGCATACCTCAAGACGAAATCCGTGTCGCTCTTGCCAGCCGGGGCCTCCTTCTGCCTGAAGGCTTCGATAGCGGCGTTAGACTCATCATGCTTGGCGGCGAAGGCATCAAGGTCTTTGCCGCTGGCATTGCTTTCCAGCGCGCGCTGCTGAGCCAGGAGAGCGGGTGAACCGGTGGCCTCGCCCAGGGTCGGATTGAAGCCCTCCGCCCTGGCGCGCAAATCCTCTGCGTTCTCCAGCGACTTCATCCTCTCAGGCGATAGCTCGCCGCCGACGATCTTCTTTGCGGCTTCGTCGCCTGCCTTCTCACGGCTCGAAGGGCTAAGCTTTGGGTCATGCCGAGCTGAGTGACTTTTTTTGTCACAAGGCTATGAAAAGGGATGAAGAATAGATACTCAATCCGTTCACGTATTTCGGAAGCCAGAATTCGTGAGATTGTTCGCTGTTTCGCAGCCAATCTTACGGCGTTACAGACCGCAGAATTGACGGGTGTGAACCGCAACACGATCAACCGCATTTATCGCGGCCTGCGCGAAGGCATCTTCGCCGCCTGCGAAGAACTGCGCCCCCTGTTCGGTGTCGTCGAGCTTGATGAAAGCCTCTTCGGTCCGCGCCGCGTCAAAGGCAAGCGTGGGCGGGAGCCTATGGCAAGACCGGCGTCTTTGGCATCTTCGAACGCGATGGCCAGGTTCATACCGAGATCGTGCTGGACTGCTCAAAGGCCACATGACAAGGGATCGTTCGGGGCCGGGTGGACCCAGAGAGCGTGATCGACCCGGATGGCTGGCGCGGCGACAACGGGCTCGTCGACCTCAGCTATGGCCACTTCCGCGTCGACCGTTCGAAAGACGAATTCGTGCGTGGCCGCATTCACATCAACGCTATCGAGGGATTTTGGGGCATGGCCAAGGTGCGGATGGCAAAGTTCAAGAGCTTGCCCAAACACACCTTCCATTTGCATCTCAAAGAAACTGAGTGGCGCTACAATCACCGGGCTTCCGACAAGCCAAAGCTCTTGCTACGCTACTTTAGAGAATACCCTCTCAGATAGGCGTGACCCTACAAATGAACAGATGTATATAAACACCCATTCATTCTTATCTTTTCAACACTTGGCGACCGCATCAGAACAGTGAACATAGTGAGGGGCGCCAAGCGTTCTGTCACTAGGTGAAAGCCCAATATGACATCTGTTTGACACAAATCAGGCCCAATAGAGAAGGAGAGACCCATCCTTGCCACATTCCGGTCGAAGAGAAGTGCCACCTGGCAGCGCCCTTGTGCCGACTGTGGACAGAAGAGAGAACTCGGTAACAGGACCATCCTTTCGAGAGATTGACAACCGAAGGCCCGTTACAGAAGAGCATCTTCGCCTCGCTTACGCTCGGCTACAATGCTCTATGCATTTGTATGAACAAGCGAATCGTCGTCGCTGATGAGTCCATCATCTCGGGCTTTGCCCTAGTCTCCTGCGACCCTGGCGCGCGCCGCCGGCCGTCCGATCGAGACATAGTCGAGCCCGGCTTCGGCCGCAGCCTCTGGTGAGAAGAGGTTGCGCAGGTCGATCAGCAGCGGGCGGCACAGCACAGCGGCAATCTCGCCGAGATCCAGACGCCTGAAGTCGTCCCACTCGGTCAAGATGACGGCAGCGTCGGCTCCGCTGAGTGCTGCCAAGGCACTCTCGGCCCATACAATGCCCTGCAGCTGCATGGAGGCCAGTTCCATGGCCGCCGGATCGTAGGCGACGAGCCTCGCGCCCATTTCCTGTAGCAGCGGCAAGATCACTAGCGCCGGACTCTCGCGGGTATCGTCGGTGCCGCCCTTGAAGGCCACACCGAGTACGCCGATGCGCTGGCCCTGGACCGATCCACCGCAGGCCTTGATGATCTTGTCGGCCATCTGCCGCTTGCGGACCTTGTTTTCCTCTATCACCGTTTCGACGATGCCGATCGGCCGATTGAGTCGTCGTGCCGTCCAGGCCAAGGCCCTGGTATCCTTGGGAAAGCAGGAGCCACCGTAACCCGGGCCCGGCCGCAGGAAGCGACTGCCGATACGCGTGTCCAAACCCATACCGCGTGCCACCGCCTCGACGTCGGCGCCGCTGGCTTCACAGAGATCGGCAATCTGATTGATGAAAGCGACCTTGGTGGCGAGATAGGCATTGGCTGCGTACTTGATGATTTCAGCCGTTTCCAAACCGGTCATCAACACCGGGAAGCCCCGTTCGCTCAATGGCCGATAGAGTTCTTCCATCGCGGCCTTGGCGGGGTCGCTCTCGACGCCGACGACCACACGATCGGGTTCCAGAAAACCCTGGACCGCCTTGCCTTCGCGCAGAAACTCCGGATTGGAGATCACCTCCACATCGCCGCGCCCTGCCCGCGCCACGCGCTTGGCAAGCGCCCGATTGGTACCGAGGGGAACGGTTGACTTGATCACCATAAAGCCACTCGACGGCAGCACCGGCAGCAACTGGTCGACTGCCATGTCGATATCGCCCAGATTCGCCTCGCCATTGGGCGCAGAGGACGTGCCGACCGCCACGATCACGATAGAGCTGCCAGCAACCGCGGATGCCAAATCGGCGGTAAAGCTGAGCCGACCGGCCCCTACGTTCTTGGCACAGAGTTCCTCCAGGCCGGGCTCGTAGATCGGCACTTCGCCGTTCTGCAGGCGGCCGACCTTACCGATGTCTTTGTCGACGCAGATGACCTGATGGCCAAGGTCCGCCAGGCAAACGCCGGAGACCAAGCCCACATATCCTGTGCCGATGATCGCTATTTGCATCCGTCCTGATCCGATGCCCTGCCTGCACGTTCTACCAAATGGCCGGCACCGCTCGTGTGCTGGTCACGATCAGAACCCTTTGACATCTGCTGGCTTGTGCCCGCCCTGGTTCGGCAGACTGCTACCGATGCACGTCCCTCACCTTAGTGTAGCACAAGCATTCCACAGTTCAAGGCTATCAATAGAGTGGAGCGATTCACGCAACACTTGGAACCGGAGCGCAGCGGTCGGACCAGGAAGGCAGCAAGAAACTCACAGGTCCAAGGACTTTAGAAAGGCCCGCAGGCCTTCTCTCAACTCCGGGTGCTCCATGGCGAAGGCGATGTTGGCTTGCAGGAAACCCAGCCTGTCACCGCAGTCGTAGCGCGTCCCCTCGAACAAGAGGCCGTGAACCGAGGACCTGCTCAAGGAATTGGTGATGGCGTCGGTGATCTGAATCTCGCCACCGGCGTCCACCACTTGGCGATCCAGATACTCGAAGACAATCGGATCCAGGATATAGCGGCCGATAACTGCCAAATCGGAGGGTGCCCGCTCGGGATCGGGTTTCTCAACCAAATCCTTTGCCGTGATCAGCGCGCCCCTGCGCTCGGCTGGATCGAGAATGCCGTAGCGGTCGGTGTGTTCCTTAGGGACTTGCTGGATGCCGATCACACTGCCGCCGAGTTCTTCGTAGGCCTCGATGAGCTGCGCCAGACAGGTTCGTCCGCTCAGCACGATGTCGTCGGGCAGCAGCACGGCGAAGGGTTCATCGTGGATCAAATCGCGCGCGCACCAGATGGCGTGTCCCAGACCCAGGGGGCGGGACTGGCGCACGAAGATCGCATCGCCGGCATGAATTTCGGAATCGCGCACGGCCTTCAAGGCCTGATGCTTGTCTCTCGATTCCAGCACCTGCTCCAGTTCGGGCGCCTGATCGAAGTGATCTTGGATCACCGACTTGCCGCGTGAGATGATGAAGATGAACTTCTCGATCCCCGCCTTCTTGGCTTCCTCGACGGCGTAGTTGATGACCGGCTGATCGACGACGGGCAGCAGTTCCTTGGGAATGACCTTGGTCGCCGGCAGGAAACGCGTACCGAGGCCGGCAACCGGCAGGATCGCCTTGCGAACTTTCTTCATAGCTTGAGGAACACCTCTTTCAACCGGGATCGCCCACGTAGCGCCCGATCACGACGTTCATATTGCCTTGGTCGCTGCTGGGATGCAATCTGAGAGGCGTCGGGGATTGGGAAACGGCCCAGAACGGCCAGGACAACGGGCCGCTGATCGGAAACCCACGGGCCAGTGCCAATTTCGTAGCGTTCCGGGCACAGGTCTCCCGTCGTGAAGTCGTTTTGATTGGCATAGCGTTGGCTCACGCTGGTGTCGGCCGTGGTCGCAAGCGGTCGATCCGATCCAGGATATCGGCGAACAGGTCGCGCGGGAGCGCGACCTCGGCCAATTGGAAGGTGACGTAGCGTCCGTGACGCGCGACTTTTGCCCCAATTTTCACCAGCTTCTCGCGCAGCGTCGTCAGCGACCAATTGCTCACTGGGTCTGGCAAAGCTAGCGTGCGCATGAAGTTGCCCAGGTTGTAGGCCAGTGCATGAAGCTGAAGCCGAGCCGCGTTGGCCTTGAAGCGTCGGCAGGATAGTCGCGTCCAACGGATCGCGTTCTTGCCCTCCCTGATGTGTTGTTCCGCCGTGCCACGCTGGTTGTAGAAGGCGACGATCCGCTCGGCGGGCCGGGACAGATTGGTGACGACGAACCCGACGCGGGGATACAACTCGCCCGGATGCCATTCCACTTTCGCCACCACGCGCCGCGCCTGGGTCCAGCTTCCAGCCCGATAGCTGAAGCTGGCGAAGTAGCGACGGACTTCCATCGGGGGCCGTCCCCTCGGGCGCCGTAGCAGGTGGGCGACGTATCCCTGGAGCACGCTGTTGGCGGGAAGCCGGATGGCGTAGCCGAAGCCCTCGGCCTCCAGATACTCGTAGATGTCCGGTGAGGCGAAGGCGGCATCGCCCCGAAAGTATCGCCGCAGCTTGCGCTCGCGATAACGCGCCACGACCGGGTCCAGCACCGCGCGCCAGCCATCGGCGCTGTGCACGTTGCCGGGTCGCAAGGCGCAGCGCTCCAGATCGCCGAGCTGGTTGAAGACAAAAAGCGGGTGATAGCAGGTGCAGCCGAAGTGGCCGTTGTAGGCCGTGCCTTCCTGTTCGCCGTGGGTGGGGCTGACCGAACTGTCCATGTCCAGGATGATCAGCTTCGGCGGTTTGCGACGATGAACGCGGTCGATCCACAGCCCGGACAGAGCGCTGAGTGCGGTGAGATTGACGTCACCCGTCAGCCATTGCGTCTCGAAACGGCCCATCTGGCTCAATGAGGCCGCACCCCGATCCGTCGCCTTGCCGCCGACAATCCAACGCATCGCTGGATCGCGAGAAAGCCGCTCGGCGTCGTTGACATCCTCGTACCCGGCCAAACGCCCGAACACCGCTTGCCGAAGCATCCCGACGACAGCGTGCCAGCCGTTCTTGCCGCGACGACCGTCTCGCAGCGCCCCGGCCGCCATCTCTGTCAGGCCAAGCGCGTCGTCCAGTTCCCGATACGCGAGCAAGCCGCCGTCCGACGTTACCTTCGATCCAGGGAACTCCAGCTTCACGCGGCGGTCGAAATCCACGCGAAGCAGCCCGTTCTTGGATTCACCCATCGGATGCACCATGAAAACCTCGCTTCAATCGACACAACACCATGATATGTAACCATGAATCAGCACCGTGGATGGCGCAACCTCAATCCCACCTGGGCAATGCGGGTTCAAGCGGCTGGAGCCTGTCAGGTCCCTAGCATCTCGCCGACAGACCGGGCAGAGCCGACTCCAAGATCGAACGATTCTTTCGCAGCGAGCTATAGCACGACCGCCATGGCAGGGGAGCGCCCGGATAGACGCAGGCGTTGCCTAGTCTGGTGGTCCGATCGTAACGCTTGGGTCCCAAGCGTTACGATCGGACCACCAAGTCAATAGGTTGGTGGCAAGAATCACACGGATGGATGGGAACCGTCCGTGTGATTTTTGCCGCTAGGAAAGGGTTGGGGCGAAGTGATCCACAGCGAAGGTCAAACGGCGTGTCAAGGGCGAAGGGCGATTTTTCTGAAAGGCTTCGGCAAGTGCGCGATAGTACCAGCGAACCTCTGCCCCACCAACGCGGAAGCGTTTCCAGACGGCCTCGCCCTCGGCTGCATGGTCGTCGCGGATGCATTCGGCATTGTGCGTCTTGTCCGCCAAAGACACCAGCAAGGAGCGCTCGGGCTTCGTCGCCAAGCTGGCAATGTAGGCTTCCTTCCGCGGCCGCCAATTCGGTTTCGACTCGTCAAAACTGTCGCTGCAGTCGGCGACGATTGCCGACACCTCCGGCCCGAACCGCGATTCGATTCGCGCAAGTTCCACCAGGCCACCTTGATCTTCCGCCGCATCGTGCAGCAAGGCGCCGATCGCTTGATCCTCGTTGCCGCCGTGCTCCAGGGTGAGTGCTGCGACGGCCATGAGGTGGGAGATGTAAGGCACATTGGTGCCCTTGCGCATTTGCCGACGATGCAGGCTGGCCGCATAGACGAGGGCCTGATCGAAACGGTCGGTCAGAATAAAAGGTGACATGCTAGTGACAGACTCCTTTTGTTAAGGGATACCTCCGACCTTCTCACAAGGGGGGCCCTTTCGGGCAGCATCGGATGCAGGGCACGCGCCTTAGGGAGTAAGAACGCGAAGGGGAAACCGAGGTGGCAAGCGAAACGGCCAGGAGATCAGGCGGAGCCGGCTTCACCGAGGGCTCCATCTCCAAACACATCATAGCGACCACGCTCTATGGCGCCAGCGGCCTGATGACGCTCTTCCTGGTAGACTTGGCCGACCTCTACTTCCTGTCGCTTTTGGGTCAGCAGGAGTTAGCGGCCACGGTCGGCTATGCCGGCAGCATCCTCTTCTTCACCACCTCGATCCCAATCGGACTGGTCATCGGCACGGCAGCGACCGTCGCAGGACCGTCGGTGCTGGAGATCAGGATCGCGCCAAGCGTCTCTGGTCGCACACAATGCTATCGCAGCGCTGCTACTGATCACGCCGGTCGCAGTGATCGCTTTCGTCTTCGCGCGCGATTTCCTCCAAATGCTGGGCGCCGAGGGCGTCACTCTGGAGCTGGCCTGCACATACATGCGGATCGTCGTTCCCTCCATGCCGCTGCTGGCCTTGGCGACGGCCGGCGGCGGAGTCTTGCGCGCCAATGCCTTACCGCGCCTTGCCATGTGGTCGACGGTCGGCGGCGGCCTAGTCAATGCCGTGCTGGATCCGATCCTGATCTTCGGGTTCGGTTGGGACATCGTCGGCGCGGCCATCAGCAGCGTGGCGGCGCGCATCGCCGTCTTCGCCATCGCCTGATACGACGTGATCCGTCGCGCCAAGGTTCTGGGGCCCTTTCGAGCGACGCACTGCCTGAGCGACGCGCTACTCTTCTTCGCCGTTGCACTGCCGGCGATTGCCACCAACCTGGCGACCCCCGTGGGCAACGGCATCATGATCGAGTATCTCTCGGGCCACGGCGACGATGCGGTCGCCGGATTGGCCATCGTCAGCCTGATTATACCGGTCGCTTTCGGGGCGGTCTTCGCTCTGACCGGTGCCATCGGGCGCATCATCGGACAGAACTACGGTGCCGAGAACTTCGAGCGGATACGCGCCGCCCTCTGGTCCACCATGGCTTTTTCCGTCGTTGCCGTGGTTCTCCCCGCGCTACTCTTCTATCTCTTGGAAGCGGAGATCGTCGCAGCCTTCCATGCCAAACCGGAGTGCGGCGCGCGTAATCTACATCTTCACCGAGGGTGTGGCCCTGATGTTCATCTTCGCCGCGGCCTCTTCATCGCCAACGTCGCCTTCAACAATCTCGGCCGGCCGCTCTGGGGAACTCTGTCGAATTGAGGACGTGCAACGATCGGTACCATCCCTCCGGTCTGGCTCAGCGATCGTTACTTCGGTGTCGGCGGCATCCTCTGGGGCCAAGCGATCGGCGGGGTGATCTTAGGCTGCGGCGCGTTCATCGCCGCACTGTGGCTCGTGCACAGCCGCAAGCGCATCACCCTGCCCAGCAGCGACCAGTGCTTCTTTCGCGTGCCGCTGCAGGCGACTACGGTCTATCGCGGCTGGATTCCAAGTGCCGCCGTGCTGCGCGAGGCACGTGAGAAAAGGTGGGACAAGGATGAGCGAAGCTAAACCACACGATCATCTTGTTTTGAGATAGAGTCCTCGTCGCAGACCAATCCGTCTTCTCGCGATCTGCTCTAGGCCCTTCGAATGACGACGTCGTAGTAGCCCACGGGGAGAGAGCGATCGCGGTCATAACCCAGCCGTCACAACAGAGCTCATTGACAGCGGTCTTAACGCCGTAGGGCATCGATTCCAGGTGAGATCAGACGTTGTAGTCGTTGAACACCAGAAGGCCGTCCAGCTTGATCTTCAAAACCGCCTGGGCGATGTCCCTCTTGACCCCGTCATAGGAGTGGTCGCCATCGATGTAGATCCAATCGAAGGAAGCGTCGGGGCAGTCGGCTAGCCGACGGGAGGAATCGCCCTCATAAAGAGTAACTCGGGATTCTTGTGCCACTTCGGGCCTTATTCTCCAGATGTTCTTGTCGAAGATATACAGATCTCGGGGTTCTGCCACCGTCAGGATCGTCTCCGCCCAATCCCCCAGCAGGGTTCCGATTTCGGCAACGCGCCCGCCGCGGGGCAAGTCATTGAGTAATGCGCGTCGATCAGGATAGACCTTGGTCTTCTCCACCGCCGCCATCGGCAGCGTTTCCAGCGTCGGGCCGGCGATAAAATCCGGTAACTTTCCTACTGTATTCATATACCTTAAGATCAGTTTCTGTAAGTTTTCAATTCTCTTTCTAATCTTATCCTCAACCTCGGCAATTTCCTGTTCGTCTGGGCGTGCACATCCCATCGTTTCCTCGTCAATTTTCTGTTTTTACAGGCCGAGTTGGAGACCAGAGGGGCGACCCTTGAAGCAACTGACTTTAATCAGGATCGCCCACAATCGCTGTGTTTCACCAGATCAAGGGTTTCACGGACGACAGTACCGATCAAGCGAATGCGCTACCGGCCAACTCTATCGACTGGTGGAATTGGGACCGGAAAGCCAAAGCAGTTGGTGCCCGCCTCGAACCACGTTCAAAAACCCAAAGGCTGGGGGGCGACGGTTCGGAATTGATAGAAGTGGCGTCCCCAACGGGATTCGAACCCGTGTTACCAACGTGAAAGGCTGGCGTCCTAGGCCTCTAGACGATGGGGACTCGAGGCAGAGGGCAGGAACATACGGCGCCGCGCGGGGAATTGCAAGAGCCTAACCGCCATGCCTGTCCGCCGCAGATGGCAGAGCTTCCGAAGCGATCGGAGCCTGCTCGACGAACTGCGGCGGACCCAGCTCCTGCAACAGCTTGTGCTCGATGGCCGCGCCATAAGAACGATAGTCTTTGGTGGTCAGCAGGAAGGAGCCCGGTCCGCCCACCACCTCGGACCGATAAAAGCTGGTCAGGTTGGGATCCTCGTTCAAAATCACCAGACCATTGACCACGACGCCGGCCGCCACCAGGCGATCGCGCCAACGCGCCGGATCGGCACCCTCGTTGTTGACCCCGTCGCCCGAAACATCGACGACCAAGCGCTCGCCCTGATAACGGTTGGCATTGATGCTGGTCAGAGCCCGGCGCAGGGCCTCGCCGATCGCAGTGCTGCCGCCTTCGATGAAACGCGGCGTGGCATCCAGGTAGTCGGCAAAGGCCACCGCGTCTTCGGCCGTACGCAAGATGCGCCAGTCGGCCGACATGTGTTGCTGATTGTACCCGGCCCACTGCATCAGGGAGACCGCCACTCCGCGCTTGCCCAGGGCCGTCACGGCGGCACCTACCAGAGGACTGCGAAAGGCCTCGGCCAGGCCAAGGATCTGCTGATCGAATTCATAGCGATTGATCGAGGAGGAACTGTCGACCGCCAGCAACAGCTCGATCTCGACCACCTGCGCTTGGGCCTCTTTGCAAACCGCTGGCAGCGCCCCGGCAAGCAACACCAAGACCACGGCGCAGCGGCACAGCCAGGATCCCGATCTGCTGACGCTCTGGACCATTGGCGACGACGGAGTCCTCTGTTCCCCAGAGCAAGTCGTGATCGGGTGGACTCACCTGATCGCGTGAATCTGCTCTACTTTTCAACGTCATAGACGTGTTACTCAGATGTCAAGTCACTTCGATCTGACGCCATCTTACTCTGGCTCTTCACCCTGGCGGGCAATGCGGCCCAAAGCAAGGCAAGCTCACGTCATCGTCGTGACTGCTGAAAGAAGAAGAGAGCTTCGCACAATCAGCTTGACGCGACCTCCGCCGCGTCTTCCAGGATCAGCTGGACGGCATCGCCGCCGCGCCAGCTGTCGCGCTCCAGGCGACCGGCCAGGTGCAGTCGGCGCCCGCGCGCGGCCAGGAGGGCTTCACCCAGCGGCCCGTCGAAGGCGCGAAAACAGACGGCCCTGAGCGCCGATCGGCTGTCGCTTTCGACCCGCAAGCGGAGGTGGCGCTCGGCCATGACCTCCACATTGGCAAGACGCATGGAGGGCAATGCAAAGCGAGGCGGCGGGTTGCCGACGCCGAACGGCGCCAAGCGCTGACAGCCATCGATCAGAGCCGCCGTCGCGCCTGAACCGGACAGGCTGGCATCGATCTCCAAAGTTGGTTGATATCCCAATTGTTCCAACTGCTTGGCTGTCTCTTTCTGCAGGTAGGCTGTAAGATCCGAGAGGGCCGCGGGCGCAACGGTAAGACCGGCCGCCATGCGATGCCCACCGCCATTGACCAAGAGCCCCTCCTCCTTGGCGCGCAAGACCAAGGCGCCGAGATCGAGGCCGGATACCGAGCGCGCCGAACCCTTGCCGAGCCCTTCGCTCAAAGCGATCACCAAGGCTGGCAGGCCGAAGCGTTCGCGCAGCCGCGCGGCGACGATGCCGATCACGCCCGGATGCCAACTCTCACCGGCGAGCACGATCATACCCTGAGGCAAGGGTGCGGCTTCGACCTGGGCAATTGCCTCGGCCTGGACGGCCGCCTCGATCTCCTGGCGCTCGCGATTCAGCCGATCCAGCTCTTGGGCCAGGCGCTGCGACTCGAGCGGATCGTCGCTCGCCAGAAGCTGCGCGCCCAAGGCGGAACTGCCGACCCGCCCGCCGGCATTGACCCGCGGCCCCAGCTGAAAGGCCAGTTGCCCGGCGGTGACGCTCGCTTGCTGGCCGGCGACCTGAAGCAAGGCAGCCAGACCGGCATTCCCGCGTCGCTGCATGACTTTCAGGCCCTGGGCCACCAGCACCCGATTGAGACCGGTGAGCGGCGCCACATCGGCCACGGTCCCGAGCGCTACCAGGTCGAGCCAGTCCAGCAACTGCGGCTCGCCGCGGCCGTCGGCATAGTAGCCGCCCTGACGCAGGACCCGATTGACTGCGATCAACAGCAAATACAAGACGCCAACGGCGGCCAGACTCCCTGCCCCGCTGTCGTCGTCCAGCCGGTTCGGATTGACGATCGCCAGCGCCTCCGGCAGAGCCGACTCGGCGACGTGATGATCCACGACCAAGACCTCCAACCCCGCCGCCTTGGCAGCCTTGAAAGGTGCGTGCGCCGTGGTACCGCAATCGACCGTGACCACCAGCACGATACCCTCGCTCGCCAAACGCTGGAGCGCTGCTGTATTGGGACCATAGCCTTCGGCCAGGCGATCGGGGATATAGACTCTGAGGTCGCGACCGACGGCACGAAAGAAGCGCGCCAGCAAAGCCGAGGAGGTCGCTCCGTCGACATCGTAGTCGCCGAAGACCGCGACCGCCTCGCCAACGCTGATGGCCCGCGCCAACCGCTCGGCGGCCGGCTCCATGTCCTTGAGACTAAAGGGCTCCGGCAGGGCGTCGCGCAGACGCGGCACCAGAAAGGCCTCGGCCGCGTCGGGAGTGACGCCGCGTTGGACAAGCAGACGAGCGACGAGATCAGGCACGCCCAGACGCTGAGCGATTGTCGTTGCCGCGCGATCGTCGCCGGGACGAGCCTGCCAGTATTGTCCACTCAGGGAGCAGGCGACACTCAGGAGTGCACCCTCATCTCCCGAAGGCATGGCGCGGGCTAGCCCAGAAGTTCGCTGTACCAGGTCTTGCGCGAGAAATCGTGCTTGGCGTGGATCGTGCGCACCGTACCGGTTGCCGAACGCATGACGATCGATTCGGTCTCGGCACCATTGGAGAAGCGACGCACGCCGCGCAGCATGCTGCCGTCGGTCACCCCGGTCGCCGAGAAGACGACGTCGCCGCCCGCCAACTCGTTCAGCTTGTACTTGCGCGCGAGGTCGGTGATGCCGCAGCGATGCGCACGCTCGCGCTCATCGTCGTTGCGGAAGACCAAGCGGCCCTGGAACTGACCGCCGATGCAGCGCAGCGCTGCGGCCGCGAGCACACCCTCCGGCGCCCCGCCCTGCCCCAGATAGAGGTCGATGCCGCTTTCCTTGCTGGAGGCCGCGATGACACCGGACACGTCGCCGTCGCCGATCAGCACAATTCTCGCGCCAGGCGCACGCACATTGGTGATGATGTTGGCATGACGCGGCCGGTCGAGAATGCAGACTACCAGATCCGACACCGATTTGCCGGTGGCTTGAGAGAGGGCCTTCAGATTCTCCGCCGGGTCGGCATCCAGGTCGACCACATCTTCCGGCAGGCCGCCACCGACGGCGATCTTATCCATGTAGGTATCGGGTGCGTTCAGGAAGCCGCCCTCCTGCGCCATGGCGATCACCGCCAAGGCATTGGGGCCACCCTTGGCGGTGATCGTCGTACCCTCCAAGGGGTCCAAGGCAATGTCGATCTTCGGACCGCCGCTGCCGACCTCCTCGCCGATAAACAGCATCGGTGCCTCGTCGCGCTCGCCCTCACCGATCCGCACCGTACCTGCGATCGGCAGGCTGTTCAGCGCCATCCGCATCGCCGTCACCGCGGCCTGGTCCGCTGCCTTCTCGTCACCACGCCCCATCAGCCGCGACGCCGCCAGGGCAGCTGCCTCGGTCACCCTGACCGACTCCAAGGCCAAATTGCGATCCATCGAGCTTAAACCTGACATCTGGACTATTTCCCTTTGTTCTTGTCCGTAAGCCCGGCCGAGCAGCCGGACGATTCGCTAAACCGGAGCATCATTCATCACGTCACAGGTCCAAAATCCGCCCCAGTACATTGAAACACAGGAACCATTCCGGTCGAATGCCGAATCTCGTTCCTAGAACTCGGCGATCGCCAGAAAGCGCGGCGGCTCCACCACGCTCTCCAGCACCGCGATCTGCTCCAGCGCGCGTGACAGGGCCCGCGACTCGGTCTCGTGCGTGGTCAGAACCACGCTCACCGTCTCGCCCGGTGCACGGCCGCGCTGCAGCATCGACTCCAAGGAAATCGCCTCGTCGCGCAGAATCGCGGCGACGTCGGCAATCACTCCCGGCTGATCGGTGACCGTGAGGCGCAGATAGAAGGCACCGCGCCGCTGTTCCGGGTCCATCGGCCGCAGGTCGACCAAGGCCTCCGCTCCCAACCCGAAGGTGGCCAAGCGATTGCCTCTGGCGACATCGATCAAGTCGGCAACGACGGCGGACGCGGTCGGACCGGCGCCGGCGCCGGCGCCCTCGGCCATCACCGTGCCAACGTGATTGCCCTCGGCGACGACAGCGTTGAAAACGCCTTCCACGGTGGCAATCGGCGCCTCGTTTCGCACCATGCAGGGAAAGACGCGCTGATCCAGGCAGTCGCCCTGTCGCTCCGCCAGACCCAGCAGCTTGACGCGATAGCCCAGTTCTTCGGCAAAGGCGATGTCCAGCGCCGTCACGTGACGGATGCCCTCGATCGAGAGAGCCGGAAAATTCACCGGGCTGCCGTAGGCGAGCGAAGCCAAGATTGCCAGCTTGTGCGCCGCATCGATGCCGTCGATATCGAAGGTCGGATCTGCCTCGGCGTAGCCCAGCGCCTGTGCCTCGGCCAGAACCGCTTCGAAATCGCGCCTAGTCTCGCGCATCTCGGTCAGAATGTAGTTACAAGTCCCGTTCAAGATGCCGTAAACCCGCGACACCGCATTGGCCGCCATGCCTTCGCGCAAGAGCTTGATGATCGGGATACCGCCGGCAACAGCCGCTTCGTAAGCTAGGGTGGTGCCGGCCCGCTCCGCCATGCCATCCAACGCGGCGCCATGCATGGCCACCAAGGCCTTGTTGGCGGTCACCACCGGCAAGCCGCGAGCAAGGCTGGCCTCGACCAGCCGTCGTGCCGGGCCTTCGTCGCCGCCGATCAACTCGACCACCGCATCGATCTCGGGATCTTCGGCCAGCGCCTCGGCAGACTCGGCCCAACGCAGGCCCTCCAGCGGCAGATCGCGTGCCTTGTTGGGATCACGGGCCGAAACGGCGACGACCTCAAGACCGCGCCCGGCCCGCGCCTCGATCAAGGAGAGACTGTCCTGTAGCAGGCGCAGCACGCCGCCGCCGACCGTACCGAGGCCAGCTAGGCCAATACGCAAAGGAACCGTCACCGTAGGCATTCTCCGATTATGGGGGCCGCGGCCAAGACATCAGGTCCCCAGCCGCCGGCGCCCTTTCATAGGCTAGGCCTAATACTCCAGGTAGATTTCAGCGCGGCGATTGCCGGCCTCACCGGTCACCATGAACTCGTGATAGACCGGATGCCGGTCCGACACGCCCTCGAGGACCAACGCGGGCGAGGGCAAACCGGCGCGAAGCAAGGCTTGGCCAACCGATTCGGCGCGGTCGAAGGAGACCTCCAGGTTCACCAGTTTATGCCGCTCCTGCGGCAGCACCGCGGTGCGCGACGAGGCATGTCCGACCACCCTGAGGATACCGCCATATTGCCGCTGGATGGCGGCCACCTCACGCAGCACCGCTCTGTCACGCCCATCCAATGCCGCCGAACCGTTGGCGAAGTACATGATCGCGACCAATTGAACCGCTCCCGTACCGACCGTGCCCTGCTGCGGCACCAGCGGCAGAGCCGCGGCGGCCGCCGCAGCACCGCCTAGCGAGGCACCATGGGGCTGTTGCGTCTGCGCCGGCAGGGCTGCGGTCGTGACCGGCTGCGGCGCCGAGCTTTGCGAGGAAACCACCGGCACCGTGGCCACCGTCGTCGGAGTCGCGCCGCTGCGACGCTGGCGCCGGCTGGACGCGAGGGCGCGTGCGCCTGGCGTCTGAGAGGCACTTGGAGAGCCGGCGGCGCCTGTGGGAACCGAAGCGCTCGTGCTGGTTCCGGCGCCACTTGTCGTCGCACCGGCAGCGACGGCGCCGCCCGAATAGGGGCTTTCAGCTTGCGGAGCAGTGCCCGAAGGAATCGTGGTCCGGCCGGTTGCCGAGTTGGGTACGCCGACTGCGGCAACGGCGGTCGTCGTCTGCTCAAGGCTGGTGGGCGTACCGCCGGTGACGGCCGCACCGACGCTGGCCGCGGGCGCCGCGGCCGTTGCTGCCGCTGCCGAAGGCGCGGATGCGCTGCTGCTTGCCGCAGCCGTGGTGGTCGGAGTCGGGTTCGGCGGATTCGCCGACTGCACCGACGTACCGGAAGCGGTCAGCGTGGCAGTATACTGCGCATTGGCCCGATCGGCTTCCAGACCCGCTGCAGTGCTGGCGCGAATCTGCTCCGGCGTTACCGGCGGCGGCTTGTCGGGAACCTGCGAAAGATTGGGATAGGGTTGCGATTTAAGGTCTTGCGTCGAGACCTGCGCCGGATTTGGCGAAGGATTCGCTTCGAAGGTCGAACAGCCGACCAGCAGGACAAGACCGAAGATAGGCACCAGGACGAGGGCTTGACCAAAGGGTCCACGCCGTTTGCCGGTAACGATACTCATGACCGCACTTCATCTCCTCTTGGGCCAGCCAGCCGCACGGCGAGGCCTCGCATCACTGGCGCCGCGACGCCAGATAGTCTAGTAACCCACCGCGGCTGCCCTTGGGGCAGCCGCTACAGCAATACGCGCAACCGGCGCGGCCAGCAAAGGATTCGGCGCGAATTTGTCCCGCGCCGCATTGTCAGCAGCATAGGGAACGAGAGATGAGCGAGCAACTAGGGCCGGAGGTCAAGGTCCCAGATCCGATGCAGTTCTCCCGTGAAATGGCGGAGATAGCAGAACGCAGTCAGAAGATTGTCGGTCAATGGCTTGAGCATCAGGTGGCCGAGCGTTCGTCCGGACCGATCGATCCCTTGAACGTGGGCCGCGCGTTTCTCGAGATGACCGCGCGGATGATGACCGACCCAGCCAAAATGATGCAGGCGCAGGCCAGCCTGTGGCAGGACTACATGCGCCTTTGGCAGAGCACAGCACAGAAGATGATGGGCGCCAGCGGTGCCGCCGTAGCGGAACCCGAGACCGGCGACCGGCGTTTCAAAGACCCAATGTGGGACGACAATGCCCTCTTCGACTACATCAAGCAGTCCTACCTGCTGACCGCACGCTGGATGCATCAGACGGTCAACGACGTCGAGGGCTTGGACGACAAGACAGCGAAGAGGGTCGACTTCTATACTCGTCAGTTCGTCGACGCCATGGCGCCCTCGAACTTCCTGATGACCAATCCCGAGGTGCTGCGGGCCACGGTCGAATCGGGCGGCGAGAACCTAGTGAATGGTCTGAAGAACCTGCTCGACGACCTGGAGCGCGGCAAGGGCAAGCTGACCATTTCGCAGACCGACTCCAGCAAGTTCCGACTCGGCGAGAACGTCGCAGTCACCCCGGGCAAGGTGGTCTTCCAGACCGACCTCATGCAGCTGATCCAGTATGAGCCGACCACCGAGCAGCAGCACGAGATCCCGCTGCTGATCATTCCGCCCTGGATCAACAAGTTCTACATCCTGGATCTGCGCGAGAAGAACTCCTTCGTGCGTTGGGCTACGGCGCAAGGCTTCACCGTCTTCGTGATCTCCTGGGTTAACCCGGACCGTGCCTTGGCGCAGAAGCGGTTCGACGATTATCTGGTCGAGGGACCCTTGGCCGCGCTGGACGCCATGGAGAAGGCCACCGGCGTGGTCGGCGCCAACGTCATCGGCTATTGCCTGGGCGGCACCTTGCTGTCGACCACGCTGGCTCACATGGCGGCGCGCGGCGACGATCGCTTCAAGTCGGCCACCTTCTTCGTCACCATGATGGATTTTCAGGACGCCGGCGAACTGGGCGTCTTCATCGACGAAGCCCAACTCCAGTTCCTGGAGAAGAAGATGAAGGAGCAGGGCTTTCTCGAAGGCTCCGACATGGCAACCACCTTCAACATGCTGCGCGCCAACGACCTGATCTGGTCCTTCGTCGTCAACAACTACCTGCTGGGCAAGGCCCCCTTCCCCTTCGACCTGCTGTACTGGAACGGCGACTCGACGCGTATGCCGGCGGCCATGCACAGCTATTATCTGCGTAACATGTATCAGAAGAACCGGCTGCGCGAGCCCGGTGCGCTCACCATCGCCGGGGTTCCGATCGACCTAGGCAAGATCGAGATGCCGACTTGCTTCATCTCCACCCGCGAAGACCACATCGCGCCCTGGAAGTCGACCTATCAGGGCACCCAGTTGGTCGGCGGCCCGGCCAAGTTCATCCTGGCCGGATCGGGGCACATCGCCGGCATCATCAACCCGCCGCCCGGCAAGTATCCGCATTGGACCAACGATCACAACCCAT
Source organism: Rhodospirillales bacterium (assembly GCA_965202755.1). Taxonomy (GTDB): domain Bacteria; phylum Pseudomonadota; class Alphaproteobacteria; order Kiloniellales; family JACOMY01; genus JACOMY01. The sequence goes on along the minus strand of CBDBCL010000002.1, from coordinate 26,902 downwards.
CGGCCCCCGACCAGTGGCTCGAATCCGCTACCCAGCACGAGGGCTCCTGGTGGCCGTCGTGGGCCGAGTGGGTTCGCGAGAAGGCCGGACCCCTGGTCAAGGCCCGGACTCCCGGCGACGGCGCCTTGGAGGTCGTCGAAGACGCGCCCGGTTCCTACGTTCTGATCAAGGCGCAGGACTGAAACCGCGCACCATGGCGACCGCGACGACCTCCGGCTTCGGCATCCTCGGCACCGGTATGATCGCCAAGGTCGTAGCCGATGCCATAGAGGCCGCGCCCTCGATCCGCCTGGCGGCGGTCGCCAGTCGCACGCAAGCCAAGGCAGAGGCCTTCGTCGCCGACCGCGAGGGAACCTTGCCGCTGGAAGGACTGGAGACGCTGCTCGCCTGCGAGGCGGTGGACGCGATCTGTTTCGCCATCCCCACCGTCGGCAAGCATGTGCTGGTCGACAAACCCTTCGTGAGCGCCCAGTCGGTGGCGCGCATGGCCGGTGCGGTAGCGGATGCCGGCCTAGTCTTCATGGATACCACCCACTTCGTCCATCACCCGCGCAAGGTCGCCGTCCAAGCGGCGACGGCGGCTCGGGTCGGGCGCCCGCATGCCTTGCATGCCGTCTTCTACGAGACTCAGGTTCTACGAGACTCAGGCCGACCTCTCGAACATCCGCTACGATCCGACCCTCGAGCCCTTGGGAGCACTGGGCGATCTCGGCTGATACTGCATGCGGGCCGTAGTCGAGTACCTTCAGGCCGGAAGGCCCGCTGCTCAGCGCCTCTGCCGCCGGCACGCGCGATCCCGCGACCGTGGCCTAGTGCACTGCAGCGGTCTCCTGAGCTTCGAGGGCGGCCAGACGGCGACCTTCGGTGCCGGATTCCAGACCGGAGCCATGGTCGACAAGGTCAGTCTCTATGGCGCCAACTCTATGGCGACAAGGGCGTGATCCTGCTCGATGCCTTCGTCGTGAACTGGACCAACAGCTTCGTCCGCCAGATCCCTAAGGTCCGGACCGACTACACCCATCGCACCGCGGACAGGAACCCGACGAGTTTCGACTTCGTGGAGATCGCCTCGGAGGTTCCCCCACAGGTCCTGATGGTCGAGTCCTTCCGTGCCATGGCCGAGAATGGCGATGGCGAAGCGCGCGCGGCCTTTGCCGCCGCCACCTTGGCAACTCAGAGCTACCTCGATGCCGCTTACCAATCCTTGGCTTAGGCCAAGCTGGACCAGTCGAGAGTTGACTGCATGAAGATTCTCTTGCTGGGAGCCTCCGATCTGATCGGCAAGGAGATTGGGCAGACACTCCTGGCGGCAGGCGTCGAGCTTGTCGGTGCCGCTCGTAATGCGGATCTCGGCCACCGCCTGCTTCCGGGCGCCGAATGGGTTTCATTGGTCTCAATAGCCCAAAACAATCAAGCGATTGGAAGCCGTACTTGAAAGACTGCGACGCAGTCGTCAATCGGCCGGAGCCCTGCAGTCAGGCGGCGGCGACCGACTGAGCGTCAGTCAGCGCGATTCCCTCCTCTCCTTGATCGCGGCGTGTGAAGAGTCCGGCGTAGCGCGCTTCGTTCAGATCTCCGCGCCCGGGGCCTACGAAACGGCGGAGACGGAATTCCTGCGCACCAAGGGAGAAGCCGATGCAGCGCTGGCAGAGAACAAGCTGAATTGGGTCATTCTGAAGCCGGGTCTGGTGATCGCCCCGACGGCCTATGGCGGCACCAGCCTCTTGCGCGCACTCGCCGCCGTCCCTTGGGTGCAACCCTTGCTGTTCGGCAAGGCGCGCTTCCACTGCGTGGGCGTCCAGGAGGTGGCGCAGGCCGTCCTCACCTGTCGGCAGGATCCCGGCTCTCGAGACAATGCTACGACCTGGTCGAGCACGACCCGCACAGCTTGGAGGACATTGTCCTGACCCTCCGCCGCTGGCTGGGTTTTCCGGAACCTCGCCGAATTATCCGGGTGGCGCTCGCCTCTGCGCAGCACGGCACTCAAGGTGGCCAAGGATGTGGTCGGCGACCCACGGGCATGGGAGGGCCGCTAGCGGTCAGTGCTTGAAGGGCCTGGAAGAGATCCTGGCTGGCCTGCCTGCGACCAAACAGGAACGCATCTTCGCTCGTCACGAAATGGTTTCCCCGCTGGCCGTGCTGGCCCTGGCAGGCTTCTGGCCTCGTCGCCCTCTTCGAGGTGGAGGTCCAGCCTCGTCCTCGATGGCCTGCGGAGCGGGTCCTGGACCAGCGCGGCCGTAGTCGTCGGCGCCATCCTCGACCTCGCAGTCGGTACGGGACTGCTCTTCCGGCGGTATTTTCGATCTGCCTGCCTAGCCTCGGTCGCGATCGCGGCAGGTTATCTCACAATGGCTTCGACCTGGCTGCCGTCACTCTGGCTCGATCCTCTGGGGCCCCTGGTCAAGGTCGTACCGGCAACCCTTCTGGCCATCTACCTGGCTGCGGTGGCGGAGGAGCGCTAGGGTGGATTGAGTCACCATCATCCGCTGGCTTCGCATCCTGGGCGCGACGGTCTTGCTGGGGACCGGGGCCGGAATCGCCTTCTTCATGGTGATGGCGCATCGCAGCAGCGATCCGCGGATCATCGCCCATACTGCCGGCAGCGTGGTCGTTGCCGATTGGATCTTCACCGCAACGGCAGTCGTGCTGCAGCCGGTCACCGGCATCGCCTTGGCGCGTGGCCTTGGCTGGAATCTGAGCGAGGGTTGGATCCTGCTGTCGCTGGCACTCTACCTGGTCACTGGCTGCTTCTGGCTGCCGGTGGTCTGGATCCAACAGCGTCTGCGCGACCTGCCCGCAGCAACCGCGACGCCGCGCGCCTGCCTGCGGCCTACCATCGGCTCTACCGCGTCTGGTTTCTCTGCGGCTTTCCCGCCTTCATCTCCGTCCTTGCCATCGTCTGGCTGATGGTTGCGCGCCCCGATCTCTAACCGGTCACCTGTCGCGTTAAGTCGATATCCCGAGGAAGGCGATCAATAGGCCAATCACGAAGAGGCTGCCAATGAAGGTCAGGATGCCCATTAACGAGCGCAGCCAGCCCGGCTTGCTCTTTGTCAGATTGAATACGTGCTGAACAGTTGCCGAGGCCCCCGGTTCACCAATCTCACTCTCGAGCCGCTGGTGCTCCTTGGCCCATTTCTGCTTGGCTGCGTGATACTCCTCATCCTACTGGTTGAGCTGGAGCTCAAGCTCTAGAATTTTCTTTCGCAGCTCAGGGCCGGCGCCCGGATGCCCGCGCTCGGGCGGCGCTTTGTCCAGGAGTTTGTAGATCTTCAGCCCGAGATCGAAGGACAGGGTCTTGCCGTCTTCCAAACGCTGTTTCAGGAGATCGGCAGCTTCGTCCGAGATGCCTGACTGTTTCTCCTCGACAGCCTCCTTCAGGCGATAGAAGTCCAACTCCACCTCGCCTTCGTCCATAGAGAAAAGTTGATCCTCCAGACCTTCGTCCAGCTTCTCGCGAAGGTTGCTGTTCTTGGCGATCAAAAGCGGTTCGGGATTGGAGAGTACGTCGGTCCACAGCTGCGGCATCATGAGATCGGTGACGTTCTCAGCCACCTTGTTCTTCACGAAAGCATGCAAATCGTGCACCGAGACAAAGTCGCTGTCTGGCGCGGCCCCGCCACCTTCAAGACCTTCGATGAGAAAGCGTGTGTAGAGCGAGCGACCTTGATGTTCGAAGACGCTGGCATCGGCCGTCGTGGCGGTCATGACATATCGGCCATGGTCGGTCGGATCGAAGGTATCGCGCGTCACCGCCGGCCTGTTGGCGGCGTCTCTGGCCGTCAGCCCCTCGGGGATCATGGCCCCGCTGTGGCAGCAGTCCAGAACGGTCAACCGTCGTCTGGAGGCGCTCTCGTTCATCACCCGTCGAATCCAATGCTCGTCAAGCGAGCCTGAGTCGGGCTCCGACGGGCCGGTCTCGGTCAAGGCCAGATAGAAGGTTCCGCTGGCATCGCGCAGTCCGTGACCGGAATAGTAGAACAACAAAAGATCGTCAGTATGCCGATGGCGGTAAAGAGTACCGATTGCTGCTCTGGCATCGACCAAAGAAACATCAAATTTCAGATCGACTCTGTCAAAATCCGCCACTTCCTTATATTCAAGAAGTTTTGCCAGATTGCGAACGTCATTGCTGGGTGCAGACAGGTGCTGCAGTTCTTTGTGTCGAAAGCTGCTGTTATCGACCAGAAGCGCAATCTTTTTTAGCATGTGACCACCGCCGCGTATCGTGTAGTCTCATCTGCGTATGCATTTTTGCACAGCTGTGACGACGAGGCAAGGCGATGACGGAAATACTGACCTTCGAGACCAAGCACGGCACCATCACCGTCGAGATGGACGAGAACGTTGCTGCCGCTGCCGGCGGCGGTGTCGATCTCTCCGAGTACCAAGCCAAGGGCCCAGGTTCGTCACTTAGCCGAACCGGAGAGATCGTGGCGGGAGCACCCAACAGTTTCGATGACGCCATGTCGTCGCTTCGCGCCTATGCAGCCAGCCTGGAAGATCTGATTCAGAGTCTGCACATGACGCCGAAGGCGGTCTCGGCCGAGATCGGCCTGAAGTTCAGCGGTACGGCCGGCTTCATCATCGCCAAAGCCGGCATGGAGACTGAGACGAAAGTGGCTCTGACCTGGGAGCCCGGTGGCAAATCCTGAGGCGCTCCGTACATCTGGCAACTTCGAGGAAAGCGGTGCTCAACACGCTAGCCGAGGGCCTGAAGTCGCGTCTCGACCCGGCTGCGCACCTCCGTTTCGGCCTGCTCCTTGACGGGACCGAAACCGCGAATGTGAAGTGGCGCTGCCGCAATCTCGGTCAGTCTTTCCACGCCCACTTGCCCCTGCACAGCGAGCAATCGCGGCAGCAGCGCTTCGTACCAACCCGCATTGCCCAGGTGGGGTTGAGGTTGCGCCATCCACGGGGCTGATTCATGGTTACATATCATGGTGTTGTGTCGATTGAAGCGAGGTTTTCATGGTGCATCCGATGGGTGAATCCAAGAACGGGCTGCTTCGCGTGGATTTCGACCGCCGCGTGAAGCTGGAGTTCCATGGATCGAAGGTAACGTCGGACGGCGGCTTGCTCGCGTATCGGGAACTGGACGACGCGCTTGGCCTGACAGAGATGGCGGCCGGGGCGCTGCGAGACGGTCGTCGCGGCAAGAACGGCTGGCACGCTGTCGTCGGGATGCTTCGGCAAGCGGTGTTCGGGCGTTTGGCCGGGTACGAGGATGTCAACGACGCCGAGCGGCTTTCTCGCGATCCAGCGATGCGTTGGATTGTCGGCGGCAAGGCGACGGATCGGGGACCAATCGATCAAGGCGCGCTCGCGTTTGCGTTCGGCTGTGTAGCCGAAAGGATCGAATCGCGTTCCACGCAGAGATTTGTATCGAGCAAGCAAGGAGAAAACACGCCCAACCCACGGGCCGAACTGCTTTTTTATCGGCCGGCCGCGCGCATCCTTCTGTAGCGAGAGCAAGGGTGGCGCCAGATGGTATTTGATCTTGAAATCGCCCTCGAAAGTTTCCTGGATCTGCTTCAGGAAGGCCGGGTCGCGGTGCAGGCGCGCCACTTCGTACTCGTCCTTGTAGGACATGAGCTTGAAGAGGGCGCCGGCCACGGCGCGGGTCAAAGCCTCTTCGTCCCGGCCGGCCTCTGCTTTGCGAACCTTGGCGACTTGAGTAAGATAACGCTCGGCCCAGGCTTGGTCCTGATAGTCGATGAGGAAGGCCGCACGCCGCTCGATGAAGCGGTCCAAACTTTCCGGTTCGTCCCGCGACGTCGAGGACAAGAGATCTGGCCGCACCACGGCCAGACGGCCGAGCGTAAAGGCTTGGCGATTGCGTGAAACGGCCACGTCATTGAGATCGACCGCCCGCAGCAAGGCAGCCTCGCTGAGTGGCACCAGACCGGACTGCCAAGCAGCACCCAGCAAGATCATGTTGGCGAAGACGCTGTCGCCGAAGCGTGCCTCGGCCAGCGCATTGGCATTCAGAACGGTCAGGCCCTTGCCGCCGATGGCCGCCTCGATGGCGCGCAGGCGCGCTGCCGCCTGCATGTCGACATCGCGCTGCTTGACGAAATCCCCCGTCGGCATCTCGGCAGAGTTCACCACGGCCAGCATACCCTTGCGATAGCTGCCTGACGCCTTGGGAGAGGATGAGACAACCAGATCGCAGCCGATCAGGGCATCGGCGGCACCCTGATCGATCCGCACCTGATTGTTCCCCTTGGGATCGGCGGCGATCCTGAGATAGCTCAAGACCGGTCCGAACTTCTGGGCAAAGCCGGTGAAGTCCAGAACCGTCACCCCCTTGGCCTCGAGGTGAGCTGCCATGGCGATCACGGCACCGACGGTAATCACCCCGGTCCCGCCGACGCCGGTCACCAGCAGGTCGTAGGGTTGTGCCAGAGATGGCAGGCTCGGCGCCGGCAGCTGGGCCGCCTCTGCCGCGAAATCCTGCTCGCTTGCCGCCTTCCGGCAGCGCTGCGCGCCCTCCAGGGTGACGAAGCTGGGGCAGAATCCGTTCAGGCAGGAGAAGTCCTTGTTGCAGATCGAGAGATTGATCTGCCGCTTGCGTCCGAAGGGCGTCTCCTTGGGCTCGACGCTGAGGCAGTTGGATTCCACCGAGCAGTCGCCGCAGCCCTCGCAGACCAGATCGTTGATAAAGGCGAAGCGCTTGGGATCCTCGACCGTGCCGCGCTTGCGGCGGCGCCGTGTCTCGGTGGCGCAGGGCTGCTCGTAGATCAGCACCGACACACCGGGGATCTGGCGCAACTCGCGTTGTATCCGGTCCAGCTCGCGGCGATGGTCCAGGGTGGTGCCACGCGGAAAGGCGGCCAGGTCGAACTTCTCCGGCCGGTCCGAGACCAGGGCGATCCGCTGGACGCCCTCGGCACGAACGCTCTGCGCGATGGCCTGGACCGAGATCGGACCGTCTACCGGCTGCCCGCCGGTCATCGCCACCGCGTCGTTGAAGAGAATCTTGTAGGTGATGTTGGTCTTGGCGGCGACGGCTTGGCGGATCGCCATGGAACCGGAGTGGTAGTAGGTCCCCTCCCCCAAGTTCTGGAAGATGTGCCCCTTGCCGGTGAAGATCGAGGAGGCTGCCCAGTTGACGCCCTCGCCGCCCATTTGGATGAGAGAGGTGGTGTCGCGATCCATCCAACTGGCCATGAAGTGGCAGCCGATTCCGGCCAGGGCCTGCGAGCCTTCCGGCACTTTGGTCGAGCTGTTGTGCGGACAGCCGGAGCAGAAGTAGGGCATGCGCGTCACCCCAGCGATCTGGATGGCTCGCCCCTGGTCGGGCTGTAGGGCTGCGGCGCACGCCGGCAGGTCCAGATCCGGCAGAAAGCGGTCCAGGCGGGCGGCGACGATCGGCGCCAAAAGCCTGGGCGAGAGCGCGCCGGTCCAGGGAACGAGATCCCGCCCCTGTTCGTCGGTCTTGCCGACCATCTGCTCCGGCTTGCTGCCGGGCAGATCGTAAAAGTACTCCTTGAACTGGCTTTCGATGATGCCGCGCTTCTCCTCGACCACCAGGATCTCGCGCTTGCCGCGCACGAAGGCCAAGGCATCGCTGCGGTCCAGCGGCCAAACCATCCCAACCTTGTAGATGTCGACACCGCGCTGGCGACAGACGGCTTCGTCCAGGCCCAGGAGGCGCAGTGCTTCCATAAGATCGAGATGGCCCTTGCCGGTGGTGACGATGCCGTAGGGCGCCTCCTTCAGATCGTAGAGGCTCCGGTCGATGGGGTTGGCCGCGGCGAAGACCAGGACCGCGCGCTTCTTCCACTCCATGCGCTCTTCGATCTGCGGACCCGGCAGATCCGGCCAACGGTAGTGCAGACCGCCGGGTGGCGGCGTGAAGTCCGGCAGACGGAAGCTGCGCTCCAGCGGCAGCTCGACCGAGGCCCCGGACTCCACCGTTTCCGAGACCGCCTTGAAGCCGACCCACATCCCAGAAAACCGCGATAAAGCATAACCATAGGCACCGAAGCTCAAGTACTCGGCGACCGTTGCCGGATTGAGGCTGGGCATGAAGTGGGTCAGGAAGGCAGCGTCGGATTGATGCGACATGGAGGAGGAGTCGCAGCCGTGATCGTCGCCGGCCACCACCAGGACACCGCCATTGGGCGAAGAGCCATAGGCATTGCCGTGCTTGAGCGCGTCGCCAGCACGATCCACCCCCGGCCCCTTGCCGTACCAGAGGCCGAAGACGCCCTGCACCTGGCGGTCGGGCTGGGTCTCGACCTGCTGTGTGCCCAGCAATGCAGTGGCCGCCAGATCCTCGTTCACCGCCGGCAGGAAGTCGATCCCCGCCTGCTTGATCGTCGCCTTGGCGCGCCAGATCTCCAGGTCCACTGCCCCCAGCGGCGAGCCGCGATAGCCTGAGACGAAGCCGGCGGTGTTGAGCCCGGCCTCACGGTCGCGGCGCGCCTGGTCCAGCAGGATGCGCACCAGGGCCTGAGTCCCGGTCAGGAAGACACGTCCTTCGCGCAGGCGGTAGCGGTCTTCCAGGGCATAGCTTCCAAGCGCCGGCCCCGAGACCGGCTGAGACTGAGCGACATCGAGTGGCATGGCGGGCGAATCCTCTTGCTAACCTTCCCAAGGATAGGCCAATCCACTGAACGTTCTTACCAAAATGCTCTGCTGAACGAACATTATCGGTATAGTCTAACGTATGAGAGCAGTTCTCCGAAAGGAATGACCAAGGTGGACCTGACCCAGAGTGATCGGTACCTGCTGCGAGCGTTGCAGGAGGACGCACGGACGACCAACCAGTCCCTCGCCGAGGCGGCAGGGCTCTCGACCTCTGCCTGCTGGCGGCGGCTTCGCGCCCTTGGAGGAGGCCGGCATCATCCGGGGCTATCAGGCGCTCCTGGATGCCGAGGCGGCCGGGCTCGGCTTCTCGGCCGTGGTCCAGGTGAGTCTGGAGCGGCATGAGCGCCGCCATGTGAAGGACTTCATCGCCACCGTGGCCAGTCGTCCGGAGGTGCTGGAGTGCTATGCCACCACCGGCGAGGCCGACTATCACCTGTAAGGTGGTTTGCGCCGACAAGGAAGCCTACAACCACTTCCTGGAGAGCTATCTCTTCACTCAGCCCGGCGTCGCCCAAGTGCGTACCAACCTGATCCTGAAGGAGATCAAGCAGATCACCAGACTGCCGGTCTAGAGGTCCCGTGATCACACTGCAAGATCCAAACGGCGCGGCCCGGCTCGGAGGCTTCCGCGTCGCGCTTTGGGTCTTTGGGATTATCGCAAGGATGCCCAGTCTGTCGGACTTCGACGGCTACGATGTCACACGCTGATGAGTCTGCAGAAAGACCGGACGGCACGGTCGCAAGGGCGAGAATGCCTGCCACTGCCGCGATAACGCGATTGCGAACCATCCCAAACCTCTTGGTCGCTTGTCCCATTTCTCTTCTCTTTGTGAAGACACTGCCGCCGACGGAGGCGAAGATCAAGAAGAGGTCGGCGCTCGTAGATCCCGCTCTCACGCTTACGGCCCCACTTCGTGCGTGCAAAGCTTCGCCTACACAAGGACCCCTACGGCGCCGCTACGCTCTCCTGGGAACCGCGCCGGAGCCAGCAGTACAAGCCCTGAATGGAGAGTCCAATTGACCTTACTCGGAAAACAGTTGCTCCAAAGCGGGGCATCTCACTTGCTCATTGTCACACCTATCAATCAATTCGACCAATGCAACTGAGAGTTTTTTCAGGTCGAGAATCTTGCTTTCTATATTCAGCAGATGGTTTTCACTGATTCTTTTGACATCCAGACACCGATAGCCACTGTCATTGGAGAGTGCCAACAGCACCATCGCATCCTTCATGGAGAAGCCCAGTTCGCGACACCTCCTCACGAAACGAAGCCTTGCGATGGCGTCCTCGTCGTACAACCGCCTGCCGGACACAGCCCTTTCCGGTTTCGGCACGATGCCTTCGCGTTCGTAATAGCGGATCGTCTCGATGCCAACGCCGCTCCGCCGAGACGCAATCCCAATCCTGTGTGCACTCATTTTTGCGCTTGCTCCTGTAGTCACTACAGGTTCCATAAAAGGAGCATGGATTCAAGGCAGCGAACGCCCCTTTATGAAAATCTGCCGATCTGGAGTGGTTTGATTGCCGGCTCGGCGGCAGTGCTCCTCTCTGCATCCTGTTGCGTCCTGCCTCTGGCACTGGCGTTGGTTGGACTTGGCGGTGCGTGGCTCTCCTTCCTTGGGCCATTCCTCACCTATCGGGCTGAGATCCTTGTCGTCGTCGCGTTGATACTGGTCTGGTCTTGGTTTCGGACGTTCCGGATCTACAGGATCAAAGGCGCTCCACCCAAGGGGCTAACTGCCGCTTTGGCCCTTGCCACACTCGCCCTCGGAGCGGCACTGACGGCACCCTTCTGGGAGCTGGAGGCGGCATGGGCACTGGCCGCATTCCGAGCAGAGACGCAATGAAAAGTCGCCTTCTTAAAGTGGGCGTTATAGGTTCAGTCGTTGCCGCGATTTTCTGTTTCACCCCGCTATTGGTGTGGAGTTTCACCGCTCTGGGTGCCTCCGGCGCGCTCGCCTATCTGGATAGCGTCTTGCTGCCCCTATTGGGGGTCCTTTTAGCACTAACGCTGTTTGCGTTCTGGCAGAGCAGGAGAAAGCAGTGACCCTAGAATCGACGATCACCTGCCCGGAATGCGGGCACGTCAAGACCGAGACTATGCCGACCAACGCCTGCCAGTGGTTCTACGATTGCAATGGCTGCGCAGCAGTCTTACGGCCATTGCCGGGAGATTGCTGTGTCTTCTGTTCCTACGGAACCGTGGCTTGCCCACCGATTCAGGCGGGTGAGGGATGCTGCGACCTCTAGCGGGCGCCGCTGATTCGGCTCCTCCTGGTTGCCCTTAAGCTGCCTTCTTCGGATGCCGCCGTTTGGCGACCTGCTCGCCGTAGGTGTCCATGATCTCGGTCTCGGTATCCTGATCCTCGGCAGAGATCGGCTCCAAGGCCTTGTCCATATAATCCATCTTCTTGGGATCGCGATCGATCTTGCGGGCAATGGCACACAGCTCCAGGAAGAGCTTGGACCAGAGGTAGGCGTTGCGGGCAATCTCGGCGAGGCGGCGCGGGTAGAAGACCAGCCGGCTCTCGACCGGCAGGCCGCTGCGGCGCTGAGAGCGTACCTTGCGGCGCAGCCAGCCGCCTTGGATCGGATGCGCCTTCTCGATGATCGGATAGCCCTTGAACCAGAAGAGCGTGGCCATGACCTGCTTGGCGGTCATGCCCGAGGTCACATGGCAGCGCATGATGCGCTCCATATGCTCCTTGGTGTAGAATATGTCCCAGGCCTTCCAGTAGATGCCCGACCACTCCTTGCGGGTCATCTTGGGATGGTCGACGACGACATGTTCCAGGTCGTCTTTGTTCATGTCCGGGTCCATCTCGACGCCCTGCTTGTGCAGGCGCTGATGGTCCTCGGAACCCGGCAGCGGGGTCAGCGGGAAGAGCTGCAGGAGATCGATTGGCAGATCTTCCACGATGATGCAAATGTCGCGCTCGATCCGCTCCGGCGTGTCGCCGGCATAGTTGGTGATGCCCTTGTCTTTACAGGCCTGCACCATCTCGCGGTACTCCCAAGATCCGGTTCTGGCGCTTCTTGGCGCCGGCCAGGTTCTCGGGATTGATGTTCTCCAGGCCGATGTAGACGCGCCGCGTGCCGACCGCATGCGTCTTCTCGATGAAGTTCGGGATCTTGTGGCAAAGGGTATCGACCTGCAGAACCAGGAAGACACGGAGCTTCTCCTCGCGCCGGAGCTTGATCAGGCGGTCGAAAATCGCCTCCAAGTTCCGATTGCGCGCAAAATTGTCGTCGGTGATGAACAAGCGGCGGATACCCTGCGCCCAGTTGGTGCGCACGATGCGCTCGATGTCGTCCGCCGCGATAGCGGCTCTTGCGGCCCTGCACGTTGATAATGGTGCAAAAAGAGCACTGGAAGGGACAGCCGCGCCCGGCGTCGAAGGAGGTGTACCAACCCATCGTCCGGCTCATGTTCTTGCGTGGCAGGATCCGCACCGGCCGATCCTCCATGCCCGGCAGATCGTGCAGGTAGTTGTAGACCGGCTCCGGTTTACCGGCGCGCAGGGTCTCAAGCCGGCCTTCGCACTCGCCAGCATAGAGGACGATCTCCAGATCCTTGGCTTCCTGGATGTCCGGCGGCAGCTCGGGCAGCATGCAGAGGCAGCCGGAAACATGGAAGCCGCCGATCACCACCGCCAGACCTGCCTTCCGAAGCGGCTTGGCGATATCCATGGTGCGCGGGAACTGGTTCAATTGCACGCTGACGAAGCTGCCGGCGCCGCCCTGCTTCACCCAGCGCGCGATCCTCTTCATCGGCAGGGCCGTGTTCGTCTCGTCGTAGGAAATCGACTCGATCTCGACATCGGGGCCCAAGACCTTGCGCCTTGCAGTCCTGGACGACGGCATGCAGCGAGGCCAAGGAGTTCGAGGGTATCGAGGAGCGACGCCATTGAATGACATAGCCCTCGTCGTCGTAGAGCGAGGGCTTGATCAAGGCGATCCGTACCGGCTCTTGCGTCATACAGCTTTGCACCCTCAAATCGTGACCGTGGGCGATCTCGATGGAGAAAGTCCCTCAATTAGGGGGGTATACTGCATTCGGGTTGCCAGCGCAAAGAGATACGCGCGAGCGGTTCTCCCTTCAGGCCGCGGCCCTCCACGGCTTCGGCCGACGCTTGACCACCATCTCGCCGCAGGCCCCCACCATCTCCTGTTCCTCCTCCGGCGCGGCGGAGAGCGAGCGGTCCGTATAGCTCAGGCGGCCGGGATCGCGATCATCCGCCAGGCCATCGCCTTCAGCGAGAGACAGAGCCAACCCCAACGCAGGCTCACCCAACTCGCCTCTGCAAAGCGACGCGGATAAAAGAGAAGCGCCGGCTCAAGCGGCAAGCCACTGCGGCGCTGGCTGCGGATCTTACGCCGCAGGATGCCTCCCTGGATCGGATGAACGCCTTCGATCCAGGGGAAGCCCTTGAAGGCCATGATCGCCATCACCTTCATCTGCTTTCCCCGGTGGCGACACCCGCGCGCATGATCCGCTCCATGCGCGCGGGTGTAGTAGATGTCCCAGGCGCGCCAATAGATCGTCGTCCAATCCTCACGTCTCATGACGGGATGCTCGACGACCACGTGCTCCAGGTCGTACCTGTTCATGTCCGGGTCCATCGCCACGCCCTCTCTGGTCAGACGCTGATGATCCTCGGAGCCCGGCAGGGGGGCAGCGGATAGAACTGCAGGAAATCCAGCGGCAGCTCATCTAGGATGATGCGGATGTCCTGATCGATGCGTTCTGGCGTGTCGCCGGCAAAACCCAGGATGTAGCCGGCATAGGCGATGACCCCGCGATCCTTCCCTCTCCAACTTACTAGATTACGGGTCGCCGCTTTCGCTCGCAAAGTTTTCTTGTGTTTGGTCTTTCCCCGATAGGCCTTTGCAGGTAATTCAACCGCAGTGCCACGCCGTCGAACCAAAGCCACATAGGGACTTCGGGGCCACTTTACCGCGGGTTTCTTTTTGATCGCCATCGCCTAAAGGTAGCTGGCAGCCAGCTCGGCATAGTTTCTCGGAGAGTAATGCATCATCTTGCGTTCTTCGGGAGTGAGGTCCCGCAAGTACTTGGCTGGCGAGCCGGCCCAGAGCTGGCCTGCCAAGACCCGTTTTCGCGGCGTCACCAGGGCCCCGGCCGCCACCATCGCGCCGGCCTCGATCACAGCCTCGTCCATCACCACGGCGCGCATGCCGATAAAGCAGCCGTCCTCCAGACGACAGGCGTGCAGCAGGGCCAGGTGACCGACGGTGATGTGGCTGCCGATCCAGGTCCCCATGCCGCCACCGGTCTCGCAGTAGTCGCCATTCGGGTCGTGGTTCACATGCACCACCGTGCCGTCCTGGATGTTGGTGCCCTCACCCACGGTGATGCGATTGACATCGCCGCGCAGCAGGCAACCATACCAGACAGAGCTACCCGCCCCGATCGCAACATCGCCGATGACGACAGCCGTGTCGGCGACGAAGACCGAAGGATCGATCTTGGGCTGAAGCCCGCGATAGCTGCGGATCGGGCCGGTCATGGGCAGGGTCCTCGCTGGATTAGGGGAAGAGGGGCGGCTGCAGCAGTGCGGTCGATTCCGGCAGCCCTAACAGCAGGTTCATGTTCTGGACCGCCTGCCCGCTGGAGCCCTTCACCAGATTGTCTATCGCGGCGATCACGATGGCCCTGCCAGGAATGCGATCCTCGATCACCGAGATCACCACGTAGTTCGAGCCGCGCACCATCTGGGTCGAGGGGAGCCGTCCCTTGGGCAGAAGCCGGATGAAGGTTTCTTCGCCATAGGCCGCAGCCAGGCTCCGACGCAGATCCTCGGCCATCTGCCCCTGGGTCAAGCGCAGGTGGCAGGTCACCAACTCGCCCCTACTCATCGGCACCAGATGCGGGGTGAAGTTCACCAGGAGCTCGCGACCCGCCGCCTTGCCGATCTCCTGCTCGATCTCGGGTGCGTGGCGATGGCTGCCGACGGCATAGGGCGACAGCCCCTCACCGGCCTCGCAAAACAGCAGGTTCTCTTTCAGCCCGCGCCCGCCGCCGGAGACGCCGCTCTTGGCATCGATCACGATGTCATCCGCGACCAGCAACCCATCGCCCACCAAAGGCAGCAGGGCCAAGAGCGCGGCGGTCGGATAGCAGCCCGGGCAGGCGATCAAGCGGCCGGCTGCGATCTTCTCGCGATTGACTTCGCTCAGCCCATAGACCGCCTCGCCCTGCAGGTCCGGCGCATAGTGCTCATGCCCGTACCAGGCCGCGTAGGTGGTTGGATCCGCGAGACGAAAATCAGCCGAAAGATCGACGACCTTCATAGATTTGGGGAGCATTTTGACGATTTGCTGCGAGGTTGCGTGCGGCAGAGCGCAGAAGACCACGTCCAAGTCCGACCAGTCGGCATCCTCGACGCTCACCAGGTCCGGCAGATCGAGGTAGCCGAGGTGCGGATAGACCGCGCCCATCGGCTTGCCGGCATGAGCATTGGCGGTCAGCAGTCGGATCTCGACCTCGGGATGCAGGGTGAGCAGACGCACGAGATCTGCCCCCGTATAGCCCGATGCCCCGAGAATGCCTGCCTTGATCTGCGCGCCCATGGTTCCTTTTCCGTATCCAAAGCGGTTTCGAAAGGCCTGATTACAAGCGCAGGCCTAGCTTGCCAAGCCTGCTGCGACGCGGATCAGCCTTGCTGCACCCGATCCTTCGGAGAGATCGTCCGGGTCAAAGCGGTTGACAGGGCCCCAAGGCTGTTCGACGCTGTCCACCGCATCACGAGTGACAAGAGAAAAACTGCGATCCAGTGCCTAGAGACAATACCTTGCAACCCGGCCTTGCCAGACCTCTCCGCGCCACCACGCCCGAGGGGACGATCCGACACAAGAGAAGCAGCTTAGTCCTTCCGCAACAGGTGGCATATCCGTCCGTGAAATCAAACGTCACCCCTAGCCCAGCCCGGCGCGTGCGGCCCTAAGGCGGCGTTTCGCATGCTGTTCGAAATGGAGGCTGCAGCCCCCTACGTCGTGGGCGTGACGATCACTCTGCTGTTCCTCGCCTTTGCACTGGAATGGCGTCCGCCGGAGGTCTCTGCGACCTTGGCCGTCGCCGTCCTACTGGGGCTGGACATCCTCTCGGTCGGCGACGTGCTCAAGGTTTTCACCAACACAGCACCGGTTACCATCGCTGCCATGTTCATCATCTCCGCTTCGCTGGTGCGCACCGGTGCCTTGGAGAGTTTCGCCTTTCACCTGACCAAACGGGCGGACGCGCATCCCATTCGTGCCCTCTTCGTCTTCCTGTCGGCCATCGTCGTCATGTCGGGCTTCATGAACAACACGCCCTTGGTGATGCTGATGATCCCGGTCGCGGTCGCCATGGCCAACGAGCTCTCGCGCTCGCCGACCAAGCTGTTGATCCCGCTGTCCTACGCATCGATCCTGGGCGGCACCTGTACGTTGCTTGGCACCTCGACCAACATTCTGGTCGACGGTGTGGCTCGCGACAACGGAATGCCGGGCTTCCACATCTTCGAAATCGCGCCCCTGGGCATCGTCGCTTCCCTGCTCGGCATCGGCTATCTGATCTTCGCCCAACGGCTATTGCCGGACCGCACCTCGCTCTCGGCCATCTCCAGCTTGGCCACGCAGCCGAAGTTCATGGTCGAGATCGTGGTCGAAGAGGGCTCCGCCTACATCGGCCAACATCCGCGTAGAATAGGCGCCTTCAATCAGATCGATCGCAAGGTGGTCGACGTGATCCGCGGCGATGCCTCGCTGCGCCGCAACCTGGAGGGCGTCGAGATTCGGGCTGGCGACATTCTGGTCCTGCGCAGCCCGGCACGCGAAATCCTGACGATGAAGGAGGCAGGCCAGATCAAGGAAAGCCACGACGACCACATTCAACGGATCGGCACCCGTAAATCGGTGATCGTCGAGATGCTGATGACGCCGGGTACGCACATCCTGGGACGCACCCTGGGCCAGCTGCGCCTGCGCCGGCGCTATGGCATCTATCCCTTAGCCCTGCATCGCCGCGGCGCCAATCTGGAGCGGCGTTTCGAGACGACGCCGCTCGAGGTCGGCGACATCCTGCTGCTGGAGGGCGCTCCCGA
The DNA here is from genome assembly GCA_965202755.1 of Rhodospirillales bacterium. Classification (GTDB taxonomy): domain Bacteria; phylum Pseudomonadota; class Alphaproteobacteria; order Kiloniellales; family JACOMY01; genus JACOMY01. Next base: position 10,201 of record CBDBCL010000002.1, on the reverse strand, counting down.
AGACATCTGGCGCCTGGTCGAAGATCAGGAACTGGTCAATGTGGCGGAGCCGCGGGTGCGCGGTTTCAGACGCTCCAAAGCGCCGATTGCGATTGCCGCAATTCTGATGGTGGCCTTCGGGGCCGCTGCCGGCATCATGCCAATCGTCGGCTTGGCGCTCTGTGGCGCCGCCATCGTGCTGGCGACCCGCTGCATCGAGGCCGAGGAAGCCTTCGCTGCCGTCGATTGGCGCATCCTGACCTTGATCTTCGCCATGCTGGCCCTGGGAGGCGCTTTACAGAAGACCGGTGTGGTGACCGCACTGATCGACGAGGTCTCGCCGCTCTTGGCGCAAGCACCGCCGCTGGTGGCCCTGGCATGCGTCTACTTCCTCTCGGTGATTCTGACCGAATTGGTGACCAACAATGCCGTCGCGGCGATCATGACGCCTATCGCGATCGCGCTTGCCGTCAGCCTGGGCAGTTCGCCCGAGCCCTTCGTCATCGCCGTGATGTTCGCCGCCAGCGTCTCCTTCCTCACTCCCATCGGCTATCAGACCAACACCCTGGTCTATTCGGCCGGCGGCTATCGCTTCACCGACTTCGTGAAGTTCGGGGCGCCAATGGCCGTCATGGCTGCGGTCGTCGCCTTGGTAATGATCCCGCTCATCTGGCCGCTGCAGTAGCCAATCCGGCCTGGCCTGGACTGCGCTCTGGCCGGCGCCGCTCTCAAAGGCGTTCGTGAGCCGCAAAAAAGAGTGTCTGCACAAGCGGCTCGATCAGACCGATGGAAAAGGCGATCGGCCAATCTCCGGTGAGCGCGAATGCGACCGCGACAGCCATGATCGAGTGCATTGCTGCGTAGCTTCCAGTTTTCATCAAGGTACGCATGGAACGATCTTTTGCTTTATGATATATAATGATACTAAGTATTATTCTCAATACAATCAAACTCATTTGGATCGCAATGGTGTGACCCCGGCGAGAGCTAATTTCCTGTGGTGGGGCGTGACGGCAGGTGGAGCAGGAAATCCCGGTACCTAGGTTTCCTGCTTTTGAGATTCCCGTAAATACTTCTCAGACGGGGCGATCGAGGAAACGTCGCCCAGATCTCTTGGCACCTCTAGCCGTCCATTCGGCCTTCTGCGCGCGCAATCTGATCGTGGATGCCACGGATGTTGAGCTCGACCCACTCGTCGAACTCCTTGAGCCTGGAAAAGTCGCTGTCGGCAGCCAGCTTCGCCCGCAGCGGCGGAACGATCTGCTCGATCGGCTGTTTGCTTGCGATGCCCTCGACGACACCGTCGCGAACCGTTTCGAGATAGCGGCGCGTGACACCCAACGCCCGCTTGTCGCCCAGGTCGGCGTGACCGGGTGCTGCCACATCCCAGGGCATGCTCTCGATCTCCCGCAGCGAACGGATGGCGCCCTCGGCGTTGTAGCGAGCCATGTGGCGATAGGGCAGACGACCGATCGCCACCCAGTCGATGGCGCTCGGGACGCCATGATCGGGAATACGCAGGCCGATCGAGCCGATATCGTCATTGGCACCGTGGTAACGCAACTCGACGCGGCGGCCGGCCAGCTCGATGTCCAGGCCCTTCGAGAAAGGTTCGGCTCGGCACGCGCGTGTCGATGCGCATGCGAGCGATGGAGTTGCGCGCCAACTCGTGCGAGATGTTGAGCGGATCGTGACCGTCGAAGGCCTGCCCTTCCGACACATGGTCCCAGTGATTATGGCTGTAGATCGGCTTGTTGAAGCGCTTGGCGATCTCGGCATTGAGCCAGTTGGCAAAGTCCCGATCGATCGGATAGAAGACGATCATGCCGGCATCGGTCTCGATCAAGAGGCCGAAGTAGGGCCCATTCCGAGTACGCCAAACACCCGCGCGAACCGGGATCAGTTCCCTGGTCTCCTCGGCAGCCGCGACCAAGGCACCAGGCAGATTGCCGCCAAATCGCATCCGCCGAGGAGAAGGTTTCGTCTCGTGGCGCCCACAGCTATCGGTTCGTCCGCCATCGTCGCCTCCTTGCGTGATCTTCGAGCCGGTCAAGCATCCGCCTCACACGCGCCGGAGTAAAGCCCTGCGGCGCGACTGCGCCCGCAACGGGAGGAGCTGCAACGACAATGGCCGCAGGGCAAGAGCACCTGCGGCTATTTTCGTTGGTGTTTTGCCAAGCGACCCTGACAAACAGTCCGGATTTAGCGCTTGGAGAACTGAAAGCTGCGGCGGGCCTTGGCCTTGCCGTACTTCTTACGCTCGACCGCGCGCGGATCGCGGGTCAGGAAGCCGCCACGCTTCAAGACCGGACGCAGACCCGGCTCGTAGTAGGTCAAGGCCCGCGAGATGCCGTGGCGCAACGCACCGGCTTGGCCGGACAGGCCACCACCGGTCACGGTGCACTCGACGTCGAACTGACGGTCGCGGTTGGCCGCCTCAAAGGGCTGATTGATGACCATGCGCAGCACCGGCCGGGCAAAATAGACCTCGAAGGCGCGCTTGTTGACGGTGATCTTGCCGGTGCCGGGCTTGATCCAGACGCGGGCGACGGCGTCCTTACGGCGACCGGTGGCATAGGCACGTCCCTGAGCATCGCGCTGCGGCTCGGGAAGGGCCTCCTCGGGCTCGACGACCTGGCCCAGATCGGAAAGGCTGGTGACGATCTCTTCACTCATGGTGCTAGATGACCCTTGCGTTCTTGGCGTTGCGTGCGGCGAGGTCCAAAACCTCCGGTTGCTGTGCTTCATGCGGATGCTCAGCGCCGGCATAGACCCGCAGATTGCTCATCTGCTGGCGCCCCAGCGGGCCGCGGGTGATCATGCGCTCGACCGCCTTGACGATGGCGCGCTCGGGGAAGCGGCCGCTGAGCGTGTTGCCTAGGGTGCGCTCCTTGATGCCGCCGGGATAGCCGGTGTGCCAATAGAACTTCTTCTGGCTCAGCTTGTTGCCGGTGACCTTGACTTTGGCCGCATTGACCACGATCACGTTGTCGCCGCAGTCCATGTGCGGGGTAAACATGGGCTTGTGCTTGCCGCGCAGGATCTTGGCGATCTCCGCGGCCATACGCCCAAGCACCAAGCCGTCGGCGTCGATCAAGATCCACTTCTTCTCGATCTCGGACGCCTTTGCCGAGTAGGTTTTCATCGACCTCAGTCCATTCGTTGAAATAGCGATGGAGCGCGCGTCACGATAATGCCGCAGCGTTCCGAGAGATGCGCCTTCTACTGACCCCTATTTGGTCTGTCAAGTCGAAAAAACAACAGAATTCCAAAGGATTAAAGAAACGGTAAAATATTACCGCCATCCACTCAATCGGCCGGAATGGCGTAGGTGACGGTGACGTGGCTCGCCGGTTCATCCTGACCTTCGCTGAAGACGCTGGCCTCGGCGACGGCGAGCCGTCGGCCCAGCTTCAGCAGCCCGCAACGGCAGATCAGGTCGTCCTGCTGCGGCTTGCGCAAAAAGTTCATCGTGAGGTTCGTGGTGACCGCCAGCGGCACCCGGCCGATGGCACCCAGCAAGGCCGCATAGGCCGCACAATCGGCCAAAGCCATCTGCGCCGGCCCGGAAATCGTGCCGCCGGGCCGCAGCAGTTGGGCCTTGGCCGGCAAGCGTATGCGTGCGCTGCCGAAACCGATCTCCTCCGTCACCAGGCCCATATGGTCGTAGATGCCCTGCTCTTCGCGCCAGATCTGCACGAAGTCCTCGACCGTGATTGCCGCTGCCTGGCTCATAACAGTCCTTTCCTTTGATCGCTTGATTGGCCGCAGGCGAAAAGGCCAAAATAAAGGCCACTTGGCAAGAGCAAGGAGAGGCAGCCATGAGCGCAAGCGCTCAAGCCCTGGTGAACGATGAGCCCCTGGTTCTGGAGGAGGATCGCGACTCCGTACGCTGGATCACCATGAACCGGCCCAAGCAGTTCAACGCCCTTTCGGAAGGCTTGCTGGCCGAGCTCATCGCGGCTCTGGAGCGCGCCGGAGAGGACGACAGCGTGCGCGTGGTCGTGCTGGCCGGCGCCGGCCGAGCCTTCTGCGCCGGACACGATTTGAAGGAGATGCGGGCGACGCCGCGCCAGACCTACTATCAGGAGCTCTTCCGGGCCTGCAGCCGTATGATGATGACGATCACGCGGATCCCCAAACCGGTAATTGCGCAGGTCCACACCATCGCGGCTGCGGCCGGCTGCCAATTGGTCGCGCAGTGCGATCTCGCCGTCGCCGCCGAGGGCGCAACCTTCGCCACCAGCGGCATCAATGCCGGCCTCTTCTGCTCGACCCCATCGGTTTCGCTGAGCCGAAACGTGCCGCGCAAGCGTGCCTTCGAGATGCTCTTCACCGGCGATTTCATCTCTGCCGAAACGGCTGCCGACTGGGGGCTGGTCAATCGCGTGGTGCCGGCCGAGGCGCTGGATGACGAGGTGATGGCGCTGGCCAGCCGCATCACCGCCAAGTCTGCGACCGCCATCGCGACCGGCAAGCGCATGGTCTATACCCAGCTGGAAAAGGGTATGGAGGCCGCCTACGACTACGCCGCCGAGGTCATGGCCTGCAGTATGATGACCGAGGATGTCGGCGAGGGGATCGACGCCTTCATCGAGAAGCGCCCGGCCGTCTGGAAGCATCGCTAGCCCTCGCCGCCTGGAATTCGGCGGAGAACGACACCATCTTCTGAGCATGAGCCTGCCAGTCTTGCGCCCCTCTTCAGAGGAGATTCGTGCCGCCTACGAGGCCGGCGTTACCGGCTACATCGCCGAGCGTCGAGCGCTCATCCACCCCTTCGTGCGCGACACCTACAGTCTGCGCAGCAGCCTCAAGATTCACCGCGAGGCCCTGGGCGAGGACATCTGGCGGGGACCGACCAACGTGCTGATGACGGTGCCGCAACTCGCCATCGAGGTCGGCGCGGCCGGCGCTTCGCGCCTCGGCTGGCGTCAAGCCTCGCAGAGCCTGCGCGCGCAGCGCCTGCAGGTCGACACCGTCGGCGGTCGCGAGGTGACCTGGCGGGTCATGACTCAGTTCCTGGAATTGCCCTACGAAAGCCCGGACGGCCGGATCAGCCATAAGGATGCGCTGGGCGAAGCGATTTTTCGCCAGCCGCCCTTCCCGGCCCTCTTGGCGCCGCTGGACCAGGCGCTGTCCGAACGGCGCGATCCCGAGGCGCTGCGGCAATGGCTGACACAGTCCCTGACCCACTACGTCGACAGCCGCAGCCATGCGGCCGAGCTGGCCAATGCCATGCTGGCCAGCGCCGTCGGTGCCATGCTGTTCAAGCAATGGACACCGGGAGCAGCCAGCCTGGGGCCGCTTCTGGCGCACGCGGTCGCACAGAAGACGACACCGCTTTGGCTGCCCTTCGGCGGCAAGCTGATGGGGCTCTTGCCGGCCTCATTGGCTGCCTCGGTGCCGATGGCGACGACCGCAGGCGCGACCTTGGGTTTGCTCGGCATCGGCGCTCTGGTCGCCTCCTTCTCCGGCATCGTGACCGACCCGGTGCAAGCCCGCATCGGCCTGCATCACTACCGCCTGCGGCGTCTGGTCGAGCGCATGGAGCGCAGCTTGCTGGGCCAGGAAAAGGCGAGCTACAGCCTACCCGACCGCTACGCCGCCCGCCTGTTCGACATCCTCGATCTCGCCCGCAGCTTCAAGACCGCTTGAGGCTTTCCGGCCGGGCACTTACTGTCCGCCCTATGACATCGCTCGATTATCCCGATGCCCAGATTCTGGGCATCCTGCACTCGGTCAAGACCATCGCCATGGTCGGGGCCAGCGCCAACTGGAACCGGCCCAGCTACTTCGCCATGAAGTACCTGCAGGAGAAGGGCTATCGGGTAGTCCCGGTCAATCCGGTTCAGGCCGGCAAGACGCTTCTGGGCGAAACCGCCTACGCGCGGCTATCGGAGATCCCCGAGCCATTCCAGATGGTCGACATCTTCCGCGCATCCAATACCGTCGGACCCATCGTCGAGGAGGCAATCTCACTCAAGGAAAACGAGGGTATCAAGGTGATCTGGATGCAGCTCGGCGTGATCAATCACGAAGCCGCCGCGTCAGCGGAAAAGGCCGGCCTAATCGTCATCATGGATCGCTGCCCGAAGATCGAGTTCGGGCGCCTGCATTGCGAACTCTCCTGGGGCGGCTTCGATTCCGGCGTGATCACCGCCAAGCGACGCCGCCTGAAGGTCGCCTAGACCATGGGCGAGGAATTTGGCTTTGAGACCCGTATGATCCACGCCGGCACCCAGCCGGAGCCGTTGACCGGCGCCCGCCAGACGCCGATCTTTCAGACTACCTCCTACGTCTTTCACGATGCCGACCATGCGGCCTCGCTGTTCAACCTGCAGACCTTCGGCTTCGTCTATTCCAGGCTGGGCAATCCCACGGTCGCGGCCCTGGAGGAGCGGCTGGCGAGCCTAGAGGGCGGGCGCGGCACGACCTGCGTCTCCTCGGGCCATGCGGCACAGATCCTGGCCCTCTTCCCGCTGATGGAACCGGGCGCGGAGTTCGTCGCCTCGACCCGGCTCTACGGCGGCTCCATCACCCAGTTTGGCAAGACCTTCAAGAAGTTCGGCTGGAGTTGCCATTTCGTCGACGTCGACGATCTCGACGCGGTGAAGGCTGCGGTCAACGAGAAGACCCGGGCGCTCTTCTGCGAGAGCCTGGCCAATCCCGGCGGCGCCGTCAGCGATTTGGCGGCACTGGCCCGCATCGCCGAGGTGGCCAGCTGTCCACTGGTCGTCGACAACACCTTGGCAACGCCCTTTCTCTGCCGGCCAATCGAGTGGGGGGCGGATCTGGTGGTGCACTCCACCACCAAGTTCCTGACCGGGAACGGCACCGCCATGGGCGGGGCTGTGATCGATTCCGGGCGCTTCGACTGGTCCAAGAGTAAGCGCTTCGCCAGCCTGGCAGCGCCGGAACCCGCCTACCACGGCCTCTCCTTTCAGGAGACCTTCGGCGACCTAGCCTACACGACCTATGGCCATGCCGTCAGCCTGCGCGACCTGGGCGCCCAGCAGGCGCCAATGAACGCTTTCCTGACCCTGCTGGGGCTCGAGACCCTGTCGCTCAGGATGGAGCGTCACTGCGAGAACGCGCTGGCGGTTGCCACCTTCCTGGAGAGCCATCCGGCGGTCGCCTGGGTTTCCTATGCCGGCCTCCCCTCCTCTGCCTACCGGGGCCTGGCCGCGCGCTATCTGCCCGGCGGCGCCGGCGCGGTCTTCACCTTCGGCCTGACGGGCGGTTACGACGCCGGCGTGCGCCTGGTCGAAGAGGTCTCGCTTTGGAGCCACCTGGCCAATGTCGGCGACAGCCGCAGCCTTATCCTACATCCGGCCTCGACCACGCATCGCCAGTTGACCGACGAGCAGCGTCAGGCCGCCGGTGCCGGCGACGAGGTCATCCGCCTCTCGGTTGGTCTTGAAACGGCTGAGGACCTAAAGCGCGACTTGGATCGGGCGCTGAACAGTCTATCGGTTCCATAGAGAGGGCCCGGCTGACGTGAGGTCAACTCAGCCTTGGCGATTCCGGATCTACCTTGACCGATCAGTATAAAAAAACCTTACCTTCAAGACATCGGAACAGGTGGGAAACAAGATGCCTTGGGAAAAGTCTTTCGATGTCGATGATGCCATCGACCGCGCCACGGAGCTGTTTTGGGCGAAGGGCTATGAAGCCACGTCCTTGGCCGACCTGCTGAAGGCAATCAGGATAAACAAGGGCAGCCTCTACAACGCCTTCGGCAGCAAGAAGAGTCTCTTCACCCGAGCACTCCTGAAGTACGATCAAGAGCGGCATGATATACTAGTCCAGACTATCCAGTCTGGACGACCCGCTGGCCACAATCGAGATGCTCTTCGATGGTCTGGTGGCCCAGAGCCTGGAGGGCCAGGACCGCAAGGGCTGCCTCTTGGTGAATACGGCATCGGATTTGCCCAATCAGGACACCGACGTCGCGCGCATCGTGAAAGCGGGCATGCGCGACTTCGAAGGCTTCTTCGAGGGGCAGATCGCTCTAGGCCAAGCCAAACGCCCGCCGGCTGACTGCCGAGGCGAAAGCGCTGACGCTGGATGGCATATCTGTGCTCGCTATCATGTCCGATGACCATCGTTCAATACCAAGCGATTCGCCGGCCAACATGAAACGCTTCGCTGAGTCCCATGGATTCGAATTTCCCTATCTGATCGACGACGATCAGTCCGTCGGCAAAACTTACGGGGCAATACATGCACCCGACTTCTTCGGCCTCAACAAGCGAGGCGAACTCCAGTATCGCGGTCGATTGGACGATACCCGCATGGGCAATTCGCTCGATCGCCGAAGATAACTGGTGGAGGCAATGCGATTGATCGGCGAAACCGGCCAAGGCCCGTGGCACCAGGTTCCCAGTATGGGATGTTCGATCAAGCGGATATTAGGGGTGAGAATCAGACCGATCAAAGCTCGCGCCGGCTCACGAGACGCTTCAGATTACAGCGTTGCGATCAGACCACCGGTGCAAGACCGTCTCAAGAGTCTCCATCCAAAGATACGCCCTCGCGGTCTCCGCCACTGTATGAAGACTTCGTCACTCGCCACACCAGCCTGTCGATCTGGGTGCGCCTATTCGGCCGGCTGCGGTTGCGACTGCCGGGCCGGCTGTTTGGCCTCGCCGTTGGGCAGCAGCAGGGCGGCAAAGGTCGCGATCGCCGCGAGGCCGATCAAGCCGACGAAGAGCCACTCGAACTGGCTGGTGCTGCGTTCGACCCAGGCTGCGGCAGCTATCGCCAGCGGCGCCGTACCGAAGGCCAAGACGAACTTAAGGCCATAGGCGAGGCCTTGATGCTTGGCCGGGGTGTAGCGGGCCAGCAGCATGTTCTCCGCCGGCAAGGCACCGGTCGAGAGCAGCACGGTGAAGGCGGCGATCGGCAGCAAGGCCAGGCCACCGATATAGGCCAAACCGATCATCACCGGGATCTGGAAGAAGAAGGCAGCGACATAGAGCTTCTTCAGGTTCATGCGATCGGCCAGGAGCCCGCCGGCGATCTGCGTGATGCCACCGGCGGTGTAGACCAGCGCGACCGAAGCGCCCAGCAGAAAGGCATCGTCCTGCAGACGATCGCCCAAGCGCAGGTCGAAATGCTTGGGGATGGCCGCTTGGGTCGCCTGGAAGATCAGACCCATACAAGTCATGGTGCAGAGCAGGACGAAATAGACCCTGAGCGCCTCTCCACGCTTGGCGGGAGTCGCGTTCTGCAGCTGCCCGACCGGCGCATCGCTTACCAAGCCGCGCTGGCGACAGTAGAGCAGCAGAAGGCCGATGAGGATGCAAAGACCGCCCGGCACCAGGAAGGCCGCACGCCAGGAGAAGGCCTCGATCAGCGCACCGGCGACCAGGCCGGCCACGGAAATGCCGATCGAGCCGAAGACGCCGTTAATTCCCAAGGCGCGCCCGCGTTTTACCGAGGATTTCACCAGCCAAGCAATCCCCACGGGATGATAGATGGCGGCAAAGATCCCCAAGGAGGAGAGTCCCAAAAGGAGCGCGGTCGGACCGTCGACCAGACCGCAGACGATGGCGGAACCGCCAAGGCCCAGGAAGAAGACCACCATCATACCGGATGCGCTCCAGCGATCGCCGAGCCAGCCCGAGGGGATCGCTGCCAGCCCCACCATCAAGGCGCCGATGCTCCAGAGCTGCACCAGGTCGGCATAGCTCAGCTGCTGCCAGCCCGATTTCTCCATCGCCACCGCGATGACGAAGTACATGGCGGTGAACATGTGCATGAAGGAATGGCCGACACAGGAAAAGACGGCGGCCAGGGATCTGGGTGTGAGCCTCATGGCGAGAGACAAGCAGCAAAGCCGGTGCCGAACAAGCGACGCTGGTGCAAGTCAGCTTTGCCGCAAGGCAGCCGCTCGGCTAGAGCGGCTCACGATCGGGTGGACTCACCTGTTCTCGTGAATCCTCTCTATTTTTCAAAGCTTTAGAGCAGAACAACGTCAAATCGTTTCGATTTGACGTTGTTCTGCTCTAGGGAATTTCCAGGCTTTCTTCGGCGCTCGGGACCACGCGGCCGTTGCGCAGGACCTCGTAGAAGCCGATGTAGCTACCGGCGGCGAACCCGCGTCGTCGGAGCCTTCCCCGACGGCCAAGCGGCCCTCAACCTGGCCGCGGCCAGGTTGAGACACATCGCTGGCACCAAATGGTCCAGCAAGCGCTACATGAACGAACATGGACCTGCT
>CBDBCL010000001.1:0-17318 GCA_965202755.1 Rhodospirillales bacterium | reverse complement strand
CGTGAGATCGGCCTGATAGCCGAGAGCGAGGAGAGATCAGGGCAAGACGCCCGCGCCGGAACCACAGTCCAGCATCCAAGGCGAGAGGACGCTGGCCGAGTGAGCCCGGCAGTTTGACGTACACCCCAACGATCACCCATTGGCGCCGGCAGTTGCCTGCGTGGGCCGCTGCGCGAGTTGGATGGCGTTGCCGGTGTGTTCGGCAACACCGCCAAGGCCGAGCCGGTGCCGGCGATGGATGTGAAGACCCTTCATGCGAAGATTGGCGAGCTGACGTTAGAGAAGGATAGGGTCATGCCTATCAGAGCGTGTTTTCTCGGAGGTATCGTAGCCGGATCCTGACCTTGTTGGAAGCGCGGTGGTTGAAACGCCCCTCGGTCTCCTTGAGGTGCAGATGGAAGGTGTGCTTTGGCAGGCCCTTGAACTTCGCCAGACGGACCTTGGCCATGCCCCAGAAGCCCTCGATGCCGTTGATATGGACCGTGCCCCTGACGAACTCGTGCTTGGAGTGATCGACGCGGAAGTGACCATAGCCGAGATCGACAAGGCCGTTGTACAGGGCCGTTGTACCCGTGCCAAGCGTCGGAGTTGACAACGCGACTTGGGTCGATCCGACCCCGAATAATCCCTTGCAGCCTGGCCTTTGAGCAGTCTGCGACGATGTCCGTGCAGACCTGCGCGATCGCGTTCGAAGATGCCGAAGACGACCGTCTTGCCATAAGCGCCGCGCCCTCGTTTGCCCTTCACGCGCCTCGCCCCAAAGAAACTCTCATCCAGCTCGACGATGCCAAGGAAGGGGCGCTGAGCCTCACAGGCTGCGAAGATCCGCGCCCGCAGGCCGCGATAGATCCGGTTCACCGTGTTGCGGTTCAAGCCGCAGAGCTGGGCTATCTAGAGCTGGGCTGTCTGAAGGGCCGTGAGATCAGCCGCGAAGCACTTCACGACGGCCCGAACTTGGGCTTCGGAAAGTTTCGAACTTTCTGCTTTTCATTGCCATACAGATCTTTATGCCCTGCTTGGCTATACTCTGCTAGGCATGACCCTTAGGATATTGGCGTGGGTGGTCGGGCGGGAGAGCGGGCCGGCACCGCACTCAGCAACAAGACCAGCCTTGCGTCTCCTTGCACGACCTGGTGGCTATGGCGAGGTGAGACCCACCCGATCCCATCCCGAACTCGACCGTGAAATCCCTCAGCGCCAATGGTACTGCGTCCCGCGTCAGGCGGTGCGTGTGTCTGGCATGCCATCTTCGTATTAAGGCGTGGGAGAGTAGGTCGCCGCCAAGTCTTGCAAAGAGACGTAAAAAACGCAAACCCTCGTCACAGAGCTTTCCGTCTGCTCGCAATTTGCTCGAGCTTCACTCCATAGTCGACCAGCAACCCACCTCCCGCGGGGTGGAGCAGCCCGGTAGCTCGTCAGGCTCATAACCTGAAGGTCGCAGGTTCAAATCCTGCCCCCGCAACCAAATCTACTGCAAGATTTAACAATTACTTAGGCCAGAACAGGACGCAAACCACACGCCCTTTCCGTGTTGCAGGGCCGTCCCGAAAAGTTCCCAAAGATTCCAAAGACTTACGACCAGCACCGATTCCTCCGTGCAACACGGGACAAGGTCGATGTTCCGCAGGTGTTCGCGGCCGATGGCGCTCCCTCGTTTCAGCAGCTGCGCGTGTTTCGGCCCCGCGGCGCGCCATGGAAGCCCGGCGCGTAGGTCCGCTTCAGCCATGTGAGCAGGCTGTCATCGGCGTCGAGATCCACCTCATCGACATTATGGCCTCGGCCGTTTCGCGAACCCTTCCCGCCGATCGAACACCATTGCAGATGCTTGGGGAGTTCCTGCAGGTTCTTTCCGAAATACCAGGTCTCGGCCGGATCAAATATCAGAACCCGCGCGCTGAGGTCCTGAGCCTTGTGGTGATCAGTCGTGTGATAATCCTCTCTCAATCGCGTCACGTGGCCGTCTGGGAGGAACGCATAGACGGCATCGTTCCTACTGGGATACGCGTACTTCGATGCGTACGCAGGCCATTCCACCACCTCGCGGACTCGTGCCGCGTAGGCCAGCATGTGCATTGGGCAGGGTGAAGGTGCGAACGCGGCGATCAAGTCGCCAGCTCCTGTGGTTTTACGTACCTTCGGTTTGCAAGTGGCCAGCGTGAGCAGGCCATTTTGCGGACAAGGGGCCGTGCCGTTGTCGTCGGCCAGGACATACCGATAGAATTGAGCCATCAATTTGCTCTTACAGGCTGCGCGGACGAAACCCCGCGTATGACGTCTTCACACCATTGCCGAGCATCATCACGGTCACCCACATCTGCCACGAATTCCTGCCCGCGCGCGACGACATTCAGCGTGTCGGCACCCTCCCAACGATCCGCCCGCGCGTGGTACGTCAGGCCAACCTCGCGGAGCCATGGCGGAATGCGCCAGCGGCTGACAGCACTTCCGGGCCAGGTCAATCGAAGCTCGTCGCGGGCTGTGTCCGCGACCTGCCCGCGCCCCAGATACAACGTGTTGTTCGGGTTCCATTCTCCTAGCGTGTGGGGATGACGCATCGCGAATCCGGGCGGCTGATCGTCCGAGACCGGATGCGCACCCAGCGGAGTCACCTCCTCGACCTGCAGGTACCCGAAGAAACGGTGGTGTCGATCCCGGCCACCCGGCTCTGAAAATAGCCCGAAGAACAAGAAGACGTTGCCAATCCCCACGGCGTTGTTCGCGAGATGAGTCTGTGCCGCTCCAGTCTGGCCGAATGCGCAGCGACCCTGCTCGAACATGGGATCGTGATGGCAAAGGCTACTGCCAGCAATCTGCCCTTTGGTAGCGGCCTCGACCACATCCGCGAGTCCGAGATCTGCGTAGGTGGTCTCGGACCGATGCTTGGTCGGGATCGGTAGGCTGATCGGCCTTTCGCCGATGATCTGAGACGGGCCGCCGCCCGCACCGCTGTCGAAACCCTTCCTGCTGAAAATGATCTTCATGCCAATAGGCCGCGCTCCAAGTCCGTTGGGGAATAGTCTCCCGGAAACGCGGCCAATTTTCCAATGAAATCTTTCTGGCGCGACGCTGGTGACGACGTTCCTGGCCGCCTCGACAGCAACGCCGATGGGGAACCGCCTCGCGGCCGGGGGTGGTGACTTCCTTCGCCGTGTTGTCCCACGCGACGCGGGCGCCGATGGCGAGGACCGCGGCGCTTACCTTTGGCAGCTGGAACACGCCGGTGGTGGAAAGCTCGACGGGATCGCCCTCGGCTGAGGAATAGGCGGCGATGCCGAAGATGTGGCCCACGATCAGCGCGTCGCCGGAGGCGATCCCGGGCGCGGTGATGCGGGCGATGTGGCCGTTTTGGAGGTAGTTCTTCATTTCAGAGCCCTTTCGAGGATTGGACGCGGACGACGGAGACCCGACCCTTGGCCCCTGCGATCTGCCAGTTGAGGTCCGCGAGCGCGTCGGCGATCTCGCCGTCGCTCGCGAAAACGTCTCGGCGCAGGCCGAGATGCCCTGCGTCAAGGTTAACGCACGGCGAGCTCGGCGCTTCGCCGAGGCCTCCGGAACGCTGGCCAAGACCGACAGGCTCAATGCTGCCGTGTTGGCCCGCATGGGCCAACAGATACCCATGCCGCTAACCACACCTCCCGACAAGGCCCTGCAAGACCTGCGCGAACTGCACCTCCTGCACCAGGCCCTCGATCAGGGGCGGGCGCGCCAACCTCAGACAGGCACTCTACCTGCCGGCCGTCGTCGCCTGCCGATACAACCCCGACCTCAAGGCCCTCTATCGACGCCTCGTGAAAGCAGGCAAACCCAACAAACTTGCCATCGCTGCCGTCATGAGAAAACTCCTCATCCTCGCCGACACCCTCATTCGCGAAGACCGAACTTGGGAGGATAGATCCGCTTGACCTAATACGGATACTCATAACCTGAAGGTCGTAGGTTCAAATCCTACCCCTGCAACCAAGAAAGCCCCTCACACGAGGGGCTTTCTTGGTTTCTGGACAGGCCTTGCCCCGACGCACCCGAAGGCTAGCCCGGATGTTTCACCAGTGTAATGAGATGAGAGGGATTTCAGAGCTGTGAAGCAGCCGCGTGGTGGGGAAGAAGTAACGCGTGGAACGGTCGGCGAGTTGGTGTCTGCTTTCGGTCATCGGATCCGGTCCCTTTAGTGTGCGGTCGCTCGGAGTGCTGCTGGGGAGCGGTCAAGGGCAGAGTCTAGCGTGGGCGATAGGGAACTCGTCTTCGTAGGGGCCAGCGGAGGTGGTGTTGCCCCCGTTTAAGTGGACACCTCGGCTAGGTATTGAGCGCTTCGGAACGCCCTTGGAGATGCCATCCGAACACCGGCGCAAGTTGGAGCGCATGACCACGACCTTACCGGCGTGACAGCGTCCCAGCCGCGTGCCGGAGTGCTTCTCCGACAGCAGGCCATGGTGCTTCATGACCCGATAGATGCGCTTGTGATTGAAAGGCGTTTTGCCCCGGGCGGCCCGATCGCGGTTCAGCAGTGCGGTGATACGCCGGTAGCCGGATCTCGGTCGGGCATCGACCAGCGGCCGCACCGGTGCCAAGACCGCCGCGTCTTGCGCTTTGCGATAGCGCCGACGCGGCTCAGTGCCGGATGCAAGCCGCTGCACCAGGTTCGAGCGCGACACCGATAGGCTATCGGCAACCGCCTTCACCGGAAAGGATCCTTCAGCAACGACGAGGACAGCAAGGTCTGTTTTCTTGACTGCGACTTGGCCAGAGCCTCCTGCAAGATCTCCACCTCAAGCGCCTTGCGACCAGGATGGCGCTCAAGCGCGCACCCGCTCCTCCAGGCGGCGAACCTCGCCATTGCCCGTCACTCCATCGTCAGCCTGCACCGCCGTAGCGCCTCCCTCGCTCATCGGACGCCACCAACGATAAGACAAGTGCGGCGCAACGCCATGGCGCCCGTGCGGTCGACGACACGCTTTCTCCCTGCGGCAGGCTTTCTTCAACACTCCGCAGCTTCCGATCTGCCGGCCGGCTACACCGACGAGCAACGCCGGCGATCACCTCGACACGCTGAAATCCCTCTTCCGATACAAGCCTATCCTTGAGGATATCCTCAAGCCTCCAGGGCTACGACGGGTGCCCGTTCCAATTGGCGGCCAGTCCACCCCTGCTCAAAAGGACTTTTCTTAAAAGGACAGAGGCTTGCGCTATCGAGCGGTGTGACAGGAATAGGGTCACGGAGCGGACAGGATGGCGCCTGAAAGCGTCGCAATGCGGCCCTGCTCATCCCAGCCTATGGTTCGATTGTTTCGTCTGGCGGCGCGCTCCCTTGGGTGATAGTGTGCCAGTCAAAGGATCGACCCTGCGAACTGGGAGCACTTGATGATGCGGATTTGATCTTGCGACGCTTTGCCGGCACTGTTTTGGCTGTCTCTGCGCTAACGACCGTCACCCTGGGCACAGCTTTGGCTCAGAGCAAGCCGGCACCGCCGCCGCCTTACCTGATGAAGGATATGGACGCGAGCGTCGTCAGCGTGACCTGGGAAGCGGAGGTCATCGATGCCTTGCTGCCGGACGGTCTCACTCCGGTCGAGGGTTACACCCGGCGGCATCAATCTCTAAAGCGTGCCCAAAGGCTATGGTTTGGCGCCCTATAGCGCCGCCTATTTCTACGTCAACGTCGAAAATCATGTGTCCTCTTCCGGCATCCCGGGGTGCTATGTACTGGGCGGAGTCTTTGGCCCAGCGGCGGCTGCCGATGTGATGAACGAGCACCATGATTGGTGGATGCGCGAGGGCTTGGCGATTCAACTCGAGGAGGACGGCGTGGTGAACGCCATCGCCCAGCGCGAGGGCGAGCCGCTGTTCACCGTCAAGATGGCAAATCTTGCGGCCGATTGCCCCGACTTCAGCGGCTCGGTCAAGTATGTCAGCCCGGCTGGAGAGGAAGCCTTCACCTTGGTTGATGTCTCTTTCTCGGCGCAGCTCTGCACTGCCGACGCTATCGGCGGGGTGGAGATTTCGGCCCCGGAGGGCGATGCCTTGATTCTCTTAAAGGTTGAAAATATCCTGAGTGCGGTACAGTTAGGTGGTACCAGTTTCGTCTACTCCAAGCCGGAAAGCCGTTAAGCGTCGGATTGCGGGCTTGCACTTCAAGGGTCTCCTTTGCAAATTGTCGCTGATGGGGACAGGTAACGCCTTTCGGTTCATGGTTCGCTCCTTGCCTCGGGCAACGGCCGGCTTTGCCCTTTTGCTTGGGGCGTCGGTCTTGGTCGCTTGCGGGCTGAAAGAGCCCAGGCGGGATCCGACCGGGGATCTGGTGACCTATCGCTGCCCGCCCGACGATGTCGAGTTCAAGGTCTACTTCTTTGCCGGGAATCCCAACATTCGCGTCGAGATCGACGAGCAAACCAGTGAGCTGGAGCAGGTCGATAGCGATCTTGGCATCATCTTCTCCAACCCGGAAATGGAGCTGATCATTCTGCGCGACTATGCCAGCCTGACCGGCAGCCCGCGCGGCGATCTCATGGAATGCGAGGATGTCGACCAGGAGCAGTTTCAGTAGCAGAAGTTTCATCGTTGAAGCATTGATCTCGCGGACACTCTGCGGTTAGACTGAGCTTTGATCGAACAGGTGCGAGGAGTGCTGACCATGCCCGGTCACGGAAGTTTTCACTGGAACGAGCTGATGACCCACGACGTGGAGAAGGCCAAGGCCTTCTACGCCGACTGCTTGGACTGGACCTTCGACGGCATGCCGATGCCGGACGGCACCTACTGGATCATCAAGGTCGGTGAGGATTTCATGGGCGGCTTGATCGAGATGACGCCAGAGCGGGGCTTTCCGGCCGACGCCCCGACCACCTGGATGTCCTACATCGAGGTCGACGATATCGACGCGCGCTTGAAGAAGGTGGCGGATGCGGGTGGCGAGATCCTCCGCCCGGCTTTCGACATGCCGGGTGTCGGACGCATCGCCTTGCTCCGCGACGCCGTCGGTGCGCCGATCGGCTGGATCACGCCCGCTGCCTGCCCGGAGTAGCTGAGACCGAGATGCCGGCTCCAATAGCCTTCTACTTCGATTTCTCCAGCCCCTATGCCTATCTGGCCAGCGAGCGGATCGGCCCGATCGCCGAGGATCTGCGGCGGGCAATCATCTGGAAACCGATCCTCCTCGGCGTGACCTTCAAGGAGACGGGCTCCGAGCCGCTGCTGCAGATCCCGCTGAAGGGCGACTACGCGCGCCACGATCTCGAGCGTTGCGCCCGACATCACGGCATACCCTACGCCTTGCCGTCGAACTTCCCCTTTGCCTCCATCGCGCCCTCTCGCGCCGTCTATTGGACGCAGGCGCAGGATCCTGAGCGGACCAGCGCCCTGGTGCAGGCGCTCTTCCGCGCCGCCTGGCAAGAAGATCGCGACATTGCCGCGCCGGAGGGAACCTTGGCTGTGGCTGGCGAAGTCGGCCTCGATCGCTCGGCACTCGCGAAGGGTCTCCAGGATCCGGCCACCAAAGCCGGGCTGCGCCGCGAGATTGAAGAGGGGCTGGAAAGAGGTGTCTGCGGCGTGCCCTACATGATTGTCGACGACGAGCCCTTTTGGGGAAACGATCGTCTGGATACCCTGGCGGACTGGGTGAAGAGTGGCGGCTGGTAACTCTACTAGCCCTCTTGGCTCGGGCTGTCGCGGGGCGTTCCTACCAACAGCCGATAGAGGAAGGCGGCCAGGAGGGCGCCGATGATCCAATCGAGGCCGCTTAGGATTTTCAGTCCAGGAAGCCAGACCGTCAGCACCGAAAAGACCGCTGAGACGGAGAAGGCCAAGACCGCTTTCGGGTTCCAGCCGCGGCGTTAGTGATAGTGTCCCTTGGGGATCAGGGAGTAGATCTTGTCGATCGCCAGCTTTCCTTTGCGAACTAGGTAGAAGTTGGCGATCAGGATGCCGTAGGCGAGGACAAGCAGCGCCCCCCAAGGTGTTGACGAAGCGTATGATCTCGATCTGCGTGATGAGAGAGACCTAAAGCGCGCTCACGATGAAAGCCAGTGTCGCTGCGATCATCACGCTCCGGCGAAAGGAGAGAAAGCGTGGCATGAGGTTGGAGATGTCGTTGGCCGGCGGCACGAAGTTCGCCACGACATTGATGCCGACCGTCGCGATCAGGAAGGTGAAGGCCGCCACCAGACTGAGCAGCGGATCGTCGACCTTGCGAGCGATCTCGGTCGGGCTGGTGATGGTCTCACCGAAGAGCGCCTTCGTGCCGGCCGTGAGCAGCAGGACCAGCAGGCCGAAGACTAGAATGTTCGCCATCAGGCCCAGCAGATTGCCCTTGCGCATCTCCGCCTCACTGCGCACGAAGCGGGAGAAGTTGCCATAGTTGACGATCACCGGGGCATAGAAGGCGATCATGGTCCCGACGACGCTGAAGAAGGCTCAGACCTTGCCGTCCGTGTTAGTGGGCCCGCCTTCGAAGAGGCTCCCGACCTCGGGCAGGAAATCGCGGCCGGCGCGCAGCCAGATGATTGCCAGAAGGGTGAGCATGACCAGATAGACCACCGGTGCTGCCCAGTTGAGGAAGGTGCGTATCGCCTCGATTCCGCGCCAGAAGAGCGCTACCTGGAAGACGGAAACGAAAATCAGCGATATCCATCCGATCGAGGTGAGGCCAAGCCAGCTGCCCGTCGGGCCGGAGCCGAAGAGCGTCGTGAGTGCCAGTGCGACGGCGGTCGAGGCGACGTAGGCCTGTGCACCGTACCAGAAGATCGCGGCCAGCGCGCGGATCATTGCTGGTAGGTTGGCGCCATGCACGCCCATTCCGGCGCGCGCGGCGACGAGGTAGGGGATGCCGTAGCGTACACTGGGTTTGCCGGCCAAATTGACCAAGACGACGATGATCGCCTTGGCGAGTAAGGTGGCGGCAAAGACCGACCAGCCGTTCAAGCCGTAGCCGATGAAGAGCGAGGCGACGAGCATATAGCCAAGAAGACTTTATACCGTGTTCTACCAGACGTTGAAGATCGCCAGCCAACCCCAGGTGCGTTTCGATAGAGCGACCGTAGCCAGATCCTCATTGTAGAGGCGGGGTTGCCCTCTCTTCCGGGGCGGGCAATCTGCTCTCGCGATGACCGCTGACGGTCAAGAGCCTTGGCCTTGCTAAACCGTCGTTGGTGGCTTGGCTGACCTGTCCCGCGCGTTCTTCATAATGAACCAGAGGTTCCTTGCGTAAATCAGCAAGCCCGCCGCTTGACCGGAGATGAAGACCGGATCTTCACGATAGATGGCATAGACCAGCATCACGGCACCGCCGCCGATCGAGAAGAGCCAGAAGGCGGTCGGCACCATCGAACGCTTTGCCCGCTCGCTCACGATCCACTGAATCAGGAAGCGGCCAGAGAAGAGGGCTTGGCCGGTGAAACCGACGATCAGCCAGAAAATGGGGATGGCGACTGCGCAGGCGGCGGCGGTTTCGCTCACGGTCTTTACTACTCCTGATTTGGGATGGCCGATCGAGGTGTCACTTGCCGGTGATCTCGGCGACTTCTCCCGGTTTGCTGTAGCGGCGGATCAGCCACCAGACGGTCAGCATGTCGCCGATTCCGACCCAGAGGCGGTTCCAAAAGCCGTATTTGCTGAGGCCGGCCAGGCGCTCTCGGTCGTTTACGCTTTGCAGCTCGATGCTGTAGCCCAAACGCGCGGCCAAGGCTGGAATGAAGCGGTGCATGCCTTCGAAGTGAGGCAACTCCAGAAAAATCTCGCGCGGCACCAACTTTAGCCCGCAACCGGTGTCGTGGGTGCGATCCTTCAGCAGTGCTCTACGTACGCGATTGGCGGTGCGGGAGGATAAACGCTTGAGCAAAGTGTCACGCCGGCGCCGGCGTTGACCGGCGACAACGCCCACCTTGCCCAGTCCCCCGCCGGCTTCGAAGGCCTTGACCATCTCCGGGACGTCCAGAGGGTCATTCTGCAAATCTGCGTCCATGGTGACCAAAAGAGTGCCGCGCGCGGCACGCGCCGAGGTCAGCAGTCCGGCGGATTTCCCAGCCCGCTTGGCATGCTTCAGCAGCCTAATTCGACCGGCTGCCGGCGTAGCGGGATCGGCCATCAGGCCCTCGATGACGGCGGCCGTGCCGTCGTCGCTGCCGTCGTCGACGAAAAGGATTTCGTAGTCGTGCACGCCGTCCAGCGCGGCCGCTATTTCGCCGACCAAGGGCTTTATGTTCTCCTCCTCGTTCAGCGCCGGGATGACCAGGCTGATCCAAGGGGGCTTCCGCGTTGGCTGCGCCGGCGCACTGTCGGCTGTAGGGGACACCGCTATCCAAGGCCTTTCGGAACGGGGATCGCGATCCGCAAGAGGCCGACCGCTCTGGGCTAAACTCGGGGCTGATCTGCTTGCCAAGGCAGCAAAATCGTCCGCAGAGCCTGTTGTCAACCACCGGAGTTGCTATAAGCCCATGCGATGCTAGAGCAACATGCCATATCGCGCCCCGGCGCTGAAAGCACCCCAGTGTCTTCCGGCGGCAAGCCGGGCCTGCGGGTTTGGATCGACTGGGTCCTGCGCCGCCCACGCGTCTTCCTGGTCCTGCTGGTGCTGCTGGCGGCACTGCCCGGACTCCTGTCAATGCCGCCCTTGGATCGCGACGAGTCGCGCTTCGCCCAGGCCTCTCAGCAGATGCTGGAAAGCGGCGACCTGATCGCCATCAAGTTTCAGCACGAACCGCGCAACAAGAAGCCGGCCGGCATCCACTGGCTGCAGAGCGCTACTGTCTGGCTGACCGGTCAGGCCGGATCGCATGAGATCTGGGCCTATCGCTTACCGTCGTTGCTGGGCGCCATTCTGGCGGTTCTCCTGACCTTCTCGTTCGGCCAAACCCTGTTCGGGCGCAAAGAGGGCCTCTTGGCGGCAAGCTTGTTGGGCGGCTGCATCATCCTTGCGGTGGAAGCCGTGAACGCCAAGACCGACGCGGTGCTGCTATTCTCGGTGGTCGCAGCACAGCTGGCCTTGGCACGCTGCTGGATCGCCCGTGACCAGTGCGTTGGGCCAGGGATCGGAACCGCCTTGCTGTTCTGGACGGCGGTCGGGTTGGGCATTCTGATCAAGGGGCCGCTGACACCTATGGTAGTGGGGCTGACCTTGGTTTCCCTCTGCATCGCCAGTCGGCGCTGGCGCTGGCTGGGGTCTTTGCGGCCGCTGATCGGCCTGCCGGTGATGCTGGCGATTGCCGCACCCTGGTACATTGCGATTACCCTGCAGGATCAGGGCTTCCTGATGCGCGCGGCCAATGAGGACCTGATCCCCAAGCTCTTGCAGGGTGTGGAGTCGCACGGCCAGCCGCCGGGCTTCTATCTCGGCGTCCAACTGATCGCGCTCTGGCCTGCGGCGATCTTCACCGTCCCGGCCCTGATTGCCGCTTGGCGGGCCCGCCGGCAGGTGCCGGGCCTGGCCCTGCTCCTGGCCTGGCTGATCCCCTCCTGGCTGGTGTTCGAGCTGACGCCGACGAAGTTGCCGCACTACACGCTTCCGACCTATCCGGCCTTGACCCTGCTGGTTGCCTGGGCGGTGTTCGCAAAGAGTCCTTGGCTAATGGGGCGTCTCGCCAAGGCCTTCGGCTTGTTGACCTTTCTCGGTGGGACCGCAATAGCGGCGGGAATCGTCTGGCTGCCCTTGGCCTTCGACGCACCGGCGGCCGCCGGGCCTGGCGTGGTGGTGGCATTGCTGGTGCTGGCCGCCACCTATGGCAGCAGTATCCTAGTCTTGCGCCGACGGCCCTTGACCGCGCTGGCCTGGGGGGCGCCGCTGGTCGCCTTGGTGATGGCTTGGGGCATGAGCCTCTATGTGCCCAAGCTTTCCTTCCTTTGGATCTCGCCGCGCCTTGCAGAGGCCTATGCCGAATATAAAGAGCCCGCAGTCCCGCCCTTGGCCAGTGTCGGCTATCACGAGCCCAGCCTGGTGTTCTTGACCGACACCAATACGGTCTTGCTGTCGGCCGACGCCGGCGCGCGCTACCTGGCCGAGCATCCCAAGGCCCTGGTTGCCGTCACCCAGCGCGAGCAGGCGGCCTTCCTCGAGGACAGCGAGGCTCTGGGGGTCACGCCGCTGGCCAAGACCAAGCTTGACGGCCTGAACTACTCCAAGGGCCGCAAGGACAGCATCACGCTCTATGGTCGCGCGCCGTGACCTCGAAGCAGGGCGGCGTGCAGCGCTTCGACCGCTGGATGGCCGAGCACCCCTTGGCCTACGGCGAACTGGTTCTGCTGACCCTGGTCGTCGTGCTGATTCTCTTCGTCGACCTGCCACTGGCAATCTATCTGCGCAGTTCCAGTTGGGCTCTGGTGCGCCCGGCACTCGATACGATCGGCGAACTGGGCCGCGCCGAAGGCTGGGTGATCGGCGCCCTTCTGCTTTACCTCTTGAGTTTTCGCGGGCATAGCCGAGAGCCGCAAGCGGCCGCTTGGTGCGCTTGGCTCGGTCGCTACTGCTTGCTGCTGCTGGCCAGCCTGGCGGCAACGGGCGCGGCGGTCCACCTCTTTAAGGCACTCGTCGGTCGTAGCCGGCCCTCGGCCTTCTTCTCCGACGGACTCTATGGCCTGGGGCGGATAGTCGAGGGACGCCCCTGGGACTCCTTTCCCTCCGGCCATACCCAGGTCGCCGTCACCGTCGCGGTGGTCCTGAGCCTAGCCTTGCCCAGCCTGCGCCTGCCGATCTTCACCGCAGCCGCCCTGGTCGGCTTTTCCCGCATGGTGACGGCTGCGCATTACCTCAGCGACGTGCTGGTCTCGGCCGTGCTCTGCGCACTGATCGTCCTGCAGCTCGCGCGCATCTTTCTCGATCCCAAGCGACGCTGGCTCGACTTGCCGCCACAGCAATGGCGGGCTGCCTGGAGAAGTCGGTCAACTACCTCCCTCTAAGACCTCGCGGTAGATCGCGGCGTCGATGTTGCCGCCGGTGAGCACCAGACCGACGCGCTCCTCCGGCCCGGCGCCCTCCTGCATCAAAGCTGCCAAGCTGGCTGCTCCGGCGCCTTCGGCCAGATTGTGCGTTGCCGTGAAATAAAGTTGCATCGCTTCTGCAAGCTCCTGGTCGGTCACCGTGACGATGCGGGCCACATGCTCCGCGATCAGCGCCAAACCTTCGGGATGCGGGGTGCGGCAGGCCATGCCGTCGGCCAGTCGGGTCTCGACCGGCCGTGACAGGGCCCGGCCGCTGGCCAGCGAGTCGCGATAGCAGGTCGCACCGGCGGAAATCACGCCGACCAGTTCGAAGTCCAGACCCAGGGCGGCGCGGGCTGCCGCCACCCCGCAGATTCCCGATCCCAAACCAATCGGCACATAGACGCGGTTCAGGTCCGGCTGGGCGCGCAGCATCTCCAAGCCATAGCTGGCGACACCGGCGACCAGATCGCGGTGGAAGGAGGGGACCGGGTGCAGACCCTCCTGCTTGGCCCGCTCTTGGGCGTGCTCGAGCGCTTCCTGAAAGTCCCCGCCATACTCGAAAAGCTCGGCACCCAGCGCGCGCATTGCCGCATTCTTCTCCCGCGAGTTGCCGTACGGGACCAGGATGACCGCACGCAGACCCAATCGCGCTGCGGCGAAGGCGACCGACTGTCCATGATTGCCGCGGGTGGCGGCGATGACACCCGGACAGTCTGGCATGCGGCGCAGAAGGCCTTCAAGGTAGACCATGCCGCCGCGCAGCTTAAAGGCCCCCAGAGGCGTCTGGTTCTCATGCTTGACCCAAACGGCTGCGCCCAGGGCCTGGTCGATCAGCGGCCAGCGATAAAGCGGCGTCGGCGCCATGAAGCTGCGGACGCGCGTCTCGGCGGCGGCCAGAGCGTCGGCATCGGGCAGGCGTGCGGCGACTTGGCATGCATCGCGCGTCATTCTCGCTACTCCCTTCAGCAATCGTGCCAAGCCAAGCTAGTATGCCGTCCACTCAAGCAGAATCGGCAGCGGCCCGCAGCCGCACCCGGCCGCCCGTCGGGAGTGTTATATCAGGGCGGCCGAGTGCGGGCCGCCGCCTGCTCGAACAACCCGCTGGCAAGCGAATTTGTCTGTTTGCCCTGCCGGAATCGGGGGCTAGCCATGTAGATTGAGGAACCGCCTCGACGGCAGCGCAGCAACAGGCCGCTTCCGATGCTACCCATGCAAGGCAGGAAGCGGGATGCCCAGAGGGAAAGGCCCAGCGGAGAAGGCCAAGAGGAAAAGGGACAGGACCATGTTGCAGCTTGAGACCGACGCCCGTGGGATCGCGTGGCTCACCATGACCCGCGCAGAGGTGCACAATGCCTTCGACGACGCCATGATCGCCGCCCTGACCGAGGCGCTCGAGGGCTTGGGCGGCGATCCGGCGGTACGGGCCGTGGTCTTGGCCGCGGCGGGAAAATCCTTCTCGGCCGGTGCCGATCTTGGCTGGATGAAGCGCATGGCCGGCTGTGGCCAAGCCGAGAACCTGGCCGACGCCCGCGCCCTTGGCAAGTTGATGTGGACCCTGGATCGCCTGCCGAAGCCGACCATCGCCCGGGTCCAGGGAGCGGCCTTCGGCGGCGGCGTCGGCCTAGTGGCCTGCTGCGACATCGCCATTGGCACCGCGGCGGCCCGCTTCATGCTGTCGGAGGTCAAACTCGGCCTCTTGCCTGCCGTCATCAGCCCCTATGTCGTCAAGGCAATCGGCCAGCGTGCTGCGCGCCGCTTCTTCCTGACGGCGGAGCGCTTCGACGCCGAGGAGGCGCTGCGGCTCGGCCTGCTGCATCAATTGGTCGCCGAGGCGGATCTCGATGCCGCCGCCGGCCGAAGCCTGGATGCCTTGCTCATGGGCGGGCCGGCGGCTTTGACGGCCGCGAAGGATCTCCTGTTTGCAGTCGACCGCCCGCTGGATGTCGCGGTGATCGAGGAGACGGCCCAGCGTATTGCTACCATTCGCGCGTCCGCCGAGGGTCAAGAGGGCCTAGCTGCCTTCCTGGAGAAGCGCAAGCCCGCGTGGCAAGAGATCTGAGACGCATTCCTTAGGCCGAACACTATGGCAGGAGCCGATCTGCGATGCACGAGCAGGCACAACTTGCAGAGATCCTGATCTTTCTGGCGGCCGCGGTGGTGATCGTCGCCATCGTGCCGCGTCTGGGCTTGGGCTCGATCATTGGCTATCTGGCTGCCGGTGTGGTCTTGGGGCCGGATGGATTCGGCTTGGCCGCGCCGCGCGAACTGGCCTTTCTGGCCGAACTCGGCGTGGTCTTCTTGCTGTTCTTCATCGGCCTGGAGCTCTCTCTGGCGCGTTTGATGGCGCTGCGCAATCTGGTGTTCGGCTTGGGCAGTCTGCAGGTCGGCGTCACCGGCATAGCGATCGCCGCGCTGGCCTATGGCTTCGGCGAGGAGGGAGCCACGGCTGTCATCATCGGCGGCGCCTTGGCGCTCTCCTCCACCGCGATCGTCCTGCAGCACCTGGCCGAGGGCGGTGAGATGGCGGCACGGCATGGCCGGGTCACCTTTTCGGTTTTGCTGTTGCAGGATCTGGCGATCGTGCCGCTCTTGACCTTGGTCACGGTCCTGGCCAGCGACAGCGAGGACGTCTTGGGACTGGCGCTGGGCGCCTTGGGCAAGGCGGTATTGGCCATTGCGCTTGCCTTTGCCATCGGGCGGATTTTGCTGCAGCCGCTCTATCGTCTGGTAGCCGGTGCGCGCAACCACGAGGTCTTGGTCGGGCTGGCCTTGGCCACGGTCCTGAGCAGTGCCTATTTCCTGTCGCTGGCCGGTCTATCGATGGCTCTGGGTGCTTTTCTGGCCGGGCTGGTGCTCTCCGGTTCGGCCTTTCGCCATCAGGTCGAGGCCGATCTCAGGCCGATCAAGGGCTTGCTGCTCGGGCTGTTCTTTATCTACATCGGCCTGTCGCTCGACCTCGACATCATCCTGGCGGCCTGGCCGCAGATCCTGGGCTTGGCGCTAGCACTGTTGCTTGGCAAGGCGGCGATCGCCGCGCTCTGCTGCCGCGCGACCGGGCAAAACTGGGAGGTTTCCCTGCGGGTCGGCGGTAATCTCGCCCAGGCCGGCGAGTTCGCCTTCGTGGCCTTGGCGGCTGCGGTCCTGCAAGAGGTGGTAGCGCTCGAGTTGGCGAGTTTTCTGGCCGCCATCGTCGGTGTCAGCATGGCGCTGTCGCCGGGTTTCTTCTGGTTGGGACGCCAGGCAGCCCAGTGGCTGGTGCGCCCACCGGCGGCGGCCCGCGGGGCCATCCAAAAGGAGAGCTGCGAATTGCACGACCACATCATCCTAGCCGGCTATGGTCGGGTCGGGCAGACTGTGGCGCGCCTGTTGGCCAGCGAAGGCGTAGCCTTCGTCGCTTTGGATCTGGATCCGGGGCGGGTCATCCGCTGTCGCCAGCAGGGTCTGCCAGTCTTTTTTGGCGATGCCAGTCGCTCGGAGATGCTGGAGGCTACGGGGGCGGAGCGGGCGCGTGGGCTGGTCGTCACCCTGGACGGCGCCCAGGCGGCGGAGCACACGGTGGAGGCTGTATTGAAGCGCTGGCCCGAGCTTCCCGTCCTGGCCCGGGCTCGCGACGTCGCCGAGGCTGATCGCCTGAAGGCCATGGGGGCGCTGGTCGCCGTGCCGGAGGCGGTGGAAGGCAGCTTGCGGCTGGGGGCCGCCCTGCTCGAGGTTCTGGGCAGTTCCGAGGAGGCGGTTGATGAACTCTTGGCGGTTTTGCGTCATGACGACTATCGTGCTCTGGCCGGTCTGATCGCCGGCAGCAACGCGAAGCAGGGGAAGCGATGAGGGAAAGGCTGCGCCCTCCTGGACCTAAGGAAGATCCGCAAGCCCGCCGTGCCGCCTGCAGAAGGCGCTCGGGACGATGAGCTTGCATCTGCTGAAGCTCTCGGTCGGCAGTGAAAGCCAGGAAAGCCTCTTGGAGTGGCAGCAGGAGCGTCTGGCGAAGGAAGGGCGGCTCTATCACATGACCCGGCAGAAGCCGCGCCGTGACGTGGAACTGCGGGACGGCGGTTCGATCTACTGGGTGATCAAGGGTCTGATCCTCTGCCGCCAGGCCTTGACCGGCCTGGAGGCTGGCGTCAACGAACTGGGCCAGTCCATGACGCTCCTGATGCTTGATCCCGATCTGGTTGCCGTGGAGCCGCGGCCGCATCGCGCCTTCCAGGGCTGGCGCTATTTCCGCGCCGACGCAGCACCCCGGGATCTCTCCGGTAGCGTCACCGGCCTTCCTTCCGAGCTGGCGGCGGAACTGCGGGCGCTCGGCTGCTGGTAGGGTGCATCTCCGAAAAGCCCGCGGCGACGGCGGCCCGCAGCGACGGCCGTCCCCGAAAGAATGTCATCCTACCTTCATTTTTCCTCTGGACAGGCCTGGGCCCCCC